>NZ_JACJSD010000064.1 GCF_014697615.1 Nostoc sp. FACHB-280 | reverse complement strand
AGACGGGGTGAATGTGTCTAAAAATACGCTTTGTTATTCTATCCGAGACACTTATAGTCTGAAAGCCTTTCATATCAGTATTTTCAGCTTATCTTGCCCCTAGTGACAGCTTCGCTAGATCCACGCCTATTAGTAAAAAAACTCGAATATTAAAAGTGAACTATAAACTGGATACTCATTTCTGAAGCATATCATGGGTTAAAATCTCAATTTTTAGTTCAAATCACAATTTCGCACTCTGAGGTTTTTGTAGTACTAATGTCGTTCAAAGATGAATAACATTGAGGCTGGCTTGTTGGTCTTTGGGTGAGTTGGTTCCATTAACCTCAGTAATCTGTAATTCCTGAGATGAAATTCCCCAATCCATGACTCGACTGTTCTAAAGTACCAGGGAGCCGGATGAAACTCTTCATTTCCTATTCCCTGCCATGAAGTCTCACGCCACCCATTCTCGTATGCCACCTCACAACAAGCGATATGAGGATGCAGCGTTTGAATAATTATTTTGCCGTTGGGTTTTAACAGGCTTTGACCCGCATGAGCTATCTCAGCAAGGGTGTTTTCTCCCAGAATGGAAAAATTACAGATGAAGCAGTCAAACTGTTGTCTGCTGCCAAATCTCTGTGAAGGCAAATCACGATAGGAACTAACCACAAAGCGGTCATCGCCATTGCCGAGTGCTGTTTCGACCATTTGGGCAATGCCATCGACTCCCCAGCCGTCAAACCCACGCTGCCATAGTTCCCGACACAACCAACCTTCACCACACCCTATATCTAAGAATGTTCGTGGTTTTAGCTCAACTATGGCTTCTACAATCGCTTTGTCTGTGACTAGAGCGCGGCTTTCTAAAAGCTTTTGTTGAACTACACGCGTCCACGGTAGGGCATTTAGCTCCCATGAGGAGAGGATTTGTTGTTCGTTTGTGTCCATAGTTCAACTTCCTAGGCCAAAATTTCACCATTTTTCTGCTGACAATTTAGCCTGAAGTTTGGTTACGGGCTTTTATTGCATTCACTTTTGAACGTTCTTCAGGAGTCAACTGTTTCCAAACAGCAGATTTATATTCTTTAGTCCAGACTGATGCTAATTGCTCAATCATGTCCCAGGATTGCTCCGCAATACACTCCCTAATCAGTTCCACATTAGAGATTAGTTCCTCTGTTTCATTTGTAAATAGGGGTTTGGCGGAAGTGGAAGAGGCTTCGGGGCAGAGGGGCAGAGGGGCAGGGGTGAGAATACCTTCATGCTCCCCTGCTCCCCTGCTCCCTTGCTCCCTTGCTGGGTCTACACAGCAATTTTGGTTTGCTAAACCACTAGACTGCTGGCCTGATTCTTTTGTCAATAAGCTCTCTGGCATAGCAATAAGCTCCTCTGGCACGGCATTCACCACACCAGTTGAATCGGCTGGAGTGCTTGCTGGCACTTCATCGCACACCGACCACACCAGTTTCTCCCCCTCTACTTCATTTTCAAAATCAACATTGGGATTGATATCTGATTTTGACGACTCATTCCCATCCCCAGGATCAGCCCAATCGACATTGGCATTGATATCTGATTTTGGTTGTTGATCTAGATCGGCTTTTTGTTGACTATCATCATTTTTTTCATCCGACCCCTCATAACTGGTGTGGGTGGTGTGGAAGTCTTGATTTATAAGGCCTTGTTGGTGTGGGTTTGGTGTGGAATTTGGTGTGGAATTTTCACTTATTGCTATGGGTGTGCCAGTTATTGACATTGGCACATTATGACTAGGGTGTGGGGTGTGGGGTGTAGGGTGTGGGGAAGGCATTGGTTGAGGTTTCAAGCCTATGCCAATGCAGTCGTCCTGAAAAGACGAGGCTGGCGATAACGCGGTTGTTGGGGCTGTATTATCCCCTACACCCCACACCCTATCCCCTACACCCTGCCCCAACGGGGCTTGGTCAAAGCTAATTCCTTGCAGTGCTTGTAACTTTCGTTTACCCGATGGGTGGGGGACAGTGGTTAATTTGGCTTTGGGGAATAATGCTTTAATTCTGGGTAAGGCTTGGTTAATTGCCTTGACTGTTTTATCACTGGGCTTGGACTGTTCCTGCCAAATGGCTTTGACCTTGCCATTGCTAGATTCCTCAAATGACAAAGTACCGTTGTCGGTGTACCAATTCTCCAAACGTTGCCAGATATCAAAGGCGGTGACAATGCCACTGGGATTATAAGCCAACCCTGTGTCCTTACAAAATTGGAACAAGTGTGAATTTTCTGCCTGAATCTCCTCCAAGGCTTGCTGAGTGCAGCTGTAGTCAATCCCTTCAACGATTAATGCCTGTAGCCCAGCAATCATCTTGTTTAAAAATGCCGGGGCAACACACTCACGCACAAAATCCACGTCATAAGCAAACCGGGGGTCAGCTAGTAACTCATCGGGGTTGTTGGGGTCAGGATTGGTCTTAAATGTTTTGCGGAACAGCAGGGCGGTGATGCGGTCGATAGTGGCTTGAATTGTGCCGTGCAATGGCGGGGTTTCATTCAAGTTGAAAATGCCGATGGCTCTGGGGTCATATTCGATGTGGTCTTTGCCTTTACGCTCGGAGTGTAAGACGTTACCAGTCGCAAATAACTTCAGTGACTGAATCTTATCGAGTCGCGTAGTCTGTGGGTTCTCTGATGCCCAATTCACCCGGCTGTTGACCAAGGGAGCTAAGGCAAATTTTCGCCCTTCATCGTAAGCCACAAAGTCAGCTAAGGAGCAGCTGGTCATACCTTGATGACCGAAGATAGTAGATACTACCGAACGTATGGAATCCTTACCATTTGCACCCAAGCCACAAGCCAGTATTACCTTTGTTTCTCTTCCCCGACGCTTGCGAACTTCCAATAAATCAAGGCTTGCCCCCAGGTTTCTCAATAAGATTTGCTGTTGTGGCTCATCTAAACATTCCAGCAGGCGATCGCAGTGGCTTGAGTCAGCAAGAGGGTCATACTTCACCAATGGCTCATAAGTATAGAAGTGCTTGTCTGGGTCGTGTTCTTCTAAGACTGGCTGGGGTATTGGGGATAACCAGTCAATGCTTAACACGCCATTGGTACAGTTAACCCCTGGGGGATTGAGTAATTGCGGGTCAATTTCGACTCGCAGCTTCACCCACTCCAGCAACTCTTTGACCTTGTTGGGTTTGGCGTAGGGGTAGGTGATGACAAAGTTATCGCCGTTTTTCTTGATTACGGAATAGGAATTGCAATAATTGGTGATCCGCCGACGCTCGACGGCATCGGGTGAGTATCTGTAGCCTTTGCCATGCCAGTAGTACAGCTTGCCATCAGCACAGAGCCATTTTGTTTCGCCGTAAAGGGTGTTAAAGCCTTTTTGTAGGAATGTGCTGTCTGGCTCGGAGTCCAAATCCGCAACATCTATTGTGTTTTGGGCTAGTTGTTGTTGCTGTTGGGCTGTAACTTCTGCAATCTGCTGAAGTAGTAGCTCTACTAATTCATCGCCTGTCATGCCTGACTCAAAAATGTCTGCTATGTCTCCTTTATCTTGCAGGCTGGGTTGAATTCTTAGCAAGTCGATGGCAACAAAATTTACTCCGGCTTGGTGACAAATCTCTTTGATTCGCTGTTGTTTCTTCCAGCCAGTTTCGTCATTATCAGTGCAGTAAGCCAGTAAAAAATCTTTACCTGTACTGTGCTTGATTTGGGTTAATGAATGGAGGATGTCACCGTCGGAACTGCTACCCACCCAAGTAATGCTGGCTAAGTTTTCTAATCGGCTGGCTTCGACGCATTTTTCACCTTCATGGGCCAGCAGTACCGGGATGCCATCTGTGGCTTTAATAATGGCGATCGCTTCTTCTTGTCTGTAAGCTGGCCATTTTCCTTCTTTCTTCCAGGCAATCTTATTAGTGATGGGGTCAATTCGGCTGACGGAGAATGTTTTGACTCTGCCTTTGGGTGCGGCAGCACAAGGACAAGAAAATCTGTGAGCCTTCCGCCCGTTGCCATAGTCGTATTCAACAACTGTGATTTGTTTTAGTTCCTGTGGCGTGGCTCCCGAATCTGATAGCCTGATGACCACAGACTTAGGAATGAAATCAGGGGTTACAGGCTGTGGCGTAGTGATTTCACCGTTGAGTCTGCATACTCTTAACTGTGATGGGTCGAGATTTAAAACTTTGGGTGCTGCTGCTGGTTTTTTCGCCGTCAGGGGCTTGAATCTGGGTAGTGGTGTGTAAGTACCAAGTTTTCTTTCTTCTAATACCTCACTCCAGGGCTTGATTGCTTCTCTAATATCTCGGTGAAGGCAGTCATTGTAACAACTGTATTTGCCGTTGCTGGGGTTGATGCTGAGGTTGTGACCACCGCAGGCTGGGCAGATGTATTTATTTTTCTCTCTGGCTGGTTCTAGCTGGTCTACGAAATTGCGAATGTCGAAGGATGCGATCGCTCCTGTCATAGTGGAGCAGTCAACGGTTTCGTGTCCTTTCAGAAGGGATACCATTGTGAAATCCTTATGAGGTAAATGATGTGGGCTTTACCTCCCTTGAAGATTCACCAAGGCTTTAATCAAATTACTCTATAACCCGTTGCTACTGTTCGTCGGAACTGTTACGATTGGGTTATAAAGAAATTTAAATAGATTCTTATGAGGTTTGTCTTCTCGGACTGCTAAACAACTTGCGCTAACAAGTTGAGTCCAGGGAGGCATTCTTTTCTTATGTATATAGATAGACCAAATACTTAGAAAAGATGGACTAAGGGTATAGTCCTCTTTCATAATAATTGATCTCACAAAAAAATAAATAGTAAATTGTCACTTTCAAAAAGAAAATAAATAAATTATTTTCCTCAAAGCCTGACAATAAAAGCTTTTAACAAACTTTTCTTCATATTATAAACATGATTTTAATACCACTAATAATATTATTAATGGTAGTGGTATTAAATATAATTTGACTTATTTCATGGGCATTTAGAAGATGGATGTTGTATCAAATTTAATGAATTAGCCGTAGACAAATTCTTAATATTGATAATTATGTATTACTTAAAGGGTGAAGGTGTTAGCTTTTACCCTTCTGTTTCTGTTGCTGCTCTTGCACCCATTTTTCTATTAATTCTCCCGTAACCTGTTCCATCGTCACCTCTAGGTCAGTACAGAGTTTTTTGAATTCCTTGTGTAACTTCTTATCTATCTTCGTTCTTAAATACTGTTTCTCATTCTCCATAAAGTTTATATCGGTTTACCGGATAAATCCATCAGATAAATATTACTTTATCCTACGTATGAATCTATAACTTATTAGTATATTAATCCATTAACGGATTAACGGATTTATCCAAAAAAGGTGTTAATCTAGAGAGGTGAGCGCAAGACGGACGATAAAAGGCGTAAAAAACCAAATCTAGGACAAATATGTTGATAGGAAGATTATTAGCCTTGAAATAAACGTAAACGCTTGTAAGTAAAGTAATTCATCCAAAAATCAAGATAAGTGCGAAAGCCTTAACCGACATTCCTACCCTCCATCAAAGGTTAGCAACAGCCACATCTATATATATGCAATGTGGCTGCTACTAGCTTCATAGGAGAATGCAAGTGTACAACATTTACTTTGCAGACATTGGCAACTTCACCAGCATTACTGCCCTCAAAGGTGAAAAGCCCCGCGTGATGCGCTCAGTTTTTCAAGACGTGACCTACACCAGCGCCAGGGATTACGACACCGAGGATTCCCCCAGCGTCAAATTAGACAACAAAATACTAGTCTTGGGCGAACGTGCCACCAAACAGAAAAACCCGCAAACTGCCGCCGAGCGAGGCAAACAGTTACCAGAATTTGTCAAACCTTTCACCCTGGCAGGCTTGCGGCAAGATTTTGAGGGGACTGTGCGGTTCCTAGTACCAGAGCGTAATCATTGGGAAGAAGACACAATTCGTCAAACATTGATTGCCGACCATCAAATCACAGTCAACGGCAGAACCTATAAACACCGCATCAAAAATGTTGAGTTTTACCTAGAAACTGATGTGGCAGTGGTCAACTCTTACAAAAAAGGCTTCCTTGATATGGAAGGAGACACACTTGGCATAGACATCGGCGGTGGCACTACTAACTATGTTGTCATGACTCCCGGTGGTGAAATTCTCACCCGTCGTTCAATCCCCAAAGTGGGCGGTGTCTCCCTAGCTAACGACATCATCAACTCTGACTTAATGCAGAGTTACGCCAAGCGCGATAACGTTGCATTCAAAGTGGCCAAGATGATGGACGCTGTAGCTGACGGTTCCCTCACATACGGGCGAAAATATGATTTCAGTTCCGTCTTCCCTAGCTTATTAGAAAACTGGTTTAACGGGTTGATGGATGGGATTACCACAGCTGCTAATGACTATTTAGCAGATGTAACCAACATCATGCTGATTGGTGGATGTGCCAACTTAGTACGTCATAAATTGAGTGCCAAACCAGGGTTTTATATTCCTGTTGACCCTCATCTGTCCAACATTCAAGCATTGTTAGCTATGTGAAGAAATGCAAGTACGTTTAGCGGCACTTGTCGCCGCCAAAGTGGAGGGAATCAGAATTGCACTTGACTATTTAAAGTTGAGTGACACCGTAAATCTGCTGTTAGATGCAATCAAACATCAATGGGACTTAAAACTCTCTTCTTTGTCACAGATTGAGACAAATGAAACAAGAGTGAGACTAGATAAACGCCATTTAGATTGGTTGTCACAATACGGGTTAGAGCGAGGAATAAATATAGCCTCTGCCACAAATTTATTGATTTCGGAATACTTAGCAGGCAATGTCAGCAGTTTTCAAACACCTCTAACAAAAACTGTGATTCAACAGCCAGAAAATCCGCAAGAAATCACACCAATTGAACAAACACAAACAATAGATAAGCCGAAAGGTCAAGCATTGATGAGGAGTCTTAAATTATGAGTCAAACGCGCGTAGTCCTAGATGAAAAGCACCTACCGAAAGCCAAAGAAATCATTGAACAGACAGGAATCAACACTTACTCTCAGTTATTTACCATCCTATTGGTTAACTACGGTGACACCCTTGTTAAGTCTTTAAAAGGTAGCAATGAATAATTTAAATCTTGTCTACGACTCAACCCTACTAACGAATTCCAAAGTTTACCAAATTGACAGAACCCTCTACCAATACCTGCATAAAACCGGAACAAGAGAGCATCCAAAGTACCACTTTCGCCCTCTAGCTGGACAACGAAAGAAAGCTGATTTATTGCTCAATCACAAAGCTTTGACTACTCGCTGTTACGAAGTCTCAGGGATGTCAACTAGTGCAAGTGTCATCAGTCAAGAATCATTGCAATTATCAATTTTTTGAGGTGAATTATGAACGCTCAACCACTACCAGAATTGATTGCACAAGCCCAACAATTAGTAACCCAAATTCGGCAGCATCCACAATATCAAAGGTTGAATTTTGATTGTGATGTCACCCTTGGGGATGTCAGCCAATTTTTCAACACTCTGCAATGGTCAGCCGCAGATTCAACTGTGGATGTTTCGAGAGAGGATTTTCATCAATGAAAAAGCTGATTGATTATCTTGATAATGTCTTACAGGCAATTGCGATTGTACTGTTTATCTCAATCGGATTATTCGCAAGCGGAGCAATGATTTGTCATGGTTTAAATCTCATAGCTAACAACTATGCCCAAGATGCCTTGATTCGTCGTGTTAATTGGGCAAAGCATAGGGATTTTAGTATTGGCGGAATCTTTGTTTGTGGTGGAGGTTTCTTAGCCAGTGCAATAGCTAGAGCAACTTTCTCTGATGTTGATGAATAACAGAGGAGCGAACGCACAGCCTGAGAAACTACTGCGTTCGCACCCACAGATGTATCTCCGCAAATGTTGAATACACTACACAAGGATTTTACCAAGAATGAATAAACCAGTTGGCTACTTCACAAGCGTCATGCCGGGAGATGGTTCCTACTTAGATGAGCTTCAGCAACAGTATGGCAGCACATTTGAGCAACTAGGCAAGGTAGAAAAACTGTTGCTCCTACACTCTGTAGTCCAAAATCTCTTGAGTGCAGAGATAAATGTTCAAGGTGGTTCAGCAGCAGTAGAGGCACTTTCAACAGTCTCTCCAATTGTTCAAGGTATTCATAAACGAGTGCAGATTGGCGAACACCTGGGATTAGCAGAGGCATTAATTAATCAACTCAAATACCAACGCTAGGAGTAAAACATGGCTCGGAACTATGGAACCGCCAAACTCAAAAACCACATTCCCAACAATGCCCCTGGTACACTCAACGCAATGGGCAGTTTATTTGATGTCTCTGCCGACGACTTCAACAAAGCCGTTTTAGGCGACCAAACGGTAATCACCAAAATTGCAGATATGGCGCGATTGTCTGACACTGCCAAAGCTAATTTACCCAAGGCATTGGAGGCATATCGGAAGATTATCGAGACAAGCGGGGATGTGAATCAAGCCTACGCGGAGTTGGTGCAACTGACCCAGAAGCATGGAACGCAAACACTCAAAGCTATCAACTCATCGAAAATTGGTGAACAGCGTTTCAAAAACGAAGTGACCGAAATGCAGTCTGAACACGTCAACGCCACGACTGCCGAGGCAACCCGACACGCTCAACGGTCAAGCCTGATTCAAATATCGGGGGCGACGGCTGACTTAATGGCTCTAGCAAAATATGAGGCTGATTTAATCAAGGCATCCAACAAACTGCCCGAAGCCCAAGACACAGCAGATCGCGCTTATGAAAATGCCGTAACAGGCGCACTGTGGACAAACGGTAGTGAAGCCAAGACAGACCGCATACCCAAGCCTAACTACAGCCGTACTGCTGGCATTAGTCGTGTAGGGCAGTGGTTCCGTAATTTCATGGGTATCTAAGCCCTAGTTTGTGCTTGCGCCAGAGTACAGGTAGACTCTGGCTTTTTCTGTGTCACCCCAAGCGAGGTAAGTATGAACGAAATGGAATTTCTACTATCGCAGTTCCAAACCAATAGCGAAAAGTCCACACCTCTGATTTGGGGTGAAACTCCAGAAGAAAAACCGACCCCAGAGTTGGAAGACAGCGACCGCCTAGAGCAATCCATTCGTGATGTCTTCGCTAACAAGCAACTGCTAAACAAAGCATTGGCCACATTCTTGGGAGTGTTCACCGCCAATGCAGGAGTCAGCTTACTAACGAGTCTGGGGATTGGGGCAATGGCCTCTGGCACACTGGGCAGCATTGTATTAGGGCTATTCTTCGCCAATACCCTGACCAAGCTTCAATATGATGGACAAATCCACATTGACAAAGATTTTTTGGTAGCGACTGCCCAAACCACAAGTGTAGGAGCTTCTTTGTGGATTGCCTTTGACGAGTATCGGGCAGTTTCGCAAGCTTCGAGTGTAGGTAGGACACGGTTTTATCAGGAGGTTCAAAGCTACGAAGTTAAGCCAACTCCAAAGAATGAAACACCTTGGTTACTAATTGGGTTAGCTGGCTTTGGGTTGTTGGTGTTGGCAGCAATCGCCAGGGGGACAAACCAATGAAACGTAAGCAATTTGAAGACTACTTGCGTTCTGGTAATGCCAACAATATCACTGTGGGAGTGCTGGCGGCCATTGGGTTAATTTGTGGGGCAAAGTCGTTTACTGGCACTCAAATCAGTTTGGTTGAATATTGCTTCATCCCCAAAACACTAAAAAATCCGGTTAACCGTCAAAGGTACTGCACTCCCAACAAGCGGTACATAATGCCCGAAAGCGAGTTTAATGCTGAAGTTTACGCCCCAGCTAACCCAGAGTTTCAGCGTGATAACTTCTTGCCAACCAAAGCTACCCGCTTAAGAATTATTCCACCAAGCAACCCTCATAAGCCGATTTGGGGATTAGCTTCAGTGCTATTCGTTGGTGGAGCTTATGGGTTATCCAAAGCTAGGGAATGGCGATTAGTGCAACTAATACCAGAAGTTAGGGAAGAAACACGCACTAATTGGCTAATCGCCAAGCTCAGGGAAGGTCTAAGACTTTACAAGGAAAGCTACACCGCGCAGCTAGATTACGAATTCCATCAATGGTCAGAGAATCGACGGGTAAGAACAGCACAATTGTCAAAGATGACACCCGAAGAATTAGCCATATTTCAGGAACAGGTGAGGTTAAAGGCAGAAGCTGAGGCACGGGCGCAACTGCAACAGGCAACGGGACAGCCAGTCGGAGCATTACCGGGACAGTCGATGCAGGATGTTGCCAGGGGTGACGATAAAGTGACTGGCAGTGAACAGCAGACATTACAACAAAATAGCGGTGGAAGTCTTCACCCATCAGAAGCTCTTGCCCTCAATACTTTGCAAGCCCTAGCCAAAGCCGATAGTTCCACTGCTTTAGTCGCTGCACCCGGAAGCGGTAAATCAGTCACCCTCAATTATTTGATTGAGAAAATCCTTGCAGATTGCCCCAACGCTGATATCTGGGTGATTAGTGCTAAGAATGATAGTTTCTGCGGTTTACGAGAGAAAGAAAGGGTAATTGTTTTTGACGGGGAGAACCCAGACTTAGCCAAAGACGTAATTGATAACTTTTACAAAAGCTACAAACTAAGAAAACAGCTACCAGAATCACAGCGTGAATCCTTACCACCATTAATTCTAATCCTGGATGATTGGCTAGTAATTGCTGACTCCTTAAGCAAGCTTTACTCTGATTGGAATTACGGTAGTAAATTACTTGATGTTCTGCTGATTGGTCGAGAGTTTAATACTAAATTCATTGCTTCTCTACAGTCTTTTAATTTGGCAGCATTGGGCATTGAAAAGATGGATGCTCAAACTCGTATGTGCCTCAACTTGCTGCTGCTTGGTAATAGGTACATTAAGAACTCTAGGGAGCAAGAATCTTATGGAGTGTTGGAACTAATTTTAAATAGAGGTGACATTATTCCTGGTAAGCAAGAACGGGAGCAAATTAAATCTAAATATCTGGAAATCAAAACAGTCTCCTATCAAAACTTACGTCCAGTAATGATTGCTTCTGTTGGTGGTTTTGTAGTTGCATTAATGCCTAATTTATCTAATCAAGCTAATTCAATTGCTTCGGAGCAGGAATATTTAGATAGAGTATATGAGCTTGAATTTAATTTAACTGCTGCTCATCCTCCCCACACGAAACCATTGTCTGAGGTAGCGAGAAAGATTTATGAATACTTCCAGAATGTCAAGAATAAAACGCCAAAAACATTACGCGATTTGAAGAAGGCTGACAGATTATCTGGCTATTCAGAGCAAGAGTTAATTGATGGTTTAGCTGAATTAGTAGAGAGGCAGAAGATAAATTCTGACGGCAATGATAGCTACTACCTGCCTGATTGGTGAAAGTCCTGCCGTGATGCCGTGGTCATAAGAAGGGATGTTTAAGGGGCTTTTATGGGTAGACACGGCATACGGTACAATTACGGCAATCTATACCCTGTATAGGTCGTAGGCTACGGAATGACTACGGCAGCGCGAACAGCCACGGCAGAGACACCAATAATAAATCATCCGCTAAACAGTCCTTTATTATTAGAAAGTTGTCACGTTTCATGTTAATATTAACATCACATAAATCTCAACTAACAAAAGTATGAACGCACTTATTGTCTAGTTAAATTAAGATTATTGACGAGATGTTATAATTATGAGTATAGATAATTGGCGCACACGGACACCTGAAGAGAGAGAGCTTATTCGAGAGAAGATCATTAACTTATTGATGGACGGTAGACTAAGAAATTATAAGGAGATTGAAGAGGAATTAGGACTAAATCATCTAACATCTGATTTAGATTATCTTATCTATTTAGAAGAAATTGACTTCACATTCATTAACGGATTTCGTGCTTACGGCATTCGTGCGCCATTTCCTAGAAATATTATCTATGTGGAAAATGAAGACAATCAGGTAATAGCGTGTTATCGTCCATATACTAAGGCAGATTATTAAGCTTGTTGAACGAGGTTGAAAATGCCAAATTGCCCATACAGAAAAATCAGTGAATCTGGTGAAATAACCTGCGATGTAGAGAATCATCCTATAGTCCCCCGTACTAGATGGGGTGTGAAAACTTGCAACATCTGCCCAGATAATTACTACACAAAATTCTTCGCCAATCGAAACCAACCAGAAGAAGCTCCTAAAAAGCCAAAGAAGAAATTAAGATTTGACACAAAATAATAGCAGTTAGTTTGAAGATTAGTTATCTAATCTTTTGAATTTATAAGTTAAATGTAATGAATATTGCTAACCGTATTAATGAATTTTTTGGAGGTAGCGATGAGTGCAAATGAATCCTTAGAACGACTGCTCAGAGATGCGGCAGGAAACAATAACGGACTAACAAGTGTACAATTTGCGAGACTGCGAGGTGTTGGGATAGAGCAGGTAGCACGATGGCGCAGAGGTACAGAAGAACCGCCGCCAGGGTGGAGGTTCATAGATGGGCGCTGGCAACCCTATACAAGAAGCTCTGAGCAATTAGTACAATAGTATTAAGTAATTTTTTCTTTATCCATTCCATGCTAGTGAGAACCAGCGTCCGTTGAGGACGTTTTTTTTATAGATAAATCTATCTAACGCTCTTGAGGGTGAGCAGTTCAAAATAAAGACAGTTGCCCAGGCGAGACATTACCTTTACGTCGTGTATGAAAACTCAAGTGACAAGCCGTACACAACGCACATAAGTTTGACCGACGATTATCCTCTGGCAAGAAATTTGAGTGATGTACTGTCAACGTTAATGCCATTCTTTGGGAACGGGTAAGATTGGATGTATCATCACCTGGGCGAATGCACTGCAACCCACATTTAGAACATCGCCAGTTTACTTCTTGTTTCACAACGAATGCGATATCTGACCAATTTGGGGGATAACGTTGCTGCGATTTTCTTGGCATTTTCTGATTCTAAAGGAGAAATTTAGAATAAATATTTTATTTTTTCAACAATGCAACAATGACAGTTACAAAAATATTTGTGATGCTAAGGATGATAACAGACCAAAGTTGCCATCTTTTGATTACTTCTTCACGGGCTTCAAGATTTCCTTTTCTAAGTCTTTCGATATGTTGTAAACCCCAATCGATAATTGAGAGTGAAGAAGGAGGCGCATCTTTTTCTGTACGAAATTGACTACGGAAAATATCATCAACCGTTAATTCTTCAATTGCCTTTAACTGTAATGTCTCGTTCTCCAAATCACGAATCCAAGCTGGACGCTTACTGATATGTGATTGCATCTCAATCTTCCATTCGTTCAAACGGCGCAAAGGTACTTTCGGTCGAAACAACTCACCCCGTTCTTCTACAAGGCTTTCTAGATCGTAATTATTGGGTAGGTTAAGTCGATATTTTATTCCTTTGTAAGTCATGATGGATATAGGATCATTACAAGCTAAAACCCATGCAGCCGAAAGGATATCAAACTTATCGCGGCTATTGATCAATTGAGGTCTTTTCTTCATCACTATTTTTATATATTGGGGAAACACCGACATCATCCCCGTTAGGAGAAGATGACTATTTACAATGTTTACTCACATTGGGCAAAGTCCTTATTATACAAGTAGTGTTTCAAACTACTCTAGATTGTAAACGTTTGTTGCAGTAGCAATTTTCTAAAAGAAGGTTATAGCTGAAAATTCATTAGTCAATTTATTAATTTTTATTCATCCGAATCCTTCAACATTCCAGTTAACAACTCCGACATCTCCCACAAATCTTTATTCCGGTTATCGTCATAAATCATCAGCGTTCTAGGGTCAACATGACGGCTCAACTTCTGCACCTTTCTGATATTCCCATCCGTCGCATCCAATGCCGCCGTAATTGCCGAATGCCTCACCCGGTGCGGTGACATCGGTTTCTTCACCCCCGCCGCCTTAAAAGCATTAGCCACTATATTGATAGTTTTACAAGCGATATCTGACCAAATTTGGGGATAATGAAATTATTAAGTATACCGTTTTTTTCAATGTACGTTGGGTTAATAAAAAGTATTATATTTCTTTTGTTAAAACCTCATTAAGTTTATCTAAAAATTCTTTAGAGTCAGCAAAATAATTTGGATATGCTTTTTTTTTTTTATTTTTATCTGAGTTCATCACCTCTTATTTAGGATTCCCAATAAGGGAGTACCTCTCAAGGTTCTTTGCACCATCAAGGCTGTAGACGTTAGTTGCAGCATCATGTCATGGGCCGAAACACCCTAACCTCTACATCTAAACAATGGTCTTCGCTATTAGAAACGCCCTGTTCGTTGACCGTCAAATCACGCACTTCCTTGTCAGCCCTTACACTTCCATCGCCGAAAATCTCTCCCTATCGCCCTCATTGACTGTAAATCATCTGACAAATACTTCTCAAACCCCTCCCCCCACTGTGTCACGGCATAGTGCGACAATGACATGAATTTTCGCACTATATGCAAGTCTGAACGCATACTGCCTCATAGTCAGGCGGTCGGCAGTGAAGGGTAGTAACGAGCTTACTTAAGAACATAGCTAAAAATCATTGAAAAATTCAGACTAATTTAATTCAAGTAACATCATCAGGCTTGGGTGCATTCACATCTGGGTAAAGAGTGCGGTATTGTTCCCACTGCTGTTTGTAAAATTCGATTCCAGCCTCAGTAATCACCAACTTAGTTGAGTACTTGCCTTGGTTCCAATAACCAACTTCTTTGACTAAGCCTTCTTCAGTGCCGTGATAATCTCTTAGTCTTAACCAAGTCCATCGCCAACTAAAACCAGCGTAATCATCAAAGCTTGTATTATTATCTATTCCGTTCTCAAGAGAGAGATAGGCAGTGACTAGTGCCTCCCACTGCCTGGGTTTAAGTTGTCCCTTGGGTGGCTTTTTGGGTGCTGATTCACCCAAACCCGCACGGGCAACAGCACGTCCAGTGGTCGTGAGCTTGATTGAAATTAGTTCATTCTGACGATAATTGCATTCAATTAGCTGGTGTCTTTCCAAAACCTGCAAAGTTGAACCCAATCCTTGATCAACAACATCAGCCTGTCTCAACAGCCTGTGTAACAAAGTTTCATGCCCTGTGGGTTCAAAATAATATTGCAGATTACGCCAGACCGCGGCCTTTTCTCTGGACAACCCCTTGTGCCAAGCTTGTTTTTGCGCGGATTCTTGTTGTTGATCAGTGTGGTAAATGGCGGTGAGAGTAGCTTGTTGCCTTTGGTTTAGTTTTTCCCACAGCGAATGGTGTTTACTCATTACTCATAATTTAAGAGCAATATGAGGTTATATTAAGTCTGAAATTCAGATTACGAACTAGGAGGTAGTAAAGGTGGCATTTTACCTGTTAAATAAACTTGCTCAATCTGCTCTTTTGCCCAGTCTCCCACAGTTGAACCATCAGGTAATAAAGTGTAAGGCAAAAATTCATCCTCAAAAATAGCAACACCGTCCTCGATAGCAACTAATTTAAATTTGATCACATTAACCAACGCACGAAACCTTTGCTTAACAGCCTGTTCCCACAGTTCTGTTGCTTTTTCTTTAGTACGTAGTTCTTTAGTAACAGGGGTGTGGGTGAAGTCACGACTATGCTTATCCGGTAGTGGAATTGTAAACCTAATCCGGCGACCCTTCATTTCAAATGCTATCGCTGCCTGATTTTCCGATTCAAAATAGGCGAATTTAGTAGCGCCATGTTTATTGAGTAAATTCTTGACCTCTAAAAGCGACTTTTCTAAACTGACTGTTGTATTTTTGGCAAAACTGCTCACGAGTAGTGCTTCCCTTTCTCAAACTGCGAAATAAATTTCTCCCCTGATGAGGATGTAAATAAGTGTTCAAAAAACATACAAACAATTAATTTATGTAGTGACAGTGACTATCTTCCTGGCGGCTCAAAATAAAGACAGTTGTCCTGGCGAAACATTTCCCCTGCGTCGGTTATGAAAACTGAGGTGACAACCCGTACACAACGCGCATAAGTTTGACGGACGATTATCCTCCGGCAAGAAATTAGAGTGATGCACTGTTAATGTTAATGCCATTCTTTGGGAACGGTTAAGTTTGGATGTATCATCACCTGGACGAATACATTGCAACTGACATTTAGAACATCGCCAGTCCACAGATTGCTTCACAACAAGTGCGATATTTGACCAGTTTTGTGGATAACGTTCTCTTGATTTTTTAGGCATGGACTGATTCTAAACACTGCGGAACGCAACTCAAGAATAGTAACGAGCTATTTGAAGAAGATTTCCAAAAATCAGCGATTAATACGTGTACGGGTTATAGTTCAGCATAGCCGGCATCTAACTCTGCCATTTCACATTCGAGTTCCCAAGCTAACTGTTCAAAGTCAGGTACATTCTCTTCTAATTCGCGTGAGTAGGTACTTGGTTCTACGCTAATTATCTCTGTTTCTGGTTTTACCTCAACAATGTGATTCATTCTAGAACACATGGGCATTCCGGCTTCTGAGCCTACTTTTTTGTAAGTAGATGTTACTTCTAAAAATCGAAATAAATCTCCGATTGCTAAATCTGAAAATTTCATTATTTAAAGTCCTTCGACATCTTGTGAACAAGTTTATCAGTTTAATTTGTCTCAGAAAGTATAAACAACCATGCTGATAGTACAATCCTAATTTGTATTTTGTCTAGTTTTAACTCAACTTATTGAATTAGTATTTTGTCAGAAATGTTGAAGTAATATAAAAATTTTACATTATTTTGTGTTTTGGCAGTTCTAGAAGGAAGAATAAAGTATAATTTTGACAACACAACTCTCAAAATAAAGACACTTGCCCTGGCGATACATTACCCTTACGTCGCTCCTGAAAACTGCGGCGACAAACCGTACACAATGCACATAAGTTTGACCGACGATTATCTTCTGACACAAAATTTGGGAAATTATATGGATATACTCGATGAGCTTTATATACTAGATGAAAATAAACAACCTATTAAGCCCGAAAGTCTTGAGCAATGGTCTGATTGGCGGAAAAATGAGAACAATGTACAAGTAGCTTTAGATACTTTTTCGTGGGGAAGAGTATCTACTATTTTTTTAGGCAAGGATTATTCTAATTTCCCTAATCAAGAACCACAGCTTTTTGAAACTATGATTTTTGGAGGCGAATATAGTGGGAAATTCTGGAGATATTCAACTTGGGAGCAAGCTGTTGCTGGACATCAAGAAGTTTGTCAGTTCGCTATTTGAGCTTATCGGTGAGAAAAAAGATTAATTCATTCAATTGTTAAATAATCAGAAATTTTTGTCGGTTCTAACTTACTTAAAAAGCCAGTTAATCCAAATGGACATTTACAACTTAATTCTTTTTCAAGTGAATCAGCATTTAGGTGATGTTCCCGACACACAATCTCAAAAATATCATCTGTGGTTAATTCTAGATTTTCATCTAATTCCTCTACTCGCGCTTCTATTAATTTGATATTCATATTTAAATTTCAACCATCTAAAGTAACTTGTTAACAATTTTTAATTTTTATTGAGCCGCATTCTTCAACATTCCCGTTAACAATTCCGACATCTCCCACAAGTCTTTATTGCGGTTATCGTCATAAATCATCAGCGTTCTAGGGTCAACATGACGGCTCAACTTCTGCACCTTTCTGATATTCCCATCAGTTGCATCAAGCGCCGCCGTAATTGCCGAATGCCTCACCCGGTGCGGTGACATCGGTTTCTTCACCCCCGCCTTTTTAAAAGCCGCCGACACTATTTTATAGACAGCATCCGTAGTTAATCTATGCCCAGTATTATGAAAATCTAACGCCGTAAAAATTGGTAAATCTGCATTCAAATCCCCCCTGGCAATCAACCAATCAGCAAGAGCATTCGCCACAGCACTTGACATATCTAAATATTCTTCATTCGTTCCCTTACCCTTACCCAAAACCCTCAACTTGCGCCCATAAAAATCAAAGTCCCCCACATTTAATTGACATACTTCCTGACGACGCAAAGCTAAACCCCACAGCACCAGAAAGATTGCATAATTGCGTTTACCAATCAAAGTCTCCCTGTCGAACTGCCCAAGCACAAGTGCTATCGCTTTGCTATCAACCCCCCGCGTATCTCTGTACGCTTTGACTTTCTCTCCCTCAACATCCTCTAGGGAATAGTTGCACACACCAAGCTTCCGCCCCATCTTCGCCAACGACTTAATCGCCGCCAACCGGCGATTAATTGTGGCCTCCCGCAACCCCGACGCTATCAATTTCGCCTTGTACTTCAGCACCACCATCACCGCTTGCTCTCGCTGCAAGTGCAGAAACTCCAGCACACTATCACCGGTTGGCGGTAAGCCTGTCATCTTCAGAAAAAAATCCTTCAAATCTTTCTCGTAAGCACGTCGAGTATTGGGGTTGCGCTTGTCTGCCAACAGCTGCGCCAACACATCCGGGTCTTTATCAAGCTGTGCGTCAAAATACCTAGTTATCGGCGCAGACAAACACGCCTCCAACTCGACTTTAACTAGCTCTCCAAATATTGGCTCGTTAGGCATAAGTGCTTACAGCTTCGTTATTGATAATGTAGCTTTCCAATAACGTCTATTGTAGGTCACTGACAGCGTGCATTAATATTTACAATCCGTGAACAGCTAAATCCGTTTTGCGGAAGTGATAGGGTGTCAATTGGTCATGCTAGGTCTGTAATTTCCGGCTTTGATATCAACATTGATAGCGGGATGTGGGGTATGTGGTGCAGCAGTGGGGCAAGCCAGTTGATAATCCACCAGACTAGCCCATACTCAGCAACAGCAAACTCGTATGGCCGAGCGTAAGTGATGGCTCGCGCCGCTTGACTTGCCTGGGTGAGTTTGTATATACGCCCGTCTGTACAGTTTCTATACAAGTCCTGAGAAAATGCGATCAAACGTTATTTAATGGCAACTACCGTGCAACTGTGCGATTCAGCAGACACGCCCAAGTGCAGACGGTGTTGAAATATGATGACAACCGCCAGCGTTTGCAAAAGCAGATGAGCGACTCGATATCAGAATTGATTTAGGTCGGACTTAAGAATGAGGAAGAAAGTATGGTGTTAACTTCAAATTAATTACTTTTTCTTGCCCTTAGATTTCTTGCCTAAATTTTGTGAATCAAATCCTTTTGTGTTGGTCTTTGGTTTTTCTTTAGAGGATTTGGAGCTAGACACAGGAAACTCTGCTTCTCTTTCTGAGCCTGTGAACAGATTGCCTAATTGCTGAAGAAAAGAGTTGTTTGGTTTTTCTGAAAGTAATTGCTGGTTATAAGCTTTTTGAAAGGCTGCTATCCCTTTTTCGCTCGTCATGTCAAACCCGGCTTGCATTCCACTCATAATAAAACTTTTTGCCATACCTCCTTTCGCCGGATCAAACATCCAGTCTGTGAACTTGCCTTCGATTTTGGCAAGGTAGGTGGCGATTGCCCCGGCACTACGAAAGTTATACTCCCGCTTCAAGAAGTTCCAAAAAGCGACCAGTTCTGGAATGGCATCTTCGGCTTCCTCCCGGTGCATTAGCGTGAGCTTGCGCGGAATAATATGTTCCATAACAATTTGTGCGTCTGCCTTAGTCATCTTGGGCAGGGTGAATCCTTCGTAGATGTAGGACATTTCTGTGAAAGTGGCAATCCATCCACCGAACTCAGGGTGTTCTTGGGCATAAGCTTCTCCTTCAGGAGAAAGAGCGAACTGCTCGACTACACCATCTATGTAGTCGGCAAGAAGGGGTTCAGCTGAGTCGTAGTCGAGATTATTGAGTTGATTGATGTCAAATGGCATGGTTTTGCTCCTTGAGGTTGAGCAGACATACGCTCAATTTAGCAAGAAAGGTACTTATGCTGATACATACTCGTCGCGTGGATTTATTTCTCCCTCGGAATGCTAGGATACCGTTGCGCCACATAGATTTGCTATGAAGGAATTGTGACAATCCTTGGTAATAAATTTATTACTAGACTTTCTTAATGCTGTAGCAATCTATAGTATTTTGTTCCGATTACACCAGTTAAAGAGCATTCACTATCATTGGCGAACCCAGTAGTCTATACTTACCTGAGATTGAACTAGAAATCATGCTAAACACTAATGCTTTCACAGGTAAAATAGATGTACCACTCCTCCCCATCTCCTAAACTTAAATAACTAATATATTGCACTTAAGGAGAATTACAATGTCTAACGAATATCACGTTAAACTCATTCAACAAGGCAATATTCAAACCTTACCCATTCCCCAAGAATTAACTTTATCAACTTCAGAAGTTATCATCCGACAAGAAGACGGAAAACTTATTATAGAACCCTACAAGAAAAAATCTCTCCTGGAAGTCTTCGCCAACCTTGATGATCTTGACGAAGAATTTCCCGATGTTGACGAAGGACTATTACCGTTAGATGATATTGAAATTTAAAATGTATTATTCTTACTTACTCGATACAAATACACTATCGGACTTTATTAGACATCCAACAGGGAAAATTTTTTCCAAAATTAGAGAAGTTGGAGAAGAAAAAATTTGCACCAGTATCATTGTTGCTTGTGAACTCCAATTTGGCGCAGAAAAAAAGAACTCACTTAGATTGAAAGAGCGTATTTCCTTGGCTTTAGACATGATTCCTGTATTATCATTAACGAGCAATGTAGAGTATCATTACGCTAAAATTCGGACTTATTTAGAAAGTCAAGGAACGCCCATAAGTAGTAATGATTTATTAATTGCTGCTCATGCACTCAATCTAAATCTAACCGTAGTTACAAACAATGTTCGTGAATTTTCTCGTGTACCCAATTTAAAAGTAGGAAACTGGCTTAACCCAAATTAAAAAGCCGAGTCACTTTCTTAACACCTGACTAACACCACCAAGAGCGTTCGCTCTGAAAGACTCGTAATCCAGTATATACTTAATGCAGTAATTAATGCAGTAATGCAGTATGTCAGTAGTTGCCCTTGTCAATCAAAAAGGAGGGTGCAGCAAGTCTACATCTTCCGTGCATCTTGCTTGCTGGCTGTCTCGCAAGGGGCATAAAGTTCACTTACTAGATGCCGATGCTCAACGTAGTAGTTCGATTTGGCTGAAGTCGATGGAGAATGACGAGATTCTCACAACCGTTTTGCAATCACCTGATGACCTTTTAGAACAAATTCCAGAATTAGCAACCCAATGTGATCATCTAATAATAGATGGCCCAGCCGGTTTATCTGAGGCCAGCCGCGCCATATTATTCCGGTGTGATCTAGCTGTTATTCCCTGTCAGCCAACAGGTTTAGATTTACAGTCAGCGAGTGATGCAGTGCGACTAATCAAACAAGCTCAGTCTGTGCGTGGTGGTGCGCCTCAAGCTGCAATATTTATTAGCCGTGCCGTGAAGGGTACAAAATTACTAGGTGAAGCGATCGCACTGTTATCTAAATCCAAAGAAGTAACTGTACTAAAAACAGTGATCCACCAAAAACAAGCAGTTGCAGATACATTTGGCCAGTCCGCTACAATTTGGGATTTACCAGGCCGTCAAGCTACAGAGTCGGCGCGGGAGTATGAGCGATTGTTTAAGGAAATTCTGGGGATGTTGAAATGACTGCCAAAAAGCGAAAGTCCCTAGAAGATGCGATAGCTCATGAGTTTGTTTATGGTAAGGATGAACAGGTACAGCCAGAGGATGCAGCAGAACCAGTAGTTGAAAATCAACAAGAGCCAGAATTACCGCCTCAGCAAACAGTAACGCCTACGCCTCAACCAACTAAACCTAGTATTATGTCTCAACTTGAACAACCTTCTAAAGAACCAACAGTTAGATTAACTGTTGACTTGCCTGAATCAATGCACCAAAAATTGTCTGTGCTGGCAGCCAAGACCAGAAGGAAAAAGGCTGAGATTGTACGAATACTGCTGGATGAAGCACTGAAAGACGTAGAAGAGTAATGCAGTAATGCAGTAATGCAGTAATGCAGTAATTGAAGAAGAAGTCAGAATTGAGGAGATGATGTCATGTTGACAATTTCACGCTTTGTAGACTTAGTACAATCAACATCGTAATTTGTATAAAATTCTACAATCTTGATGTTCAATTTACGGAATTTGAAAAAAATGTCTGGGAATTGTCTGGGAATTTGAAAAAAAAACATGATTTATTATGTAGAGTCTTAACTTCTGAGTGGCATCAGAAATTGAGACTTGTTGTTACATACCAAAAATAACGTCTTCCTAACTATGACTACAGAACAACATAGACCTTTTCGGGATTCTAAAAAAAGTTTTTGGCGATTTCGTAAACGTGAAGTTTTTAGCAAGTGCTAACCGTAATCTGTATACCCGTGTCCGAAGCGCCTATATTTTCGACAATATAAGCTTTAATTTTCCTACAAACTAGTACAGCAAGATAATTCCTTGTTGGCGATCGCACCCCCAAACCGCAATCGCCTTTGTTCGTATGCGTACTTGGATGTAGAAGAGTTGAGTACTGTTTTTGAGAATTTATTAGAAACACCGGACATTTTGTTGAATGGGAACTCTAACTGCAAGCTCTGGGAAAACAGCTTGTGCTGTCAGTTGACGGAGTTACTAAGTGTGGTGAGTGGTGAAATTACTTGGTAGAAGATGCCCAGTTTTTGCGACCACAAAAACACCACACTACATAGTAAAAGCTGGTTTGGTTGCCCCCAGACCAGCAGTTGTAAACATTAATGTTGAATTTTTCTAATGATAAATCCAAACAATAAACCTAACTACCCTCCCCCTCGCATCCGCTTACTGGGCGTGATGTTTTCGGTAGGAGTGGCATTGAGTTCTGGTCTGTACTATGGTTTTCATCAAGCTGCTAATTCTGCCAAGCAGCATGAACAGCCTGCTCAAACTGAACTCTATCGCTTTAGCCGTGCAGAGTACGAACAGTTAAAACCGGGAATGTCTTTAACAGAGGTGCGCTCAATCATCTTGTATCGAGGTGTTGAGGTTAACCGTTCTGCGACTGTTGCAACCTTTGTCTGGGAAAACCCTAATGGTTACAAAATCACTGCTGTTTTTGAAAATGACTTGCTCAAGAGTAAAGAACAGTCTGGGTTGAGGTAAGCGAGGGAGAGCGATCGCACCTGTCACACTAACCTTGATATGTTGCGATCGCTTATCCTCTAAGAAAATAGCGATCGCTTCCCTGGTGATGATTTTCTATCTGGCGGATTCTGACAGATGGCTTAATGGGTGGGAGCTTGCCGCCGTAGGTAGGCATTGCTCAAAACTATTGCTGCTGGCGACCGCACAGCTAAACCGCATAAACTTTTGTAAATTTAAAGGCTATAACCCTTAATCAACAACATTTTCCGAACAAGCGCATCAATTGTACATAACTTTTTTTTTAACAAGCCTCTGTATTTTGGTTTTTTGCGTTACCTTAGTAGAGGATGTACATAACTAGTGCATAATTAGTGCATTACGGTAGATATATGAGTTCAAATAAATTAGTCAGACAAAGCTTTAGTCTCTCGAAAGAAGAGTCTGAGATATTAGACAAATTTGCAAAAGATACCAAACGCTCACGGAGCGAGATCATCAGAATGTGTATCCAAGGTGAACTTTTTCTCAAAAAAGTAGTTGATGAAGGTGGAAAAGTAATAGTTATAGAGGGAGAAAAAATTCACAAATATGACCCATTACAGCCGTAAAATTAATAATTTAGCATCCACAATCATTTTCAATTTAAATAAGGGAAAAATATAGGAGAACGAAACATGAGACGCTCCAACATTCAACCTACAGATTTGAAATCTAAAAAAAGTCAGAAAGAACAAAACTCAGAGCAAGTTTTCCGAAAAGTTCTCTCAGATAATCATTTAGTAGAAGCTGCTATAGCAACAATAAATGAGTTATTGTGTCGTTTTCAAAAAACCATTCAATCAATGTCAGAAGAAGAAGCTATAGCTACAGCCAAAAAAGTCCTTCAACCTGTTAAAAAATTTATAAACGCATTACCTATGGAGAAAGGCAAAGAAATACTATTTCTTTGGTTATTGCAGAATGAGAAAGCCAGGACAGATGTAGATACAAAAATATCAAGTCTTAAACCAAACTTAAATCAATTAGACAGATCAATTAAACAGATCGATAGCCTTTGATTGACTAGTATCAACCAAAGGCTCACTCTTCTTACAAATCCAAGGGGGATTTTATGGGTACAGTTCCAGTGCTGGCTGCTATTGAAGACGATTTTGAGCAAAAAGAGGTGCTATCTGAAAGTGGTGTGCCTGAAGTGTTAGACATTGATGAGAGCGAACCTGGAGCATTGCAACCATATTCGCCATATCCACAAGCTGGCAAACCTGAAGTTTCGACACATGATGTTTCCCTTAGTGAGTGGGCATCGTGGCGGCAGTTTCTTTCCCTACTACTTAGAACTGGGGGTTGGACGGTTGCTGTATTGCTGGCATTCCGGTTTGTTTTAGTACCACTGCTGACGGCGGGTAACACTCCAGTTGCTTTAACACTAGCGATCGCAGTTGGTATTTTTCTAGTTCTCTGTGCTGTTGGTGCTGTGGTGAGGGAACTAAAAAGGTGAGATAGCAAGAGCGATCGCTCCTTTATTCATCAGTGAAACATACCCCTATAACGGGATCATCAAGCATTTTTTCAAATAGTGATGATGACTCTGGAATAACTAACTGTGAAGAAGCACAGCGATCGCATAAACGTAAAATCAAGCATTTGCAAATATTTGCGTAACATAACTTTACAACGAATCGCACTTGCGGGTATCCCGGCTGAACCCCAACTTGACTGCACGGCAGAAATATCATCTTCAGATCATGTTAGGGCTTGGGCTTATGAGTTGACGACCAACCAAACGCTTGACGTAACCGTTGCGAGGGATTGAACTTAAATACCCAGCAATCTCGCCCTGTTCTGACATAAAAAGTGCCGAAGTTCCGTAGAGCAACACTGTCCCCCTGTTTTAGAGATTCATAAATTTCTTCTATTGTGGCATCAATAATTTCTTCAACTGTTCCATTTTGTTTACTCAACCGTTGTTGAACGCGGCGTACCAATTCCTTTTTATCAACAGACATCTTAGGCGGACTGATACTAACTTTTCTTGGTTTCATATAAACTTCGCACCCTAACTATTATTCAACCCCAAAGGAATTTATAAGGTATTTACAAGGATTTTCTCAAAAAGGCAAATATAAGGTAAACCAATGGTATTTCAATGGCATACCAATGGCAGAAATAAGGATTTACTACTGCCACAAATCGGATTTTTTCAAAATTTACTTATTCTGCCAAAAATAAGGTAAATCTATGGCATTTCAATGGCATTTCTAAGGTAAACCAAAGGTAAATATAAGGATTTTGACCCCAAAAACCTCATACACGACCCTAATTTCTACTTCAAAAATTTCTGATTAAAACTCTCGCACAGGACGCAAAAAAGTTTTGCCCGTTTTTTTGACTCAACAGCTTCATCAGAACAAAATCGCGTTTACAGCCACTCGATTTACTACCACAGCACTACAATTAAAATACAATAGTGATTCTTCCGTTCACCATTTCAAATCCTGACGGTTGAGCTTCCATTATTAAAACTCCTACCGCCATAAAAATACCCCCGGAATGTGGGGGCGAATCATGTCCTTGACTTTTACGTTCTACAAAGAATCTAAGAGATTGATTGTTGTTTAGTATAGGTAGTTCCGTATATATGCCCATACTACAATCAACCAATCTCGTTGTCTTGAGTAATTACTGACTTTTCAAATTCGCTTCACAGCAGCTTATCATTAACTACGCAATACCAAAGATTCGAGCAAAATCAACCAAACAGCTGATCCATGAAATCAACTGATGCTTCGCCAGCAATCAAACTTGAATGATGGTCGAATGGTTGCTCAACAGGAGACAGTGCAGGCGTTGATGTGTTTTGACTATCCTCATGAGTGCCATTAACTGAAGCTGGCACCGCAGACAATGGTATAGAAACACAGCTGTAAACACTAGCATCTAGTCCCAACTCCAAAGCCATAATGCCAAAATGACTTTCAGCCATCCGCCGCGAAATCAAGTATGAATTTGTGAGTTGCTGCTGTGAACAGCCACCCAACTTAGATTGAGCGCGAGGCAGAAAATACATCACTAACACTTCTTCCAGCATCTTCTTAGCACAAGAAGACTCTAAAGAATTGAAGTAATCAGCCACCACTGCTAAAGGCGTATTCTCCATTGGCTGAAAGCGAGGCAGTGACAGACTCTTACGCAGTTTTTTCGTTCTTGCCACCTTTTACCTCTTTGATTTTGTCCAATAGCTGATCCATCATGCCAAAGCAATCAATTAATCGAAAAACTAACTCCCGATCTTGTCCATTACCAATCCCAAAAGTTTGTCCAATTTTTTCACTAATTTCCGGCAACCAATTCATCACAGCACAAGGCTTTGGAACTTCATTAGCGTAAGTTCTTTTAGGTTCAAAAGCAGGTGCGTATTCGCCTTTAACTAGCTTTTTGTCCCTGGTACTAGTTGGTACACAGTTGAAATAATCTTCCAGTTCCGGTTGGATAAAAAATGCCGCACCACCACCGATAATTACTTGTGCTGGCATGGAAGGCAGATTTTTATCTAGCCACTTAGAAAGGCGCAGCCAATAATTCATCCTTGCCGCGATCAAGGCTTGGACAAGATCCTCGATTTCACGCTGACGTAAAGACTCATCCCGCGCCGCCGCTAATCGTTGAAATGAATTTAACTCTTTCCAAGTGGGTCTTCGGGTGTATGGACTCGACGAATCATAAACATAGACTTGGTTTCTGCCCTCATAGAAACTGTCAGAAATTGCCTGTGCCAATTGGTCGCGTCCAATTCCTGACACCCGTGAGCAGACATCATCTAATAGAGTACTAAACCCTAGCAATGGGCTATCGGCACTTTTGCGAATCCCTCTGTCAAAATAAAGCAATGTTGTGTTGCGATGACCCAGCATCAGCAGCGCGATTTGATTGTTCTGAAACCATTCCACACCTTTGGTTTTGGTATAGACCGCTAATAATCCCGCCCCTTCAGGACGGCAGACAAAATTTTCGGTTAATATGACATCCCAAGTCTGCCCACGAAATTGAAAGGTTTTAAACATTTCTTGCAGTTGGGAAAAGAAACGTTTGTGATCGTTATATTCATTCCAAGGCAGTAAGAAAGCCAAATCTAAAAAGATTTTCACATTTTTGGTTTTCGGCTTTTTACTGGCAACTTTATATCTTTCTAAAATTACGCCGACCGCCGCCAGAACTTTATACAGAGCATTTTCATATTTGCGCTCATGAATTCGGTCAACAGCAGCAAATTCACGGGCAAATTCACCAATGATAAAGATGTTATCGTTCCACTCCAAGTAAGCTTGGTGTTCTGGGCGAGGAATACCGTTCCACACCTGATTGTCTTGGTAACGCTGAAAATCAGTTTTAGATATCTGCTCCACTTCTGGAGACATCAGAAAAAACCTTGGTTTCTCCCAGCTAGAAAACTTGTAAATGATTTTTGTGCCAGAACCACCGACATCTATAGACACAGCAAGGTCAAGTTGTGAGGCCATAAATATACTGATTGTTGAGGGCTTTTAGCAATGTAGCGCAAAAGCCGAAATTTTGCTGAATCCGCCGTGTTTTAATTGCACAGCTTATGCACAAATATAGCCATATATCTGTGCATAAGCTGTGCAAATGGTCAGAAAAAACCAGAACCAGAACCAGACAACCTGACAAGTTTATTGTGCATAACCTGTGCAACATCACAAGTTATGCTAGTGCGGCACTGGTGGGCGTAAAATAGTCAAAAGGCAGTTTTAGCAAGCAATCCAACTGCGGCAGTCAAGAGAATTACAGAGAAGGCACGGTGACGAGAACGCGGAGACTGGGGGCGGTAGCAGAAAAATTTGGGATGGGGGTACTAATATGGAGGTGTACTCACTACACTTCCGCGCCCTGCGGGTGGGCTGCGCCCATCTTTCGCTACGCTCAAGACGCAGAAGTTTCGTTCGCCCCTGCGGGGGTTTTGCACAACTTTGGCACACTTGAAAAATACGAGAGAAAATCAATGGCGGCTTTGGCGATTCTGCGCGTTGAAAAACTCAAGTCTTTCGGCAATGTTGGGGGTAGCTCTAAGCATACCGCCCGTTTACAAGATACCCCAAACGCTGACACCACTAAAAAAAATATCAGACTGATTGGTATGGAGGACGGTACACCACTCGAAGAACTGGTAAAAACCAAGATAGCCAGCACCACTAAACACAAACCGCGTAAGGATGCCGTGCTGTGTAGTGAGATTTTCTTGTCGGCATCGCCTGAATATTTCCGCCCTCATGACCCGTCAAAGGCTGGTGAGTGGGACGATAAGCGCATGGCCGATTTCGCCACTGCTTCTTACTTTTGGTTAAAGACCAACTATGGTGATAAGTGCGTCCGGGCAGAATTGCACTTGGACGAAGCTACTCCCCACATTCATGCTTACGTCGTTCCTATCAACGATAAGACTAAGCAACTAAGTCATAAAGAAATGTTCGGCGGTGATGGTCGGGCTGCCAGCATTAAGTTGTCCAAACTCCAAGACAGCTACGCGGAGGCTCTCGCGCCTTTGGGCATTGAACGGGGGGTGAAGGGCAGCAAGGCAACCCATACCAAGGTAAAGGAATATTACCAAGCGGTTAACAGCGAACCACTCACCGCAGTCATTACAAATAACCAATTAGCACCCACACCATTTGAATCAGCCAGGACTTACATTGCCCGGATTCAGCAGCATGACGATTTCCAAGCCATTAACCACCAATTGGCTGACCGCGCTTTCATGGCGCAAAGATTATCCCGTGCCGAACAACGGGCTAGGGATAGTGAAAAGGAACGGCAGCGACTTGAAAAACGAGTGCAACTGTTGGAATCAACCAGTCAACTGCGTGACCTGCCCTTGGAAGATGTCGCTTGGGAGTTGGGGCTAAATCATGATCATGAACGGTGGAGGGGTCACGGTCACATCATTAATATAGATGGGTCGAAGTTCTACGATTTTTCACCGGAGCAACACAAGGGCGGCGGTGGTGCGATTGACTTGGTGATGCACGTTAACTCTTGTAATTTTCGAGAAGCGATCACTTGGTTACACGACAGATTCGGGGAAGCTGGAGCAGAAAGAGCAGCGATCGCTCACGCCAGGAATGCGACAAGTGAGATTATCCAGTCTGAACCACGTCCGCAATTTCGGCTACCAGTTGAGGATAAAGCCAAATGGCAGTTAGTCTCTGACTACCTCACCCAGAAACGGGGAATAGAGGAAAATCTGGTTCAGGCTCTCCACGAACGGGGGCTAGTTTATGCTGATGACCAGCAAAATGCTGTGTTTGTAATGCGGAATCTTGGCGATCTACCCCATGCTCAAGGTGCATTCCTGCGTGGGACAAGGGGCGAGAATAACAGTTTTAAGGGTTATGAGAAAGGGACTAAGCGGCGTGAGGGCTGGTTTTACTTCCACCTGGGCGGACAGCCGACTGACCCGCCAGAGAAAGTGGTGCTGTGTAAATCGCCCATCGATGCTATGTCAATAGCAATGCTGGAGTATCAGGTTAGGGGGAACGCACCACCCACGAGAACGCTGTACATGGCAGTTGATAGCCCCAACAGTTTACCTGTTGAGCAATTGCGGCACATCCCTAATGTGCAGGTGGCTTTTGAAAGAGATGATGCGGGTGATACAGCTGCACGGGCAGTAAAAGAACTACTGCCACAGTCTAAGCGGCTTAAGTGCAAGGCTGGTGATTGGAATCAGCAGTTACTCGATTATGGGCGGCAGTTACGGCAGCAGCAACGGCGGCAGTCGAGGCGGGAGGAAGATTTGAGTCTTTAAAAGGTTTTACAACTGTTTGTGCATTACACGAAATAGCCCTTTCGTGTAATACTGCAAAACCTGCGATGTCAGTATAAATTCTTACATTAATCTAGAGAATTCAGTTAATCCGATGGGAATACTAAATCTAAACATTTTTAAGATTTAGGTTATGACTAGCACTCTTGTTGAGAATATTCCCGGATATAGCATCAGCGAAGAACTCTATAATGGCTCCCGCACACTGGTTTATCGAGGTTATCGAGAAGTTGATCAACAACCAGTAGTCGTTAAATTACTCAAAAATCCCTATCCCAGCTTTAACGAACTGTTGTTGTTTCGCAACCAGTACACAATTGCTAAAAATCTCAACTCCCCCCTAATAGTCCAAACCTACAGTCTAGAACCTTGTCAAAATGGTTATGCACTAGTTATGGAAGACTTTGGGGGGATTTCTCTTAAAAAGTGGGGAACTAGAGAAACTCAACAATCTTTAGAAGAATTCTTATTAATCGCGATCACTTTGTGCGACATCCTAAATCTACTCTATCATGAGCGCATTATTCATAAAGATATCAAACCCAGCAATATTTTAATTAATCCCGAAACCAAACAAATTAAATTAATTGACTTTAGTATTGCATCATTATTGCCCAGAGAAACCCAAACCCTAGTTAATCCCAAAGTATTAGAAGGAACCCTTGCTTATGTTTCTCCCGAACAAACAGGAAGAATGAATCGCGGGATTGATTATCGCACAGATTTTTATTCTTTAGGTGTAACTTTCTACGAATTACTCACAGGTGAGTTACCCTTTGCATCTCAGGATGCGATGGAATTAGTACATTCTCATATTGCCAAAACCGCACCATTAATAGATGAAATTAATCCAGATATCCCCTTGGTTATCTCAAAAATCGTCAGTAAATTGATGGCAAAAAATGCCGAAGATAGGTATCAAAGTGCATTAGGATTGAAAGTTGATTTAGAAAAATGTTTAATTCAGCTAAAAGAAACTGGTGAGATTCAAAGTTTTGATATTGCTAGTCGGGATGTGTGCGATCGCTTCATCATCCCCGATAAACTTTATGGTAGAGAAACAGAAGTAAAAACCCTACTAGCAACATTTGATAGAGTCAGCCAGGGTGCAACAGAAATGATCCTGGTAGCTGGTTTTTCTGGAATTGGTAAAACAGCAGTTGTTAACGAAGTGCATAAACCAATTGTCAGACAACGTGGTTATTTCATCAAAGGTAAATATGACCAATTTCAACGGAATATTCCCTTTAGTGCTTTTGTGCAATCTTTCAGAGATTTAATGGGGCAGTTGTTGAGTGAAAGTGATGGACAAATCCAGAAATGGAAACACAAAATATTAGAAGCTGTTGGTAAAGATGGACAAGTCATTATTGACGTTATACCTGAATTAGAAACAATTATTGGCACTCAACCATCAGCCACAGAATTATCAGGAATTGCAGCCCAAAATCGTTTTAATTTCCTCTTTCAAAAATTCACTCAAGTTTTGACACAGAAAGAACATCCATTAGTAATTTTCTTAGATGATTTACAATGGGCTGATTCTGCTTCCTTGAATCTGATTCAATTATTAATGGTAAATGGAAACCAGGGATATTTACTATTAATTGGAGCTTATCGAGATAACGAAGTATCGCCCGCTCATCCTTTGATGATGAGCTTAAAGGAAATTAGTAAAGCTGAGGCGGTTGTCAATACAATTACTCTCGCTCCTCTGAGTCAAGTCAAATTAAATCAACTGATCGCCGATACATTGAAGTGCAAAGAGGATTTAGCCTTTTCTTTGTCGCAATTGATTTATCGTAAAACTCAGGGAAATCCTTTATTTGCCACAAGATTTCTTACGTCGTTACATCAAGATAAATTCATTAAATTTAATTTATCAGAAGGATGTTGGCAATTCGATATTTCTCAGATCAATCAGCAAACACTCACCGATGATGTGGTTGAGTTTATAGTATTTCAATTGCAAAGATTACCAGAATCAACCCAATCGGTATTGAAACTAGCTGCTTGTATTGGTAACCAATTTGACTTGCCAACATTAGCGATTGTTTGTCAATTATCTGAAGTGGAAGTCGCAACTGATTTATGGGCTGCTTTACAGGCAGATTTGATTTTACCCCAAAGTGATATTTATAAGTTTTATCAAGGCGAAGATAACGATAAATTGAGGCTAGAAAATAAAAGTACTAGCGAGCAAATAGCCAAGTATAGATTTTTGCATGATCGGGTACAACAAGCTGCCTATTCTTTGATTCCTGAAGACCAAAAACAAGTAACCCATTTGGCGATTGCTCGGTTGCTGCGACAAAGTATCCCAGACAGCGAACTAGAAGATAAGATTTTCGAGATTGTCAATCATTGGAACAGTGCGAGCGCCATTATCCTCGATCAACTTGACAAATCAGAAAAGGATAATCTTGTCGAACTGAATTTAATTGCTGGACGCAAAGCTAAAGCCTCGAATGCTTACGAACCAGCTTTCAAATATTTCACTACAGGGATAAATTTACTGTCTGATGGTGCTTGGCAGACCCAAACCAGCCTGATGTTAGAATTGCAGTCAGGAGCAGCAGAAGCGTCGTATTTGTGCGGTAATTACGAGCAAATGGAGCAGGGAGTAAAGGCAATTTTAGCGGCAAAGCTCCCAGCGATAGATTACGTCAAAGCCTACGAAATTCAGATTCAAGCCTATACAAACCAGGGGAGATTTCAAGAAGCAATCGCGCTCGCCAGGAATGCTTTAGCCGAGTTTTACACCTATTTTCCAGAGCAACCAACACCCGCAGATATCGCTGGCGCTTTAGAAAAGGTAAAGGAATTGCTTAATGGTAGAACTGCCGAAGATTTACTTGATTTGCCGATGATGACAGAACCAGAAGCAGTGGCAATTATGCAGTTACTTTCTAGTGTTATTGCAGCAGCCTACCTTTGTGCTTCCCCACTATTTCCATTGCTCGTTCTGACTCAAGTTAGATTGTCGATTCAAAAAGGAAATCACCCCCTATCAGGTTATGGTTACAGTACCTATGCAGTCTTATTGAGCAGTATATTAGGGGATTTGGATACAGCTTATGACTTTGCTCAGATGTCATCACAACTAGTGGTAAAACTCAATGCACGTTTTATGTTGCCAAGAGTTAATCTGATCTTAGGTCTGTTTTTTATTCATTATAAATCTCATTTTCGCACCAGTTTAGCTTTATACTATGAAAGTTTCCAGACAGCCCAGGAAGTCGGCGATATAGAGTATGCAGGCCATACCGTCCAGCATTTGTGTCAGTGCGTTTATATCCTTGGTCAGGATTTAAATACTTTGGTGACAGAAGCAGAACCTTATTTAAATACTCTATCCAAGCTCAATCTCAAAACTTGTTTAAATTACTCTCAGATTATTTTACAAGCAGTTGAGCGGCTGCAAAATAGTCAAAACCAGTCAACTTTGACAAATAAAACCGAGCAAATACAGGCTACACTTACTGCTACTAATGATTTAATTGGATTGCATTATTATTGGGTCTATAGGCTGACTACTTCCTATCTCCTCAATCAGTACCCCCAGGCAATTCAAGATGCCATAGAAGCGCGTCAAACCCTAGCAGTTGTGGCAGGCGAAATGAGCGAATTGGTTTTTTACTTTTACGATTCCCTAACAGTACTGGCTACCCATGCCGCAGCCACAGACAAAACCGAACTGCTGGAGCGGGTTTCTCAAAATCAAGCCATACTCCACCATCGTGCAGTTTCCGCACCAATGAACTTTCAACATAAATACGACCTAGTAGAAGCGGAAAAATATCGAGTACTAGGGGAAAATTACGCAGCCGGAGATTATTACGATCGCGCCATCGCAGGTGCAAAAGAAAATGACTATATCCAAGAAGAAGCCTTAGCAAATGAACTTGCAGCCAAATTTTACCTTGGTTGGGGCAAAGAGAAAGTCGCCGCCAGCTATATGCAAGAAGCATATTATTGCTATGCCCATTGGGGAGCAAAAGCCAAAGTCGCCGACTTAGAACACCGCTATCCCCAATTGCTTGCGCCAATATTAAAGCCAAGCCGTTCGGTTGTTTCTACTAATGAAACTATCATCAGCTTGGGAACTGTCACATCTACTAGTTCTTCAAGTTCTAGCAGCAGTGTCTCAGATACTCTAGATTTAAAAGCTATTCTCAAAGCATCTCAGGCTATCTCCGGTGCAATCGAACTAGACAAACTACTTTTATCGTTACTTTCCATCATCATTGAAAATGCTGGGGCTGATAAGTGCGTGTTAATGTTGTTGCGAGATGATCGTCTGATAATTAAAGGCTCAATTACCCAGGGAACAAACCCAGTAGTATTGCAGAACCTTCAGGTTGAAGACAGTCAGGATATTCCCCATAAGCTGATTTACAAAGTCAAGCA
>NZ_JACJSD010000063.1 GCF_014697615.1 Nostoc sp. FACHB-280 | reverse complement strand
TATTGTTCTCAAATGAATCGAATTGAGGAGGAATGGCATCAATTGAAGACTCATGAAATTGCTGGACAGATGTTTGATAATAATTATGATTTAGCGATGGCAATTATTGATGGCATTGAAGCCAGAAGCCTTAAGGATGGATATGCTCTTGAGCGTTTTATATTTAATTGCGCCTAGCTACTTAATAGTTTTTATATAAGAATTCACAATTCACAATTCAGGAGTTGAAAGAGTGACAAAGCAGCTGAAGCTAAGAAAACTTATTCCGTCTCTTTTTTAGCTTCTGTGTCATATCATGTCCCTCTTATATAAATTGATGTCAACAAAAAAACCGAGAAACATAACAGTTTCTCGGTTTATTTTTAATATTAAAACCCTCAGTTAAAGGAAACACAAAAGTGTTCCCTATAAATCTTTAGCTAAATTAAACTTTAGCAGCAGCCTTGGTGACAGCGTTTAATTCACCTTTAGCATACTTAGCAGCAAACTCTTCCAGAGAAACTTGTTTAATCTTGCTTGCGTTACCAGCAGTACCGAACTGTACATAGCGTTCAGCACAAACCTTCTGCATATATGTAATAGAAGGCTTGAGGAAGTGACGGGGGTCAAATTCCTTGGGATTTTTGGTCAAAGCTTCGCGCACAGCTGCGGTGATAGCCAAACGGTTGTCGGTGTCGATGTTCACCTTGCGAACACCGCTCTTGATACCTTTTTGAATTTCTTCTACAGGTACACCGTAGGTTTCAGGAATAGCACCGCCGTACTCGTTAATCAAAGCAATTAAATCTTCAGGTACAGAAGAAGAACCGTGCATTACCAAGTGGGTGTTAGGTAGACGACGGTGAATTTCTTCAATGCGGCTAATTGCCAAAATTTCGCCAGTTGGTTTGCGGGTAAACTTGTAAGCACCGTGGCTAGTACCGATAGCTACAGCCAAAGCATCTACTTGGGTTGCTTCTACAAAGCTAACAGCTTCATCAGGGTCAGTTAGCAATTGAGAGTGGTCGAGAGTACCTTCAAAACCGTGACCATCTTCAGCTTCACCCGCGCCAGTTTCCAGAGAACCCAAGCAACCGAGTTCACCTTCTACACTTACGCCCAAAGCATGAGCTACATTCACAACTTCGCGGGTAACATTAACGTTGTACTCGAAGCTGGCAGGGGTTTTAGCATCAGCTTCCAAGGAACCATCCATCATCACGCTAGTGAAGTTGTTCTTGATAGCTGAGTAGCAGGTAGAAGGAGCATTACCATGATCTTGGTGCATCACAATGGGAATGTGAGGATAGGTCTCTACAGCAGCCAAAATCAGGTGGCGCAGGAAGTTTTCACCTGCATAGTTACGAGCGCCACGGGAAGCTTGCAAAATTACGGGGCTATCTGTCTCGGCAGCAGCCTTCAGGATTGCCTGAATCTGCTCCAAATTGTTAACGTTGAAAGCTGGGATGCCGTAACCGTTCTCAGCTGCGTGATCCAAGAGCAGCCGCAATGGTACAAGCGCCATAGATAGTCCTCCTAATGTGGTTGTCAGCTAGTCGGTTTGAGAGCAGCGTATTAGTTACGCTAATTCTTAAGAGTTTTTTCAACTTATAGGAAATTATAACTAGAGTCGGGTGTTTATGTTGAAAAAGTTTACGTCATCTCTCATCAAGATGCCTCATACTTGACTTAGACGACTGTCAAGTGTGCTACGTTACATTTAAGAGATTTAGTAGTTGGCGATTCCAAAAGGCGCATCAGTCCTAATAGCAAATAGCCCTCAGACTAAAGTCTGGGGCTATACAAACTAAACCCGCCTGCGCGGGTTTTAAGATAGTCTGCGGAGATGGTAACTCTCGCCTGTCGAAGTGTGTTTGTGTGCAAGATGAACTATATTTAGCCTGCGTGGTGCGCTAAGTGCAGCACCAGCGCAATAGGCAGGCTTTGGTGATGTAGCCCCAGACTGGAAATCTGAGGGGATTATCTAGACTGATTCTTGTCGCTACCAATATTATCAGTAGTAGAAGAATTGGTATTTGATGTGCTGTTGGGTTGATCTGAGGTTTGAGGTACGACAGTTTTAGATGTATTGGTTTGACCCCCATCGACAGATTTGTTAGTACTATCTTGGCGAGGAGTGGTTTGTGTTTCTGAATTGGACGGTTGTTGAGATGGAACGGTGATATTAATGTCTGGTTGAGCAGGTATATTTACTTGTGGTACTTGCTGTTGAGGAACTACAACAGGTACTTCTCTGGTTCTTTCAATAATTGTGGTTTGTTGTGGTTGGGGGGATGCAAGCCCACTGTTAGGTGAAGGAGTTACGACTGGTTGAGTTTCGTTAACTACTGTTTCTCTGGGTTGATTAAAGTACCAAAATGCACCAACAATTAAGCCAGCTAAAGATGTGAGCAAAATGCCTAATAATAAGCCACGAGAGGCATTGTCATTGTCACGGGCAGCTAAATTAGCTTGTTGGTAATTCCGCTCAATTTCTCGACCGTTGGCGTAACCATTTCTATAAGAACTCGCATTGTTGTTAACACTTTCACTGGTGCGGGTCACATTGGTGTGAGTGTTACCATAATTATCGGTATAGGATTGTTGTTTAGTTTCGCTGTTATAAGTTTCGCGATCGCCTGAATTTGTCATAATATTAATTACACTCCTAAAATATTGGTTGACAAAGCTAAACCCTTACTCAACAAGAGATTGCAATACTAATCTCCTAAGAACTCAAGAAATTTCAGTTCTTTTTTTTACTTGGCTTTTAATGATATTCAGCATACCTTCTGTAATTACATAGACGGTTCTATCTAGAGTCGGGAGTTAATCATCTGCCAAAAGAATGAGTATGGAGTAGAGATATGCGGTTATTAGCTGTTACCTCAAAAGAGTCAAGCTTGCTAACAGGCGATCGCGCATACTAAAAAATAGTCAATTAGCACACACATTAAATAGATGTTTTCTGGGCTTGTAAAATATCAGACACCCCATAGTGGCTATCATTGGGATGGTAGCGATCGCCGTTTTTTTGAAGGCTGGTATTATCGTGTAACCTTGCCAGACTGCGGACAAACCTTTGCCTTCATGTACTCTATTGAAGATCCCATTGGTGGTAAACCTTACAGTGGTGGTGCAGCCCAAATCCTCGGCCCCAATGATGAGTATTTATGCCGGACTTTTCCCGATGTAGAAAAATTTTGGGCTAGTCGAGATGTCTTAGCTTTAGGACATTGGGGAAAAACCAACCTCAACACTCAACCTATATACCTTTTACCCAAAGAATTTGAACAACATATTCAAGAAGGTTATCAAGCCACAGGTAAGATCAATCAGGGAATCATCCGCGATCCTGCCACTGGTTTTTATTGCCGTTGGTTGTATGAAATTCAGCCGATATATGGCTGGGGAAACCAAAATAGCTTTCAGCAATCAACAGCTGGCTGGTTGTCATTTTTACAGATTTTTGAACCTGGCTGGCAAATTTTAATGGCACATGGTTTGGCCAGTGGTTGGATAGACTGGAACGGCAAAATTTATGAATTTACCGACGCGCCAGCCTACGGCGAGAAAAACTGGGGCGGGGCGTTTCCCCAAAAATGGTTTTGGCTCAACTGTAATTGCTTTGATGGCGAACCTAACTTAGCATTAACCGCAGGTGGTGGTAGACGCGGTGTGTTGTGGTGGATGGAATCTGTCGCCATGATTGGAGTGCATTATCAAGGCAAATTTTATGAATTTGTACCGTGGAATTCCCAAGTACAATGGCAAATTCAACCTTGGGGTAGATGGCAAATGCAAGCTAGAAATTTAAACTACGAGGTTGAGTTAGCAGGAACTACGCATCTACCAGGTACACCCCTGCGTGCGCCGACAACAAATGGTTTAATGTACTGTTGTCGAGATACCATGCAAGGAAATCTGAATTTGGAGTTGCGAAAAATTAGTGACAAACAATCTCAAATTATCCTAAAATCACAGAGTTCTCTGTGTGGTTTAGAAATAGGTGGCGGTTCTTGGGACAGTTCGTGGCACTCTAGCTGAAACTACTGCTATTATATTTATGCTTCGTAGTTGGGGCTGTAGCTCAGTTGGATAGAGCGAGCGCCTCCTAAGCGCTAGGTCGTGCGTTCGAGACGCACCAGTCCCGTTTACTAAATAATCCCTTCAATCTTCAAAAAACAAGGGAAAGCTCACAAAGTTGTGAAACAAGTGACTTTAGGGGGAAACACTGAGATCCCCATAAATTGAGGTGGGTTGTAAAGATATGTAATACATATATTTTAAGCCCTGGATTTTACGTCATTTCAAGAGTCAAACATTCCAACAAACAGGCATATCGACTAAAAACCATTTATTGCAGAGTTTTGCAAGACAGAAAAACCTTATGCTATTCTAATCAGAAGAAATGCTGAAATACTCCTATTTAGATTAGAATAATTTTGATTCAATATTGCTAAATATACTGAAAAACTAAACTTGCATATATTATGTCAAGCTTTTATCCAGTCTATTTTGTCAAAAATCAAATCTGGAACAGTATACCCTTATTGATGTGGTTTTTGGAAAAATTAACAAATCTCTGGCATTTCATCAAACTAAAAATTAAGGCTTCACTCTGGCGTAAAAAAAGAAAGATATTACTTTAGTTAAAGTATAAAAATTAACTCAAATGATTTGATTTCATAATTCAGAATTTTCTAAAACTGTATTATTTTAACAAAAATAAATTAAATTATGGGCGATTACGATAGACTGAACGACTTAAAAGATATTTTAAATATACTCTACGAACAACTAGGGGAATTTGAAAAAGAGTTAATCATGAATCCTCATATAACTGTGAGGGTTGAGATGAAGCAACGCATTAGGCGAGATATTCTTCCGGCTATTCGTAAATACGAAACAGAATACTGGGGACTTTACCCACAAGAAGCAATTATTATCTCTGATGAGGAAGCAGAAACCCAACTGGTTAAAGTAGAACAAGCAGTTGTATCTATAGAACAGATATCTTCTACTACTCATCCTTCAGAATTAATTTTTCTGCTGCACGAAATTCGAGACAAGTTAGAGGAGCAAGATAAAGCAGCTTCAGCCAAGTTGAAGGTAGTGTTGCCTTTAATTCCTGCGATCGCATCTTACGAACTGGAGATGGAAACCGAGGGCTTGATGTACAAAGCATGGCAGAAAATTAAGAGAATAGTTCGGAGATAGAGAATGTCAGCAGATAATCGGGAATATGGGATTTTAAAGGATCTAGAAGAGGCGAAGACTTGGTGGCAAGAACAACTTGCTTATCTAGAGAAAGAACTTGTTATTAGTAGTGTAGAACAAAGATTTAGATTACGAAAAAAAATTGAAGAATGTGAGAAAGAAATAGTAAGGGTAGCTAAGAACATAGAATCTCTAAAAAAAGAGCGCCAACAAAAAAGTTTAGATATATTAGATTCTTTGTTTCAAAAGGTGCATAACATACCGATTGTAGACAGACCAATTGAAATTTTGGGTACAAATCAAAAAACTGAGCCAGTTGTTGCTACTCACTGGCGGGAGTTTATGCGTCTTGCGATATCTAAAATAGGTCAAAAAAACAATCAGTCAGAGTATTTAGGTCTTGTCACTGCTGATGATGTAATTTTAAGGCTGTTATCTGATGAAAGATCATCGAAAGAAGCTCGTGCTTTGTCTAATTTTGCTATGCAATGCCTAGCAACAGAGCTTGATTTGAAGGACGAGACAGTTTATTTAGTAATAGATAAAGCTATAAATAATCTCAGCGACCTTGATGGCTTAAGCAAATCATATACTTTAATGGATGAAGCCTTTGCTTCAGTTATGCAGTCTTGTTTTGGACAAATCTTGTATGAAAGATTATTACAAAGTTATATACAAAATCGTGATGATCGTCGAAACAAAATTGGTAGTATTTTTCTCAATATAGCAATCACAAATATTGAAATTCTCAATGTCGGAAATGCAACTCAAATATTAACACCCTTGTTGGAAAAACTAAATATCTTATACTCGGTTGAAGAACGAATTAACGCAGCATTCAACTTAATTGAAACATTTTATCGTCCACAAGTTCAGAAGAATAGTACAAGAATAGATTTCTTACCAGATTTACTCTTGCGTAAAGTAGTAAAAGTATTGCTTACTGCTGTTCAACAAGATACAGAGAGTAATTATGCAGTGTCAACTACAGCAATATGGGCGCTTTCATGGCTAACAAGCGCAAGAGATAGTTTTTCTTATAAAAACTATACTTTTGCTAATGAAGAACTAGACATTTTGCGGCAAGTTGTTATGAATAACAAACATGATGCTTTTGCGCGGAGTTATTCTGCTCTGATTTTGAGTGTATGTACTCCTAAAAAAACTGTATTTGCTCAAGCAGACTGGATTTACGAATGGGTGGTTGTGGCAGATGGAGGTAAGCCTCTAAAGAATGTACCAAAAATATCACATCTCCATCACCCAAAAGATATTGAAGCGATAAAAAGTTTAATCTTTTCACATTTACCGAGCATAGCTAAAAGACGTGTAGCCATTGCGTTAGGAAGGCTAGGGTGCTTTATAACGGAAATGATAGACCCGCTTCTGCAAGTTTTTCGGGATAATATGTACTCTTATAATGACCGTGACGAAGCATTAGTTTATTTAGTGTTTATAGGTAATTTTCAAGTTGTCTCTGCACTCAAGTATGGATTAAATTCCTCAAAGGATGATCAAGATAAATACAACTTACCTGAACGTTGTTTTTTAGGACTTATTGGTATGGGTAATGTAGATGCACTAAAGCAAAAAAACAATAATCACAAGCATGAAAATAAGTTTTTTGCAGAACGAGGTCATCTTATTCATAAACTCAAGGCTAAAGATAGTAGCGGTCGATGGGCATATTATTTTATTTATGTAAGTCCACATTTAGAACAAGAGTTTATAGAAGCACTCAAATTAAATACAAGTATTCTTGATTTAGAGAATTATGGAAAGGTTATTGGTTCTTGTTATGGAGAAGAACCTAATAATGAACTGAAAATTTTATTAAGAGAAAAATATGGATTTGAAGTTTAGAATTCGATTTTGAAATAAAATCATATTCAACGTGAATATATTATGCGTAACTTTTTAACTACAGTTATCAGTAATAAAAAAAATTACTTGTAAAATGAAATTTGATTAAACAGAATTTCTGAAATTGGTTGAAATTCCTAAAACGTCTCCTAAAAAACTGGATTGTAAAATTTTGAGTTTTTAAAGGGTTATAATGATGGGCTGCTTAAAATTATTCGGCTTTTTTATACTTGGAATTATTTATCTATTATGTTTGGCAGCAACACCTCTAGTGGCACTGATTTTAGGTGCGATTACTTTTATAGGATATGTTATTTGGTCAAAAGAACAAAAAATAAGAGTAGCAAAAGAACAAAAAATAAGAGCAGCAAAAGAAACTGAGGAAGAGCGCAAAAGAGCAATTGCTTTAGCAAGACAAAAACATAACTTATATGAATATGACCCTTCTATCCAACCTTCGCATAAGCGGTCAACAAGTAACATCTTTGAGAACCCCAAAGGCTGGGCAGACTCAATAAAAAGTCGCTATGAAATGGCTCAAAATCAAGTACTAGATGCTGAATTAGTACTTAATGATGATATTTACCAATTAATACAATACAGGAATCAGCTACAGTCCGACTTAATACCAAAATATGAAGCTGCAATCAGACCATTTTTTCATGAACTATGTCTCCGAGATGAAAATATTCCAACGCCAAGAGAATTAAAGGTTGCTCTTGATTTTGTCTATCCTAATGATTTACAACCTGACGCGATTCATAGAGAATTAACAAACGTATTTCAAGGTTTTTCGCAAAATGTAGTAAGTGTTTTGCAGGGGAAAAATCTCACACAGTTACAAAAGGGTGATATTGCCTCTATTGCTATTGCCACAGCTATTAGTGGAATTTCTTATCTCTATACTACATCTCAGCAGCGTACAAAACTTGAGAAATTACAAGCAGATGTTGATCTAATGTGTGAGGAAATTAGCGGAGCTATAAGAACCTATGGAAAGATTTCAGAAGGAATTAAGCAGGAAAGGTGGGTTCATGAAGTTGCTGTAAATTGTATAATGCGGCATCTTGATACTGTGATTCAATTATCTTCTCAAGGTAAAAAATTATCTGAGTTACCAGAAACAGAGCAAAAAGCTGTTGAAGATTGTTACAAAGGAGGACAGTCATTAAAGACCATCATGCAAAAAGAAATAGTTAAGCCTATTAATCGAAGGAACTAGGAAGTTATGGATGAGAAAATTATGTCAAATAAACACTATGCAGAAATTGTTGCAGTCCCACAAGTTTCGGAATATGTTGAACTGGCTTTTCAGATGGTTCCACTAGTCGGTAAAGCATTGGATCTAGCGAAACAAATCAACGAAGAAAATACTGATCGATTAAAATTCCAAAAAAATGCCGAGCTTCAACGTATAACAATCGAGCGTCGAATGGCACAGTTAGATGCTGAATTAGAGGCAGATATTGAAAATAACAAAAACGTCATTGCTGTCAGTATGAGAGTTTTTGAAAAAATGATTGAAGATGGTCATATTGAACAAGCCATGATTTTGCATGAGCGAATTATTAGCAGACTTTCAGGTAGCGCGAGTATTGCTGCTGATAAATTCAATCAGAACAATCCTGATGGAAAAGTTAGGTTTTACACAACTTAGATGTTAATTTTTTTAGAGGTTGGCACTAGAAGCACTCATGAAAACGGAGTGCTTCTAGTGTCGTAAGTGGTTCAGTATGGAGTGATAGCCCGACAAGTTAGCTCAGTCATACAAATTTTTGGCCATAATGCTACCCATCTCTGAAGGTTAAGTGTACAATTCATCCGGTAGCTAACGAAAGAGGATGATTAAAGGTATAAACCGATGATTGTAAGTTACAAGAGTATGGAAGCAAGATGATTAGTCAGCAGTTTTTACGGAATATTCCGAATTTGTGTGAATTTAACTCTTAAATGCCTGCTAATGGGTTTTATGTTCAATTTATTAGTAGGTAGAAACAGCAAATTCCTTGGAAAAAACAGGGCAGATTTGCTAAAAATCTGCTACTCTAACTTATATTTTTAGCTTATTCAGAGAATATACGTCTTAGCTACACGAAATCATAGAGCCTTGAAGAACAATTTTTTGTTTACAGGTAAATCTTTTCGGTTTATGCTTCTTGCCTTACCGATATTAATTTGGTTCGGTTACAAAGAAGTTCAAAAACAATCCCAGCCACCTCAAGCAGTCTTAGTATTGGGTGGTTCAACCAGAAAATTAGAAAGAGAGAAATTTACTGCGGAGTTTGTACGTAAGCATCCAAAGTTACCCATTTGGATTACGGGTGGGAGTCCACCTAGAACAACTCGCAGTGTGTTTGTCAAGGCTGGTGTTGATCCCAAGCGGTTACACTTGGATTATGAAGCGGTAGATACAGTTACTAATTTTACCAGTTTAGTAGATGATTTGAAAGCTAAGGGAATAAAAAGAGTTTATTTGATTACATCCGATTTCCACATGCGTCGTGCTTCGGTCATCGGTGAGATAGTTTTAGGTAGCAGAGGAATTGACTTTCAGCCGATATCTGTTCCTTCAAAATCACCACCAGAACCAATAGAAAAATCTATCCGTGATGGAGCTAGAGCGTTAATGTGGGTAGCAACTGGTTATACTGGTGCAAATGACCCTAGCAAGGGTGGGAAACCCAGAATTGAGAGCAGAAGATAAAAAGTAAAAGAGCAAAAATCAATTTTTTACTTTTTACTTTTTACTGTGTTACTTGCCTACGCAGCCATTTCTTGTACTAGCACAAAGGGCTGTACAATCAAAGTGTTAAAGCGTTTTTGACGATCGCCATTCCATATTCCCACTTGGTCTACGGAAGGTTTGGTGATTAATTGCTCGTCAATCCACTGCTGTACAAATTGCGTGTTATCATTAGCGATCGCTTCTGCCACATCTAACAAGTTTAGCCCTGGTGCGACCAAAATCACTGCATCGCGCTGCACATGAGGAATCAACCATTCCCATTCCGCTTCATCTAAACCTTCTGTTAACTCTGCCCTTAAATCTGACATGATTGCACGTTTTTCTTTGTATATATTCGATTTTACATGAGAGCTTAGAGGCTAGGGACAAAAGAGAAATGACCAATGACTAATGACTCTTTTTTAAACCTCAGCTTTCATCTCATCAATTTCAAATAAAGATACAATTACTCCCGTAATGGGAATAGAAATAAAAACTCCTAATAATCCAGCAACTCTAGCACCTACTAATAATGCAAAAAACACCACAACCGGATTTAGATTTAGCGCACCTTGCATAATCCGAGGTGCAATGAGATTATCTTGAATTTGCTGGAGGATAATACAAGCAATCAATACTTTCAATGCCAGCCAAACATTTTGAGATAATACAATTAAAGTAATTGTGCTAACACCTAAAGTTGCTCCGATACCTGGAATAATATCTAAAAAGCCTACAATTACAGATAATAATAAAGCAAAAGGAACTTGCAAGATTACAAAGACTATAAAAGTAGTTGTAGTTAAAAACAAACTCAATAATAACTGACCGCGAAAAAATCCTAAAAAGCTGCGTCTGATGATATTGGTAAATCTTGTACGACGTTGTTTAGGGACTATTTTTAAAATAAAATTCCATAGCTTGTCGCCATCTAGCAGCATGAAGAATGCTACCACAGCAATTAAAATAAAGGTGACAAAATTAGTTAATAACTGTTGTAAAAAAGTTAAACTAGTAACTAAACCTGATATGGCTTGATCTCGCAATTGTTCTTCAATTACACTCAAATCTATTTGCAGATTTCGGTTACGGAGAAATTCTTCTACTCTTTCTAAAAAAGGCGCAAGAGAACCTAAAAATCCCGAAATACTATCGATTAATTGCTGTCCTTGGGATAAAACTGCTATCCCAACTGTGATTAATAATCCGCCTAAAATCACAATGCTGAGTAAGAAGACAACAATTACAGCTACCCCATGAGGTAAAAACCGCCGCAACCAATGTACGGGATAGCTGAGTAAGAAAGCTAAAATAGCAGCAAATGTAAAAATTACAATTACGGCTTCAAAGTATGCCAAAAGTTGTACGAACGCCCAGCCAGCGGCCACTAACAACAAAAAGCGGACTAACGCCGAATTATTTAAGCGATTCCAAAAGTTCTTGGCATCAAAGCCTGTCATATAATATTTTAAAAATGAGTTAGTTTAGCGATCGCTAGTCGATATTAGCAACATATAAAAATACAGTGGCGATCGCTACTACCTAAAAGCATATTTTTCATTAACGTCCTAAATCGTGCATTTCGTTGATTACCTGCGTACACTTTTGGGTTATACGCTCTAATTCGTCTTTGTTAGTAGAACTTGGCGGTGCAATTACCTCACCAATTCTAATCGTCAGGGGAACAGCGCGGGGTATGGATGAGCCTTTTTCTAAAATTCCTTCGCTTCCCCACAAACTTACAGGTAAAATTGGTGCTTGCGCCTTTGCTGCTAGGAGTGCTGCGCCTTTTTTCGGGTCAGTAATTCTGCCATCAGGCGTGCGAGTCCCTTGTAAAAACACTCCCACAGCCCAACCATTTTCTAAACATTCTAAAGCAGCCCGAATGGCATTGCGATCGGCACTACCGCGACTCACAGGGTAAGCACCATACAACTTCATAGCTTGTGCCAAAACCGGAATTTCAAACAACTCTTGTTTAGCCATATAAGCTACCGGACGGCGCACACAATTAGAAACTATCGGCGGGTCAAAATAACTAGCATGATTACTCACAACTACCAAAGGATCTGATTGCGGCACATTTTCAACCCCATAAATCTTCCCGCGAAAGTAAGCATGAAGCATGGGGCTGACAATCGACCATTTGAAAGCGTGGTAAAGCGCCAGACTGATTAACGGTTCACGACTGCGAGACATAGGACATTAGGGAGTGGGGAGTAGTGAGTTGGGACTTAGGACAAGGGGGACAAGGGGGACAAGGAAGACAAGGGGGATAAAGGCATTACACAAATGGGATAATTTCTTTTTTGGAATACCCTTTGCAAACTCAAAATTAAAAGTGAGTCTATTTTTTACTTTTGCCTTTTAATTTTTGATTTCTTCGTCCCTACTCCCTATTCTGGTATAGCAGTCGAAGTATAGGTGAGGACATTTAAAAAGCACGAATACTAGGCATAGTAAAACTTTACCTCCTGCCTCCTGCCTCCTGCCTTCTGCCTCCTGCTATAATTCAGCAGCATTACGGACGTTCTTTAAGATTAAATCAGTAACGGTGCGTTTAATTAACCCAGTTAAAACATTACCAGGGCCAATTTCTATAACTTGTTCAATGTTGTTAGCTGGTAATTGCAGCGAAATTTCTCGCCAACGGACTGAACCTGTCATTTGCTGCGTGAGACGCTGTTTTAAAATTTGTGCGTCAGTGGCTGGTGTCGGTTCAACATTCGACATTACAGGTACAATTGCAGACTGAAATTCTACTGTCTCCAGAATTTCTTGGAACTCATTAGCAGCCGCCGACATTAAATGTGAGTGAAACGCCCCAGAAACTTTTAATGGTGTTGCACGTTTGGCTTTAACTTGCGACATTACCGCTTGCACAGCGTCAGGAGTTCCAGAGATGACTACTTGTCCTGGACTGTTATCATTAGCCAAAACTACATCTGGCGTTTCGGCTATAACTGCATCCAATTGTTCGCGGTCAAAGTTCATCAAAGCAGCCATCATTCCACCAGCCGCACTATCCATCAGTTCAGCACGGCGTTTAACTAAACGCAAACCTGCTGACCACTCAAAAACCCCTGCAACGTAAAGGGCAATATATTCACCTAAACTATGGCCAGCAACCAAATCAGGCTGATGTCCCCGTTCGCGCATCAAATCAGCGAGAATACTTTCCACTACGTAAAGGCAAGGCTGAGTATAAAGAGTCTGTCCTAGCTTTTCTTCTTGGTTTTGGCAGATATCGCTAACAGACCAGCCTAAAATTTCTTCAGCTTGAGTAAATTTTGCTTTAGCACCTGGTATATCTAATAAGTCTGTTCCCATTCCCAGTGCTTGGGAACCTTGTCCGGGAAACACCCATACAGTTTTAGTCATTGGTCAATAGTCAGTTAAGAAGTCAAAAGGAAAAAAGCAAAAGTAAAAATTTTTACGTTTTTACTTTTAACTTTTTACTTATTAATACTTATCTTCCCCATTGGAAGATAGCTGCACCCCAGGTTAAACCTGCGCCAAAGCCGGATGCAGCAATGATGTTATTGGGTTTAATTTTGCCTTGTTGCACTGCTTCATCTAAGGCGAGGGGGATAGAAGCGGCGGAGGTATTGCCGTAATTGGCAAGGTTACTAATAACTTTTTGTTCGGGAATTTCTAGGCGTTGGGCAACGGCATCTAGAATGCGTTGATTAGCTTGATGCAAGACTAACCAATCTATTTGATCAACGGTCAAGTTGGCTTCAAATAAAGCTTTATCAATAATTTCCGGCACTTTTTGGACAGCAAAGCGGTATACTTCTTTGCCATTCATACTGATGGGTTGGTAAGTGCCTTGAGAAACGTTGATGCCTGGGAGTAGTTCTTGGGGAGTTGCTGCATAGCCAAGGTTAAGTTGATGATTGAGGGTGCCGTCGCTTTTGAGGGCAAATCCTAACAAGCGATCGCTTTCGGCTGCTTGTAATACTACCGCACCCGCACCATCACCAAATAACACACAAGTTTTACGGTCTTGCCAATCTACCCAACGGGAGAGGATGTCTGCCCCAATCAACAGTACATTCTGATATACCCCTGTACGGATGTATTGAGCAGCCGTTACCAGCCCAAATACAAAGCCAGAACAAGCGGCGGTTAAATCAAAGGCGACTGCTGTGGTTGCGCCTAACTGGGCTTGGACTCTACAAGCCGTGCCGAACAAATCATCTGGGGTAGATGTTGCCAGCAAAATCAAATCTAAGTCCGTAGCTTGAATGCCGGCGGCGGCGATCGCTCTTTCCCCTGCTGCCGCCGCCAATTCAGTCAAGGAACCTGACGAAAGTGATACTCGCCGTTGACGAATACCCGTTCTTGTGGTAATCCATTCATCTGATGTTTCAACCAGTGCTGTTAGTGCCTGGTTGTCGAGGGAAGTTTCGGGAACTGCCGAGCCACTTCCTGTAAATGCTATGCCTAACTTTTGCACTCCTGCTCTCCCAAGCTCTCAGCGTTTTCATCATTCATCCTTTTCAGGACAAATCACGGATGACAATTACACTATGACTAACCGTTCTCACGCTGTAGGATTTCGTACTGCGATTGAAGTCTTTGCAGCACTTGGTTATCAACTGCTTCTTTTGCCATACGTATTGCACTAAAAATTGAAGGTGCTTGTGAACTACCGTGACCGATAAAACAAACTCCAGCCACACCTAACAGTAAAGCACCTCCATGCTCCGCATGATCCATCCGTTGCTTAATTCGCTTGAGATTTGGTTTTAAAAGGGCAGTTCCAATTTGACCGTGCAAGCCTTGGGGCAGTTCTTCACGTAAGATTTGCAGAATTACTCCTCCCAGAGATTCGGCAAATTTGAGTAACACATTGCCCACAAAGCCATCACAGACAATCACATCAAATTGTCCCGAAAGTACATCACGTCCTTCGGCATTACCAGTAAAATTGATACTAGAATTTTCCCTTAGTAATTCATGGGCGCGGAGTGCTTGCTCATTACCCTTGGTATCTTCTTCACCAATATTGAGTAAGCCTACCTTGGGTGAATCCATTCCCAAAACATATTGGCTGTAAATTGAACCCATCACAGCAAACTGCTCTAAAAATTTCGGGCGGCAGTCTACATTTGCACCTACATCCAGTATCAATACTGGCTTGCCAGCCATAATCGTGGGGAAAACTGTACCAATGGCTGGACGATCAATTCCTGGCAATCTTCCTAAACGCAGCAATGCTGATGCCATAGCTGCCCCAGAGTGTCCAGCAGAAAATACAGCGTCTGCCTGTTGATTTTTGACCAAATCCATCGCTACATTAATCGAAGCCTTACGTTTGCGTCTAACCGCATTTAAAGGCTCCTCATCCATAGCGATCGCTTCTTCAGCAGGAACTATCTCCACCCGCTCCAAAGTAGTTTTTGGCGGCATGACAGCTTTAATTTGTTGGGGATCACCAACTAGCAAGACTTTCACACCCAATTCTTCGCTGGCGCGTAATGCACCAGCAACGATTTCTTTGGGTGCGTGATCCCCCCCCATTGCGTCAATTGCTATCCGTGCGCTAGTCGATCCCATTGCTCAGAGCTTATAGAAACCTTACAAATTTTACCAGATTGGCTTTGTTAAAAAACCGTAACTTTTTCACTGCCAAATTACTATGCTAAGTGCTAAGTGCTGAGTTCTGAGTGCTGAGTCCAGCAAAAAGTAGTCAGTACTCCGCATCATTTGTCATTATTGCAACATAATTTTGGCGGCAAGCCCAAGATAACACGCGAGAAGTTAAAAGTAAAAAGGTGAGCCAGCGCAGTCTTGGGTTTTCCCCCATGAGCGACTGGCTCACCCGTTAGCGCAGCGTTAGCGACGCAGGAGCGTCAGGGCAAAAGTTAAAAGACAGAGCCTTTTGCCTTTTTATTTTTGACTTTATTATTGCTCAAGTACCCAATTGACCAACATCCGCACACCGTAGCCAGTTGCGCCGGGGCCGTTGTAGCCATTTTCTTTGTCTGCCCAGACTGGCCCTGCAATGTCTAAGTGCGCCCAAGGGGTATCTTTGACGAATTGCTTGAGGAATAGGGCGGCGGTAATTGAACCACCAGGACGCGGCCCGGTGTTTTTCATATCCGCAATCCCCGATTTCAAGCCTTCAAAATATTTTTCTTCCATTGGCATCCGCCAAATTTTTTCGCCGGATGTGCCAGCTGCTGTTTCTAACTGGGAAGCTAAAGCATCATCGGGGGTGTACAAACCGGCGATATCATCACCCAAAGCAATTACGTTCGCACCTGTGAGGGTGGCTAAATCCACGATCGCATCTAAGCCCAATTTATCTGTATATACCAAAGCATCAGCCAAGGTTAAACGCCCTTCAGCATCGGTGTTATTCACTTCGATTGTTTTGCCGTTAGAAGCTTTGAGGATGTCGCCTGGGTGCATGGCGCGACCGCTAATCATGTTTTCGGTAACGGCAGAAATGAAGTGAACTTCGGCATCGGGCTTGAGTTGGGCAATTGCTTTGGCTGCACCCAAGGTAGCAGCTGCACCACCCATATCAATTTTCATGGTTTCAATGCCGCTACCTGCACCTTTAATATTCAATCCCCCAGAATCAAAGGTTAAACCTTTACCGATAATCGCTAATTTCTTTGCGGGTGTACCTTCTGGTTTGTAGGTGAGGTGAATGAATTTGGGTGGTAAATCAGAGGCTTGGGCGACTCCCAAGAAAGCACCCATACCCAATTTTTCACAATCTTCTTTTTCCAGGATTTGTAATTGCAAGCCGTAGTCTTTAGCAATTTCTTGGGCAGTCTCGGCCATTGTAATGGGTGTAACTGTGTTAGCTGGGGCGGCTACCAACTCCCTGGCTAAAATGACCCCAGATACAATTTGATTGGCACGCTTGAGCGCATCCTCTTGACCTTCAAAGCCCAGCAATTCAACAGTTTCAACTTTTGCGCCTTTATCATCTGGTTCTGATTTAAAGCGCACATCTTGATATAAAGCTAACTCTACACCTTCTGCGATCGCTTGGGCTGTGGCTGCTGGGTCGTTATTCCACAAGGGAAAGCTAAATCCGAGAGTTTTGCTTTTTTGCTTTTTGGCTACCTTCGCCGCCGCCGCCGCCGCCCGCCGCAGACTATCTACTTTCAGTGCGTCTGGTTTTCCTAAGCCAACCAAAATTACTTTTTTAACCGCACCACCGCCTGCGACACGAACAAAAACAGTGCTATTGGCTTTGGCTGTAAATTCTTCTTCGGCAATGACTTCTTTTAAGATGCCAGCAAACTTTTCATTCAAAGTCGCCAGTTCACCTGTTAACTCTACCGCATCTTCAAATAATCCAATTGCCAAACTATCGCCTGCCCACTCCAGCAGAGGCTGATTACTAAGTTTAATTGTTGCCATTTTGGGATTTTGTTTAAAGATTCCTTCTTGTACCAGTATTGCTCAAAAATTTGAAGTGTGAAGAGAAGTCAGAAGTCAGAAGTGTGAAGTCTGAAGTCTGAAGTGTGAAAGATTATTTCAAGTGTGGGTTTTTGACTCTTGACCAATAACAAAGGACAAATGACTAATGACAGAAGTGTTCTATCCTAGTTCCGATGGTGAACCAGTGGCAGAAAGCTATGCTCATTTATGTGTATTACTGGCGACACTAGAAATTCTGCGTCAGTATTTAGTAGGACAACAAGCAACAGTCCTTGCCAATCAATTTCTCTACTACGCTCAAGGGTTTCCTAAGTTGCGCGTTGCCCCTGATGTGATGGTAATTTTTAATGTCGCGCCTGGTGGTCGAGATAACTATAAAGTGTGGGAAGAAGGGGAAGTTCCATCGGTGATTTTTGAGATGACTTCGGCGGGGACGAAAAATCACGATCAGGAATTTAAGAAGACTTTGTACGAGCAACTTGGTGTTAAAGAATACTGGCTTTTTGACCCCAGAGGCGAATGGGTACAAGGACAGTTGCGGGGTTATAGGTTGCGCCAAGATTCTTATGAGTTGATTACCGACAATCGTAGTGAACCATTGGGTTTGCGGTTGCAGGTAGAAGGAGAACTGATTGGTTTTTACCGAGAAGATACAGGAGAGAAACTACTGAACCCTACAGAACAGGCGCAAGCACTACGTGAAGCACAACAAAGAATAGATGCAGAAGCTTTAGCTCGACAGCAAGCTGAACAGGCTCAACAGCAGGCTGAACAGCAAGTAGAGCAATTAAAGCAACGCCTCAGAGAAATGGGTATTGATCCTGAGCAGATTGAATAGGAATAGAGGCTAGGGGCTGGAGGCTAGAGGCTAGAGGCTAGTGTTGGAATCAGAAGTATTAACTATTGACTCGACTTCGGTGATGTCAATGTCAAATTTATTGATAATTGCATTAATGATTTCTTGTTCTACTCCTGTGGTTTGCTGGTCAAGTTGAGCAATTCTTTGGCATTGTGCCAACAGTGGGATTGCAAAATCACGGTTGAGTTGATTGAGGAGTGTATCTAATGGTTGCGGTGACTTGATATTTTTGGCGATCGCATCCAGGGAATTAGGGCTGAGGTTTAATGCTTGCAATTCTGGTAAAATTTCTTCCCAGGTTTTTTCGGGATGGCTGGCGAGAATTACATGAACGAGAATTTTATCCATGATGGCTTGTTGAGCGATCGCAGTTTCTAGGTAATTTTCACTTTCTGCTTTCAAGTTCGCCAAAGTTTCTGGTGATGTTAAGGAAACAGATTCATCTAGTTTGGCTTCGTAAAATCGACAAGCTGCGTAACCTAGAGAATAGCTTAAGGCCGCGTTGGAACTAGTGGCGATCGCTGCACCTGCAAACGGCACATTTCGCAGTAGCGCCAATCCGGCGGCTTTTAATAAACGATTACCACCCAACCCCAAACCAAAAATTGTCAAAACTTCGCCTTTCCTGGCTGGATCTTTTAAATCTAAGTCGTAAGCAGCCGCAATTTTATACAGCATTTCCGATTGCAATTTCATGGTTGCAGCTAAATCAACTGCTAATAATGCTGCTGCTACCCCTGGTAAAATGCTACTGGCAAACCCAATCCCCCCAGCTTTGGTGGCAGTGTCTAGCATGATGCGGTGAGAAATCTGGCTAGGCGATTCCTGTGGATGCTGTTGCTTGAGTTTTTTCACGCTGGCTGCGGCTTTTTCTAGGTCAACATTTTCACTAGCACCAATCAGCCAATTCAGATTTAAAAAACCCGATAGCCTTCTAATCAGCCAATTTTGACTGAGGTGATCAACTACTTGACCAGTAGTTTGAGTTGCTTGTCCAAATAACTTATGTGTTTGTTTAGCTGCGGCTGCACCCATTCCCAAGGCTGTATCAAAAAATGTTTTACCAGTCGTCGCCAAAGAGTCAAATAACGATGATTTCTCTTTAGCGGATGTTTGATTGGTAATTTCTACTTTGGATGGTTTTTGGGGTTGGTTTGTCATTGTTATGCCAGTCGCTCTAATCTGTTTGTAGCGAAATCAAGACTAACTTGACATCTTCCAACAAGTACAAGTTTGAGTGCCGTACACTGAGCGACTTGTACCGAGTGAAGTCGAGGTAAGTCGAAGTGTGAGTAATGAGTAATGAGTGCCTTCTGCCTCCTGCCTCCTGCTATCAGCTCACCCTAATTCCTTCACTGGTAGCTTATAAACCTTGTGAGTCGGAGTTTCCAAAAAGTTGTTGTTTTGCAGAATCTCATAAAGACTAATATCTTGTTCTAGCAAACAGGCGTGACCGCTATTAGGCAGAATTAGAACCTGAGATTTGGGTAAAATAGCAGCGATTCGCCTCACTTCTGTCACAGAAGGTAAAAGCCGATCGCCTGCACCAGCAATTAATAATACTTGTTGCGTCAGGCGACGTAATTGCTTATCGTCCACGGCAAATTCTCGCAATAATGCCAATCGCCAATTTACTGTTGCTGATGGGACAGAACGCATAGTTTTTAGCAACTCATGGCGATCGCTTCTGGTCATACGTTCTAAAGATGCCAGAAACGGCAATAAACCCAACGCCCCAATATCATACAAGGATTCTGGCACTAAGCATGATAGCTGGGATGCCCAATCTAAAAACGGACGTAGGCGAAAAGCTGAGGCTGGGTTAATCAAAATAATCCGTTTAAATAAATGCGGGGCTTTGGTGGCTACTTTCATCGCTAAACAGCCGCCAAAGGATTCTCCGCACAAATAAACTGACCTTTGGGAACTTTTCTCCAATTCTGCGTGAATTAAGTCCAAGACGTTATTAGTCAACTCTTCCCAAGTCGTTAAGTCTTTTCTGGGGATCGCCAAACAGCGAACATCAAAGCCTGCTTCTAGTCCCGATGTTTGCGATCGCAATAACTCACCAGTCCCATCCATTCCCGGTAAATAAACAAACAGCGGATACTCTGGTTGGACTCGTTTCGGAGTCAGAAAACACGGCTTTAACTCAACTTCTGGCATTGTATAACTTTAATTTCCTTGAGGATTTTTATCGTTTTACCTGCATAAAATCATTATCTTTTGAGACTTTTTTTAAAAATGATTCTCATAAACAGACAAAAATTATCAGTTCAAAATAGTGAGTTGAAGTTTTCGACAGTATTACAGGTAAAAGTCTGTTAAAATCATAACTCAGCTAATAAAAACTCACTTAAATATTCAATCAAATTATTGTAAATATAATTTAATCTTATACAAAAATTCTGTTAGATCATATTTAGCAATATATATCTAAAATCAGCAAAAAATTACAATTAAAACGCCAGCAAAGCAATCTTCAAAATTAGGCCTTGGTGTTGTACATCAATAACATCCTTGTTGTAGTAAATTTGCGATTTCACCGTGACAATGTTGGGTGATTTCAGATATAACTTTCTTGGCTTGTTTGCCATGATATTGACTTTGATGTTCGTTCTTAATCCAGTAGGGGCGACCAATGAGTACAGCTACCCGTTGATATATCACTAATGGATGCCATCCATATTGGTTAAATAGAGGTTCGGAAGGGTCAAACAAACTCAACAGTTTTAGGGGAAAAGCTGTAGTGTTGACTTCTTCTAAAGAGGCGATCGCAATTGGTAAAATGGCTAAATCTGGTACGCTAGACCGCAACGCTAAATGGGCAAATCCGCGCTGAAACTCCCCCACCGCCGATGCTGGAGTCGATTGCACCATCGGTTCGGCCCCTTCAGGAAAAACGCCTACCATCTGCTTAGACTTTAATAGCATCTGTGATTGAGCAAAAAAGCTTTGCTGACGATTTTCCACTGTTTCTAATGGAAAACAACCTAATTGTCCGGTGACAATTTCGCGCAAAATTGGCACTTGTCCCATGTAGTGATGACAAGCAAAACGAATCGGACTTGATAACGCCGTCATTAAAATCATGGCATCCATAAAGCTGCGATGATTGCTCACTATTAACAAACTTGCATCACGAGGAATGCGATCCTCGTAATAGCGAAACATTCGTGTGGAAAAAGTTGCTAAAAATAAGCGAGAAATATCTAATGGGCTATTTAGACTCATATCTAAATATATTTTTGGGAAAATATCGTAGTTTATCTTGATTTAATTTTTACATTTCTTTACTAATGCTACGACCCTCTTAGGATAGAAATGTCTTATCTATAAAAGCAAACGATTTTTCTATGTTTAGAGCGTTGTACTTTTGGTCACAATCTATGTAAGAAACAACCTCAGATCAACCTTATGAAATTCGCCTTTCTGTTTTTAGAGCTGAAATTAGCCAAATTTGTACTTATTACAAAACATTTCTGAACTCTAGAAATTTGCTAATATTAAGATGAACTTTGAAAAAGAGATAGTAATGTAATATAATTGCGTGGTTTTGCCTTCGTAACTAAGTATAAAACGTTTTAATAATTTGTTTTTTATTCTGCATGAACCTAGTGGATAAAACAGACCAGACATTTGCACTGACAACACCCCTTTACTATGTAAACGATGTCCCTCATATTGGAAGTGCTTATACAACCATCGCCGCAGACGTAGTGGCTAGATATCAAAGACTCAAAGGACATCGTGTCCTGTTAATAACAGGTACAGATGAACATGGGCAGAAAATTCAACGTTCAGCAGAGTCTTTAGGTAAAGCGCCCCAAGAATTTTGTGATGGGATTGTTCCCAGTTTTGTCACCTTATGGGAGAAATTAAACATTCAATATGATCGCTTTAGTCGGACAACTGCGCCGCGACATGAAGCGATTGTTAAAGAATTTTTTGGGCGCGTTTGGCAAAAAGGCGATATCTACCAAGGGCAGCAAAAAGGCTGGTATTGCGTAGCCTGCGAAGAATTTAAAGAAGAAAGAGAATTATTAGACGGTAAGCGTTGCCCGATTCATACCAATAAAGAAGTTGAGTGGCGAGACGAACAAAATTATTTCTTTCGCTTATCTAAATACCAAACTCAATTAGAAGAGTTTTATCAATCGCACCCAGATTTCATTCAACCCGAAAGCCGTCGTAATGAAGTTTTAAGCTTTGTCAGTCGAGGTTTACAAGACTTTTCCATCTCCCGGATTAATCTTGACTGGGGTTTTCCTGTTCCAACTGATCCTAACCAAACTTTATATGTCTGGTTTGATGCGCTGCTGGGTTATGTCACAGCATTATTAGAACCTGATGCTGAACCAACCTTAGCTAATGCTTTAGCAACATGGTGGCCGATTAACTTGCATTTAATCGGCAAAGATATTCTGCGTTTTCATGCAGTTTACTGGCCAGCAATGCTCATGTCGGCAGACTTACCTTTACCAGATAGAGTATTTGGGCATGGATTTTTGACCAAAGATGGGCAGAAAATGGGGAAGGCGCTGGGTAATACCCTTGATCCGATCGCTCTAGTTGAGAGATATGGTAGTGATGCGGTTCGTTATTACTTTCTTAAGGAAATCGAATTTGGCAAAGATGGCGATTTTAATGAAAGTAGATTCATCAACGTTTTAAATGCAGATTTGGCAAATGATTTAGGTAATTTGTTAAATCGCTCCTTGAACATGGTGAAGAAATACTGTGCTGGCAATCAAGTGTCAGTTTCAGATGAAACCATTTCTGCGGCAAATCCTTTGAAAACGATTGGCTTACGTCTAGGGGAACAGGTACAACAAGCATATCAAGCACTAGCTTTTAATCAAGCCTGCGAAGCTGTTCTGTCATTGGTACAAGCCAGTAATAAGTTTATTGATGAACAAGCACCTTGGTCACTATATAAACAAGGACAGCAGCAGGAAGTAGAAAAAGTGCTTTACGCAGTTTTGGAATCAGTCAGGCTGTCAGCATATCTTCTTTCACCAGTGATTCCCAATATCAGTAGTGAAATTTATCAGCAACTGGGTTTTGGAATCAACTTTAACGAACAAAATCAAACAGCAACTGCTGCCCCATTCTCCATTCATTCCCAATGGGGGTTACTATCTAATAAACAACTGTTGGGGAATCCTCAACCAATTTTTAAACGTATAGAACCTCCGAAAAACGATTAGTTTTTTTAATTTCTTTTAGAACATTTTCTAATCTCTCAAATCTCTCGAAAAATTTATCGGGGCTGAAATTAAATCATTAGCCCCGGAAAATTATCATAAAACGCTCTAACTAAAAGTCAAACTTGGAAATTTGTATCAAAAATATCAAGATAAAAATGAGGTATGACAACATGTTGAATAATTTAGAAAACGACTCGATATTTACGCCAGAACAAGTTTTAGAGAATCGAGGCCGAGTCGCTATATTTATTGACGGCTCAAATCTATTTTATGCTGCTTTGCAATTAGGAATTGAAATTGATTACACCAAGTTGTTGTGTCGGTTAACAGGTGGTTCACGGCTGTTGCGGGCTTTTTTCTACACTGGGGTCGATAGAACCAACGAAAAGCAGCAAGGTTTTTTGTTGTGGATGCGTCGGAATGGGTATCGCGTCATTGCAAAAGACTTAGTACAACTCCCAGATGGTTCTAAGAAAGCCAACTTAGATGTCGAAATTGCTGTTGATATGATGGCTTTGGTTGATTCTTATGATACGGCGGTGTTGGTGAGTGGAGATGGCGATTTAGCCTATGCCGTCAATTCTGTAAGCTATCGTGGTGTAAGGGTAGAGGTTGTGAGTTTACGCTCCATGACCAGTGATAGTTTAATTAATGTGAGCGATCGCTACATTGATTTAGAAGCTATCAAAGAAGATATCCAAAAAACACCACGCCAAAGTTACCCCTATCGTCCCTTATCGGGAATGGGTTTTTTGGATGACCCAACAGACCATGACGGACATCTAGAAATTCAGGATACATGAAGCAGCAAGGTTGGCAGATAGCAAAAATAAATTTTAGATTTCTGGGGGGAATAACAAATAAATCCCCCCACTTTCATTACTTGAGTTTTTTGAAATTCCACTCAATTACAACCAAATGGTCTTACCTAGTCTTGACTTTACTGTTAATGATGAGTTTAGGGGCTTGTGGTAAACCTGCAAACAACTCCAATCAAAATAATCAAAGTTCCTCGCCAGAAGATTCTGATAGTAAATTAACTTTTTTTGATGTCACCTTAGAACAAGCCGATGAAGTCGGGCGACCACTTTGGACAGTCAAAGCCAAAAAGGCAAGATACACCAAAGAAAAAGAAATAGCTCAAGCCGAAAACCCCTATGGAGAATTATATCAAGATGGCAAAATAGTTTATCAAATTAAAGCCGACTTAGCAGATATTGAACAAGATGGTAAACGACTATTTCTCAAAGGGAAAATTGTAGCCACAGACCCTACTAATGGTGTGGTTTTGCAAGGTAACGAAATGGAATGGCTACCCAAAGATGGTTTACTGATTATGCGGAATCAAATCAATGGTAGTCATAAACAGTTACAAGCCATAGCCCAAGAAGCACGAGTCAAAACCCGCGAACAAGTAGCCGAGTTTATCGGTAAAGTCGTTGCTAATGCGACTGATCCCCAAGTCAAAATGCGGACAGAACATTTAATTTGGCAGGTTAAACAAGAAAAATTAATTGGCGATCGCCCTTTACAATTTGAACGGTATAAAAATAATAAAATTACCGACCGTGGTCGCGGTAATTCTGCTGAATTTAACTTAAAAACTAAAATTGCTACCATCAACAAAAATGCCCAGGCAGACTTATTAGATCCACCAGTTCAAATCATTGGTAACTCGATGGTCTGGGATATGAATACAGAAAATATCAGAACAAATTCTCCTGTGCGGGTATTTCACCGGGCTGAAAAACTGACGGTGACTGGTAATCAAGCTGAGATGAAAATCCCCCAAAAAACAGTTTATGTAGTAGGCAATGTCAACGCCATTGGTCAGCGTCGTCAGTCTTTAAAGTCTCAGAATTTAACTTGGTATCTCGATAAAAAATTATTAGAAGCCCAGGGAAATGTAGTTTATCGCCAAGCCAGCCCAGCCTTAACATTTAATGGAGATACAGCCGTTGGTAATTTGGAAACAGACAACATTGTTGTGAGTGGTGGTAAAACAGGTAATCGAGTCGTGACAGAAATTATTCCCGAATCACCAAAACAGAGGAATTAAAAGTAAAAAGTAAAAAGCAGGTGTAGGTTGGGTAGAGGAACGGAACCCAACATTCTCAAGACTTTGTTGGGTTACGCTATAACTACACCCAATTTACTATTCTTTTAACTGAACCCTATTGCGTTATATTACTTTTCAAATCTTGTTCTAGATTCTTCGCAAATGATCGCTTGATTTCTGGAATAGCTTCTTCAATAATCTGACTAACTAAAATAGGGTTTTGTTTAAGAGCATTTTGAATCTGATATTTAAGTTCACGTTTGGTTGATGCTAACTGGTCAGCTATATCTTTATCACTAATCTTTTTTCTCATCCATACAGGTAGATCGGTTTTTCTCAAAAGTGGCAAATCCTTAGTCAGGATATCAGGTAGTTTACTAAATAAATCTGAAATTTTTATTGATAGAATACTTGCTAATACTGAACCAAATAATAAAGCAATTCGAGATGGTGTTGTTAATGCAACCACAAGAAGTAGTAATGCTAAAATTACAAAGAGACCAAGTGATCCGGAAAGTATTGAGATAGCAAGACGAATTCCAGATAAAAGTTCTTCAGAAAGTACCCTGAAGGTTGGTGATTTACTGAGATCACATATTCTCTCTTTGAGCTTAACTTCATCACTTGCACCAAAAATTAAACCTTCAAATTCCCTAACATCTAAACTATACTTGTAGGCGATGTTAGAAATATTGGGTTTGAGAACAGTTAATATTTTAATTATCCAATCATTTACCGCTTTCTCCATTAAACTTCTTGCCGCATCATTATCAAACCATTGGGATGACTCGGTAATAACTTTATTTTCTAAATCAAGAATTGTGAAATAACCAACATTGCGCTCGCGCCATCTCTTTAAACAAGGCGTAAAAATATTTTCAATTAAGCCATCAGCTAATGAATTTGCTAGTGAATCAGGTAATGAATCAGCTTTTTTCTCAGCTTCATACTTGAAAACTAAATCTAACCAATTATTAAATTCTTTCTTCAAGGCTTCTGCTCTTTGAAACTTCAGCCTTGAAGCCTTTGATAATGTTGTCGCTATCTGAATCCAATCTCCTTCCTCAGCAATATAAAATATTTGGGGAGTCATCTGAGGTGTGGTTCCAGTCACCTTCTTCCTAGCATATTCATGTAATTCAGCGATTGAAATGTACCCATCATCGTCTTCATCTGCTGCTCCTGTGCGGATACCTTCTACCAAATAGCGAGTATAAATTGAAAGTTCTTCATTATCTTCAAATATGGAGTATTGAGTGGGACTGGATGAAGTGAGAACTGCTCTGCCTTTACCGCCTAGTTGAGCTTGGATGTCAACTTTCAAGTCATCTTTTGCACTCATACCTTTAGCAAAAGCTGCACTGAAACAGCTATCCAAAATAACTACCTGCCGTTTGGAACGACTGTTAGACATTTGTTCGTGAATGAAACTTGCTGCTACTGAAGTTGGTGTAATTAACTTTCCATTCTCAGCTTTGCGAGTTTCTCGTGTAGAAAGATATAGCCTTCCGACCTCATCTGTTATGCCATGTCCCGAAAAAAAGAAAAGTACCAAGTCATCTTTTTTGCACTCCGAAAAGAGTTTATAGATGGCGATTTCCATATCTAGCCGGGAGGGATTATGTAGCATTGTTACATTTTCTTCGGGAAAACCCCCCATTTCTGGATGTGTTAGCACTTCTCGTAGCGCATCAGCATCTTTTATCGCAGTTGGTATTGGTGCTAAACAAGGCTCGTATTCACTAATGCCAATTAAAAGAGCAAACTTTTCCATAGTAAAAACACTCTATATAGAGCTATAGCTATGAATTCATGAATTATTGGACTTGCTGAATAGTAATCTTGAGTTCAGCTTGGTGGTCTAACTACTTATTAGTTAATGGCGTTGCATAAATGTGGGATGAATTGAGATGTTGAAGCAAAATGAAAGATTGATTTTTCGCGCAAAGGCGCGAAACAAAATTCATCCCCTTAATCAGCAACGACTAGTTAATAAGTAGTTGGACAAAATTAAATTCATTTTTGGTTATAGGGAACAGGGAGCAGGGAATGGAAAAACAATGTGTGTAATTAATTTTGTCTGGATATTAAATTTAAGTTTTTTTACCTTATTTACGGTTGATTTGGTGCAGTACAAGCACTATTAAAACCATAAGCTTCTTGCCAATGTTTCACAGTTCCCTTACCAATAGGAAACACTTTAGTATCACCATTGGCAAAAGTTAACCGAACCCGGACTTCTTTGGGTGGAGCTTTGCGTAAAATGTTAGCAGCATCAGCATTAATAGCAAACAAAGTATCTGACATATACCAAGTATTGCTATATGAAACATTTTGATTGTTTTCATATTCGGTATATGTATACTTGCCAGAAAAGCCTCTAACTTTGCTATTAGGGCTAGGAGTCAATTGTAGAATTTGACCATCAATACCTAACTCGATGGTTGTGGGAGCGATTTGTTCTAATGTCGCTTGGCCATCGGCTGGGGCGGTTTGGACGACAATTTTAGCAAAGCAGCCTTCAATTTTGCTTCCCCACAGAGATACAACTACAAATCTGCCGGGACGAGGGCCGCTAAAGGGACTTTTAATTAAACTGCTTAAGGGGTCTTCGCCGTGGGCATCAATAACTACTTTGCCTAAAGCGGAATTGACTAGGGTATCTTGGATATTCACGAGTTTACTAAAAGGCAAACCACCGCCAGCCCAAGGCATACCATTTACTGTATTGAGTTTATCTTCATCGATCGCTGTTTGGGCGATCGCTTTTTCACCATCAAAATTTAGCAAATTTGGCAATAGTAATACAGTTAAAATACTAAAATTTAATATTTTTTTCATCTGAAAAAATGTGTAAATTAAAAAGTTTTATTCTAAATTCTGCCGTCTTTAGCAAATTCTACCAGGACAAGAACCTGCGGCTCCGCCAGAACCATTGATTACTGATGGTCTGCCAATGGCGGGAACATTAGCCGATGCAGGTTTATCTTTTGGTTGAGAAATCGGGATTGCTAATTTCAAAGTTCTTACAGCTTTGGAATTAACAAAGATATTGATGGGAATGCCTAAATTAAACCCAACTTTTTCCCCGTCGGATCTCGCACCGCGTCCATGAATCCCAATTAAACGGCCGTTATCATCTAGCACAGGGCCACCACTCATCCCGCGATAAGTCGTGTTGCTATAAATTAAGGTGTAACCTTCTTTGTCTTGAGAATTAGTCCCGATAATTTGTCCGACTGGTACTAACACAGTACGGTTTTCAATGCCATGTAATGGTTCTGGTGCGCCGGATACATATACTGTTGTGCCTTCTCTGGTGGCATCGGAGTTGCCAAAAATCGCCACATTGTAGGCTTGATCGCTATTAAACTGTAAAATTGCTAAATCCGCTTCTGGAACACGGGTGATAGACGTGGGTTGAATTTGATATTGGGTCTGACTGCGTGTTTGGATGATGTAAGTTCCTGGCGCATCAACCACATGCCAATTAGTCAGCACGCTGTAGGTTTTGCCTTTGCGGTAAATAATCACTCCAGAGCCAAGTTGCGGGCCACTAATCATGACAGTAATATTTTGAGCAAGATTAGCAACATCCTGTGCAGTTAAAGGTCGGGCAATTTCTGGTTGCGTAAAGGCGATCGCTACCCCGACAATTGCTGTTGTAAATCCACGATTAAGTCTCATAATCTCACACCAACGTAAAAAATGATGACGATAGATTGACAGAACGTTGACATCTTAAATCCAAAATTTTTCACCCGCTAATCAGCTTGATTAAATACAGTAGTAACCGTAGTGTTTTCGGCTTTTGGCATCATCTGTCTCACCTTTGTCATCGGTACAGCCCAACTGAGGCGAATAATCATTTGATGCAATCTTGCATCGGCTTTAGAACCATCAGCAAATACTGATGGTTGATCCCACAATGGATAAGCTTGCATTCCATTAATTCCCACCACTTGACCCCGAACATTTAATAAAGGGCCGCCACTCATACCGTTTTTAATATTGTTGGTGTAGCCTAGTTGATAACCGCCCTCTAAAGGTTTGGCTAGAACTAAACTCACCTTACCTGTAGTAAAGGCCAAGCTTTGTTTTTTACCTCGTTCTTCCACAGCCGGAAAACCCGCAGCAAAGACCTCATCTCCTGATGCGGGAAATGCACCAAGAGATGCTATTGCATAGATACTGCCTGCACTTTTGAATTGCAACACAGCTAAATCGTTTTTTCCGAAGTTTAAGCGTTGAGGTAAATTAGCTCTATAAATCCTACCATCTGGCGCTTGTACACGATAGGGAGGATCACCAGCTTGTAATACATGAGCATTGGTCAATACTGTATATGTTGCACCGTTACGCCGCAACAAAATACCAGAACCCAAAAAATCTTGAGATAGAACTTTGACAGTAATTGACCGAGCAATGTAATTTGGTGCAGGAATACTGACAACTGGTGCTGATGCTGACAAAATCAGGGAAATACTGCCAAGACAGACAACCAGTGTCAACGGAGAACCATTCATTTGGGTTTACAACAGATAAAAATAGCGATCGCATTATTCATTAATATCTTGATTAATATCGCTATTTTGGTCATTTGTCGCGTGATTTAAATATGTATCAAAATCAATGTTCAATGAGTCTCCCCCACTTTCATTCAGAACATTCCCAGCGACTAACCCCCGACGATTCATCAGTCTTCTCAAAGTTGCTTTCGCATTACTACCACGTTTGAGAGTAAACAACAAAGAACTATCAGTGCAAGGCGCACTCTGATTTACCGCCGCACACACTACAGGTTGTCCGCGCAAAGTGCCTGTTTTAATATACTTGAGTCTGCCATTGTCATAACTTCTTTGAAATCTCCGCGACACTTCATAACAACGACGTTCTGAGTTCCACTCTTTAGGAAAGTAATCTTGAGATGACCATTGAATCATCGGGACTTTTCTGCCATCTTGAGTTTGAGCAACTGTTATCGGTACACCTTGACGCTTTTCACATTTAAAAATCGTCCCTCCCGCATAACTAGGCTGATCAATAGTTGCAACCACACTCAACGCCGCTACAGAAGAGACTCCAATTCCCATCAAGCCTTGGCCAAACAACCTCAATTTCATGGTTAACACCTAACTTCCTCAAAAATATCAGGTATCTTACTGAAAGTGTAAAACATCATTGACCGTAAAATCACGGTGATAGTTCCCGCCAGAAGACTAATTTAAATTAAACCAAGTTTCCCTAAGCATGATCAAAGTCTTGTTGTAGATAGGAATTGACTGTAATTATCTACTGAAGTTTTCATTTCCGTACAAATCAGAAATTATATTCTTGAGCTAATTCATAGCAATGACATACAAAAAACACACATTGTTCACAATGTTGAAATATATTAACCGAGAATAGTTAATCTTTTGTTACAGAGATTATATCCATGAATCAATCGGCTAGTTTTTTAGTTATTATTCAGAATCTATATCAGGGGTGCTAGACATGAATTCCAGTTTAATTCTGTCCAATATTTTAAATCCGCCAGTGTTATTTTTCTTTTTAGGAATGCTGGCAATTTTTTTGAAATCTGACCTGGAAATTCCGCAACCATTACCTAAATTGTTTTCCCTTTACCTGTTATTAGCTATTGGTTTCAAAGGCGGATATGAAATTACAGAAAGTGGTATTAATTCTGAAATTGCTCTTACACTTCTTTCAGCAATATTGATGGCTTCTGCTGTGCCTGTGTACTCGTTTTTCATTTTAAAAGTTAAATTAGATGCGTACAATGCAGCCGCGATCGCAGCAACTTATGGTTCGATTAGTGCAGTGACATTTATTACTGCTCAATCATTTCTCAAAATTTTGAATATTTCTTCTGGCGGACACATGGTAGCCGCTTTAGCATTAATGGAATCACCAGCAATTATTGTGGGTATTTTATTAGTGAGATTGTTTGCGCCAGCGAAAGAAAACCAAAAAGGCGAATTTTCTTGGGGTGAAGTTTTACGGGAAGCCTTCTTAAATGGTTCAGTTTTTCTCCTCATTGGTAGCGTAATTATCGGGACACTGACAGGTGAAAGAGGTTGGGAGAAACTACATCCGTTCACCCAAGAAATTTTTTACGGAGTCTTAGCCTTCTTTTTACTAGATATGGGGATGGTTGCAGCTAGAAGAATCAAAGATATGCGTAAAACTGGTTCTTTTTTGATTGTCTTTTCGATATTTATGCCTGTAGCTAACGCGATTGTCGGCATCATTCTTGCCAAGTTAATCGGCATGTCTGCGGGTAATTCTTTACTATTTGCAGTCCTTTGTGCCAGTGCTTCTTACATAGCAGTTCCCGCAGCAATGCGAATGACAGTTCCTGAAGCTAATCCTAGTTTGTATGTATCTATGGCCTTAGCACTGACCTTTCCTTTCAATATTATTATTGGCATTCCTTTGTATTTCAACATTATCAAAGCTATTGGAGTTTAAATAAGTGGAAGCCATCAAGAAAGTCGAAATAGTCACAAACTCTTTAGAACTACCAAAAGTTCTGGAGATTTTAGAGAAAGTCGGAGTTTCTGGTTACACAATAATTGAAGATGTTACAGGTAAAGGAGATAGAGGTAGAGTTTTTAATGATTTAGAAAGTCATACACTCACTAATGGCTATATTATGAGTGTTTGTACACAAGAACAAGAACAAGAATTAGTAACAGCAATTGAGCCAATCATCAAAAAATTTGGAGGTGTGTGTATTGTCTCTGATGCCAAGTGGATTGCCCATTAGATAAGCTCTGAAGAGACGTATTGATAATATCAACGTCTCTCAAAATCACATTAGCTTATTACTCAGGAGTTTTTAATCGTGCCAATTAAACGCATAATTGCGGGGCTAAATGAATTTCACGACAATTATTTTATTACACACCGCGAATTATTTGAAAATTTATCACAAGGACAAACACCAGAAGTATTATTTATTACTTGTTCTGACTCTCGGATTGATCCTTTTTTAATTACCCAGAGTCAGCCGGGAGATTTATTTGTTATTCGTAATGTTGGTAATATTATTCCGCCCTATGGCTCACATCACGGTGCTGAAGGTGCAGGAATTGAATATGCAATTCAGGCTTTAAATATCAACGATGTAGTTGTTTGTGGTCATTCTCATTGTGGAGCAATGCGAGGATTATTGCAGATAGGTAGTTTGGCACAGCAAATGCCGTTAGTTTATGACTGGTTAAGGCAGTACGCTGAACCAACTCGCCGTTTGGTGATGGATAACTATAAAGATTGCCCAGGTGATAAGCTTTTAAGAATCGCCATTGAACAGAATGTACTGACGCAAATAGAAAATCTCGAAACTCATCCAATTATTCGTTCTCGACTCCATAGTGGTCAGTTGACTCTTCATGCTTGGATTTATGAAATTGAGACTGGTGAAGTCTTTGCTTATGATGCTGAGACTGGTCAATTTAAGATTTTAGAAAATCGTCCCTTCCCTGTACCAAATCCGTTGATTGGTGTATATTCAGAATAATTAATTATTAATGTTTGATAGGGTAATCGTGATATTTTAAACGCATGATTACCCTATCTTAATTCTAGTTTACACTGAATACGGTAATGAAGAATTTTTTGTTTACAAAGAATAGTGATTTGCTGCGGCAAAAGGTATATGAATATTGGGAAGTGATGAAACAATGGTTTGTCAATACACCGGAGCGATCGCTTGTCCAAGCTTATGATGCTGCAAGGAAAATCAGAGATATTGAAATAGAGCATTTTAACAATCAAATCATTTCTGCCGCATCCGTAAATGAGACACCAAATGTCATGTCTTATTGGCAGAGTATCCTAGCCCAAAATTTAACTCTTATTAAACTGAAACTAGCAGAATTCCAAGCCAGCCGCTCACTATTAGAAATTTCTAATCCTGTTTTATTAGATAAACTCCAGTTCATTGATGAAGTTATTGAAAAGTATCAGCAACAAACATTAATAATTAGCAAAATAAATCCACAATCTATATCTCAGCCGTTAAAAATTGAAAGTGAAATTTATCAAAATACATCTAATCTGATCAATCCTGCTACGAATAATCAAAGTATAGGATTTCTCCCAAGTTCTATTGGTAGAACAATTAATCGAATTACCACAGATTTTTCTCCCAACGCCGAAGCAGATTTTATTCGGAATTACCACATTTCCCAAAATCGGACTAGAACTTCTGTGCGCTTCCTGCTACTGTTAATTGTGATCCCGTTATTAACACAGCAGTTTTCTAAAGAATTTTTAGTCAGCCCTATAGTAGAGCGTGTTAGAAGTCAACAAATTACCTCTATTTTTATCAACACTGAAATGGAGGAAGAAGCTTTCAAAGAGTTAAAAACCTTTGAAGAACAATTAAAATTTCAAACTCTACTTAAGAAATCGCCTAGTTTATCTCCAGAGGAAATCGAAACTACTGTCAAAGAAAAGGCTATTGAAATAGCTCAAGAATTTCGCAAGAAAAGTCAAGAAGCTATCAGTAATGTTTTTGCTGATTTGATTTCCTTAGTCGCTTTTGCTGTTGTAGTTGCTAATGGTAAAAAAGAAATCGCAGCCATCAAGTCTTTTATAGATGAACTGATATTTGGCTTGAGTGATAGTGCTAAAGCCTTTGTAATTATTTTGTTTACCGATATATTTGTTGGTTTCCACTCACCACACGGTTGGGAAGTAATTCTTGAAGGGTTAGCCGAGCATTTGGGACTAGCACCTAATAGAAGTTTGATATTTCTATTTATTGCCACCTTCCCCGTAATTCTAGATACAGTCGTGAAATACTGGATATTCCGTTACCTCAGCCGCTTGTCGCCTTCAGCATTGGCTACATATAAAGAAATGAACGAATAAGATTAGTGAATTACGTATAATAGATTGTCAATCTCCTTCTTTTTTTGGCTGAAAATTGCCACTAAAAATTATTTGCAGCATGTTTTTAATATAGCGTTTTCTACTCTGGTGAGGTGCAGTAACAAGAATGTGTAAACCAATTATAAATGTCATTTAATGAGACTTGGCTAAAAGCATTTTCAATCGCTTTCGCTAAATCAGAATAAGTTCTTGCT
>NZ_JACJSD010000062.1 GCF_014697615.1 Nostoc sp. FACHB-280 | reverse complement strand
AAGGTGCGATCGCTTGTTCATTTATCTCAGTTCGTGAATAGTCATTTTCTACTATCTCTGGTTGAGGAGAAGCAGAATTATCGCTATCTAATTTTGGTTGAATAATGTTTGATTCTGTACCAGTATGGGAAGGTGCGATCGCTGTTTGCTTTAACTCAGTGTGTGAGTTGTCAAATTCTACTATCTCTGGTTGAGGAGAAACAGAATTATTACTATCTATTTTTGCTTGAATAACACTTGATTCTATACCAGTATTAGAAGGTGTGATCGCTTGTTGTTTTAACTCAGTTTGTGATTCATCAAATTGTTGAGGAGATACAGAATAATGACTATCTAATTTCGCTTGAATAATCTCTGATTCTGTACCAGTGTTGGAAGGTGCGATCACTTTTTTATTGAACTCAGTTTGTGAGTCGTCAGTTTCTACTATCTTTGGTTGAATAATATCTGATTCTGTACCAGTATTGAAAGGTGCGATCGCTTTTTTATTTAACTCAGTTTGTGAGTCATCATTTTCTACTATCTCCGGTTGAGAAGAAGCAGAATTACCACTATCTATTTTTGCTTGAATAACTGGTAATGCAGTACCAGTATTAGAAGGTGCGATCGCTTGTTGGTTTAACTCAGTGAGTGAATGATCAATTTCCACCATCTCTGGTTGAGGAGAAACAGAATTACCACTATCTATTTTTGCTTGAATAACTGGTGATGCAGTACCAGTATTAGAAGGTGCGATCAATTGTTGGTTTAACTTAGTTCGTGGTTCGTCAATTTCCACTATCTCTGATTGAGAAAAAGCAGAATTATTACTATCTATTTTTTCTTGAATAATGTGTGATTCTATAGCAGTATTGGAAGGTGCGATTACCTTTTCATTTACCACAGTTTGTAAGTCGTTAATTTCTACTATATCTGGTTGAGAAAAAGCAGAATTATTACTATCTATTTTTTCTTGAATAATGTGTGATTCTATAGCAGTATTGGAAGGTGCGATCGCTTCTTCACTTAACGCAGTTCGTGAGTCGTCAAGTTCTACTATCTCTGGTTGAGTAGAAACATAATCACTTTGATCTATTTTTGCTTGAATAATGTTTGATTCTGTAGCAGTATTAGGTGGTGCGATCGCTTGTTCATTTACCTCAGTTCTTGAGTAGTCATTTTCTACTATCTCTGATGGAAGAGAAACCAAATTATCACTATCTAATTTTGCTTGAATAATTGGTGATTCTCTAACAGTATTAGAAGGTGCGATCGCTTTTTCATTTACCTCAGTTTGTGAGTATTCATTTTCTACTATCTCTGATTGAGGATAGACAGAATTATTACTATCTAGTTTTGGTTGAATAATCTCTGATTCTGTACCAGTGTTGGAAGGTGCGATCGCTTTTTTATTTGACTCAGTTTGTGAGTTGTCAATTTCTACTATCTCTGGTTGAGGAGATACAGAATCATGACTATCTAATTTCGCTTGAATAATCTCTGATTCTGTACCAGTGTTGGAAGGTGCGATCGCTTGTTGTTTTAACTCAGTTTGTGATTCATCAATTTCTACTATCTCTGGTTGAGGAGATACAGAATCATGACTATCTAATTTCGCTTGAATAATCTCTGATTCTGTACCAGTGTTGGAAGGTGTGATCGCTTTCTCATTTAACGTAGTTCGTGAGTTGTCATTTTCTACTATCTCTAGTTGGAGAGAAGCAGAATCATGACTATCTAATTTCGCTTGAATAATCTCTGATTCTGTACCAAGATTGGAAGGTGCGATCGCTTTTTCATTTAACGCAGTTCGTGAGTTGTCAATTTCTACTATCTTTGGTTGAGTAGAAACAGAATTATCACTATCTAGTTTTGGTTGAATAATCTCTGATTCTGTACCAAGATTGGAAGGTGCGATCGCTTTTTCATTTAACTCAGTTTGTGAATATTCAGCTTTACCACTATCTGCTTGCGGTTGAATAGTTAATGATGTGTGTTGTCTTGGTTGCGATGGATTGGGTAGAGTCTCATTTTTTTGATTTGTAACAAAATTATTAGTATTGATTTGTGGTTGAATTAATTTTGACTCTTTAGTATCAGGAGTTGATAATATTTTCTGTGATTGTTGGGGTGTGTTTGATAATTTATTTATTTCGCCAATATCATTATTTTCTATTGTTGGTTTGATATGATTCGTGTTTGGTGTGGTTATATCTATATTAGCGATCGCTTCACTTGGAGATAATCGGATATCACTGTCCTGATTTAATAATATATCTCTACTTAAACTGGAGTTACTTCCTGCTGATTTTTGTTGAATGTTGGGTGAATTTGAGCTATTTTTTTTGACTTTATTTCCTTCAGAATGACTTGGTGTATTTAAATGCTGTGATTTAGATTCAGAAAAAAAAGGTGAATCTTGAAATGAATTTTCAATGATGTTAAAATCTGTGATGACTGGATTAAAAAATATGGAAGAATCAAAATTTGATAGTGATTTTGCTCCTAATGGTGATAAAAATTTAGGACTAATAAATTTACTTCCCAAAGGTTGATGAGGTAATAAAGGTTGCTTTATACCTAGATTTAGTTCTGGTTCTGAAGGTTCTGAACTAAAACCTGTTGTCAGATTTTCTGTCATATACTTTTAATTACTAGCAAATGAACCTGAACTATCGCGTCCTGATAAAATTGATGCACCGCCAGACCTTGTTTTATCAACTTTTAAGCCTTCATAAGTTAAAGTTAATTCTTCAATAGCAACTGTGCTAGAATCGGCGCTTAAACCTGGTGCTTTCCATGAGATAGGTACAGCACCAATTAAAGTCCAACATTGCATGGTTTCACCAGCTTGATTAAATATTAAAATATTGACGTTACGTCGTTCTATTGAGCCACTTAAAATTTTATTCATCCAATTCCAAAAAGTTAAGTCATTTGTAATTCCCCGTTTGAGAGTAACATCAGAAAAATCTGCGGGACTTAACAAAACTCGTTGTTGATTATTCACACCACCTTCAGCAAATTTTTCAGTTTTGATATTCACACCTAAGCCTTGGCATTCTGTAAAGCAGGCGGTAATATTACTCTCAATTTCAACATAAAATCTATTAGCGGTAACATAGTTTAATTCTCGGCTAGTATTAGCCATAACTCACTCCTATCTAATTTTTAAGTCTTTCTTTTTGCTGCTGTAAATCTTCCTTCATCAGTTCATAAACTTTATCTGTCAACTTCCATAACAATTGACGATCGCATATTACCTTACCTGCTAACTTAGCAAGTTTTTTTTGCTGATTACTGTCATCATTCATAGCTAAACAATTACAGAAATAGATTTATATATATCCGCCAATTTGTCACCTCGACAATTAGCCAATAGTCTACTTTTACTGCTTTATTGACGACTTAGCGGTACTAAACCAGTTTTCTCTAATATTTGCTGTACTTCTGCGGTTCTTAGCATTTCCGCAAATTTTTGACCGATGGGAGGACGGCTGTTATCCCCCGGATACAATACAACTAATGAATAGCTGAGGGGATAGCTACCTGTTTTAAATACTTGGATGTTAGGCTGATAACTGCCTTTATCATCGCATAAATCAGTATTTGGATTTATTGGCTTTCCATTATCTTGTACTAAAGTTTGTACTGCGGCTTTATCTTTATCTGCTATAGCTAAAGGATAAACAGAACACTGACCAAATACTTGACTGAGTGTAGCAAAACCAATACTACCAATATTATCTTCTTCAAAGTCCCGCAGGACTTTTTGTAGCATCTCTAAGGTTGATAAAGGTGTGATATTGATACCAGAATAGGTAAAAGATGTGTTTGATTGTTGCTGTTGTTTTAAATAGCGGAAAGTTGCGATCGCTTCTTCATTCCTGAGTACTCGCTGTTCAAATATTCTGATAGTTTCTGCGTCTTTGGGTATGTAAATATTAACTGGTAAATTAGGTAAATTAGCTCCTTTTAATTGTTGCCAATTAGTAATTTTACCTGTATATAAATCTTGTAATTGCTGAATACTAATCTGACCATTTAAAGCTCGTGGTAGACTTTTATCGCGCTTGGAGTAACTAAAAGCTACAAATACCACTAAACCATCATACGCAAATTCTTGATGTTTTAACTCTGGAGTCAATGGTTCTACCATATTAGCGATCGCAAAATCTTTTTGCTTATCTTTGACGCTGGCGATCGCTTGTTCTATACTATCCTCTGGTTGATAATTTAACTGCAATTTTGGCTGACTTGCCTTTAACGTTTCTTCCAGTGTTTGATTTTGCAAGATTAAATTGCTTTGTCGCCGGATAAAACTCCAAGTACTGTCTTTTTCACCAGTATAGTTAAATTTACCCCCAGGTACACCAGTCACGCTTTTTAAACAGCAAACTACAGGTTCTTCCATCACAGTTTCTGGAGATTTCCATCGCTGAACTAGCCATAATATCAGTCCACATAACAATAATCCCCCCAAAATACTTAATAGTAATATCGACGGACGATAAAGTTTTGGCTTGGAGGTTTCTGGTTGTTCTGTAGTTATTAATATTTCCCTTGGTAAAACCTGATAAACTCGTAATAATGCTTCTCTAGCTTCTTCAGCATTATTAAAAGGCTTATCTAATTCTAAAAGCCTGAATAAAAAAGCTTTAAATTCAAGAGTTATTCCTTGCCAATATTGTTCTTTTCTGGGGTCAATATTTGCATCTATAATATTACCTTGCAATAAATAAAAAGCTACATATCCTAAATCAACTAAGTCTTTCGCCACAGTCGGAATCACAGCTTTACTTGTTGATAAATTAAATAAATTTTCCCATGATGATAAATCTGTTAAATGAATAAAAAATTCTGCTGTATCTGCCATAATCAGCAGACTATCTAAATGAATATTACCGTGAGCGATTCCCTGTTGTATTTGTCCAGTCGGTAAACTAAATTTTTGACCGTGGAGAAATTGTAGAGTTTGTAATCCTTGGTCAAGCACACGATACACTTCCCTCTCAGACATTGGTTTATTAGTAGCTTTTAGGTATGTTCTGAGAGTAGGATAAGCATCGATATTGCCATTAGTAACAAGATAGCAGCGTTCAGCAATTGGATCAGAAATTGCATCCCAAGGAAAATTTAGCCGGATATCTTGAATTCTTCCATCAGCTAAACTCAAACCAGCCAAACGTTCAAAAGCTTGTTTTCTGTCTCTGGTTTCTTCAGCGTTAAAAACCAATTGGGGTAATAAATATTCTTTAATAATTGCTGGCTGTTGGTCTGTTAGCTGTATTCCCTGATATAAACGCCCTAAACCGCGATTTCCGATATACTTATCTATGCGATATCGCCCTTTATATCCCCGAAATTCAGTTTTAGCAGGGATAATCGCCGGAAAACCACAGTTTTGACAAGTTTTAGCCGTCGGGTTTTGTTCTAATGTTTTTTCTGTCCATTCACAGCCTAAAGTATTCCCCGTCCAGCAGCGATATTTGTGGTAAATGATATCCACCCCCACAGGCGTTGGTGGTGGCAAAGTTACAGGAGTTAAAATCGGTTCCGGTTCTACAACTGGTGGGTTTTCTGATTTTGGGAAAAACCTCTGCGGTAATTTGGCTTTGATTTGTTCATAAACCACGACGGAAACCCTTAGCGATCGCTCTTATCTGCCGCATCCTACACTGAATGTCTGCCCAAAGCAATTAGACTTTCCGCTAAGAAATAGGGAGTTGGGAAGAAAGATTTTATTCTTTTGTTCTTCAAAACAGCCTCTTAATTCCTCCCTGTAATGATAAAACCTGCCCAATAATAAGGATGATTATAAGGCTTTCTCTCAGGAACTATTTTGCTAATTCTATATAAATGTGTAGCTAAATAAGTCCTAATTCGTAACTCATCTGGATGCAGAGTTTTAATTAAATTTTCATACCAAATAGCCAATTCGCCGGCGGTGACTTCTTGTAACCATGTAGTTGCTTCTGTTAAAGCCGTGGCTGGTGATTTGTTGACTTGCAGCCGGCGATAAAATTCGATAATTAATAATGCACTCGCCGATGATTCCACATTCCACAGAGTACTAATTACTTGCGGGACACCACCACACAGAAAACCATTCACCAAAGAGACATATTCAGTAGTAATATTTTGGTTAATATGACTGGTAAATTTACACGCCGATAGTAAGACTAAATTGTAACTAGTGAGGTTTTTTTGACAGATTTCTGTAAGGGTGAGTTTTTCTTCTCTTGCTAATGTTAATTCTGATTTATTTTGGTCAATGAAATTGTTGATAACTTGCCCGGTAAAATGCAAGAGATTGTAATCATCAGCTAAGGCTTTCTCCACAGTAGTTTTAATAGCGGCTTCAGCTTGGATGCGTTGGTGATGTTCAAACATCTGGGTAATAACTTCTGATTCCAACTTGGCAAATTTTGGTGGTGCATAATTTGTCTGTGCTGGAGATTCAACACTCAGTAATATCTGTTCTTGCCAGTTCTCTATATTTCTGGGTTGTAAGTTCAACCCTACTTGGACACTAGGCAAATAATTTGTAATAAATTTTGCGGGAAGATTGAGTATTTCTGCATCAGAATTAGGCAGATTAAACAGCAGGTGTAAAGGTAATCTGGCTAAGTCGCGGTGCGGAATTAAAATGAGGTTGGTGATTCCTTCCAATTCCTGGGTAATTGTGGAAATTTCGAGAATTTTTTGCAGATTTAACAACCTGTGTTCCATCTGCGATCGCCAAACATGATTGCCTTTAGTTTGGGGGTCTTGGGCTTGTTCACAATAATCTTGATAAGTTTTATGCCAATCTTCTAACCAATGTTCAAAAGCAATCAATCTTTGTGTTGATTCTGGTAATGGTAACTCTTGTAAAGGCTTATTATTTGCTGATGAGATATTACCCCTTGCTTGCACAGGAATAAACACTAAAATTGGCGAAGGAGCGCCATCTTTAATAATAAATGTGTGCAGTGCTGCTGGGCTAATATGCCAGTAAATAATTGCCGTGTTGGGGTTCAGTAACTCTTGAACTGAATTATAGTTAAGAAAATAAATTTCATTTTGCCAGCCAAATATTAGCCATTGCAAACAAGCATTTTTGATTTGTTCGGCTAATTCCCAAGCTTCTACCAAGTCACCCGATTCTACTAAAAAGTCAACGCCTAATTGCCCAATTCCCGCAAATTTTAGCGCCAACTGTTTTTTATTTTCATCAGAACGTGCAGCATCACTCAACAATGCTTGCAATAAATTAGCCGCCCGTTGTTGTAATTCTTGGGCTTGGGTAATTTGTCCTAAACCTAACAGAACTTTGACTAAAGATTGCAGTATTTCTAAATGTAATTGGGGAAATCCTTCCCAACTGAGAGTTAACAGGGCTTGGTTGTATTCAAATACAGATTTGCGCCAATGTTGACGAGAAGCAGGTTGTTTTTTACCTTGCTCATAATGGGTATTACCAATCGCCAAATGTAATCTACCCCAACCCTCTGGGTGAGTGTCTGGACGGATGTGTTTTAACCCTTGTTCATAGCTGGCGAGTTTACCTATATAACCGCCTTGTCTTAAAGCTGGGTAATTGATGGCGACGCTAGTTAATAAATTTAAGACATAACTTTCTGGTACATGACCGATTGCTGTCCCTCGACCAATCCAAGCTTCCCAATAATCCAGTTTGATTTGTAGTGCGTTGTCGTAGGCAACGATCGCCTCAGTATAGCGGTCTAAATAAAACAAAGCGACTGCTTGATTATACCAAGCTAAATGAAAGTCGGGTTTAATAGCGATCGCTTTTTCGTAGGAGGCGATCGCTTCTTCCCGCCTACCTAAGTTATCCAGCGCCACACCCCGGTTATACCAAGCCAAATAAAAATCAGATTGGGCTGCTAAGGCTTTATCCCAAGAAGCGATCGCCTCTGACCACTGTCTCAAATTAAACAGCACCACACCCCGGTCAATCCAAACTTCGTAATAGTCGGGTTGCAGTTCTAAAGCTTGATTATAAGAAGCGATCGCATCTTCATATTGTTCGTTAACCGCTAAAGCAATGCCTCGGTAATACCAGGTTTCCGGGTCTTGGGGTTGCAATTCTAAAGCTTGATCGTAACTGGTAATGGCCTCCCAAACTTGCCCCAACTTCAACAACGCCAAAGCCTGACTCGCCCAAGCTTCGGGGTAATTGGGGTGAATTGCAATCGCCTGACCAAAAGATGCGATCGCTTCGGCAAATAATCCCAATTCTCCCAGCGTACCGCCACGATTGTACCAAGCTTTGTAATGGTCTGGTTTCAGATCAATTGCTGTGTCATAAGCCGCCACCGCTTCGGCAAATCGTTCTAAATGGAACAAAGTCAAACCACGATTAAACCAATACTCAGGTGATTCTGGTTGTAATTCAATGGCGCGGTCATAAGATGCGATCGCACCTGCCAAATCCCCCGTTTTGGCTTGTTGCAAACCTTGATAAAACCAAGCTTGGGCTTGAATTGCCGTATTAGCTGGATTTGGCGTAGTTGGGGGAGACGGACTAGATTGTGTTGTCAGATTAATTGCCAATTGCTGTACCAAATGGGCGCTTTGATCCAACCTGCCCAACAATTCATCTAAAGTGTAGGCCACAGTGGGATCTAAATTGGCCAGATACTGATCCCAAGCATTTTCAGCAACACCTGTTCGCACCAGTCTGGCTTGTTCATCAGCATATTCTAGTGACAATTCACCCAAATTACCAATTACATCTTCCGCCGCCGGAGTTAAAAAAGCCACGGTGGCGGCGGGTGCAAATTCTTCTGCGGTGTCTTCCCTGGTTGCTGTTGTTCTTTCTGCTTCCCCAGGATATGTATTCACGTTTTCTGTAGTCTGGGGTGGTGAACTATCTACCAATTCTGTTGCGGTGTCTCCCCAAAGACTAGCAGCTAAATTATCTATTGCCGTTTCTGGTGCATACTCCCAAGTGGGAATATCTGTGTTTTCCGTGGCGTATTCTAGAGGCGGTGGACTATCAGTCAATTCGGCTGTGGGATCACCCCAAAGACTGGCGGCTAAATCATCTGCGCTAGTTTCCTCTGCTGTGGTGGTAAATGCTGACCCAGAATATTCCCAAATCGGGATATCTGTATTTTGAGCGGGTTCTGTTTGGGGTATGGTACTAACTACAAATTCTTCCCCTGTATACTCCCAAATAATTTCTGCGACATTCTCTGTCGAAACTTCCGAGGATGATGTCATATCTGCAACCTGATTAACTGCATTTTCTGGAGGTTGTGCAGTTGCTTCCTCGTACTCCCATAGCGATTCGCCCAAATTCCGCAGTAAATTCTGCCCTGGAGTGTTCGTTGCTTCATTCGTTGTCGAGACAACAGATTGTTCCTCAGCAGCTTCTTCCCAGTCATCGGTATGACTCGTCATTAAACGAATACCAATGTCATAGGAAAGTTCACCAACTTTGCCGATATTGAGTTCCCCTAGTTGGATCATCTGCGAGGCTAACTGCTGATTAGGCGGCCCAGAGGAGATTAACAATCGTTCACCATAAATGAGTAACCAATCTATCCAACGTTCGGTACTAATTCGGTCTTCCATCCGTTGGAGATATTTGATTGCCCATTGTTGTCCTCGTCCTTGATGTACCCCTTCTAGCAGTTGGGTATACAGAAGTTCCAAATCAGCATTAGTTAATTCAGGAGGTGGTTCTACCATTTCCTGTTCGCTAACAGTTTTTAAAGTCTGTTTACTACTAGTAGGCTGGTTTGAATGTGTTTTAAGCCACTGCCATAGCTGCGTGAGCATCTGCACATACTCTGAAGGTTTTGTTTATCCTAGATTGTAGCGATCGTTATGTCAAAAAACGCTAGATTTGCGTGAAACCCACTGCCATTAACGGGTTTATCGGGTAGATGTTTATCAAAAATATACAAAACTTTGTTAGTTGTTATAGCAGGGGGCAGGAGGCAGGAGGCAGGAGGCAGGGGGCAGGGGGGAATAATTATTTACTCAGCACTTTCGCGCTAGGAGGTAACAGTATTACTATTGCTAGTTTTTAAGCTCTCAATCTAAAATCACAAATCCAAAATCCAAAATCCTATTAAGTAAGTCTGTGGAAAAAACATAACTATGTTACGAAAAATTAACTAAGCTAAAAGCCTCTTTACTCCTGCCTTCTGCCTTCTGCCTCCTGCCTCCTGCCTTATCCTGACGATAAATATTCACGATGACCTACTTAAGTTGTCGCTTCATCAGATGGTGCGCTACTGGGCATATAGTATTGATGCACCAATTCTTTGATAATTACTTCTGCATCATCAGACTCAATTCCTAGTTGTTGGGAAATCTGCTGACGTAGGTTTTCATCTTCCTGCATCATGCTAAATAACTGCTCTAGGGTGACAGTTTGGTAATCTGCTTCCGAGGCAGAATCATCCGTTGTTTCTGTTTGTATTATTTGGTCATCATCTGACGGTGAATTGTTACTGAAAACATCTGGCCCATCATATTCCCAGATGGTTTCGCCAGAATTGCGTGTCAATAATTGCATCCCAATTTCATAAGCTTCATCGCCTAGTTCACCTACGCCCAAATCGCCTAATTGTACTAGCCGCGCTGCTAATTCATTATTCGGTGTCGGTGCAGCCAGTAATCTTTCCCCAAAGCGGCGTAACCACTCTAGCCAACGTTCTGTGGAAACCCGATGCTCAATATTATGCAGCCACTTGATCGCCCAAGCTTGTCCCCGCGCCTGATGTACGCCTTCTAGCAGTTCGGTGAAGAGAAATTCTAAATCTGTATCACTCAAAGGCGGTGCTGGCTCTTGAGAGACATTTACATCGGCTGTTTTCGGCGTTGATTTGCCGCCAAACAAGCTCTGAAAAAGGTTTTTGAGCCATTGAAGTAACCGCTTGAGCATTTGTCCCACCATAAAGTGTATTGTCTACCCTAAGATTGTAGCGATCGCTCTCGAAGATGGCGGTAGTGCAGTTAAGAAAATGTACAATCTCGGTCACTAGTACAACAAGGCAAAAGTAAAAAGCGCAAAGTAGGCGGTGTCGATTTCCGTCCCGCCTAACTTTGTAAGAAGGCAAAAGTAAAAAGAAATAATACTTATCAAGTCAGCTTTTTAGCTATTTCTAATGGTCTGCTTATTTACGCCGACCTGTACTAGCCATTTGTCATTGGCTAATAACAAAGGACTAATGACTATTTAGTTCAAATGTACTATAATTATGGAAAATAGACACCCTGCGTTTAAAATATGTGAGCGCCAATTTGGGCGTTTATGTAAAAATCGATTCTGAAAATGAATTGACATTTTCCTTCCATGCCTTACGAACCCCTGCACCACAAGTATCGCCCAAAGAGTTTTGCTGAACTGGTGGGGCAAGAGGCGATCGCTACCACCCTAATTAATGCTATCCGTACAACTAAAATTGCCCCGGCTTATTTGTTCACCGGGCCAAGAGGTACGGGTAAAACATCTAGCGCCAGGATTCTCGCTAAATCCCTCAACTGTCTTCAAAGTGACAAACCCACCGCCGAACCTTGTGGGGTATGCGATGTCTGTCAGGGAATCACCAAAGGCTACTCGTTAGACGTAATAGAGATTGATGCTGCCAGTAACACTGGTGTCGATAATATCCGCGAACTCATCGAAAAAGCACAATTCGCCCCAGTGCAGTGTCGGTATAAGGTGTACGTGGTCGATGAATGTCACATGCTCAGTACTCAGGCGTTCAATGCGTTACTAAAGACACTTGAAGAACCACCTAAGCACGTAGTATTCGTTCTCGCAACCACCGACCCACAAAGAGTTTTACCAACAATTATTTCTCGTTGTCAGAGGTTCGATTTTAGACGCATTCAATTAGAGGCGATGGTGAAGCATTTAAATGCGATCGCCTGGAAAGAAAGCATTGATATTTCGGAAGCAGCTGTTACTTTAGTAGCGCAAATTTCCCAAGGTGGGTTGCGGGATGCAGAAAGTTTACTTGACCAATTAGCTTTATTATCCGGGCAAGTCACACCGGAAAGAGTCTGGGATTTAGTCGGTTCTGTGAGTGAACGCGACTTGTTAGTATTATTGAGTGCGATCGCTCAAGATAACCCAGAAACAATCTTAGACTGTAGCCGCCACATTCTCGACCGAGGACGAGAACCACTCACTATTCTGCAAAATCTCGCCAACCTCTACCGCGACTTACTCATAGCTAAAACAGCCCCCAATCGCCAAGACTTAATAGCTTGTACTCCACAAACTTGGGCAGCCTTAGTTGAGTTAGCCCAAAACTTACACATCAGTACAATCTTGGCAGGACAACAACACCTGCGAACCGCAGAAATTCAAATTAAAAATACTACCCAGCCGCGTTTGTGGCTAGAAGTAACATTACTCGGATTGTTACCCAGTGCGAGTATTCAGCCAGCAGCTACAGTTGTTGCCCCCACAGTTAATATCCCAGCACCACAAAATAATCATCACCCATCACCACTACTAACCGAAAAAACTGCTCCCCCACCTTCAAACCCGCAACCTATATCACCGCCGCCTCACTCTGCACCTTTAAATCAGCAACCCGTCTCACCGCCACCTGTACCGCCAGTTACCGCAGAAGTCATACCTGCAAACCCGGAACCCATCTCACCGCCTTCGCCTGTAAAACAACCTGAACCTGTTGCCGCAGAAACCACACCAGAAACTGCACAACCAGACTTAACCCAAATTTGGCAGCAAGTACTGAGTAATATTCAGTTACTTCCCCGTCGGGCATTATTAGGGCAAATGTGCCATCTGATTGAGTTTAACGGTAATAGTGCGCGTGTAGGTGTCAAACCTGCATGGTACGACAAAGTTAAATCTGACCTCACCATGATTGCCGGGGCTTTTCAGCAGACTGTGAATCGCAACGTTGAAGTCAGCCTAGAAAAAGCCACAGCCGCTACTGCTTCTCCCCCAAAAAAAGAACCATCAACCAATAATTCCAATGGGGTTCACAAACCTTCTCTACCCCAAAAAAACAACCATCACCCAGCACCAACGCCCCAAACATTTACACCGCCACCACAACCAGCACCACAACTAGTCACACCGCCACCTGTAAAACCAGAATATCCCACAAATGGTAATGGTACTGCTAACATCCAACCTCCCCCACAACCCACACAAAATTCATCAGAAGAATGGGAGGAAGTAACAAGAGCCGCCCAACATTTAGCACAATTTTTCGACGGGCAGATTGTCCGCTTTGCCGATGATGGTTCCGATTTATCTGGTTCTATCACTCCGTCGGATTGGGTAGAGGAAGTTGAAGTTGATGATTAAGCAATACGCTTCAGTTAAGCTTTTGATCCCCCCTAACCCCCCTTGAAAAAGGGGGGAACAAGAATAAAAGTCCCCCTTTTTAAGGGGGATTTAGGGGGATCTGTAATGTTTAAATTTCACTAACTGAACCGTATTGGATGATTAAGGGATCTGCGGGTTAATAGTGTCCCAACCAGCCGGGTTTCGACTTCGCTCAACCCTCAAAGATCGAGAGTTGAGCGGAGTCGAAACTCGGTTTACTGGTACTTTATTTTCATGCAATTCCCTAAGTACTACTCAGGCTTACGTGCTGCAAGAATCAAAAATAGTGGAATACGCTTTCGCCGTTCGTAAGTTTCTATGTCTTGGAAGTACTCACGTTGCGGATGTGCTTCACGCAGATCCGTAATGATGAATCCAGTTTTTTGGAGGAGATAAAAATAGTCTTCGACAGTGCGGTGATATTTTTTTACTGTGCCACCAAGCCAGTTTGTCACTCGCAATCCAGTTTTGAAATAGTTATCGACGATCCAATCTTGGCGGGGTGTACCAGCCGTCCAGCCACCGTCAAACGACGTAATCACAGGATGTTCCACCGAAAACACAAACTTTCCCGATGGGGCGATCGCATCAAAAACTTTGGTAAAAATTAGTGCCAGATCAGCGACATAATGTAGGGCAAGTCTTGATATAACTAAATCAAATGCTCTCTGCGGGTACGTCCAATCCTCAATCGTTTGCAAAATAATTTTGCCAGAAGTGTTTGCCAGTGTTTGATGTGCAAGATTCGCCATCTTATGTGAGCCTTCGATGCCAATGTAGCTCGCCGCTCCCTGCTGGAGAAGTTCACGCCCAATTGCTGCATCACCGCACCCCATGTCAAGAATACGTTTGTCAGTAATGGGTTGAATGAGATCCATAAATACTGGCTTTTCCAGCGTATCATTGGGCGTATCTACACCTTGACGACGTTGCATATAGTTTGCAAAAACCGCCTCATCGTCAAAAAAGTTTGGGCCTGTCTTCTCCATGTAAAGGTACCAAGTCTTAATTATTTGTAATATTATTTTTTCTACTCCAAAAGCAAAAGGGCAAAAGAAACACACTCTTTTGCCCTTTGCCTTTTAACTTTTGCCTTTTTATTCTCCACTACCAGAATGTACTGTCTTTACCCATTTCAGGCGCTTTGGCCTAAAGGACATTCTGGCGGTGGTACTACTCATTACTACTAACCAGTGCAGCATATATAATGTGCCGCGCAGGGTTTGTAGTAATAACACTGGATAAGTCGCAACAGTGAATTTCTGCTCTTGACGTATCCGTCTTAGTCCGGCAAACATACCAAAAACGGACATAGATACAGACAAGGTAGTGACTGGGCCTAGCAGTGGTAGGCGATGCTTGGCAATGGCCATTAATAAGTCTGGGATGGCAGCCGTTGGCAAGATGTACATGGTAATCATAAACATGAGCATATCCCAGGTTTTACGGGTTCCCATGCGGTTTTTCAGAATCAGATCCCAGTAATCTAAATAACGCTGATAGCCACCTTCTGCCCAACGGTTGCGCTGATGCCAAAGCGCGATCGCATTTGTCACACCTTCTTCCTGCACGGCTGGGGAGAAGACACACTCAATATCCCAGTTGTCCAAATGCAAGCGCAAGGTCATATCTAAGTCATCAGTGATGGTTTCCTCATTCCATCCACCACAACTATCTAAGGCGGTGCGGCGGACAAATTGACCGTTACCCCGCAATTCACCAATCCCACCCAAAGCAATGCGCTGTTGTTGGAACCAAGTGTCCAGTGCCATTTCTGCCATCTGTCCCTTAGTCCAAAAGTTTTCTTTAGCGTTGGCGATCGCTTTCCGCACCTGCACCGCACCAACTTTTTCTCTTTGAAACAAAGGTACTATTTGGAGTAGCAAGTCTGATGGCACTTGAGCATCAGCATCAAACACAGCAACAATTTCGCCTTTTGTCTGCGGTAGAACTTGATTTAATGCTCCCGATTTACCGCCACCTGCTTGGGGGGAACGCCTCAGTACTTTGAGTTTTTTGTATTCCTGCGCTAGTTCCGCTAGGATTTGCGGTGTTTTGTCGGTACTGTTATCGTCAATTATCCAAACTTCGTATTGTCCATCTGGATATTCCAGATTGCACAAATTCTTGACTAACTTGCCAATCACCGCTTCCTCATTTTTGGCAGCTACCAACAAAGATACAGAAGGTAATTCACCCTGCATTTCTTTTTGATAGCGGCGAGGTTTAGCGAATATCACCACGAAGGCATGAATACCCAGGATTGTCGTCAACCCTAGAACAAAAATGTAAGCCCAAGAAGCTAAGTGTAGAGCGATCGTACCACTCCAAACTATTGACAACACCAGAGCGGCTTTACGTCTACGTCCTTGAAACCGGGATGGTTGAGACAAACGATTTGTCCCTACCAATGAATCTTCTGTCGCCGATAGGTCAGCCAACAGAGAATCTAGCGGGTCAAGCTCTTTGTATGAATCGTTTTCAGGCCAGGAGTTCGCTGGCATAGGTTACTTAATGCGATACCAGTATTTTTCTACACCCATAAATAAGCCGGGAATTTTGTAACGTCAAACTTTGACTCTGCCATCTGGCTTTACTTGCTGTATCAAAATTACGTTGCTTTTCAACGGCAACAGTAGATTCAACAAAGTAATTACAAGATAGACACAGCTTTTGGTTGTGAGACATTGCAATCAGCGTCTTGAAGACCTAATGTTAGGTTTTTTCGCCGCTACTGCCCCAGCTTGGATAAAAGCTAATGCAGCCTTATTGTAACCGAAATTTTAATATTTCTTAGTAGTAACTTTGCTGTCACTATCACAAACTCAAAACTAAAAAGACAAAATACAAAGAATTACTTATTGATTATTGCCATTATTTAACATTTCTTGCGGAATATTTTGAGGCTTTTCCACAGATTCATCATCGGTAGGGGCGGGAGGATGGTGAAGAAATCTTTCCCCCCTCTCTCTCCACACCCCCCACACTCCCCACCCATGCGTAAGAAATTCGGGTATTGCCCGTTCCCTCAACCAAAGGGCGATGATTTTGTAGTGTGTATTACCGCAGTTTTTTTGGGAATACTATTGACAACGACTAATATCCCCAGTTTCACCTAACTTGAGGAATATTCAATAATGTCTATTGAGCAACTCCAGCCTGCAACGCAGCAGCAAGCAAGCGTTTACTTGCCTTATATTCAGGGTACAAAGCGGAATTTCTTGCCCTATGCCATCAGTCTCTATCAAAAAGGTATTTTGGAGGGACACCGCAAAATAGAAGCCAGTGAAAATATTCCTTTTGTCGCTTCTTGGAACGTGGCCACCCTGCCTTCAGACTTAACGCGCTGCCGAATGCAGTTTGATGGTAATGCTGAACTCAGTTATGAAGTGATGATGGCCAGCTTTGAGTTTATTAGTTTTTTAATTGAATTAATGGAAAACTATAAACGTTATCGTGTCACAGACTTTTCCCAATCATTTTACAGAAAGTTGCTGCGTATTGATGAATAAATCAATTCCCTGAAAGTCTAGGGTATAGGATTACAAGGGAAAACTATTTCCCTTGAACCTAGCCCAGACAGTTATGCTTACGAGTATTAAGATATATTTTAGTTGATATATTTGGCATCCAGCCCATAACATTTTAAGCATTATTTTAAATACCAAGTAGTTAGTAACCTTACAGCATCAATACTGTAGATAAAAGCTATTTTTTGCACAAAAAAAATGTTCTCACTCAAAAACTATGCTCGCCAAGAGCGTAAGTCTTTTGCTGGAACAAACTAAAATTAGTAAACACCTAGCTGGGTTCTACTTCCTTTTGAAATTAGGAGTGCATGTGTGCCGAAATCTGCTAAACATTTGCTGATTGGCTCAACCGAAACTTATAGCGGAAAATCTGCAACAGTTTTGGGTTTGTCTTATCAGCTACAGCAAAAAGGACTGGATATTGCTTACGGCAAACCGCTGGGAACTTGTTTGACAACCTCTAGCGGTACCTTAATTGAAGAAGATGTCCAGTTTATTGCTTCTAGCCTGAATCTAGCAGCAAACCGCATTGCGCCTACCATGCTGGCTTTAGATGCAGTCAGTGTCCAAAAACGTTTAAGCGGCGAAGATAACAATAATTATCGCCAGTCGTTGATTCAGGAATATTTGCAAGTTACTCGTGGCGATTTAGTCTTACTGGAGGGGCCAGGTAATTTAACAGAAGGACATTTATTTGATTTATCAACTCTACAAGTTGCAGAAGTTTTAGATGCTGCGGTTTTGTTGGTTAATCGTTACAATTCGTTACTTTCTCTAGATGCGTTGTTGGCAGCACAAGAGCGTGTGGGCGATCGCTTGGTAGGTGTTGTTCTCAATGATATTCCTCCCCAAGAATTGGAAATGGTTGAAAACCTTGTGCGTCCATTTTTGGAACAGCAAGGCATTGCTGTATTAGGAACACTGCCAAAAAATGATTTGCTACGCAGTGTCAGCGTCGGGGAACTAGTCAAACAGTTAAATGCTGAAGTTCTTTGCCGGAGCGATCGCTTAGATTTGATGGTAGAAAGTCTGGCCATTGGGGCGATGAACGTCAATGCGGCTGTCAAGTATTTCCGCAAACGGCGTAACATGGCAGTCGTCACAGGAGGTGATCGGGTAGAAATTCAACAAGCTGCCCTAGAAACCTCAACTCAATGCCTAATTCTCACAGGACAATTACCACCACCGCAATTTATTCTCAGTCGGGCTGAAGAACTGGAAATCCCCATTTTGTCTGTTGACTTAGATACCTTGACAACTGTAGAAATTGTTGACCGGACTTTTGGCCAAGTACGTGTCCATGAACCAATTAAGGTGCAGTGCATCCGCCAATTGATGAATGAGCATTTTGACATTGAGCGTTTATTACTGAAACTGGGCTTAAGTACAGCAGCAGCCTTATCTTAGCCACACACCAAGCATCTTTGAGATTGAGCCTCAGAATTTTAGATTTTAAATTTTGGATTTTGGATTGCCGGGTTAAATCTAAAATCCAAAATCTAAAATTGGCCCGGTCAATGTTCACAAAAGCCTAATTTTGGTTAACTCTAGCAATCCTCAATGATTTATCAACATCTCTCTCCCTTGTCCACCCTGTCTTCCTTGTCTCCCTTCGCCAGCTACTTACTTAAATAATTCAAAAATTGTAGCAATGTCTAACTTCAGCTGGCTGTCTACCTACGCTCTGTTTGGTAAAATAGCTGGGTCGTTAAATTCTAATTAATTTTATCTTTGAGCCAGTCAATAGACCTTATTAACCTCGATACATTAGCGCAAGAACTGGCGACAATCCAGCAAACAGGTTCTAAGCGAATTGCTTTGCTGGGTTCTCGTCATGTGCCGATTACCCATCAAAATCTGATTGAAATGATGACTTATGCCTTGGTGTTATCAGGCAATCGGATTATTACCTCTGGGGCTACGGGAACGAATTCAGCTGCGATTAAGGGCGCAATGCGGGCTGATCCCAATTTGCTGACTGTAATTCTGCCGCAAAGCTTGGAACGTCAGCCTTACGAATCTCGGCAACAGTTAGAACAGGTAATGCACCTGGTAGAAAATCCCAGTAACGATAACCTGACTTTGGCTGAAGCTAGTTACATCTGTAACAAAGAGATTGTCTCCCGTTGTCAGCAGTTAATTTGTTTTGCTTTTCATGACAGTCGCACTCTGCTACAAACTTGTGGGGATGCCGAAGAACAAAGAAAAGTAGTAACTTTGTTTTACTTTGATTAGTCATTTATCCGTTGTCATTTGTCTTTTGTCATTTGCAATTTACTCATGACCAATGACCAATGACTAATGACTAATAATTATGGACTAGTAACTAATGACTATTTTTTTGTACTGTATTGCCGCAGCTGCTGTATTAGTTTATCTGCCGTTTTTGCTGGTGGCTTATGCCCGGTTGAGTGTGGGATATGATATTTCCGCACCCCGCGCGATGTTTGATAAATTGCCACCTTATGCTCAACGAGCGACTTGGGCGCATCAAAATTCTTTTGAAACATTCATAATTTTTGCTGTCGCCGCATTGATGGCTTATGTCACTAATGTTGATTCTAGTGTGGCTGTAGTTGCGGCGATCGCTTTTGTCGTGACGCGGTTGTTATACTCTATCTTTTATATTTTGAATATACCGCTTTTGCGATCGCTGATGTTTGCTATTGGTTCTTTGGGTTCTGCAACTCTCTTCTTCTTTAGCATCCTGCAAGCAAATAATTAAAATTAGGGAAGAGGAGAGATAATACCAATTACCAATAAACTCATCCACAATCCCAAAGTTAACATTTTTATGGCTTCAACTTACTCCTTTGACATTGTGAGCGATTTTGATCGGCAAGAATTAGTTAACGCTGTTGATCAAGTTGTGCGAGACGTTAACAGTCGGTATGACCTCAAAGATACTAAAACTACAGTTGAATTGGGTGAAACAACTATTACTGTTAATACAGACAGTGAGTTTACTTTAGATTCTGTACACAACATTCTGCGCGAAAAAGCTGCCAAGCGTAGTCTCTCGCAAAAGATTTTTGAATTTGGCAAAGTTGAATCTGCAAGTGGTAATCGTGTACGTCAAGAAATCACCCTCAAAAAAGGTATCAGCCAGGAAATTGCCAAGCAAATTTCTAAATTGATTCGTGATGAATTTAAAAAAGTACAAGCTTCCATTCAAGGTGATGCTGTGCGGGTTTCTGCTAAATCAAAAGATGATTTGCAAATTGTCATCCAACGATTAAAACAAGAAGACTATCCAGTTGCATTACAATTTACAAACTATCGTTAGGAAATACCTAAATCTAGTTAAAGTTTTTCCAAGAAACTGCCAGCGAGTTATTGTTCGTTGGCAGTTTGTTTTATAGAAGAAGGCAGGAGGCAGGAGGCAGAAGGCAGGAGGAAAAGCAATCTTAAATAATTGATAAACATCTCTCTCCCTTATCTCCCTTGTCTACTAGTCTCTTTCGTTCCTATCTCACACAGGACTGCTATATCCCAAAATAATTAGGTACATCTTCATAGAGAATAGTTATAAGTAGAGTTATTGTTCGAGATTAGTCAAATGCGTGATCCACAGAAGAATACTATTAAAATTGACCCAGCAACTGTTGTTTTAATTGCTTCCATATTAATACTTTTACCTCTTGTACTCACTGGTTTGTTCTGGCAGTAAGAAGATAATAGAAAGATTGACCCTTGCTCAGGTATCTAGACAATGAAATCTGGTGTCAGATTTCATCAACCGCAAGAAGAAGACATTTATGATTAGAATGGGGAACAACTCAAGCCAGAGGTGCGCCAACATCGTACAACAAGGCAAAAGTAAAAAGCGCAAAGTAGGCGGTGTCGGTTTCCGTCCCGCCTAACTTTGTAAGAAGGCAAAAGTAAAAAGAAATAATAAAGAATAGAATTCGCAGCTTTGAATAAGAAGTCAGAATTCTGATTCCTGAATTCTGACTCCTGAATTCTATTTTGATAAATTAAGGTTCTGTAGCAGTTGATTGAGGCGTAAACTGAACTCTCGGATCTGGCATAAAATTGTATCTGAGGTACAATCCACCCCAAACAAACAACACAATTAACAAAGCACCAATACCCAAAGGACTGGGAAGCCAAAATACTACTTCTATATGATTGAGTTCACCGGGTTGGAGTCGCCATAGCAGTTGATTACCTTGTTTTTCTGGTTCGACTGCATTTTCGGTGAGTAGAATATTTTTGGCACCCCAGGGAGTGTTTAAGCTAAATTCTAAATTGAGAATTGCACCTGGATCAGCAATGACGTTACCTTTACTGGCAATTAACGCCAGCGATCGCAAGTCTAAATCATAAATTAACCGATTCCGCACTAACAATAAAAAATTATTCTGGAATAGCAGTAAATTAGATTCTATTTTCGGTAATTCCGCATCAGCTTCACTATTTGTAGCCGCTACTTTTTGATTGTTATGGGAATTAAAAAAGTCATTAAACTTAGTTTGTAATTCTTGACCATTACTAAAGGGAATCGTAACTATTAGTTCTTCTTGCGAAATACGCTTGACTTTACCTTCTAGTTTACGAGTACGATTTTCTATACTATCTAACCAGGCATATACATAATCACCACTAAAACTAGTAAGCTGTTCACCTAACTTAATATGCTGCACTAGTTCGCCGCTATTGGAGTGATGAAAATTCACGCCAACATCATACTTTACACACCCAGATAACAACAGGGATGTAAATACTACTAGCCACAAAATAGTTTTTCTTGGGGAAAAGATGTGGTTAATGTTGTGTCTGATTTGTATTGTTAACCAGCCAAATGGTTGAGTTAACAACATCAATATTTTTCCCAACTTAGAAAAATTCATCACTGTATTTCTCCTGAAAAAATCGATTAAGGATGAAGTGTAAAGGATGAAATCGCAAATTACTCCTTTATTTTTACCCTTTTTCATCCTTTATCCTTATTAATATGATTTAGTCAAATAACTTAACTAATCTTGACTTTTTCTGACTATCTTAAAAAGCCAACCAAGTTAAGTAGGAGAGAATTAATCCAATAGCAGCGAGCGCCACCCAAATAAAGCGATTATCTTTGGTATTAACTTGGCTGAGATCAACAAATTCCTGTTCAGCAGGTTTTTTCTTGACAGAAGATTTGGCGGGATTAGCTGCCACCCGCATTTTCGATTCATTATCTGATAATGCACCCAAATCGGGAATCTCCGTCATCCATTCGCTGGGGCGTTTCAGCTTTGGTGCTTGTAAAATATAGAGCAATCGCCGAGCTTGTTTATTCGTTTCGGAATAGGGATGGCGTTGTAGTTGTTTGCAAAGTGCGATCGCTTCTTCATTTCTGCCGGCTGCTTCATAAGCTGTTACTAGCCACAATTGCGCTTCTCCCCCTAAGCGGGAATTCCGCACTAACAAGGCGCTGGCCTTTTCCAGATTTTCAATCGCTTCCCGATACTGCCCATTTTCAAAGGCAATTCTCCCAGCTTGGTAACGCTTTCTGGCAATTTCTAAACTTTGTTCACTCACGTCTTGCATATTAAATCAGCACTGCTTTAATTTTGCCAACGCCAGTAATCTTTTTGTAATCTTTTCAAAAGCTGGCAATCTTCAAGTAAATAAGCTTTTACAATTCTAACTAGAAGTCATCTGTAAAAACCCTTAATTATGCAATGCAGGTGAGCAAAATATGGTAGATATCAAGCTTTCTCAACTGAATTGGCTAGGAGCCGGAATCACTTTGGTATTGATGAGTACCGTAATTACTCCAGCTTCAGCCCAACAAGTGATTGTGATTGATCGCAGCAATCCTTTTAGCGTCAGTCAGCCGCCTGCTGTTGGTTCTTTTATTTATGGTAGTCCGATTCCCACGCCTATGCCCGTAGATCCCACAACAGGGCTTTTACCTAGCCGCACCATCTACCCCAATTATTATCCCCAAGTCAGGTACGACAGGTTCAATAATTCCACGCTGGTGAATCCGACTTTGATTAATCCCATTATTAAAGATTCCACAATCGTGAATCCAGTGATTATCAATAATTCCTGGCAACGGACACCATTTAGAGGGCGATCGCGGGTGATTATCACTCATCCTTGGTAATGATGTTAATCCTTTGTCATTAGTCATTTGTTACAGCAGAAGGCAGGAGGCAGGAGGCAGGAGGAAAAGTCTTATTATTCCTGGGCATTCAAGCTTTCAAATTGTCCTAACATATCGGACTACCGCTATAAACCAAAGAACACAGGACAAATGACAAAGGACAAATGACCAATAACTTAAGCAAAGTGAGAACCAGAAATCATCGTCCCGATCCCAACATCGGTAAAGATTTCCAGTAACAGTGCGTGGGGTAGACGACCATCGATAATATGTGCAGCCCTGACTCCTTGAGCGAGCGATCGCACACAACAATTAACTTTGGGAATCATCCCGCCACTGACTACACCACTAGCAATCAATTCCCTCGCTTCCCGAATATCCACTTTGGGAATCAACGTCGATGGGTCTTTGTAATCTTTTAAAATCCCTCTAGTATCGGTCAGCAAAATTAACTTTTCTGCCCCTAGCGCCGCCGCAATTTCCCCCGCAATGGTATCTGCGTTAATGTTATAAGCCTGTCCCGAATCATCGGCGGCGACACTTGACACTACTGGAATATAACCGTTACTCGACAGAGTTTCTAAAATTTTGATATTAACACCGCTAACTTCACCTACAAAGCCGATACCTTCTTGACCTTGGGGACGGGCGGTAATTAAGTGACCATCTTTGCCACATAGCCCCACAGCCATACCACCAGCTTGGTTAATTAAGGCCACAATTTCTTTATTTACCCGACCAACTAACACCATTTCCACAACATCCATTGTGGCAGCGTCAGTAACTCGTAAACCATTCTTAAATTGTGGTTCAATGCCTAATTTATCTAACCAACTGTTAATTTCTGGGCCGCCACCGTGAACAAGAATGGGACGCAAACCAACACAAGATAAAAAGACAATATCGCGGATTACCTTGTCTTTGAGGGTGCTGTCTTTCATCGCCGCACCACCATATTTCACAACAACAGTACGTCCCGCGAATTGTTGAATGTAGGGTAATGCTTCGCTGAGTACCCGCACACGGGTGGCTTCAGCTTGCCTGATATACTCAGTATCGTTGACCATCATGGTTGAGATTTTAAACCTATGCAGTCAGTGTAGAAGACTTTTTCACTGGTCACAATCTCTTAGTTGGAAGTGCTGAGTGCTGAGTCACCGAAGTTTGCTCAACGCGGGGAACCCGCGCACGCAACTTCTCGCTGAGTGCTGAGTATCAACAGAGGGATCGCTCAATTTTCTACATTCTGGTGTGATGCAGTAGTTTTCAACACGCTAGGAATGGCTGCCATAACTCTGTTAGCGATTTGCTCTGGTGTTTCACCTTCGTTGATGATGATGTGTAAATCAGCTTGGGCGTAGAGTGCTTGGCGTTGTTCGAGGAGCGATCGCAATTTACCTTGGGGATCAGGATCTTGTAGTAATGGTCTGGTATTATCTTCCGCCAAGCGGGTGTAGAGTAATTCCACAGGTACATCTAGCCACACAATTAAACCGTGGCGCAAGTAACTCCAATTTTCTCGCCGCAGCACAATACCGCCACCTGTGGCTACAGTCAATTTCAGATGGGCGCTAATTTGTGCCAATACATCACTTTCCAACTGGCGGAATGCAGCTTCTCCTTCTTCGGCGAATAACTGATTGATGGATCTACCTGTGGCTTGAGTAATCACATTATCAGTATCTACAAACCCATAACCCAACTGCTGTGCTAGTAATCGTCCTACCGTTGTTTTACCAGCGCCCATCATCCCAATCAAGTACAGGCTGACTCCTTGCAATAAGCTGCTCATACAATTTTAGATTTGAAATTTTAGATTTTGGATTGGGAATTACTGTTTGTGTCTTGGCTTGCTGTTAACTTCTCCTTTCAACTACGCTCGCCCGTTGCTTTACTCCAGTAAATTCTCAACTCCTCACTTTACTTTAAATCTCGGCATTCAAGCGACTTTGTTTGATATGGTTTTTGAGGTGGGCTGCAAAAATAGTCTGACTCATTAAAAAGTAGCTTTCTTGTTCTTCACTTAATTTCAAGTTTTCCTCAAGTAACCGTTCAACTATATACTCCGTTAACACTACAGTTAACGAAAAGCTAGAAGCTTGTTGTTCGATGGGTGTAGGTGTAGTTTTTTCCAGTAGCGATCGCTTATGCAACAAATCGACAGCTTCTAAGATTAATCTTTGCGACAATCTAGGCGATAACCCTGGTATGGTGTTTTTCTGCAATTGTCGCACCGAAACAGCATTTTTATTCATTGCCAACCAGTACATCATGTGCTTTTCTAATTGCGACAAACGATTAAACTGTTGGTCTAATATGGTGCGAATTTCGCCAAAAACTACAGTTCCCTGCTGAATAAACTCATCAACATTGCCCCCAAATAAATCTTGAATTGTCGTCGCTACTAATTTCAGAAATAAGGGGTTGCCGGCATATTGTTCTGACAAGATGCGGAATTTTTCTGCTGATATATTTAATAATCCTTGATATTTTAGCAGTGACAGACTTTCTGATTGATTTAAACCAGTCAATCTGAACGATCGCACAGGTAATGTGTTCCCTTCTAAAGCTGCTATCTCTGGAGTTTTTTCTCGGCTGGTTAATAGTAAGCAACTTTGATGTTGAGATTCACCTATCCGCCTGATCAGTTCACCATAGATTTCATACCCTGAACGGTATTGTATTTGCGGCAGGATAAAAGCAGGAACATGATTCTTTATCCCTTGGTGACTAACTGTTAAATTAGTATTAATATCATTACTGGCTAAAACCGCATCCAAATTATCTAAAATAATTAAACATTTATTATTCCGCAGAAAATCTATCAATTGAGAGATGCGCCCTTCTAGAGTATCTGCAATTACTATCTCGGCACTGGGCGATAAAGTCTGAATTAACTGTTCAATTATCTGCTCTGGGGCAGGGGCAAGACGTAGCGATCGCCAGATAACATAATCGAACTGATATTTAATTTCTTGTGCTAACTTCACCGAGAAAGCAGTCTTACCAATCCCACCCATACCCAATAGTAAGAGTAAGCGGCAGCCTTCTTGCACAATCCATTGCTGAGTTTTTGCAACTTCTGTAGTGCGACCATGAAAAACACTCACATCAATTGCTTCACCCCAATCTTGAACCGATGTAAATGGAGTTTTTGCTAAATCTGTCTCTGGAGTTGTCTGTGTTTGTTGGGAAATAATGGCTGCTGGTAATTGAAACCTAATTTTCTTATACCCAGCTTTCTCAAGTAAATAAGTTACACGGCTCCAATTTTTCACCTTCACTGAGTAGCCAGCAGTATTACTCAGCATTTCTTCTATATACTTGTATAATCCATTAGACAAATAAACTCTAACGGTACTACTACTCCGACTTTGATAAACTATACTGGCAATTTCCGCCGGACTACAACCACACAGTAAACCTCTCAAGAATTTCTTTTCTACAGGTGTTAAAGCCTTACCCTTTGTTGAAGCTAAATCTACGTATAACTTTTCTAACTCCCAATTACTTTTAGCTTCAAAAAATTCTTCTTCTGCCTGATTTGCATCTGGTGTTATCATTACCATTATTGATGTATTTTATATAACCCCGAAAATATCCTAACTATTATTCGATGAAGTCAGAATAAATCAAAATTAAATTTATAACGAATTTACTAACTGTTGTTAGGTGACTTGGAAGTTATTACTTAGATATCTTTAGACTTAACGGAATTTTTATAAAGCTTGTTTGAAACTTTAAGCAAACAAATTCAGTCAACATAAATCTACGTAACTTTTGGTCTGTACTGTGAGAATTTTTAGATTGGCATCCCACTGTGTTTTCAACATCACATTATTGGAATTCTAAAGTTCTTGGAAACTAGCTTCTCATCAATAATTTTTGCCAAGCAAGGTGTAAAAAATGACTGGATTTTTGAGCTTGTCAGAACTAAGCTTTGCAAAATTTAAGGTATAAACACCAAAACTGATGCGTAATCTACCGAAATCAGCCCGAATAAATTAATTGTGGTGTGTTAAGAGGCATCAACCATGACTCGAATTCGTGACGTTGTACATCAAGCTTTAGCAACTGGCTATTTAACGGTTGAAGCAGAAAACCAATTGCGCCATTTATTAACTACTCGCTATGACCTAGAAGATTTCAATGCTTTCATGTCATTACAAGAAGCGGCAATGAATGGCAAAGTTAAGCAAGAATCGCGGGAAAGAAGTGTGAAGTGTGAAGTGTGAACTAGCCCCGACGAATGGAATTCGCACGCCAGTGAGGGAGTCGGCAAAGCCGCCCAACGCACTGGCTCGGCTATAAAAACGTAGACGCGCAGGCGGCTTCCCGCAGGGCAGTCCGCCTGCGCGGACTAACTTAAAATCAAGGGTTTTGAACCCGCGCAGGAGGTCACTGAGCTTGTCCTGAGCGTAGCCGAAGGGCTTGTCGAAGTGCGAGTTTTGTCTGTGTAGCCGTGACTTTAGTCGCTAGGTGCAAGATGTGAATAAACAAGACTACCATCCCCCTAGCTTGAAAGTGCTGAGTGCTGAGTGCTGAGTAAAAATGCTAGTTCCACTTTCATACTTGGCTATGAAACAAGATTCATCGGGACTGATCCTCTCCTGCCCCTGCCTCCTGCCTTCTGCCTCCAATCTACTCAATCACTTCCGTGGTTTTTCATTATCCCCAAATTCATCATCTTCAAAAAATGACCAGTCATCGTCATCATTAGTATTTTTGGGTTCGTCTTCAGGCTGTTTGTAGGGAGGAATAATCACGCGGTAGTCAGCATCATAAACTGATTCTGTTTTGCCTGCCGCCGTATTTTTTGGTTCGCGGTAGCTGTAAGAGTAGGTCGAACCAGACTTAGAAGTAGTTTTTGGCTCTGGCTGGCGTTCTTCTGGCTCAAAATTGCGTTCTGGCTGAGTTTTTGCTCTGGGGGGAGGGGTGGGTTCTGACTTTTCCTCAAAATCCCAATCATCGTTATTATTGCTAGTTTCCCAATCATCAAATTCTTCACTCTCGGCCGTCTGATTTGACCTAGAGGATGATGGCGGAGTATAAGGTTGAGATTGGGGTTCTTCTCTACGTGGTCTGGTGACACGCCTGGGAGTGACTCGTGATTTCGGGGCTGGTTGCGATTGCCCTGCAAAATAACTTGATAATTTAAATAAAGTAGTAATCAATACAGATGTCAACGCACCCGCAGTAGTAACGAATAATATCCACATCGCTAGGGGTAATGGTTGAGTACGCACCCCCAAAAATACTAACGATATGGGGGGCGACCAGTTCTGCACTAACAAAAGTGTTAGTCCTCCTAGTATTGCCACTAATAAAATTAAGCGAAGTACAGCCATAAATAAGGCAAAAGTTAAAAGGCAAAAGTTAAAAGTTATTTAGATCAATGAAAACAAAAGGTAAGAGTAAAAAAGTAAAAGACAGTCTATCTTACTTTTACATTTTTACTTTTACCCTTCGGGTTCAGCAGTTGCTTCAAGTCGGGAGACCCGCCCAACGCACTGCCTCACCTTTTTACTTCCTTCCTTGCCATCGTTGAATGGGGATGCAGTCAATCTCCAATTGATCTAAAGTCCTGGCAACAACGAAATCTACCAAATCCTCGATAGTTTGCGGGTTGTGATACCAAGCGGGAATAGCTGGAACAATTCTCACACCCGTTTCTGCCAAGGTTGTTAAGTTACGCAGATGAATCAGGCTAAAGGGAGTTTCACGGGGAACGATAACTAGTTTGCGTCCTTCTTTGATTTGGACATCGGCGGCTCGTTCCAGTAGGTCGGAACTCAAGCCACCAGCGAGCTTGGCAACTGTACTCATACTACAAGGGATGATGATCATCCCCAAAGTGCGAAAGGAGCCACTAGCGATATTGGCTCCCACATCACTCCAAGGATGACAGCGTAGTTTGCCTGCAACAGCTACTCCTGCTTGTTCGCGCCAGAATTGCTCTTGTTGAGTTGGTTCGGCTGGCATTTTAATTTCCTGTTCTGCTTGCCAAACCATGTAACTTGATTTAGAGGCAACTAATTCAATTTCATAGTCAGCAGCAAGCAAATACTTGAGAGCGCGAACGGCATAAATTAGCCCAGATGCTCCTGATACGCCAATGATTAAAGGCTTGGTGTGATGTGACACGCGGTTTTCTTAACAAAACTTATTCATCATCAGCATAAGCTTCTAAATCGCTAGGTTCAAGGTCACGAGATAGATAAATCTCATCTCGGTCATCGTTAAGACTAGAATTACCTAAGCCTTTAGGTAGGCCATCACTGCCAACGGTGACTAAATCAATTTGTTGGCGGTAATAATCGACACTTTTTACCTGGACAGATACACGATCGCCTAATCTGTAAGAAGCGCGATTTTTTCGACCAAACAAGGCTTGTTGTCTGGCGCGATATTCATACCAGTCATCTTTTAATGAACTAACGTGGACTAATCCTTCTACCCGTAATGGCGCACTGGGATGTTTTTGTTTGGGTGTGTCTGTGGTTGGGACTTCAATTTCCACAAAGAACCCGTAGGACTGCACACCAGTAATTACGCCTTGGAAGACTTGCCCGATACGTTGTTTCATCAGTTGGGCTTTTTGCAACCCTGCCAAGTCAGCTTCAGCTTCTTGGACTTCTTTTTCGCGGTCGTTGAGTTGAATAATTACTCTGGTCAAATCGCTTTGCAGTTCTTGTTGCAATTCGGGCGGTAAGACGTTCCAGTTAACTTCGATGTGGGAAGAAGAATGACGTAAGTTAACGCGGTCTTTAACGCGGGTAGTGCGGCGATCGCGCCCATGTTCAATCAGTCGGTAGTAAACTCGTTGCAAGAGCAAATCGGGATAGCGGCGTAAGGGCGAAGTACAGTGGGTGTATTGCGCTAGTGCCAAGCCAAAATGACTGCCTTTGGTGGTGCTGTAGGCGGCTGGTTTGAGGGTGTCTTGCAACAAATAAGTTAACACCTGTTCGGAAGGTGATTCGGCAAAGGCTCGCGTTAATAACTGGTAATCTAAGGGTTGAATATCTGCTTCGGGGTCTAATGTCAGTTCCACACCCAAATTAATTGCCAGTTTGAGCATTTCTTGGACATCTTCGGGATCAGGTGCGCCTTGGACTCGCCAAATGGCAGGAATACCTAAAGCACTGAGATGTTCTGCCATTAGTTGATTGACTAACAGCGTAAACTCGGTGAGGAGCGATCGCACAGTTAAATTATTCACCACAACCGCACCTAACATTCCTTCATCAAAGTAAGGATTTTGATTAGGTGGCAAGTTTAACTGCAAGCTACCACGGGCTAGACGTGCTTGTTTGACAACTTGGTGTAAACCTTCAAGGTTTTGCAATAACTGAATGACTTCCTCAGATTCCTTGCTAGGTTGACCACCAAGAACTGCTTCCGCCTTGTCTTTATTAATGGCGGTATCAACATTAATCACACTTGGCTGAATTTCCCATTCTTCCACTTCACCGGATGTTGGGTCGATGGTGATTAAGAATGAGAGTGTGAGGCGATCGCTTCCTGCTGCCAAAGAACAGCGATCGGCTACAGTGTCTGGTAACATAGGCAAGACTAAATCACCCAAGTACACAGAACGTCCGCGCTTCAAAGCTTCTCTGTCTAAAATTTCATCGGGTTGAATGAAGTGAGAAACATCGGCAATGTGAAAGCCTAAACGCCAACCTTTGTTGGTTTTTTCCAAACTCAAAGCATTTTCTACTAACTTGGCATCAGTATTGATCCCCGTAATTGCCAAGGTAAATAAACTGCGTAAATCTAATCTGGTTTTGATATCAGCTTTGAGTATGCGTTTGGGTAACTTCGCAGCTGCTTCTTGTACAGCTTCGGAAAAATTGCGGGATAAATCATGTTTACAAGTCACCAAATCAATATCGGCGGCGGCTTCCGCATCGCTACCCAAAATTTGCACGACCCTTCCCAGGGGGGGATATTGCGCTAACGGATAACGCAGTACTTCCACATGGGCGAGATGGTCGATGGCTTCGGCAAAAGTCATCCCATTTGTTTGCAACTTGAGTTCAAACAACAGGCGATCATCTAAAGGTACAGCGCGAAAACCACTTTCTACTTGTTTAATCCGCGCTAGTAAAGTGTGATTAGAACGTTCTAAAATTAACTTAACTTCGCCTTCGGGAGAGCGCCGCCGACTGCCTTCTTTGAGAACTCTTACCAAAACGCGATCGCCATTCCACGCATTACTTAAATGACTTTCGCGGATGTAGATATCTTCTGCGCCTTCTACATCTTGAATCGCAAAACAAAAGCCCTTACTAGAACAACGGAGTTTGGCTTCAATCACGCCTTCTTCAAAGACGCGGCGATATTTGCCCCGTTCTTTGACTAAAATTCCGATTTTTTCGAGAATATCTAAGGCAATATGCAGTTTTTCTAAACTATCCTCATCTTCGCAGCCAAGTTTCTTTTCTAAAACTTTCCGAGCTACCAATTTATCATCGGTGAAATTGGCAAGGAGTGTAGCGATTGAAAATTCCATGCAGTGAACCGACCTTTGGTCAAAACATCATGTTGGTTTAATCTGGTTCTGTTCTGTATACCCTCACGGCCTACAGATACTAACTAACTGGAAACGAGTTGCCTTGAGGCATGGTTCTGTGAAGTTCCCCATCGAGGAAATTAACCTACCTTGAGATCAACTTACCCCCGAAATTTGAGAACTTCTCACTGCATGACCATTTCAGAGTTGACTGGCGCTTTCTGCTCCTTCACTAAACCAAACTGATAAAGTACGCCTGATGAGGGGGTTTTACCTGCTAAGTAATTACGCGAAGGGTTTTTGAGAGGCTGGCTTAAGATTCATCTCCACAGTACCCAAAAGCGATAGATTCGGAAAAACCACAGGTGTTTGATTGTCTAGCTTGAAGGTGCTTTTACGCCATCCGACTCTGATGTTTAACTAGGAGAAACTGCCGATTAACCCAATATTCCCACATGTAGAATCGGTAACAATTAGGTCAGCAGTCATACAAGCAGTGAGGGCGAACCTTATCTCCATTATTGTAGATTTAGAGCGTACTTCTAGGAAATAATTCTAAATAGAGATTTAGGTAAACAGTATAGCACTTAAGGCGATTATCACCTACATAAATAGAGCTAGTGGTTCATTATGCCCCAAAATAATTTTTACTGCTGCAATGACAACACTACAGACAAAGCATAAACATTACTCTGAGTTTTAAGATACCAGAAAAATTAGCTGGAGGATGGGGCGGGAGTTGTAGGCGATCGCTTTGCCGGACAAATCAACTTTGCCCAATCTGAGATTTCCTAAAATTTTTCTCTGCCGACCCAGGAATTATGGACTTAAACTAAAATATTTCCATAGATTCACTGTGGACATATTATAGTTATCTTCCTTTCTGTTGTTTATTTCTCCAACTTGGGCATTGGGGTAAATATAGCAGTTGCCAGATTAATTAGGGCGAGGAATAATTGTCAAACATCCTTGTTTCCTGTTCTCGGTTCCCTGCTGTAGATAAAATAAACCCCGTGATTTAGCAGACATTAGATTTTGGTGACAGTATTATGTTGGCTCAATTTCAGAGCTTATATCCCAACGGTAGTTTAACTTCCGAATTAGTAGACATTTTTCAAGGCAAATATATTGTTAGAGCTAGTGTGCAGATTGACGGTGTAATCCGCGCTACTGGTTTAGCCGCAGCCGAAACCGTAGAAGCCGCAGAAGACCAAGCCCGCAACCGGGCGCTGATAGTATTAGGGGTAAACAATACACCACAAACTCAGGCAGAATCATCACCGCAAGTGACAAACTCTGTAGCTTCTAATCCTGTAATTCAGACAACAGTAGGTGTAAGTGAATCAACTTATGCCGCTACACCTGATAAGAGTTTGGAATTAGTGACTAGTAAACCGGAAATATCTCCAGTAGCTGCTAGTAGTAAAACTATCGCACCCGATTTATTTGCCACTGAAGCATTAAGCATTGATACTCATACCCCAGATTTAACGCCTAGTTTACCTTTGACTCCCAGTCTAGAACCAGTTTTTGTTCCCCCTGCGGATAATTTGGAAATTGAAGTTCCGCATCAGCCAGAAACACCTGCTTTTTCAGGAATGACAGCAAGTAATGTCACTCCCTTTACACCCCGCAATTATAGTTCTTCTGAAAGTACAACTACTTCCACAACAACCAGTAAAAGAAAAAAGAAAGCAGAAGCAGTTGATTTATCTGATGTGATTGCAAAAACCGATGTGGAGTTGCAACGTTTAGGCTGGACACCAGACCAAGGAAGAGAACATCTGATTAAAACCTACGGTAAACGGGGACGTACTTTGCTGACGGAAGAAGAATTACACAGCTTTTTACAATATCTCCAATCTCAACCTGATCCAATTGCGGGGTTTTAATTAGTCATTTGTCATTAGTCATTTGTCCTTTGTCATTGGAAAGGACAAATGGCTGATATTGTTTAGATTTAAGGACTCAGAAACGAACCACAGAGAGAAGTTGCGTGCGCGGTTTCCCCGCGTTGAGCAAACTTCGGTAGGCGCAGAGTACACCGAGAGATAAGAGTTTAAGAGGTTAGTGTAAGTTTTAGTTTGCAATTTATGGCTGACTATCAAAATTCATCCCATCAAAACCAAACTGCAAAACTACCTTTGAGTGGTGTTACAGTTGTTGTCACCCGCGCGGCTGAACAGTCTGATCAGTTTGTCGCGCTTCTTGAACAAATGGGTGCAACTGCATTATCGATGTCTTGCTTGTGTATTGCTCCGCCTACGAGTTATGCCAAACTAGATGATGCGATCGCTAACCTGAATCAATTTGATTGGTTGATTTTTACCTCAACTAATGGCATAGATTACTTTCTAGAGCGATTAACTAGCTTGGGTTTCAATACCAGCGCACTCGCCAAAATCAAAATAGCCGTAGTCGGGCAAAAAACAGCAGCACGCCTGCAAGCATATAACTTAACAGCAGATTTTTCACCCCCAGAATTTGTTTCAGATTCTCTGATTGCGTCTTTTCCGAACCGCAAAAATCTCAAAGGTACTAAAATTCTTTATCCCCAATTAGAAGCAGGTGGGCGAGAAAATATTGTTGAGGAACTGACTTTATTAGGTGCAGAAATCCAAGCAGTTCCCACTTATCAATCAAATTGTACAACTGAAATACCACCATTAATTGCCAAGGCTTTTCAAGCAGGTAAAATTGATGTGGTCACATTTGCTAGTCCGAAAACAGTGGGATGCTTCTATCAATTAATTAAATCTATTCATGCCGAATATGTTTTAGAAAATATTTGCATTGCTTCCATTGGCCCAGTGACCTCTAGTGCTTGCCGCAGTATTTTAAAAAGAGTTGATGTTGAAGCAAATCCTTATAAGCTCTTGTGCATTTAAATTGTGATAATAGTATCGCCTTTATTTTTGAGTTTTCGTCCCCATTTAATAATTAACGCTCCTTCATTTAAGAGTTGATGTAATAAATATTCTAGGTCTTCAATTGAT
>NZ_JACJSD010000061.1 GCF_014697615.1 Nostoc sp. FACHB-280 | reverse complement strand
AGACGGGGTGAATGTGTCTAAAAATACGCTTTGTTATTCTATCCGAGACACTTATAGTCTGAAAGCCTTTCATATCAGTATTTTCAGCTTATCTTGCCCCTAGTGACAGCTTCGCTAGATCCACGCCAAATAATAAAACTAAACTAGCAATAAGAATAATATAAGGTGTGGATTTGATTTGTCGTCTAAAAGCTAACCCATACAAGCTAGAAATAATCGCGTAGCAAAAAATAGTTACTAGCTTGGGAATGCCAAATTGCAAAAAAATTATATGGAGTCGATAAATTTCATTCAATAAATAACCTGCTGTTAAAATTGCGGAGTAAAGCAAAAATTGATTAGATATATTATTAGGTTTAAGAGTTTTTAGTAAGGTAAAACTAAAAGCACAAATTATAGGTGGTATCGAACACAGTATTTGAAATCCAAGTGTAAACATTCCTGCACCAAAATATGGTGGTGCGGCAGGAGGTAAGAACAATCCTCCAACTGATATATCAAATATTTTATTATAAATAATAAAGGCGATAATTAATAATAAGCAGAAACTATTCAAACGAAAAATAATTTTATTAATTAGCATATATTACTTAAATATTATTTACCTAGTTCTAATTTTTTTTAAATTAATTTTTGGTAATTAAAAGCCTTGAAGTAATTGGTATGTATGTAAGAATTCAGGAGCCAGAATCCAGAATTCAGAATATTGGGAAATTAAGCAAATTTCTTCTGGACTAATATATAAATCATACGCTCATTGCTTTTAAATTCTGACTTCTGACTCCTGAGTGCTGAATTCTTACGTATGTATTAATCCCACCATGCAGTGAAGAGATTGTTCATGAGTTTAAATTCATCAGCAGTTCTCCCTGGCTGAGTAATAAACTGGGAGACAATTGGCAAAATTAAAACTGCTTGATCAATGTTACAGCCACTTTGATTTTTAATCTCGAATGATTCGATTACAAGTTGAATATTAGAACATTCATTGATTCCCAAGCCTCTACTTAAATGCCCACAAACTACAACTTGAATATCTAAATCTTCTTGGCGAAACGGTTCGATAGTCTCAAGAAACCGCATAAAATCCTGAATTGTGGGTCGATTGTTGTAAGAAGACTGGGGATGAACTAACCCTTCATCAAGTAATTGGAGAAGTTGTTCTGGTGTAATTTGACAATCTTGGATTTCGCCTGGTGACAGGCGAATAACTTTTCCAAGACAAATTTCCTCTACTCGATTTTGATGTTCGGCTTGTGACAGCATCGTTGTATCAGTATTATAAAATATAATGTTATTTATTAGTACTAATGTACTTATTAAGCTATTATGGAGCGATCTCTTGGGGGTCGTGAGCGATAACCTAAACTTCAATTTTGAGAAGCTGCTTTTTGCTCCAACACCTGAAGTCCGCCGCTAAACAAGTTTCAGAGGTGGTTTTAGTGACTGACCTCGACCGCAAAGGTGAAACTATTATATGATATTTAGCCTAGTTATTGCGGTTAAAAGAACCTAAACGAGCGACATACAACGAGATTACCCAAATTTGGAACCAATCTCAGATAATCCAGCATCAGATTGCTTGTAGCATGGTGGGGGACATGAAGCAGAACACGGAGTACAAGCAATTTGTGAGTTAATTAGTGATTTTATTCCCCGACTGGGTTTTAATCCGGCATTTGATGTGCAAGTGCTATGCCCTATGTCGCGGGGATTGGTAGGAACTCGTAACCTAAATATGGTGTTACAGGGGCTGATCAATCCGGCTGCACCCGACAAAGTGGCGATCGCCAGAGGAGGGATGACTTTGCGTGTAGGCGATCGCGTAATTCAACAAACCAACGACTATGACCGCGAAGTATTTAACGGGGATTTAGGAACCATCCTGAATATCGACACAGAGGAGCAAGAAGTTACAGTTGATTACAATGGTCGCTCCGTAGTCTATGATTATGCAGACTTGAACGAGATTACCTTGGCATTTGCCACCTCAATCCATAAGTCGCAAGGCTCAGAGTATCCAGTGGTGATACTGCCATTGTATATGCAGCATTATGTGATGCTGTCACGTAACTTATTTTATACTGGGCTAACTCGTGCTAGGAAGTTGGCAATTGTGATTGGGTCGAAGAAAGCGATATCCCTGGCTGTGCGAACTACTAATGACCAGCAGCGTTACACCAGATTAGGGGATTTACATTGTCATACTATTTCTGAGTACCATTCCCCCATGCCCTATTCATAACAAAAAGTCACTCATCAAACCTAAAAAAAGTAGGGATAAGACTGCAAATATGCAGAGAAAGTTTAGCAGTTTGTCAGTTGAAATCCGGTCATGGGGAATGAATACTAGGGGAATACTTTCTCATGATTCGAGCGTGGGTATGCAAACATACTATCTAGATAGAGAAAAAGAGCAGCCAGAATATCAGTCAGTACCAGTAATGAAGCCCAAGAATAAAGTAGCCCAAATGGTAACAATCGGATTAATGTGGGTGAATGGTGTATTGATGATATCAGAAATGAGCTTGCATGGAGTGATGCTAGGAGGGCTAATATTATCAGCATCAATGGCAGTAATATTCCAAAAGCAAATAAATGAATTAGTGAACTTATGGGACAAGAAAGGGCGCTCCTATAGGATAAATATTTACGGAATACTATTTGCGATATTGTCATTAGTGTTCATGCTGGACTTTGCGGCAGCCCCAGCCAACGCCCAGTTTTTTCAACAAGCGCAAAATTGGATAACAACGACAGGTTTTGGAGGTGCGCTAAACCCGGATACGGCAGCAACGGTAGTAGGAATTTTCAATATTCTGCGGATATTGTTTTTGTTGTATGTAGCAGTGTCAGTAGTCAACGTAATTCAAGCAGTCAGAAGAGATGAAGACTGGGCATCAGCAGCCAGAACGCCATTGATTATTCTAGTTGGGGTGTTTGGAGCCGATTTTTTAACAACATTAATTACCTAAAAACAAGTGGACAGTGAGTAGCAATTACTAACTGTGAATTAATAATTGGCTTGCTAAGAGCAAGCCAATTAACTGCAAACAGCGAATTGGTAAAAGAAGATGTTACCAGAAAAAAAATTCCGTGTAGTAAATCAAAGCTTAGGAACGCAACCAAAAATAGGGCCGTTACCAGCAGAGCAAATATTTCCGTGGTTAGTAATAACGATGGGGTGCATATTTGGATTTTACTATATGTTGAATTGGGGGTGGTTAGCAACGCTGTTTGCATCATTATGGGGATGTGCAACATGGTGGTTTGTATCGAGTAATAAAAGTTTTCTAGGGAAGTTTGTAGGTACACCACGCATCAGTAGAGGATATATGCAATTCATCTCCTTAATTAATGATTCGGTTCAACCCAAGCAAAGAAATAATCAAAAGAAAGTTAAAAGAACTAAGAAAATAAAAAAAATAAATTAAACAAATTTATAAATTTAAAATTTAAATTAGAGGATTATTTCCGATAAAAAGATGATTAAACAAGCCGAGAATTTAGGGAAGAAAACATTAACGTTGACCCCATTTGAAGATGTGGTAAACCTAGCAGGGATATGCGAAATGGAGGTAGGAGGGAGAAAAGGAGTAGGAGCTTTAATAATTCAAAAAAAAGGAAGTATCCAAATAAAATTCGCCTTTGATTGCTTAGGAATCCACCCAAACTTAGCAGCAGAACAAATAGTGCCAATATTTGAAGGAATAGAAGGAGGATTAAAAGAAATACCATCAGGAGAAAGACTGACAATACATTTTGGCTCATTTACATCAGATGAAACAAGACAAAGGGAAATATGTGCAATAGAAAAACAATGCGCCCTAGAGCCAATAAAATTATTGTTACGTTCAGAAAGAATACGTATTAGAAAACTTACCCAGTCGGGGGTGAGGAAGAATAAGTTTCTGAGATTATGGTGTACATATACAGTAGAAGAGGATGAGAAATTAGAAGACTTTGCAGAAATAGGACTAAAAAAACTGCAAAAAATTTGGTACTCATTCACAGGAGAGATTCATAAATTAAATAAAAATCGAATTGAAAATATATTAAGAAATTCATTTTTAGATGGATTTCAAAGTTGGGAGCAAATAATCTCAAATAAGATGGGATTGTCAGTAACGCCGTTGAGCAGTGAAGAAATCTGGGGGACGGTATGGGAAATATTTAATAATTCGCTGCCAACGCCTGTACCCAATCCTTTGAAACTAACGTCGGATGAATTAAATGAAAACCAAACGAGTGATTTTCATATAAAACATCATTTACTAGAGAATGAGTTCTCAGTACCAGTATTTGATAAAAAGTGGGTAAAAATCCAGGATAAATATATTGGGGCGTTAAATTTTAGTCAAAAGCCAGGGGGATGGGTGGATGAATATTCACAACTGAGATACCTATGGGAAGTAATGTCTCGTGAGAAGATAGCAAATACAGAAATTATTTGCCAAATTAGCAAAGCAAACGAGACAATAACGAAAAAAAATTTACAGAGATTAACAAAACAGTCAATCACATCAACGGCAATGTCAACAGATTCAGGCAGTATAGATGTGAAGGCAGGATTAAACATAGAAGAATCGGTAGAAGCGCAAAGAACGTTATACAAGGGAAGTGCGGTATTACATACAGCAGTAGTGTTCTTAGTACACCGAAAAAATCTGGCACAACTAGAAGAGGATTGCAGATATTTAGCAAGTTGCTTTCTGCGGCCAGCAGTAGTAGACAGAGAAAGGGAATATGCGTGGAAGGTATGGTTGCAATGTACACCGATAGTGTGGGAAGCGTTATTAACCAAACCATTTAATAGAAGGTTAATGTATTTCACATCGGAGGCTCCTGGGATAATACCGCTAATCCGCACAGCCACAGGAGATCGCACTGGTTTTGAATTGATTGCCTCAGAAGGAGGAACTCCCGTACATCTAGATTTGTACCAAAACCATAAGAATTTAGCGGTGTTTGGGACAACGCGATCTGGAAAATCAGTGCTAGTGGCAGGAATATTGACCCCAGCGATCGCGCAAGAGATACCAGTAATAGCCCTAGATTACCCAAAACCAGATGGGACATCGACGTTTACAGATTACACCAAACTATTAGGCGCAGATGGGGCATACTTTGACATAGCTAAAGAATATAACAACTTGTTTGAGTTACCAGACTTACGCTCAATGGATGAAGAAATCATCAAAGAGCGAATGTCAGATTTTAAAGAATTTTTGAAATCAGTGTTGATGACGATGATTATAGGGACGAACTCAATAGGAGTAAGTTTTTCGATGGTGTCAATCATCGAATCGTTGTTATCGTTGGCACTACAAACATTTTTTAATGATGAAGAAATAAAACTGCGATATCAAGCAGCATTGAGGGCAGGAATAGGGACTGTGCAATGGCTTGATACACCAACACTCAAAGATTTTTGTCAGTATTGCTCACCAGGGTACATAAATCTAGATTCACTATCTACAAGTAGCACGGAAGTAACCCAAGCATTAGGGCATATACAGGTGAGATTAAAGTATTGGCTATCGTCAAAGGTAGGGCAATCAATCTCGTCGCCGTCGAGCTTTAGGGCGGATGCAAAGTTATTAGTATTTGCACTCAGGAATTTATCAAGCGATGCAGATGCAGCAATTCTGGCGTTAAGTGCGTATGCAGCAGCCCTGCGTCGCGCTTTAAGTTCAAAAGCTTCAATATTCTTTTTAGATGAAGCACCGATCTTATTCCAGTTTGAAGCGGTCGCTGATTTAATTGGAAGACTGTGTGCTAACGGTGCAAAAGCTGGGATACGTGTAATTCTATCAGCGCAAGAGCCGGAAAGTATATACCAAAGTAAAGCAGCAGCGAAAATATTTGCAAATATCACGACGCGGTTAGTGGGTCGGATTCAATCATCAGCAATAGATCCATTTGTAGAAAGATTTAAATATCCTTATTCGATTATTAGTAAAAACAGTACAGAAGCATTTTATCCCAAAAAATCTCTGATATATTCATCGTGGTTATTAGACGACAATGGCAAGCTAACATTCTGCCGTTATTATCCAGCGTATTGTTTATTGGCAGCAGTGGCGAATAATCCAGCAGAACAAGAATTAAGAGAGGCATTTTTGCATAAATATAATCACAATATTTTACTAGGAATATATAAGTTTAGTGAGGATTATATAAAGATGATTAGAGGAGAAAAATTATCAGATGAAGCGCAAGAATTGTTAGTTAGATTTAAGCTAGTAAAGGCATCATGATCATGAAAAATAAATTGAAAAAGCTACTGATACCAGTGACAGTTATGATTCCCTTATTGTTGACGGCTACCCCAAGTTTTGGATTTGTGTCAATTAAAGATTTCTTGGGTTCAGTATTAGAAGATATGCGACAAGAGTACAGTACTGTAGAAGAAAAAGCTCAAGAAAAAATAAGAAAAACATGGGCGAATTTGGCAGAAGATGCGAGTGAGGCGATTGAATCATCAAAAGGAGAAATGGGAACACCAGACCCGGAGAAAAGTACACAAGATTTGATAAGAAGATTAAAGAATAGCAGAGGGATACCAGAAACTAAGTCATTAGCTCAATTATTGGAAAGAGATTTAGCTCGTGCGTCAGTATCTTCAACATTGGGAAACCAAGGACAACAAAATACCACCGAAAAAATACTCGCAACAATCCAAATATCGCAGGAAGTTAAGGATTTAGCCGAACAAGCACAAGGATTGGATGCGTCACAAAATATTTTGAAAGTGATAGCAGCGCAAAATGCACAAATGGTAAGTGCAATATCCCGCTTTCATGCTGATTCATTAGTGGCACGCCTTGATACTGCCCAATCAAACTTGATGTTGACGCAGGTAGCAGAAAATCTGGCATCTTCAGCGACAAAAGACGAATTGAGACTAACAGGGCAAGCATCCTTAACTCAAGAATTAGTGTTGATGTCTTTATTAGATCCGGCAAGAAATGATGAATAATTTCATAGCACAAATACCGAATGGTGTAATTTCTAATGAGAATATACCAAGCAGAGCCGCCCAAATATCGCAATCGATATCTATAGGCTTTAATGAATTATGGACAGAAGTGCTAGGCGGAGAATTATATGGTTCTCTTTGTAAAGTTGGGACATTATTTGCGATAGCCACGTTGGGATTTTATATCTTGGAATGGACAAAGCAGGTAATTAATAATGAAGAACAAAGAGCATTCCAATCATTTATTTGGCCATTGCTGATTTCGGCACTGTTGTATAACAACGGACAACTGTTAGGAAGAACTACAGTTGCAATTAAAGATTACATCAATAATGTCAATGGCTATGTACTAGAAAGGACAGCGGTGGGTGTTGATTTAAGAGAAGCATATTCCAGAGCGTTGGGAGTAGCAGCAGTCAGGGCAGCAATTGGCAGAGAAATTGAGGCTTGTCGCTCACTGACGAATCCGCAAGAAGCACTTGATTGTCTACAACAGGCCAAACAAAGGCTGAGTAATGACTACCCCAACTACTTTAGAGCTAGAGGCCCATTTGCTTATTTAGTAGATCGAATTAACAGAGTTTTATCAGCACCACAACAGGCAATACAATCTGGAGCAAACCCGGTACAGGTATTACTATCTCCTTTCAGTGCGTTTGTCGGTTCTTTGATAGCGGATAACGTAACGAATATTCTGGTAGGTCTATCAGGCGCATATCAGTGGGGAATAGAGTTAACAATGCTGTTGACGGCGTATCTTGGGCCGTTGGCTGTGGGAGGAAGTTTATTACCATACGGCTCCAAAGCAATACTGGCGTGGCTGGTGGGATATTTCTCAGTCGGAATGGCAAAATTGAGCTTTAATATCATCGCGGGTTTTGCAGGGGAGTTAATAGCTAATTCGCGCTCAGATCAACCGCTATTTTTCTTATTAACAATCGGAATATTTGCACCAGCACTGGCCACAGGGATAGCGGCAGGAGGTGGATTAACACTGTTAATGCAAATTAATAAAGCCGCAGATGAGGCCAAAAATGTAGCCAAGGATATTGCGGTAACAGTAGTCACAGGCGGTGCTGGCGGGATAACGAAGTTGATTCGTCCGAGGTAAGGCAGGGGAAGCAGGGGAAGCAGGTGAGGTAGAGAAGAGAGTAAATATGTTGAGAACTGGTAAACCGAAATTAGAATCTCAAGCTTATAAGCCCGAATTAAATTCGTTCTTGAGTAGTGGCCCCGCCGTGCCGACAAGAATAGCAATAATGGCGGTAGTGGGTTGTAGTGTTGCTTGTATATCGCTGATGGTACAGTTTCTTAACTATGGAGCGATTAGGAGACTAGCAAAGCAGGAAGTACCATCCCTAGTGCAGTTATCGAATGGAGAAACAATAACAGCAACAGCAGTAGAACCAGCCTATCGCTCTAATGAAACTATCAAAAGATTTGTGTCAGATACATTTGTAGGGATGTTTAACTGGGACGGATTAATACAGAAAAACAATGCTCAAGGGAAACTAATAGTAGAAGCAGACCCTGGAGTAGAAGTTAAGGGATTAGAAAACCAATCAACATTAAAAGTAACGACAAGGGCTTACGAAGCGGCATTTGCATTATCAGAAAAACAAGGATTTCGCGCAGCATTTGTGCGGAGATTAGCGCAAATGATTCCCTCTGAAGTGTTTAGTGGGAATATGCGAGTAGCGATTATTCCCAACTATATATCATCTGCGAGAAAAATAAAAGAAGGGAAGTGGGAAGTAGATTTTCAATCAACTTTAGTGACGTTTAAAAAATTAGATAATGCCGGAGATGCAATAGCGTTTAACAAAACAGTAACGCTAGAAGCAGTTACAACACCGCAAAAGCCACCAGAAGATATTTCAGAATTAGCAAAGAAAATCTATGCAATTCGCTCCAGTGGATTAGAGATTACACAAATTGTAGATTTAGATTTAGGGAAAAGATAATGAGTGAAAACCCATTAACAGTAGATGAAATATTAAAGCTTGACGATGAACCATCAGAAATAAGTAGTAATCAAAAAGCCGAGATAGAAGATGAAGAATTATTAACTCAACACACGGTAGTAACATCTCCTTGGTCAAGGATAGGAATAATCGGTGTGCCATTGGGAATAGGATTTTTGATTTTCTATTTGATGTTTAACAACATCATCAATGGGCATTCGAGCGTTAATAAACCCGAAACAAAGACTCAAGATAAATCAGCACAATTAACGCCATCTGCTGAAAATAAAGATGGCGACATTTATGCACAGTTGGCGCTGTCAAAACAACAAGAAGAGTTAGATAAAATCAAACAACAAAAAGAAAAATTGTCAGTTAAAGCGCAGCCAGAAGCTAAAAGCGCAAAACCTATACAGAGAGAACCATCTGCGGCGCAAATGCCTTCAAGGCCAACACCACCCGTGACCTATTCATCACCCCGGAGGTATCAGCCAGTAACTCGTCCCCAAATAGCACAAAGACGTAGTTTTGTGCTGCCGAGAGTCAGTAATCCCAGTATTACAAGAGTACAAAAAACTGTAGACCCTATTGATGAATTTAACCGACTACGTTCTATTGGTTCATACGGATTGATAGCTTATGCGGATAGTTCGGTAAGTGAATCGACCTTACTAGATCCGGCAGACACCTCATCATTGCAAACAAATCAGGTGCAACCCCAACCCATAGATATTGATAGTGAGCCTACATCCAGTATTACAGAAGAAAACACATCTAATAGGATTGAAAAAATCCGCCCACGGTGGCAAGTGGAATCTAAAGTTGACAAAAAACTTATAGCCAATAACTACCTACCGCAAGAAAGCCAAATCCTTACAGAACATAAAACTCGTTACCTGAGTGTGGGTGAATTCGCCACTGGTATCCTAGTTACACCACTAGTCCAACAACAAACGGACAGCAAAAATAACCAGGAACAAACTGAAGATGGTAGGCGTTTTGTTGCCAAGTTAACCCAAGACTTTCGTGACAATTATGGTGAAGTAGCCATTCCAAAGGGTACATTACTTGCAGTGGAATTGGTAGGAGTTGATGGCGGGAACTATGCAACTGCCAATGTTCGGAGCATTATCAAAGATAATACGGAATATCCTCTAACTGCTGGTGCAATTTCTGTACAGGGAGAAAAGGGAAAACCCCTAATTGCTAAAAAATTTCAAGACAAAGGTGGTGCGATCGCATCTTACGACATAACGGTGGGATTAGTTGGGGGACTTGCCAAGGTTGGTGAGATTATCAATCAGCCAGATAGCCAAAGTACAATCCACAATTCTACTATTGGCAGCTTTAGCAGTGCGGTAACACAAAACAATCGACGTAATCTCGGTGGTGCATTTTTAGAAGGAGCATTTGACAAGCTAGGCGATATTGTAAGCGATCGCGCTTCACGAGCCTCCCAAGAAATACTGGCGCGACCGAATGTTTGGCACATTCCACAAGGAACGAAAGTTACTTTTATCGTTAACCGTAGCCTGGAGTTGCCATGAAAAACATCATTATTGGCTGGATGAGTGCGCTTGTTTGTCTTAGTCCAGTAATGACCCTTGCCGCACCAGTAGTTCGTACCATTAGGCAATCGCAAGCATCGGGTGAAACTGCCCTACTCCAAACTATCAACGTCTGGAATGGTCATGGTATAGCAATCTCATTTTATGAAGTAGGGGAAAGGATACAACGAGTCTGGTTAGATGACCCGTCACAAATCTTGGTTGATACAGATGGTTGTTTAGAAGGGCTCAACCAAAATTGCCAAAATCCAGGTGCGGGACTAATTCATCTGCGGCGGATTAAAAAAGTCAACATCCCTGGTTTACCGCAAGCATCAACAACTTTGTTAACGGTGGTAACACAATCATCAACGGGTGAGCGTAAGGCTTACAGTTTTCGTTTGGCAATTGCTAACGGCACTCCTAAATACAGCCAAGTTGTAATTAGTAATGATGTTGATAGTAAGAAAGAACCACGTCCTCAACTACAACCATTAGTCACCACGATTAAAACAGTTAACAGTCTCAGGAATGGTCTGGCTATAGCTATTAGAAATAAATGGCTTAACCCTGATGATGAATTACATCAACGTCTGCAAAAATTGATTACTTATTTACAACAAGGTGATGACCTAGCTGCGGCAGCTGATAAGGCTATTGTTTCAATGGAACTAGTTAATAAATTAACTTTAATGGGAGAGAATGCAAGAATCCAGAATCGAGAATACATTAAGCCAAGGTTGACAAAGTTTTGATAATCACTTCAATGGAAATAAATTTCAAAACCTATGAATCAGCAACAAGAGATATCAGTTAAAATCCCAAATCAAATATTAATTTATTTCCTGTTGAGCATGATAAAGCCTTCAAATTTCATACCTGAATCAGACAAAAATCCGGGATTAGAAGCTAATAATAACATTCATGCTCAGCGAGTTTTAGTTGATAAAAAACATCTTCAGAGAAATTATGATGCCCGAATTAAATATTTAATATTTTTTGGGTTGATTTTTTTCTTATTCATCCATAGCTTTTGGAAGTACGGAATCCTTAATCAAGCAATTGGATTTATTTTACCTTCAGCTTCAGCGCAAGTACCCTTTGTTGAGTCAGAAGGAGGATTTATCCCTGAATGGTCACGTTTAAAATTTAGCGATATGGTAATAAGAGAAGATGGAAAAATTACCTATCGAGTTAATGGTAGAACCGAAACTAGAGCGTGGAAATCAGGACAAAGTATTGCAGAGTTTTTAAAACTTGGGGATTTTGAAGATACAGAGTTAAATTTAGAAACACTAAATTTAGGAAAAATCTCTCGCGCTCAAAATTTGAGATTAAATAATTTGAGATTGTCAGATTTTCAACTGATGAATTGGCAAACAGTACCAAGTTTATCTAGGGCAGTGCCAGGACTTGCCAATAAATCAGTAAAAGATGTGAAACCGCTTGACGATTTTCTGAAGCGACAAGGGATTTTTGCCTCTAACAGAAGAATTGGTGATTTAGCTCAGATTCCTACATTACAACGAGCAAGATTAGGTCAGGGGATTAATTTAAAAAATTACAAAATTACAGATATACCTGGACTAGAGCGGGCGAGATTTGACGGGTTCGGTAATTGGCAAGAAAGTTTTATTGATGGTGTACCTGGGCTAACAGATTTAACCTGGGATAATTTTCCGGGTTTATTAAATGTTGACTTATCGTTTGTCGGTAAAGTTGATCTTGTACTAAGAGATATTGAAGCGAACCGGATTCGCTCGATCTCTGGGAGTTATCAACAAGGGTTTAATGTACCTTGCCTACAGGATAATTGCGCTCATGCAGAGATGGCAGGCATCGGGAGAACAACAGGTGTACAGTGGATTTCCGGCAAAGTTCAGAAGGTAAGAGGCGGATTTGGCATACTTAAAGCTCTCAATGGGGGCAAAGAACCAACAGGGCGCAATCCTTTTGGTTCGGCTTTTAAACAAGTGATTTGGGAGATTGATGAATCAACAGGCTCGATGCAAACGGCGATGTTTTTTAGAATCTGCAAAACCATCCCCTTCATTGGTCGCACCTGTTCGCCTTACTTTATAGGGCCAGTGCCTTTCATTGAGTATCGAGAAAAAGATCCAATTATTTTTGGTAAACCATCAACACTCCCTGACTAAGAAATTGCTTTGAAGTTATAGCTCAACAAAACAACCAAAAATTTCCAATACCATAAATAGAATGAGAAATAATACTCAATCACAGTTGATTAATGATAATCAACTATTTCGTGTTGAGCAATTACAAAACCCCAACCATGATGTTGGCAAGTATACACATCACTTTCTCACACCTAATGGATTAGCACTATTAGGGGCATTAGGGGTTTATCTGGTAATGAAAGTGGTGTTAGGAGATGGCTCGAAGAAAAAGAAAATAGCCACTTCTTATTGGGGGGGAAGTAAAGAAATTGCTACAGCCAAGAAAAAAGCACTTCAACAAATAGCTAATCCCAAATGTGATAGTGCAGCATTATACATTGGGCAGCATCGATTTAAAGATTCAAAAGCCCCACGGCAAAGCAATGTAATCCCTTTATACATACCAGATGCCCAAAGGGGAACAGCAGCGATTGGCGCACCGGGAAGTGGTAAAACTTATAGTGCAATCAACCCGATGATATATTCAGCAATTGACCAAGGGTTTGGGATTGTATTATACGATTTTAAGTATGCGTCACAAGCTAAAATTGCGGCGTATGCCCGATTAAAGGGGTATGATGTACACATATTTGCTCCTGGGTTCCCTGAATCAGAAGTATGCAACCCGCTGGACTTTTTAAGAGATTCGTCTGATGCGGAAACAGCAAGGCAATTAGCAACAGTAATTAACAAGAATTTCCGAATATTAACTAACGCCAGTGAAGATGGATTTTTTGGCCCGTCAGGGGATCAACTGACCCAAGCGATATTGATGCTGACTAAAGAGTTTGGGGAATATGCAGACATAATGACTGCGGCGGCCATTCTTTCTAGCGAACAAATGATTAACCGACTGATGGGGGCATCACTAAATCCCTGGATTAGGATAGCGTTCGGTCAACTGTTCAGTTCTGCGGCTTCTGAAAAGACGGTGGCAGGGATTACAGCGACCGCCAGCTTAATGTTCACTCGTTTTATGGCGAAAAATACGCTGGGGTGTTTTGTGGGTAAAACTACTCTGCCGTTAGAAATTAAGCGAAAGCAGATGATTATCTTTGGGCTGGATAGAGAACGCCGTGATGCTGTAGCTCCTTTAATGACGAGCATTTTACACATGACAATAGCGCGGAATATTGCTTCTAAACGAGTGGACTCTGGGCCATTAATTGTTGCCTTAGATGAATTACCGTCGATTTATTTGCCGGATTTATATAGATGGCTGAATGAGTCACGAAGTGAAGGATTCTGCGGAATTTTGGGGTGGCAGAATATGGGGCAGTTAGAAAAGAACTACGGTAAAGAAGTAGCGAAAACTATCTTGGGGGCTTGTAGCACTAAGTTTGTATTTAATCCTGGTGAAAATGAATCAGCACAATTATTCTCCAGCTTCCTCGGTGATGAAGAAATTAAGTACAAGCACAAGAGTAGGTCAACGGGTGGCGGTAAACCAAGTACAACAACCAGTGAACAAGAAAAAACTAAAAAGTTATTTGAATCAGCGCAATTCTTAAAGTTACCTGCTGGTAAATGTGTATTCATTAATCCGGCGTATGCCAATAAAGAGGAAGGTTCAGTGCCGTTGTTAAAAACGATAAAAATTGGTGATTATGCAGACAATACTGAAAAATATAATCAAAAAAAATGGCAAAAGCTAGTAAAAAATCTGGCACTGCATAGCACTCAAAAATATCCAACACAGCAAGACTTAGATATCAGAATAAAAGAAGTAGATCGCCGCTTGCCTATTCCCCAAGAACCAGTAGAAGCAGGAGTAGAAGCATTACCCGTTGATGGGATGAGATCAATGCTTTAGGGCAAGTCGCAAGTCGCAAGTCGGAGGTCGGAGGTCGGAGGTCGGAAATCGGAGGTCGCAATTATAGCTTAGACTTTTTAGTAATTTTAAATTTTAAATTTTGAATTCAAAAAGTCACTGTATGCTGCATAAATTTAGTGAGTTGATTGAGGGTGAAAGTGATAATTATAGAATCTGCTCTTACCGATTTTCTGATTATTAATAAATTGGATAGAAAGCAGCAAAGACTAATGGCAAATTTAGTAAATGTTAGAGAGGCTACCCCGTACATTATCAATGCGTTTAATAAGCGGTCTAAGCTTAGACCAAGGCTGAGAAAGTTTGGGATATATGTCAAGCTGATATTTAAGGATATACAAAATTTATCTCAAGAAGAAGTTTATCAGCAAATGCTAGATAGATATCTCAAATATATAGGCTGGGACGACTTACAATATATAGCATTTATTACTTATAGTTCGGATTATGCCCAAATAGAAATTATTTTAAATCGGGTAATATCTGGGACAAAAATTATAGATTTAAAGTGCTTAAAAGCTGGCAAAAAACAATATAAAATGCTGCACAGAGCATCAGAAGAAATTTTAAGTAGTTCGGCGTAAGTAAATATTATTAGAAGATAATGTTTGATGAACGGAGTGTTAACTTAACAAGTGATTACATCTTGTTCACAAGGCAGGATTTACAGCAAACTCGTCAAATATGGAAAAAAGCACTTGTGCCATTGATAGAAGCAGCAATGGAGAGGCTGCAATACGAGTGGGACAAGCAAGCGAAAATCGAGATCGGCTATAATACATTTGTACTAAAACAAGATGAGTCAGGAGCGTATGTGTGGTCAGAAATTGACCCATTGACTGACACCGAATGGGATGAGGAGGCTGATTTAGAACCAGAAGAATCAGCCTCCTCATCAACAGTGCAAACAGAACAAACCGCTTCAAGCTCAACGCCCCAGGCAGAAGAATCAACAGTACAAGCAGAACAAACCGCTTCAAGCTCAATACCTCAAACAGAACAGACCGCTTCAAGCTCAACACCCCAAACAGAGGAATCAACAGCACAAACAGAACAAACCGCCACAAGCTCAAGTCCTGTCCCTGCCCCAGAACATATAGATCCTGAGCATTGGCATGAAATAGTAGTCAATAGTGCGGTTAAAGAGGAGATTGCTGCCCTTAATTTCAAAAGTTTGCATCAAGATTCGGTTGAAGGTGTAAACCAAGCTTGGGAATATTTGATGTATAGCAAAAGTCTTGAGCGACGGAACGATGGGCGGTTGAAGAATATAAAGACATATTCTCATATTGAGTTTGGGGGTTGGTGGTGTAGCTCCGGTGTAGATCCGCGCTCATTCCCCACGCTCAAGCCAGGAGAAGTACCACCTCAAAAGCTTTGGGGTTGCTTGAAACCCAACCAGAAGAGAGAAAAACCTGAGCAACATATTGACTCTCCTCATTATTTCAAGTTTCTTCAAGACGATAAACCCTCTCCCAGTCCTGCCGAACACTCGAATAAACCAAAGGAATTTATTAAATACGAGCATCCACCAAAAACACCATTAAGTATTTTTTTGCTAGATGTGCCAGATGATACGGCTAACCTTATATATCAAAGAGCAGGTGTTTCGCCAAGCGAGAGCGATCGCCGCAGTGGATTTTGGTACTGTGTATGGAAACACAATGTACCGATTATTGTGACAGAGGGAGCCAAAAAAGCGGCAAGTTTATTGTCGCAGGGTCATGCAGCAATAGGATTACCAGGGATAAATGCTGGCTACCAGACGAAAGATGAGCAATCTAATCCAATTCCAATACAGTTACGTGAAGAATTTGCGATGTTTGCCACCCCTGGTAGAGACATCAAACTATGCTTTGACCACGATACCAAGCCAAAAACTATTGTCAATGTTCATCAAGCTTTATTAAAAACTGGGTTACTATTGCAACGAGCCGGGGCTAATGTGAGTGTGATCAACTTGCCAGGGCCGGATAAAGGTGTAGATGATTTTATTGTGAATAATGGCAGTGAAAAGCTTCAAGATTTAGTCTCGAAAGCTCAACTGTTAAAAGAGTGGTATGAAAACAATCCGCCGCTTGATTTGAGATTTTTGATCAAGCTGAAAAATGGACAAATTTTGAATCTATATGAAAAGCAGTTAGATGGAACTGTAACATCAAATCCAGCTAACTTAAAAGAAGAAGAAATCGCACAAGCTATTCCTCAAACTCCCGCCGAAGAAAAACAGCAGGGGGGAAATGAAGGTACTTTCTCCCCTGCACAAGCGCACCCCTGCACAAGTGCCTCTTCTTTCTCCTCAACCACAGGGGCTGTTTCTCCACCTCAGTCGGTAACTGTTGCGTCACAATACTGGGCTAACGAGCAGAAAGTACCAAATTATGCGCTGACAATTCCGAGAAAGTTATTAGTAGAAAAAGAAAATAAAGATATTGCTTTAACAGCCAAGCAACTTTTAGATAATTACGGGGTGGAATTAGACGATGGCAGTATGGTCTATAGGAGTGAAGCTTTTAGTGTAAGAAAATTTCGTGACACTTATAGCATTCACCGTGCTGATGATGAACAAAATAGCTATTTCTCAAATCCATTAATGCAGTTTGAAATTGATAAAAAAGGAAAAGCAGTAATTACTAAAAAACCGGAAAGAATGCTGATGGTAGAGCGTCAGGAATTCCTAAAGGTGAATAATAACTTAAAAACAGTTGAAAAGTTACCATCATTTTATGAAGATGCAGTAACACTAAAAACTCAACTAGGTTCTTTAGCCCCACTAGGCACTCAAGCAGTGATTAAAAGGTTAGAAATAACCGAAGTGTCTCAATTATTGAGTTATTCACTAAAAACTGCACAGTCTAAACATCTAAAAATAGGAAACTACCGAATTAAATTAGAAATTAATCAACAAACAGGTGATGAAAATATTCGACTAATCAAAAAAGAAAACGATGGCTTAGATAGAGAAGCTATCAAAATCAACTTAAGAACAAAAGAAGCTGCGGTCATGAAGGTGTCCCAGCAGGATATAGAAAATCTCAGGTTAATAGCGAAAAGAATACAGTTAGAATACTCTCATCAAGAGCAAGAAATTCCTAATTATATTCCCTCTCCATCTGGGCAGAATGCGGCTGTGAAAACAACACCGCCTCATGTTAATGCAAATGCTAAATATTCACCCGCGAATCCAGAAGCTCAAGAAAATAAACGTCCACCATTACGCCAGAATAGTAAATCATCATCTCCAGATATAGAGCTATAATTACTAGTATTAAAAGCTTAATATAGATTCATTTTAAATTGCGAATTGTTATTGATGCCTAAAGGTAAAACCTATGTCAGCCAATCAGACTTCAACATTGGAGAAAATTAGAGCAATAAATCCAGGGGGGATCTCAGATAATATGATGATAGCGAGATTGTCTCGCGTACTTAATCAATCCACTACCCAACAAAAAGATTTATCAATAATTCCCTCTAATCAAGAAACAGACTCTAATCGTCAACAACAAGCACGAGAAGAATTAGGGCAGTTATTGTCTAAAGGCAATATTGAAGACTACAAACAACAGCTAAAACAGCAATATGTTCAGCAGTATTTGACCACATTTGGTTTAGAGCAACCCCAATTACAAGAGTCCCAGACTAACCAGAGATTAATAACTCAACTTCAACAATTCAGGGAAATTCAAAAGGCTGTATTATCGCCTACTGAAAGAAATAATTCCTCTAGAAAACCAATTGAATTAACCACGAATATTCCCGAAAATACCCAAAATCAAGAGTCTGATAAGAAGTCATTTATTAGGTTAGTTCTCGATAAAATCATTACAAAGGGTAGTAGCCTGGGCAATCAAATTAGTGCATTTGAAAATCAGGGTTATAAAGCTTTACTACAAGTTGATGATACTAAACAAATTCTCAGCATAGACCGGAAGCAACCACAACCAGATAAATCTAATCCAGCTTTTAAAGCGGAAAAATTGGGAGCGAGTGACTTTCAGATTTTAGAAGACAATCTAACCGAACAAGAAACTCAAGATATAATTGCTCCCAATCAGCAGCAAATACAACTACCACAACGAATTCAGCCGAAACGGGATCTGAAAAACAATGGCCCAGAAATTGATTAAATTAGGGTTTAGGGTGTGGGGTGTAGGGTGTAGTAAATGAGAAAGATTCTATTTTTGTACAACACAGAGATATAGAATTAATTGAGTACAAGTCATGACTCTAATCTTTAATTTACCAATTCTTAATTAGTAAATAGAAGCTCTAACTAATTTCCCTACACCCTATACCCTACACCCTTGCTAATTGAAGTATCCTATCTTTAAACCCAACACAAAACCAGAAACAAGCAATAAACGTTTGGCTGGTTTATTGATTGTTGTAAAGGGCGAGATAATTGCAGCTAAAAGTATATAAAATGCGGACTCCAAAAAATCACTTTGAAGTGATGCGTAAGCAATAACTATCAAGCAGATTAAGATGGCAATTTCTACAAAATCTTCGGCTTTATCTAGCACAGTTTTGGAGCCGCGCATATTTTTAACCTAGTTATTTGGATCTTCTGATTTTAACCACACAACGACCCAATAAACGATTATTTTTCTGACAAAATTCAAGATCAGCTTGATTATCAACAAACAGTTGTCGGGCTTGTCTACCTTCGGAGGATTTAGCCCATTCTAAAAGCTTGAGGTCATTAGCAGTAATGTCAGTATTGCCGATACCGACATAGTTAGAGATGACATTCCAAGTAGTAAGAGAACCAAGTATTGCGCCAACAGCAATCATACCGCCAAGAATGCCACCAATTGACCAAATCCCCAGTTTAAATTTGCCAATTTTTGGTGTTTCCAAAGGCAGAGAAAAAGTCGGCTTAAGTTTCGGGAGTTCTTCTTTAAGGCTTGTTTGTACAGCATCAGTAATGATAGAGTGTTGCATCAGTTGTGCAGCTTTAGTCGCATCAGTGAGCTTTTTGTCCATCATTAAAGCCCCAGCTTCCATTAAGGCTTCCATCTGGGTGGGGAATTGAATCATCATCTCTTCAAAATTCCCCAGGATGCTCATAATTTGAAACATCGGATCGTTGGGGTCAAACCCGATTTCTTCGGAAAGTTCTCGAATTCGGTCAATTTCGGCTTCGGTGTATTTAGAAATCGTCAAGTCGCTTCGCTCCAATTCAAAATTAAAAATTATTAATTCAAAATTAAAAACCATTAGTAGGAGCTTCCAAGATTTTTAAATTCAAAAAAATTCTGATTCTTCCTACGTGAATTTTGAATTTTGAATGCGTGAATTTTGAATTCAAAAATCGTCATGTACAGACTCCTGCTGTTGGCGTATCTGTAGCAGCCCCAAGTATTCGGAGGCTAAAGAATTAGACTTAATAGATTGATAGAAACTGTTCAGCCACCTGTAAGTGTATGCTCTGTAGACAGAAAAAATCTTAATGTTATTCCTGACTTGTGAATAAGGTAAGCCAATGCTTTCGATAGCCTCATAGCTGTACTTGTTCAAGCCGGACAAAGCAATATCACATCCACCCACATCTTTAAGCTTGGGATAGCCTGAAGTTTGATAAAGTTTGAACATGAGATCAAAGTGTTGGTTTTTGACGACTACATAATCAGCCTGATTTCCGGCAAAGGCCAGAAGCTGGGACAAATATTCAACACAATCTAATCGGTGTGAAATGGGTTGTACAAAAGTGAGTCGCCAGCCAACCTTGCCCAAGATTTTAAACAACTTTACTTGATCGATATAGTTGCAAATGCCTTCTATGTGTTGTCCTGGCATATCAACAGCTAGAGTATCATAGCCATTGCGGAGTTCTTCAATGACCCAATCAGTACCTTCATCAAAATTGATACTTTCAACCCCAACAAGACATTTATATGGTTCGAGCCTTTTACGGTTATCGTGATCGTAAGCTCTCAATCGATATCCCAGAGAGCAAAATAAGTCAATCAGCAAGCGCATGACTGTAGACTTGCCCACACGAGAATCGCCTACAGTCATAATCAGGCGTTTAGGATTCGGACTGTAAGTTGACATCAGCTAGTCCTAGTAAGTGTTTAGCTGGCTCAATAGATTTTTTAAAGTTCTCCATCCATTTCTCAACTCGACCTTGAACAGACAGTTTCTTACTCTGTTCTATACCCTTAGAAAAGGAGAGATTATTCTCATCCAGATAATCATAAGCGTGTGCAATCAAATCTGGCATATAAATTTCTGGAATTGATTTGTTAAGGTTTTTGAGTTCTTTAACTAATGGGCAATTGTCATATCTTTCAAACCTATCCTTTTCTCCAAAAAATAAATTCTTGACGACAACGTAATCTACCTTATCCCCACAAAAATCGCGCAAATGAATAAATTGGTTAACCGAGTCCTTCGTGCGATTAATTACAGTAGCCATCGTGACTCTCATATCCAGCTTCTTACCTACCATTTTAAAGAAGCCCATCTCTTCTTCAAAAGAGCGAAAAAACTGAATTGACTGAGGTGGCAATTCTAGCAAAAATAAAGACTTAGCATCAGGACGTAGAGGTTCATCTTTTTGTAGTGAGTCAATTACATTGTAGTCAGGTGATTCAATTAAATCCTTTTTGAGGGACTTGTTCTCATCTTCCTCTGCTAGGTAAATAAAGCCTTTGAGTTCATCCAACAAAGAAATATCAGCTTCTCCTCTTCTAAAAATATCTAAAGGCATAACAGTACATTCAGCTTCGTAGAATCGTTTGATTTGTGGGTTGGACATATCAGCATCAAACGCGGCGAAGTTTTGATTGTTGTCGAGGTAAGTTTGGATCATAGCTCTAGAAAATGTGGACTTTCCTACACCGCCCTTATCTCCAGTCACAATTACTAATCTACGGCTTTTAGTAGGGGTTAGATTATTGGTGTTGTCTGTCATTCTTCTTTTGCCCATCTGATGGCAACCTATTGATGAACGTATTCTATCTAATTTACTTAATCCCAGTCAGGATAAAGAACAGCTAATTTAGATTTCAATATCCTGCTGTGACGAAAGTTTTTGGACAAGTTGTTCATTCCAATCTTTACCTTTGGCTTTAGTTCTGAGAGTAGTTGCGTCCTTCAACAGCTTCTGAATAGTCAGGGCAGTTTCATGCCCCCAAACATTATTATCAAATGCCATTTCTACTACCGGAACTCTTGAAAGAAAATCTACTGGTAGACTTTTGGGATTATCTACTGCTAAATACATTGTTCTTTGTGGCGGTATTTCTTTATAGGCTTTCAATTCGAGCGTGGCGAATGATAATGCCTCAATCGGAGATTTACACAATACTGCTCTTTCTACCTTACCTTGAGCTTGTCCTCCTAAGTAAAAGTAAAACCAGCTATCACTGCGCTTTGTACCTTTGTGGTAGCCCTTGAAAGTGTTATTCTCCCCCTTCGTCCCTCTCAAAAACGCACCATTAGTTTGGTCATTGAAATTTCGCATGACAAATACAGCATTTTGATGAGCATCAGCATAAACTAAGCCCCGTAAATAAAGAGCTTGTACAAGATTTGGTGGGATACCCCGTTTAGTCGTTAAATATTGAGCAACTTCTGACCAGTGGGCTTTATCCTCAACTGGTTGCTGGAATTTAGGGCAGGGTTGAGAGTGAATAATCTCATTTGTCAGATTTAGTGAGTGCGCGATCGCTGCTTTTTGGACTCCGGTTTTGCCAGATGATTCATATAACCACGCGATCGCCCTTGTGAAATTGCACCTCTGTACGTGCATGACCAAATCAATCGCACCGCCGCCACCCTTCTGCTGATCAGGTGAAAAATCATAGAACTTCGACTCATCTATACTAATGATGTGTCCATAGCCCTTCCATCGCCCATCAATACAATCTAAACCTAACGCCCAAGCCACATCAGCCAAAGGTAAGTCGCGCATTAAATCAGCTTTTTGTCGCCATTCTAAATTCTCCTGTTCTAGTTGAACTACGCGTGTTTCTAAATTCTGTCGAAGTTTCTCTGAGGCTATTGATGATAAAGAAGCCCGTTTTTCCAACTGGGTAATTCGGCGACGGTCAGCTAATTGGTGATCTAATTGTTGGATGCGTCGGTCTTTCTTAATGCGCTCAAGCAACTCATGGGCTGTTTCTCCTGGTAAAGGTGCAAATCGTTCTAACTCCAAACTCAGGGGTTGAGAATTGACCGCCTGATAATATTCTTGAATCTGGATATGTTTAGCTTTTGAGCCTTTAACTCCCCGTTGAATGCCTAAAGGAGCAAGTGCAAGCGCATAACTATCTTGAAGTTGTGACATTTTCAGTCGTCCCTGTGCCACAGAACCGCCAAACATTTCCTTATAACTAAGTCGTTTGGTTTTTTCGTTGAGTGGCACGATATAGGCATGAATGTGTGGGGTCGATTCATCCAAGTGCAATTCGGCTCTGACACACTTATTTCCATATTTTTCTAACAGCCATTTTTGGGAAGCATTCGTAAAATCCTCCATCTTCTGATTGTCCCAAGTACCCGCCATTGATGGGTCATCGGGTCGAAAGTATTCTGGACTTGCACTCAAAAATATTTCACTGCACAGCACTGCGTCTTTTCTGGGCTGGTAGTTTGTCTTTGATTTTATCAGTTCTTTGACGACTGATTCGAGCGATCTCTCATCTTTTGATCCAATCAATCGAATATTTTGTTTTGTTGGATCTGCATTGGGAGTATCCTGAAGTCGGGCAGTATGTTTTTCACTTCCCCCAATATTCCCGAATGATTTTAATTTCTCGACTCGTAGTATTGCTAACGCTACCATTGATTTATTCTCGCTGCAACGAGTGTCTTTGAACAACTTCCGCGCTCCCGGCAGGGCGAACTACTTTTGCGTTCCGAGCGAAGCGAGGAATGGCGAAGCCACCCCGAAGGGCGCGAAAGTAAAGTGAGTACACCTTTATCCTAAACTACCCGAAAACCCGATTTTTGAGCGATTTTCTAGTCGCCACTAGACCCATTTTTACCGCCACTAGACCCTCTTTTTTCTCTTCATTTTCGACGGAGGTTGGATTTCTAGTCGCCACTAGACCCATTTTTACCGCCACTAGACCCTCTTTTACCGCCAAAAAATCCAAGTACAATAAATGTAAACTTTCGGACAGCTATACTTAGCTGAAAATTTATGAGACAACAAGCAAAAAGTGTTGAGTTACCAAAAGTAAAAAGAGTATTAGATAGTTGGGATGGTAAAGTAATTGATTATCTGTTGAATCATCCATCAAAAAGAAATAGCCCTGAATTGATATTGGAAGCCCTTAGTGCTTACTATCTGGTTGAAGCATTAGAGGGTAAAGTCAGTGATGAAGAATTTCGTCAGGCTTGCCGGGAAGCTATTGAAAATCTCTCAAAAAAGTTGGCTTCGATTCAAAGAATGGCTGGGTTGAATACAATTACATCAGTACCTTCTTTTACAGAAGCAATTCCAGAAATTAAACAACTAGTTTCGCCCCTGCCACAGCAGCAGGAACAAGAAGATGAAGACATCTGGAATATGGATATACAGTTGTCAGAAGAAATGATGGACGTTAATGAAGCAATTGTAGGAGTTGATTCATGATTGACAAAGATAACTCTGATGCCACAAAGCTCGTTTTAACTTGTGATTTGGGAGCGAGTTTGATTAAGATAGTGGCCCAAATCTATCCAGATGCCACGCCGCAGGTCATTACTATGACTCCAGAAGTGGCAGATGTGGAAAGAGAATCTGTTGTTGGGCTAGACGTTGACCCTCTAACTAGTGATGCCACATGGGTAGGTATAGGCTCCGAATACTATGCCTTGGGTAGTTTGGCTAAAAATAAATTTGCCGGGACATCAGCAATCCGAGACTTAAAATATCAATATGCTGTACCTAAGCTGGCAGGGTTACTTTGGTTCGCTTGCCAAAAATTGGGTTTGGAAGAAGCTGATGTTTTTCTACATTTGTTACTGCCTTCCAATGAATACAGAGATGGTAAAAATTTAGGCAAACAGTTGTCAGCAGCACTAAAAGCGGGAATTAACACACCAACAGGTAGATTAAAGCTCAAACCGTGCAATTTCGTAGTTTCAATAGAAGGGTCTGGTGTTTTAGCAGCCCGCCGACGCACTTTGGGAGAAGCTTATTCTACAAGAACAATAGGAATGCTGATGTTGGGTTATCGCAATGCCAGCTTTACTATAGTTAAAGGCAAAAACCAAATTAAAGCTGAATCCACAGATTTGGGAATGAATTGGTTGGTGGAAAGATTTGTGGAACAGGCATCTGTAGGGCTATCTAAAAATGATTTATGTATACCATTAGCTTTAGTAAAAGCAAATCTAGGAAATGTTGAAGCATTGCGGTCATTATCACGCAAAACCAAATCTTCTGATATAGAGTCTGACTTAACTTTGTTTCAAAAGGCCTTAAAACTTGTGCGTCGGGAGTATTGCCGCGCATTACTTAGATGGATAAGAACTATTGCATCTGTAGATGAAGTTCTTCTGTGTGGCGGTACAGGAGAATTTGTTCGCCCTGAATTGACCCAGTTTTTTGAAAAAGAAACAATACTTATTGTTTGGAACGGTGGAGTAGATATACCTGCTACTCTAGATATTCATAAATTAGGTAATAGGTTAGCTGATGTTTGGGGTTCACATATCAATTACATCAATATGTTGGATATGAATTTCAGGTATCACCGCCAGCAACCTTTAATCCCCCAACCAGCTAAACCAGTTAACACAGTTCAACGTTGCCACCCAGATCGCTGGAAAAACTTTTTACCGATGCTGGTTGATTCTCCTTCTTCATCTTCACCCTCATGAATAAAACTGAAAAACTGGCACAATTCGCCAACCAACAGCACTTTGATGAGCGCATAGTGCAAATTTTTGGAGCGGTTTGTCAAGATGCCGGGATTAATAATCTTCCACAAACAACCGTGAAACAAGGTAATTGCTTGATAGAAGTACTCAAGCATAATGAGGCCACACCAGAGTTTGTAAAAAATCTCTTGAGCTATTCTCTACAAAAGGGAATGCCTCTTTATGTGATAGACCACATTCTCAATAGCGATCTTGACAAAGACGGCAGAAGCTTATCCCAAGAGCTTTTTGAGGATGATACTGACCCGTTTGGAGTAGATAGCCGTCCGCAAATATGCAAAACTTCACGACAAATGGAACTAGATTTATGACATTTTGCAGTATTTCGCTGCAAAATGTCACTCAAACAATAGCGTTTCGCTGGATGTAATTAGCAGCAGAAGTCCGTACAATTTACATAATTTTCTTTCTGTATCAACCAGTATGTTGCAACAAACGATTGCGTCGTGGGACAAACCGAAAGTTATAAAGCCGACTGTAAACCAAGTAGAGAATCTAGAAATGCTTCTGGTTGAGAAAGCGCAACGAGGAGAAGATGTAACAGGGACGATTCAGGCACTTGAATACTTTCAAAATAGTAACAATGACCAGTATTGGAACAAAATTTATTACGGCCAAACAAAAGAGAGGCAAACCTTTGAAACTGTACAAAGGGTAATTATTACGGCTTTTGCTATTTTAGGGATGATTATATTCTTGGCTAAAGTTCAAAATCCATCAGCCAATCTCTTAAATCAATTACCACCGAAATCTATTCAGAAGTGAAAATGAAAAGGGTGTAGGGTGTAGGGTAATCATTGCGAAATAAGATTAATTTTTTCACTAGTAAAGGGAGGAGCTTTAAATTACTTAATCAATGGAATGTAAAAACCGAAAGTATTTTTGACTTACGCTACACCTTATACACCACATCCTAATTAAGATAACGATTGCGATAGTTATCTTTTGAAAGTTTACGAGATTTTTTAGTAGTCCATTGCCATAAAGGAGTAAGTTTTTCAACATCTTTGAATAACAACTGCCAAGCGTCATTATATGTGTACTGGTAAATAATATTAGCCAGTACGCGTAAACATCGTAGCGGTTGACTTTTCACCTGTTCTTCAGCAAAACGAAGAACAATCCAGTTGGCTTGAACAAAGCACTGGTTCCGGTAGTCATCCATGCCTACACAGTGGATTGGTTCACGAGTTTCAAAAGTAAATGGTTCATCAATCTCTAAGTCAATGTGCAAGTTTGTATTTGGTTCCACGAACAGAAAATCGGCACTGTAAGCGGCTTTATGGTTCAAAGGTAGCAACTGTTGTTGAGAAAAAATCTGAGGGTCAAAATACTTTCGCAGTATCAAGCCAAACTCAATCTCAGAAGCACCTAGCTTTGTGCTTTCGGTTGATTTTGAAGGTAAGATTATCGGCTCTAAATTGCCGACTTTAACACCTTGAGGAATCAGTATGATGGGATAACAAGGACGGTTTTCCATGAAGGATTTAATTGAGCAAGTTTTTAGATTAATTAACCTACAACATCCAATAATATCTCTAGAATCACCCTTGCAAGAGCGACAAAAACTTTTGTTCCAGATTGCTGTTGAATGCGAGTTACAAAATATCAAATGTTATTTGTGGTCGCTGGAGGATGACCAATTGTATCAATTAAAAATTAGTTTAGGAAAGATTACATTTTCTAATGTTAATGAGTATCAACCTATTAAAGATAAATCTCGACAGGAACATTATTTTGAAATCCTGCGCTTTTGGAAATTCACGGACTTACAAGGTATTCTTATACTAGAAGGGATATTTTCTTGGCTAACCACTAATTCTGAATTTCTGACTAGCGAGTGGATTAAGTCAGCACTCATCAACATCAAACTGCACAATTCTAATTCTAATAAAGCTGTCCTGCTGTTAGGGCCGAACGCTAGTATATTGCCAGATATTGCGGCGTTTGTTCCGAGTATTACTCACCAACTGCCAACCATTCTAGAAATTAGAAGCTGTTTAAAAAAACTATTACCAGAATATGATGCTTCAGAAATTGATAAAGCAGCGATCGCGGCTGTAGGATTGTACATTGCAGATATCGAATATGGTATTAAACAAATAATTGCTTCTGGTGTGTTTGAGCCGTTAATATTGACTAAATGCCTATTGGCTTACAAAATCAACCTATTAAAGCGGGTTTATCACGTAGAATTTCTCCAGTCCCCGTCGATCAAAGTAGGGGGGCTAGAATTGATGCAAGAGTCATTCCTGAAGTATAAACAACTAATGACTCCACTAGCACAAGCCTATAATCTGCGGATTCCAAAAGGTGTTCTGCTGATTGGCCCACCTGGAACCGGAAAATCTTACTCGGCTAAAGTCTGTTCTCAATTGCTGGGTATACCAATGATGATTGTGGAGTGGGGCAACTTCCGCAGTTACGGAAATCAAGCCGAGTTTAAGCTCAAAAAACTACTAGCGTTGGTAGATAGAATAGACCGACTTATCTTCTATTTGGACGATTTTGACAAGGGCTTTGCGGGAGACGATGACTTAGGCAGAAGACTTGCAGGAATGCTATTGACATGGATGCAAGAGCGAACGAGTAATGTCTTAATTATTGCCTCGGCTAACAATCTAGAACTACTGCCGCCAGAACTGACCAGATGTGGAAGGTTTGATGACATCTTTAAAGTAGATTTACCTAATAACGGCGAAAGACACGAAATATTCAAAATCCACTTGGCAAGATTTGATGAGCGTTTTCGTAATGGTGGGGATGCTTATAGTGAAGAACAATGGCGCAGACTCTTAAAAGAAACCTATCGTTGTGTCGGCGCAGAAATCGGAGCTATTGTTGAAAAAGCCGCAGCTTCAACTTTCTGTCTGATGTTTGGGGGAGATAAGAACACTCATCAACATTCTTCACTCCCACGATTAGAAATTACTGTCGCATCCTTATTAGAGGCCAGACAAAACATTAATCCGTTGGCAATTAGAGAGGCGGACAAAGTTGAGAGGATGCGAAACAGAGCTTCTTTACAAGGGCTACCAGCAAGCCCAATTGATGATTCTGTTTACAGTCACGGCAATATTAATATTTTTAGTTAGTTATGTTGTTCTTCATCTCAAAAAAACTAGATTATGCTGCCATCAATGGTTTAAGGATACTAGGTTCTATTGCGGGTATATCTGTAATAATTGGGACTTTAACTCTGAGTTTTTTAGCTTCTCGCCCACAGCATTTGCCAATTAAATACAAACTGACTCGCAATAATCACACCTTTTATTTAGAATCGGCTAATTCGCCAACCGAATTAGAAAAGGGATTGAAATATCGCTCTCATTTAGAGGGTGATCGCGGAATGTTGTTTAATTTGGGAAAGCCTTATAAAGATGCGGCGTTTTGGATGTATAGGGTAAATTTTCCCCTCGATATAATATTTATTCACCAAGGAATAGTGACAAGAATCGTACATAATGCTACTCCCTGCCGAAAACAACCTTGTCCTTTATATACTGCTCCAATTGCTACTCATGTACTTGAACTACCTTCAGGAAAGGCTAAGTTAACTAATATTAAAATCCGGGATAAATTAACTTTTTATAAGCAGCAAGAATCAGGTTATGGTGATAAAATTTAGCAAGATTGTTGTGAAAATTCAGGAGTCAGTACCCAGAATCCAGAATTAGTAGACAATTTGTAAGATTCTCTGAAATAGAAATTTTATTTTCTTGTATGTCTTGATTCCTAAATATTAATTTTGAATTCTGGATTCTGAATCCTTACAAATTGTTTCCGCATTCCTGCTTTTTGAAGGCATAAAAATTATGATGCGTGTACTGATAATCGATGACTACCCAATTTTACGCCTGGGAATAAAGACAGCTCTAGAGAGCGCAAATATAGAAGTGCAGGAAGCGGATTCAGGGGAACAAGGCTTACAACTCCTTAGAGGCACTCATCCCGATCTTGTAATTCTCAAAATAGACTTACCTGATGTCAGTGGCATTGACTTGATAACTGAAATTAATCAAGAGTTCCCTGATGTCAAAATAGTCGTTTTAAGCCAGCACTCAGATGAAGGATTACTCAAGATGGCTTTTAATGCTGGTGCGAGTTCCTACCTGCTAAGTGATACAGAGCCAGATATTTTGCTATATGCGATCAAAATGTCCTATCAAGGACAGTGCTGGATAGATCCGAGGCTGTCTCGCTCTATCTTAGATATCAAAGAGGAGGGCAACTCTTTAAGGAAAGGAAAAAAGTTTGGGGAATCTTTAACTCAAATAGAGATGAAAGTTCTTAAACTGATGGCTTTTGGATTTTCAAATGAGCAAATAGCTGACAATCTGCACGTTTCCTCTGGTTCAATCCGAGGATATACAAATTCACTCAACCTCAAGCTGGGAGCGCAAAATCGTACCCATGCAGTTTTTCGGGCTATTTGTCTGGGTTACATAAATTACAAATCTCTGTTTAGTGAAATTTCTGGGAGCGAAAATCTAGAAGCTGTTTAAGTAGAACGGTGCAAATAAACCGAACTATGTAACGAAAAGTAAAGCGACTTGAAAACCTTTTCCCTCCTGCCTTCTGCCCTCTGCCTCCTGCCTTGCCATAACGACAATTTTTAACACCGACCTACTTAGTTTATCTGATTATGCAATTTCTACTTTAGAAAGACAATGCAAGCTATTAGTTTCACTCGTAAGAGCCTGATTTTGAGCTTGGCTTTAGCTGTTGTATCCTGTCAATCGACCGTTGGGGCTGGCTCAAATGAGCAAAATAACTCTATACCTGTGGCAGATAATTTTACTCAAAAAGTTAAAGCGATCGCTCAAAAATACCCTCCATTGTACCGAGTATCATGGAATGTCTGCGGTGTACAGAAAAGAGTAAGTATTGGCAAGACTGTTAAGAATCAGTGTGTTGATACTCAATCAAGCCGACTGATGTTGCTTTGGGGAGCGACTGGCGCACATAAGTTAATCCCTACACACCAGTATGTTGGTGGGTTTCAATCTCATCTGTTTATTGAATCAAAGGGATGTTTTGGATTAGATGAACCAAGTGATACTGCTCAATATTACAAAGCTAGAACATTTCTAGTTGGACAAATAGAGGAAAAAGATAAATTTAAGCCAACAGCACAGGTAAAACTTACCCAGTTATCGGATAAAGAAAAGGAAGATGCCATTGCTGATCTGATCACCAATCCGCCAGAGACATTTTCTCCTGTCGTCACTCCCGATGATTGCCAGTCTGAACAAAAATGGACTTCGGTTTACGCACCTGCAATTCCTGCTAGTTACAAGTAAGGTGTATCTTTGTCAAACGGTAAACTACTGGGTTCTTCGTTGTTTCTCAAGTCCACTTCCATTTGTTGACGGCGTTGTAAGTATGTTCGGCTCGAAGCACGGAGTCTATTCATTTCTTGCTCACCAAAATTGATGCCTATTGCTGCTTCTCGCTCTGATACCCGATTATAGTTATCAACCTCAATCTTCTTGCGCCTTTCCATTTCTTCTAGCCACCCCGGACTAGTCCCCTTTCTAAGTTCAGATTCAACGTATTCGGCTCTAAGAGAACCATCAGAGTTGAACTGTTGTTTTTCTGTAGGAGTAAAGAAATCTTCGGCAGTATACTCTATCCATTCTTCTGGTTGTGTTTCGTCTAGGTGTTTCCATTCATCAAATTCTGCCTTTAATCTACGAGCATAGTCATCAACAGCTGCCGGATTTCTCCCTGAAGATATTTTTTGTTGCCTGACTTCATCCCTCATTGTGCCATCAGGTAAAAATTCTTTTTTGTGCATATTGAACCATCGTTTGGTTCTAGACATATTTATTTTTGACATAAGTAACATCTCGCAAAATTGATAAATTTTTAATATTTGAAGATAAATGACTTTAGAATTTAAACACTTCGACACTAGACTGAATACTTGGATTCATATTGACGGAGATAGCAAGAATATTCAATCAATTTTAACTGAAAAGCTGGATAATACTCTACTAGAATTTTATTTTCCTGGCAAGGAATTTTCTTTTGGACATTTAGATGAATATAGTACACCAGAAGACTTAAAAAATCATCCAGATGGCTATACTCTTTTATTGTCTTCTAAAACCAGATTACTGTATGGTTCGCCAGAATGTTTAGAAGTAATCGATAAGTTATGCCCTGATAGAAAAGATAGAGGGGCTTACGGCTCAATATTTTTAGGCTCTTGTAAGAATTCTATTAACGAAACCATAAATATTCTAGTGGTTAATGATGATTCAGAAGCAGCTAAAGCGGGTGAAAATGGAGGAATAATTAAAAGGGAAGATGCCTTTAAATTAGTAGGGGACTGTTATGGGCAAATTTCAACACAATTATATAACAAATTAGCTAAAAGGGAAGAACAGCAAGACAAAAGTTATCGTGTCATTCAGCATCGTTTTGGTTGGAGAGAAGAAGATGGAGAAGATAGTAAATACAGGTTTGGTAAAGGGACATTACGCCCAAATAATTTAAGTAATGTAGAATATTTAGATTCAAATAATAAACCGAAAATTGACTTAATTCTCCCCCTCTCCAGTTTCAAGGGTACAGACAAGGATCGCCCTGATGGCCCCAGTAAGCCACAGATTCAGCCAGGACTGTACAGACAGAAAATTTGGCTAGGCGAGAAATCACAGTCAGAGCGTGGTAAAACAGCGATATCTCAATTACTGGCATCATTTCCCCAAGGCATTAAAGATTTTGCTGAAGAATTAGAAACCCAAGCTCAAAAATTAGCCGAATCCCAAAGTGACCCTAGAAAAGTTGCACAACTTTACTGTCAGAAGTATGAACAGCGCAAAGCTTTTACTGAAGAACAGAAATCATCTTTAAAAGCAGAGATTTCCGAACAGATTGCTGATAGTTCACTTTCTAAACAATTAGAATTACTTACTCTTAATCAAGCTGAAGAAAAATTTGAAACAAGTGATGACTTAGATGAGAAATCAGAAAAAGATGATTTCTTAATGTATAAACTGATTAAGGCTGACTTAATTGGAGGGCATAATCAGCTTTTAGAAACAGAGAAGGTGAGGAAAGAACTTAGTAAATTTGTCCAAGGCGAGTGGCGAGATATCGCTTTAGGGCGGACGCTGACTTTTGATAGAGGGATGATCATTCCATCCAAGGACTTGAAGAATGGAGAAATCTGTGTGCCTTGGTTGGATGACGGAGAGAAAGTTTTAAACTTTCGCTCTCCGTTTCTTAACTCTAATGGTTTGTGTGTATCTACCAATAAAATTATTGATGATTGTTTAGCTCCAGACGGGACACGTTTAGAAGGAATTATAGTAGTTAATGATGAAGACCTCGAACGTATCAAAGCAAGACTTCAACCGGATGAAACAGCCCCCCTAGAAACCGAATCGCAACGCCAAGGACGCGATTTTGATGGTGATTGTATAGGGGTAGCACTTGCGAGTAAGTATCCTAATTTTACAGCCGAAGCTGAGTATAGGACTCTGCCAGCCAACGCTTATCTTCCTACTGTCAAAGAAAAGAAACAATCATTTTATATAAACGGGAAACAACCACCATTTGAAGAAATCGCCATACACATGAGCGATAGTATCAGCGTGGGCGTGATTAGTAATCAAGTGACTGCTTTAGAAGCATTAGAATCGGAAATAGAAATTTTAAAAACCTACGGAAATCCTGAACAGAAATCACAATATTTAGACCGAGTATTAGAACATTATCAAAAATTATTAGCAGCCGAGAATTATGAACAACCTAAGCTAATTAGGGAAGAATATAAACCTTACATACAATCTGTTGTAGCTCTGTCTCAAAATCCTCAGAGAACTCCTGAAATTATTTCTCAGGCAATGGACAAGAATCGCTTGATGTACAGGAGCATGATTGAGGAGGCTTGTTACCAAAACCAGATAGCTGTAGATTTATTTAAAAGTTCTAAAAAACCAGCAATGGGCTTAATTAGAGAAAATAATCGTTATTTATATCGTCAAGTTGATTATATTAAAGATAAAAAATCCCCGACAGCTTATTTAAACTCAGGGATAAAAACTGAGGGTTACTCGCCAGTAGAATTATTAATTAACCAAACAAATAAATATTTTCAGGAATCGAAACTGGAATCACGTCCCATAGTTCAATTTGGTGATTTATTTAAAGGGGTCGAGTTCACCCCACAACAGAGATTTAGTGTGATCGCTGCTAAATATGAATTCGACAAACTCTACAACGCCGCAGTAGCAATGGAGCGACGGCGAGAAACAGAGAGAGGCCCAAGTGCCATCATCCAAACACAGCAGGGGACGAAACTGGAAATCACGAATCTTTTACGCTACAAGCATCCCCTGATTTGGAAAGCACAGTCTATCAACTTGAAGTTGGAAACAGATAAACACTCCTCAAAATTAATTGCGATCGCACAAATCAACAACGAGCTTAACGATAATAGTCAACCCAAGTACAGTCCACTGGGAATCGTCAGCCGCCAATCAATTGAGGAATATGGGCTAAAATCGGGGGATAAGGCACAGAACGCGAAGCTGATTGAATTCAAGCCTGAATTAACCCCAGGGCAAACCAAACTAATGTTTTCGCAAGCTTATAAATTTGCCGAAGAATTTCACTCAAGCATACCAGAACAAGAACGACTCTCGGCGGCGGCGGCAGCGTGGAGTGTTGGGGCGGCACGACAGGATGAATTGGAATCAATTCAAAATTCAAAATTCAAAATTCAAAATAAAGACCCTATTTACAAAAAAAATCCCAACTTTGTGTTCGCAGCGTTTGGTGATGAGATTGTCTCCCGGTTAGGGGAAATGCAATTTACTAATTTACGAGTGGGAACGCTGAGTAATGAGGCGAACAACTTCAAAGGCAAAACCTGGAATCAGGATGAGAAATGCTCAATTGAAATTAGGGCATCGCACCACCCGCCTGAACATGAACGCCACGGCTCAAGATTAGTGTTTGTCCAGGATGGTGATGGGGGATATAAGGAGTTCGCGCCACTGGAACCAAGAACAGGACAATTACCCATCGGTACAAAGGCCATCGCTAATCTATTACCAGGGGAAACTTACACAGCGAATGCCACAATTTCTCTGACAGGGACAGAGCCAATAGATTTTACGATTAGAGAAATCAAGAAATTTGCCCACGCTTCTAAGACATGGAACGGTGAATCTGTGACGCTAGAAATTGGTAAAGTACCAGTACCAACAGGGATAGTAAAAATCCAACTGGATGGTAAAACTCTGGGCGAATTGGACGCAGATTCGATTAAGCAACTTCAATCAGTAAATTATATTAAAGATGGCAATCCACTCAACCTAAAACTGACAACTATATCAGATAAATATAATGCGTTTGTGATTGCCGAATCTCCAAATGGGAATTTAATAAAGATTGATAAAACTAATTCTTACGATTATCAAAGTCAGAAATTTAATGACACTGAATACAGAAGATTGACCCTAGAAGTACCGCAGTCTCAAATCAGAGATGCCGTATTTTTGAATGGGGAACCGTTGGGAGTAAGCTGTTCAGCATTTAAATTGTGTATAATAGAAAGCTGAATTAAGTAAAAAAAAGGAATAATGCCAGCAAAAAATCATTTAACTTCTCAGCAAATAGAGAAACTACAAAAAGCCTTAAAACTGGA
>NZ_JACJSD010000060.1 GCF_014697615.1 Nostoc sp. FACHB-280 | reverse complement strand
AACGGGTTCAATTGATATTAGCTCAATTATCTTCTGAATTAGTATCCTCTTTGACCAGTTATGATTTCATCCTTGAAGCTCTTTTCCATCAAGCTTTATTCTATGCAGGTTCATAGAGAATTGGTATAAGGTTGGTTGATTCATTTCATCCAACGCCACGCTGAGATGTTGATAACTCTCGAATGACGGTATTCTCAAGCCTCGGTTGTCTTTCATCTGACTTATCGCTAATGCAGGGAACGCCATCAGTGTCGTGATGTAGCTGACTTTATAGCCTGGGTTCCCGGTTGGACGTAAGCCATAGCGGTTACACAAAATTTTCAGTTGAGTCAGCGTCAACAGTTCAAGTTCTGTTCTTGTGAACATAGAATAGAAATTGCCATTTCATAAAGTGGTTCGGTAGGTAACAAGTTTTCCAGGCTCAATTACCTACCGATTAAACAATCTATTCGATTGCTATCAATCGATTCAAGGTATATTTATATTTCTACATGAATGCCGAACCCTAAAGGAACGCCGGAAAATTTAGAACCAGGAAAAAGAAAAGGTGATAAACCATTGACTGAACAAGTCAATTTACGTGTCACGAAAGAAATGAAGGAAGCGATACAACAACAAAATGATCCGCCTGAATTTTGTCGTGAAGCAATTCAGGAGAAATTGGATAAACAGAAACAGCAAGGTACAGGATAATGGCGGTGCTATAAGACAAGTTACAAAATTAGCGATCGCATTTGTTATTTATGCGATCGCTAATTTTTAGAAGCATTATTCTGAGGTATAGCAGAAGATTTAAAAAGCACGAATGCTAATAGTACTTTACCTCCCAATATGGTTCGGTTAACGTTTTATTATTTTGAGATCCCCCCAACCCCCCTTGAAAAGGGGAGCCAGCGCCGTGGGCGGGTTTCCCGACTTGAAGCGACTGGCGTGGGCTAAAAACTCTCTTTTACCCCCTTTTTAAGGGGGTCGCCGCAGGCGGGGGGATCTTAACCGAACCGTATTGCTTTGCCTCCTGCCTTCTGCCTCCTGCCTCCTTCAACTTTGTCTTTAACCAACAACAAAGTTCACCAACTTACCAGGTACGACAATCACCTTTTTTATCTCCTTACCTTCTAAGTGACGCTGCACAACTTCTGATTCACGGGCGTATTTTTCCAACTCAGCTTTATCTGCTTGTGATGGAACTTGAATATCAGCCCGCTTTTTGCCGTTAATTTGAATTACCAAAGTAATTTCGTCAGCGATTAAAGCAGCAGCATCATAAGATGGCCAAGTTTGGGTGTGAACTGAATTTTTATTACCCAATAAATGCCACAATTCATCAGCAATATGTGGTGCAAAAGGAGCCAGTAAAGCCACTAAAGCTTTAATACCTTCGGCATAAATTGGCGAATTTTTACAATCACTATCAGTTAAAGAATTACTCAACTTCATCAATTCTGAAATAGCAGTATTGAATTGATATTGATCTTCTAAATCTTCAGTGATTGATTTAATTGCCGTGTGAATTGCCCGACGTAAATCTTTTTCTGGTTTACTTAAATCAGCGAGTTGCGCTTGCTTGCGAGATACCCCAGCGGCCGCATAATCTGTTATCAAACGCCACACCCGATTTAAAAAGCGGAATTGCCCTTCCACATCAGCTTCATCCCATTCCAAATCTTTTTCTGGTGGCGCTTTGAATAAGATGAACATCCGCGCTGTGTCTATACCATATTTAGCAATTACATCTTCTGGCGCGACACCATTACCCTTAGATTTGGACATGGTAGCGTACAGACGTTGTAATGGTTCTCCGGTTTGGGGGTCGCGGGGGTCGGCGGGGTTAACTAAATGAGAGGGAACCCATTTATCTTTGCCGCCTTTGTTGGGATTCATGTAAGTTAAACCTTGCACCATCCCTTGAGTTAACAATCGAGCAAAAGGTTCATCAAAGTTTAATAAGCCGCGATCGCGCAATACTTTAGTAAAGAACCGAGAATATAACAAGTGTAGAATTGCGTGTTCAATACCGCCTACATACTGGTCTATGGGCATCCAGTTGTTAGTTTTGGCGGAGTCGAATACCTGCTGTTCATTCCTTGCATCGGTAAACCGCAAGAAATACCACGAAGAATCAATGAAAGTATCCATCGTGTCCGTTTCCCGCTTCGCCGGCGTACCGCAAGTGGGACAAGGGACATTTACCCAGCTTTCCAACTGCGCCAATGGTGAACCACCACGTCCAGTAAATTCCACTTCTTCCGGTAACTGTACTGGCAAATCCTTGTCGGGAACTGGCACAATTCCGCAGTTCGGACAGTGAATTACTGGGATGGGTGCGCCCCAATAACGTTGTCGAGAAATCAACCAATCTCGCAAGCGGTATTGAATGCGTTCTTTACCAAAACCTTGTTCTTGGGCATATTTGACAATCGCAGCTTTCGCATCTACCGAATTCATCCCTGTAAACTGCCCAGAATTAATCAAAATTCCTGGCTCAGTATATGCTTCGTTATATTGAATAATAAAAATTCCTGGTGATGTGTAACCCTCCACATATTCAGTAATTTCTTCTTCTGTATCTGAGGTTGACGTTAAATCAAAATCTGCCACATCTTCGGGTGCAGCAATCACAAACTCAATTGGTAAATCATAAGCCTGAGCAAACTTAAAGTCCCGCACATCATGGGCTGGTACACCCATCACCGCCCCAGTACCGTATTCATACAAGACATAATCAGCAATTAAAATCGGTACTTCTTCCCCAGTGAAGGGATTAATGGCTTTACCACCTGTGGGTATACCGCGCTTTGGTTTATCTTCGGCGGTGCGTTCCAACTCGCTTTGATTAGAAACTTCAGTAATAAAAGCTTCCACTGCGGCTTGTTGGTCTTTGGTGGTGACGCGCTTGGTTAAGGGATGTTCTGGGGCTAAAACTACATAGCTAACACCAAACACAGTATCGGGGCGAGTGGTGTACACACCAATTTTTTCCTCCATCCCCACAATCGGAAATTCTAAGTAAGCACCGACAGATTTACCAATCCAGTTAGCCTGCATTAACTTGACACGTTCCGGCCAACCTGTCAATTTATCCAAATCGTTGAGTAATTCTTCGGCGTAGTCGGTAATTTTGAAAAACCACTGGCGCAATAATTTACGCTCGACTTTTGCACCACTGCGCCAAGAACGGCCTTCGCTATCAACTTGTTCGTTGGCTAATACAGTTTGGTCGATGGGATCCCAGTTCACCGCCGCTTCTTTTTGGTAAGCTAACCCTGCTTGCAAAAACTGTAAGAAAATCCACTGTGTCCACTTGTAATAATCGGGTGAACAGGTAGCAACTTCTCTGTCCCAGTCGATAGATAAACCCAAACGCTGTAACTGTTGGCGCATTTGAGCAATATTTTGATAAGTCCACTTGGCGGGGGGAACTCCCCGGTCGATGGCCGCGTTTTCTGCGGGTAAGCCAAAGGCATCCCAACCCATTGGGTGCAAGACTCGATAACCTTGCATTCGCTTGAGACGAGCAATCACATCTGTAATTGTGTAATTACGGACGTGACCCATGTGCAAGCTACCCGATGGATAGGGAAACATGGATAGAGCGTAGAATTTTGGCTGATTGTTTTCTGTAGGGGTATTATCTAAACCCAGTTCCGCCCAGGTTTTTTGCCATTTTTCCTCAATGGCGGCGGGAGAATATTTATTTAACGCAATATCATTACCTATAGCCTTTAAATTCTCTGTCATGCTCGCTCTAATGCTTAAAAGTGTAATTTTCAGTGTTTGAGAGGGAATTTTGAGCAGAATTTTAGACTCAGAGTCCATGCTCAAAAATTTCTCATTCTTTATTATCCCTTTCTCTTCCTTTTATGTAGCTCAGAGTTAGGGAAGAAATCAGTGAGGCGATCGCAAATTAAAACATAATTCCGAAATCAAAACAAGAATAGCGGAAATTCAGTCTTGTACTCATAAAACTTGACTTGTTTTCCACCCAGTTACTCATTTGCTACTTTTCACAGCAAAATTGTGCATCCTAGCAACTGAATCTTGTATTGTATTTGATAAACCCAGATTAAAGATTTGACTAAATAACGGATTATCTGTGGCTCTACAGTGGGAAATCGGGAATTTTTAAGAAGGGTATCTTCCTAAAACTCAATTCATACACTATCCAGCAGCCAAGGATAAGGGCAAGGGATGAAAATTCGGCAAAAATTAATTTTGGGATTTTGTGGGATGGCGGCTCTTACCGGGATTATATGTACAATCTCTGCTAAACAGCAATCACACACAGCCAAATATCTAGCTGAACAAGAAGCGGAAGAAGTTGCAAGATTACTGGGATATTTTACCAGTCATGAGCTGGAAGCTCACGAAGCGCGATCGCACCAGGAAGTTTTAACTCACTTACAACAACATGTGCAAGCACTACACAATGAGCGCCAACGTGACATAGAAATTGTAGATCGCAATAAAATTATTTTGGCAGATGTCGTAACTGAAGATATCGGAACTCGATTGGAACATGATCTGAATAATGAAGTTGGTCAAACTATCCAGGATGGGATACCCAGAACTTATACAGAAACTAGTCAGGAGTATCCACATGGAATTCAACTCATTGCTGTTCCTTGTAAGACGAGCCAAGGCGAAACAGTTGGTGCGGTAATTTTAGAATATACACCTCTCTATGAGGCCGCCCTGGCAGTAGCTCAAAAAAGTATTTTTGCCACTTCAGTTATCAGCTTGGCTTGTGGGGTATTGATGTTAACAGCAGGCTTGCTGATTTCTAGTAGCATTTCCAAAGCTTTGAAAGAACTCAAGCAAGCTTTGTTGTCTGTGGCTAAAGGTCAGTTAAATACCAGAGTTAATCTTCGTTCTCAAGATGAAATTGGCGAGTTAGCCACTTGCTTTAATCAAATGGCTGATGATTTACAAAGTTTTCAGACTGATTTAGTCAACAGCAACACCCAATTACGAGACGAAATTACTGAGCGCCAGCAAGCAGAAGCTGAACTTCAGCAAGCACTGAAGGAATTAAAAACCGCTCAAGCTCAATTGATACAATCGGAAAAAATGTCTAGTCTTGGTCAACTGGTAGCGGGGATTGCCCATGAAATTAACAATCCAGCTACTTTTATTCATGGTAATTTAATTTATCTGCGGGAATATACTCAAGAACTGCTAAATTTTGTCAAACTTTACCATCAATACTATCCCCAGCCTGTGCCAGAAATGCAAGCAGTCGCAGAGATGATTGATTTAGCATTTTTACAGGAAGACATACCTAAAATGCTCAATTCGATGGCAATGGGAACTGAGCGCATTAGCCAGATTGTGCTGTCACTGCGGAATTTTGCGCGTATGGATGAAGCGGAATATAAAGCAGTGAACATTCACGAAGGTATTGATAACACTCTGTTAATTTTGCAACATCGTCTCAAAGCGGCAAATAACGCACCAACTATTCAGGTGATGCGAGAATATGGTGATTTACCTTTAGTAGAGTGCTATGCTGGACAACTTAACCAAGTATTTATGAATATTTTGGTAAATGCCATTGAGGCTATTGAAGAAGCACAAACTCATTGGATAAATCAGAGCAGCAAAGATGATCATCCCGGTCAAATAACTATTCGCACTTCAGTTATGGATGCACAGTGGGTAAAAATTGCGATCGCCGACAATGGTATCGGAATTCCAGAGAACACTCAGCAAAATATGCTTAACCCTTTTTTCACTACTAAACCTGTAGGTAAAGGTACAGGTATGGGATTATCTATTAGCTACCAAATTATTACCGAAAAACATGGTGGCAGACTAGATTGTTTTTCCAACTATGGTCAGGGTACTGAGTTTGTGATTCAGATTCCCATGAGAAATAACATTTCTAAGTTATCGCAATAGTCAAAGTAGGTTATACAATTTTAGATTTTTGATTGAGAAAGAGTTTACTGGTAAGCTTTTCAGCAATTTATCGCCATTTATACCTTATTTACCCTTACACACCATCTCAACAGAAAATTTGTGTGCGCTAGTCCTGACTATGTATAAACATTTAATTATTCTTCAACATAGCTGAAATCGCTGTATTCTCTGAATGTTCCTTGTTTCCTTTCAATGGTCTCTATCAGAAGTCAGATGATCTGGGAACACAAACTGTAAAATTACAGTTGTTCAATTAAGAAACACTACTTCTCACACTTAGGAGCAATTATGGCAAAGAAACATCTGTCGGCGTTTGCACATCGCACACTGGTTATCTTTGTCACTATGCTGATGTCATCGGAGCTAATGATTACGGCGGCTAGGGCAAATTCTCTCTACATAGCCCAAAAACCGCAAAATACCACTCCTGAAAAGCAAAAAGCCGCAGCACAAGCCAAACAACTGTTGCAAGAAGCACAGCAATTATACGAACAAGGTACAGCCACAGGGCGGCAAGCGGCGATCGCAAAATATGAAGAAGCATTGAAAATTTGGCAACAAATTGGCGATCGCAGTTACGAGGCTACCACACTCTTAGCGATCGGCACACTTTATTACACTCAAAACGACAATCAAAAAGCACTGGGATATTTTCAGCGAGGTCTAACTATTCGCCGCGAACAAAAAGACCGTTTTGGTGAAGCGGTGATGTTGAATTCTGTAGCTAATGCTTACGCTAACTTGGGTGAACCACAAAAAGCCTTGGAATTTTACAGCCAAGCATTGCGATTATTTCGTACAGAAAAAAAACCTGATTTTGTCGCTAAAACTTTAATTGGTATTGGGGGTGTTTATTTCAATGCGGGAGAAACAAAGCAAGCACTACAAGCTTATAATCAAGCACTGGAAATCCAACGTCAACAAAAAAATTTAGATGGGCAAGCTGATATTTTACAAACTATCGGTATTACCTATGGTAATTTGGGTGAAACACAAAAAGCCTTGGAAGCTTTTCAACAGTCATTAGAAATTCAACGAACTAAAAATGACTTGGGTGGACAAGCAGATGCACTTAATTATATTGCTGTAGTTTATTTATCCATTGGTGATGAGCAAAAGTCTAGAGAAGTTCTCAATCAATCACTAAAACTGCAACAACAAATTGCAGCGAATCTTTCCGGTGTAGCTTTGGCATTTAACCTCACAAAGCAAGCTGTAACTTTGAGTGAACTGGCAGGTAGCTATTCTTTTAGTGAACCACAAAAATCTTTAGAATACTATAACCAAGCGCGATCGCTGTTACAAAAAGCAGGTAATCCCAACTTGGAAGCAGAGCTATTAAGTCAAGTGGCTTTAGTCTACGATCGATTGGGTGAAAAGCAAAAAGCACTTGATGTTTTAAATGAAGCAATTGCTCTGCAACGTCTAACTAAAAATCGGGCGCGGGAAGCTTTTAATCTAGATACAATTGGTGGAATTTATGCTTCATTAGGTGATTATCAAAAAGCCATTAATACTTACAACCAAGCCCTAACTATTGAACGTGACGTGAAAGATGTTAGCGGGGAAGGCAATACACTGAAAAATATTGGTTTAGTGTATAGTTTACTTGGTGATCATAAAACAAGTATTGACACTTATAATCAAGCCCTAGAAAAATTTAAAAGTACAGGCGATCGCGATAGATTAGCTTTAACTCTAGATAACATTGGCAGTGCCTATCGGGCTTTAGAAAATTATCCCAAAGCCATAGAATATTATAACCAAGCCCAGCAAGTACGCCGCGAACAAGGAAATGTAATTGGCCAAGTTAGTGCCATTAGCGGTATTGTCCGAGTTTACGAAGCATTAAAAGATTATCCCAAAGCCTTAGAGGCGACTAAGCAAATTTTGGCATTGGCACAGCAAACAAAAAATAGCTTTGCCGAAACCAGTGCTTATGCTTTCTTTGGCAGAGTTTATTTAGCGGCTGGTGATTATCAAAAAGCTTTAGATGCTTCGCAAAAAGCTGTGGCTGGTTGGCAAAAATTAGGGCAGAAAACTGCCCAAGCCAATGTTATTGGTAACTTGGGTAAAACTTATAATGCCTTAAAACAACCACAACAAGCGATCGCCACTTACAATCAAGAATTAAAATTGCGGCAGATGATAGGCGATCGTACCGGAGAAGCCGAAACACTGTATTCTATAGCTCAGACAGAGCGCGATCAAGGCAATCTCACCGCTGCCCGCACCCACATCGAAAACACCATTAAAATTGTCGAAGATATCCGCACCAACGTTACCAGCCAAGACTTGCGGACAACTTACTTTGCCTCTGTGCAGAAATATTATCAGTTTTATATCGACTTGCTCATGCGGCTACATAAACAGCAACCATCCCAAGGTTATGATGCTTTGGCATTGCAAGTCAGCGAACGTGCAAGGGCGCGTAGTCTTTTAGACTTACTCAAAGAAGCTAATGCAGATATCCGTCAAGGTGTTAACCCTAAACTACTGCAAACAGAACTCAACTTACAACAACAACTCAACGCCAGGGAAACATTGCGTATCCAACTGTTAAGCGGGAAATATACGGAATTACAAATTAAAAATTTAGACAAAAAAACTGAAGAAATACTGCAACAGTATCAACAAGTCCAAACAGAAATTAAAAATAGCAGTCCACGTTACGCTGCCTTGACCCAACCACAACCTTTATCATTAAAGCAAATTCAGCAGCAAGTATTAGATGACAATACTTTACTCTTAGAATACTCCTTGGGAGAAGAACGCAGTTATCTTTGGGCTGTGAGCAAAAACAGCATTACAAGTTACGAACTACCCAAACGTGCTGATATTGCCGCAGCCGTGCAGAAATTCCGCGATGCTTTAACCGCCCCATCCCAAAGAACAAGTGTCGCCAGAGGCAGCAAAGCCGCAATGGAATTATCACAAATAATTCTCGCTCCAGTTGCCCAGCAACTCGGCAAAAAACGCTTAGTTGTAGTTAGTGATGGCGTTTTGCAGTATGTCCCCATTGCAGCATTAGCAATACCCAACAGTCAAACCTATCAACCACTAATCACAACCAACGAAATTATTTCCCTCCCCTCAGCCTCAACCATTGCTTTACTGCGTCAGGAAGTCAAAGGGCGCAAAAAAGCTCCAAAAACTGTAGCTGTACTGGCAGATCCTGTATTTTCTGCTCAAGATGAGCGGATTAAAAACCAACCCCCAAATCGGCTATCTATTATTCCAGACTTGGATACCTTTGACCTAAAACAATTAGCACGTTCAGCCAGAGAAGCAGACATTGACTTTGAACGGTTGCGCTTTACTCGCCAAGAAGCCGAGACAATTCTTTCTCTGGTATCTAATAAAGAACGTAAGCAAGCCTTAGACTTTACCGCTAGTCGGAATTTAGCCACCAGCCCAGAGTTAAGCCAATATCAAATCATCCATTTTGCCACTCACGGCATCCTCAACAGCCAAAATCCCGAATTATCTGGGGTTGTGCTGTCGTTGTTTGATAATAACGGCACTCCTCAAAATGGTTTCTTGCGTCTCCATGATATTTTTAACCTGAATTTGCCAGCAGAGTTAGTAGTTCTCAGTGCTTGTCAAACAGGGTTAGGAGAAGAAGTCAAGGGAGAAGGATTAGTTGGGTTAACTAGAGGATTTATGTATGCGGGTAGTCCCCGTGTGGTTGTAAGTTTGTGGAGTGTGGATGACCAAGCTACATCGGAATTGATGAAGCTATTTTATACCAATATGTTACGCAAAAATTTAAAACCTGCGGCGGCGTTAAGGGCAGCACAAATAGAAATGTTTCGGAATCAAAATTATGCCGCACCTTATTATTGGGCTGCGTTTACCTTACAAGGTGAATGGAGATAATTCGGAAAGAATTCTTCTTCAAGCTGGCTCAATGGGTAACTCAATACTAAATTCAGTTCCCCAAGTTGGATCAGACATCATATTAATTCGACCACGATGCCCTTCAATAATTTGATAACTAATCGATAAGCCTAAGCCTGTTCCTTGCCCGACAGGTTTAGTAGTAAAGAAAGGATTAAATATTTGATGATGAATCTGCGAGGGTATACCGTTACCGTTATCTTTGATGCGAATTGCAATGTAGCAATTGTTGAGTTTTTCTGTGTGAATCCAAATACGATTGGGGTGATTTTGCCTTAATTCTGGCGATCGCAATTTTTCTGCTTCTTGTAAAGCATCAATCGCATTATTTAAAATATTCATAAAAACTTGATTGATTTGCCCAGGAGAACAATAAACCAAAGGCAACTCACCATATTCCTTAATTACTTCAATACCAGAAAACTCCGCACTAGGGTTGAGACGACTTTGTAAAATCATCAATGTCGCCTCTAAACCTTGATGAATATCAACCACCTTGAATTGTGCTTCGTCTAAGCGAGAGAAGTTTCGCAAAGAATTCACGATCTCAGCAATCCGTTCTGCACCTATCTGCATTGAATAAAGCAATTTTTTGATATCTTCTTGGAGAAAGTCTAGTTCTATGTCAGCAGTTGCTTTCTGAATTTTGGGGCTGGGATGGGGATATTCTTGCTGATATAGCTGAATTAGGTTGAGTAAATCATTGTAATAGCCACTGGCATAGCTCAGATTTCCATGAATAAAGGTAATCGGATTATTAATTTCATGGGCAATACCGGCGACTAACTGTCCTAACCCAGACATTTTTTCTGTTTGCACAGCTTCTAGCGCACTTTGCAGTTTAATCAGAGTATGTTTTAAGGTTTCATTTGATTGTGCTAATTCTGCTTGAATGCGTTGGCGCTGTTGAATTTCTTGACTCAAGGCATGAATTTTTTGGTTCAGCACCACAAATTCAGTTGTCGTACGCTTTTCTAAACGGAGTAAATTAATTGCTAGACTTTGCTGCGATCGCGGTTGAATTACTGCACCTTGACAACGACAAGCAATTCCCTCGCCTTCAGTTTGCTGAATAGTAAAAGCGCCCAAAATCATTTGACGACTTTGAGCGCACATTTTGAGATAATCTGTTATCTTCTCTAAAGAGTCAGTGACAAACTCACTTAAACAATGACCAATCAAGGCTTTACTAGTTTTATTAAACAGTTTAGTAGCAGCTTGATTGACTGCCAAAATTTCACCTGCGCTAGTCACAAGTAGCATAGGTTCCGGCAAAACCTGGGCAAAAGTTAAAAATTGATCAGGTGTCATGATCTTGAGGTATCACAGCAGGATATTTGCCTTTGTGCAGAACACTCATCAAGTAAAAGTGAGAAGACTTAGCCATGTTTAAAGAAATCAACTTCAGCCGAGAAATATTACAGCCACGAGATTGTCAGCCTTATGCTGCTACTATACTTTGAAGTATTCTTGTCCGGCAAATTCCTCGGATATGTCACTAGGTTTGAGATGAATAATCACAGTGCATTCCTTTGCACCTCTGGCGATGGTGTCTTTTAACTCTACCCTGGCATAACCAAGATTATCTGCTGCGATCGCGCCAAATATATTCGATGTCATCACACACATAGCTTCACGTCCTTCTACCTGTTCTGCAAAAGGACATTTACGATTACCTAAAACAATCTTTTCATCACTTTCTTCAATCACGTAAAAGTCACCTTGAATTCGGCGCTTCCAATCTACAAGAACAGCAGTTACCTGCTCACGCGAAAGATTAGATACTTCCAACCCTTGATGATATATCTGATTGACGTGCTGACCTGTTCGATAACCAACTACATTCAAAAAGCCTGCCGCTTCTTCAATTCCAACAACATCTTGTAAAGTTCCCGCCAATTCTCGAATGATAGTTCGCAAAAACTGGTCACGCTCTATAGGTAGTTCTAAAGATTGTATTTGTTCGTCAAGCAAAGATGTTTGAACCATGATGAATTTATTCCCCGGATATCTACACAGAAGAATCTTCAATAGCACTACGTTTCAGGAAAATCAGCGAAATATCAAAATATCTTTCTTAAGTACTATTGACACACAACTATTGATAGTCTTCCCTGATTAATTGCCAAACTCACATCAACATAGGAGAATCCAGGATTTAGAAGCCAAAGTCCCTAATTTAGCCGTATATAACTGGTTTAAATATCATCTGATTGTATATATGCCTTGTAGTTTTCAATTTTACTAGCCAACCTTGCAGCCAAAAACGGACTTGCATCTTTCAAAGCTTCATAAATCTCTATAGCTTCTTCTCGATATTTAATAATTTTTTCTTGACTCCAGTAATGTGGAGGTGCTTGGAGGTTGCTGATTCTATCTGCTAACTTAACCATCCAAATTTCTGGCGGTTGTTGTTTTATCCGCCTTAAACTATCTGCCATTTGCAAATGTTTTGCCAAACTATTATCTTTGGTTAATGCAAGTACACCTTTGGCAACTGCTTCACCAAACTCGGCTTTAATTTTTTCAAAATTTGTATCGGTGTCTTCGATGGTGTCATGCAAAACTGCACATTGAATTGCCAAATTACCATCAGTTACTTTTTCCAAACTTAAGGCTGCTATTAATTCCATACTGACAAAACTCAGGTGTATGATATAAGGCAGCTCAGAACCGGGAATAGTTTGGTCTTGATGTGCGATCGCAGCAAATTGATAAGCCTTAATATAACTTTCTTGTGACCAGTTTTGGGAATGAATTTGATTTTGATTCATGTCAAAAATTATAAATCAAACATTTAATAACTTAGAATCTTAGATCCCCGGCTTCTTTGAGAAGTCGGGGATCTAGTTTCGCAGACATAATTGAATGTTACTGACTAAATTTTCTCACCAGTCATAGCTGATTTAGTGGATAATTTATTCCGGCGAGAAAAGCCAAATAAACCAACTACAAAAAGTAATCCCATCACTGTACTTGGTTCTGGTACTGAGGTTGAAACAGGAGGCTCAGGAGTTGGGTTAGTTGGAGTTTCAGGTGTTTCAGGAGTGGGTTCAGTTGGAGTTTCTGGTGTTTCGGGAGTTGGGTTAGTTGGAGTTTCTGGTGTTTCGGGAGTTGGGTTAGTTGGAGTTTCTGGTGTTTCGGGAGTGGGTTCAGTGGGAGTTTCTGGTGTTTCGGGAGTTGGGTTAGTTGGAGTTTCTGGTGTTTCGGGAGTTGGGTTAGTTGGAGTTACTGGTGTTTCAGGAGTGGGGTTAGTTGGGGTTTCTGGCTGTGGCTTAGGTATGTTAGGTAAGTTCCCAGCAAACTTAGTATTGTGAAACTCACCACTACCAGATAGCGAAGAAGCTACTAAAGTTCCTTCTACATTCCCGTTATTAAATAGGACATTAGCTTTAGTTGCCAGTACACTACCGTAGAACGAGAAACCAGTAGTTTTTACCTGAGTAGCATCAACAAAGTTAAACAAAATATTTTGTTTATTTAGTCCATTAAGGTTAAGTCCAAAGTTACTAATGTTGACGCTATTACCTAAAATATTAAAAATTACTGTAGAGTTACTACCTACTCCAGCAATATTCAAATAAGTGCTGTTAGAAAACTGTGAACCATCAATAGTGAAAATATTTAAATCACTATTGTTACCCTGAAGATGAATTCCATTCCATTTATACTCTGTAGAACCTGTAGCACTTAACCCACCTAAAGATTCAGAAAGATAAGTTAATTCTTGGCGGGCTGTCTCAAAATTGAGCGGTGTACCTGAACTAACACCACAGTTTGGAGAACAGTTGAAATTCACAGAAGTTTTAACACTACCACCGACAACAGCATTACCACCAAAAATTTGACCACCGTTGTAAGTTAAATCTCCACCTACTATCAGTCTAGTATCTGTACCATTAGAATTAGCTAAACGGTCAGCGATACCAAAATTAGTGAATGTCGCATTACCACCAACTGCTACACGACCTTCAGAGTCAGAACTTTGATTCATGTCTCCAAACACGAATACGTTATAGTCTTGTGCGGCTCCCAAATTAACAGCCATAGCTGGTTCTATTAAACTTGCTATGGTAACGGTTGCTAGAGATAGAGGAATCACAGCAAATTTTGTTTTGTGTTTTATCGACATTGTTAGTATGACTAAATAACTGCCTTACTAATGTAATTTCTATTCAATTAATGTTAGATAAATACATCGTAAAATTCTAGAGAAAATATCATCTTCTAAAATGAGTTAAATAACCGTATTTTCCACAATATCCGAAACAGACAATATTTTTTCATAGTATTTATACGGTGAAATTCATTCCGGAATATTCACAAAATCATTTCAATATATAGACCAAAAAGATGTGAAGAGAATAAGGGGCAGGGTGCTGGGTGCAAGGGGGAACAATCTTCCTTATGCTAGTCGCCGAGCGAAGTTGAGGTAAGTCGAGGTGCTACCCCCTACTTTTTTAACCATCCTCTTGACATTATCTGAAATACATACTACAAATGTATTACAAGGATGACAGCCCACTCAAAAGGCAAAAATTCATCCTTGCAGAACCTTGATAACTCGATAAACACAGCTATTTTCCGCATTACCCACTTTTGGGGCCGCGATTGGCGTTCGACTGCTCCGAAACCAACAAACGGACGGTTGCAGGAGTCGGGTTCGATTCCCGACGGCTCCACTAACCAATAAGGTAAAAGGAAAAAGTTAAAAGGCAAAAGAAAAGCATAATCTCTATTAATTTTTACAAGCTTGGGTCTGTAGCTCTAACGGTAGAGTTCCCGGATTCCACTTGTGTCCTAACAGAAAAAGCTTACATACTAGCTCAATAGTAGAGCGATCGCTTGGAAACGATAAGTTGCAGGTGCGATTCCTGCGTGTGTTACCACGGCTTTTTCAACTTGCATGAGGAGTGAGTGCAACTCTCACAGGGAGGGTATCGGTTCAATTCCGATCAGATCCACTAATACTCATTTGTAATTTAAAAGAGGTGATTCCAATGGTTCATATTCGATTTGAAGGACGTTCTGTTGATGTTGCAGAAAGACAATTAGGAATTGTTGCAGGGATGAATGATGTAACAGTCAAAGAACAGGTAGCGCGACATTTAGATGTAAATCGCGATCGCCTTTCTGCTTACATAGTAGATCGTCGCCCTAGTGGTGATTTGATTGTTCGTCCTGAAGCTGTCTACGGTTGAAGACCCTAATTTTCCGTGTCCTGACACATCAAGCATACATACACATTGATAACGGCTCTAAGGTAGTAAAATTCGAGCGATCGAACTAGCGAAGCATGATTTCTAAGTCTCTCGCAGATTTAGCGTGCGTGTCCACTGCCAATATTTGGTAAGAACGGCCGTAGTTGTAACAAGCTTTTTGAACTCGCACGGAATTATTTAAACTTTATTCCGCACCCTAACTTGTAAAGCCTACACACTATCCAGAAATGGATATACAGGTTCGATTCCTGTCGCTCCCGCTAATGGGAGCGTAGCCAAAATTGTAAAGGCAATTGTTAAAACTGCTTTGCTAACTTGTGCGGAATTCCAATAATTGAAATTGTATTTAACTAAAACATTAATTCAATCATAGAGAGGTGAGTTCAATGATGTCCCATAACTTATGTAGCCACAAAACCCCATCAGTAAAACTATCTTTAAAGAACATAAGTTATGAGCGAACATCGTTTGAGCGAAGTGGTGATTGAACGTCCTCGTCATGGTAAAAGAATTAGTCTAAAAAAGCAGACAGGCTATAAAAAGCAACTGTATAAACTCACTCAAGAAGCAACTGAATATGGGTTATTCAATCCCTACATAATTAAAACCAACCGCAGACATAGAACAAAGCATTCTTCAGATCAGCTTGGCCCTTTGCGTCGCTTTTTGCGCTCTCATATTGGACAACCTTGGGATGATGTTTATAGCAAACTCTGTCAACGTTTAAAGACTAACACAATGACAGGACAACACGTTATTGGTCACTTGTGGGATGTCGTTGAACGCCACGTAGAAATCATTGATGGTGTCTTGTATGGGAAGTCTTATCGGTGGTATGGAATTAAATTAGATGGGATTGACCGCAATTGCTTCTATGTTCATCCAGAAACAGGGATTCTTTGTGTAGCAAGGCGAGTAGCTCGTAGGTGGAATTACCCAAGTAATAATGATGTTATTAGCATTGATGATTATCATCAATACCAAAAAATAAACGATATATGGTATCTCGTTACTTTTGAAGATTTTCCCCCTGACCCAAAAGATTATACAAAGGATATTTTTAAAGGTGTACTTAATGAGTATTGTTCAGCCGGTGACGTTTACGCTGTGAAAAAACAACAGTGTAATAAAAAACAACTCCGATGGATTTTAAAACAAATTTCTCAAACTTAAAATTTTTCACTTCGTGTCCTAACCGCAAAAGCCTACATACTAGCCGAATTGGAATAGGCACTTGACTTAAAAGCAAGCAAATACAGGTACCCTCCGGGAAGCTGCCCATAGGGCATCTACAAATCCTGTGTATGAATCAACAGCTTTTTCGACTTACATGAAGTGATTTTATTCATCACAAATTATGAGTTAAATGCAACTCAGTTTCTCTCAAATAACATAATATCGGCAGTTGTTGCCGCGCCCCGATCGCAGAAGCTTACATAACTCTCAATCAGTTACACCAATGCTTCTAAGAGAATGTTTGAAAAGTCTCTGGTGGTGTATTAAATAATTTTAGATCCCCCTAAATCCCCCTTAAAAAGGGGGACTGGAAGAATTTCCCCCCTTTTTAAGGGGGGATAGGGGGGATCAAGAAATGTTAATAATCACAACCAACCACTTTTCAAACAACCTCTAAAACTTGCGCGGTGACAATATCACCCCGCGTGCAACACTGCCTCCTGATGCAACATAATTAGAGGAGGTATGATGAATACTACAGAACGCGACTTGCGTTTAGAAATGCTCAACAGTTTGCTGACAACACCTCACCGCAAACTTGAGCAAGTTGCAGAAATTCATAAGTTAATAGTTGAACTCGACCCTATATTTTACGGACATTTGGCAGTTTGGTATCAGCGTTATGGTGATGTCCGCGACCACAAGGAAGTGTTTGTGGCTCATTTGCTAACTAGCAATTTGACTGAACATAGAGATGCTGGATTTATCATGCTGCAAGAGTTTCCGCCTTATCAGGTGGCTCGTGTAGTCGATTTTATGAAGCAGCAGCAAAATAAAATGCCACGTTCAGCGCGGACTGCGGTGCGACGTTACCTCAAAACCAGAGAAAGTAATCCGGTTTTATTCGATCGCGCGGCGCTGCGAGGACGTAAAGCCATGAAGCATTTGTATGCGTCTCTGCACATCAAGCCAAACGAACGTGCAAATGCGATTTTGTTCCGCGACACTCCACCAGAAGGTTCTTTGGCAAATGTGTTGAAGCAACTGGCTAAGGCAAACAGTACCGCCGAACAAGCAAGGTTGATTGTGGAATTTAAGATTCCCTATACTATTGCGATCGGTGCAATCAAACAACTTACACCAGTTGTCTTGGTAGCCTTAATCAACAGCATGACTCCCCAAGAAGTGATCAATAACCTCAAGTCACTCCAGGCGCGGGGTGCAATGGATCATCCAGAAGTCAAAAAGCTGATTGATTCTAAGCTGGAAGAAGCATCTAAAAGTGGACGTGTGGCTGCATTTAAAGCCCAGATTGCCGCAGACACCGCAGACTTCGACGCAGATACCGTTGCGCGACTAGAAAAAGTCACTAACGAGCAGGTGAAACGACGCGGAACAATTGCCCGTCCAACCGCTTTGCTGATTGACAAATCTGGTTCAATGGATAATGCGATCGCTCTTGGTAAGCAACTTGCGGCGCTGATCTCTGGTATCACCCAAGCAGAATTGTTTGTCTACGCCTTCGATACCATTCCCTACCCTATCACCGCTAAAGGCAAAGAGTTAACAGATTGGGAGCGTGCCTTCCAGCACATCAATGCAGGTGGTGGTACGAGTATCGGTTGTGCATTGGAAGCAATGCGGAAGAAAAAGCAGGTAGTTGACCAAATTATTCTGGTGACAGATGAAGGTGAAAATGCTACACCTTACTTCAGTGAAGCCTATAAGACTTACTGTCGTGAGTTTGCAGTGATGCCTAATGTTGTAATTGTCCGTCTTGGTACTTATTACAACTGGGTAGAAACTCAACTCAAGCAGCAGCAAGCACCTGTAGAAACCTTCACCTTTGCCGGCGACTACTACAGCTTACCTAACCTTGTTCCACTGCTAACACGTCCCTCTCGTTTAGAGTTGCTAATGGAGATTTTAGATATGCCATTGCCTGTGCGTGAGGATAAGTAGACTGAAAAATGGGTGCGTTATGTTTATACTTGACGCACCTCATAACCTCAAGCAATTTTTTTAACGAACCGCATAGACGCGTTAGCGGCTTCCCGCAGTCAGTCAACTACAGTAATTTTATTTTTACTTTATAAATAACCTCTTACACTCATCTTATGAATGAATAGAAATCATTTTAATGCTTTGAGTACGATGAATAGATTTTCCTAGTTTTTCATTAGTAACAAATTCCGTTGCTCCTACAGATATAGCGGACGCAATATGTAAAGCGTCCATTGCCCCCACGCCAAATTTACTTGATTCTTCATAAGCTATCTCAATAATTGAATTTATATCATTTGCCCAATAAGAAACTTCATCAAAAAAGGCTTCATAAAACTTAACTTCAGTTTTTTGCTGATTATAAATTGCTTTCGGCAATACTTCTAACTTCAGAAAAATACTAGAAGCAAATTCTCGGTTTTCATCCTCCAAAATTTGTAAAGCTTTCTCAGCTATATCTCCTTGAGAACGAGCAGCATAAATTAAAACACCAGCATCAATAAAAGTACGAATCATCTCAGGTCTTCTCCATAACCACCCCGACGTTCTGCTTTCTCTATATCTGCTTCTTTCGCAGTTAACAAAGGAAGACCAGAATCAATAATTTCTTGACGAATTGCTCTTAATTTTTTACCTAACTTAGACCCATGTTTTATTTGATGCTTTTGGCTTTCAAGTGAATCAATAAATGCTAAAACTTTTTCTTGTTCATCTGCATTTAATTCTTGCAATTTATCCAGTATTTGTTCGAGGGTCATATTGGTTATCACTTTGTTTGTCAAAAGAATCATAATACATTTATATTGTACTTTCTAGGATTTTATTTGCATCAACATTAACCCAAGCTGATGATATGGATGACTGATATTCAGATGACTAGCCTATACTACAAAACTTTCTTGCCATCTATGGGAACTTTTGTAGTATAATGTATTATAAATCCAGCGTGACCCGACTCTTGGAGCCTACATACTAGTACGAGAGGAAAAGTAACACTGTCAAATGCAGTGGGCGTTTGTGAACGGGGAGTGCGAAGAACCTGGGAAGTTGGCTTGAAAGTAGCCATCTTTTAAAGAGTGTGTAATAACTCACCAGTGGAGTCCCTCTAGTAACTGAGAAAACGCAATGCTCTATCAACTTGCACGCGGGACTATATAGCAATCTTAAAATTATTGTTTATTACTAAGATCCCCGACTTCTTTTGAGAAGTCGGGGATCTGAAACCTACTTATGACTAACATACGTAAGCTAATTAACCAAATTGCTAGTGCAGAAGCTGAGTTATTTACTAGTGAATTTCTCGCGCCTTGTGTCAAAGGTGGGCGAGTTCGCACAAAGGTAGCGGGGATGGTCTATACCTTCACACCAAAGCCGAGTAAATTTGAAGGTTGGGGTATTTTTCAGCCTGTGGATACAAAGACAGCAAAGGTTATTGAAGAAGCCGACTTACCCCAAATTGGAGAATATCTGCAACATTTTCCTCAAATCAGGTTGCGGTTAGCACATCAATTACAGGGAAAAACTTGGTTAGCATATCCGGTGAATGAAGTAGATGTGCGTCAACGGTTACAGGTAGTAAAGCCGATCGCAGTACATTTAGTAACTGAGGCTAAAGTATTTGAGCAAATTATCGCTCGTTGGAATGGACAATCGTGCTGGTTTGAGGATATTGATCGCCGTACAGATCCGATAATTGTGGAAACTCTGCAATCTGCTGTGAAGCGACTGATTCCCGTAGAGGAATTGCAGTTTAAAGATTTGACTCCAGAAATTCGCACTGTGTATGAATTAGCAACTAAGCGGATTGAGGGTTTTGATCAAACCAAACAAGATGAAAAGCGATTGAAAAAAGCTTTGCAGATGGGTGGTGGTGAATTAAACCAATTTCATGATCGTGGTGATTACTGGACAGTCGATTGGACAACTGCGGATGGTGTGCGTCACAGTAGTGCGATCGCAAAATCTGATTTGACGGTTATTAGTTCTGGTATTTGTCTGAGTGGACGCGATCGCGATTTTGATTTGCAATCTTTAGTCGCTGTTATGGAACAACAATCATAAGTCAAAAGTAAAAAGTTAAAAGTAAAAAGAGAATAATTTTAGTGATTCATATTTATTTTTACTTATTACTTTTGCCTTTTCATTTTTTACTTTTAACTTGGAGCAAAGCAATAATGAGCATATTTTTTCACGAACAGCTTTACCGCAGCAATGCTGTTATGGCAAAGTTGAAAAATTATCCTGTAACAATTTGTGGCGCAGGTGCATTAGGCGCTAACATTGCGGAAAATTTGGCTCGGTCTGGTTTTGATAAACTGACGGTGATTGATTGCGATCGCATTGAGGAACATAATCTTTCCACTCAACCTTACTACCGTGCTGATGTTGGTGCATTCAAAGTGAAAATTTTGGCTAATAATTTATATCGGGCAGTTGGTACGAAAGTTGATGCTAAAACTAAAGAATTGACATCAGAAAATACCCATCAATTACTTAAAGATAGTCAGCTAATTGTTGATGTTTTTGACAACAGTGTGTCACGCCAAGCGGTGAAAGATTATGCTGATCAATTTAGCATTCCTTGTATTCATGCTGGGTTAGCTGCTGATTATGCAGAAATCATTTGGAATGACGTTTATCGCGTACCTTCCGACGTGAATGATGATATCTGTGACTATCCACTGGCACGAAACTTGGTGATGTTAACTGTGGCAGTGACTTGTGAAGCGATCGTTTCATTTATTGCTACACAAGAGCAGCATAATTTCACAATCACCCTCAAAGATTTGCATGTGCAGTCTTTATGTTTGTGAACTCATAAAAAAAGGGAAAGTTATCACTTTCCCTGAGCTATGAAGTATCTACTAAACTCCCAGATTTAGTAGTAATAGCTTTTAGCTGACTTATTAGCCTTCTATTATTATTGAATCTTCCATCATCAAATAAATCAGACTAAAGTCACCATTTATTGTATGACTTTAGTCACGCTTAAAGTTTGACGATTTAGAAAGTGAATGTGGTTCGGATTGTGCCAATCACAATATCATCGTTGTTGCTGTTATGGTCTGGTGCAGTTAACCAAATCACTCCAGGTGTAATGCTGATATTCTCGCTGAGTTTGTATTGATAGAAGCCTTCAATATGCAGTGAAGTATCACGATCTGTACCAACAGCATCTCTCAACCCACTACTAGCACCTGTGACTTTTGGTTCCATCCCTACAATAATGCCGCCAACACTGCCTTCTTTACCCAAATCTGGGAAGGCGAGGGTAACAGCATAGTTCCAAATGTCTAGTTCACCGCGAGGAATAGTGCCAAGATTGGTGTCAACTGCTGCTAGGGTACGTGTATTGGTATAACCAACCCAACCACCAATCACAAACTTTGGACTAAGTTGGAAAGATGCTTGAAAACCGTAGGAATTACTGGAAATCGGCAAATCTATTTCTTCACCTAAAGCATCAATGAAAGCTGGATTACTTGCCAAGGCAGTACGTAAGTTAGCACGGTTACTACCAGCACCCAAGTCTGCATTATAGGAATTAACGTAGGTAAAGCCGAGGGTCAAACCTTTAGTCGGTTGGACTGTTAACTGTCCGATCGCACCATACGCGCCGTTAAATAAACCATTTCCAGAGGTGGGATCGTCAGGACTACCAGCTAAATAACCTAAACTTAATTCTATTTGGTCATTAAATTGGTGTCTCAGACCAATTCCCGCACCATCAACGGGATAATATATCGGGTTGCGTGTACCAAATACAGACAATGCACCAAAATCACCATCACCGTCAAAAAATGGGTTTACGGTGTTGGTAAAGTCATCAGCCGCACCAGCGTTAGCTTCTAAGATGACGGTGGTTTTGTCGCCTAGAGGGAAGCTATACAACAGTGCGTCTATTTCCACACTATTATTATTTCCCGAACTGAAGGTGTCATTGTTTGTAAAGCGCAAATCACCTTCTGGTGTCAAGGTGGAAGCAGATACAGCATTTAAGTTGGTGGCTTGTAGGCGGGTTCTTAACAAGTCTTTACCAGTAAAACTGGTGTTGAAATCCAGTCGGATTCTATCGCCAAAAGCAGTGTTTCTATCAAGTTTCTCACCGTTGGCGCGATCGCCTGCAAAAAAACTGACTGGTGCAAAAATCGCAGTCCCACTAAGTTTGGTTGTGGTGGAAAACTGATTTGCTTCTAACTCAGAGGTACGTGCTTCTAGTGCATCTACACGACCCCGTAATGTCGCTAGTTCTGCCGCAAATTCTTCTTGGAGTTTCTGTAATTTGGCTAAATCTTCTTTTGTGACTAAATCAGCTGTGGCGGTAGCCAGTAGTTCGTTAACTCTATCTAAACAAGCATTTAAACCCGCCGCAAACTCATAGCGTGTGAGTGCGCGATTACCACGATAAGTACTATTTGGATAACCTGCAATACAACCATAACGCTCTACCAGTGATTGCAATGCTTGAAATGCCCAATCTGTAGGTTGTACATCCGACAATTGCGACACAGAGGTAACTTGTGCCATTGTCTGTTCTTGATGTAAATTCTCAAGTGGTTTTTCGGAACTATTAACAAATAATGGCTGATTTTTATCTTCTGATGTGGTCGATATTTCTCCCGCAAAAGTAGTATTACTGATTGATATTATGCTGCTGCTAACTGCTGAAATTAGCAGTAAATAAGACAATGGTTTCTGCATTTTCCCTCACACTTCTATACCGTCTGTAGCACTTATAACTGTGCTATTTCCATCACGCTTTTAAAAGGTATTCTCAAAATATTATCAGTACTCAGTAACTCTTTTAACAGAGAAAGTCAATAAATATTTAATCTTTGACAGAATGTCATCTGTCTGGGGAATGATAAACACAATTTACAAAAATCTACTGTGTCTGCCAACACAAAAATATCCTAGGATAGATTGCGTGAGAATGATAATTATTATAATATGAATTTTAGAATAAGTATCATTGTCAGTAGTGATAACCAGCAAGCAAGTCTCCTGTTCTGGGAGAAAACCGATGACTAAAACTGATAAAAGACCAACCAGAGGTATTTTGCCGTTAATTTCTTTACTTACATTGCTAGTGAGTCTTAGCGGCTGTAACCAAGCAAATACTAATCAAACCAGTACCGTCGAGACTTCACCGCAAGCACAAGCGGCTTCTCAAATATCATCTAAAACCAAGGTTGTTACAACATTTTTACCGATTTACTTATTGACTAAGGCTGTGGCTGGTGATGCGGCTGATGTGCAAATTTTAGTGCCTCCTGGTACAGAGGTGCATGAGTATCAAGCAACACCAGATAATGTGAAAGCGATCGCCACAGCTAATATATTAGTTAAAAATGGTTTAGGCTTAGAAGAATTTCTGGAAAATACAGTTAAAAATGCTCAAAATCCGCAATTAGTTGAAATTGATGCGAGTAAAGGTATTAAACCCTTAAATGAAATTTCTCCGGTAGAAACTACCACATCAGGAGAAAAAGACCATGACCACGAACATGCAGAGGGAAATCCTCATGTTTGGTTAGATCCGGTTTTAGCAAAGCAACAGGTAATGAATATTCGAGATGGATTAATTGCTGCGGATGCTAAAAATAAAGATGTTTATACAGCTAATGCGGCGGCTTATATTCAGGAATTAGACAAGTTAAATAGTGAATTTCAGCAAGCTTTACAAAAAAAGCCTAACTGCACTTTTATCACTTTTCACGACGCTTATCCATATTTAGCGCAACGCTATAACCTCAAACAAGTTGCTGTAGTGGAAATTCCGGAAGATCAATTATCGCCTACTGATGTCCAAACAGTAGTGAATACAGTTAAAAAATACAAAGTTAAAGCTTTGTTTAGCGAACCTGGTGTAGATAATAAATTGCTAAAAAGTCTGTCGCAAGATTTAAAATTACAGTTACAAACTCTAGATTCTTTAGAAACAGGTGAGACAGACCCGCAATACTATTTCAAAGCAATGAGATTAAATTTGCAAACTATAGAATCAGCCTGTCAGTAAGCTAAGTATTCCATATTATAATTATTTGCCCAATTTAATTTATGAACTTACCTATTTTAAAAGTAGACGGATTAACTGTATATCAAGGCAGTTATTTAGCGATTCGAGATGTTTCATTTGAATTATTGCCAGGAACAGATACGGCTATAGTGGGGCCAAATGGTGCGGGTAAAAGCACTTTGGTAAAAGCTATTTTAGACTTAATACCCCGGAATGCAGGCAGTGTAGAAATTTTTGGTTCTCCTATTACCAAACTAGGAAATTTGCGTCACTGGTTGGGATACATGCCACAAAATTTTATTTTTGATCGCAGTTTTCCCATTTCTGTAAGTGAATTAATTGGTTTGGGATGGCATCAAGAAAGTCAACAGCCAAAAGCCAAAACAAAACATACTTTGTTTTCTCGATTATGGCAACAAAACCGAGAAAAAATAGCAGCAGTGACAGCAGCTTTACGACGCACTGGGGTTTATCATCTACGGAATCAATCAATCGGAACTCTTAGCGGTGGTCAGCTAAAGCGAGTATTACTAGCTTATTGTTTAGTTATGCCGCGAAAACTGTTGGTATTAGATGAAGCCTTTGCTGGGGTTGATATGCAAGGTGCAGCAGATTTTTATGTTTTACTTAATGAGTTAAAGCAAGAAGAAGGCTGGACTATTTTACAAGTTTCTCATGATATTGATATGGTAAGTCGCCATTGCGATCGCGTGCTTTGCCTCAATCAAACCGTGGTTTGTACTGGTCAGCCAGAATTTGCCTTATCACCGGAAAATTTGTTAGCAACTTACGGCCCTGGTTTTAGCCGTTATCACCATCATCATAATTAACTAGAAGGCAGGAGACAGGAGGCATGAGGCAGAAGGAAAAATTGTGGATATGATGCGGTTTTTCTGATTCTCATTACATTTAATTTTGTCTCTTGATAAGTATATAACTTATGCAAAAACCCTCTCGAATCCTCTTAACTTCGTGTCCTACCCTGCGGGAAGCCGCTATCGCGTCTATGCGCCCTTTGCGGTACCCTTCGGGAAGCCGCTTGCGCGTCTACGTTTTTTCATGATTCTGCGTAAGTCCTGAAGTAGTCTGAATTATGAATTATTACATTTTACTTATCTTCTAATAAACCCTGACTCCTGCCTTCTGACTTCTTTATTCCGGTTCATCAAGGTGTTCAGCTACTACCTGATAAAGATGCAGAATATGATTATCATGAAGGCGATAAAATACATTGCGGCCTTGCTTACGATAGTTAACTAAGCGCATTGCACGTAAGTTTCTAAGTTGATGTGAAACAGCAGACTCACTCATCTCTAATAATGTCGCTAAATCACTCACACACAATTCTTTTTGCGCCAAAAAAGAAAGAATTCTTAACCGATTAGCATCACCTAAAAAGCTAAAGAATTCTGCCATACGTTGGGCTTTTTCAAGATGGAGAAATTCTTCTGTAGCTGCTGGTGCAATATCACTATCTATAGTTGATATAGGAGTATTTTGAATCATTTGTTTACTTAAAAAGTATATATAGTAGATGATATGTTATGGGATTTATTAGATCCCCGACTTCTTGAAGAAGTCGGGGATCTCGCAGTCCAACAACAAAATATTGATGATAGTGACTGAAATTTTTAGCCTTAACTGAAATATTTTAACCTATACTCTGACTTTCTAATTTACCTAATAACCAAGTCACTGCACTATCAACATCTGCAACTTTTTCTCCAATTGGAACTGAGGGACGCTTGACCATAACAACCTGTACGCCTAGTTCTCGCGCGGCAATAATTTTAGCGTAAGTTGCATTACCACCACTATTTTTACTCACAATGGTATCAATGTTGTGCTGAACCAGAATTTTTCGTTCATTTTCTAGGATAAAAGGGCCGCGATCGCACAATATTATTCCTGGTGGTACTAAAGCATCTTTTCCAGGCGGGTCAATCATCCGCATCAGAAACCAGATATCTTGAAGATGGGCAAAGGTGCTGAGTTCTTGTCTGCCAACTGTTAAAAATACTCGTTTGGCTTGGTTTGGCAACATATCGGCGGCGGCTGCATTACTCTCTACTTCAATCCAGCGATCGCTTGTTGTTTTCTCCCACGCGGGACGAATTAACATTAGTCTGGGTATCCCGACTTCATTAGTCGCCGCCGCCGCATTGTAAGATATTTGATTGGCGAAGGGATGGGTAGCATCAATTAACACATCAACTTTCATTTGACGCAGATATTCTACCAGTCCATCCACGCCACCAAAACCACCAATCCGCACATTTCCAGATGGAAGCGAGGGTTCACGGGTGCGACCAGCTAAAGATGCGATCGCTTCAATCCCATTGATAGTTGCAACTCTCGCACCTAGTTCTGCTGCTTCTGTGGTTCCACCCAAAATTAAAACACGTTTATTCTCAGCACTCAGCACTTTATTTACAAGGGTGGAATTTTGGCTAATATACCGCGTTTCAACTGTTCTGGTCGTTCTGACCAAGGCAACACTCCATCAACTTTAGTGTAGTACTGCTCGGCACATTCCAAAACAGCAGCCGCACTGCTATCAACATCTAAATCACCAAATAGATAAGTTAACTTGCCTTTAGCAGCAAAAGCAACAACGCAAGAACGGTTACAAGCACTCATACATTCAACAGCTTGGATCGGAAATTCATTACGCAAATCCCAATCTTGCGCCAATTGCTGAATTTGGTGTAGGAGTTTTTGACCGCCACTTTCACCTACACGCTTACCATCTTGCCAAACACTTGCACAGGTCTGGCAAACAAATAAAGTATGAGTATGAGCGGAAATATTGTCAGAATTACTTGTAATAGCAGTATGGGCAGCAGTCATCCGTACCTCGCAGATGTAATGGACTTAATTTTATAATTCGGCGGGCATTCTGACTGGGAAAGTGGCTTTTAAACCTTTGACCTTTCCTTCACAGTTGCGGGACAGCGCCGGATTTGCACCGAACTTTCCCCCTTACCTTTGGCGGCTGATCCCCACCAAAACCGAATATTCTACCTATCATAAACTTTTATCCGCCTAAATTATACAGCAGGTGATATGTTACAGAGTTAAAATTCTATTGCTATCTAATGTTTATAAATAACAAAATCCCTAACTTATAAACGAAGTTAAGGATATCAGCAAAAATTAATTTTCATAGAATAAAAAATACTAGCCTCTAGCCTCTCTTTCATACAAAGCTTGTGAAATTTATTTCATCTTGGCTATGTATTAATGAGCAAAAGTTTTTTCTAAGGATGTTAGTTGGACATCAACCTCACTGAGATAATTGGGATTGTACAAAAATTGATTGGGGATTCTTTTGGCATTAACGGCAGCTTTTACTACATCTTCTGCTTTAACAGAACCTCTTTGGTGTTGCAATATTAAAGTCTTACCACTGGGAATGCCTTGTGATGCTAAATTACCTTGATAAGCAAAATAAACCAAACTAAACGGTTGCATAACATGAGAATTAGCAATATTACTGGGGGACATATAAGAGTTAACAGATGTGGTGATTACTCGCCCATGTGTTGTATTTGCAACATTAGCGTTATGTGAGATTTTTTCACTATTCGCTTGAGCCGAGGCAATTCCAGCCGATAGAATTACTGAAGCGACGGTAAAAAAAGAAGTTGTAGCAGTTGAGATTTTCATAAGCTCATCTCTCGATTCGTTGTAATAGTTGGGTGATAGATTTAGTAGTATTAATATCTGGGTTTTATAATTAAAAACTTATGGTTCCGGATTCAATTAACTAGTTGATTTATGGCTTGAATAACTGAGTAAATAACTTGTAAAGGGTAACTACAGTCAGATTATTCTGATTCCGCAAAAGACGAATAAAAATTTAGCAAGTTTACAGATTTTTCTGTGATGTGTTTTTAGATTACTTGGAGAAAATTAGCGATCGCTCTATTTATAATTTTTTTACGCGATCGCTTGCACTAAAATTAATAAGTTAAAACGCGCTTTTGTAAGTTCAATTCCAGGCGATCGCCGGGTTTAGGTTCTAACACCTGGGTGGTAAGATTATTCTGCTGGAAAGAAGTCCGCAAATCTTCAGCTGTCCCCACAGCCTTTAAAAAGTTCACCATCAACCCCTCATAGGTTGTATCTGCCTTTGCTGCTGTAGGTAGGATAAATTGTGGTTCCAGCCATTTAGCCACTTCCAAAGCACTGTTTGTGCCGCGAATAATTGCGCCGACTAAAGGCAATGTCAAATCAACCGTTGGCGTAATTAGCACATCCACCGGAGCAAATTGTTTTAACTGTGGCGAGTGATAGCCATGCGGCTCATAATAGAGTGTGAAATCAGTAGCTAATTCTTTTAACAAATAACTGTTTTCTATCAAAGTCGGGCCAATCGGAGAACCAGGTAAAGCCCGAATTTCTAGTTGCTCATTAAAAGTAAAAGTTTCACCATGTCCCAGACAAGTGACACAAGTGTAACCCAAATCTTGAACCACTTTGGTCGCGTTAGGCGAAGCCACCACCGGAATTGTATGATCAAGTTGCTTTAAAGTCGGCAAATGTGCATGGTCTGGCAAACCTTGAGACAACAATATTAAATCAATCTGCTCTGAAATTAAGCGTTCTTGTGTGAGAGAACCTTTAAACAGCCAATCTAAGCCAAAACTTAAGTCACCAACCAGCCAAGGATCAACCAATATCCGTTGACCACTCATTTCAATTAACCAACTATTGTTGTCTAACCAAGTTAAGTACATAACCAAACCGAAGTAACACCTGCCTTTATTATTACCAGGACTTACTCACAAAGGTTGTCTGTGAAGAATGGGTGTAAGGGTTTTGAACACCTACACCTTTCACCCCTTCACCCTACTCCCTGTATTAAGGCAGAATAAAACCGTATTTTTTGAGTACCGCCTTAGCTTGATTGCTGGCTAAAAATTGGCTAAATTCCTTGGCGGCATTAGCATTCTTAGTCCGTTTAACCACCGCCATTGGATAAACTATCGGAGAGTGGTATTTCTCATCAGCCGCCACCACTACTTTTACCTTGTCAGAAATTCTAGCATCGGTAGCATATACTAACCCTGCATCAGCATTACCACTTTCGACAGCCGCCAAAACTTGACGTACGTTATTGGCATAAACCAGTTTAGAAGTTACTTGCGACCAAATTTTTAGCTTTTGTAAAACTTGCTGTGCATATTGACCCGCCGGAACACTTCTAGGTTCACCAATAGCGATGCGCTTGATTTTCGATTCCTTCAGATTGTAAAGGCTGGTAATGCCTGTAACATTTTTGGGTACAACTAGTACAAGGCGGTTTTTTGCCAAAACCGAGCGTGTACCAGCGAGCAACAGCCCTTTTTGTTCTAAAGCATCTACTTGCCTTTTCCCAGCAGAAATAAAAATATCTGCTGGTGCGCCTTGCTCAATTTGTTGTTGCAAGGCCCCAGAAGCCCCAAAGTTATAATTTATATTGACATTGGGTTTACTTTGTTGATAAATCGGTTTAATTTCTTCCAGTGCTTCTTTTAAACTAGCAGCAGCAGAAACAAGTAAAGTAACGTTCGACTGTGCCGTGACAACAGAAGGTACAATAAATGTTGAACAAACAGCAAGTAACAAACTAGCTAGTGCTGTGCCAAGAAAGGAAACAATTTGTCTTCTTTTCATAGATAAGATGGTGTAGCAATAGATTCTTCTGCAATTTAATGGCGCTTGGTAGGATCATACCGAGCGTCATTCCAGTCTTTACCAACTGAATTGGTAACATTATGCCAAGAAAAGAACAAGGATGGATCACATTTCAAACATCGGAAGAGGAACGGAAAATTCTCGAAGAGTTTTGCCAGGACTCTCAACGCACCAAAACCGAGATTCTGCGGGAACTGGTGCGTGGTCTTAATAAACACCAAGCATCACGAGCCTCAATACCAACTTCGCCACCAACTACACAGGTAAATCAGGAAAATTTGGAAATGCCTACTGTAGAAATTGGTAGTTCTAAAAAGGCTTTAAAAGTTAGCTCCCGTAATATTCTCAAGGGTGTGGTGAAAAAAGTTGTCATTGGAGCTGTTAATTGTGAGGTGACACTAGAAATTGTTCACAAAGTAGAGCTAACCTCAATGATTACGAGAACATCTGCTGAAGAGTTGGGTATAGTTGCGGGAGAGGAAGCCTATGCGGTGATTAAATCTAACGATATTGTGATTGCTAGAGAATAAAAATGATGAGACTTATTTTGATATATGAACAAGGGGGACAAGGGAGATAAGGGAGACAAGGGGGAGATATTGAGTAATCATTGAGAATTTGTGAAACAATAGTATAACCATTCCTACACACGACTTCTGACTTCTGATTCCTCTGGTTGTACAGGAATTTGGATGATAAATTCGGTTCCTTGTCCGATGGTGGAATGACATACAATTTTGCCACCAAGTTTTTCTGTGATTATTTGATAGCTAATCGATAAACCTAATCCTGTGCCTTTACCCACAGGTTTGGTAGTGAAAAAAGGATCGAAGAGTTTAGCGCGAATACATTCAGCAATCCCAACTCCGTTATCAGCGATCGCAACTTGCACCCATTTAGCATCAATCATAGAAGTGCGAATGGTAATTTGGTTCGGGTGTTGCTGAATTTCTGACAAACATCGCCCTCTATTAGATTCTTCTAGGGCATCAATAGCGTTTGCCAAAATATTCATAAACACTTGATTCAGTTGTCCAGCGTGGCACTCAACTAAAGGCACAATACCATAGTCCTTAATTACCTGAATTTCCGGATGTTTGCCTTGGGCTTTAAGACGATGGCTTAACAGTACCAAAGTACTATCAAGACCTTCGTGAATATCTACTTCTTTGATTTCTGCTTCATCCAAACGAGAAAAATTGCGTAGAGACAGCACAATCTGGCGAATTCGTTCAGTTCCCACCTGCATTGATTGGAGAATACTGGTTAAATCTTGGATGAGGAAAGGTAAATCTGCTGCTTGGAGTTTGGCTTGCAAGTTAGCGGGTGGGTCGGGATATTCTGTTTGATAGTCTTGGAATAAGTTCACCAAATCTTGGATGTAGCTATCAAGGTGGCTGAGATTACCATGAATAAAATTTACTGGGTTGTTGATTTCATGGGCAATTCCGGCTACCATCTGCCCCAATGCTGACATTTTTTCGCTTTGAACTATTTGAGTTTGGGTTGTTTGCAGTTGAGTGAGGGCTTGTTGTAAGTCTGTAATTGCTTGTTCCAGGCGGTCTGACTGAATGAATGTAACTTGCTCAGAAACATCTAATAACTGTGTGAGGGTAGCAATTTGAGAATTTAACTGTTCAATTTTGCGATCGCCCACAGAGGTGACTGGTAAAGAATCTACAAAGGTTTTACCATCATCAAAGGGTAGTAGTGCAGTTTTCACACTTAATGCTAAGGGACGCAGCAAATCTACAGTTGCACTGGAAATTGCCACTTTTAGAAACATCATCACCACAAACATATTTCCTGAAGGCAAAATGCCACCAAAGCCCGCCACTGATTTAATGTTGAAGGGAATCACAAATTCATGTTGTGCGGGAATATAAGGACTACCGAGCGCATCAGGAATGTGAAAGACGTTGTACATCTGCTGTTCTATATCAACCATCAACGACGGATCAGGCTTGATGACTGTACCTGGATCGAGTCCTAGTTGCTGAATTAGCTGTGAAACCATTGGAATATTTGCGATCGCATTTTCATTCGCCAAGGGAATTGCTTGGTGTCCACGGGATTCATAACGAGAATTCCATTCTGGCTGCTCACCAACCGTTGCCAACAAAGTTAAACACTTCAAATCAGGTAAAATCTCACCATCACCCAACAATTCACGAGCCGATGCTTGTAGTTTTGGAGTCAAATCACCATAAGAATGGGTTTTGAATAATCTAATCAAAGCGCAAGATTGATTTTGGGTTTTGTCATCAACTAAGCTTTCATATAAATAATTAATCATCCGCTTACCAGCTTCTTCCATCGTTGTCACATTCTGCCCTAGCTGGCGTAACGCTAAACCACATTCAGACATATTTCTGAGTGTGAATTGATTGAGGTTGTACATGACAAAACCTTTCTACCAAAAATACATTTACAATTTGCGTGGAGTTTATATTTCCCCAATTTCTAGCTGTAAATTTTGGTCTGTATGCAATTTTTGCTGAAAATTTATACGCTAAGGTATATCTATGAAAGAAAACGGAAATAATGAATTCTTGTTAACGAGGCAGGAGGCAGTAAGCAAAAGGATTGTAGCATTGTTTACCTTGCCCAACTTGAGTTCATGTTTTCATACAGACTTACTTAACTTCACGGGACTTGGTAATGACACTGTATTTCTTCCACTGTGCGTCTCAAAATATACATTAGTTATTCATCAATCCTGAAACCTTTTTAGTATTGGAAAGAATTATTTTCGCAACCCTTTTGCCTTCTGCCTTGATCTGTAAACATATTATTTTCACCTTTAAGTCAAGCAAACGCTGTGCGTAATAACCTGGAAGAAACTCATTTAAACCGCGCCCGTGCTAGTCTCCGACAAGCATTATCTTGGTATGGATATCTTCGTAAGTCAGGGCAGTTATCATCTAACCCAGAATTGGCAGGTTTGGTCAAGCCAGAATTAGACGCTTTAAATGCCACACTCAGTAAACTAGACGCGAATTTAATTAAAATTGCGGTGTTTGGTTTGGTGAGTCGGGGAAAATCCGCAGTCTTAAATGCTTTGCTAGGAGAGAAGATTCTGCAAACTGGGCCTTTAAACGGGGTGACTCAATGGCCGCGGTCTGTGCGATGGCAACCACCAGGCGGTAAAATTATTGTCGAATTAATTGATACACCAGGGTTAGATGAAATTGCGGGGGAAGCACGGGCGAAAATGGCGCGGGAAGTGGCGCGTCAGGCAGATTTAATTTTATTTGTTGTCTCTGGTGATATTACACGGACAGAATATCAAGCGTTACTAGATTTACGTCAGGCGCAAAAACCGTTGATTTTGGTGTTTAACAAAATTGACCTTTACCCAGATACAGACAGAGGCGCAATTTATCGCAATTTACAACAACTGGGCGCAGGAAATCCCCAAGCGCCGCCTTTATTACCTGATGAAATTGTCATGGTGGCGGCGGAACCTGCACCAATGGAAGTGCGGGTGGAATGGACTGATGGGCGTGTGAGTTATGAATGGGAAACTCTACCACCGCAAATTACCGAACTCCAGCAAACATTACTCAAGATTCTCAATCGTGAAGGTAGGTCACTTCTAGCGTTAAATGCACTCGTTCAAGCCAGGGAAGCGGAAGCAAAAATCGCGCAAAAAACTCTAGATTTACGTGAAAAAGAAGCAGAAGAAATTATCTGGCAATTTACTAAATATAAAGCGTTAGCTGTAGCCTTAAATCCGATCGCAGTTTTAGATATTCTCGGCGGAACTGTTGCTGATTTAGCTTTAATTCGGGCTTTGGCCAGGTTGTATGGTTTACCGATGACTAGCTATGAAGCGGGGAAAATTCTCAAAACGATTTTAATGAGTTCTGGCGGTTTGTTGCTAGGAGAATTAGGCAGTAGTTTTGTATTAGGATTAGGTAAAAGTACTGCGGCGATCGCTAGTGGTGATAATCCAGTCAATATTACTAGTTTTGCTGGCAGTGCGATCGCTCAAGCGGGAATTGCTGGTTATGGTGCTTACGCTGTTGGTAAAGCCGCCCAAATTTATCTCGAAAAAGGCTGCACTTGGGGACAATTAGGCGCAAGTACTGTGATTCAAGAAATTCTTTCGCAAGTTGACCAAAATACAATTCTGTATCGCTTACAACAAGAATTAGGGTTGAAGTATTGAGAATTTCAAAGAATTATTGACCCAATTGTTGCTATTCATCAGCCTTCATCAACTTGTATCAAATTCTGCTGATAATTGCGCTAGATTCCTAATTTACAATGCACCATAAAAGGGTGAAGAGACTTATTACCTTTTTGCATCAAAAATAACAAGAGGGAAAACCCAATCAATTTAGTTTATTAAAAGAGGGTGTTCACCACAGCAATCTTTTTTAAGCTTATCTAAACTGAAAGTATTGGCTCCTGTATTTCTCAGCAGCGCACACTCTATCTCAGTAAACAAAGGTAGATTTATCATGACAGCAACCTACGACAGATTCGATACCGTACAGCAATCTGAGCAAAATGTCTCTAAAACCATCGAGCAAGCGATTTTAGAAGCGATCGCCGAAGCTCGTTCAGCTTGTGAAATGAATGGCGATGGCTCTCCTAACTGTGCTGTAGCTTGGGATATCGTTGAAGAATTACAAGCTGAAAAAGCCCATCAACAACAAGCAAAACACCGTAAAACTTCTCTAGAAAGCTTCTGTGATCTGCACCCAGAAGCTTTAGAATGTCTCATTTACGATGTTTAATTCTGCCGTAAATCAGCCATTGCTGATTTCGTCAATTGCTTAATTAGCTCCAAATTTGGCGGTGGTGTTTCACTTTCCATCCCTAACCATAAGAGATATTCCACATTCCCAGCCGGGCCTGTAATGGGCGACCAAGTTAAGCCTTTGTATTTCCAGCCTAATTGATCTGCGGCTTGTAATACCTGAAAAATCGCATCAGCTTGGTCTTCAGAATCGCGTACTACACCTTTTTTGCCAACACGAGATTTTCCCACCTCAAATTGTGGCTTGACTAACAAAACCGCTTCACGGGGGGCTTGAGTTAATTGCCACAGTGCAGGCAAAATCTTGGTTAAGGAAATAAACGATACATCTACCACCGCCAAATTGGGAATGCGATCGCCTTCAGCATACAATTGTTGGGGCTGTAATTGGCGTAGATTTGTCCGTTCTCGCAAAATCACCCGCGAGTCATTTCGCAACCGCCAATCAACTTGGCCATAACCAACATCAATACCATAAACTAAGCTGGCTCCAGCTTGCAGGAGACAGTCAGTAAAGCCACCTGTAGAAATTCCACCATCTAAACAAATTCTTCCAGCGATGGGAATGGCGAATAATTCCAAAGCTTTTGCTAGTTTATCGCCGCCACGAGACACAAAGCGCGATCGCTCTTTGATTTTGATTTGCGCCGCTATATCTACTTCTGTCCCTGGTTTATCAATTATCTGCTGATTAACAGTCACTTCCCCCGCTTGAATTAATCTTTGTGCTAAAGCACGAGAAGCACATAAATTTAACTCTACTAATAATGTATCTAGTCTTTGTTTAACCAACGCACTCTACTTTTAAATATTAGTATTTCACAAAACACTATATCACTCTCCACAAGACGGATGTTATTTCTTTGCTGGTAGATATTGTGATGAATATCCAGATAGAAATAGCAGAAATTTATGTGTGGCATAGTAGCATTGTTTTCAGCAAAAACGCCCATTTCGGAATCATCTTTGCAATTGGGGATGGATTGCTTAAAACATCGAGGGCCAGACGGGCAGAAATTTTGGATTTCGCCCAATAAACGAGTTGCTTTAGGACATAGAAGACTGAGTATTATCGACCTCATCGGCGGTGAACAGCCAATGAGTAATCAAGATGGTAGTCTGCATCTAATTGCTAATAACGAGTTTTACGATTTTGAACGGATACAACGTGATTTAAAACATCGCGGTTATCAGCTAAAAACTAATTGTGATAGTGAAATTGCCCTACATTTATATGATGAGTATGGTACACAATGCCTGCATCATTTACGCGGTGAATTTGCCTTTGTGATTTGGGATCAACGCAACGAAGTATTATTTGCAGCCCGCGATCGCTTTGGCATTAATACCAATTCTCTATGAACCTGCATAGAATAAAGCTTGATGGAAAAGAGCTTCAAGGATGAAATCATAACTGGTCAAAGAGGATACTAATTCAGAAGATAATTGAGCTAATATCAATTGAACCCGTT
>NZ_JACJSD010000006.1 GCF_014697615.1 Nostoc sp. FACHB-280 | reverse complement strand
TGTTTATATTGCCAATTGCTTGTATAACTCTTTCCCTACTTGGGCTTTTGCCACCAATTACTGCTAATTCTATTGAATTATACTGATTTTATTCATGCTATTCTAGCATAGCTACTCTGGGAGAGCCTTACATATTAGTAGTAAATACTAATTTATGCAATCTGGAGACTTATAAACATTAATGCAAGAATGACTATTTTTCAAGAGATTGCCAGAGACTTGTTCCATAAAATGTCCACCTACGTAATGGCCGCCCTTTCCGTGGCTATTAGTGCCTCCTACTCTATGGCTACCTGTTCGATTTGCTGCGTATGAGGGTGTTACAAAAATACAAAAAGCAAACAAAAAAGCGATGGAAATGACAAAAATATTTTTGAGATGTTGGCTCATGATTAGTCAGTTAATTAATGTACCAATACTTATTTGTATAACTTTGAACTTTTTAATAGCATTGGGATATATACGGAAAATTAATCAATGTAGCTATGATTGCTATGCTCTGTATATTTAACTAGAAATTTATGATAGTAGAGAACAAAGTCAAAAACACTGGATAACATAAATTTATATAGCAAATTCAACTATGTTTATAAACAATCTCCATCTTTAACTTCTCAATCTCCAGTCTCAATCTTTCATTTTCCATCCTCAACATAGCATTCTCCTCTCTAATTAACTCAATCTCATTCCTTTTAGTTAAAGCCTGATTAATTGCCAACTTCCGCATATCTAGCGAAAACCAACGCTGATAGGTTTGCGTGTGAACCTGCATACTATGACCTAAATTATCTGCCGCAGCTTTGATTGGTATGCCTAAAATATGCGCTCGAATTGCCCAGGCGTGACGTAAATCGTAAGGCTTGAAATCTAAGCCAATTTTGCGGAACCACCAACTTACTCGTTGTGTTAAAGCAGTTATTTCTGCATGATTAGTTTTATCTTTTTTACTAATTGCCGTTGCCAGCATTTCTAAATATTTAGAGTTTCTTAAATCAAACTCATCAATCCATTCTTTATGTAATGGTAAGGCTTGTCTTTCGCCAGTTTTACAATCTTTATGCACTTTCCATGTCAAGTCTATATTATCTTTGCTTAACCACCAATCGATATCAGGGTTGATAAATATTTCTCTTGGACGTAAACCAAAAACTGCTAACATTCCATACGTCCATCGCCAAAGTTGCCAGCTATCTTTGACATCTTGGTTAACTTGATTACCTCTAGTATTTAAATATTCTTCAAATTTACTAATTCCTGATAGTATTTCTGCATCTGTGGGGATGTTGCGAGAATTGCAATCGGGCATTTTGGCATATTTAGACAAATCAATTTCTATATTGAATGTCTGGCAAAATGAAGATATAGCTCTGGCTGCATTATATCTCGCCCATTCTTTATCGATTTGTTCAATTGAATTGATGAGATTTTCCGCAGTGGCTAAATCTTGAGGATTTGTGTATCGCTGAGTGCGGGAAAAATAATAGAAAAATGTATGTTCACTCTTAGTTGTGCGTTTATGAGTTTTAAAATACTCTTCCTCGAATTTTTCCAATAACTCGCATATAGTTTTGATATCTTTTTTAGTGGCTTCTTTACCTAAATATTTATCGTTCCATTCAAAGGTTTTACGGGCAATTAATTTGCCTAATTCATAAGCTTCTTCCTCAGCAGTCTTGAGTCCATCCAAGTTGGCGGGAATATTCAAACTAATATTGTATTGCTTTCTGCCAGTGCCGTTGGTGTCTTTGTCTGTGGGTTTAATTGGCAACGTCGCCCGTAATTGCAGACTTCCATTAGATTCCCGAATTGATACTTTTGTTTTTGCAGATTTCAAACGCAGATTTACTTTTTCTAGTTCTTGTAAGACTTTTGCTCTCATATGTTCTCTTTGCTGCTGTGCTTGCAGACTTGAGCCGATAAAACTGCCGTCGGTAGATGAAAGTGGCTCTAAATCTGCAAAGGCTTGCTGATATTTGTCTTGACCCTGATTTTCCATCGCTGTGGTATTAGCCTATATTTAGCCTAAAAATTATTGTGTTATCAGCGAACAATGTTTAAAACTAACACTGTTTAACGTAAACATTACGCTGTTAAAAGCTATTAAACCACAAAAAGGATTACTCCGGCCCTTATCACGGTTATGACGGATTTGCTATCTTCGCTCGTGATATGGATTTAGCACTCAACAGCCCAACTTGGGGCTTGATTGGCGCTCCTTGGAAGAAAGCTGCTACCAAAGCTAAGGCTGCTGCTTAATTCCCAAGAATATAACGGATAGCCTGGGGTTTTTAGCCCCAGGAACCGAGGGAAGAATGGTGAATGCTGAATGCTGGATGAAGATTTTTATTCATCATTCATGATTCATCACTCGTGACTCCCAAGGGGAGGAGCGAAGTCCCCAGGCTCTCCCAACACTTCAATTACTACACCAACCAGCAAGCGTAGAGAGACAGACAAATGCCACAGAATCCTGAAAGAATTGTAGACCACGTTGATCTATTCAAACAGCCAGAATACACCGAGCTATTTGAAAACAAGAGAAAGAACTTTGAAGGCGCACACTCTCCTGAAGAAGTTGAAAGAGTGTCTGAGTGGACAAAATCTTGGGACTACCGGGAAAAGAACTTCGCTCGTGAAGCTTTAACCGTTAACCCCGCTAAAGGTTGCCAACCCGTAGGCGCTATGTTCGCTGCTTTGGGTTTTGAAGGTACTTTACCCTTCGTTCAAGGTTCTCAAGGTTGTGTGGCTTACTTCCGTACACACCTCAGCCGTCACTATAAAGAGCCTTGCTCCGCAGTTTCTTCTTCTATGACAGAAGACGCAGCAGTATTCGGTGGCTTGAACAACATGATTGAAGGTATGCAAGTTTCATACCAACTGTACAAGCCTAAGATGATTGCTGTTTGCACCACCTGTATGGCGGAAGTAATTGGTGATGACTTAGGCGCGTTCATCACCAACTCTAAGCAAGCTGGTTCTATTCCTCAAGACTTCCCAGTACCTTTCGCTCACACCCCAAGTTTCGTAGGTTCCCACATCACTGGTTACGACAACATGATGAAGGGAATTCTGTTGAACCTGACAGAAGGTAAGAAAAAAGCTACCAGCAACGGCAAAATCAACATCATCCCTGGTTTTGATACCTATGTAGGTAACAACCGCGAAGTTAAGCGGATGTTGAATGCAATGGGTGTTGACTACACCATTCTGTCTGACAGCAGCGACTACTTCGATTCACCCAACACTGGTGAATTTGATATGTACCCAGGTGGTACAAAGTTGGAAGATGCTGCTGATTCTATCAACGCTAAAGCAACAGTAGCTCTCCAAGCTTACACCACTCCCAAGACCCGCGAATACATTAAAACCCAATGGAAGCAAGAAACACAAGTTCTGCGTCCCTTCGGTGTTAAAGGTACTGACGAGTTCTTGACTGCTATCTCTGAATTGACTGGTAAAGCGATTCCTGAAGAATTGGAAATCGATCGCGGTCGTTTAGTTGATGCTATCACAGACTCCTACGCTTGGATTCATGGTAAGAAGTTCGCTATCTACGGCGATCCTGATTTGATCATCTCCATCACCAGCTTCTTGTTAGAAATGGGTGCAGAGCCTGTACACATCCTCTGCAACAACGGTGACGAAGCTTTCAAGAAAGAAATGGAAGCTATTCTCGCTGCTAGTCCCTTCGGTAAAGAAGCTACTGTTTGGATTCAAAAAGACTTGTGGCACTTACGCTCTTTGTTGTTCACCGAGCCTGTAGACTTCTTCATCGGTAACTCCTACGGTAAGTACCTGTGGCGCGATACCAAAATCCCAATGGTACGGATTGGTTATCCTCTGTTTGATCGCCACCACTTACACCGCTATGCTACCCTCGGCTACCAAGGTGGTCTAAACATCCTCAACTGGGTTGTTAACACTCTGTTGGATGAAATGGATCGTAACACCAACATCACTGGTAAGACCGATATCTCCTTCGACTTGATTCGCTAGAAATTGCTACAAGCTTGTTTGTTAAAAACAGCTAAGTAAGTCAAAAGGTAAAAGGCAAAGAAATTTACTCTTTTGCCTTTTGACTTTTTACCTTTTACTTTTCAACCTACCTATCCCTTGACTCGTTTTCTCTATCATGGACAGCATCAATCACACCCACTCTCACGTTCATTTCCATCCACCTAACTATAAAAAGTCTCCTGTACTTAATCCTCTGCGTCGTTTTGTGGACGGAATTAATGTTAAAAATAATCGTTTCGCTCATCTCATCTGCCATGTAATTCCTTGCTGTTGTCCTTTTGAGCGAAATATTAGTTTATTTGGTCGGAGTTTCCATATTCCGGCTTTATGTAAGCTGAATCCTCTCTATGATGAGTTTGTTGGCTTACGTTTTCGGGCTTTGTCTTACCTCGCTGATGAATGTGGTGAGGATGTGACAAGGTATATTTGTTAATTTGCTTATTATCTGGAAGTTATCGCCATCCTTGTGAGTTGTGAACGGATTCTTTTTTAACTAACCGCCAAGTGCGCCAAGTACGCCAAGGGAGGAAAGAAAGAGTTTCACAATTAATTTAGGAGTATTGGAAGCGGCAAGAAGATTTTTTGTTATTGGTAGTCAAGCATACTTTAAAGTTTCTTGTAAAAGTCGATGTTATAGAAATGAATTACTGATGCACATGGGGAATTGTGTGTCGGGTATAGTGAAGATTTTTGCAGGAAGTTTTTGTGACAGTAATCAGTTAACAGTAATCGGTAGACATTTTGCAGAAAGATTTTTTGTCTCACGCAAAGGCGCAAAGGCGCAAAGGCGCAAAGAAGTCTAGTGAATTTATAGGTGATTATTGTTAACTGTTTTTTCTCAAAACTCAGAACGAACCGCAAAGGACGCTAAGGACACGAAGGAATAAGAAAGAGCTTCAGAGAGTTCTTAGTTAAGTCCTAGAAAAAATTTTTATCGAACCACAGAGGAGCCAGTCGCGTGGGCGGGTTTCCCGACTTGAGCGAACTGGCGTAGCGCGGAGAACACAGAGGAAGAGAGATGAACACCCAAAAGAAGGTTAATGAACTGCTGAATGAGACGGGTTGCGAACATAATCAGCAGAAGAAGGGCGAAAAGAAGAATAAGTCTTGTACGCAACAAGCGCAACCTGGGGCGGCTCAAGGTGGTTGTGCTTTTGATGGGGCGATGATTGCTCTGGTTCCAATTACTGATGCAGCGCATTTGGTTCACGGCCCGATCGCCTGTGCTGGTAATTCTTGGGGTAGTCGTGGTAGTCTATCTTCTGGGCCTGTGCTTTATAAGACGGGTTTCACTACCGATATGACGGAAAATGATGTGATTTTCGGTGGTGAAAAGAAACTCTACAAGGCAATTTTAGAAATTCATCAGCGTTATAATCCAACGGCTGTATTTGTTTACGCTACTTGTGTGACGGCGTTGATTGGGGATGATATCAATGCTGTTTGTAAGGCGGCGGCGGAAAAAATTGGTACTCCGGTTGTTCCGGTGATTGCGCCGGGATTTATTGGGAGTAAGAATTTGGGGAACCGTTTTGGCGGTGAAGCTTTATTAGATTATGTTGTCGGGACAGCAGAACCGGAGTTCACAACCCCCTATGATATAAACTTGATTGGCGAATACAATATCGCCGGGGAAATGTGGGGAGTCCTGCCTTTATTTGAAAAATTAGGCATCCGCGTACTATCCAAAATCACGGGTGATGCTCGTTATGAAGAAATTCGTTACGCTCACCGTGCCAAGTTGAACGTGATGATTTGTTCGCGGGCTTTGCTCAATATGGCGAGAAAGATGGAGGAGCAATATGGGATTCCCTACATTGAAGAGTCTTTTTATGGCATTGATGATATAAATCGTTGCTTGCGGAATGTGGCGGCGAAGTTGGGCGATCCTGATTTACAAGCGCGCACAGAAAAGCTGATTGCTAATGAAACTGCGGCTTTGGATATCGCCTTAGCTCCCTATCGCGCCCGCCTCAAGGGTAAGCGTGTAGTTCTATATACTGGCGGTGTGAAAAGTTGGTCTATTATCTCTGCCGCTAAGGATTTGGGGATAGAAGTTGTGGCTACTAGCACCCGTAAGAGTACGGAGGAAGATAAGGCTAAAATCAAACGCTTGCTCGGTACAGAAGGGATGATGCTAGAAAAAGGCAATGCTCAGGAGTTGTTGCAATTGGTACGTGATACAAACGCTGATATGTTAATTGCGGGTGGTCGTAACCAATACACAGCCCTGAAAGCGCGGATTCCTTTCCTCGACATCAACCAAGAACGCCATCATCCTTATGCTGGGTATGTGGGTATGTTAGAGATGGCACGGGAGTTATACGAAGCCCTCTACAGCCCGATTTGGAGTCAAATCCGTAAACCTGCGCCTTGGGATGAAACAGCAGGGACTTTAAATAATTTTAGTTTGTCAGCAGAAGATATGTTCTCTGCTTCAATAGAAGAGGTATTTTAGATGGCGATCGTTACTGTTCCCGAAAAATCAGTTGCAGTTAATCCTCTCAAACAAAGCCAAGCTTTAGGTGCATCCCTCGCCTTTTTGGGATTAAAGGGAATGATACCTCTGTTTCACGGTTCTCAAGGGTGTACCGCCTTTGCCAAGGTTGTGCTTGTACGGCATTTTCGGGAAGCAATTCCCCTAGCCACTACAGCCATGACGGAAGTTACTACGATTTTGGGTGGCGAAGAGAATGTGGAACAGGCACTTCTGACGTTGGTTGAGAAGGCCAAGCCAGAAATTATCGGTTTGTGTACGACTGGATTAACCGAAACCAGAGGCGATGATATTGAACGCTTCTTGAAGGATATCCGCGATCGCCATCGTGAATTAGACCACATCCCCGTTATCTTTGCACCAACACCAGATTTTAAAGGTGCATTACAAGATGGTTTTGCTACTGCTGTAGAAAGCATTGTTAAGGAAATTCCCCAAGCAGGCGGAATTAGAAGCGAACAAGTCACAATTTTGGCTGGTTCTGCTTTTACTCCCGGCGATTTACAAGAAATCAAAGAAATTGTCACAGCTTTTGGATTAGACCCTATCTTTGTACCTGACCTTGGCGCATCGTTGGATGGTCACTTAGAAGATAACTATAGTGCGGTGACAGGTAGCGGTACAAGTGTCAAACAACTGCGACAAGTAGGTAGTTCTGCTTTCACCATCGCTTTGGGTGAAAGTATGCGGGGTGCTGCCAAAATTCTCGATGAACGGTTCAACATTCCCTATGAAGTGTTTGGGGAACTGACTGGACTGGAAGCCGTGGATGAATTTTTGCAAGCATTATCGATTTTGAGCAGCAACCCAGTACCCGAAAAATACCGTCGCCAACGTCGCCAGTTGCAAGATGCAATGCTCGATACGCACTTTTATTTTGGTGCAAAAAGAGTATCTCTAGCATTAGAGCCTGATTTGTTGTGGGCAACAGTGCGCTTCTTGCAATCGATGGGAAGCCAAATTCACGCCGCAGTTACTACAACGCGATCGCCTCTACTCGAAAAACTCCCCATCAAGAGTGTCACAATCGGCGACTTAGAAGACTTTGAAGAACTAGCAGTAGGCTCTGACCTAGTGATTGGTAATTCTAACCTAGGAGCGATCTCAAAACGTCTGTCGATTCCTCTTTATCGTTTAGGCTTGCCCATCTACGACCGTTTAGGTAATGGTCTATTCACAAAAGTTGGCTATCGCGGCACGATGGAGCTTTTGTTTGGTATCGGCAACCTCTTTTTAGAAGCTGAAGAAGAGCGCGTTAAACACTTTTTCAATGATATTTAGGGGCTAGGGACTAGAGGTTAGGGGCTAGAGATTGGGGAATGTTTTAAACTCTATGATCCCCCCAACCCCCCTTCAAAAGGGGGGCTAAGAAACTCTAGAAGTCCCCCTTTTTAAGGGGGATTTAGGGGGATCTAAAAAATAGTTTGAAACAAGCCCTAGTAACTGAGAATAGTCAATCATTTTTCTCATCACTAATACTCAAACCTTAACACTTAATACCTAATACCCAATCCCCACAAAGTAGGAGAACAGAATGAAAATTGCCTTTACAACCAGTGACCACATTCATGTCAATGCTCACTTTGGCTGGGCGAGAGAAATTGATGTCTACGAAATTGATGGCGAAGGATATCAATTTTTAGAAACTCTCAACTTTGAGGGTGAGCTAAAAGAAGATGGTAACGAAGATAAAATTACACCCAAACTTGATGCACTGGTTGACTGTGCAATTGTTTATGTAACAGCAATTGGTGGAACTGCGGCTGCTAAGTTAATCAAAAAAGGTGTCACCCCAGTTAAAGCCCGCAGCGAAGAAGAAAAAATTGAAGAGTTGCTTACTAAACTAGTCCAAACTCTCAAAGGTAATCCTCCACCTTGGTTGCGGAAAGCTCTCCAGCCAAAAACCAAAACCTTTACAGATGATATTGAGAACGAAGCAACTGTATGACCGCAGATAATACTGTTAACGGAACTACTAGTCTCGCAGCCTTAAACTCTCCCTTCATTAAGGCTTTAATCCTCCAAATTCGGGGTCAAGATAGTTATGGATTCTACCGTAATTGGTCAGATGAACTAATCCTCAAGGCATTCGTCGTTCCCAAAAAAAAGAAACGCGAAATTCCTATCGAAGGCGAAGTTGATGCCGCAACACAAGCTCGGATATTAGTATTTTTCCGAGCTATTGCTGCCAGAATTGAACAAGAAACTAATCTGATATCTCAGGTTGTAGTTAACATCAACCATGAAGGCTTCGGCTGGGCATTAGTATTTTCTGGACGACTTTTGCTAACAGTTAAAACCTTAAGAGATGCTCATCGCTTCGGTTTTGAATCTCTAGAAAAGTTAGCAGAAGAAGGGGAAGCTTTTGTCCAAAAAGGATTGGATTTAGTTAATCGCTTCCCAGAAGTCGGCAAGCTCTAACTTTCCGTCATTAGTTATTAGTCATTGGTCATTTGTAAATGATTTTATCCAATGACTAATAGACTAAGATTATCTTTGCGTCTTTGCGCCTTTGCGCGAAATAACAAAGGACAAATGACAAAGGACAAATGACCAATGACCATCGAGGAATTGAAAACCCAAATTAAACGCCTCAACAGCAAAGCAGGTCAAATGAAAATGGATCTGCACGATTTAGCAGAAGGTCTACCAACCGATTACAAACAACTTATGGATGTTGCGGCGGCAACTTATGAAATATATCGGCAACTTGATGAGTTGAAACAGCAGCTAACAGCTTTGGAGGGTAAATGAGTAAAACTATTGATGAATTCAAAAAAATAAGTGATGCCGAAGCATATTTTCAGTTTTTTGAGTTAGATTATGACCAAAAAATTGTCAATATAAATCGTCTCCATATATTGAAGAAATTCTCCCAATATATCCAAGAAATTGATGAAAACTCTGCTGATTTAAGTGCAGAAGAAAAACTCAATCAATATTGCTTGGCTTTGCAAAAAGCATATCAAGTATTTCTTGAATCAACACCCCAAGAACAAAAGGTGTTCAAAGTCTTTAAAGACAAGCCCAAAAATGTAATTACGCTGACAGAACTCTCTTCTGATTAGGAGGTAAATAGTGATCAACCTAACTCCTACCGAGTTAGAACGTTATAGTCGCCAAATGATGCTTCCGAATTTTGGCGAAGCGGCTCAGAAGCGCCTGAAGTCAGCGACAGTATTGGTTACAGGTGTGGGGGGATTAGGTGGTACAGCCGCGCTTTACTTAGCAGTAGCAGGCGTTGGCAAACTAATTCTCGTCCGGGGTGGTGATTTACGCCTTGATGATATGAATCGTCAGATTCTGATGACTGATGATTGGGTTGGTAAGCCAAGGGTATTTAAGGCTAAAGAAACCTTGCAAGCCATCAATCCTGATATCGAAATCGTAGCGGTTCATGATTATATTACGCCAGAGAATGTAGATTCTTTGGTGCAATCCGCAGATATGGCGTTAGACTGCGCCCATAATTTTACAGAACGCGATTTGTTGAATGCAGCTTGTGTGCGCTGGCGCAAACCAATGGTAGAAGCTGCAATGGACGGAATGGAGGCTTACCTGACAACAATTATTCCAGGTGTCACGCCTTGTTTATCTTGCCTGTTTCCCGAAAAGCCTGATTGGGATCGGCGTGGTTTCTCGGTGCTAGGTGCGGTTTCTGGGACATTGGCTTGTTTGACAGCACTAGAAGCAGTCAAGCTGATTACTGGGTTTAGTCAGCCTTTATTGTCACAATTGCTGACAATAGACTTCAACCGGATGGAATTTGCCAAGCGTCGTTCATACCGCGATCGCTCTTGTAAAGTATGCGGTAATAATGCACCTTGGAGATACTCGCAATCTCCATCAATGGAAACCACCAGTAATTTTACAACTTAATAAGTATTTTGTCCTTGGTTATTCGTCCTTTGTCTTTTGTCCTTTGTATTTACAAACGACTAATGACTAATGACTAATGACAAAGGACAATTATCACAAAAAACCCAAATTCTAGATTAGAACAATCAATCGCTACAGATTAGGAGATTGAATGACTGTTACTTTAACAGAAAAAGCAGAATTTCGTTTGCGGGCTTTCCTGCGAGGTTCCGGTTCCGATGAGAATAGCACTAAAGGTATCCGAATCTCTGTCAAAGATGGTGGTTGCAGTGGCTATGAATATGGTATGGATGTCACCAGCCAACCCCAACCAGATGATTTAGTAATCCAACAAGGTAGTGTGTTGGTTTACGTCGATGCTAAAAGTGCGCCTTTATTAGAAGGAATCGTGATTGATTTTGTCGAAGGGGTGGTAGAAAGCGGTTTCAAATTTACCAACCCTAATGCAACTAGTACCTGCGGTTGCGGCAAATCTTTCAAAACAGGAGACTGTACGCCAGATGGTGTTCCTTGTAGCTAAAAGAGTCTTCTTTTAGTGTTAAGTCAAACCATATAGGCTTTTCGTAAACGTACTCCGCACTAAATGTCAGAGACACTCGCAATCACTCATCAAATGCAGTGTCTTCCTATTCATATTTTCTCGAAGAGGAGCCTGACACACTTCGAGAACCAACCGAACCGTAATGAGGAGAATCGGAAAATGGCTACCTATCAAGTAAGATTAATCAACAAAAAAGAAGACATCGATACCACAATTGAGGTAGATGAAGACACTACAATTTTAGACGCAGCCGAAGAAGCTGGTATTGAGTTACCTTTCTCTTGCCATGCAGGTTCTTGCTCTAGCTGTGTAGGTAAAGTTACAGAAGGTGAAATTGATCAATCTGATCAAAACTTCTTAGATGATGAGCAAGTATCTAAAGGATTTGCTCTATTGTGCGTTACCTATCCTCGTTCTAACTGCACAATCAAGACCCACCAAGAACCTTACCTCGTATAATTGATGTCTTAGACTATGTACAGAAGTTGCAGCTATACAGTCAAAATCTCTCTACACAGATTCAGATTGTATAGCTGCAATTTTTCATTGCTACAGCTATTTTTAGCAATCCAAAAAGTATGAAATGTAAATAAAATTATCTTTCATACTTCATACTTCACACTTCATACTTTTAATGTTTAAGCCTTTTAGTTTAAGCGGCTGTTCTTTAGAACTACTCCAACCAGGAGAGCAAGGTATTATAGCTTTTTATCGAACTCAAGATCAGAAAATCCTAGACCAGATTCATTTAGTAGGCATAAAACTTGGAACTTGTATTACTGTAGAACAGCAACTACCTTTATTACAAATTAAAGTCGCTGGAGAATCTATCAGCTTAAGCCAAGAAGTTGCTCAAACTATTTACGTGCGGATAGTTGATAAATAAATTCAAGCTAAAATCTACTGCCAATTATATGAAAATTTGTAAGATATAAATTCTGTAGAGACGTTATATACAACGTCTCTACAAAAATCAAAAAATTCCAGTTAATGAATTAGTTATTTATCAATCAATAGCGACAATAACATCGGACGCTTTAATAACAGCATAAGCTTGCTTACCTTCTACCAATCCTAGGTTATCGGCTGAGGTTTTGGTAATAATAGAGACTAACTCTATTCCAGGAGCTAATTCTAAAGTTACTTCAGTATTAACTGAACCAGTTACAACCTTCTTAACGGTGGTTTTTAACGCATTACGCGCACTAATTTCCATGTTTTTATTTCCTTTTAAATCATGATTGTTTGAAACAATACCAACTTTTTGGAATATTAAGGTTATTTTTTAGATTTTCTTTATAAGATTACTATATATAGTTTATACAAAATCTCTAAAGCTAATAGCCTGCTACTAAAAATACTCCGCTAGAGGGAGAATTTGAGTTGAAATAAGTAGCACAATATATCACTACTTAAGAATATTTTTAGTTAAAATATTGATACATGAACTCCGTCTACAAAACTTAATTTCAAAAAATAATTGTTACCTAGTAAACAAATCAATATCTATAAATTTTGATATTAAACAAATATCCTGAATAAACATACTATTAAAAAAATAAATGTAGTTTGTGCTGCTTTTTGATATTTTTTTGTGATATTTAACCAATATCTTTATGAGAATACACACTTGTTTATGGAACAAGCTTATCAGAGTGATAATATATAAGTAAGCTAAATTGTTGCTAGTGAACCAAACTTAAGCAGCAAATGATTACAGGGTTATCAAAGACATTTCTACCGAAATCCTGGTACATCTGAAAGTTAGACAGCCGATGCGATCGCTTCAGCAATAGAGTAGGGAAAATGTGTAAATCTTATACTGATAATCGATGATTCTACTAAGTAGAATTTAGGGCTAATACTGCGTAAAACCTGTGTCTAATTTTCATCATGCTTAGACGAAGCAAACACAGTTTGGGAATAAGTGCAGCAGTTTAGAAACAATTCCCTTACTTGCAATAAATAAGGAGCAGGAATTATGCGAGCCAAACATATTATGACTCAAGATGTAGCTACCATTCGCGGCTCCGCTACAGTAGCAGCAGCAGTGAAATTATTAAGGCTCAAACAACTGCAAGAATTGATTGTTGAACCTCGTCATAGTGGTGATGCTTACGGCATTGTGACTGAGAGTGATATTGCAGGCAAAGTGGTTGCTTATGGAAAAGATCCTCAAAGAACTTATGTTTACGAAATAATGAGCAAACCCTGTGTCACTGTAGATCCTGACCTTGATTTAGAATATGTTGCAAGGTTATTGATTAATACAGGGATGCGGAGTGCGCCTGTCATCCGTGGTGAATTACTTGGGATGATTACTATCAGCGATATTATCCACAAAGGCGACTTTGTTGATAAACCAAAACTCCTATTCTTGCAAAAAGAGATATATAAAGCTGTCTCCAACGCACGGGCAATTTCTGCGAATTACGGCCCAGACTCTAAACGCACAATTGAAGCTTGGGATTTCGTAGATGAACTCGAAGCTGAAGCTGGTTTTTATGGTGCAACCAAGCAAGATAAATCTTCTAGAGAACTATTCTCTGAAGAACCCAAACCAATGGTCGCAGGTGAACAACCTAACCAAACAATGAATGCTGTCTAATGAAGATGTCTGAGAAGTTCTGTTGATCCCCCCTAGCCCCCCTTAAAAAGGGGGGGAACCGGAATTAAAGTCCCCCTTTTTAAGGGGGATTTAGGGGGATCTACAAATCTTGGATACAAAACTAATTCTCAGACAACTCTAAGTATAAATTGACAGTATTTTCCAAAAGTTTTTGTGAATGGTGGGCATTGTCCACCATTCCCTTTTATTAGTGAATTAAAGCAGTTTATGAAACAACAAAACCAGCAAAGTTTGAGTAAAACAACTTGTGAATGGTTGATAGGTAATAATTACAATCCTGAAGATTTAAATCAGCGTGGTGAAAATGGTGATACAGCTTTAATGAAAGCTACTAGACAAGGTATTTATTCAGTAGTTCAAGAATTGATTAATGCAGGTGCGGATATTAATGCCAGAAATAACGATAGTAATAATGCCTTATGGTTTGCTTGCTTTGGCAATTATTATGAATTAATTCATTTGCTGCTAGAAATGAAAATTAATATCGATAACCAAAACGATAACGGTGCAACAGTGTTAATGTATGCAGCTTCAGCAGGTAAAACAGAAGTAGTGAAGTTACTTTTACAACATCATCCTAATTTAAATTTAAAAAACTTAGACGATTACAAAGCTATAGATTTTGCCAGCACTATCGAAGTTTTAAGGATGCTGAAAGATGCTACAAAATGAATTATCTAGCAAAAATTTTCATCAAAGGACTAAACATTCTTACCTATCAGTGCAGCTTGACCCTAATTATGTAGACCCAACAACGCAACCATCCGCTTTCAAGCAATATCCAAAATTTTATCGCAGGCTGCAATTAAATCTCAATCATCCTATTCATTCTTTCATTTACTTAACAAGTGCAATCACCTTAGAAAAGACTTATAAGGATGTAGCTTATCAACTACGTGTTAATCCTTCTGCGGGTGGGTTATATCCTACCGAGATTTATGTACAAATTCGTGGCATCCCGGAAATAGTTGATGGCATCTACCATCTAGAAGTTGAGAATAATTGTCTAACACTCATCTATGAATTAATAGATGATGGCTTGGAAAGTTATATTATACCGGACAAATGTATCAAGGGAGTCATTTTTTTAATTAGTTGCGTTTATTATAGGTCTAGTTGGAAATATAAAAACAGAAGTCTGAGATATTGCTTTTTAGATAGCGGACACCATTTAGGTACAATTGCCGCATCGGCGGATCTCTATGACAAAAATATCCAGCTAATGTTTGACTTTGATAAGTTAGCTCTTAATTCTGACTTAGGTTTTGAGAATAAAGAGTTTGTGACTGCTAGTGTTCTATGTGGGGAAGTAGAAGAAAAGCATGTGAGACGCTTAAGGCTGAAAATTCCTTTTGTGAGTGGTACAGATTATTTTGAAGCGCATCAATTTATTGAAGATGGCTATCAGGTAACAGCTTTACAAAAGAGTCCAAAACAACAGCTAGAGCATCCCAAATTTAAGTTTGACAAGGACAAATTTTATCAAACTGTTTGGCATAGACGTTCAAATAGACGTTTCCGGAAACAGTTGATTTCTCAAGAAGATTATTTCAGGATATTGCAACAACTAAAGCAACCAATTCCGACAGAAAGTTGTGAGGCAATCAAAGTTTATTCAGTCGTGCATCGAGTAGAGGGGATATCCCCTGGGTTATATCAAAACAATCATCTGATTAAAAGTGGCGATTTTAGCGAACATACTGGTTATTTGTGCATTAATCAGGCTATTGCGCGTGATTGTGCAGTAACTTTGTTTTTTGTGTCTGACTATACAAGTTATCAAACCGCTATGCAGTTAGCAGGTTTTTTAGGACACAGAGTGTACCTGAGTAGTAATTACTTGGGGATACAATGTAGCGGAATTGGCGCGTTTTATGACGATGAAACCCAGAGTTTCTTAGAAACAAAAATGGATATTCTCTACGCAATGGCTATTGGCAATTAAGTAGTTTTGTAAGTAGAGATGGCTAGGTATATGTTCTGTTACAACGATGATTACGATTACCGTCCAATGCAACCGTCATCGGCAGATATTATTTTACGACAACAACTAGAGCATTCTATTAGTAAATACTTTTATGAAGCGTGCGATCGCACAATTCAAAATCTTCTTTCTCATTGTCGCTGGTATGTCACCAGTGACGCTAGTGCGATGACCTTAGTAATTGAATGTCCCGACCCTGTTACCAACTGGCGAGTTCTACAACAAATCGTCGCAATGGGGTCATTACTCCAGTCAATTGTCACCAGTGCTAAAATCCGCGTTTGTCCTCCCGAAAGCCAAGGTATCCCCTTTGAAATGCGGGTAGATGAAATTGCTGTTTACCGTGATATGGCTGGCTAGAAAAAGCGTGTATGAAGAGAGTAGGAAAGACTATTGATTATTTATCATTGACCAATTACAAATAATTGTAACTACCTCTTCAAAAACTAAGTTAGCCGAACTTTTCACCACAGGACTTAACTCTAGTCCAAGGCTAAGATTTGCCGCCTCAATTAAATAAACTGTCACATCTTCAGGAAATTCATCCTGAAATATTTTCCTTCCGGCGGCTAGTGCATTATCCCAACGAAAATCATGCAAGTTATAACTAGGTTCCGGTAAAGCTTCTAATTCTTTACCTGGAACCTTAAATATTGCACCCGCTTCAGAATGGGTTGAACTAGCATCAATAATTACTAATTTTTTACTACCTCTAGCTTGAAACATTACCTCCATCCCTGCGGTTCCACAGTCATACACGCGCACATAAGGGTGAGGGTTTTCGGCTAGATATTGTTGTAAGCGTTGGGCGATAAGTACACCTACAGCATCATCACTGCGATTGAGATTTCCGCAACCAATAATAGTTAGCATAAATTACTAATGGTGACACTATACTTAATTTTTAATGGTGTAGCTTTCATAAAAAAGCAGTTTATGTCACAAGAACATTTATTTACCTGTCCAAATTGAATAAAAACTGCTCAACTACCACTCGAAACAAAGCTTAACAATATCCCCAAAACCTTATCGACTGGAGGAATGTTATACTCTGTTAGACCAATTGTGACGGTTTGTGATTCTAGTTTGAGAAACTTCCAGCGATCGCCTGACGTAATTGCACCGTAAATTATACGTATCGAACCATTATTCATTTCGTTAAACTTCTGGGCGGCAACCATTTCAGCGATACACTGTTTTGTTGTATTCTTATGTTACAACTTAAGGGCTTTGCCTCATAATACAGACAAAGCCTTAGAATAATTCACAAATAACCACAATTTAGAACGTTACATTATATTTATCAGCCAGTTCAGATAGCTTTTCATACTGCTGAATTGCGGCTTCCGTTATTAACTGTTTCGCTTCTTCTGGCGTTGTGCCATTTGCAGGAATCAAATATTTCACATAAAGGGCGATAAAATCAGCCATAATTGCTGAACCTATCAAACCATGACTATCAGCTTCTTGACCAGCCATTGTTGCTACTAAACCCGTTTTAATTGGGTCTGGTTTCTCTTTCATGAACTGATCAATTAGTTGCCAAATATACTCGTTTGGTATGAGATTTTCTAACTTGGTTTTGTTAGGAGTAAATTCTATACCTGCGGCTTTCGACTGCTCTAAAACACACCATTCTGTAAATTCTTGCAGTGCTGCTTCGGGAAGTTTGGGAAGATATTTGTGTAGTTCTAAATCAGACACAAGTTTACCTTATAAATTTCAGGTTTGTTGAAGTGTAATAAGGCAAGACTAACCCACTATTTCTCTTGGTTTTAGTGTGTTATGCTACGACTGTAGAATAATATAGTCGACTAATAAACTTAGGTATGCTAAACACAGCCTATTTAAGCTGAGAAACATCTAAAATCCAAAATCAGCCCTAAGCAAATGTATTTTATTGTCATTTGTCATTTGTATTCCAAAGAGCAATACGGTTCAGTTAAGCATTTCTATCTTCCCACTGCATTTCGCCAGTGAGAGATTTTGCTAACCCGCCCAACGTACAGGCTTCTCTTTGCTTCGTTACAGCGTTTTGCAGTAAAAGCAGATCAGAAATAAAGAAATAAACGCTATAATTTGTACCTCACTAGGATGAAAGCCGCTGTATAAAATTAAAGATTATCCCCTAAGTGATTGATTTAAAGAGGACAAATGACAGCATCAGCCTTATTGACTTCTGGTTTAATTTGCCTTAGCCTCTACACAAGTCTTATGGAGAAAGGCTTTCAATGATCTGTTCGATTGAGATAGACAATTGATAAATATATGTATTACAATAAGACTACAATCCACAATAAATATCTAGCAAATCTTTTATGCGCTTAAAAAGATGGGAATCTCCCCGCCGAGAAGGGAGAAACGATAAAGGTAAAGGTGGTTCAGCAAGAAAGCGACAACTTAAAAAACAAAGGCAAATGCTGAGACAACGCTTAAAGGAAAATAACCAATCAGACAACAAAGATAACAACAAAAAAGAGGGGAGAAAAAATCTCCCCTCTTTTTTTGGCGAATTCTTTTAATTGGAGATAATGAGATATTATGAACCCTGCACAAATCAATAACAATATATGTGGTTCTTAATTGAATACTTGTTACACTTAAATTGATTAGGGCGATAAGTCAGGGAAATTTGCCCACACTAATTTAATATTTTTACCGATTAATATACTAACTTAGTATTGGCTTGACCTTTGAGAATTTAGGTCAAGTTATATAGCAGAGGGCAGAGGAAAAGTCTTACTATTCCTGGCGTTCAAGGTTTCAAATTGTCTTAGCATACCTAATTACCACTATACCTTGTAAAAATAATCCTTGATTAAAAAAAATTATGATTTTATCCAGATACGTCTATTAATTCAAATATATATGCTTTGATTAACTACTCTTTTAGAGAGATGACAAGTAAAAATTTTTCCGAAAATAGATACACTTACCTAAGAGGAATTAAGTAGTAATGTAATGTTTGGATGAACTAATCCCTATAAAAACATAAAGTAAATATAAAGTTTGCAATCTTACTGTAATAAACTTTCGTTAAACAAGTAAGCTAATTTACGGTTATGATTGTTTTGAATAAGATTCAGCAAACAGTAAAATTGCTGAAAAACCTTGAAAAATCAATGTGTGTTCTTGAAAGAATGCTACAAGCTCAGAAAAAGTCAAGATTCATCTAATTGGCTTATTTAGACATAAAGGTTGCTCTAGGTAATCTGTTGTTATTTATCTTTGACATAAGGAGTGAGCTATGGTAGCAGAAGTGTTACTACCTACTCAAAAAGTGCTTGATTTCCCTATTACTGCCTTACGCTTTGAGGATCAGATACAAACAATTATAGAATGGGCGATCGCTCACCAAAGTAGAACTGTATATGTAGCGAATGTACACATGCTCATAGAAGCGCACTGGAATCCTGAGTTTGCCAAAATACTGAAAAATTCAGATATGGTGACACCTGATGGTATGCCTTTAGTGTGGATGATGCGCCGAATGGGATCTCCTTACCAAGATCGTGTAGCAGGTATGGATATTTTTGTGGAAACATGTCAATACGCCCAAAAACATAATCTAAGTGTTTTCTTTGTAGGTTCACAAACTGAAATTCTGGTGAGAATGCAAGCCAGATTAGAACAAGAATTTCCCCAACTAAAAATAGCTGGAATGGAACCCTTACCCTTCCGCCCACTAACAGAAACTGAAGATGAACTTTTAATCAATAAAATTAACTCCAGTGGGGCTGGTGTAGTTTGGGTATCTTTGGGATGTCCAAAACAAGAAAAATGGATAGCGCAACATAAAGGTAAAATTCGCGCAGTTATGATCGGAGTAGGTGGCGTTTTCCCTGTATATGCCGGGATTCACAAGCGTGCGCCACGTATCATGAGAGACTTAGGCTTAGAATGGCTATATCGTTGGCTTCAAGAACCGCGACGACTATGGCGGCGCTACACAACAACAATACCCGTATTCATCTGGCTGGCGGCTAAACAGCTATTGTCATCGAGTCGTATTGCTGGGGTTTTCCTAAAAACTACAGTGGAATAACCATATATTGAGTCAAGTTGAGTTTTCATGATTATTCAAAACTCATAAAAAACTTAAAACATCGTTGAATTACGCCGATCACATTTTGAATATCACTGCATACTTATCTTGATTCATAGTTGATTTCTCATCTTGAAAGACTGCTTGTTTTCAGTGTAAGTATTAATATAAAGTTGGCAGTAAGTTTTCACAGTTCTAAATCAAGTATTTATTAATTATCAATCAAGATGAGATGCTTGTCTGCTCAAAGAGACAGTAGCAGTAAAATATAATAGGTATTTTCAATCCTTTGCATAGGTAAAGCCTGTAATGGAACCACCAAAACAAACATCAAATTTACGACAAAAAGCAGTTAAAGGCGTACTTTGGTCTGCAATTGAAAGTTGGGGAAAACAGGCTGTTTCCTTTGGGGTGTTCTTCTTACTAGCCCGATTATTAGGGCCAGAAGCATTCGGATTAGTGGCTTTATCGGGGATATTTTTAAGCTTTCTGCAAATTTTTGTAGATCAAGGATTTTCCACAGCAATTGTTCAGCGTCAAGACTTAGAACCAGAGCATTTAGATACTGCTTTTTGGACTAATTTAGGAGTGAGTATATTACTTGCAACCTTGAGTATTGCTTGTTCTGGTTTAGTTGCCATATTCTTTAAGGAACCTAAAATTGTACCGATTATTTGCTGGCTATCTTTAAACTTTGTATTTAATGGTCTTAGTAGTGTACAACAAGCCATTCTACAACGTTCACTAGCTTTCAAAAGTTTAGCTATACGTTCTTTGATAGCTGTGGTAGTTGGTGGCATTGTCGGCATAATTTTAGCCTTTTTAGGTTTTGGTGTTTGGAGTTTAGTTGGTCAATATTTAGCGAATAGTGTGACTCAAGTCATCGCTTTATGGTGGGTTAGCGATTGGCGGCCTAAATTTAGATTTTCCCAAAAGCACTTCAAAGAATTATTTGCGTTTGGAATTAATGTAACAGGCATTAGTATCCTGAACTTTGTTAACCAAAACTCTGATAACTTGTTAATTGGCTATTTTCTTGATTCTGTCGCCCTTGGTTATTACTCAGTGGCTTATCGAATTTTTATGATAGTCACTCAGTTAATGGTTTCCGTGATTCAGAAAATAGCAATGCCTGTCTTTTCACGCTTGCAACAAGAACCGGAAAAGATGCGAAAAGCATTTTATAACGCAATTAGTTTTACTAGTCTTGTGGCTTTTCCAGTATTTATAGGTATTTCGATTTTATCGCCTGATTTAATATTGACTGTTTTTGGAGAAAAGTGGAAGACGAGTGTACCAGTCTTGCAGATACTAACTCTAGTTGGGCCATTATATGCGGGTTTTTATTACAATGGTACAGTCATTATGGCTATGGGCAAACCTAGTTGGAATTTAGCACTGTATTGTATTCAGGCAATTGGAAACTTTACTTGCTTTTGGATAGCAGTTCGTTGGGGAATAGTAGCAGTCGCAGCATCTTATGTTTTTCGTGCTTATATTATGTCTCCTATACCTATATTTGTATTGAAAAAATTAATTAACATTAAATTAACAACTTACTTGCAGCAATATTTCACTCCGTTAGTGGCAACTCTAGCAATGGTTGCTGGCATTTTAGGGATTAAAAGTTTGTTTAATTTCAGTATCAAAAATTTATTCAGTTTTCCAGCTATAGTTAATTCTTACGCTTTACTTTTCCTTTGTATAGTAGGTGGTTTTTTGATATATACAGGAACTATTACACTAATCGCACCACAACATCTACAACAGATAAGAAATATCCTTAGTTCATTATTTCCTAAAATGAGTTTTAAAAAATAAATGTTGGTTAATCAGCCGAGAGGAGTAGTTAATTAATGTTAAGCAGTACATCAAAAAATCAAGATATATCCAAACTATTTGAAACTGTAGTAGATGGTGGTTACTGTATAGGTTGTGGTGCTTGTGCTGCTGTAGTTGATTCTCCAATTAAGATGAAACTAGATGAGTATGGCAAGCTTTGTGCCACGCTGAATGAGCCAGTAGTTCAAACATCGAATCAGGGTTCATTGGGAAAAGTTTGTCCCTTTTCAAATGAAGGATTAAATGAAGATCAGCTTGCGGAGGAAATATTCGGTAAAGATTGTCAATATCACAAACAAATTGGCTACTATCTGACAACCTATGCAGGTTTTGTCAGCGAAAGCGATTTCCGTAAACGTGGTAGTTCAGGTGGTATGGGTAATTGGATTGTTACTCAACTTCTGAGTGAGGGATTAGTTGATGGAGTTATTCATGTTAAGCCTTGTACTCCTTCGCCAACAGATCCCAGATTATTTAAGTACCAAATATCTAAAACTATAGAAGAGGTGCGTAACGGAGCAAAATCACGATATTACCCAATTGAAATCTCGGAAGTTATACAAATGCTACGAGAGCAGCCTGGGCGTTATGTAATAGTTGGTATTCCATGTTTTATTAAAGCTATTCGGCTGCTGATGAAGCAAGATCCCATAATTGCTGAACGGATAAAATTTTGTGTGGGTTTAATTTGCGGGCATTTAAAAAGTATTCATTTTGCACAAATGTTTGCTTGGCAAGGTGGAATCAAACCAGGTAATCTTTTAGAGTTTGATTTCCGCTATAAATTGGCTGATAGAGGTGCTAATCAATATGGGATGAAAGCTGTTGGTTTAAAAGATGGTGAAGTGATTGAATATGTTAGTCCGGTGCGTGATTTATATGGTTGGGACTGGGGACATGGTTTTTTTAAATATAAAGCTTGTGAATATTGTGATGATGTAATTGCGGAAGCCGCAGATATAGTTGTTGGTGATGCTTGGCTACCTGAATATGTGAATGATAGTAAAGGTACAAATGTAGTTGTTGTTCGTAATGTATTAATTCAAAAATTAATTGAACAAGGAATAAATACAGGTAATCTACATCTTAATACCATCACAGCCGATGAAGTCGCAAAATCGCAAGCTTCGGGATTAAACCATCGCAGGGAAGGTTTAGCCTATCGTTTATATTTGGCGGACAAACGTGGTGAATGGCGGCCGAATAAGCGGGTTAAATCGCAAATCAGCCATTTAAGTAGACAACTGCAAAAACGACAAGAACTGAGGATGAAATTAGGCGAAGAGAGTCACATTGCTTTTCAAAAAGCTATAAAATCTGGACAGTTTTCTGTTTTTCCAAAAAATATGAATTTTTTGGTGCTGCAATATCAATTGACTTACCCATCTACTGTTTTATGGAAGCAATTTATTCAAAAGTGTAAAAAATTTATCAAAAGCCTATTAGTTAAGTAAAAAATACTACTAAAGATGGAGTGATACATCAAGTGAAAGCAGTTATTACAGGAATTACTGGATTACGGAACCGGGGTGTGGAAGCAATGGTTGTTACTACCATTGAGCAGCTACGCCAACTTCAGCCAAAGCTGGCTATGAGTATTCTCACAGAAACGCTTGATTATGATGAAGTTAGGTTGCAACAGTACAACATAGATTTGATCAGCGATGGTTCCTTAAGACCACTTCATAAACTTCAACGCTGGCGGAACAATTTATCTCAGTTTTATAAGCCCATAGCACCTGCCTACAAAGATATGTTGCGATTGCTGGATGGTGCATCCGTGGCGATCGCATCTGGTGGCGATATATTTAGTTCTGATTATGGTGTCAACTTTCTCAAAAGGCAGCTCCAACCCCTAGAATATGCTTTAGATGCTGGTGTGCCTGTAGTATTCCTGGCTCAATCTATTGGGCCTTTTAAAACTCAAGCAGAAGCAGAAATTTGGCTGAATGTTGCTCGTCGCTCCAAGTTAGTGACTGTCAGAGAAGGATTCTCTTATAAATATGTAACCAAAGACTTAGGTCTGTCTTCAGATATAGTTAAACACACAGCTGATCCAGCATTTTTGCTCCCGCCAGCACCGCCAGAAATTGTTGCTAACTTGCGGAAATTGTACAACATCAATCCAGACCGTCCCTTAGTTGCACTCGGAATTAGTCAAGGTATTTGTCGCTATACTCGCACTGACTACGAGCAACACATCAAAGTTTGGTGTCAAGTAATCAAGATGATTCTTGATGAATTTGGAGCGCAGGTAATACTGATTCCCCATGTACATGATTACCGTCCTCACAATGACGATCGCATCCTCGCCGGACAATTGCAGAGATTATTAAACTTCGATCCTCGTGTCCAGTTAGCTGGTGCTGAACATACAGCCTCAGAATTTAAAGGTTTGATCAGTACTTGCGATTTAGTTGTGTCTGAGAGAATGCACGCTGCGATCGCCGGCTTATCAAGTGGTGTTTGTACCTTACCCATAGGTTACTCTGTCAAAGCCGAAGGTATTATGACCGATTTACTAGGTGCAGAAATGGTTCACCAAGGATTACTGATATCTGCTCAACAGTTTCTCGATATTGATACAGCTTGCAACACAATTCGTAGTGCTTGGCAGCAACGCCAGCAAGTATCTGCTCATTTAAACTCAGTTTTACCCGAAATCAAACAAAGAACAGCAACTAATTTTGACTTAATCGCACAGATATTAGCTTAATTATGCAGTAAACCTTCATCATTGCAGGCACATCAAGATGAAAGAATTGGAGCCAAAACAAGTTCCGCTTGTGGGTGTGATCATACCCTTGTACAACAAAGGTAAGTATATCGCTAGAGCGATCGACTCCGTACTAGGGCAAACATATCAAAACTTTGAAATTATCGTTGTGAATGATGGCTCTACAGATAATAGCCCAGATATTGTCAGCAATTATCCTGATTCCCGCATCCACATCATTCACCAAATGAATAGCGGCCCTGGTGCAGCACGTAACAGAGGTATCACAGAAAGCAAGGCTCCCTTTCTCTCATTTCTTGATGCTGATGATGAGTGGCTACCAGAATTCTTGGAGAAGTCCATAGAACATCTTCAAAAACACCCTGAGTGTTTGCTGAGTGTGAGTGGACATTTTCGGGGTGAAGAACGTACAAGTTGGCAAGAACATCTTCCCCATTTTCTGACAACAGAAGGTGTATGGCGACTACCAACTGATATGAAACCGCAATTAGTGAAATCCGCGATCGACTTCTTCCACTCTGGAGCAGTCTTATGTTCACGACAGATCGTCGAACAATTTGGTGGTTTTTATAGTAAAGATCGCTGCACTTATGGTGAAGACTCTTATTTATGGATACAAGCAGCATTAAATTACCAAATTTATTTAGACCCCACCCCACTTATGTGGCATCACACAGAAGCATCTGAACTTGGGCAAGGGCGTAAGGGAGTAAGACCACCTTGGCCCAAGCTTACAGACCCAGAACCTATCAGAAATAACTGTCCCCCAGAATATCGTTCTCTTCTGGAGCATTGTTTAGCATATTACGCATTACTAGCAGCTTATCGTCATGTTTATGTCGGTGATACTCAAACTGTCAAAGCTCTATTAGAGAGTTTTCCTATGAGCAAAACTTTCTATCCAAATTATATTAAATTAAAAATTCGTTTAACCTTCATAGAACTATTCAACAAATTTTGGAAACTCAGGACTTGGTTAAATCAGACAAAAATAGCATCTTAAAAATTGCCAACAAGTGCAAAATTTAAAACAATTATTTACAAAAATATTAATTAAACATGAAATCTATATTTTTACCACGAACAAATGATGATAATCCCTACCAAAAAGAGCTAATTAATCACCTCAATACATTAGATATTCAAGCAGATTTTCCTCATCCTTCATCTTCAACAACTTTCTTTTTACCAGCAGTATTGTTTCCTCAAAAAGCAAATATATTACACTTACATTGGCTTCATCCATTTTTCGCAGGCTCCAATTTTTTAGAAAAATCTATAAAATTATCATTTTTTATTTTAGAATTAATTATCTTAAAACTGCTAAGAATAAAAATTATTTGGACTGTACATAATCTCAAAAACCATGAAAATAAAAACTTAGCTTTAGATACTTTATGTAGTTATTTAGTGGCTAAATTGACTGATGCGATTATTGCTCATTGTGACTCAGCAAAAGAAGAAGTTATCAAAAGTTTTTCCCTGAAAGATAATCAAGATAAAGTATTTGTAGTCCCGCATGGTAACTATATCAACTGTTACGATAACAATATCCAAAAAACTCTAGCCCGCAAAAGCTTAAATATAGATGATTCTGCTGTGGTTTTCCTATTCCTAGGGATGATTAGACCCTACAAAGGAGTCTTGGAACTAATAGATACATTTAAACAACTGCATCATGATGCAAGTCAACTAGTGATTGCAGGTAAAGTATATCAAAATAGTCCAGAAATGACAGATCTGCTTTTACAGAGGATTGATAACGATCCAAAAATCAAATTTATACCAGGATTCATCCCTTCTGAGAAACTTCAAATCTATCTGAATGCTTCTGATGTAGTTGTGTTTCCCTATCGAGATATTCTCACTTCAGGTGCTGTAATGTTAGCAATGTCTTTTGGTCGAGCCTGTATTGCACCCCGCAAAGGGTGTATTGCAGAAGTGTTAGATAATTCTGGAGCATTTTTATATGACATTGATGATGAGTATGGTTTAATTCAAGCTATGAAATCAGCATTAGAACAACACACTCAACTATCAACTATGGGTCAATATAATCGCCAACTAGCAGAAAAATATGATTGGCTAAACATTGCCAAAATAACGAGCAATGTATATCAATCTTGTATGTAAAAATCTCATTAAAATCCAGAGCTAATTATACTAGAATCTAAAAATCATGAATCCATCTATTCAAGAACAACCAACTGTTAGTGTAATAGTTCCAACATTTAATAGAGCTAATTTTTTACCAAGAGCAATTTCCAGTATTCTCCAACAGACTTTTACTAATTTTGAACTGATTATTGTTGATGATGGCTCTACAGATAATACTGCTGAAGTAGTTAAAGAATTTACAGACCCACGAATTAAATATTTACCTTTAGGTAAGAATTATGGAGGTAGCTATGCACGTAATCAAGGCATTAAAGCAGCTGACACAGAATTCATCGCATTTTTAGACAGTGATGATGAATGGTTACCTGAGAAGTTAGAGTTACAGGTAAAACGGGTAAAAGAAAGTGATGATCCTCTGGCAACTGTTGTTTATTGCCTAGGTTATGAATGTGTAGAGGGACAAAAGAAAATACCCAGTTTACATCTTTATGAAGGAGATGTTTTTGATGATTTATTGAGAGGTTGGCTACCTCCTACCACTTCACTATTTATGGTGAAACGTTCTGCCTTACTAGAAGTTAATGGCTTTGATGAAAGTTTACCGAGTTTTCAAGACTATGATTTATGGTTGAGTCTAGCAGCTGCCAATAACCATTTTTTAGTGGTCGATAAACCACTAATTATTAGATATTTTCATCCACAGCAGATTGGAGGTAATTTGCAAGCTAAATTGGAGGGATTAAGAATTTTCAAAAATAAGTGGGGGAAAGTTATAAAACAACGGACGGGAGCGATTAATTATCATCGTGTTATAGGAGTAAGAACATCCATAGTCCAATTACTTCGAGTAAATAAAGAACTTGATAAAGGAAATAAAATTACTGCCCTTTTCTATATTCTTGCCTTACTAAAATTCCTTCCCTGGTCTGGAGAACTTTTCGCTAAGGGAATTATAAGAGTAATTTTTGGAGCTAAAGTTTACAAATTATTATTTGAGTTGAAATATGCTTTATTTTACAGGAATCAAAATAAAAGTTCTACAGCGATATAGTTCTAGAGCCAGCACAAAAACAGTATGTCTAAGCCAAATGTAGTTATTTTCTGTGGACGTATTCTCCCTCTTTCCGAAACATTTATCCGCGCTCAAGGAGAAGGACTAAAAAATTTTGAACCTTATTATGTGGGTTCTCGTTTTGTCAAAGGATTATCTCTACCTTCAGAACGCACGTTAGTAGTTAATGAAGGTGGAAGTTTTGGAGCTTTCCAAGAGGTATTGTTTAAAGTCACAGGAATAGCACCAAAAGTCAGGAAAAAAGTAAAACAGCTAAATCCTGTTTTACTTCATGCTCATTTTGGCGTTTGTGGAGCTTTAGCTCTTCCTTTAGTACAGTCTTTAAATCTACCTATGATTGTTACCTTTCATGGACTTGATGCTACCATGAAGGATGAATATGCTAGAAAAAATTCTATCAGTACTCGTGTTTATCTCAAACGGCGAGAATTACTTAAACAACAGGCTAATTTATTTATTACGGTATCGAAATTTTTGAAAGCGGAACTTGTTCAGCAAGGTTTTCCTTCAGAAAAAATATTAGTGCATTATATAGGTGTAGATACAGAAATTTTTCAACCTCAGCCAATAACTAATCGAGAGCCAATAGTTCTTTTTGTTGGACGGCTAGTTGAGAAGAAAGGCTGTGAGTATTTAATAAAAGCGATGGAGAGAGTACAAGCAGAAAATCCTGAAATAGCTTTGGTAGTGATTGGTGATGGACCTCTCCGCAATTCTTTAGAAAATTTAGCTAAGTCCTTACTCAAAAACTATCGTTTTCTAGGCTCCCAACCACCAGAGGTTGTAAAACATTGGATGCAAATAGCCAAAATATTTTGTGTTCCTAGTATTAGAGCAGAGTCTGGTGATTGCGAAAGTTTTGGTATAGTGTTTGCTGAGGCTCAAGCAATGGGTTTACCAGTAGTTAGCTTTGCTAGTGGTGGAATTCCTGAAGTAGTAGCACATCAAGAGACTGGTTTTTTAGCACCTGAACGAGATGTTCAAACTCTTGCTGAGTATGTTTTACAGCTATTTAATGATAGTGTTCTCTGGCAAAGCTTTAGTCAAAATGGCCGACAACGAGTAGAAAATATGTTTAATCTTCATAAGCAAACGCAGATTTTAGAAGAAAAATACCAAATGCTCCTCAATAATCAGATGTAAATAACTTAGATTTTGAGCAAAATGATAATGATGTAAGTCTTTTAGACTAGCTAAATTTTTATTTAAAGTATTCAACAAACATAGAAAAAGTAAAATTATTTATGGATGATACTTCACAATTAGCAATTCTCGTAAATAGTACCGACAGTTTTGAAGATTGCTGGCAACCATTCTTTACTCTTTTTGCAAAGTATTGGTCTAATTGTCCTCACCCTATAATACTGAATACTGAAACTAAAGTATTTAGCTATCCTGGGTTAAATATACAATGTTCTCAAGTTGGTGTAAATGATGATAGTGGCACAAGACCGAGTTGGAGCGATTGCTTAATTCGTTGTCTTGATAAGATTAATTCTCAGTACATTCTTTATGTACAAGATGATTATTTCTTGAACGATTATGTCAATACAACTATTCTCTATGATTTTCTCGAAATTATGGAATGTGAAGGATATTCCCACATTCGGTTAAGAGAAACTCTGGGAATTGGCCCATACAAACCATCATCCAAATATCCGTTATTATGGGAAATTCCGCAAAGAGCTAACTATCGGATTGGTTTACAAGCCGGGTTGTGGGTCAAGGATAGACTCAAATTTTATCTTGAGCCGAATGAAACAGGATGGGAGTTTGAACGCTGGGGTAGCATCAGAGCCAGGAAAATTAAAGATTCATTTTTCTGTCAAAATCTTGACTATTTTAATGGGCAAGAAAAATATATTTTTCCTTATTATCCTACTGGAATTGTTCAAGGTAAATGGTTAGAGGCGGCTGTGGTTGATTTGTTCAAACAAAATCATATAGAAGTAGATTATTCTATTCGAGGGTTTTATCAATTAAATCAAAAACAAAAGCTGATACAGCTATTGAAAAACCAGTCACGAAAATTATTAATGCGATACATACCATAAGCCTGCATAAGTATTTTAAGAAATGAAAAATATGAAAATTTTAGTTTCTGCCTATGCCTGTAGACCAAAGATGGGGTCTGAACCTGGAGTTGGTTGGAATATGGTTCAAGAACTAGCTCACAAATGTGAGGCTGTATGGGTAATTACACGTCAAGATAATCAACCCAGCATTGAAGCTGAACTATCAAGAATACCAGTTCCAGGGTTAAAGTTTGTGTATCATGACTTACCTGCTTGGGCTAGATGGTGGAACCGAGGACAAACAGCCTTGTATTTTCATTACTATTTTTGGCAAATAGGTGCATATTTTCAAGCCAGGAAACTACATCAGCAAATTAATTTTAATTTGGTACATCATGTTACCTACGGTCGATATTGTTTTCCTAGCTTTTTATCATTACTTCCTATACCGTTTGTTTGGGGGCCATTGGGAGGAGGTGAAGTAGCACCGAAGTCATTTTGGCGTGATTTTCATTGGAGTGGCAAAGTTTATGAAAGTTTGCGAGAAGTCAGCCGTTGGATAGGTGAACGCGACCCTTTTGTGAAAATGACTGCTAAAAGAAGTGCTGTAGCAATAGTTTGCACATCAGAAACAGCCGATTGTGTAAGTGCATTAGGTACAAAACGTATTGAGAAGATATTGGGACAAACAGGTGTTAATCAGCAAGATATAGCTCAATTCGAGCAATATAATGTTTCGCAATTCCAAGCTCCTATAAGATTTATCAGTATGGGGCGTTTACTGCATTGGAAAGGATTTCATCTTGGGTTACGTGCCTTTGCAGCAGCTAACTTAGAAAACGGGGAATACTGGATTATTGGCGAAGGCCCGGAACGTCAAAGATTAGAAGCTTTGGCTAATAAACTAGGAATTGCTGAAAAGGTCAAATTTTTAGGAAGTCGGCCTCGTGAAGAAGCACTAAGGATATTGGGAGAATCTTGTGCTTTAATTCATCCTAGTTTGCATGATTTTTCGCCTACGGTTTGCATCGAAGCAATGGCAGCCAGTAGACCTGTAATCTGTTTGAATTTAGGAGGCCCAGCTTTTCAGATTACGGAGCAAACTGGTTTTAAAATTATTGGTAATAACCCTGAAGATGCGGTTAACGGTATGGCAGAGGCAATAGTTCGTCTGGCTAAAGATCCAGAACTCAGAGCCAAGATGGGACAAGCAGGTCAAAAGCGGGTGAGTGAGTTATACAACTGGGAAATTAAAGCAAATTCTTTAGTGGCACTTTATGAAGATATTTTGAATTGCCAACAGTCTCTATTATCACAAAGTGTAATTCAGACCAAAGAAAATAACGCTCAGGTTATTTAATTAATCATTATCCCATTCAAAATTTCCTCAATGCACATTCTAAGCATTCATAACAATTATCAAATTCGTGGTGGCGAAGATGAATCTCGTGAGGCTGAAGAAAAACTCTTACGGGAAATGGGTCATGAAGTTGATGTTTATCAAGAACATAATGACCGAGTGGGATCTATTGGTGCGGTACCGATGGCGTTGCGCTCTATTTGGTCTCAAGAATCTTACAACATAGTCAAACAAAAACTTCAGCATTCAAAATGTGACATTGTTCATATTCAGAATTTTTTCCCCTTAATTTCTCCTTCTGTTCACTATGCGGCTAAATCAGAAGGAGTAGCTGTTGTGCAAACTTTGCGTAATTATCGCCTGTTGTGTCCCAATGGCTTATTTTTTCGGGATGGTTTAGTCTGCGAAGATTGTATGGGGAAGTTTATTCCCTATCCTGGTGTTTGGCATGGTTGCTATCGGGACAACCGTCCAGCAACGATCGCAGTAGCAACTATGTTAACAGCTCATCGCGCTATGAATACTTGGCTGGAAATGGTAGATGTTTATATTGCTTTAACTGAGTTTGCCCGACAAAAATTTATTAGCGGAGGTTTCCCAGCCGAAAAAATTGTCGTCAAGCCTAACTTTGTACATCCTGATCCTGGTGTGGGAGATGGTTCTGGTGGTTATGCTCTTTTTGTGGGTAGATTATCTTCCGAGAAAGGGTTAGATACTTTACTAGCAGCTTGGAACTATTTGGAAGGGAAAGTTCCTTTGAAGATTATCGGGGAAGGGCCTTTAGCAGCGAAAGTGGTGGAATTAGTCAAACGATTACCCAAGGTAGAATGGCTAGGACGTAGACCAATATCTGAAGTGCATAAATTGATGGGAGAAGCCATGTTTTTAGTGTTTCCTTCCAAGTGGTATGAAACTTTTGGTCGAGTCGCAGTTGAGGCGTTTGCAAAAGGTACGCCCGTAATTGCTGCTAATATTGGAGCGATCGCAGAATTAGTAGACTCTGGCCGTACTGGATTGCTGTTCTCACCAGGAAACCCCGAAGATTTAGCAACGAAAGTGCAGTGGGCGGTTGCAAATCAAGAAAAACTAGCTCAAATGCGTCAAGAGGCTAGGCAGGAATTTGAATCTAAGTACACAGCGCAACAGAACTATAACCGAATGATGGAAATTTATGAATTAGCTACTCATCACCGATTGTTAAAACTTTAATTAATTTAAATTATAAAAAAATCACCATTATTTTCATACGACATAAAAGTATTTGCATTGCCTTGAACAATATATTTGCCCTAAAACGTATATTTGAATCCTTTTAATTTTCTAAAACCAACCAATAATATCTCAATTAGCTTATGCTCGATGAAACAAGTATTTATCTTAAAAATGATACAGAAAAATCCTCCATAGCTGATAAGTTTCTCAACTGGTATAGTTGGGTGCTATTGGGATATGCCTTGTGTGGGCGAGGATTTTCGTACTTTGGAGTTGCGCCTGCTTATATCGGGGAAATTACTCTTATTTTTGGATTGTTTGCTTTAAGCATCAACAAGTCAATTCCAAAACTGCTCAAACTTCCCCAAGCTTGGTTTTTAATTATATTTATGGTGTGGTGTTGTCTCAATACCATTCCGTACTTTCCCATATATGGCTTAGATGCCATAAGGGATGCAGCCTTATGGTACTACATATTTTTTGCCCTAATCGTTGCCACCTTACTAATTAGTAAGCCACAGCGATTTTTATTTATGGTTGCTCAGTATGAGCGATTTTGTAGGATTTTTATTCTTCTAATTCCATTTTTATGGTTGATTGCTAGAACAATACCATTACCTAGTTTACCGGGTGCAGGAGCTAGAATTATTTCTCCTAAAACAGCAGATACAATGACTCATTTGTCTGGTATTATTGCTTTTTTTATTGGGTCTAACTTACTAGATTTCCACGCATTGTTATTCACCTTCATGTTTTTTGTCAACTTGGGTATAGTAGTTATAAATTCAAACCGTTCAGGAACACTTGCCTTTCTCAATGCTTTTTTTGTAGTTGGACTTGCCAAGTATAAAAGTAGTAAAATTTGGCGCATCTTAACTATCACCATTTTGATTATTCTATTAGCTTTAATTGTAAATCCAGAGATTTTTGAACCATTACTTAAGAAAGTATTAAGTATTTTCGTTGACAATAATGAAAGACAAGGTTCAAAAGAATATCGCTTAGAATGGTGGACTTATCTTGTTAAAAGTACTTTTTCCGATTATTTTTGGACTGGTCGAGGATTTGGTTTTAACTTGGGAGCTGGTACCGGTTTTGACCCAGTAGGTGGTGGTGTTGTGCGTAGTCCACACAATGGTCATATTACAGTGCTTTCTCGTACTGGTGTTCCTGGTTTTGTTCTTTGGCTAATAATTCAATTAGGTTGGGCTGGAAGCATACTATCGAAATATTTACAGTGCAGGAAAAAGGGACAGACAAAATGGTCTGGTATATTTTTAACTTTACTTACTTATTGGGTAGCAAGTATGACTGTTACATCATTTGAAGTAATTATTGAAGGCCCAACAGGGGGCATTTGGTTATGGACAATGTATGGTATTGGTTTAGCTGCAATACAAATATACAAACGTTATCCACAGCTTTTTGATGCAGAAGCTGAATAAATATTCTATACAAATTAATAATTATGAAAATTCTGATTTCTGCATACGCCTGTGAACCAGGCCAAGGTTCTGAACCAGGTGTAGGTTGGAATTTTGCTCAACAAGTGAGCAAATATCATCAGATTTGGGTTTTAACTTCTCACTGTCACCGCCTCGCCATTGAAGCAGAATTAGCACGCAAGCCACTATCTAATCTCAACTTTATTTATTTAGATCCTTTTGGTTTAATGATAGATTGGAACCAGAAAGGAAAATCCACTCAAAAGTGGGTTTATCTTCACTACTATTTATGGCAAATTACGGCTTACTTTGTTAGCAGAACGCTTCATCAGCAAATTTGCTTTGACATTGTGCATCATATCACTTACGTCAAATATAATAGTCCGTCTTTTCTTTGTTTTTTACCCATTCCTTTTATCTGGGGGCCTGTGGGTGGAGGAGAATTAACTCCCAAAAATTTTTTGTCAGGTTTAAACTTTCAAAGCAAAATATATGAGTTACTGAGAAATATAGCTTGCTTAATTGGAGATTGTGATCCTTTTGTCCGCTTAACAGCACGACGCAGTGTTGCCGCTTGGGCTACAACTGAGGATACAGCTAAAAAGTTACGATGTTTAGGGGCAAAAAATGTTCAAGTATATTCTCAGCTTGGTATATCTCAAGAAGAATTAGTGAATTATGCAAAAACATCTCCATCCCATCAATCTATTATTTTCAGGTTTATCAGCGTAGGTAGATTATTGCATTGGAAAGGATTTCATTTAGGATTATTAGCATTTGCCAAAGCAAATATATCTAATTCTGAGTATTGGGTTGTAGGAGAAGGATCTGAGCGAAAAAACTTGGAAAAGCTCACCCAAGAACTAGGTATTGAAAAACAAGTCAAATTTTGGGGTAGTTTGTCTCGTGAGCAAACCTTAAGTAAAATAAAAGACTCTCATGTATTAGTTCACCCAAGTTTGCATGATTCTGGGGGATTAGTCTGTTTAGAAGCGATGTCACTAGGTTTACCAGTCATTTGCTTAAATCTAGGAGGGCCAGCACTTCAAATTACTGAAGCAACTGGTTTTAAAATCCTAGCAAATACACCAGAACAAGCTGTCAAAGACATTGCTCAAGCAATGATGCGTTTGGTTGCAGATGCAAAATTAAGATCAAACATGGGCGAGGCTGGACAAAAGAGAGTTAGAGAGGTGTTTAGTTGGGAATTTAAAGCATTATTTTTTGCTCAATCTTATAAACAAATTTGTGTACAGGAAAAACTAGCAAATTTTCCCTAACTGCTGTTTGTTTTATAGAATATTCATATATAAATAAAGTTCAAATAAATATTTATCAGTGTATCCCTCATCCCCAAAATCTGACTCTTTAACTTAATAGTATGAGTTCATATCCACCAGTTCAGAAAAAAGCATGAAGCTGTTAATCTTACACAATCGCTATCGATTAACCGGTGGTGAAGATAAAGTAGTTCAGATTGAAAAAAATCTGTTAGAGGCTAATGGGCATGATGTGATTTTACTGGAAGAAAACAACCTGAATATAGTAAATGTGTGGGATACACTAGCAGCAGCAGGAGGAGCAATATATTCACTTCCATCTAAACAATTAGTTCAAGCAGAGATAATACGTTTTTCTCCTGATATAGTTCATGTACATAATTTTTTTCCGTTACTATCACCTGCTGTATATGACGCTTGTTATGCTGCTGGAGTACCTGTCATCCAAACACTGCACAATTATCGCCTAGCTTGTCCTAAAGCAATGCCATTTCGAGATGGCAAAATCTGTGAAGATTGTATTGGTAGATTAATACCTTGGTCTAGCGTTGTACATAGCTGTTATCGTAACTCTCATCTTCAAAGTTCTGTGGTTGCAGCAATGACTACATGGCATAAATTAACAGGTACTTGGCATAAGAAAGTAAATGCTTATATTGTTTTGACTCAATTTCAAAAAGAAAAAATGATTCAAGCTGGACTCCCAGCAGATAAAATTTATATTAAACCAAATTTTGTTTTTCAGCCAAATAAGTTAGATTCACATATTCAACGTGATAATTACTTACTATTTGTTGGCAGACTATCAGAAGAAAAAGGAGTTTCTGTTCTAATTGATGCTTATATCAAAAATCATATATCTACACCATTAAAAATTGTCGGTGATGGGCCACTGCGTCAAGTTTTGCAGAAAAAAGTTCAAACAGCAGGCTATGCAAATCTAGTCGAATTTTTGGGATATCAAGATAAATTAGTAGTGATGAAATTAATGCAGAGAGCTAAATTTTTAGTTTTTCCTTCAATTTGGTATGAAGGTTTTCCATTAACAATAATTGAAGCATTCGCATCTAGTTTACCTGTACTAGCTTCTAAGTTAGGTAGTCTTGCAGAAATAGTAGAAGATCACCTCACTGGATTACATTTTGAAGCAGGAAATTTACAGGATTTAGCTGATAAAATAAATTGGGCAATAACCCATCCTGAAAGTATGAATATTTTTGGAGAAACTGCTTATTCTATATATGAATCTAAATATACTTCAGAAGTAAATTATCAACAATTAATGTCAATTTACAAAAATTTTACGCAAGATTTTTGATTCAAATGCTCATAAATATTTGTATAAAATTGATTATTGAAAATCAGTACGTAGGAAATTATGAAATTTTATCTTCTAAACTATTCAGATGATAGATTCAACAGAAAAGGTGGAGTTTATCGACAAAATCAGCTAAACCTGAACAAAACTGCTAGAGAACAGGGTATTAACAATATTGTTTCTTGGGAAGCTAAAGACCTTATCAAAACAGACTTTTATGCTAAACATAAAGAATATTTAGATAAACCATCTAGTGAAAATGGTTATGTTTTTAAATCATATATTATTGCTGAATTACTTAAAAAAATAGAATATGGAGATATTCTATTTTACTATGATTGTGGAACTTGGGGTATTAGACAATCTGTGCAACCCTTGATAGACTTATGTATTAGTAACAATGGTACTGTGTTCCATCAAGTGAGATTTAAAAATTCTCATTGGACTAAAAGAGATACTTTTGTTTATATGAATTGTGAGGAAGTTAAATATCATGAAGCCCGACAAATACAAGCAACATGGATGCTATTGCAAAAAAATGATTTTGTCATAAATTTTGTTAATGAGTGGCTGCAATATAATTTAGACGAGAGAATTGCCTCTCAAAGTTTACCAAATACTTGTGGTTTGCCAAATTTACCTGGATTTAAAAAACATAGAAATGATCAATCTATCATAACTAACTTAGTGATAAAATACGGTATAAAAACTTTTGAATTTGGTGATAAAGATATTAATATTTTTATTAATTTATTAAAAACTCCTGCTTTTCTACGAAAACCTAAGCATTTAATTTATAAACTAAAAAATCGTTTATCCAAGCAATGGCAATAAGTAAATAGGAACTTGCTTGAATAGTAAATTTTTAATAGTTGTGTCAATCTTTATTGACGTGTATTAGACCTCTTACACGAATGTTATAAAACACGAATTTTAAGTCTCGCGCAAAGACGCAAAGAGTAACAGAAAATTCGCTTGTTTAGTAGTCATAATCTGATTTATGCAAGATGTCTATTGTTTTGAGATTTTATTGAAGCATTAGTTATCAAGCGTACCGGTCTTAAAAAATAGTATAAAAATGATAAAAATTTTGGTAGACGTATCCAACTTTTATCTGCGATCGTTGGCACAATTAGATTTTCAAAACAATATGTGATTTTATCCCAAGGTTGTTCTATCAATTTTAGATGAAAAAGCGCAGATTTTAATTGGCTCTGTGTGGTCACATCGGCGACAGGACGAGTTAGTTGGAGAATAAATTCAGAAGTTAAATTCTTTACTAATGAGTTAATTTCTATCTCTTGTAGAATAAATTCTGGAAGTGAAGCATCTAAGATATGATGAGCAAGTGAAAGTCCTAAAAGTAGCATTATTGTCATTTTTAGTTCAATAGCTAACTGCCAAACTTTTTCCCAGTTCACATCAGTATAAGTATGAATTACTTCAGCTAAGTCGCAAACTCTATTTAAATATAACCAACAGTCTTTACTTCCTTGTGAACAGAGAATAATGATGAGATTTTCCGCAGAAAAGCTGAGTATTTGTTTACCAGCAAAATTTATTTTTATTGTGTCATTCCATATCCATTCTGAACTATAGGGTAGAGAGAATTTTTTAGATAAAACTCCTTGATGGACATCTAAGGTAACTTGCTCTTTTCGATTAATTAGATGTAGTTCCCAATGAGAACGCAAATACGCTTCTTCATCTTGACTATTGAGAGATTTAAGATAAGCGGCTTCTTGTTCATTGCTATCTGCGTATGGCTCAAATCCTTGATTGATTAAAACTTGTTTAGTTTTGAGAAAGTCCTCTTGATGCACAAGCAGATCCAAATCTCCAAAAGTTCGGCGCGATATATCGCCGTAAGCTACGGTAGCTAAAATTGGCCCTTTAAAGGGAACAACAGGAATGTTATTTTCAGTGAAAATATTTAATATATTGACCAGTTTACTAGCCATTAACAGGCTATGTTGTGTATTAAGGTAATAATATTTTTGTAGTGTACTGAAGATATTATGAGGAATAGCTTGAGACTCAATTTTACTCAGGTTAATAAATAATAGTGGTAAAACTTTGTGGTAAGCAGCAAGTTCTAGTAGATAGTCCCAATTGATTGGCTTTTGTAATAAGTTTTGGATTCTAATTAAGTTTTTTTCGTTTATACAAGTACGAGAACAACAAATTAATAGTTCTAGTTCATGAGTCAGATGATTTTCTAATAAAGTCGTGTTCATACAGTCTCAGGATTAATATGTTATGATGAATGTGAATATGTATATTAATTATATTTTATTTAGGATTGATAGAGAAAAAAATAGCTAGAATTTACTCTAGCTAAAGTGTTGATAATTGAAATGGTATTTTACAACTGGCAATTAAGTGAATGATTGGCTAACTTAGTTGTTGAGGATAACAAATGCTATTTTGTCAATCACTGACTGCGGAGAGTGATAAGATCCAAACTGTCTACTTTGGGAATAGTCACTGTTCCTTTCCGCATCACAGCAGAGCCTATATAGACATTATTAACATTGCTGTTGGAACGATATATCTTCATCTTGATGTCACCAGCTTGGGCCAGTTCTTCAATAAAGACTGTAACAGCAAACGTTTCTGCTGCACGGCCTGATTGGGCATCGCTCACTAATGTACCTTCGGGATAACCCAAGCCAGCCGGAAGAGCATAGAAAAATTTATCAGAAGTGTAATTACTGATTCCAATTCCCCAAGAACCATCGGGATTTTTGGCACTAGCTACGGTAATACGAGGCTTTTTGCCAGAACTCCAGGTCATGTCTTTTTCTAGAGAGCTATAGCTTTTTCGGAATACCGCTCCTGTATCAAAGGTGCGGGTTAGTTGTTTTAAGTAATGATATTTCTGGAACAGTTGATATTGAAACGGACTAATAGTGTAAGGAATTAACCTTGTAGAGTTATCTTCTGTATGTGATTGTGCATGTCCAATAAACCAAATCCAGTGAGTTACCCGATTGTTCATATCATTGAGGAACCGAGAAGCGGCAGAAGCAGCTTTCAGGGCATCTCCGGGTTCTTCTGGGCCATTAGTACCAACTTCTGTAATCCAATATTCTTTATCTGTTCCTTCAATTAGCGAGCTGATCCAGGGTGCGGCGGCCATGTTATAGGAATGGGTGGAAATAGCGGCTAATGCTTGCCAAGCTTCGGGGTTATTTTTGATAGCTTTAATGATGCGAACAGCTATGCTATCGGCATTTGCTAACTCTGGTGTAACTATTTTGACATCTTTTAAATTACGGTTATCCAACTCTTGGCGCAGTGCTGTAATCATCACAGGCCATTGAGAATCTTTGAATTTGATGGGAGTATCATTAGGTTCGTTTAATATGCCTGTCGCGTTAATTTTGACTCCATACTCTTGTTTCAGACGATATATGAAGTTGGCTAGAAGAGTAGCGTAATTGAATATTTCTGTATCTTTAATGTAGACACTATCTTCAGACTTCATATATGGTGGTACAGAATTAGGTGCCAATAGCAACGTAGTACATCCATTTGCTAAGGCATCAGCAATAAATCCTGACTTTACATGAGGATTTACAAATACAGCCATGTTCTCAATGCCAGGTTGAGGTGAGTATTTATTCACTTCAAACCATAGTCTGACAATCTTGAATTTGGCATCATTACACACTAATTTCTGTAGTGTATTTTTTTGTGATTGTGTGAGCTTTGCATATCTATTGCTGCCATTAACTGTTGAGCTAAATCCTAACCCCTGAAATGTTTGTCTTGCTCCTGATTTAACTGTGATGTTAATGGGAGTAATTGCTAATGCACTAGAAAATGTTTGTCCCAAAAGTGCAGCAGACGCTACTAAGGAACACAACAAAGAACTAACTTTAGTCATGAAAAAATCCTGAACTCAATAGGGAACACTAAACTCGCTCGGTTTCTCGATATCCGAGAAATTGCGTAAATAAGGCAGGAACCACAATGTGATTCAGGTTAACTTAATATTTGCGTAATTGGTACTAGAAAAAACTCGTAACTAATAGAAGAAATATAAATTATTGAGTATCATAAAAAACTCGTAATTCTACGTAAATACTAAATTTTATAATACAATCCTTAATATTCATAAATTTCTAAAGCTTTTGATATAAGGCTTTGCGTATCTTATGTGTATTTTTTATGTTAAATGTAACCTGTAGCACCAATCATGAATGTGATTATTTTTTTGGTATTTTTTTAGAAAAACTAAATCGGATGATTTCGTAAGCTGTTAGACATTAGAATTGCATAAACAGAACAAGTAAAATGCCCAATACGCAAGATTTTTTAATATTTTTTATTGGCAAACTAGATGTGGTTGAGCTAATAGCTAATTTTATTTATTGGTAGAAAATAAATTGAATAATAAGATTGGCGGAACATAGTATCAAATTTGTTGACAATTCAACTAAAGATTGATCAACTTATAATCAAATTTTTGATTTTTAACTAAGATTTGCGAATAGTAGTTTCTTGATGTTTTACCTTTGAAGTTGGCTTTACTGCTATTAAGCGATCGCCTGACTATTGCAATGTCCGTATCGCCAAACATCTGACTGCCACCAAAAACTAGTAGCAGCCAGATATTTTGCAGAAAAATTGAGTTTGCAATTTTGCGATACTCAGGCTTTAGTGTTGTTGTAGCTGGCTACTGCGGCTCGCAGATTACCTTGGTGTTCTGATAAAAGTTGATCGCCTGCTTGTTTTTCTAAACCAGTCCAGTGCATTAACAAAGCGAGTTTCACCCATTTACCACTACGTTCTAGCAGTAGACCGGCAGTTTCCCGACTTAGGCCTGTGAGGTCTTGGAGAATTCGCAAAGCCCGATCGCGGAGTTTTTGATTTGTGACAGCAACATCCACCATCCGATTACCATAAACCTTACCCAGCTTCACCATTACCCCAGTAGACAAGATGTTTAAAGTCAGCTTGGTGGCTGTACCAGCTTTTAAGCGAGTTGAACCGGCTAATACTTCTGGCCCTGTTAACAACCGAATATCAATATCAACGTCGATACTAACTTGTTCTTGCGGCACACAGGCAATAAATATGGTGACGGCTCCTCTTTGACGAGCCGCATTCAGCGCCCCATGTACAAAGGGGGTTGTTCCGCCAGCCGTAATCCCCACCACTACATCTAATTGGGTGATATGTCGTTGAGCGATCGCAGCTTCGCCATCTTGGGCTCGGTCTTCTAAATCCTCAGAACTGCGGACTAATGCGCCAGCACCACCAGCAATGATTCCCTGGACTAATTCTGGAGGTGTACAAAAAGTAGGAGGACATTCAGCTGCATCTAATACGCCTAATCTACCACTGGTGCCAGCACCGATATAAAATAAGCGCCCGCCTTGCTGTAGTCGCTCTGCTGTCTTTTCAATGGCTTGAGCTAATTCAACTTTAGCTGCGGCTACTGCGGCTACTGCTTTTTGGTCTTCTATATTAAACAGTTCTACTAATTCTAAAGAACTCAGTTGATCTAAATTTTGACTGAGAGGATTGATTTGTTCTGTAAGAAGATGCCCGCGTTCCTGCAAATCTGCCATTTTTTTGTTTCCTGCGTTATTTGTTATTTGTCATTAGTCATTTGTCAGTAAACAATGACCAATGACTCATCAGCAATAACTAACTACAATAATCCTTCTAGTTTGCGGCGAATACTGTCGAGTTCCGACTCAGAAAATTCTGTTTCTGCGGCGGGTGGAACTTGTTCTGGATAATCACTATCATTGTTGGCGGCTTCTGCTTCCCAGTCGGTTTCCTCGACGTTGAGTTCTGGGGGTATGATTAAATCACTATTTTCGGGAACGATTTCCCAGTCGTAACCAGCACTTTCGCAAAATTCCTTGATTTCTTCTGAATCGATCGCTTCGACTGTTGGTGTTGGAAAATCCTGAGCTTCTAACATCAGGGCGAAGCGCAGAGCATCGTCTTCTGACTCAAACATGAGAATTTTATTGCGATCGCCAACTCGCACTGTGTGAATCCCTTCGTTGTCTGTGTGAGCATTAAAAATTAAAACAAATATACGCATTGGTGTAATCATCTTTGAAAGCTGAAGTATGAAGTATGAAGTATGAAATAAATTGTTTTTAGTCTTTAACTTTCAACCCCCATCCTCTATACTTTTTTATTTAATCATCTCCTTGTTGCCATGCCCATCAAAACCAAAATTAGGGATTTTTGGCTCAATATCCGCACAATCAGTAAGCTTTTAAGCTTATTGTTGTATTTTGTCGTCAGTCTACTGTTGGTGCTGAGTTCGCCTGTGCTGGCAACTTTACCTGCTCATATTTACACAGCATCTTCATTGACGAATGCAACCATTACTGCTTTAGAACAAGGTAAAACTCTCTATGATGCTGGACGCTTTGCGGAAGCAGTAGAAGTCTTAACACAAGCAGCACAAGCATATAAACAGACACAAGATAAACTTAAACTAGCTACTACCCTCAGTAATTTATCTCTGGCTTACCAACAATTGGGTGAACTGACAAAGGCACAGCAAGCAATTGATGAGAGTTTGCAACTGCTAACAGATACTCAAAATTCGCTAATATTCGCCCAATCCCTAGAAATTCAAGCTCGTCTACAACTGTTGAAGGGAAAGCCAGAAGCAGCTTTAATTAGTTGGCAAAAAACTGAGCAAATTTATCAGCAAACCAATAATTATAGTGGAGTGGTGCGATCGCAAATCAATCAAGCACAAGCTTGGCGCACACAAGGCTTTTACCGTCGTGCCATTAAAATGCTAGAGGTAGTTAATCAACAGTTGCAATCACAGCCAGATTCCCTCGAAAAAGCTGTGGGATTGCGATCGCTCGGTAACGCCTTGTTAATATCGGGAAGTCTCACAAAATCCCAGGAAGTTTTAGCACAAAGTTTAGCGATCGCTCAACGCTTAAAATCTGATTATGATACAGCAGCCAGTGTATTGAGTTTGGGCAACAATGCACGCAAGCAAGAAAAAAACCAAGATGCGATCGCCCACTATCAACAAGCTATCAAACTATCTACTTCACCTTTAAGCAAAATTTCAGCACAACTGAATTACCTGAGTTTGTTAATTGAAGAGCAACAATTAACAGCGGCGGTATCAATATTACCTGAGATTCAATCTCAACTGAATCAACTCCCTCCTAGTCGCAAAGCTATTTACTCCCAGATTAATTACGCCCAAAGCTTAATTAAACTAGGAACTGCGAATCGCCAAAAACAATCTCATCTGGAATCTCAACTGCCAGATATGCCAAAAATTGCTCAAATTTTAGCTAATGCTGTCAAACAATCTCAGAGTTTAGGCGATCGCCGCGCCGAAGCCAATGCACTTTTGAATTTAGGTAATTTGTACGAACAAACTCAACAATGGTCAGCAGCAAAAAGTCTAACTCAGCAAGGATTAATTTTAGCCCAAGGCAGTATTATTCCAGATATTGCCTATCGCTTGCAGTGGCAGTTAGGCAGATTACTTTGGCAACAGAAAGATTTTACAGGTGCGATCGCGGCTTATGATGCCGCAGTGGACACTATCAAATCTATACGAAGTGATTTAGCAACCATCAATCAAGACATACAATTTAATTTTCGAGATAGCGTTGAACCACTGTATCGCCAATCAGTAGAGTTACTCTTGCAATCTCAAGCAGGGCAACAAAATGGGAAAATCTTAGATCAGGCACGTCAGCGTATAGAAGCTTTGCAATTGGCAGAAATAGATAACTTCTTCCAAGAAGCTTGTTTAGAAGGGAAAAATATTGTTCTCGATCAAGTTGTAGATATCGAAAATCCCACCACTGCGATTTTTTATCCGATTATTCTCCCGCAACAACTCCAGGTAATTGTCAAACTACCCAACCAAACCCTAAAACTTGAGAGCATTAATATTACTCAAGCAGAAGTAGAAACAATTGTTACTAATCTGCGAAAACTATTAGTGAATCCCACAGCGACTAATGCTGTTAAAAACCAATCGCAGATTATTTATAACTGGCTGATTAAACCAGTCGAGTCGGAATTATCAGCCAGGAAAGTTGACACTCTCGTATTTGTACTGGATGGTGTCTTACGCAACATACCAATGGCATCACTTTACGATGGGGAAAAATTCTTAATTGAAAAATATGCGATCGCGTTAAGTGTTGGTTTACAACTGCAAAATCCTCAGCCCATAGTACAACAACAACTAAAAGCTTTAGCAGCTGGGTTAACTCAACCTCCAGCAGACTTTCCCAACTTTGCGCCACTACCAGCAATTAAATCAGAAGTTAATTCGATTACCAGTGCGGGAATTGCCACAACTGATCTGATAGATCAGGAATTTACCAGCAAAGCTCTCGAAAAAGCAGTCAACTCAGTTCCTTTCAATATCGTACACTTAGCCACCCACGGCCAGTTTAGTTCTAGTGCTGACAAAACCTTTATCTTAGCTGCCGATGGGCCGATTAATGTCAAACAATTTGACAGCTTACTCCGCAATCGAGATGAAACTCAAACACAAGCAGTAGAACTATTAGTATTAAGCGCCTGTCAAACCGCAACCGGAGACAACCGCGCCGCTTTAGGACTTGCAGGTACAGCCATCAGAGCCGGTGCGCGTAGCACCCTAGCTTCTCTGTGGCAAATTGATGATGAATCAACAGCCTTGTTTGTCAGTGAATTTTATCAAGAACTGAAAAAAGGAAACATCAGCAAAGCTAAAGCTCTCCGTCATGCTCAACTCAAAATCTTGCAACATCCTAATTACAAAGCGCCTAGTTTTTGGTCTGCTTATGTGTTGATTGGTAATTGGTTGTAAGCTAGGGTCTAGGAACTATAGGCTATCTAGTCTTGCTTAGGTTAGGGAGCCACTGCGTTGCGGAGATTTCCCGCATTGTAGCAAGTAGCGCAGAAGGCACACAAAAGATATTAACAGCAAAAATTTAGTCAAAATGCGCGGATGGGTAGGTGTGCAAAATCGCCCTTGAGTAAGAATGGCTGGATGGCTTAGAGGGTAAGGTTTTGCAGATAAAATTAATTAAAATTATCCGCGCAGCTTACACAGTCTGGGTTTCAGCGATTTAGTGTAAATCAATTGACATTCCACCATGTTAAAATTATCCCATCCGCGAAACTGCACCTTGAAAACTAAATACAGTAAGCTTTTCCAGCTCCCGCAATTGCAATTCAAACTAATCCCTATTAGGGATTGAAACCTGTGGGTACACAAACCCATCAGGAAGGATTTTTCCTAAATTGCAATTCAAACTAATCCCTATTAGGGATTGAAACACTGGCGCGGGAGAGATGGCGAATTATGCCGTGCAGATTGCAATTCAAACTAATCCCTATTAGGGATTGAAACTAGTCGGAATTGAGGAGTTGGCAGAATTAATCAAAGAAAATTGCAATTCAAACTAATCCCTATTAGGGATTGAAACAACCTTGGGCATATAAAAACCGAACTTTGTATAATTGCAATTCAAACTAATCCCTATTAGGGATTGAAACGGTTCGGCGTAGGTTACATCAGCCATATTTAAATCAAATTGCAATTCAAACTAATCCCTATTAGGGATTGAAACTACCAGACTCCGGCGGGTAGTGTGAGTTGAGATTCCCTTAGTATTGCAATTCAAACTAATCCCTATTAGGGATTGAAACAGATGTGATTATGAACTAACAAATTTCAGTAATGGATTGCAATTCAAACTAATCCCTATTAGGGATTGAAACTTTGAACCCTATGCAATCAGTTTTAACGAACAAGAAGAAGATTGCAATTCAAACTAATCCCTATTAGGGATTGAAACCCAAGGGGGACAAGATGCCCTTTAATCAGCAAGTGTATTGCAATTCAAACTAATCCCTATTAGGGATTGAAACTCGACAATCCCCCAGCTTCCCGGCACGGGACAAACATTGCAATTCAAACTAATCCCTATTAGGGATTGAAACGAGTACTGGAACGTACTATGTGCGCGTGGCAGCAATTGATTGCAATTCAAACTAATCCCTATTAGGGATTGAAACTTTGGACAGGCAGAATCAAGTTTTTAGACACAAAATTGCAATTCAAACTAATCCCTATTAGGGATTGAAACTTGTGCCAATAGGGGGAAAGTAGAATACCTGCTCTAATTGCAATTCAAACTAATCCCTATTAGGGATTGAAACGGAGGGTCTCCAGAGATTATCGATGGGTTGATAGATTGCAATTCAAACTAATCCCTATTAGGGATTGAAACACTTTTAACTAGCATCCACCTTTTAGTATTTGAATATTGCAATTCAAACTAATCCCTATTAGGGATTGAAACCAAGTCTTTACTGAGAAACCCATCGCCCACATTATATTGCAATTCAAACTAATCCCTATTAGGGATTGAAACCGGTATTCCTGTTAATTATTGCGAGAGTGGCGATAATGTAGCATTGCAATTCAAACTAATCCCTATTAGGGATTGAAACGCGCCACCAATAGCCATGCAAGGTGCGATATTCATTGCAATTCAAACTAATCCCTATTAGGGATTGAAACAGCAATGCCAATCGGTAAATGATTTACAAGTACATATTGCAATTCAAACTAATCCCTATTAGGGATTGAAACTAGTAATGAAGATGTGGCGGTGAGTAGTGGGGGGATTGCAATTCAAACTAATCCCTATTAGGGATTGAAACGTGCGCTACGGTCGATATTCGCCAAAAACAAATCAATTGCAATTCAAACTAATCCCTATTAGGGATTGAAACGATTGAGGCTTGTAAAGACTGGATACCTGAGTTTAATTGCAATTCAAACTAATCCCTATTAGGGATTGAAACCCACCTCTCAAGTGGAGGCGTGAGCAGAATGAGCGATGAAGAATTGCAATTCAAACTAATCCCTATTAGGGATTGAAACGAGTAACTTGGTAGCGTGGTAGAGATACTTTATCTATAAGCAAAAATTGCAATTCAAACTAATCCCTATTAGGGATTGAAACAAAAAGTGGGTCGCCCCGCAACTGGGCAAGGGAAAAATTGCAATTCAAACTAATCCCTATTAGGGATTGAAACATTTAATGCACGGGGACGGCAGCAGTTGAGCGATAGGCAGTATTGCAATTCAAACTAATCCCTATTAGGGATTGAAACCAAAATACGAGCAAATCGGAAGTCATAGAAGCACTGGTCAGGGAGAAATTGCAATTCAAACTAATCCCTATTAGGGATTGAAACCTAGTACCTTTTGGAATTTCTTACGCTTTGAAATATTGCAATTCAAACTAATCCCTATTAGGGATTGAAACACTTGCCCTGCTTCGGTTGCAACGACCTCTTGCAAGGAATTGCAATTCAAACTAATCCCTATTAGGGATTGAAACACGCATGTATATGGTAGTTCGCCCGGCTCGAAGCATTGCAATTCAAACTAATCCCTATTAGGGATTGAAACGAGCGAAAAGTTAGAGAAGAACACGCACACGCCATTGAATTGCAATTCACACTAATCCCTATTAGGGATTGAAACTATTCCCAAAGTATGAACTAGATGATGAGTATTCACATTGCAATTCACACTAATCCCTATTAGGGATTGAAACAGCCAACATTTTTGTACAGGCTGAATAAAGTATGGCTTGATCATTGCAATTCACACTAATCCCTATTAGGGATTGAAACGGACTGGTGTACAGTGTTGAGCCAGATGACCCAGATTGCAATTCAAACTAATCCCTATTAGGGATTAGCAAAAGATAACTCAACAAAAAACGAACAAATAATTTTGGAGGGGGTTTGGGGGACGCAACCGTCACCCAATCGGGGGCTTGGGGGAGAATCCCCCAAATCTTGCTCATTGTCTGATAGGTAGAGCAGAAAATTGAGAAATCAACTCTCATCACTTTAACTGAACCGTATTGATTTATAAACACCTCTCTCCCTTGCCTTTGCTCCTCACATATCAACACAAAGACTGCTATAAAAAAAGAGGTCTTTCTTGACCTCCTGGGAACTCCCTACAATAAAGTTCTATTTGTATAGATGAATTAGGACAGGCCAGTGTTGGTGCCTTGCTTGCCAGTTGCCAGTTCCACTTTAACGATTTTGCCACCCATTTTTTGAATCCGTTGCTGTTCACGGAACCAGTTTTCGTAGGGAACCAATTTGGTGAAATAGGTATTTTGTAGTTCGCGTTGAGTACGAATCCGGGTTTGGCTGGGAACGCAAGCAGTAATTTTAAACAACCGCGCCATGTGATCAATCTCCTGTGGTGAGTGTGAAAACTTTTTTTATCTCAAAATGAAGCGGGAGTATATTTTATTAGACAAATCTTTAATTAATCTCTCCAAGGCTGGAAATCAAACATAAATACTAGACCACTAACACTCATCATAATCTATGCAATTGCAATAAGCGACAAGACGTTCTAGCACTCACAGTTGATTTCCAGACCTTAATAAAGCCGCACCTAATGACTTAGATGCCAACTAGCTCTTAGCTCAAGCCAGAGGAGATATAGTCTAAGTAAACGCCCATTTCTTTACCAGCGTCGGGGCCGACTAAGCTAGCGGTTACTTCTTTGATTGCTTGGATAGCTTGTACAGTAGCGCCTACGGGTACACCCAAGGAGTTGTAGGTTTCTTTCAAGCCGTTTAATACGCGCTCATCCAGGATGGAAGGATCGCCAGCTAACATAGCGTAGGTAGCGTAGCGGAGGTAGTAATCCAAGTCACGGATACAAGCAGCGTAACGACGGGTGGTGTACATGTTACCACCGGGACGGGTGATATCAGAGTACAACAGAGATTTAGCAACAGCTTCTTTAACGATCGCAGCTGCGTTTGCGCTGATGGTGGTAGCTGCACGAACGCGCAGTTCACCAGTTGCGAAGTAGGCTTTTAACTTTTCTAAAGCACCTGTATCGAGGTATTTACCTTGAACGTCCGCAGAGTTAATGACAGCGGTAATTGCGTCTTGAGCCATTTTGTTAATTCCTTATTTTCAACCGTATTGCAACAGTTTGTATCAGCAGGGAAAAAGCTTTACCCTACGCCAATGAACCTACTACGTAGTCAAAGTAAGAGCCAGCTTCAGCAGCGTCTTCAGCAGACAACAGGGTAGAAGCAGCATTTTTCAGTGCAGCAACACCTGCGGAAACAGCATCAATAGGAGTACCTAAAGACTTGTACATTTCACGAACGCCGATGATACCGATTTCTTCGATGGGTGTAACGTCACCAGCAACGATTCCGTAGGTGATGAGACGCAGGTAGTAGTCTAGGTCGCGTAAGCAGGTAGCTGTCAATTCTTGACCGTAAGCGTTACCACCAGGAGATACAACATCAGGACGCTTTTGGAACAATTGGTCGCCAGCTTGCTTAACTAGACGCTCACGGTTGTCGGTCAAAACTTGAGCGATCCGGAGGCGTTGTGCGCCACCAGAAACAAAAGCTTTAATGCGATCCAATTCGCCAGGGCTGAGGTAGCGAGCTTCTGCATCAGCATTCACGATGGACTTCGTGACGATACTCATTAATGGATTCCTCCAGTACTAATGAAACCAGGATATGAAACTGGTGCGATTTTAATTTCGGTCGAATGTAGCTACGTTCTCTCGTTGTTTTTTAGATACAACAGTTGAGTAGCTGCTGTAGCTAGTACTTTACAAGTTCAGTAGTGTAAATTTCAACTACATGAGCTGTAAAACTCAGCTACCTTCCGCAAAATATTCTCCGGCATTCTGTTGAGCATTTATGACTGCTCTTAATACTTTGTAATATTCCTTTTCAGATTTACACCTGAACACACAATCTGAGAGGAGTGTTACTAAAGGTAAAGTGTCAATAGTCAATAGCCATGATTCAATAGTCAAGAAGTTAACACTCTTGACTATTGAACTTGGACTATTAACTAAGTATTAGCGATCGCCAGGACGACCAGTTAACAAAGCAGGAGACAGACTAGACCAAGATTGTTTTACTAGATCAGCCGCCGCCTGAACACTACCGAGGTAGTTACCAGCAGGTAGGGATGGGAAGCGTGGGTATGGAACCACATCTTCACCGAAGTAGCGAGCGTATTCTGGGCTATCTACAATGGCTTCTACAGCCGCTCTCAAACCACTATCAGCCAATAGTTTGTTATATTGACGAATCTCGCCTTGAGTAGCTGGTGCGCGACCCAACAAGTGACGGAATAAGTATTCAATCACCTTGGTGTTAGGATAAGGCGCATAGAAGCGTTTGCGATAGATTTCCGAGCTTGCGAGTTCGCGGACAAACTCACGCACTGAGATTTCACCATTCCGCAGTCTGCTGTCGAGTTCGCTACGACGATAGTAGTCAGGAACTTGACCGCTAAATACATCCAATACCTGACGGTAAGCAGCGTTGATAATTAGCTGTCTTTCTGCTTGGCTACTACCATCTGTTAAACGGAAAATCCGTGCAGGCTTACGACGGCTAGTACCAACACCAACTTCGACAGATTGGCCGCGACCATCGTTGTAAGAACGACCCAACTCGATAAACAACGGCTTGGTCTTGTCGATTTGCCGTGCTTGGGCTGCCAAATCTGCGATCGCTTTTGCCAAAATTGGTGTATTGGCAGACTCCATCCGCGCTTTAACTGGCTTAAAGCTAGGTACAACTAGATCATCATTTTGCTTGGTGAGTTGGTTGTACAGCTTTTCAGTGTTGGGGAAGTTAGCCGCAGGTAAAGTTGGGAAGCGACGATAAGGAACTGTATCTTCACCAAATACTTGGCGATACTCTGCACTATTTAACAAGGCAGCAATAAACGCCTTCAGACCTTGGGTAGCCAAAATCTGGTTATACTTGCGGATTTCTGCTTGGTCTACAGGCGCACGTCCCAAGAAGTGCTTGGTTCCCAACTCAATCACTTTGGTGTTGGGATAAGGTGTGTAGAATTCCTTCAAGTACAGGTTAGAGTAACCCAAACCTTCAATAAATTCTTTGACAGTGATTTCACCATTACCCAGCTTACTTTCTAGGCTAGTGAATTCGTTTTGAGCAATGTAAGGTGCAATATCACGCTCAAAAATCTGGCGGTAAGCAGCACTAATTACAGTTTTCACTGCAACTTTATCAACTGTATTTGCTACCAGCTTGAAGACTTTTGTTTGTTCGCGTTGCTTGCTAACACCTTGATTAATGCGGAATTGAATATCTGGTTCTGTGCGATTTTGGCTCACAGCACCCAATTCCACAAAGCGGGGTGTTTCTTGCTTGTCAACTTTGGTAGCAACCACATCTTCGCGGATAGTACCAACACGCAGTTGTCGCAAAGACACACCAGCAGGAGTCAGATAGCGTTCGTAAGGAACTGTATCTTCACCAAAGGCTTCGCTGTACTCAACGCTATCTAAGATGGCATCAACAACAGCGTAAAAACCTTTCTTAGAAGCAATGTCAAAGTATTTGTTATTTTCTTGGCGACCATAGGTTGGACGACCCAACAAGCGACGGTGGATGTATTCGATCGCTTTACAAACATACAACGGTGTCCAGTACAAACTGCGGAATAAGTCAGATTTAGCCAAAGCTCTGACAAATTCCCGTACAGAAATATCGCCGTTTTCCAGCTTAATTTCTTGGACTTTCAGCCGTTGACCTTCATAAACATCACGACCGATAACTTGCAAGTAAATTGCTCTAATTACTGCTTGTGTGGAGCTTTCAGAGAACTTAACACTTGCACCCTTGGCGGCTTTCTTACCGATAGTGCCAGGAAGTTGATCCAACTTGAATACTTTTGGCCCTAGGCTACCAGGTGCTACACCTCGCGCTCTGGGGTTGCTCAGTTGGTTATTAATTCCAGGCCCTTGGTGAATCAAGATCCGTCTTGTATCTTTACCAAATGGCGCTGGACGGGTGCTGGGGTTACGAGTTTCTTTCGGGAAAATCGCGCCAAACTGAATTTCTAATGGGTCGTTACCAGAACCATAAGGGTGTTGATCTGGTAATGGTTGTTCGTAAGCTGCGAATGTAGTAATGAACTGCGGTACTTTGCGGAAAGGCGCACTGTAGTTAAACAGGTCTTGTTGTGGCCCCCAGTTACGACATTCTTGGGCTTCTTGACCCAAACCACGAATGTAGGGTACCGTTTCTTCACCAAAGTAATCAGCGTATTCGTCAGAATCTACCAGCGCATCCACTAATTTCGCTAGACCACCATTAGAAATGATGGAGAAGTATTTCTGCACTTCTTCCCGGCTACTTGGCCCCCGTCCCAAAATGTGACGGAAAGCAAGTTCAATGACGCGACTGTTAATAAAAGGCTGATAAAACTGTTTTTGGTAAAGCGGAGATTTTGCCAAACGGCGGACAAACTCTTTCATAGAGATGTCGCCATTTTTCACTTTGGATTCCAAATCAGAAATTGACAAGCTGTAAGCACGGGTAATATCGCGCTCAAAGATTTGCCGATATGCTGCTTTGACGACCTCATTTTTTTCGGTAGCTGACAACCCAGGTTTCATCACAAACTTGGGACGGCGTTCTGCGGCATTAAAATAAATTTGCGGCAGTTGTAAACCTTGTTGGTCGCCAGAAGGACGCTGGCGTAATTTGGTCGAAGGTGTGGGTGCTTTGAATTCTGTCAGCAACACATCCATGTACTGAGCCACAATTTCTGTAGCCTCAGCATCTTTGCGGAAGTAAGACAGGGACGCTGACTTAATTTCCTGCAAAGCCACAATAGTTGCTTCACCAGAACAAGCATTTTCAATGATTTCCCGCAGACCCCTAGTGTTCACAGCAATGATGTTGGGGTCGCCAGCTACGATCGCATAAGTAGCATAGCGCAAGAACCAGGACAAGTCCCGCAAGCTCTTGGCCATGTTGCTTGGGCCGTAACGGGAAACGTTAATTGGTCTGAACCCTGGAGGTGTTGGCCCGCCAGGAGAAGTATTGAAGATAGAACGCAAGTTTTCTAAGAAGCCACCACGACTTTCAACGTAGGTGACTGTTCCTAGTTTCATGCTTTCTCTGACATCACCACCAGCGCCAACAGTAGCGCCAGCCATTGCTAATTCTGGTTCTTGGGGCTTTTCTAAGAAAGCCATTGGTGAACCACCGACAAATATCCGGTTAGCTGCACGAGATACGATAATCTCGGAATTTTCTGTGAGAATCTGAGCAATCTCTAAACGTTTTGCACCAGATGCAAAATAGCTTGCCAGTTCATTTAATTCACCAGTTCCTAAAAAGCGGTCTTGCTGTTCCGCTTGAGAAATGGTTGCTACAGCTAGGGTTTGATATAGTTGCGGACGCGCAACTGAGCTTCCACCACTCGCCTTAACACTCATCGGATTTGTAAAACTCCCATCATAATCGTTTATGTGTTAAGTCTGGGTCGCTTTGAGGCTTGACACATTGATGTGTTTATGCCTTCAGAGTACCGCCTTCAAAACTGCCAGTAAAATTAACCCAGTCAGCTTTTAGATTAGAACGTTTTGCGTTTTTCCTGGTAATTTATTAAGAAGTATGTAGATTCTGTAGTCTTGTTTAAGCAAACCTAAGAATAAATACTTCTTTTGACATTAGACAAAATCTAAGTTTTGTATCTGAAAGTTAAAAACTTTACAAAAATATTTTACTTGAGGCGCAAGCCAAATTTTATCTAGCTACAGCAAAAATACACAAATGTTTGCGTTTCGGTTGCTAGTCCAAAATTCTGAGTACCGCTAGTTTTTGATTTGAGAGCAGCGATCGCTTCATTTTGGCTTTTGTCTACAAAAATTAATACTCTCTCAGTTTCTTCCTCAAAGATGAACCCGAAATGATCATCGGCTATGCTGTATCAACCAGCATTACTACAGGGAAAAAATATGGAAAATAGTAATAAATTTAACTTCAGTACATTGGCAGTTGTGTCGTCTTTAGCGTTTATGGTTGCAATGGCACCTGCTAATGCACTGCCAGGACAAAACATTAATACCGTGATTAAATGGGCAAAAACTAAAACTCAATTACCAAGACTGACCTATAGCAGCGAGGCACATGGGTATTCTGGCAACAAAGGTAATTTATATTTCTATGTTGATGTTCCGGCGGAGAATGGCATAGTTACCAAAGAAGGAATTACTATCAGTGGCGACTCCAGTATCAAATTCACCAGCAAAAATGCCAAGGCTGTGAGATTAATTCAAAGCATTTATAACGCGAATATTGCTAATGACTTCAGCCAGTCTCGCCGAGTTAATAAAGTTGGTCGAGACCATTATTATAGAGGTCAAAAATATGCTTATATTCTGGCGGAAGTGCAAGGTGGTTCAGCTTTTCAAATTATTAAATTAAATCAATTGCAAGCCGAGATTGATAGTGCAAAATATTGCCAAACTCATCAGTGTGACTTGTAAATAGAAGGCAGTGGTTCGGCTTCGCTCACCAACCGGAGATAGGAGGGTTACTATCTTTGACGGCAACTTGAGATTAATTGCCTAAATTAACTGTTTCCTATAGGCGTTATCAGTAAATAAGGGTACGCAACTGCTGATGTTAAAAGCTGCGGCTAATTCAACGTCAGCAGCGAAATTTTTAGCAATCAACTCTTTTCCCGAACTACATTGTTGTAAGTAACTCAGTAAATCTTGGCGAACAGCTTGAAATGATTGGAGAGCGATCGCCGCTTCTGGTGATAAACTACCATCTAAATAGCTCAAAATAGCCCCAGCACCAATCAAATCCTCAAATGCAGGTCTGAGGCTACCATCTTCCTTCCATCGCTCACCCGCAGGAATCACCGCAATTTTACTCCCATACTTTTGAGTAAACCGCGCTACAGCTTCGCAATTTCGTAAGCAACCCGCCAAAGTAGGTGTACTTCCAGTTAGCAAAGTCAAAGTCGAACCATTCAGTGAAGGTAAAACTAGCCGAGTCTCAGATGGGATATTCATCAGTGATACTGGCGAGAGAGAATATTTACTTCTAGAAAAACTTTGACGATGACTTGCTAATTCAGCTTGTAGCGAATTTGCATAATCTTTAACTGATTCATCACCAAATATATATGGAAAAATTATCGCTCCGTTGTTAGTCGCAATCTCTACACAAGTAGAAAAAGAAAGCACATCAACTATAACAACTACATCACTAATGGGAGCGAGTTGAGCAATTCCTTGTGCGCCCCACTCACAACGCAAATCAAACTCTGATTGATTATAAATCATCTGTTGTTAGATTTAGCTAAACGCAGGCTGTCTAAATTACAAAGTTGAAATACCCGACTCCTAAAAGAAGCCGGGTATCTCGTTTTTTTATATTTAGTAGACAACTAAAACTCCTGCTCTTCTTCATAAAACCAGATTTCTGCCAACAAAGAAAAGCCCATCAGCCAAATGAAGCAGAAAACGAAGAACCACACAGCTCCCATCATAGTGACTACCTCCACAAAGCTTCTTGATTCAAGACTGTGTTCTTAGGTAAGTATGTTGCGCTTATCAAACCTGAGTAAATTATTACTGGAAATTTATATCTTGAGTTGGGTTTTTTATAAAACTAAATTTTATTAACTAAAGTATTACAAGAGATTGCTAGTAGTAAGTGGGATGTGTTAGCGACAGCGTAACGCATTTCATACAAGGCTATCAGTGTGTTACGGCTTACGCCCAACACAACGCCACATGCTACAAGTCGACAGAGCCGCCCAACGTAGTGGCTTCCCTACACATACTAAAATTTTTTCAGAAATCAAATCGGATTTCTAGAAATTTAATACTTAAACAGTAGCGCGGCTCCAAGTGAAATTAATTAAATCTAGGAAGTAATCAACAGAGTTATCTATATAATCTTCTATATTTTCATTATTAATCACACACAATTTACCACCAGTAATTTGTATTTTATCTGGTTCTTGGTAGAGAGATTTGTGTCTACTGATACATCCTGGTTTTTCTCCAGTTGTTGCTAATTTATCTATGATAAATGTGTGGATATGTAATCTATAAACTGGAGTTTCATGATAAACTCTTGTACCGAGATATCCTAAATTGCCAATGATATAGATGTATTCTCCAACTAATGTGGCAGAATGAAAATCGGTTGGCGGAAACACATCTTGGGGATAGCCAAAAATCTGAAAATTACCATCACCTTGATAAACTACCACATCGTTATATATACAAAAATCAGGGTCATAGGAGTCTTCATGTTCACCAGCAATTTCTATAATTCTGCCATCTGGTAATTGTGTAATGGTTCTGCCAAATCGGTCATAGCACCATGCTTTATCTTGCCAATTTTCTGTATCATCAAAAAAGTTTTTAGCTGTATAAGCAGAACAACCTTCACAAATCATCGCTTCCCAAAAGGGAATTATCATCAACTCTGGATTCGTTTTGCCAAAGCGCGGATGTTTGCCAGCAAAATACTGCTCTGGAGTTATTTGTGATAATGCAAATTTGTTGTTGTCAATTCCGGTGAGCGATCGCCGCATATCATCGTTAATATCGCTGATATCTTCACCAGATGCAATTAACATTCTGACAATTTCTTGATTTTTCGCTACCTTAATGGCTTTGTCATCACAATCATTCTTGCTGCTGGGGTTTGCACCAGCTTCTAGTAAAATTTTGACGCAATCAGTAGCACCATACTCTGCTGCGATGATTAACGCAGTGTTACTAAATTCATCAGTGGCTTCAATATCAAATCCCTCTGCAATTAGCCACTCTAAGACTTCAACCCTATTGTTTTCTATTGCATACATTAACGGCGTTTTTCCGCAGTTTCCCACATCGTTGTGATTGGCTCCCGCCGCTAGAAGTAATTTGGCTTTAGGTAATTCACCCACCTGAATACTCAATAACCAAGGAGTTCTATCCCAACAATCACGCACATTTTGATCTGCGCCTTGTTCTAGCAATAACTTTACTTGCTCTAAGCTGCCAAAAACTATAGCGTGCATTAATTCTGTCCATTCCAGTTGCTCTGGGTTAGCACCTGCGTTCAATAATAATTGGACAGCATCAAATCTCCCAACCTGAGCAGCTACTTTAATTGCAGATTCATCATAGCTACTCATTCCATTGACAGCAGCACCTTGAGAGATAAGTAAATTCAAAGTTGATATTAAGTTTTCGTCTTGTAAAATATCTCGACCATACATAGCATGAATTAAGACATCATATCCATCTGGAGTTTGATAGTTAATATCTGCTCCAGCATCGAGAATAAATTGGATTTTATCGATATTTCCTGACTGCACAGCCAACCCAAGTACGGTATTTTGAGATTCTGGTTCAATAGCATTAACATTCGCACCATGTTCTAAGAGAAAGCGAATCATCTCAACGCCTGCATTGGGGCTACTAACTGCACACATTAATGGTGTTTGCTGAGAATACTCGTCTAGGTATTCAATATCAACACCATTGGCTATTTCATGTGCGACTCCCGCAATATTACCCTGCTGGACATCAATATGAATTTTTTCCATACATTTTCTGATTTAAGTTCTGATATAAATTACTACAAGCAGAAGCGATCGCGCTTCCCATCTTATCCCCACAGATATCGTCAAGTTGCTCTAAACGCCTGAATTGTGCTGTAAGCGTTAAACTAGAACTATTGGAATCAAAATCTCTGGCAGTAAGTTCTACAAGTAGTCAATTTTGATCACTCTAGGGAAAATGTCTCAAGAAGATGAAGAGTTACTACATATTCAGCAGATATCTAACCTTAAACCACGACACTTTGCTGATTTAGTCAGGGCTGCACAGTTAATTTTTGATCCGACTGCGGGAATTGTCGGAAGTCATGTGGTAGTAGACTGGCAAGAATTTGGTATTCCTGATGAGGTTGAGTTAAATCTCAAATTACTTGGTCAGCAATATCAATATGATTGTCCTAATATTCCTAGTGCAATTATTTGGAGTCAATTAACGCCTGCTACACGTAATTGGTTTCTGGAAAATAAAGATGAATTGTGGAAATTTGAAGAAGCTTTTCCACCATTGGATGAAGACTAGTACAGAAAGACAATTACTCAAAACGACAATAAATGGTAGGAAACAGATGTTTCCTACCATTTATTGTCCTAAATACCAAACATTGCTGTGGTGATGAGGCTGAAAGCTATGTTTAAATTTTATTAAGATTGTTGTGATACTGTTGCCTTTATACATAGAACTTAAAAACAGTCAGTAATTGGCGATCGCATTAATTCCAGAACCTCGACAAATTTAATTTTAAAAAACTTGTATCAATGAATCAAAGCCTTAGTGTTACTCCCACTCAGGAGGAAATTTTTCATCAAAATGTCTCTGGTACTCAACCACAGCTAATTGTGCCTCAAATCATGGTTCTGGCTTTAGAAATACTACTAGCATTACCACTGAGTATCGGCTTGGTAAAGTTGCATGTTGGCGGTATTGCTTGGATATTTGGTGGTATCGCTGCTGGTACAATCATCCTCCAAGGATGTCGAATTTTCTACCAATACACACCCAAACCTAACAGAACTGCGAGAAAAGTCGGGATGGGACTTGTAGGACTGACGGTTGGTTTATCTAATGGTAATAGTGACCTGATCAATTTAGCTGCTGGGATTCCGATATTTGTTGCTCTGACCTTTTTTTTATTGGTATGTGGTAGCTGTATTGGCTATATTTATTCCCGACTCAGCAAAACTAATTTATTAACAGCAATGTTGGCGACAGTTCCCGGTGGTGTGGGTGTGATGTCATCAATTGCGGCTGATTACAATAAAAACGTGACTTTGGTTGCTTTAGTGCAAGCAATTCGAGTTACTTGTGTAGTGTTGGTAATTCCTTTTATTGCGAGAACCACAGTTGGTAGTTATTGGAATTCTGCAACACTTCCTGTCAAACAAGCTTTACTTAGTTTGGAACCCTCACAAATCGGACTGTTGCTGGTAGCATTGCTGATGACTGGAGTGATAGTTTACGGCGCTATTGCTTGGAAAATTCCGGCTGGAGATTTTTTTGGGGCGTTACTACTGGGTATATTTTTTAATTATTTCTTGAATTGCTTACCTTTTGTGAGTGGAGCTAACTTGAGTCCACAGCCTTTGGTGAATATAGTTGGTCAAATGTTATTGGGAATTACCATCGGGGAATATTGGGGAGAAAAACCCACCTTTGGTAAACGAACCATCGGTTATGCGTTGATTTCTGTAGCGTTGACGCTGATTGCAGGTGCGATCGCTGCTATGCTGGCTATGCACTTCACTTCTTGGGATTGGTTAACTTGTCTTTTGGTTACAGCCCCCGGTGGTGCTGCCGAAATGATCTTAGTTTCCCTAGCATTAGATCATAATGTGGAAATTGTCACCACAGGCCATTTAGTCCGACTCATCGCCATTAACAGTTCCTTACCACTTTGGTTATTTTTATTTCGCCGTCTGGAAAGTCAGTTGAAGTGTGAAGTCTGAAAGTTAATGGAAAGAAAAAACCTCGGCGTTGTTCAAACCGAGGTGATTAGGAGAAGTCCAAATGTCGATGGGAGATACCGATACCGAAGTCCGTTGTTCATAGCTAACTGCAAAAGACATCAAATTCTGACAATATCTTTATTTGTTAGCGGATTTGGTTGTAGTTTATTACTGATTTATAAACTTATATTAATAAGTGTAACTATATTGTTACGATAAGTCAACAGAAATTGACAAATAACAGCAAATACCAGTAATTAGAAAAACTTATGTGTTTAATAAAAAGAAGCGATCGCTAGTACAACAAGGCAAAAGTAAAAAGGCAAAAGGCAAAAGTAAAAATTATTTATCTATATATTCCTCCACTACTTTGAGCGCATCAGGAGGAATTTCTGTGACCAAGAGAAAGGGAAAGGCTGGTGTAGAAGCTGAAATCGCATAATTCGGTGTCAAAAACACACTATATTGTTGAGCTTCTGGGGTGAGTTGTGCAGCCATAGCCAGGACTATCACCTTCACAAATTTACGAACATCGGCTGCTTGTTCTCCGACAACTTCGCCGCCAGTAAAAGGTGTGTTGGGTTGACCGGCTTGGTCTAAAGTAGTGCTGGGGTCTTTAACGCTCAGGTGTGTACCGCCCAAAATGCCAACCAGCCATTTCGGTGCAGGAATTTTGTGAAACCCGACAATTTGTTCTGTCAACGCTGGTGTTGTTTTGTCGGCGGAACTAGCCAAGATGAGAGTCGGGATTTGCACCTTAGTTAAACCAGAGTCGCCAAACATTAAAGAACTGGTAGGATTGAGAGCGATCGCTTGTTTAATTCGAGTATCCCGCAGTTGATAGCTGTTGTTTGGTAGTTCTTGAGCAACGCACTGTGCAGTTTCACCCAAACTCAACACAGCCAAATTTTGTTTACAACGTTGTTTGAGCTGATCTAGTTGTAATTCACCACCCGCCAAAGCCAAAGCTGTACCACCACCAAAAGAATAACCAATAACCATCACATTATCAGTTGCAAGTTTACCTGCTAACGGGTCATTAGGAGTTTGGTTAATTTTGGCGAGTTCATCCAAAACAAAACTAATATCTTTGGGACGTTCTAAAAATTCTTGTGGTTTAAGGAGTTTACTTTTACCTTGTAAACCAGCATCAACATTCGTCTGATTACTACCAGGATGTTCTACAGCCACAAATACATAACCGTGAGATGCTAAATGTTCTGCAAGATAGCGTAAATCAGTCCGCACAGAACCCAAACCGTGAGAATAAATAATTACTGGTTTATTTGCAGTTGCAGCATTTGACCAATAAATATCTACAGGAATATTGCGGTTACGTTGTTTGTCAAGCCAATTGAATTTTAAGACTCGGACTTCCGCCGTTCCAGGTTGACTGGGGTCAAATGGTAAAGAAACTTGTAGCGATTTTTGATTAAGTTGGGGTGCGATCGCTAACATAAATTGTTGAGTCCGCCAAAATGCGGTATTAAAATTCCCAGATAACTTGAAAATTGCAGGTAAATTAATCTCCAAACTTTGACTCGGATAAGCCGCAATAAAACTCAGTAATGACAAACCTTGAGGCGCAGTTGCACCGATAACTGCTCCCGCTCTCAGAGCTTGCACACCAGCTTTATCTTTACGTACAACCGCAGTCGAGAAATCATTAAGAATTGTTGCCCCAATCTGAGTATTGAGTAACCGATTAACAGTCACAACATTCAACGGTAGCGGCATTTTCAGCGTCTCTAACAAAAAGCGCCGCTCTTGGGAAGATAATTTACGACCATACAATTCAAAACCATTCGGGAAATCTCCCATTGCTGCTGCTGTTTGCAACTCAGCTAAAGAAACAGACTCCGCCAACAAACCATAACGCAACACAACTTTATCAGCCGCTTTTGCCGCAGTATTTATGCTTATAAAAATTGTGTAGTTTAAGGCACAAAAGCAACCTAGCAATAAATTGAAAGCTTTCCTACTTATTCCCATAAAAATATTCGTCAATGAATCCTGACGGGAATATAACGGATATTTTGGCATTTGACGACTCTTAAGATGCAGTCAAGAAAATACGGAGGCACATAGACATCATGTAATACAAGATATGTGGATACTTCATGAATATGCCAAGTATCTACGGAAAAGGTTCATCTCTTTTTGTTGCGGATGTTAATAGAGAGCAGAATTTATCCCACAAACATACTTTACTTGAGCCTTGAGTCAGCAACCCGAATGACAGCTAAAACCTTTAGATTTCATCCTGTATGCGTCGCCCAATAATCTATATTTTGATTTTGTTACTTTCAATCTTGATTGTGACTTTGTGGTGGCCTGTACATGACTCCCAATGTAATTCAGAAGCTTTTTTAAAATCAAACAAACAAAAACTTCAGATAACAGCCTCTCAAGTCGTTGTGCAACCCTGGCGTGGCGAACATCATGTATATGGAATTTTTATGGTTCCCGATGAATACAAGGAAACACAATTTTTTGTGTTATCAGTTCTGGGTGCTAATAACTATTGTTCTAAACCGTTTGGTTACAACCAAAACTATGATGATGTCTTCGCTCAACCTGGAACTCATTTAATTAGGTATTATCTCAGGACTCGCATTGCTTTGCGGCTGATTGTTCAAGGTTCATATTGGCAACTTAATAATAAACAAAACTGGGTGTTAATTTACCCACAAGTTAAGTAGAAAGTTAGGAGGCAATGGTTCGGCTGCGCTCACCAACCGGAAGCAGGAGGCAGGATATTAGCCTTAAGGAGCAATTGGAGTGGCTAAACTTCCATGTTTGGCTAACAAAGCAGAGGTAGTATTCACAACAATTTGCGCCGCACCGACAAAAAACGATCGCTCGATTGTACTAGGCTGGTCACTAGGTTGATGATAATGAGGACTACGCAGGTTAGCCGTATCAGTTACTAAAACTGCACCTACTCCTTGATACCAAAACGGTGCATGGTCACTCCGCAGAGTATCAGGTGTGAGTAATCCTTTCAATGGAATAGGTACTGTGAGAACGGCTGGAAAATTAGCTGGTTGTGGGTTTTGAAAAGCACTCAGCAAAGGTAAATGTTCAGTATCACCTACCACTGCTAAAAAGTCTCCTTTATCGCTGGGTGGCGTTACAGGTAAACCCGGTGGATATTGTTGACAGCCAGGAGTGTAGCAAGCATAACCAACCATATCCATAACAATGACACCACTGAGATTTTTTAACCGTTTGGCTTGAGCTGCAAAAGCTTTACTACCCAACAGTCCAGCTTCTTCCTTATCAAAAAAAATTAACTGTAAAGTGCGTGGTGTCGGCTGGGAACCAAGTAATCTAGCAATTTCTAAAACTACCGCCACCCCAGTACCATTATCATCAGCACCCGGAGAAGCGGCGACTGTATCATAATGTGCGCCGACGAGAATTGTACCTGCTGTTTTCTCAGTCCCTAAACGTTCTGCAAAGATATTCACACCCTCAGTAAATTTTTCTAGCTGTGGTTTCCAGCCGGATTTTTTTAATTCACTTGTGATATATGTACGAGTACGCGATCGCTCTGCTGTTGTATAGCGTTGAAAATTTAACTTTTCAATGTGGGCAAGCAAATTCTCAAGCGAAACTTGTGGTGTATTGTCTTGTATTGGTGGCTTGGTTTGAGCTTGTTTGGCTGGTACTTGCTCAACAATTTCTGGTGCAGCAACCTGGGGGAAAAAACTATTGAATGCAATACTTCTACTACCAACAATCACAACTACCACCAGCGCCAACAGCACCAGCCAAATCCGTTTTTGCATACATTGAACCTTGCTTTCCAGACCTAGAGTAGCGCAAACTCAAGTTTGACGACTTGTCTGTTGACAGAGGCAAAAATTTAACCTATTGTTCCTTGTTTGGGCAGTGCTGAAGGCTGGATATGTTAGATTTATCGCTCATCGCCATCCTGGGATTTCTCGGCAGTTTTGGGCATTGCTTCGGGATGTGTGGCCCTTTAACAGTGGCGTTTTCGCTGTCAAGTAAGCAAAATGGGCAGAAATCGACCTCAGAACGTTCATCTACTTGGCAACAGCAATTAATATTTCACTTTTTACTAAACCTCGGCAGAATGTTCAGCTATGCCCTGGTGGGTGCAGGAATTGGGGCTGTCGGTTCGGTATTGTTTGAAGGTGGACAACTCGCAGGAATTGGTAGTGAATTTCGCCGTTGGATGGCGATGATTACGGGAATTATGCTGATTTGGTTTGGCTTAGGACAAATTAAACCAAATTGGTTGCCCCATATTCCGGTATTACACCCTTTATTAAAAAATAATTTACACGATCGCCTGAGTGCAGGCATGGTCAAACTTTCCTACCAAACCAAATGGTGGACACCCATATTTTTGGGAATGACTTGGGGTTTAATGCCTTGTGGTTTCTTGTATGCGGCTCAAATTAAAGCCGCAGAAACCAGCAACCTCTGGAAGGGTGCAGCCACAATGTTAGCTTTTGGTTTAGGAACTTTACCCACGATGCTGGGGGTTGGTGTTTCTACTTCGTTAATTAGTAAAGATCGGCGCAGTCAATTATTTCGCTTAGGCGGTTGGGTAACACTAATTATTGGCGCAATTACTTTATTGCGGACTGGCGACACAATGGTAGACTACACCGGACACGCCGCCTTATTTTGTTTGATGTTGGCTTTAATTGCTCGCCCAATTAGTAATTTCTGGGCTGCACCTATGCGTTATCGGCGGGCTTTGGGTGTGGGTGCTTTTGTGCTGTCTTTAGTCCACACCACCCATAACATTGAACATTCTCTGCAATGGAATTTTGCCGCTTTTTGGTTTTTTCCTAGAGAATTTCGCTGGGGGATGGCTGCGGGTGCTGTAGCATTGATCTTAATGACTCCTGCTGCTTTAACTAGTTGGGAATCGTTGCAAAAATCTTGGGGTAAACTTTGGCGACAGATTCATCTCTTAACTGTGCCGGCTTTAATCTTGAGTACCTTTCATGCAGTGGTGATAGGTTCCCATTACCTAGGTTCTCTAGAATCAAATGGGGGTAATAAGTTGGCAACAATGTTACTAGTTATAGCTACTCTTGGGGTATTGCTGTTGCGTTGGTTAAAAGCAGGTGAGCAGGTTAAGACGTAAGAAGTAAAAAGTAAAAAGTAAAAAGATAATCTCCATAAATTTAGAGGCTTACGAGCATTTTTATTTTTCTTTATTTTGCCTTTTAACTTTTGCCTTATTTGGTGAGCATAAATTATTTTCCAAGTATGAAAAAATTAAAATCCGCATTATTGCTGTTCTGTGTAGCGATCGCAATTACTAATATTCACCCCGTCTTTGCCCATAAAGTTCAAGTAGCCGCAGATGTCGGCGCGACTCTCCATCTCGAACCTAATGATAACCCCCGCGCTGGCGAACCTACCCAAGCTTGGTTTGCTCTGGCGCGTAAAGGTGGACAAACCATTCCCCTCGCTCAGTGTAATTGTCAGTTGGCAGTCTACGCCGAACCCCACACCCCCAGCGAACCAGCATTACTCGAACCATCCCTCAAACCTGTATCCGCCGAACGCTTCCAAGGTATTCCCGGAGCGGAAATCACCTTCCCCAAACCCGGACTTTATCAATTACAGCTAAATGGTAAACCCGCAAAAGGTGCTAACTTCAAACCCTTTACCCTCAAGTTTGAAGTTACCGTCGCGGCTGGTACTCAAAGTAATACACAAGATTCTCAAAAAGTCAATATTAATAATGCCAACAGCGATGCTGTAGCTCAGGAAACTACAAAAACTTTACCACCTTGGGCGATCGCAATTCCCGGTTTTGTACTAGTCGGGATTTTCCTAGTTTTCTGGCAACAGACAAGAAGAAGTTAATTACTAAAATAGTTTAAGTATGCCTTCCTCTGAGCAGTTAAAAACTTGCTTCATTCTGAGCTATTGGATAACTAAAATGTATTTACCAATACACATGATACGTATAGATGAATGAACAAAAAATGTTGTCTTTCTAGCTGGTGAAGAAACAGAAATCATCATTTATCCCAATGGAAAATGGAGATATTTATGAGTAAATACGATTTTATGTCAATGACTCGTAGTGAACTCCGTCGGTATATCCTGGAACATCGAGAAGATGAAGCAGCTTTTCAGATTTATTTAGACAGATTTAGCTCTAATAGCAGTGAAATTTTTCCCGCTCCGCAAACAATAGAAGACTTAGACAACTTTCCCCAATTACATCAACAGCAATTAGAAAAACGACAGAATCAAGGCTAAATCTTTTGACTGAAATTTCATTTTTCTCAGAAGTAAACGATAAAGTATCAGGACTTACGCAGAATCATGAAAAAACGAACCGCAAAGGCGCAAAGGACACGAAGATAAGAGGGTTCGAGAGGGTTTTTGCGTAAGTCCTAAGTATGAAGAGTGAACAGAAAAATTTCCTACTTCACACTTCATACTTCACACTTCTATTTGTGTCGCTTTTGATGCCACTGCCAAGCATGAGTGACAATATCTTGGATAGCTGGATATTGCGATCGCCAGCCAAGGATTTTTCTAGCTTTTTCACTACTACCAATTAAAACAGGTGGATCACCGGGACGGCGATCGCATTCTTGGACGGGAATTGATAAGCCAGTCACCGACTCAGCCGCCGCAATCACTTCCCGCACCGAAAAACCATTACCATTCCCCAAGTTAAATACTTCGCTATCGCCACCCTCTAATAAATATTCCAGCCCTAAAACATGGGCATCGGCTAAATCGTTCACATGAATATAATCACGAATACAAGTACCATCAGGTGTGGGGTAATCTGTGCCGAAAATTGAGATAGATTCCCGCTTACCCAAAGCTGTCAATAATATCAAAGGAATTAAATGAGTTTCTGGATTGTGGTCTTCACCTAGTAAACCATCAGGGTTTGCACCAGCCGCATTAAAGTAGCGGAACCGGACTGATTTTAAATTATAAGCAACATCAAAATCAGCAAGAATCCGCTCTACCATCAGCTTAGTAGCCCCATAAGGATTGATTGGGTCTTGGGGATGGTCTTCGGGAATTGGGACGACTTCTGGGACTCCGTAGGTGGCGCAGGTAGAAGAAAATACGAACTTGTGAATGGATGCAGCCAGCATCGCTTCTAATAAAGTCAGCGTACCGACCACATTGTTACGGTAATATTTTGCGGGGTCAGTCACGGACTCGCCTACGTAAGCATAAGCAGAAAAGTGCATCACAGCCGCAAAATTACGGGTTTTAAATAATTCATCTAATAAAGGGCGATCGTTGGTATCACCAACTACCAGTTCTACTTGTAAAACTTGTTCTACCAACTCTCGATGACCGTACACAAGGTTATCAAGTATTACCACGTCATAACCTGCTTGTTTGAGAGCCAGTACAGTATGAGAACCGATGTATCCTGCGCCCCCGGTGACTAAAATACTGGGTTTTTGCGGCGACATAGTTTTTCCCCTCTGAGTTGACAATTCCTCAATTAATTATGGGTGTAGGGATGTAAGGGTGTAAGGGTGACAGAAAAAATTTTTTCTCACCTGGAAAATTATAAATAATAGACGCAGTGTCAAAAAATTGCTCTAAAATCACTACGACGGTAGTCTTTAGGTGTGAGGCTGGTAATATTTGCAGTCAAGTAAAAGTGCGATTACAATTTGACGGTCAAATACACAATCTTGCTCCAAACCTAGGCTGATCGCACTAGAAAATTTGAGAGTTAATCTATGTTCATATTGTTGAGCCGCGTACTACTGTGGCTGCTTGTAGGCACTATCGTATATTCTTTGTTCCAGAGGTTCTATCCTCAAGGAACTTTTGCCGGACGGGTGGTTTTAGTTATTGTTTTGGTTGTCCTAGCTTTGTCGTTCATTAATCCCAATGAACCAGCTGTGGCTTCTTTGTGGAGGGTGATCTCATTTCCACTCAAACCCTTGGGTGCATCAGTGTTAATGATGATTTTTGCCGCCCAAAAAATTAAGGATGGTGGGATAGGAAAACCAGGGGGAACATTACTAGCTGCATCGCTGATTATTTTGCTGTTGTCCAGTACGCCAGCGATCGCTTATTTTTTGGTGAGATCACCAATTGCGGCAACAGCTGTTAATTCCACTCTAACAAATCAAGCACTAGTCAGAAATTATCTGCCAGCTGGGGCGACTAGTTCGGAAGTACTTGTCGCATTAAATCCTAGTGCAACAACTAGTGATGTAAATGCGATCGCGTTAAACGCTGCGGATATCAAGATTCCGCCTTACTTGTTACAAAATCCCCAACAAATCCGAGAACGGGGTTTACGACTAGAGGATTTTGTCCCCAGTGCGGAAACACTCCAACTTACTACCCAAGTTTGGGAAAGTTACCTTAACCAAGTTTACTTTTTCTTACGTGGTCGCCAGTCCTAGGGTTAAAAAAGTAAAATTAACAAGGCCGCAACGCTATCCCCTAGTGGCTGGCCTTATTTAAGAAACCTGAATTCAGCATTGAACCTAAGTGGCAATCAGAAATAGTATCGCTACTCCCACGCCAAACTAATACTATCTTTGACTGCAATTTAGGATGAGAATTCAGCAGATAATTTTCTCTACTGAATTCTGATGACACACTCCTGAGTTCTTTGTAGATAAAATATAAACCTACGATCCGTTTGTTTTAGGATGATGGAGTTGCAAAGTTGCTGTAATGGCAAAATCTCGACGACTAGCTAAACTCGGTGCTTACCTGCGTCCTCATTGGGTAGAGGCAACATTAGGTATTTTTGCTTTGTTGTCTGTCAATGGCTTGGGCGTTTATATTCCTTGGTTGATTCGCGGTTGTGTTGATAGACTGTCAACCCAATTTAGTTGGAACCAACTCATACATTATGTAGTAATCATTGTTTTGTTGAGTTCAGCAATGTGGTTAATCCGCATGGCTTCTCGAATCTGGCTATTTGGCGTAGGACGACAGGTAGAATTTGACCTAAAACAACGGATTTTTGAACATTTACTCAAGTTAGAACCTGCTTATTTTGCTACCAATACCGCCGGAGATTTGATTAATCGTGCTACTAGCGATGTAGAAAATATTCGGCGTTTGTTGGGTTTTGCCGTACTGAGTTTAGCCAATACTTTTTTTGCTTATGCTTTGACACTGCCAGTCATGTTGGCGATTAGTGCCGATATGACGCTATATTCTTTGGCAGTGTATCCGATGATGTTTGTGTTGGTACATTTGTTTAGCGATCGCCTCCGCAAACAACAAGCCGAAGTCCAAGAAAAACTCTCTGATATTAGTGAACTCATTCAAGAAGACATTAGCGGCATTGCCTTAATTAAAATTTACGCTCAAGAAGAAAACGAGCGCCAAGCTTTTGCTAAAAAAAATCAACAGCTATTAAGAGCTAACTTACAATTAGCCAAAAGCCGCAATGTCTTGTTTCCTTTAATTGGCGGTTTAGCTAATCTCAGTTCTTTAATTATTATTTGGTTAGGAACAACTCGAATTTCTGGTGGAACTTTAGCAGTTGGTGATTTTTTAGCACTGCTAATTTATGTAGAACGGTTGGTGTTTCCCACAGCTTTGTTAGGTTTTACGATTACCACCTATCAACGCGGTGAAGTCAGTATTGATCGCTTAGAATCGATTCTCAGCGTCACGCCCAAAATTCAAGACACGGCTGATGTGGTAAATTTAACCGTGGCAGAAGTCAAGGGAGAAATTAGCGCCAAAAACTTCAGCTTTACTTATCCAGAAGCAACAACACCAGCTTTAGATCAGGTCAATTTTACAATTGCGCCTGGAGAAACTGTGGCGATTGTTGGCGCAATTGGTTCGGGGAAATCAACTTTAGCCAATGCTTTACCCCGGTTGTTAGACATTGCTCCCGGACAGTTATTTTTAGATGGGGTAGATATTACCAAAATTGCATTATCCGATTTGCGGAGTGCGATCGCTTATGTTCCCCAAGATAGTTTTTTATTCAGCACCACCATCAAAAATAATATCCGTTACGCTGACCCAAGACGGGAACAACAAGATGTCGAATCTGTGGCGGTGATGTCTCAGATTCATCCCGAAATTCTGAATTTCCCCCAACAATACGAAACTCTAGTTGGTGAACGCGGTATTACCTTATCTGGCGGACAAAGACAACGCACAGCCTTAGCTAGAGCTATGTTAGTTGATGCACCAGTTTTAATTTTGGATGATGCTTTATCTAGCGTTGATAATCAAACGGCTGCCAAAATTCTCAAAAATCTTTCTAGTGGAACTAGCCGCAAAACGGTAATTTTTATCACCCACCAACTATCAGCAGCCGCCGCCGCAGACCGAATTTTAGTCATGGATAAAGGTAAAATTGTCCAAGCCGGCAATCATGTAGACTTAGTGCAGCAAGAAGGCTTGTATAGAATTTTGTGGAGTCAGCATCAAGTCGAGGAATTGTTGCGTTAGTCAAACAATTTTAGATTGACTGCACTCACAAAGGGATGTAGTTTGAAGATTTTAAATTTATTCCAATGACTAGAATACTAATTCAGTAGACCTCTTGCATAAATATTTTTTTGTCTCACGCAAAGACGCAGAGACGCAAAGGAGAAGCATAGGTAAGGATATTTAAAAAACACCAATACCAAGCATAGTAAAACTTTTACCTCCTGCCCTCTGCCTTTGGTTGGTGAGCGCAGTCGAACCACTGCCTTCTGCTATCACTTGACACTCTTCCCAGCGCCGTTTTAAAAGATAAGCACTGGGCGGAAATGATAGCTTAATTGTGAGGTTTTGTCCTTGTAATTCTCTACAAGTAGATTTATCTGTCCAATTACACCGATTTTCTGTATATTTGCGCCACAAGGTTTCAATATCTTTGAGAGTTTCACAAGGTAGAAATTTTTCTTCTCCTTCGGTGAGATAACCATCATTATTGACATCAGCTTTCGCACCTTGTTCGCGCATCAAAATTGCATAAGATGTTTTGAGTGCGCCTGTATATTGATTTTCTAACTTGGCAAAATCAGTATCAACTAAATCGCCAAATTTACCTTGTTGGAGTTCCGCTTCTAAAGCCGCAAGTCGAGTTATTTTAATGATTTCTGCCAAAGATTTTTCAGCTTGTTGTGATGCTTGTTGTAGTGTATTTTTGTGCTTGAAAATATTCGCAAACTTTTGTGGTTCTTGGCTAATTTTTTCTTGTAAATTCAAAGTAATACGCCAAATCTGCCGATAATCATCCAATGCTTGATTAATATCCCCAGCTTGTTGATGTTTATGAGCATTATTCAACAATGCAGATAGACTATTTAATGTTGTTTTGGCAATATCTGGGGTAATAATATTAAATGAACTATAGCGGATGAGTTGCGCTAACTGGTTTTGCTGTTGTTGTTGCCAAGCAACTATACCAGAAGCTGCAATTAATATTAAAGTAATAGTACTGGTACTACCTAGTAAAAAACGATTTTTTAGCCGCGCTTGTTTACTGGCTTGGATATATGCTTTTTCTTGGGGTGTGAGGTAATCTTTGTATTTTTGATAATATGCTTCTGCTTCTGTGAGTTGAGTTTTTTGCAGGAGAAAATCTGGATGTTTGTGCTTTTGTTCCCATTCTTTACGTTTCTTTTCTAAACGCTCTTGTTGATATAGGCGATCGCGGTTTTCATCCAGCCACCAACGCAAACTCGACCAATGACGAATTAAAATTTCGTGAGCTACTTCTATTGTCACTTCACTTTTGAGTATTTCTAATTCCTGAGAAATAGAATCAGCAGTGCGACTCTGTCCGATACTTACCTCATGTTCTGGTAAATTCACAACAATTAATTTGGCATCAATAAACTTTTGCAGAGTTTTTTCAACTAAATATGGTGAATATTTACCTTGCAATAACTGGGATTTTTGGACTTGTTTTTTAGTATCTTCTGTACCCTGTCCTAGACGAGTTAAAGACAGAAAAACCCATTGGGCTATTTTCTGTTCTTCTGGCGATAAACTATCATAAATGGCTTGAGCTTTGAGTTCTAAAGCTACTTTTATGCCACCAATTTTATCGCGGTAAGCTGAAACTGTTAATTCACCTGTATTTTGGTTGCGGTGTTCCCATAATTGTTCTAAAACAAATTGCAGTAAAGGTAAATCTCCCGCCGATTGTTGTAAATCATTTAACAGTAACTCTACTAAACCTGGCTCAACTGTTAATTCTACTTGTTCGGCTGGTTTTTCGATAATTTTGCGATAATTTTCTGCACTCAATCGGGGTGGAACTAAAACATGAGATGCTTGTAATTTTTGCGATAGTTTAGGTAATTCGAGACAGGGTGAAATAAAGTCGGCACGGAGAGTAATGATTAATTTGAAGCGGTCGGATGCGTATTCTAAAGCTTCTAAAATGATATCAAGAAAAACTTGGCGATCGCCTGTAGCCGCCAGCGTCAAAATTTCTTCAAATTGGTCAATTACTAAAACTACCATTGGCTCATTTCTAGTGCGTAACCAATGAACAAAACCCTCACCACCTAAATGTAATAATCCTTCAGTTTGTAAGGGATTTTCTTCACTTTCTGCCATAATTTTGGCTAATTCTTGCAGGGGTTTTTCCCCAGGACGCAAATATTTAATTAGCCAAGTTTCACTTCCCGGAAGTTGTTTGCCTAACCTTAACTGTGCCATTAATCCCGCTTGGACTACAGAAGATTTACCACTCCCAGAAGCACCAACTACTGCTAAAAAAGATTGATGATTAACTTCATTAATTATTCTTTGGGTGAGAACTTCTTGACCGAAGAAATATTTTGCATCCTTTTCACTAAAAGCTCTTAATCCCATATAAGGACAAATCCCTAAATCTACCCGTTGGGATTTTTTCTGTAAAGTCGCAGGTAAAATTTCAATTACTCCCTGCATTCCCCCTAGCCAATAATTCCGCCAAATTTGACTTTCTGCAAGTTCGCGCTGTACACCCATAATCCAGCCAGCCACAGATAAACCTGTTTGTAAGTTGGATGTTTGCAAAGTTGTCAGCAAAGCTGTAGCAAATTCTTCGGCATTTTCAATAGTAGCTGCACCAATAATTAAACACTGGCTAATTTCTGATTCTTGTTGCAAATCTTCTAGCCAATTCTGGAGAGATGAAATATTTTGTGCATCTACAAGACAATCTAAAACTACAATTTGTTGAGCAATATTTGACTGACGCAGACTTTGACGTAACCAATCACGACTAAGTTTAATTTCATCATTAATGACTAAAAAAGCTTCCCCTGTACTTGTTTCTTCAATTCTTCCCCGCAGATAAAGTAATGATGTTGCATCTTCTAAACTGGCTGACGATGCTTGATTGAGTAAGCAATTTTGAATCGCTTGGCGGACATCTGGCAAATCTCGTGCTTGGGAATGCCAATATTTCAACTCAAAACCACCCGCACCAGCCAACATTTTACTAATCTCAGGCGTGATTTCGCCATCTGATAGCCCATTTACTATTAAAGCTTGCCTGTACGATCGCAGTTCGATTTCTGTGGCTTTATACCCAAGAACTAATTCCCCCACTGCTTCTACAATCAATTTCGGAGTTTGCTGTGGTTGTTCTTTTTTTAACCCATCAGTATCACCACGGCTACGTCTTTGTTGATTAATTAACCGCAGTCCTTGGTTGAGCTTATCAATATACTGGAGAGTCTGGTGATAAATATATTTGTAGAGCGATTTAACTTCAATTTCCCCTCTCGAATCAGCCGCTTCACCTAATAAGCCACGAATCAAAAAATAGGTAAACACACCATGACCCAAATCGGGAAATTCCCACGATAACTGTTCTTTATCGCAAGAAAGTAAGGCATAAAATCCTTGACTATATCCTGTTTGTTTTTTCTGAACAGCAACTTTTTGCAGTTGTTCTAACATCTGAGGCGTGGGTGAATTTCTCAGAGTAAAACTGCCACTATGACAAGCATCTAAAATTACTATTTGTTGAGCAGCTTGACAATTACCCAACAATGTCAACAGTTCTTGCATCGTCAAACCAGTGTTGAGTAAGTCATCTGTTTGAGTATGAGTTAAACACAACACAGCCTGCTGACTTTCTGACTCCAGCATTCCATGTCCACAAAAGTAGAATAAAACTGTATCTTGAGGATTAGCAGATTTAACTATTTGCTGAAAACTAGCGCGAATTTCCGCTAATGAAGGTGCTGGTGATGATTGGGAATGATGCTCAATGATTTCTGTGTGGATAAATTTGTGATTGGCTTGTTTTACAGCCTGAGCAAATCCTTGACAATCTGCAACGGCGTAACGCAATGCACGCAGATTTTTATCTTGATATTCATTAATCCCAATCACTAAACACCAAAGTTTTTTGACATCGTTCTTGATAATGGCACGGGGCATATTTGTAAAATATTCTAAGTATAAGTAGAAGGACTAGCTTGTTGAGCATTGAGCGGAGTCGAAATGCGTCTTCTAAAAATTGTGTCTATCTATAATTTAATTTACTAATTTTCAACGCAGAGTTACGCCGCAAGTTGATAAGATTTTAAAATCTCAATATTTCTCGCTCATAATTTTCGGGCGTTGGTTCAATCTCCCATACCAAACCTTCACCCGCTTCTAGTTGTAATTCAATTGCTAACTTTTCTGTTGCTGTATCCGCAACACATTCATTATCGGGAAATGGTTGTAAATCTTCAGTTAATAACCGCAATTTAAACCCACTAGGAATTAAACCTTGTAGTGATAAACTCTGCAATTCTATAACCCAAATTCCTGATGTAATATCGCCTGAAGATTGCACTTGTAACTCGTAATTTTGACCAGCAATTATCAAATGACGAGTTAAAATAACTGGCTCATTTGTTTGGGCTATACCTCTACTACCAAGACTAGTTTCTAAATCTAGATAGTTCCAACCAAGTTGTTGGGCTAAATCAGAAATTCCTGTTTTTATCCATTGGATGATTGACCATTGTTGGGTAATTCCTGTACGTAATTCATATAATCTTTGTCTCCAACCGCCGTGTTCTAGCAACGCTCCCCATAAGCTAAAGGGAATTGCAAGTCTAGGAAATGCTACAGCCGGATTGCCTAATCTTTCTAGTAAATTATTTGCTTGAGTTAATGCTAAATTAGCTAGAGGTTCCACTTCAGTTTTTGTTGGCACATCAGGACAAAGTTGACGAGTTACCCACAATATATCTAAGTCGTGGACGAGGTCTTCATAATCTAAAGCATAAGTGCGATCGCCTGCATTATAATTACTTGGTTGTTTGAGTTGCACATGGGTTGTATATCCCCAAACTTTTACCCAAGCATCTTCAGTATTAACTTGCACTGCTAAATAATAATCCCCAGCCCAACTGGGAATATCCACCCATTCTTGGGGGACACGAATTTCATTGATATCAATTGCTAAACTCGGAATTAATATTAGCCGAGTTTGATTAATAGTAATCGCTGTCCCATTTACTACTTCCCAAAAGCTATGCAAAACAGCAAAATTTGGCGCAGGCTTGGCAATAATTCCCCATATTTCTTCTAGCCAAGGTAAAACAGTTAACAGGCAAAGTCGATTTAAATAAGCTTGTAGGCGAGTGCTGGGTGTGGAAAAATTTTGACTTTGCTGCCAAACTGTATCCTGTGTAGTTTCTGATATCTCCACGCAGGATTCGATGGCAATAGTTGATATCGCTAGAGAATTAAGATAGTTCATGATTTAATTATCTGTTCAACTGTGTCAATTGATATTCTTTACCTCTGCTAATTTCATCTACTCCCTCATGAATAGCAGCGAGGAATTTAATTTCTTGAATTATGTGGTGAATTGAAACATCTGCTGGTAGACGTTTGATTAGTTCAATTACTTTTTGTTGGTCGCTCATAAAACAATATCTTGTGAAATTTATATTACGAACCGCAGAGACGCAGAGAGCGCAGAGTAGGAGAGTTTTGATAATAATGAATCTGCTATACTTCATTGTGATGTTTGTAGTATTTTTCTAGCCATTCATCAATTAATCCATTCATGTTATTGATTACGTTTGGAGTCAGAGAAATATTCTGGGTGGTTTGCGACCATTGCGCTAAGGTGATGAGTGATTCAGATTTAAATTTTTGGAGTCGGCGCACCACAGTTGGCTGGGATATTCCTAGCTGGAGAGAAATTTGTTTTTGGGTGAGTTCTTCGCCGTAGTACATTTTCAGTAGCTCTTGCCTTTGTGCATCAAGATTGGTGATGCTATTGCTTAACAGAGAATTTATCTCTATCCAGAGAGATTTACGGATTTGTGCTTCTTCCTCATCTAGTAGTTTTGTTAAGGGAGTAGCATCACCACTGGGTAAGATATCTTGCAATGTATTGTCTTCGTTGAATACCGACGCATCTAAAGAAGTAGTGGGTGGATCTGTATAAGCCCGAATAGCTTTGATACAAGCTTCCAACCATTTTTGAATAGTTTTAGCATCTGATGATGGTAGTTGCTGAATTCGTTCTTGATTGTAAAGTTGGGCGATCGCTTCCCATACAATCAAATCAGGGGCGGTAAGCTGGCGGTTCCCCTTGGGTTTTGTGGGCGCATAAATCACCTTGAAGCATTCCCAAGCAAAAATATAAGGCGCAATTTCTGTGGCGGATAACCCACGCTGTACTAAAGCTTTATGAAGCAGTTTTTGACTACTGTGTAACAATAACGACCAATCACTTCTAATACTTGCTTCTTCTAGCCCTTCTTTAAGTAGCCCATCTTTGATGAGATTACAGAACACCCGATAAGCAAAGGCTTCTAAATTAGGTTGTCGCTGGGGGTCAAATCCTGTGAATACCTTATCAATATATGCGATCGCTATTTGAAAATAGTCCGCTAAAGTATACTGTGGCAAGGTAAATCGCGGTTTGACTTTTGTAGCCGCTTTGTAACCAACTTCTTGTAAGTACGCATACAAATGACCCCTCGCCAGACTTTTTGGCTGATTTTGCCAAACCTCATGCCAGTATAATGCCCAATCAGATGTGGAACGTTCTGCGGCAGAATGCTGACTGAGGTAATTACTCATATTGCGATAGAGCTTGCTATCCGTGACCCATGTTGTGGAACCGCCTGATGAAAATTGTAGAAAGCTCGAAAAAATCTCAACAATTTCTTGACGAGGGTGCATGAATTGACTTGTTTAACTCTATTTTTATGATTTACAAATTATCTTTACATAATATTTAAGAATGAAGGGTAAATACCTACGAATATTTTCAGAATTCCCACAGTATATCCACATAGTTAAAGTTTTCTGGAGTCAGCGATGAATAACCGCAAGTTAAAACCACAACACAGAAGATTGATGTATGCGATCGCTACTTTCATGATTCCTCTGTATACTGTGGCAAGCACAACAAATAGTTATGCCAATGTCCCAGAAAAAGCAGAACTGTACCAAATTTTAGGCAATCATGAACTGTCAATTCGGCGTGGTTCTAACTATGGCCCTGCTGTTGTTGGTAGTTTTTTACAAAAAGTATATGATACTTTATTTCTTCCCGGTAATGGTAAATCTTTCGCTCAATTACGCTTTCAAAATGCGGCGGGAAAGGATATGGGACTACAACTCCAAGCCAGTACAAAAAATAAACAATTAACACTTTATTACTTACCTTGTACAGCTAAACAAGGCGATTCTTTACTCATAGAATGGGCAAATCAAGGTAGTGGTAAACGTGCTTGTGAATATGGAGTGCGTGTACAGCGAGGTGTTCGGAATCAAAATAAATTTATCAATAAAAATTTATCTAATTTTGAGCCTGCTAAACAGTTATTTATAGCCCAAAGTTCTGGTACTAAATTGCAATATTGTAGTGTTGCTGCCGCCGATGGTCGCGGCTGGAGTGGTGTTTCAGCCAGTGAACCTTGTGACGAACCAATACAACAATGTCAGACAAGTGGTGGTAAGGAATGTGCAGCGATTACTAGAGATGAGTGGAGTCTCAGAAATGAAAATTTAATTGCCACAGTCAACTGTGCCAACAATCAATCTTTCAGTGAAAAAAGTAGTGGTTCTGGGATGAAAGATGTAGTAACCAAACTTTGGGAACAATCTCAAAATCAAAAAGCTAAATTTTGTGCGCTGCATGTAATTAATTCTGAGCAAGATGAAGTGATTGTTGCTCCGAAAGTTCCAGATAGAAATTTGTTTCAAACTCGCAATACAGCGAATGGAATTCAAGTAGATGTAATAGCTGGAATCGCCAGTGTAATCTCAGCTAAAAATCCCCAAGGTGTTACTCTCAAACCAGGACAAAGATATAACTATAACGGAGAAAATCAAGAAGATAAAATAGAAACTTTTGATAATCAAGTTGAATCAATTGAATTACAAGTTTATCAAGCTGAAGCCAGAGGGTTAAAACTCTGCGACCAAGAACAGGTGAGTGGTGGTCAACAAGGTGATAGTCGAGAAATTCAACTTACTGCCAATGAAGGTCAAATTAATATTAGTTATGAAATGTATAACGTTCCTGATAGATTAAAAGTCAGCTATGAAGGACAAACTCTCATTGATACAGATTTTGTCTCAGGTAGTAATAAAGTATCTGCAAAGTTTAAAGGTAATTCTGGGCGAGTTAAGGTAGAAGTCATAGGTAATAAAGATATATCAACCACTGAGTGGAAATATACACTTTATTGTCCACAATAAAATAGTTTCTCGCACTGAAGTGTGGAGATACAAAAACCTAGAATATTCTAACACCAACTATAGCCTTTTATTTCCTACTGAGATACCAATTCATCTGCGTTTATCTGTCTTGAAAAGTTTGCTCAAGTCGGCAGATCCGCCCATGCAACTTTTCGCTGCGTGCATCTGCGGTTATTTTTTTCTAGTACATCACTAAAGTAATAAATGCTATATATAAGCAGATAAATACTGTAGAGACGTTGTATATAACGTCTCTACAACAACTAATAAATAGCACCTTCATCAAAAAGTGGTTTAGTTTTTGTAGTCAAGATTTAGAATGGCTGGCTGTTATTTTCTAGAATGGGATGCGGAAAATGCGCCCACCACCAGTACTTTCTTTAATTACTAAAGTTAGATTTTGTGAACCTTGACTATTCCAAGTTTGCCCTAATACTTGCACTTCACCTTTAATTGTTCCCTTGGCTGGAACTTGTGCTTGAGCAGATGAAAATCTAGTTTTCAATTTTTTGCCACTTTCTGTTACTACTTCAGCATATAAAGGCACAAATGCAAAGGGGCGATCGCTGCGATTTTCCACAATAAAATTAATCGTGAAGTTTCGAGCACTTTCCACTTTACCACCATCGATGCGAATTTCTACATTATCTCTGGTTTGAACGGCTGCGATCGCTACTGCACCGCGTGTCGGTTTACTTCCAGTATTAAGATTACCTTTGGGGGGTTTTTCATCTGGCTGAGTTCCAGGATTTGTTGTCGCAATACTCGGAGTTACCCCTTGAATTAAATCCTGAATTTCTTTATGTTTTTTCACCCCTTCAAAAGCATAACGATTATAGTTATTACTTTTAATTAAATTGGCTCTCCCAGACTTGGGTTGATAAATTAACACTAAAAAATGGCTCAAATGATTGATATAACAAGGTTTCGCTAATATAAAAACAATGATTTAATAAAAATTTACTTTATTACTCCTGAATCCCAGACTATGTAAGGATTTAACCTGATATTAAGTATTAATTTGCTATAGCTAGTCTAGGAGAGCCATTAAATTTTCTAAATATGTAACTCGCTCTGCGGGAGCCGGATGAGTAGATTGCCAAGAAGTTTCTGATTTTCCGCCAGATTTAGCATTTAAGGTTGCCATCAAATTCCGCAACCCATCCGCAGCATAGCCAGCCTTAGTTAACACTCTCGTACCTAAAATATCTGCTTGGCGTTCATTTTCTCGGCTATGTTCTTTACCTACCATTTCTTGTAACATATCCGGCATAGGAATGACATTACTTAAACTACTAATAAACTTACCTTGAGCAACACGTTGAAAACCATGAGACAGCACAGCATGAGCGAGTTCATGACTTAATAAACCTGCCAATTCTGCTTCCGAATTCGCCGCTAAAATTGCCCCCGTATTTACGAAAACTTTTCCCCCAGGTAAGGCAAAAGCATTAATTGAACTGTCTTGAATAACGTAGTATTCATAATCAAACTTACGCCCCATCAAAGGCTCTAGTCTACCGCCAATTCCCCGCACATAACTGAGAACTTGGGGGTCTTCTAATAACTTACCTTCTTGTTGATATTGTTTAACTAATTTATCAGCAACTTCTTTGCCAAAAGCAGATTCACCTTGCAAAAGCATAGATACTGTTTCAAAACCGGAAACCCCAGCTTGCCAATCTTTTGTACTAAATGCTTTTACACCACCTACAACTGCACTAAAAATACCTTGAAATCGTAAATCATCATTCAGCTTGGCGTGATGACGTTGGAGATTTTTTTCTGCTAGTTTTTCAAACTCTGGCGCTTCTGGATAATCAACATAAATTGTGGCAAATTGTCTGGCTGCAATAGAAGCTTCTAAAAACTTTTGTTCTTTTTCTAAAGCTTTAATTTTTGCTTTGAGTAATTCTGGCTCATCAGGATATAATTCTACTGCTCTTTCGAGAACTTCTAGGGCATTTTTTGGCTGTCCATCTTTAGCACTATTTTTACAAGCTTCTGGCTTATTCTGGCAAGCTTCAGCTAACAGTAAATGACCTTTAATAAATTCTGGATAATTACTTAGTAATAGTTGCAGAGGTAAAAAAATCTTGCTGTCTAAATTTTGTTGTAAACCTTCATTGGCATTTCGCCAGTATACTTGACCATCACCCGGAAGTTTTTCAACTTCATAAATAGCAGTACGTCTTCTATCACTAGCTGCAAACTCAGATTTTACTTTGCGGTAAAGATTTTCTGCTGCTTGCAGTTGTCCTTTTTGATAGAGTTCATCAGCTTCTGCAAAGGTTTGAAAGCGGCTGATATCTGAGGAATTTTGCGCCAGCTTGACATTTGTAATTTGCGCTTGGCGATGTGCGTCGGTTCCTGACTCAGCATGAACCTTGAAATTGCTTCCTAGTAAATAACTACCAGTGGTCACGCCTAAAATCAAACTCAATTTTACAGCTTGAGCAACTGGAAATGCTCTAGTCATAGAATTTGCCTTCAATTCATCTGAATAACATTACTGCGTGATTTTACGGTTTATTCATTGCCTGACTAGGATTTACGCAGAAAGATTTTCTGTTGAGACTGGGTGTAGGGGAATCAGGGTACAGGGGTGTTTACAATCTGGAAACTTGAGGCACAACATTATCAAATCATTGTTGACCCCAGATTAGCGATTATGCTGGAAGATAACTACGTTATTTTATGATTTTAATCTGCCCAAATCATTAAAAGTTTACAAATTAAGATAAATTTCAGTTTCAATCTTGTAAGTATTCGTTAAACAGCATTTGTTTGTGCCACTCAAGTTTGCCAAAATTGATTTGATGAATTGCTATCGCAATTCTAGTTTGCAGCAAATTCTGTGATTGTCAAACAATTACTGGGATGGAACTTTGGGATATTACTGTCATAGATATTAATAACTTTATGAAACAAGTTATTTGAGCATTAAAAAACTTTGGGAGATTACTGTAACAAATAGTAATGATTTTATGAAAATGATAAGTGCTGTGAAGCCCCAAAAATTCATCAAAAATTAGATAGCGATCGCGTTAGTTTGTTTTGGGAGTTGGGCAGTATAAAATACCGAAAAACTAATTTGGTATATCTTATGTTCAAAGATAAATTACTTCAACGTTATGTTGGTGCGATCGCAGCTTTAGCTATGATTAGTTTGCTGAGTTCATGGACTGGATTATCATATCCCCATGACATTTCTAATTCTTGGGACGGCTTTTTGTGGGGAATGGCAGATCCAGTATTAGTCTTGGCTGAGTTTGTGAGTATCTTAGCCATCGGTTTACTCGCCACAAAAACCCAGTATGTTAACTGGATAAGTATTACGCTGATATCAGCCAATATTTTCGGCACAATCATTACTCTCTGGCAAATCAATTTACCAGTTTCAGAAGTTGCGATCGCAATTGTGAGTGTTGCTTTTGGTATGGTATTGGTTACAGCCAAACAGCCTAAGCTGTTCACACTGCTGTTACTAACAGCGATCGCAGGTTTGTTTCACGGTTATTTTAATAGTGAATCGATTATTGGGGCAGGAACAATACCTTCAGTAATGTATATTGTCGGTGCGGCTTTGACGCAGTATGCAGTGGTAAAGAGTGTCAGCCAAATTGCTACTCAGGTAAATCAAGCAGATTTATCTAGTATTTTGTCTAGAAAAGTTAGTCTGTTAGGCTTTGCTATCTGCGCTCTTGGTTTTGTCTCGTTGACTATTGGACTTAACTAATTGATTTAAAAAGCCCCAACTTTGCCAAATATGACGTAGAAAGTCTTGGTGATCAACAACAAATCATACAATGGATGCCATTTCTCTTGGTAACGTAAGTCTAAATCAACTATTTGTTCAAAATCTTTGACGTGAGAACGACCATTAACTTGCCATTCACCAGTCAAACCGGGTTTGACATTCAAACGTTGCCAATGGCGTTGATTATACTTAGCTACTTCATCCGCTGTAGGTGGACGGGTTCCTACCAAACTCATCTCACCTACCAGCACATTCCAAAATTGTGGCAACTCATCTAAGCTGGTACTGCGTAAAAAACGACCAACTTTCGTAACTCGAAAATCATGCTGATTCTTAAAGATTAATCCATCAGCTTCATTGTGAACAAGAGACTTGAGTCTTTCGGCATCATCAACCATTGAACGGAATTTACGGAGTTTAAAAGGTTGTCCTTGCAATCCGTAACGTTCCTGAGTAAAGAAAATTGGGCCTGGACTATCGAGTTTAATGGCGATCGCTATCGGTATAAACACAATACCCAAAATTATTAAACCCACTAAACTCCCGACAATATCTAAACAACGTTTGAATTTAGAATCTACGGAAGAGTGTGGTGTATCTAATTTCCAAGCTCTGTCAGTAGGAACTTGACAAAGACTTTGCAATTGTGTTTGGTACATTGTCTAGCCAATTGTAATTAACCAGGGTAAATTCACGTAAATTTACTCACGAATATAAACTTTGTCCTTTGCTACCTAGGACTTTCTTAAGGTATATTTACTTAATCTTCATCAATCAGACTAAATTGATGAAATTTTGTAAAATTTGCGTAAACTTTTTTAGATATCTTTCCGGAGAATACTTAAGTACAAATATTATGTATAAAAAAATGCCGCAATATCAAAATTAACTACTAATTGATTCATTTAACTTTCTGGCTAAACTGAAGTAACTAAGAAAAATCACTAAGTAGTAAGGACAATACATCCCTACAAAATGATTTGTTCAGACTAACTTCAGATGGCGCTCTTTTATATCTGGGCTGATATCAGAGATTATCCACAAGGACATAAGTAAAAAAAGACACTAAGGCTAGAGTTCAGGACTAATAATTTTATGATGGGATGGTGGAAATATGATTTCAGGTGGAATCGAAGTTAAAGTTAGTCGCTTAGAATCTATTGTTGAACAGATTGGCGAAGCAGTTCTTACTACTACAGAAACAATTGAAAGCCTCGCTGAAAGATTAGATTATCTGAGTTTACAAGTTGAGGCTCAAGGCAGGCAGTTACAACAGCAAGGCAATCAAATTTTTGCTTTGTGTGATACTCTGCAAAACTTAGCGCAGTCTCAAGATTATACTGTGCAGAAACTCACCCAACTCACCCAAACTCTAGACAGGTTAACATCTTTGATGCAAAGGTTGGATAAAGAAGGAGTCAACAGTAAATATTGATAGCAGGAGGCAGAAGAATTTTGGATTTGGAATTGGTTGGTGACATTCAAACAATTTTGGAGACAAATGAATTTTTTGACTTCCCCAGCCTCCTGCTTATCATCTGTCTTCGTAAGTTAAACGATATTAGTTCCTGATTTGCCTATACTTTTAACTGAGTAATGGCGATATTGCCAGAAAAACAAACATCCACATCACTGCCAGGAGTGCGATCGCGCTTCCCATATTCCCCTACATAATAAAGTTCATTGCCATCTACACGATAATTAATCGGCAAAGCTTTATTACAGGGTTGACAAAATACCATTTTGGGATCTGGTTCTCCTGGCTGTAAGTGGGGTAAATTCACATTCCAAAAGCATCCGGGTTCGAGAGGTCGTTGAATTAAATCAGCCAAAACCTCAGATGTTAATCTTGCTGCTAATTCCCAGTCAAAATTTTGCTTGGCTTTGCGATAGTGAGAAATAGCAATTCCCGGAATCCCATTCATAGCTGCTTCTCGCACAGCAGCTACAGTCCCAGAAATATAAACATCGACACCCAGATTTCCACCTGCATTGATGCCAGATAAGACAAGCTTGGTATCTTGACAAATTTGCGATATTGCTACTCTCACACAATCAGCCGGAGTCCCAGCGATCGCATATTCCTGCTCGGAACGCTGTTGAATATTAATAGAACGGGTTGTAGTAACTTGATGTCCACAACCTGATTGATGATCTTTCGGCGCAGCAATAATCACATTTTCACTGTTCACAGCCCGCAGCAACGCTTTAATTCCTGGCGCATCAATACCATCGTCGTTAGTCAAGATTATCGTCATTTATCAGCCTAATGAATTGGAATAGTAATCGTAAACTCTGAACCCTTTCCTGGTACAGAATATACATCCAATTTACCTTGATGTTTTTCGACAATAATTTGATGGGCAATTGATAACCCTAAACCTGTACCTTGACCAACGGCTTTAGTCGTAAATAAATGCTCAAATATTTTTTGCTGGATTTCAGCAGACATACCCACGCCATTATCTTTAATCCGAATTAAAACATCCTGTTTATCTTCACTCAGAGAAGTTGTAATCCAAATTCTATTGGGATGCTGCTCAATTTCACTATAGCTCCGCCCTATATTCGACTCTTCTAAAGCATCAATGGCATTAGTTAAAATGTTCATAAATACCTGATTCAACTGACCGCTAAAGCAAGTTACAGAAGGTAAACTACCATAATGTTTAATCACTTCAATTTCTGGGCGGATTTTGGAAGCTTTCAAGCGGTGCTTAAGAATCATAATTGTACTATCTATCCCATTATGAATATTGCAGAAGACTTTCCGGTCTTGATCAGAGCGCGAAAAATTCCGCAGACTAGTACTGATGTTGCGAATACGTTGAACTCCCTCTTTCATCGAAGTAATTAAGTTAGGTAGATCAGAGCGCATATAGTCTAAGTCTGTCTCCGCAATTTCGGCTTGAATAGCAGGCACAGGTTCAGGATAGTTTTGCTGATAAAGGTCAATTATCTTCATTAAGTTATTAAAATAATTGGTAGTATGAGCAAGATTGCCATGAATACAACTCACAGGATTATTAATTTCGTGAGCAATACCTGTTACTAACTGACCTAAAGCCGACATTTTTTCTTTCTGGATTAATTGCAGTTGATATGCTTGTAAATCTTTTAAGGCTTGAGACAGTTCGGCGGTTCTTTCTGCTACTCTTTGCTCTAAAGTTTTAGTTAAATAACGCAGTTGTAAGTGGGTTCTAATTCTCGCTAATACTTCTTCTTTTTGACATGGTTTAGTAATATAATCTACTGCCCCTAAACTTAGCCCTTTGACTTTAGTTTCTGTATCAGAAATTCCAGTCATAAAAATTACTGGGATATCTTGAGTCACGGGGTCTGTCTTTAATTTTTGACAAGTTTCCAATCCATCAATACCAGGCATCATTACATCTAGTAAAATTAAATCTGGTAATTTCTCTTGAATTTGCTGAAGCGCCTTTTCACCATTTCTCGCTGTAGTCACACTAAATCCCGCATTGTTCAATGCGTCAGAAATAATTTCTAGATTTGTGACAGTATCATCTACGATTAAAATTAAACTATTTTCTTGTAAATTCAGCATTGGGATGTTTTGGGTTGAGATATTAAAACCAGAATCAGCAAGTTGATAGCGGCTGCAAGTATAAAAAATCTAGAGCGTTTGCAAATACTTGGTCAAATATACGTAGAAAAAATTAAGATAGAGAGAAAGCCGGTAACTACTATCCACTGTTAGTTATTTTTCCCAAAGCAGCAGCAGCTGTTACTATTGCTGTGAAAATTTTCTTCACCAAATCCTGCCTTGATGGCAAATTTGCAACAGCAATAGAAGAATCAGGATTTATAACAATCAATACTGACTTCTCGATTCTGAATTCTAACTATATTATTTCTTTTCCACCCTAATGAATTTCAGTAACTTCCTTGGTAAATGGGAATGGTGATCGCAAATTTCGCACCTTCTCCTGGGGAAGCATCAACTTCTAAAGAGCCTCCGTGTTTTTCCACAATGATTTCCCGTGCGATCGCTAAACCCAAACCAGTACCTTTACCTAGAGGTTTGGTGGTAAAAAACTGCTCAAACATTCTCTGCTGCACATCTACAGACATCCCAACACCATTATCAACAATTTCAATCAACACAGATTTTTGATCACTAGTAACTTTTGTGTTAATCCAAATAGTTGGCGTTTGTTCACTGGTATTGGAATCTTGCTTTTCTATCGCCTCATCAATAGCATCAATTGCATTTGCTAACAGATTCATCAAAACCTGGTTGATTTTGCCTGCATAGCATTCTACTAATGGTAAATCACCAAATTCCTTCACAACCTCAATCGCTGGACGTGCGGCTGTGGCTTTAATCCGACTGCTTAAAATTACCAAAGTACTATCAATACCTTCATGCAAGTCAAAGGGCTGATATTCTGTGTCATCTAAGCGAGAAAATAACCGGAGCGATCGCACAATTTGTTCAATACGTTCAGACCCCTTCTTCATTGAAGATAACAGTTGAGGTAGGTCTTGTTTGAGAAAATCTATTTCTATTTTCTTAGAGAAATTTTTAATTTCTGGAGTTGAACTATTAAGATTTTTTTCATACAATGCTAGTAATTTCAATAAATCATCAATATATCTCTCAGCATGAATTAAATTACCACAAATAAAATTTACAGGATTATTAATTTCATGAGCGATCCCTGCTACTAATTGTCCTAAAGCCGACATTTTTTCTTCCTGCGCTAACTTTAATTGGGTGCGTCGCAGTTCTAAATGAACATTAATTCTTGCTAATACCTCTTCATGTTCAATTGGTTTAGTAATATAGTCTACTGCTCCCAATTGTAATCCCTTAATTTTATTAACTGGCTCCGATAGTGCCGTCATAAATATAATTGGAATGTCTTTGGTTTTTGGGTTTGCTTTTAAAATTCGACAAGTTTCAAACCCATCCATACCTGGCATCATCACATCTAACAAAATTAAATTTGGTATTGCTTCTTCTACTTTCTCTAAGGCGCTTTTACCATTTTTGGCTACAGAGACTCTGTAACCTGCTTGAGTTAATATTTCCAATAAAATTTTGATATTAATTGGAACATCATCAACAACGAGAATCGAATTATTAGGAATATTATTCATTGAAAAATTTATTAAATTGATGTTTATTAATTTAAGTATGGTTTTAGAATTTCCACAATAGCCTCATCTTCAAAATCTTCAATTAATTGAGAAATCTTATTAGTAAAATTTACATATTTATTATCTAGATTTTGAATTCGATTTATTTCTTCTTGAATCCCCATCACATAACCAGCTTTAGCCGCTTGATATAAATTCACCAATTCTGTTGCAGGTGGAAAAATCATTTCCTGATCCACATTGTCAGCCATCTCAGTAGATAACTGGCTACCTTCATAAATCCAATCTAAATTTAAATACAACTTCAGTTGCGCGAATAATTCCTCAGCTTGTACAGGCTTCGGTAGAAAATCATTACATCCTGCTTCTAAACTTTGGATGCGGTTTAACGTAAAAACACTCGCAGAAGAAGCAATAATTACTGTCTCTGCAAATTCTGGTAGATTACGTAAATTTTGTGTCATTTGTACCCCATCCATTATGGGCATTCCTAAGTCAGTAATAATTAAATCTGGTTGATATTTTTGTGCTTTAGTAATACCTTCCTTACCATTTAGAGCTTCAATTACATAAAATCCTATGGGTGTAAGTAAACTTATAATCACAGCACGATTATCTGCAACATCATCTACCACCAAAATAGTTTTTTGATTTCCTTTGTATCTAATGATGTGATTGCTACCTTTGTCAAGATGTGGAACCACAGATGATACACAATCTTTAACTTTTGGTAAATCTAGATCAAACCAAAATTTACTACCTTGACCATAATGGCTTTCTACTTGAATTTGGCTTCCCATCATTCCTACAATTTGACAGCTGATAGCCAGACCCAAGCCTGTTCCTTCTGCCTTTTGATAACTGTCTCCTACCTGTTCAAAAGGTAGAAAAATTTTCTGTAATTCTTCTAAGGATATACCAACTCCAGTATCTTCAACTTGAAATCTGATTGTGCTACATGGATAATCTGTGGTCATGACATCAGTTTCAACGACTTCTACACTGAATTTTACTGCACCATTATCTGTAAACTTGATGGCATTTCCTAACAGGTTCAATAATACTTGGCGTAACCTTTTTTCATCAGCCTTAGTCAAGGTTGGAATTAACTCACTGATGTGGTAACTAAAAATGAGATTTTTTTGCTCTGCTTTAATTCGGCAGATATCATACACACCTACGAGGAACTCATGAAAATTAAATGTATGAGGATATAATTCTAGTTTTTTAGATTCTATTTTGGCAATGTCCAAAATATCATTAATTAACATTAATAAATGAGAACCACAATGATAAATAGTTTTAATGGCATTTTGTTGTGCAGGATTGTCTGTGATATCTCGTTGGAGAATTTGTGCATAGCCAAGAATGCCATTTAAAGGTGTGCGAAGTTCATGACTGATGTTGGCAATAAATTCGCTTTTAGCTTGGTTGGCAGTGTCAGCAGCTTCTTTAGCAGTTTTTAATTCTTTGGTTCTTGATTCAACACGTTCTTCTAGTTCTTGATTAGTATTTTCTAAAGCCATAAAAAAATCATTTAATTGTCCTGCCATTTTATTAAATGATTGAGCCAAAATACTGATTTCTTTGACACCTGATATTTCAACTGTTTGGTCAAGATTTCCAGAAGCGATCGCACTACTTGCTTGTGTTAAATCTAAAATAGGTTGGGTAATCCAACGAGCCGTATATATTCCTAAAACTGTAGCTACAACCAGTGCGCCTACACAAAGCACAATAGTCGTATTATTGTTAGCATCTATTTCTGCCATAAAGTCAGTTTCAGGCACAATCACAATTACTAGCCAATCTAATCCTAATTTATCCTGCCAAGGCGTGACCTTCACAAACTGCCGCTCACCTTGAAGTTTTAATGTAAATTGTTGTGGATTCTGAATTTTTTGAAAACCACCAAACTCTTGCTGTAAATAGTCAGCAATACCTTTGATTAAATGATTTTTACTATTAAATACTGACAGTCTATGGGCTTTACCATAAATCACATTATATGGGTTTTCATTAGTTGAAGAGGCAACAATTAGTCCAGACCTTTCTAAAAGGAATACTTTTCCTTGTTTACCAAATTTTAGATTTTTTAAAAAATCGCTAATCTGCGTTAGTAATAAATCCACACTCAGTACACCTACAATATTCTTAGAGTCATCATAGAGCGGATAACTAGAAGATATGGAGAAAATTTCTGGTTTATCTTCCCATTGGTAAATTTGACTCCACACTGGTCTACCCATTTTGACTGCATCAGCATACCAAGCTTCTACACGCGGATCATAATCTTTAATTGCTGTTAATTGATCACGATTTCCTTGATTATCTGTCGTATATACATAAAGTTTACCTAGGCTATTTTTCTCAGAAACTTCATTAATTAACAGTCCACCATTATCTAAACGTTCAACCCCAATAAATTCACCTTTAGGATTAGCAAAGCTGATATAACCAATCTTAAACACTCGCATTTGTTTCCAGAAATAGCGACTTGCCACTTGATAGTCTTGGAGATTCAATATTCCTAGATTGATGGCTGCTAAATTAATTTGATTAACCTGATGCGGAGTTGCTAAATATGTATTCAGATGCTGTTCCACCAGTCCATTCACTTTGGTAGTCAACTGATCTGCAAGGTTATTAACTGCTTTTTGACCGTTTCTAAATGATAAATAACCTACTAAACTAACTGCGGCAAAAATTTGCAGCACAAAGGGTACAACCAAAATCAGTCGCAAAGGCAACTTTGAAGAAGGCAGAAGACTAAAATGCTTCATAATTTTCTGAATCGTGAGAATTTCCAACTACATACCTATAATTAGGTTGCCCATTCTCTAAGTCTCAGTATCATCAGCTATTACTATCTACTGGCTAATACTTAAGAAATTTTCTACAGACACTGATGAATTTATTAATCAATAATCTTTTTATGTTTAAATATCTTAAAATATATAATTTGACAACCGTAATTATAACGAAATTGATTTTATAAAAATTAAATCTATGCCTGGAGAAGGATTTTATTTTAATTAGGTCAAATGGTGTATCTTTTTTCTTTTAAAAAGTTTAGAATACCGATACCAACCAACTGAAGCAACCTCAATGTTATTGATATAGGAAAAATAAATACTTTGTTTATTTTTTCTTATAAACTCACTTCGGAAAAGTAAACATTGAGTTCAATTTGATAGATGTTGATAACCATCTGATATCAACGCACCAAAGATTAATAATTTCCAAAGTTTCTCATCTTTCGAGTAATAAAAATAGCCTAATAGGCTGCTTAAATTTAGCAAAATAACTTTTGTTAGTCATGTACCTGTTTGTCTCTATGCAAGGTATATGTACAAGAGTTCTTTATGTCTTGCCCTATTTTTTGATTCCCTATTCACTAGAATTCAGTTAAATAGCAGTTTCATAATTAGAACCAGTAACCAAAAGTATGCAGCAAGTTTTGGCATTAATCGAAACCAAAAAGCAAGAGTTTGCTCAATTGCCCTTATTCTCTTTTATGCAAAATCAAAGTATCCACCCCAAAGATAGGCTTTGTTTTGCGCCACTAATTGTGCCTTTGGCTATGGGTTTTGGCGAATTGTGTAACTATGTTTTCCGCGAAGAACCAACGACTAACAAGGTTCAAGCCTTACTTAATCGACACACCTACGAAGAGCATTTTCATTGGCAATGGTTGTTAGAAGATTTAGAAAAGCTTGATCTACATCATTGTTCTAAATTAACTGATGCAATGTTATTTAGCTTTGGTGATGCTACTTTGAAGTCACGCAATGTCTGTTATCAATTACATCATCATAGTTTCCAAGCAGACCCGATTGTGAAATTCGCAGCTATGCAAGTTGCTGAAGCTACAGCGAATGTGTTTTTTAATGTCTCACAGCCAGTAGCTTTAGAACTAAAAGCAATCACAGGTAAAGAATATCGTTATTTTGGGATGTGTCATCTGCACGAAGAAGAACATCACCATATTAATACTCCCAATATTGTGAGTTTCTTTCAACAAATAGAACTAAATGATCAGCAAAGACAGCAAGCTATACTTGCAGTAGAGTCAATTTTTACAGCTTATACAGAAGCTATGAATTCTTTTTTGGAGTTTGCTAAACAACAAATGACAACACAGCAAACTAAAATTCTGCTGGAATCAGTTAACTAGTATCAGGAACTCTGAGTTTAGTTAGAAGTTAAATTTCTTCCATAAAAAAGAGATAGTTACATCATAACTATCTCCTTTTTAATCAACTTTCCAATTAACCAATAACTTGCTCAACACCATTGAGTACAAGCTTCTGTGTTTGTGGCAATAAACGCTTCACACCTTGGTTAACAAAACCTTGGAGAAAAGCCATCTGCTGATTTTGCTGAAATACCTTTTGTAAGGTTTGGCGCAATGTGTCAAGATTTAAAGCATTTCCTGAGTTTAATGCGATTTCTTGCTGCTCAAAATACTCTACGAGACTCAAACCTGCAACTCTGGTGAGATAAGCAGCACTGACACCTTGCACTAAACCACCAGCAACAAAGGTGATGGCGTTACTCTTCAGGACGGTACTTACGGCTTTTGTCGAAATTTCCACTAAACCCAACTTCAGCATCAAACTTCCTATCGTTCCAGCTACAGTTTGTGCCTGTTCTAGAGATAATTTCTGCTGATAGATACTACCTAAATCAACAACCATTTGAGCATTGATGGCGGCAGTTGCCAGTATATCTAAGGCGGGTACTGGGTTAGCAAAGGCTGTAGCCGCAGCTATCCATTGATATTGTTCAATAATGGGAGTAGCGCGATCGCACCTAATTTGATTTAAGCAATTTTTTGCCTCAGCTTTCAGCGCCACAGCTTTTCTCATAGTTGTTGTCCAGACTAGCTTTTGTCCTTGCTGTGCCGAAACTGCGTTTAATTGCTGTGTGAGTTGAGTAATATCTGGTGCTGGTTGTTCCAGCCATTCTTGTACAGAACCATCAGTTTCATGTTTCCGCACCTTGATAGGAACTGGAGATACCGCAGTTGCTACCACATTACCGGGAATTCTTTGTTGTAATGACAGCAACACACTAGCACGCTCATCAGCTAAATACTGGTCTTGTTTGTTAAACACCAGAATTGTAGACTGATTTGCTGCTTTTAATTTTTGTAAGGTTTGGTGTTCTGTTTGAGTTAAGTCACCGTTGACGACAAACAGCACAATATCAGATTTGGCGACTTCTGCTAAAACTGCTGCGTCTGACTTATCAGTTGTTTCCTGAAACAAAGGTGCTGTTTCTTGCAAATGCAATTTTGGCTGTTTTTCTTGCCAAGCACTAGAATTCAACAGTTGAACTAAACTGCTTTTACCTACAGCTTTACTGCCAGTTACAGCCACTTTAATTTCTTGTCTGTCTAACTCCAACGACAGGTAAGTTAATTGTTCTCGCAGTGTATTTAGTGAGGTGTGGTTTTCTGCTTCTTGTGCGAGTTGGTTAATCACTGCTTCGGCTTTGGCGATCGCACTTTCGGCTGTTGCCCGATCTACAGGTGTACAATCTAGTGGTTCTAAACTTGCTTTTGGGCGATTTTGCTGCCATAACCACAAGCCACCACCAACTGCTAGGGTACTCAATAAACCAAATTCACCTAGCTGTACTATAAAATCATCCCAGCTTTGTAGTATCCAAAGGGAAAAGGAAAGTCCTAATCCTCCCACTAAAATAGGTCGTTCTAACTTCACAACCATGATTCTCCGAGCTTTTTGGAAGGTTTTCTTCAGAATAGATCAAAACCTTGCTTTGCGAATCAGACAAGCGAAGGTACACAATTTTCTTTACTTACGGTTGCTTGTAAAATTAAATCCCAAGCATTACGATACGGTGCAGAACGGGGCTTACGTTGTCTTTTTTCAGCTTCCACAAGGTTGATTTCGCTACCATATCCTATGAAGACATCTACCGGGAAGACATAAAACAAATCAAGCTGTTCTACATACACTAACGCAAAATCAAAGTCAGTTGGCTTGTATGTTTCTCGAATCATTAGCCGCCGATTTGTTTTTGTACGACGATTATCGACGACATAATTACCAGAAGACTCGGCTAACCAAGCGTATTTAACTTGGATTTTTATGAAGTTTCCCCCTACATCAAATACTAAATCGTAAGGTAAGCGATCGCCAACTGGTCTTAACACTCCCCAACCACACTTGAGAGCATGAAGCACAGCTGCTTGCTCTGCAATATCACCTTTGAGCTTTGTTTCCATCAACAAACACCTGAAATAAAATAAAACTCTGTAGCTTTTACACCACAGAGTTTTATTTTATTTTTAATTTGGTGGCGGGAAGTGGATTTGAACCACTGACCTTCGGGTTATGCTTACCATCTACAGTTTTCACTGCCTGGATTAACCAGTTTGTGGTCTGGACTGTCCCTTCACCCTCGACTTTTTTACGTTAGGGTGCCTGCCTTCCAGTCTCTACACCTTCTCCATTTCTGAAGCTTGGTTCGGGATTACCGCGCTATTGGCTTCCCCGAGTTTGACAGGTAATCGCACATGAGTTTCTTCATGTACCGCCCACTGTAAGAACAACTGATAAGCGTTTAGTTACTCTTACTCGTTGAGCCCGACGAGCTACCAGGCTGCTCTATCCCGCGTCGCTCTTGACTTTTCTAGTGTAACGCAAAGTCCAGAGTTTGACAACTATAACAGCGATAATTCTCCAACAACTTCTAATCGCCTGTATTTGCCGAAGGTCATAAACCTTTCTGCGAGGGTTTCTGCGGCGCTGGGGCTAATCCAACCCATTTGTTGCAATAAGTGAATAGCGACAGCATATTTAGCGCGTTTTGCCCCATCCATCACTTTGATTGCGAGTCCCATCCCTTCGCCAAGTCTGCCAATACACTGTACACCTTCAGCACCTGCTTTACTGACTACTTCTCCTGCTGCTAAACGCATCAGTTCGGTATCAAACTCGCCATCACCAGCAACCAAGCTAGGGTGATGAATCATCGCCCGGACAATGCGCTCCATATCCAAATTGCTACTTGCGGCTAGTAGGGCATATAAAGATGCCATTTGTCCCAGCTGCATAAGATAAGTTGGTGCGCCGCAGTCATCATGGGCGCTGATAAATTCCTCCGCAGGCATTCGCAGTAACTCGGCAATTTTCGTCAAAATTAACTGCTGTATGGGGTGTTTGCGGTCTAAATAGTTATTTACAGGCCAATGGCGTTGCTGGCAAACAGCTAACATTCCGGCGTGCTTACCAGAGCAATTATATTCCAGGGGACTGCGTTTACCTTCTGGAATCGGGCATTGAAGAGCAGTTGGATCAATATCCGCACGCCAAAGGATGTTAAATACCTGTCTGACTTGCTCTATTGTGCCTTTATGGGAACTAGCAATAATTGCTAAATCGCGATCGCTCAGATCGTAGCGTTCTAGGGTACCGGTTGTGGTGACAGCTAGTGCTTGAAAGGGTTTGAGTGCTGAACGGACAAATGTTGCTGTTTCTGCGTTACCCGCAACGGATAAAACCCGGCCTCTGTCATCACATACAGCAGCTTGGACTACATGGCGTGATTCTATAATGCCTTCCCTGAGTAACCGGACTTCCAGTACTGTGGCTTGAGTTCGTTTTCCCATTGTCATGGGTTAAAATCTATCTCTTTTTATATTTGTCAATGGTCAATCATCAATGGTCAAAAGGCTAATTATAGACTTGATGACTATGGACTTTTGAACGCCAGTGAGCAAGTGGGCATCGCCACCCAACGCACTAGCTCCTCTTGACTGTGGACTATTTAAAACAAATGCCAAACTATAGTACCAATTAGGTACATTCCCGCCAAGCCAGCAAAGGTAAATTGTAACCTTTGCAGAATTGGCTTAATTTCGTAGGTGACAATTAAGCGATCGCGCGCCAAAACCTCTTGGGGTTTAATCCAGGTTTGACCATCATACCAGCCTGACTCTTCATAAAATACAGCCGTGCTGTAGAGGCGATCGCGCACATAACGCCACCCTAAGTACATACGTAATAAAACAAAAATTACTCCCAGACTTGCCCCTGCGGCTCCACACAAGACAAAATGGGCAGCATATTTTTGTGGCGGAAAGCTGGCTGCGGCTACGGGGCCAGAAACCAGCCAAGACAAACCCCAAATCCAAGCAATATTTGTGAGATATTCTCGCCAATTTAAAGTGCAATCACGAAACAGCCAGGAAGTTTTTAATTCTTCGTACTCATTCAGTGGTTGTTGGTCTGTAGGAACCGGACAATTGGACACCGAAGACCTCATCATATTGGCTTACCCCCACCCTCATCGGCGTTTGGAACAGCAATACGTTCGGCATTGACCCAGAACGCTTCTAAATTATAAAACTCTCGTTCCTTGGGCATCATGATGTGAACAATTACATCACCGTAATCTTGTAACACCCAACTGCCTTCCGCTTTGCCTTCTGTGCGTAGAGGGCGACGTTGCCATTCCGTTTCGACTTTATCTTCTATTGCTTGAGCGATCGCCCTGACTTGCACCCTAGAGTAACCAGTCAACATCACAAAATAATCTGCTAGGTAAGATACATCGGCTACTCTCAGTACCAAAATATCTCCTGCTTTGCGATCTGACGCTGCGTCAGCAACAGTTATAGCTAATTGCCCACTCAAATCTTTTATCCCTCCATCTAGGCTTTTGAGTGGACTGTTTTTCTCCGACACAGACTGTAATGGGAGATTTCCTTGGATATAATCAGACATTAAACCTCAGGTGCTTGATCCCTTTTATTTTATAATTACTCACCAACAACAATTGAACAACAACTGTTTTTTTGAATACTAACAAAAAAACACCTGTTAATGCAGTTAGTTCCAAATTAGCTGTTTGGGTTGTAACTAAAAATCAGACTAAATAGCTACAAGCTCTAGTCTGATCACCAATCAAGCAATAAATTTTTACCAAGAATTGTAGCGAATTATCTCCCCATTAAAATCTGAGAATACTCAAGATTCTATCTTGCGGATGAGTAAGTTATGATTCTGCCAAATTTCTTATTGCCCACAGCCAGCACCCAGATTTGATGGTGTGTCATTGGTCATTTGTATTCTAAAAGCACAAGGGACAAATGACTAATGACAGTCTCAACTATGCAATTTGCAGCTTGCAGGCGTATGAACATTAATTACGCACCCAAATTTTTGGGTAAGTCATCATCGACTTTTGACCATAGTCAGCTTGTATGAGTTACACCTCTTGTTTGGAAACAACCTTGGCTTCAATTACTTGATTATCAGAAGTCACTGATTCAAACAAAGCCTCATAGTGATTTAAGGCTTGCTCAAAAGCGTACTGCTCCATCGCATACTGACGGCTGTTATAGCCTAGAGTTTTTACCTTTTCCGGATGTTTGTAAAGTTCTAAAATAGATGCGGCCAAAGCTTGGGCATCTTCTGGTGGAACAATAACCCCACCACCGCTTTGTCTGATGGCTCTGGCTGCGGTACCATTTTCGGGAACGGAGGCGACGATTGCTCGGCCACTAGCCAGCAAAACCTGGATTTTGGATGGCATATTGAAAGAAATCACATTCTTTTTCTGCACAACTAAACCAACATCAGCCGCTGCCAACATTTGTGGTAGTTCTGCACGCGGTTGAAATGGCAGTAACAACACATTATCTGCGCCGCATTCTAAACAATACTGTTGTAATCTTTTTAAACCTTTAGCCTCACCCACAATTACAAAAGCAATGTCGGTGATATCTCGTAGTGCCGCCGCTGCCTGAATGACGGTTTCTAAACCTTGAGTGAGGGCAATGTTGCCCGAATATTGAACGACAAACTTACCGTTGAGATTGTGTGTATTACGGAAGGGATTATTTTCTTTAGGTAAAGGACGAATGAAGTTGACATCAACCCAGTTCGGAATTTGCTCGATTTTCTCTGCTGCTACACCCTTAGATAGCAAATTTTCGACAAACCCATCAGCAATGACGCTAATTTTTGTAGCTGAATGGTAAGCAAATTTTTCTAATGCAGCAAATACTTTGATGAGCAATTTATTTTTCAGTAGTCCAACATGAACAGCTGCTTCTGGTAGGATATCTTGAAGGTTCAATACTACAGGGCAAGCGCGTAACCATCCAAGTAAAGCCGCAGGTACGCATACAGGTAGAGACGGGGACGTGGATAAAATCACATCTGGCCGCCATCCGAATAAAGCAGGTAAAAAACTTGTAACAACAAAACTAGCATCAAGCATTATCCGATCCAACAGATTCGGTTGTGGCCGAATCCAAACATAACTGCGTTGGATTTGAACACCATTTTTGTACTCATTTAGGTAGAATTTGCCCCGATAACCCTCGTAAATTTGGCGTTCAGGATAATTTGGCATAGCGGTGACGACGCGCACTTCATGCCCTCGCTTGGCCAGTCCTTCTGCTAATTCCGTCATCAACGGGGCAATACCAATTGGTTCTGGATAGTAGTTGTAGGAGTAAATTAATATCCGCATAAGAAATCAGTCAGAGTCCCTGGCTTTTTGGATAACAATGATGTTGTGCCGCATTTTGTTGCACCTGATTTCAATTTTCTCTTTAGTCTCTTTTAATGTCAGTGGTTTGTCGTTGAAGATTGAGTAAAATTTGTTCGGAATTGCGTAGAGAATACTTAATAAATTTATTACTGGACTATTTACAGTAATGAGTAAGTATGCACTGAAGAACTCTTACGCTTGTTGCCATCAGCAGATAGTTAAAATATCAAAAATTAATGAACTTATTAGTCATAGTTCATGGCTAAAATTTACCAAGGTTAGGCATTTTGGTTCTCACTCTAAATGAACTCAGAATCTAGTAGTAACCACTCACCTGAGAGGTAGCCGAGTTTTTTACAAGTTAAATAGAATTTCTAATATGAGTAATTTATTGAGATACGTGTAAATACTTGATTTAGAGAGAGGTAATTTAATTACCAAGATTCAGTGGCATTGAATTGGCAATTTTTGCGGTTGAGACTGTCATTAGTCATTACCCACTTATCTTGGTTAAATACCATAAAACTTACGCAAGGAGGAAAAATCAAGGGTTTGAGCAAGGGTGTAAGGGTATAAGGACTTCGCGTGAGTATCAGTCAAACGGTGTATGTATCCAAAACCTTTACACCACATATCTTGAAACACGTCACTAGTTTGTGTGGCACACCGCTATAAAGCCAGAATATTTATAAGAGCCAAGATTAATTGGACTGGCTGGAACCTCGATAAATTCGATCTCTTTGCTCTGGAGAAAGGCGTGGCATCGGGAAGTTTTCAGATGCAGCTATTGTAAATTCCTGAGCTTGTGTGACATCGGCTTGCTGGGAACGAATTGCCACATCACAATTGGGAAATGGATTGAGGATGGCTTCTTCTGTGTCTGACTCTGCAATTTGGCTTTGAGGTAAGACATAAGCGTGTTTATGAGGATCGTATGCTAAAACTTCTCCTGACTCGATGTGATAAACCCACGCATAAATTTTCAGTTGGCCTTGGTAAAGCTTGGAGTGAATGACTGGATATGTCCGTAAATTCTCAATTTGCGTGAGAACGTTTTCCGCAATCATGATTTCTAACAATTCTTCAGACTGGTAATGACTGTAGTGGTCTAAAACTAACCTACGAGTTGCTTCTGCATACTTAAGCCAATCATAAACAAGTGGCAAATCTTCTCTCAGACTTTGTAATTTCATGAGTCCTTTCATCGCGCCGCAATGAGAGTGGCCACAGATAATAATTTGTTGAATTCCTAAAGCTTGAACTGCATATTCAATAGTTGCGCCTTCACCGCCATTAGTTGCGCCATAAGGAGGAATAATATTACCTGCATTGCGGATAACGAATAATTCACCAACCTGGGCTTGGGTAATGAGATTTGGGTCAAGACGTGAATCGGAACAAGTGATAAACAGTACTCTGGGTTTTTGACCATGTGAAAGTTGTTCAAACAATTCTTGGTGCGTTGAAAAATAGCTAGATTTAAATTCACGCAGACCTTTAATTAATTTTTTCATTACCAAGTTCCAGAAATATTTGTAGGTGAGTTACTAGTTAAGATAATTTCAAGCTCAAACTAATGAGCAGGAGTATGAGCAGATTTTTGCCAGCATTAGGAGCATCAGCCATTTAATTGAGGGTAGTGTTACTTCAGCCAAACAGTAGCAGCTTGTGAGCAGAAATAGTTTTTGAGTGTTGAGAAGTCAGAATCAGTAAACAACAACTCCTATATCATAGGTTAATTTGGTGCTGTATTTGCTAAGTAGATAATTGTAGTCAAGACAAGTTGCAAGCCAGATGCTTTTAGATAGATATATGGCAGTATAAATGTCAAAGAAGCTTTGGGAGTGAGCTTTATGAATAGAGGTTAATTTTAGATGATAGCTGAAAGTTGTCAACATTAATTCATCAAGGTGTATGGCGATCGCTATCAATACAACTACTAAAAACACTAAGTAGCTCAGTGTTAAAAATCATCGTTGTGGAAAGGCAGGAGGCAGAAGGCAGAAGGGAAGAGGATAGTAGCCTTGTTTACCTTTCTTAACTTAGTTATGTTTTTTCACGTCGACTTACTTAGCTTTTACAAAGTAATTATGGATTTTTAATGATGTAATATTTATTTTGGGCTGATTTCTCCATTATTCAGATTAATGACTATATACGATGCTGTCTTATCCAAATTTGCTTCTAAAGGAATGACTACTGTATTATCAATATGCTTTGGTTCGCCAAATAAACAGCGACATTGAAACTTTGTGGTCATAATTGGCATAAAACTTATTTTTGTATTTAACTTGCCAAGATAATCACCACATTCTGTGGCAGTATCAGGTGGAAAACAAGTCTGTTCATAAAGGTAAAAAGTTTTGGAGTAGCCTGGATATTGAATTACTTGCTTTAAATTAAAATCGAAAATTCCAGAAAATCCCCAAATATATAGTATTAGGATAAATATTCCACTTGATAATACTAAGTAAAGAGTTAGGAAAATTTTAGTTTTAAATATAGGCAAAGGTTGAGGCTTTTTTAATAATACAATGCCTGATAACAAAGTGAGTAACCAAATTACACAAAAAAATGAACCTTGAGCAGATTGCCAACTGGGAATAAAAGGTGTGTTAATGATGGCGATCGCTAAAAATGGAGCGAACACAACAAATAGTAACAGTAAATTTCGGCGCGTCATGGCTGTAAATGGAATAAGCTGGCTTTTGTAAGTATGACTGCGATCGCCTCCTCGGCTTTAGCTTTATCCTGGTTCTGGATGCTAGAACCTCAATCTACATCTCTATTAGCTAGGGCGGGAAAGTAGGCAATGGTAGTTCTACAATACTTAGTAATTTTACTGACTTACATTGGTTTGGGACTGGGCTATGTACCCGGACTGCGGATGAATCGTGCCACAATTGCCCTTGTAGGTGCGGCATTTTTAATGGCGTTGGGATTACTGGATTTATCTGCGGCGTGGAGTGCTATTGACTACAAGACCCTCGTCTTCTTGTTTGGGATGATGATTATTAGTGCTAACCTGACGGCTTCTGGTTTTTTCCAGTTGGCTGTTGATTACACTATCCGTTATATCCACAGTCCATTGGGGTTATTAATAGTCTTAACTTTTGGTAGTGGCTTGCTCTCAGCACTGTTTCTCAATGATACGATCGCCCTCATCCTCACGCCTCTGGTAGTCGGTATAACTCAATTACTCAGTCTCAACCCTATTCCCTACTTGTTGGCGTTGGCTGGTGCAACTAATCTGGGTTCGGTTGCGACCCTCAGCGGTAATCCGCAAAATATTTTAATTGGTTCTTTTTCGGGGATTAGTTATCTAGACTTTGCCAAGGCTTTGACACCAATCGCTTTTATCAGTTTGGTAATTCAGATAGGTTGGTTATCGTGGTTGTATCCAGAGGTGCGATCGCTACGTCCTTATCTAAAAGTAAAACTACCACGCTATCGCACCTTTAAACCTTTGTTAGCCAAGAGTTTATTTATTACTACTGGATTGTTGATAGCTTTTTTGCTGGGAATTCCGACTGCGGAAGCTACCCTGATTGCGGCTGGATTATTACTCGTCACGCGTCGCATCAAACCAGAGCGCATTTTGCAAGAAGTTGATTGGGATTTGCTATTGATGTTTTGTGGGTTGTTTATCCTGACTGAAGGTGTCCAAAAATTGGGGGCGCTGCAATGGTTTTCCCAGTTTGTTCATACTCCCTGGAGTATTTTGGGAGTCACTGTGTTGTTGTCGAATCTAGTATCGAATGTGCCGGCTGTACTGTTACTACATCATTTAATTCCTCGTCCTGACCAGCAAACGTGGCTACTAGTCGCTGCGGCTTCCACACTGGCTGGAAATTTAACTCTGTTGGGTTCTGTTGCCAATTTGATTGTAGCGGAGGCAGTAGCTAAGAAAGGATATCGGCTGACATTTGGCGAACATTTGCGTTTTGGGCTACCGCTAACTGTTGTGACTCTGGCACTTGCCTATTTTTGGATTATTTAAACGGTAGTAACTTGCTCAAAATATTAGCAGCGATCGCAGTGGACAGTGATGTGTGCCTTTTTTTGCAAATAAGTACGGACTTATTTGGAGATGGTGCAGCAAATTTTGGTCATCTTGCTTGACACATGGGCATCATAAATTATCAATTTTGAATCTGTCACAGATGCCTATGTCTGTCTTCTCGTTCTGGCAATCTTCTGCACCAGCGAAACAACCTACTACTGACTTGTCCTCATCCCGCAGCACAAACTCCAGTAAACCTTCGCGCAGCTTGTTAGCTAAGGTAATTGTGGGTGGTACAACTTTATTCGTAGTTGTTGGTGCGTATTTCAGCTATCAAACCCTGCGAAGCGTCATGCTAGGCAATCTCAAGAATCAAGTGCTGTCAGAGGTGAAACAGAGTGGAGATGAGATTGATCACTGGTTAGAAATTCTCAAAGTGAGAGTTGAGATGTTAGCCAACACTGATGTAGTTCGCTCAGTCAATTGGGAGATCGCTAGTAAATATTTAAAGGCAGAAGACGAACGACTGGAGGATTTTTCCATGTTTGCTTTAACCACACCAGAGGGATGGCGAGAGAGTACAGTCCCTAACAGTAAGGGGGCAAATGTCACAGATAGAAGCTGGTTTCAAAGGTCGATCGCTGGATATGTCTATGTCGGTGATCCCATGATTGCTAGAGCGAATGGTGTGTCATCAGTCCCCATCTCCGTTCCCATCCGCAAAGATGGCAATCCATCGAGTTCCCCTATAGGTGTAGTGCATGGTAATGTTGCGGTCGATCGCATCAAGGATGTTACAGAAAGACTCAAATATGGCAACAATAGCTATGCTTTTACCCTCAACTCCAGCGGACAAGCGATTGTACATCCTAATTCTGATTTTATGACGACGGTTGAAAAGCCGGGGATCAAATTGGTTGATGCTGCCGATCCAGGTTTAGCTGCGATCGCCAAAAAGATGGTCAATCGCCAACAAGGCATTGAATTAGCCAACATCGACAAAACTGTCAAATATGTGGCGTTTCTCCCCCTTAAAGAAGCTAACTGGTCAGTAGCACTGGTCATTCCCCGTGAAAATATTGAATCTCAGCTAAAACTCTTAGATATCATCGCTCTAGCAGTCTTAGCCTTGGCAGGCACATTAATTGGCGTGTTGGTCTATGTCCAATCTGCTGAACAAGCCCAACTCAAACAATCAAAAGCCTTAGCAGATGCTGCCAAAGAAATTGCTGATAGTGCCAACAATGCCAAGAGTGAATTTCTCGCCAACATGAGCCACGAACTCCGCACGCCATTGAATGGGATTCTCGGCTATGCCCAAATTCTCGGACGTTCCAAAGACTTGCCGGAAAAAGAACGTCAGGGAGTCAACATTATTCACCAGTGCGGGACGCATTTGCTGACACTGATTAACGATATTTTGGATCTGTCCAAAATCGAAGCACGAAAACTGGAACTTGCCCCCCAAGCTTTTCACTTGCCGTCTTTTCTGCAAGGTGTGGTGGAAATTTGCCAAATTCGAGCGCAGCAAAAAGGCATTGAGTTTCACTACGAACCTGATGCTGATTTACCCTTGGGTATCACTGCGGATGAAAAACGACTGCGCCAAGTCTTGATTAATTTACTGGGTAACGGTATTAAGTTTACTGATCGCGGTAGTGTTACTCTCCGAGTTCACCGCCTTGGATATGATTCCGATCATGGCACCAAACTGCGCTTTAGCATTGTCGATACTGGTGTGGGGATTGCGTCGGCAGATATCAATAAACTCTTCCAAACCTTTGAACAAGTGGGAGATCAAAAGCGGAAAGTAGAAGGCACGGGACTAGGATTAGCCATTAGCCAACAGCTTGTACAGTTAATGGGTGGACAAATAAAGGTCAAGAGTCAGCTTGATGTAGGTAGTGAGTTTTCTTTTGAGATTGTTCTGCCCTTAGCCAGGGATTGGAGTCAACAGCAGACTACATCGGTAGGTAAAATTATTGGCTACGAAGGCCGACAACAGCATATTTTAGTGGTAGACGATCGCTGGGAAAATCGCGCCGTCTTAATGAATCTGCTAACGCCTCTAGGATTCATGATCACCGAAGCCGAAAATGGACAAGCTGCCTTAGACAAACTCCAGCAAAATCTCCCCGATATCGTCATTACTGATTTATTAATGCCTGTGATGGATGGTTTTGAATTGCTGCGGCAGATTCGGGAAAATGAACAACTGCGATTGCTCAAAGTGCTTGTCTCTTCTGCCTCCGTCGCTCAAATCGATCAACAAATGAGTATTGATGCTGGTGGTGATGATTTCCTCTCCAAACCTGTGCAAGTCAATGATTTGTTTCGACTGCTGGAAAAACATCTCAAACTCACCTGGAAAACTCAAGATACCTTCGATCAATCAGCAAATGAGCAGCAACCAAAAGAACTATTACCACCACCTCCAGAGAATCTCCAGGCTTGGTTAGAACTGGTACAGGAAGGGCGATTGAAGAAGCTGATCACAACAGCAGAACAACTGGAACAACAAAATCAGCAATACCAACCTTTCACCCAGAAGATTATTCGACTGGCAAAACAGTTCCAAAGTGAACAACTGGAAAAATTCATTCAGCAGTATCTTGCTTAAAAACATGATGGTTGCTGTGCTGCCACTTTTAAGCAACTACTAGCACAGTACTGAGGATGAACCCAAGAACTAAAAGGTTTTAAGTTATGAACACTTTCCCAACTTCCATGACTAAGGCTGACCATATTTACGTCCACAGTTCCAAAATGATATACACACCACCAATATCTAACATCACAGGTTTAGTTTTAATTGTTGATGATACGCCCAGCAACCTAGAGGTAGTTTCCGAGACTCTGGGCGATGCCGGCTTTGATATAGCTATAGCCACCAGTGGCGATCGCGCCTTACAGCAAATAGAACGCCGTCTTCCCGACCTGATCTTACTAGATGTGATGATGCCGGGTATCGATGGCTTTGAAACTTGCAAACGGTTAAAAGCCAATGAGCGTACCCGCCATATTCCGATCATTTTTATGACTGCTCTTTCCGACGGTGAAAGCAAAGTTAAGGCATTGGAACTAGGAGCCGTAGATTATATAGTCAAACCCTTCTATGAAAAAGAAGTTTTGGCAAGAGTTAGTACCCAATTGCAACTATCTCAACTCACCAAAAACCTTGCAGCCCAAGTCGCCCAAAAAGCCGCAGAACTAGAAGCTTCCCAACTGCAACTGATTCAAAATGAAAAAATGTCTGCCCTTGGTAATCTGATCTCTGGAGTCGCCCATGAAATCAATAATCCTGTCAGCGCAATTGTGGGCAATGTCAATGCGGTACAAGATTATCTAAATGACTTGTTAGGTATTATCGATCTCTATGCACAGACATTTCCTCAACCTGGTGCGGAAATTGAAGATGAACTGGCAGTTGTCGATTTAGATTACCTGCGAGAAGATTTACCCAAACTCATTCGGGCGATGAAAGATGGAGGCGATCGCATTAAATCTATCAGTAAAAGTCTGCGAATTTTTTCGCGTGCTGATAGCGATTCTCAGCAGCCTTTTAATATCCACGAAGGTATTGATAGCACCATTTTAATTCTCAAGCATCGTCTCAAAGCTAACGAACATCGTCCGGCAATTACCGTCATCAGCAACTATGATAATTTACCCGAAGTAAAATGTTTTCCTGGACAATTAAATCAGGTCTTCATGAATATCTTAGCGAATGCCATTGATGCGTTAGAAGAATCCAACCAGGGGCGCAAATTTGAGGACATTGCCAGTAACCCTAATATAATCACAGTCAAAACATTTGTTGAGGATAATTATGTCATCATCTCAATCAGCGATAACGCTCATGGGATGAGTGAAGAAGTTCAAGAAAAAATATTTGACCATTTATTTACAACAAAACCTGTAGGTAAAGGTACAGGTTTAGGTTTAGCAATTGCTAGACAAATTGTCGAAAAAACACATAATGGCAAGTTGAGATGCCATTCTGTTATTGGTAAAGGTACTGAGTTCAGTATAGCAATACCAATATGAAATTTTGGCTATTATTATCAGTTGGTCAGATTGATTAATTAGTTACATCACCGAGGTTTTTGCTTAGTCCTAACCAGACTCACGCCTTCTTGGTAGGTGCAGTTGCGACATGGGCTTCTACAACTGTCTGCGACACCTTGGGGACATACCAGTTTACATCACTAGCTGGAAGAATTTTAGCACCAACTTGATTAAATTCAATTGCGCCAGTATCAGAATTTGTTTTGAGAACTAAGTTTGTCCCGTTGGGAACTTTCACTACTACATCACCAACAAATTCTTGCCCAGGACGGTCAGGATTTAACGCTACAGCATTCACATCTGCGGGTAAATAGATACCTTTACAATTCCATCTATCTTGAGTTGTTGCGCCATCAGGTAAGAAATAAAGTGCGGCTGTTTTTGAATATTCATCATCGTCAAGATTTGCTTCTGGCCCGTAAATAGCTATTGTTTTTCCTGTTTGGTTAGTGCATTGTCCCCAGTCAATTCCTGACTCGAAAGCATATTTTTGTAGTTCTAATTCGTTGATTTTTTGGTCAATTTGTTCTGGGGTGTAATCTGCTAATTGCTGTTGTGATGTTTTGGCAGAACGAAATTGTTCTAACTCTTGGGTAAGAGTTATATAATCTGGATTTTTGCTAACTTTTGGACGATCAGCTAAAGCTGGTTGAGCAAACACTAAACTTACAAATAATATCACCGTCAGCAACAAATATTTAAATTTTTTCATCTCTGCATCCCTAATTTTTTCAACGAAATTTTATTTTAAAGCAATCTAGAACAATTGAGATTTTGAACCATCAATTTTTTCTGATTTCTCCAAGTTTTTGAATACTAATTTCTTACATCAAAATACAAAATTATCATGTTCATTTTGAGAATCTCATATTTTTGTACTGTTTTCTGATTTATCTCTATATTTTCTTTATGTATGTTATCATCTCCTAACTTTTGGGTGTAAATGTCTCTTATTCCGATGATGTTTATGGATATTTTTCTGGACAGTCAGTCAGCGAAATTACCTTGAGTATTGCCATATTAAAACACCCATAAATCCTGTTAGATTTGGGATTTTCATTGCTTAAAAAATAATGAAAATTATATTTTTTGTCTACTTGATTGTAGAAAATACATGGGGTAGTATTAAATCTATCTTGAGAAATAAAACCAACGATAGGCGCTGCCGATTGATAGATATATCAGTATCTGTAAGTCAAAATTAGGGATTGTTTTTTAGTAGTGTATAACTAAAAACTCTCCTCTAATTTGTTGTGAACACCATCGTTGTATGCGCCATTTGCCAAACTAAAACTCGCAAGATGAAAAAGGAAATCTCTTCGCATCAAAGTCTGCATGGTTTAAAGCCAGAATGCCTTTCCTTCACGGAAGTGTTAGCGCAATCTTTTGCGGTAATTGCACCAACAACAATACCTGCATCTAACATTGGTTTAATCGTTGCACTTTCGGGTAACGGTACTTGGTTAAGTTTTTTGCTTGGCTTAGTTGGACTATTATTTGTCAGTATTAATATCAATCAATTTGCTAGTCGTTCGGCATCTCCAGGTTCACTTTATTCCTACATCACTAAAGGTTTAGGTGCAACAGCCGGAGTGGTTTGTGGCTGGAGTTTAGTACTAGCTTATTTATTTACGGGGATGTCGGTTCTTTGTGGTTTTGCCAATTTTAGTGGTGTTTTAATTGGACATTTGGGCATTCATCCTTCAAGTATTACATTACTGGCGATCGGTGCTGGAATTTCTTGGTATGCAGCTTACAAAGATATCCAACTTTCGGCTGTTGCTATGTTGTGGATGGAAGGCATATCAATTGTTTTGATTGCTGTATTGTGCTTGATGATTTGGGCGCATCAAGGTTTTGCCTTGGATATGTCTCAATTGACTTTGACTGATACTACTCCAGGTAGCATAGCAACGGGATTGGTGTTAGTGATGTTTGCGTTCTCTGGCTTTGAAAGTGCCACCTCTTTGGGTGATGAAGCCAAAAATCCTCTGCGAACCATACCAAAATCAGTCATGGGTAGTGTGATTTTGGCAGGGTTGTTTTATGTTTGCACAACGTATATAGAAGTATTGGGTTTTAGTAACGCGGGTGTATCTATTACCAACATAGAGGAACCTTTAGGGTTTTTATCCCGACAAGCAGGAGTCGGCTTTTTGGGGGAATTAGTGGGTTTGGGTGCTTTGTTTAGCTTCTTTGCTTGCATTCTAGGCAGTATCAACCCTGCCTCTAGAATCTTCTTTTTGATGGCGCGTCATGGTTTATTTCATTCATCTTTAGGTACAGCCCACTCAGCTAATAAAACACCCCATGTTGCAGTCACGATGTGTTCTTTGATTACATTCCTCGTACCGGCTGGGATGTCTTTGTTGAATATCAAGCTGTTTGAATGTATGGGGTACTTAGGGGCTATTTGTAGCTATGGTTTTCTGACTGTCTATATTTTGATTTCCATTGCTGCGCCTGTCTATCTGTATAAAATCAACAAACTACGCCGCCGAGATATCGTGTTTTCTATCCTTGGGGTGGGTTTCATGATGATTCCGGTTTTGGGTAGTGTGGGGATTCCTGGTAGCAGCCTTTTTCCAGTTCCCGCAGCGCCTTATGATGCCTTTCCCTACTTGTTCTTGATGTACATAGTCGCTACTAGTGGCTGGTTCATTGCCAAAAAAAGACGTTCTCCCCACGTAGTTACGGTAATGCACCAAAGAATTGAGGAAATTCACGCCCGATTTAGCGACAGCAGCAAAATACCTTAAGTTTTTGCATATTTTGATTACAAAATTTTTGATTTGAACTAAATTGATATGAACGGGTTAGTTACTGCGATTAGTACCGGAGCATTTGCCTTTAGCGCCACAAATATCGACGATTTAGTGATATTGACGCTATTCTTTTCTCAGATTAACGCCAGGTTTCGCCGTTGGCATATCATTGCCGGGCAGTATCTGGGTTTTACAGCACTGGTAATGGCGAGTCTGCCGGGTTTTTTTGGTGGCTTAATCCTACCACGTCCTTGGATTGGGCTGTTTGGTTTAGTTCCGATCGCTATTGGGATCAAGTGCTTATTGAGTCAAGCAGAAGATGAATCAGCAGCAGTGGAACCACAAACAGAAACATCACAAGACACTATATTAGCCAAATTATTCAATTTGCAGACTTACAGTGTAGCAGCGGTGACATTTGCCAATGGTACGGACAATATCAGTATTTATGTACCTTTATTCGCCAGCGCCACTTGGGAAAGCTTATTAGTAATTTTGGGTGTGTTTTTTACGTTGGTGGGATGTTTGTGTTACGTAGCTAATCAATTAACTAACCAAACTGCGATCGCTAACTTATTAACTCGTTATGGTAATAATTTTATGCCTTTTGTATTGATGGGACTAGGCGCTTTTATTGTTATCGATAGTGGCAGTTTAACTTTACTAAATTTATCTTGAAGACAACAGGGTAGTTGGTAGACTCATCTGCAAAATCTCTGGGAATTTCCCTATATCATAAGAGGTATGAGGTTTGAACATACTCGAATTTTCTTTACTGGTTTGGCTTGGTTCATTTAGTGCTGGCTTTGTCGGCGCGTTAACGGGTTTGGGTGGTGGAGTTGTCATTGTCCCCCTATTAACTTCAGTCTTTGGTGTAGATATTCGCTACGCTGTCGGTGCTTCTTTGGTTTCTGTAATTGCAACTTCTTTAGGTGCAGCCTCGACATATATCAAAAAAGGCTACACCAATTTGCGCTTAGGAATGTTTTTGGAAGTTGCTACGACAATTGGGGCAATTATTGGGGCGATGATTGCGGTATTTGTCTCTGTAAAAATGTTAACAATCGTCTTAGCGATCGTCTTGATTTATTCAGCATATCTTTCGCAACGACCAAGAATTGAAACTGTTCAAGAGCAACCCGCAGATCCTTTAGCCAATTATTTTAACCTCAATGGAACCTACCCTACTCCCGATGGTTTGATGTCTTACCAAGTTAATTCTGTACCAGCAGGGTTTAGTGTCATGTTCATTGCTGGAATTTTATCGGGATTACTTGGTATTGGTTCAGGTGCATTTAAGGTACTAGCAATGGATCAAGCCATGCGTATACCTTTTAAAGTTTCTACTACTACTAGCAATTTTATGATTGGTGTCACCGCCGCCGCATCAGCCGGAGTTTATTTAGCCAGAGGTTACATCGATCCGGGATTATCAATGCCTGTAATGTTAGGAGTATTACCGGGTGCTTTTTTAGGAGCAAAAGTGCTTATAGGTGCTAAAACACAAATTTTGCGAATTATTTTCAGTCTTGTGCTGGTGGTAATGGCTTTTAAAATGGTCTACAACAGTCTAATAGGGGGGCTGTAATATGTACGAGTTTAATTCTATTTTTCGTTGGCAATCATCAGCATCAGCAGAGACGGAAGTCGCAACAATTACCTTACCAGCAGAAGAACCAGACTCAGATATTCAACAATTAGAAGAACAACGCCATAGCAGCGAGATTAATAGTAGTCAGATAGTCAGTAAAACAGCCAGTGAGCAACAATTAGAATACATACTCAGCAATCTTTTAAAGTATGGTGTGTTAATAGCTAGTTCTGTTGTTTTGTTCGGTGGCATATTATATTTAATTCATCATGGTTCTGAACCTGCTACATATCAAGTTTTTCACGGTGAACCCTCAGAGTTCCGTTCTCCTGCTGGTGTTATGAATGCAGTTTTAGCAGGTAGCCGTCGAGGCATTATTCAATTAGGTTTGTTATTATTAATCGCTACCCCTATTTTACGTGTAATTATTTCTTTATTGGCTTTTATCCTCAAGAGAGAATCAACTTATATAGTGGTAACTCTGTTGGTATTAGCGAGTTTAACGTATAGTTTAGTAGGCGCATATTTTTAACAGAAATTACGCACAAAGATAGTCTTTTAATAATAGGTGTAAGGGGTTTGAACACCTATAACCTTACACCCATTCACCATCCAAAAACCCTGGTTTTTCATATTACTGCGTAAGTCCTAATGCTATCTTTAAAAAAAGATGTATCTCAAATTTTTATGATTTTCAATGAGGATGAGCATAATTTAATATCATGTAGAGACGTTGTATACAACGTCTCTACAGTATCTCATAAACTAATCCATAAACGGTATTAAGAGTTTAAAATTTCATTAAGCTGCGGCAGATTTTGTTGAATAGCCTTTGCTAAATAGTTTCTAATCAAGTCAACAGTTTCTACCGAGAAATTACCACCTAATAATACAAAAGCCAAACTAGCAACCCCAAGAAATAAAGCTAACACTCTACCAAAACAGCCTGGATTAATTTCAATAAAGCCTAATTTTGATTGTCCTAAAACAGAAATTACTAAGAAAATAATTCCTAGAGTTAGAAATATATTTGATAAAGTTAAGTTTGCCATTCTAATTTAGTCTATTACTCTTGATGTAAATATATTTATTATAGTCATAATTAATGGCAGTTGCTGTTATAAATACTGAAAAAAGTTAGAATTTTACTGGCTGTATAATATACCCCGATCCCTCTTTTGTTACTTTAGGGAGATAAAAAATGACAAGAGATTCAACTGGCGAGAGGGAAACTGACAGGAGAAGCACGAAAGTCATTCATGAAGTCGATTAATTTTAAAAAGCCACGTTTCATACCAGGAATATTAAATACTGTAAGCCAAGGCTAAATTAAACAGTAAAAAATATACGCTTGAATAATTAATCTCAGGTTATTTAAGGCACTCTTCCATGTTGTACCTGATTCCCAGTGGGAATGTTGACTATGTTGAGAAATGTTAGAGTTACTTGATGAGAATACTAATGATGTAGATGTTAGGTTCGATTGCTCAGAAAGCTGAAAGTAAGTAGCCTGAATGCTAACGAAAAAGTAAGCACTAAAGATGATTTCCCACCAACGTTCAATACTTTCATAATTAGTCAAGCGAAAATCAGCCCAGTTCATTTTTAACTTTTTTAAAACCATATTCAATCCAATTCCTTAAACTATAAAGTTGTGCAGCAGAGGGATTACAGAAAATTCGCTTTTTAGTGGACATAATCTGATTTACAGCCTTTCTTAAACTAGTGAGGTACAAACAAAAATAATTAACCGCAGATAAACACAGCTAAACGCAGATAGATTTGTCGTTTAGTCAACTAATAAATGCTATATGCAAGATGTCTATTGAATAAGTCGGGTATCTGAACACTACGAACTAGTACAAATTAGAAGACTGAAACTGAATATTAGGACTAACGCACTTTAGTATCTGGTACAACTGGTAATTTAGGTTTTTGTTGTGCTTGTTGTGCTTGCAATTTTTGTTGGGCGATGGGTTGATTAGCTAAGGCTAAGGCATTTTTGGGATCAAGTTGTAAGGTAGCAGTAAAAGTCTTATCAGCGTCTTCTAATTTACCCAATCTTAATAAGGCAACGCCTTTACCTGCTAAGATATTTGCATCCATAGGAGCTAGAGTACTAGCTTGGTTATAAGCATTAATCGCCTCATCATATCGAGCTAAATTAAATAGAACTATGCCTCGGTTGTACCATGCTTGGGGTAAATTAGGGTTGATACCGATCGCTCTATCGGCAGATACTAAGGCTTCTTGATTTCTCGATAAATGCCATAAAACTACACTGCGGTTAGCCCAAATATTGGCTATGAGTGATTGATCTGTGAATTTGCCCACATTTTCTAAGGCTTTATTATAAGCCGCTAGGGATGCAGAATAGCGGTCTAAGGTTTTAAGGATTCTGCCTTTATTAAACCATGCTTGGGCATATTTGGGATTAATTTCGGTGGCGCGATCGCTACTCGCAATTGCATCAGAATATCTGCCTAAATACCATTGAGTTGCAGCACGATTATTCCATGCTTCAGCATAGTTGGGATTGAGGGCGATCGCTCTTTCGATTGAGGCTAATCCTTCTTCGTAATTTCCTAATCCAGCTAAAGCGATTCCTCGTTCTTGCCAAGCTAAGGCGGGACTAACATCACCCCAACGGCTATCACCTTGCAGTGCTTGTTCGGCGGCTGCTTGTGCTTCTTTAAATTTACCTAATTTGTTGAAGCTGGCACTTTGACTGGCTAAAGCCAAAGCATAATTAGGACTTAATTTGACAGCAAATTCATAAGAAACTGCGGCTTGTTCTGGTTTACTAATGGCTGCTAATGCTCTACCATGTTCTAACCAAATATCTGCATCTTTGGGATTCATGGCTACGGCTTGATCAAAGGAGGCGATCGCTTCTTCTAATTGACCGTTTTTTTTCTGTGCCGAGCCTTTAGTATACCAAGCAATTGCAGGTGTCGTATCACCCCAATTTTTGTTAACTTTAATGGCTGCGTCACAAGCAGCGATCGCTTCGCTGAATCTGTTTAAATTAGATAATGCTTGACAATTCCCAACCAAGGCTAAAGAATTCTCAGGATTAATTTCTAAGGCGCGGTTATAGGAAGTAATTGCTGCGTCTAATTGCCCTAATTTACTTTCGCCTAAAGCCCTGTTATACAAGGCTGAAACTGCGGTATGATTGCCCCAGTTACCATCAGAACGCAAGGCTAAATCACAAGCAGCAATCGCTTCAGCAGTTTTGTTTAAATTCAATAATGCTTCACATCTTTGAGCCAACGCTAAAGAATATTTTGGTTGCAGGCGTAAGGTGCGATCGGCTGACACCAACGCTTCACTATACTTGGCTTGCTTGAGTAAAATTTCTGTGCGGGTAATCCAAATTTCTGGTTCGTCGGGTTTGATAGAAATACCTTGATTACAAGCGGCGATCGCTTCATCATATTTCTTTTCTTCTCCCAACAACTTACAAAAATTTGCCCAATAGTCAAAGTCTTTAATTTCTAATTTTTCTTCAGCAAACAAACTTGTTGGCACTAACGAACTTGCTAAGAAAAAAACTGCGGTTAGTCCTCCAACAATACTGCTGGATTTGACTGCTTTACCTAACCAGTTATTAATAGCTTGTTTTCGTATTGGCTGAATAGCATAAAAATGTCTCATATTTTTTAAACTTTGTCAATAATATTTAACGTTTCTGACAATAATCAATGGCAGTCCGCATCAACTTTAGCAAACACATCTAGAACAAATTAATTTTGCAAACATTCGCAAAAATTAACATCTTTAACTGGAAGAAACTGCAAACTTTTATAAATTATTGGCAACTTAATAAGTTAATCTATATTCTATTGTTCCAAAAGATAACTAAAAATTTTAAACTCTCAATAAATAAATTAAAAAAATCTAATTTTTATGCAGCCAGTAATTTCTATCATCATCACAGTTTACAACCGCGCCAATTATCTCAAATTAGCTATAGAAAGTGTTTTATCGCAAACTCGCCCAGACTTTGAACTGCTGATTTGGGATGATGGTTCTACAGATAATAGCCTAGCCATTGCCCGTGAATATGAACAGCGCGATCGCCGCGTGCGGGTAATAGCCAGCCAAGATAATCTGGGAGTAGCCAAAGCTTTAAAAGGTGCGATCGCTGCAACTCGTGGTAAATATATTGGTTGGCTAGATAGTGATGATTTACTCGCCCCCACCGCACTAGCCCAAACCGCAGCAGTATTAGATGCTAAACCCAATTTTGGCTGGGTTTACACCGACTATTTAGACATTGATGAAAACAATACAATTCTTAGTTATGGCTATCGTTGCCTGGTACCTTATAGCAGTGAAGAACTGTTACATCGGTTCATGACATTTCATTTCCGCCTAATTCGCCGTGAGGTGTTGGAATTAGCCGGAGGAATTGACGAATCACTGGCAACAGCAGAAGATTATGATTTGTGTCTGCGACTTTCAGAAGTTGCCGAAGTAGAGCATATCTATCAGCCCCTATACTACTACCGCACCCATCCTGAAACCTTATCCCGGCAACGCAGACAAGAGCAAATCAAGAACTCCCAACTTGCAATTGTCAAGGCAAAAAAACGCCGACAGCAAATTCAACCTAGCTTCCAAAAGAAAGCCCTCATTCCTGGTAGCAAGATAAATTTCCCCGCTACTACCAAAGCTAAAAAACAAACATTAGCACTCAGCAACATTGCATTGTTGTTTTGTCTCATACCCACAACAGCCATAGCCCAAAACATTACCCCCGCAAATGATGGCACAGGCACAACAGTTAACACCCAAGGCAACAACATCAATATTAGTGGTGGAAGCCTCAGCAGCGACAAAGCCAACCTCTTCCATAGCTTCAGCAAATTTGGACTCGATGCCAACCAAACAGCCAACTTCTTATCCCAACCATCCATCCAAAACATCTTAGGCAGAGTCACAGGTGGAGACGCATCCATCATTAACGGCATAATTCGCGTCACAGGAGGCAATTCCAACTTATATTTAATCAACCCCGCAGGCATTATCTTTGGACAAAATGCCAGTTTAAACGTGCCAGCATCCTTTACAGCTACTACAGCCACTCGTCTTGGTTTTGGGAATAATAACTGGTTAAATGCGGTTGGCACAAACAACTACAGTCAACTTATCGGCACACCTAATAGTTTTGCTTTTGATAGTAGTGTTGCTAGTGCAATTTTCAACCAAGGTAATTTAGCTGTACCATCAGGGAATAATTTAAGTTTATTTGCTGGCACAGTGGTAAGTACAGGCAGTTTATCTGCTCCAGGGGGTAACGTCACAATTGCATCTGTACCGGGAAGTAGTTTACTCAAAGTCAGTTTGGCGGGAAATCCTTTGAGTTTGGAAATTCAACCGTTAAATGCAACTAATAATAATTTGCCGTCGAATGATTTAGCAGCGTTATTAACTGGTGGTGGTGGCGGCAATGCCACTAATTTAGTTGTCGATAATGGTGAGGTGAAGTTAACTGGTTCTGGTTTGACTGTTAGCAATGGTGATGTTGTCGTTAATCAAGCATCTGGGAAAAATGTCACCATCGCTGCTAACCAGAATTTAACACTACCAGAAAGTCAACTTACTGCCACAAATAACTTAAATTTACTAGCGAAAGATACAGTCAGAGTCCGTGATAGTGTCGCTAGAAATTTCGCGGCTACTGCTGGTAATAACCTGACTCTCCAAGGCAATCAAGGTATTGATATTTTTGCGATTAATCACTTACAGCAAACAACTTTTATCAGTGGCGGTAATCTCACCTTAGTTAGTGATGGCAAGATTTCTTTAGACGCACACTTTGCTAGTGGTGGTAAATTTTCAATTCTCAATTCTCAGCAGCAAGGGGCAAACTTTATTAGTTTAGTTGACCCAATTTTTAGTTCTAACCAAGATGTTACCTTTGGTAACTATAATGGGCCATCTTTAAAGGTAGAATCCCGTGGGAGTATTACGACTGGCGAAATTATAATTAATGGTGAAGATACTGCCCTTTCTAGTACTACTGCTGATGGTCAAATTTTGAGTAGTCAGCCAGCTTTGATTTTACGAGCAGGTGTCAGCAGTTTACAAGAAGTTACTACTGGTAATCCCTCTAGTTTTATTACCAGTGGAGATTTATTCACATCATCAGGCAGCACCTCTTCACCAGGTAATGTGAATGTCACAGGTGATATTTTTTTTAGTAACTATGGTGGCCCTGTCATTATTAGTGCTACTGGTAATATTACGACTCAAGATATCACTAGCCCAGACAATGAAAATAACATTAGCGGTAGAGTCGAACTGACAGCCGGAGGCGATATTAACACCAGCGATATTACCACTACTAGTCTTGGCAACAGTGGTGCTGTAACTTTAACCGCCGGAGGTAGCATTACCACAGGTGATATTGACACATCATTTGGCAACGAAGATAGTGGTACAGCAGGTCAAGTAAATCTTACAGCCGGAAATAGTATTACCACAGGTGATATTGACACATCTGCCGAAGGTTTTGGAGATGTTGTTGCCGGTGCAGTCACACTCCAAGCCGGAACTAGCGGTACATTTGGTCGCAATATTACTTTTAGTAGCATAGATACTCAAAGTTTGAATTTTGGCGGAGAAGGCACTGCCATAGCTGGAGATGTCAATGTTTTAGCTTATGGGTTAGTTCGGGGTATAGGCGTGATTTCGGTAGAAGGTGTTGGTACAGATACAATTAATACTACTGGTTCCACTCAATCAGGCTCAATTACAATCCAACATGATGGCGGGCCAAATAACGTCCCATTTATTGTAGGCAATTCCGCTACTAATGGAACATTTGGAAATATTGTCAGAAATGATACGTCAACAGCTGTTACTTCATTTCCAGTTTTACCAAATGGTGGCACAGTAACAGATACAGGTAACGGTGCTAATTTTACTTCCATCAACACACCACCAACGATTACAATCAATTCACTGTTTTCCACAGATCTAGATCAACCGATAACTTTCACATTTGGGTCTTTAAATCCGATTACTAGTGATGTCAATAATGACAACATCACTGTAATTTTTGATGCAATTTCATCTGGCACGCTGACATTTCAAGATGGTACACCAGTTACATCTGGTAGTGTATTAACTTCTAGTACGGTTTTAGTATATACACCACCATCAGGAGCCAGTGGTGAAATTCCAGCTTTTACCGTTAGAGCTAGTGATGTTGTTTCTCAGTCTGCGCCTCAACAAGTAAATATTACTGTTACGCCACCACAATGTACTATTCTGTGTATAACACCTCCACAACCTCCAGAACCTCCAAAAAATTTGCCCACTGATCCCGATTTCCTTCCAGATGAAAAGTTTACTGATAAGGTTGGAAGTTACTTGGGAGAAGGTAAACCAGCAATTAAAAGTATCACTGATGCGCAAGATATTCTCACTAAAATTGAAACTTCTACCGGTGCTAAACCTGCCTTAATTTACGTTTCATTTGTCCCGGCAAGTATTAAAGAAACGGCTCAATTACCCATTCTCTCTAAAGATAACGACATTTTAGAATTAGTAGTGGTGACAGCTAAAGGTGAACCCATTCGGCAAGTATTTCCAAATGTAACGCGATCGCAAGTTATCGCCGCCAGCCGCCAATTAACTAGTGCAGTTACCGACCCCGCCCTGCGGCGCACTTATATCAAACCAGCGCAACAACTATACAATTGGTTGATTGCCCCCCTTGAATCTAACTTCAAAACCAGAGAAATTAATAACTTAGTTTTTCTCATGGATACAGGGTTACGCGCTATGCCCGTAGCAGCACTTTATGATGGTAAACAATACTTAGTTGAACGTTATAGTGTGGGTTTAATGCCCAGCCTCAGCTTAACTAATACTCAATATGTAGACATTAAAAAAGCGCAAGTTTTGGGTATGGGCGCATCACAATTCACCAACCTCGACCCACTACCAGCAGTCCCCACAGAATTAAACACCATCACTCAAAAACTTTGGCAAGGTAAAGCCTTTTTAAACGAAGCCTTCACTTTAAAAAATCTTAAAGCCCAAAGACAACAAATACCCTACGGAATTGTTCACCTCGCCACCCACGGTGAATTTAGAAAAGGTGCGCCCGGTAACTCGTATATTCAATTGTGGGATAGTCAACTAAGAATGGATCAAATGCGTCAACTTGGTTGGAATAACCCCCCTGTAGAACTAGTAGTACTCAGTGCTTGTCGTACAGCTTTAGGTGATGAAGATGCAGAATTAGGTTTTGCTGGGTTTGCTGTGCAAGCTGGTGCTAAGTCTGCATTAGCCAGTTTATGGTATGTCTCCGATGAAGGCACATTCAGCTTAATGACCGAATTTTATGAAAAGTTAAAACAAGCCCCGATTAAAGCGGAAGCCCTCCGACAAGCACAAATAGCCATGATTAAAGGAGAAGTACGCCTAGAAAACGGTAAACTCAAAACTTCTCATGGTGATTTACCACTACCACCAGTCTTACTAGAACTCGGCGACAAAAGCCTAACTCATCCCTATTTCTGGTCAGCTTTTACCATGATTGGTAATCCTTGGTAGATCACAGCATTCATACTGTTAGGACTTAAATATTCATTTGGAAAACTAAGGGCTTGAGGGAGTGTAAAGGAGTATAAGTGTCTAAATGTTCAAGACCCTTACACCTTTACAGTCCTTCACTCAGTTGCCACAGTCAAACTTTGTGCGTAATATCAAGTCCGACTAATTAATTCTGAATTCCTCCCCAATTTGGAAATTCCTACATTCTAGGATTTCTTCACATAAAGGTAAATATTTTATTGATTTTCTGCAATTTTTGACTTAAACAAACTGATTAAGTATATACTTAAGTGTGTATAATTTAAACCACAAAAGTTAAAGCTTAAATCGAGTTATTACTCAAAATAAATATGTTATCAATTTTTTTTTGAACAGGAAATTTAATAGAATTACAATCAACTTTTCAATAATTTTTCAACAACATCAGTCGGCATTTCAACTAGCTTTAGGTAAAGCCACAATATTAACCGTTACTAGCATCATTTTAGGATTATATCTAACACCTAAAACAGCGATCGCCCAAAACATCACCCCCGCAAATGATGGCACAGGCACAACAGTTAACACCCAAGGCAACAACATCAATATTAGTGGTGGAAGCCTCAGCAGCGACAAAGCCAACCTCTTCCATAGCTTCAGCAAATTTGGACTCGATGCCAACCAAACAGCCAACTTTTTATCCCAACCATCCATCCAAAACATCTTAGGTAGAGTCACAGGTGGAGACGCATCCATCATTAACGGCATAATTCGCGTCACAGGAGGCAATTCCAACTTATATTTAATCAACCCCGCAGGCATTATCTTTGGACAAAATGCCAGTTTAAACGTGCCAGCATCCTTTACAGCTACTACAGCCACTCGTCTTGGTTTTGGGAATAATAACTGGTTAAATGCGGTTGGCACAAACAACTACAGTCAACTCATCGGCACACCTAATAGTTTCGCCTTTGATAGTAGTGTTGCTAGTGCAATTTTCAACCAAGGTAATTTAGCTGTACCATCAGGGAATAATTTAAGTTTATTTGCTGGCACAGTGGTAAGTACAGGCAGTTTATCTGCTCCAGGGGGTAACGTCACAATTGCATCTGTACCGGGAAGTAGTTTACTCAAAGTCAGTTTGGCGGGAAATCCTTTGAGTTTGGAAATTCAACCGTTAAATGCAACTAATAATAATTTGCCATCGAATGATTTAGCGGCATTATTAACTGGTGGTGGTGGTGGCAATGCCACTAATTTAGTTGTCGATAATGGTGAGGTGAAGTTAACTGGTTCTGGTTTAACTGTTAGCAATGGTGATGTTGTTATAACTCAAAATATCATTACTGCTGATAGATTTAATGGTCAGTCCGGCACAGTTAACATAACAGCAGGCGGTAATATTACAACTAATAATATTGATGCTTCAGCCTTCAGTCGTTTTGAAAGTGCTACGGCAGGCGCAGTTAATTTAACAGCAGGCGGTAATATTACAACTAATAATATTGATACTTCCGCAGATTTAATTTTGGGTATTGCTAATGCAGGCGCAGTAAATTTAAGGGCTGGTGCTAACATTACTGTGGGCAGTATCAATACAAGTGCGAGCAGTATTGATGTTGGACAAATTGAGTTTCTCACTGCAAATCTTCCACCTCAAGCTGGTATTTCGTTGCCTGATACACCCCCACTTGCTCAAGGTGGTAATGTTAATCTTTTAGCTAATGGCACTGTCAGGGTAGTAGGAGAAATTTTTGATAATGGTCAGCCTACAGTAAATTCGATTTTGACTAGTGCATTTACGCAACCCGGTTCTGTCACTATTCAACATAACGGTGGCGTAAATAATGTGCCATTTGTGGTGGGTGATGCTAACTTGAATGGGACAAAAGCAGCTATTAACGTCAGTCAACTTAGTTTTCTTAATCAAAATCCAACTGTTGCAAACATCATAGATAGCGACGATTCCCAAATTACGCCGACATCACCAATTCACACTTTTCCTGTACTGCCACTGGGTGGACAAGCAGAAGGTACGCCTGGTTTAATTTCTATTATTTCTGTTAATACCACACCGACTTTAACAGGTAATTATAATTTACCAGATACTCGCCAAAATCGTCCTGTTACATTTACTTTTGGTTCATTAAATATTAATACTCATGATGTTAATAATGATGTCAGCCAAATATTTGTAGATGAGATATTATCTGGTTCTTTAAACTTGCAGGATGGAACACCCGTTACACAAGAAACTATTCTAAATCCAGATACAGTTTTAGTTTATACACCACAAAGAGGTTCTGTCGGTCGAGTACCAGCTTTTACCATTAAAGTGAGTGATGGTGTTTCGGAATCTGCACCACAATCAATCAATGTTAATATCACGCGACAACCAATAATTATTCCCACACCTAATCCCGATAATCCTGGAACAGATAATCCCGCGCCTAATCCTGGAACAAATAATCCTCCTCCTGGAGAGCCAAATAATCCTTTTAATCCCGAAACAAATAATCCGCTAAATATAGACCTAACTAATGTAGATGATTCTGATACAGAAGATAAGAAAACAGCTAGTATTCCAATTTTAGAAAAAGATCAGTCTTTGCTAAATGTAGATGTAGATAAAGAGATATCTAAAATTGATGCTAGATTTACTAACCAGTTTGCCCAATATTTAGGTACAGGTACACCGCCAATTAAAGGTATTAAAGAAGCTAGTGAAATGTTAGTCAACATTGAAGCTGCCACAGGTGTAAAACCTGCATTGATTTACGTTTCGTTTGTGCCGAAAACACTCAAGCGGAGTGTTTTACCAGAACAAAAACTCATGCCTCAAGCTGATGATGTTTTAGAGTTAGTCGTAGTGACGGGTAAAGGTGAACCGATTCGGAAAGTAATTGATGTGACGCGATCGCAAGTTTTAGCTGTGAGTCAACAGTTTACCAACAATATCACACAACCAAGTTTGTCACACAGCTATCTTACTCCGTCTCAAAAACTATATAACTGGCTGATTGCACCCCTAAAATCTAATCTACAAGCACGAGAAATTAACAATTTAGTGTTTATTGTGGATGCAGGCTTGCGAACTATGCCCATAGCGGCGCTTTATGATGGTCAACAGTATCTTATTGAAAACTATAGTGTTGGCTTAATGCCAAGTTTGAGCCTGACAGATACCACATACGTTGATATTAAAACAGCAGAAGTTTTGGGGATGGGTGCATCTCAATTTATGAATCAAGATCCCCTACCATCTGTACCTTCAGAATTAACTACTATCACGCAAAAACTGTGGCCTGGTAAAGCCTTTTTAAATGAAGCCTTCACCTTAACAAATCTAAAAGCCCAGCGACAGCAAACAGCCTTTGGGATTGTTCACCTAGCAACTCACGGCGAATTTAATTCCGGTGCGCCGAGTAACTCTTATATTCAATTGTGGGACACCCAATTAAAAATGGATCAGATTCGCCAATTGGGTTGGAATCACCCACCAGTGGAATTGGTGGTGCTGAGTGCTTGTCGTACAGCCTTGGGTAATGAAGATGCAGAATTAGGTTTTGCTGGTTTTGCGGTGCAAGCTGGTACAAAATCTGCATTGGCAAGTTTATGGTATGTTTCCGATGAAGGAACACTGGGATTAATGACCCAATTTTATGAGAAGTTGAAAATAGCACCTATCAAAGCCGAAGCCCTGCGGCGATCGCAAGTTGCTATGCTGAAAGGGCAAGTGCGAATAGAAATGGGTAGGCTGCGGACTGCGCGTGGTTATGTTCCTTTACCACCAGTTTTACTAGAAATGGGCGACAGAATGTTGACGCATCCCTATTTTTGGGCGGCTTTTACGATGATTGGAAATCCTTGGTAATGATATGGGGAGTGGGGAGTGTGGGGAGAGAGGGGGGGAAAGATTTCTTCACTATCCTCACACATATCTTGCACCAGGCGACTGAAGTCGCGGCTACACAGGCAAAACCCGCCTGCGCGGGTTTCAAAACCTTGATTTTTCATTAGTCCGCGCAGGCGGACTTCGTTTGTTTAGCCGCGAATTCCATTCGCCAAGGCTAGGTGCAAGATGTAAGCTCCCACCCCTCCCACACCTTACACCCATTCCATTTACTGCATAATCATCCGTGCGACTTTATCCATAACTTGACTCAAGGGATGTTCTGGATGACGTAAGCAGAATAAATCACTACTGGCTAGTTGAATTAATTCTTCTGCTAGGGGTAAAATTCCGGCTACTGGTGCGTTGTAGATTTTTTCGACTTGTTGTTTGAGAGCATCAAAATCTAAAGCTGGAAGTGCTTTATTAATTAACAACAACATATTTGGTACTTCCAGTTTACGGGCTACTTCTACGGTGACGGCTGTACCTTGAAAATCTTGGCGATCAGGACGCAAAATTAAAACTAAAATATCAGAAATAGCAATAGAAAGTAAGGTTTCTTCGTTGAGTCCTGGGTGAGTGTCAATGAAGAGGTAATCTAGTTGTAAAGCAGTTAGTAATTTTTGAAAGCCTTCGTTAAGTAAATTAAAATCAAATCCTTCCCGCAAGACTTTGGTGATATCTCTAGCTTTAATACTCGAAGGAATGAGATAAATTCGTCCTTTTTTGTTTGCTGAATGCCCTAAAACTGAGCTAACATCGTATGCCGATTCTTCAATATTACAGCGCCCCCAAAGATAATCATTCAAGGCATATTTCATTTTCTGTTCATCAAAACCAAACAAAACATGAATCCCTGGCGATTGAATATCTGTATCAACAATGCCAACCCGATAACCATAACGTGCAACAATTCCGGCTAGGTTAGCGGTAGAGTTTGATTTACCTGTACCGCCGCGAAAGGAGTGGATAGATACAATTTTTGACATGATGAAAGTGATTTTTGTAGGCGAACCACAGAGACACAGAGAGCGCAGAGTAATATAAAAATCCGGTTTGATAGTACGTAGTGGCGCGGCAAGCCTTAAATGTTGCATGATAAATTTCTTGTGGGATGGGCTTCTAGCCCGTCCGGTGCGGGCAGGATGCCCACACCACAAGAGTTATTTTTATGCCCTATTTTAGCCTTGCCACGCCACTACACATACTAATTTTTTTCAGGAATCATTTAGAATTGCTATAGTTGTAAGAATTTTTACATAATTTTAGAGTTTATCCCAAATATTTTGACTGAGTTTACTTTTCTTTTTTTCACCAAAGTAGGGTTGATAGTAGATTAATTCACTATCATCTACTTCTTGAATAAATCTTTGAGTCACTAAAGTTTTTAGTTGCTGTTGTGCTAGTTCTTCAGTAATATTCAAATGGCTTGCTACTTCTGCTAAAGTAACTTTTTGTTGGCGAGTTATCCAATTTATTAGTTGTCGCTGTTCGTCTGGTAAATCGAGGATATCTAGTTGACTATTTTGGGGAGATGATTGGGTTGGTTCTTGGTAATTCATGATGATTATTTGTTTTCTTTCAATTTTTTACTACGACGTTGTAAATCTGCTAGATATTCTAGTTCGTCTGGTTCTTCAATTGTGGTTGGTGTGGTGGTGATTTCTAAGTTATTGTTGGGGTTGTGAGGTAGTAAGGTTTCTTGGGAATTAATTTGGTTACGTCTGTCGCGTACTTGCTGGAGATAATCTATTTCTGTGGGTGCAGAATTAGGAGGTTGAGAAATGATGGTGTCAGCTAACAGATGATTAGTTTCTAAGTTATTTACAGTAGGTAAAATTGTGGGTGGGAAGTCTTCAATATTATCTCGCCCCCGCAAATCTTTGGCTTTTTGTTGTAGTTCTAAAAAGTAATCACTTTCGGTAATTGCTGCTACTTCTTGATTTTTTTTGTTTTCGTCAATGTCAATATTAATTTTGAGAAAGCCTTTGACTGTTTTAACAATTGTGGCGGCATATCTGTCTATTAAAACCACAGCAACAGAACTGCCTAACAAACCTAAAACTGGTGGTACTAAAGGTATCCAACCAGCTTGGATAAAGATGATATAAGTACTACCTAATAATACAGCGATCGCTACACCGCCACCCAATATCAACAGCCAAGGTTTGCGAATTTGCCAAGCCAAAAATCCCCCAACTAATGACCAAGCAAAAATCCACAACCCTTCTTCCCATTCATTCCAATACCAAAATAAAGGTCGTTTATCTAAAACTGCACTTAATATCTGACTAGCATTTTGGGCGTGAACTACTACCCCTGGCATTTTTTGGCTATCGGCTGCACCCGCACTATATGGTGTGTAAAAGGTATCTTTGACAATTTGGGCAGTATAGCCAATCATCACAATTTTGTCTTTGATTAAGGCTGGATCAACTTTATCAGCTAAAACATCACTGAGAGAAACTTGCTTGACGGCATTTTTAGCAGAACGGTAGTTAAGTAGTATTTGGTAATCTGATGTATCGATGTTGTGATAGCCGCCTGATTTTGGTGTTAGGCGTTTAAGAACAGTGGAACCAAATTTTAATTCCCCTGATTTTGTTGGTTCTGGTTCAATCCCTTGAGCATCTAGGTAACGCACCACCATTTGAAAACTCAGCGATGGTAATTGGTTTTCGGGATCAGCAATATTGCAGATATGTTCGCTGGGTTTGGGCAGTTTGGAAGCTTTAGGAACGGAAATAATCATCCCTTGGCGGACTGTACCACCAGCATCTACAGGAAAATCTGCAACCCCGACTCTATCTTCAGGAATCCCAGGTGCGGCGGCGATACCAGGAGAATCGGCTTTACTCAGAACGCAAACCGCCGCTATATTCTCGTTGTCTGCTAATATTTGCATTAAATCTGCACGACCTGTGGCTGCGCCTTGTTTCACATCTCGCAAAATATCTATCCCAATCACACGCGGTTCGTGTTCTGCGAGTTTTGTTAATAACTGCGCCATTGTGCCGTCTTCAATGGGATATTCTTTGCGGGTTTGAATATCGTTATCATCCACACCCACAATTAAAAAGCGATTGTCTACCCCTTCGTCGGGACGCGATCGCATTAACCAATCAAATGCAGCTAACTCCATCCCCTGCAAACTACCCAATTCTCGCAATCCCAAAATTAATCCTGCGATCGCTACACTAGTGACGACCACTGTCCCGCCAATAGTGAAAACTGTTTGACGGAAATTGCGGAATTGGGAATTTTGACCGACCATTGGCGTTACCTCTTGATCAATTAACTAAAGTGTAAATGTTAAAAAATAGCTTGTTTCCCCAAGAAATTTGGAGGTGATAATTGTTTGCTGTAACTAATATTTTGCTAATGTGCGTCCAAATTACCTGTTTTTCTTCACTCTGTCATTGGTTGTTTAATATTTCTCAATGAAATTGATTTGAAATAAACAATAGATTTAGCTCCCTGAATTTCTCCAAGAATCTGGGCATCTCTTTAATTTATGAATGATTAAGGAGTGCTATAGTGTTTTTACTGAGGCTATCTTACGCCTAAATTAACTAAATTTAGGCAGAAGAGATTCATAAAATGAAACTTGAAATAGTATGAAATAGTCATTAATAAAAACATACATATTGTAAAAAATATGCTCAATAGAAACTTACTATTAATTACATTAGGCTTAACTCTCATTCCCGATTTGTGGCTGGGGACAATCCCTACAATTGCAGCACCCACTAATAGCATTGCTCAATTCAGTATTCCGCGTTCTACACCTAGATTATTCCCGCGTCGCCGTTCTCTATTAAAATTTAAAGTGCCAGGAATTCGTGGTTCTCGCAATCTCGAAGCCGGCGCAGCTAGGGGAAAATGTAGTCCGCAAAATATCAGTGGAGTTTTACCACCCAAACCACCCAAGAGTGCCGCTAATCAAATTCCCGTAGAATTGACAGTGAGCGATCGCCCGGCATTTTTTGTCAATGTTCCCCAAACCTCTGCACAGCAAGCTGGGTTTTTACTCAGGGATGAAACTGGAGAAGAATTACTTGACAAAACTCTGCCGATCACAGCCAGCAGTGGCATTATGAGCTACACCTTACCTACAGATTTTTCGGGGTTGGAAGTTGGCAAAAAATATCAATGGCGTTTTTCTTTACTGTGTGATTCTACCAACGGCGATCGCAGTGGCGATCCAATTGCTAGTGGCTGGATTGAACGTATCGAAGTACCCCCAACATTAGCAAGTAAATTACAAACAGCAACACCTAAACAACGTGTCATCATCTATGCAGAAAATGGTTACTGGCATGACACATTAAAAACCTTGGCTGATTTACGTGCTTCCCATCCCAATGACTTAACTTTAGTCCGAGATTGGGATGATGTTTTACAATCAGTAGGATTAGAAGCAATGTCTAAGCAGCCATTAATCCCCCTCCATCCCACGACAGCAGCTAGTCAATAAAAGAGACTAGTACAACAAGGCAAAAGTAAAAGGTCAAAAAGAAAAAGAAAGAATATTGATACAACAAGCCTTTTAGCAATTTCTTATGGTCACTGAGCGCCGTCGAAGTGTGGTCGGTTTATTTACGCCGAACTGTACTAGTTGCTTACTCAATACAGATGTAATGTCAAATCCCCGACTTCTTCAAGAAATTGGGGATATTTTTGTGAGAAACAACAGAAATTATGACTATGTTGATAGTCATAATTTTAAGTTAACCATTATATAACCTACTAATAATTATTGGTAATTAGGTTAAGTAAAATCTGGGATATAGTGTGAAACTTTAACGATAATCTCAGTGTTAACCTACGCTTTAAAGTCGGTTTACTAAAGTTTGAAACTGACAAAACTCACATAATTTGAGTTATTTCTTCAGCTTGGAAAAGAGTTGGTTACTAGTAAATTTCTCCTGATACAACAGAGGAAAATTTGATGTCTACATTAAGTCGAAGACAACTTCTTATATTTTTTGGTGGCAGTGCGGGGGCTGCTGTATTGGGAGACAAACTTTTAACAGGTTTGTCTAATGTCGCCGAGGCAACAACAACTCCACTAAGCTTTACACCAGTACGTTTACCGCATCCTTTACCGATTTATCAAACTCAACCTAGTTTCTTACCAACAGGAATTGGACAAGGACAAGTAATTGCACCTTCTACCAGTCCCAATTTGCCTAGCTACAATGTTGTTGATGATGTGATTGTACCGCCAGAATTTGAGCGTTACATTATCGTCAGTTGGGGCGATCGCGTGTTTCCCAACCCTGATGAATATTTTGGGTACAACTGCGACTACACTGGTTTCATTCCTCTGGGCAGAACCAATGATGAAGGCTTTTTGTGGGTGAATCATGAATATGTTGGTTTTCCCCTTTCGGCTTTAGCACCAGAAGCGCCTGCTGATGTTCAAGGGCTACCAACAACATTTCCACCAGTCATTGGTCGGTCTTTACCAGCAACCAGAGGTGTGGAACTAGATGGAGAATTTTTATACAACGTAGGCGGTTCAATTGTTCGCATCTCTCGCCGCAACTCTGCTAGACGTTTTACCGTAGTTAGAGATCCCCGAAATCGTCGGATTCATGGTTTGTCTGGCTTGGGAATCAACCGCCAAAGAACCGATAGATATCAAAGCGTTACTAGCTGGGGAACTCTTAGCTATCAACAAGGCGACCAAAATTATTTATATGGTACTGGCCCAGCTGCAACCCAAGTATTTGAAAGTGTAAATGCTGATGGATTGGGTAACAAAATTATTGGTACTGCGTTCAACTGTTCTGGTGGTACAACACCTTGGGGAACAATCTTATCTGCGGAAGAAAACTTCCAAGGTGCTTCTGCCTTTTTTGTCGGTGTGACAGAAGCAGTCCAACCTAATGGTTCTCAAACAGGTTACACCCCTGAAACAACTGGAGAAAGGTTTGGTTTAATTGGCGAAAAATATGGCTGGATGGTAGAAATTGACCCAGCTAATCCCAATTTCCGTCCCCGCAAACATACAGCTTTGGGTCGTTTCCGCCATGAAAACATTACTATGCGTGTGGAAGCTGGGAAAAAATTAGTTGCCTATATGGGTGATGATCGACGCGGCGGACACACATGGAAATTTATTAGTGATGCTGTTGTGACTTCACCCACCAGTAAAGCAAATAGCAATTTATGGGAAAGCGGTACTCTCTATGTAGCTCGTTACAATCCAGATGGTACAGGCCAATGGCTACCTTTACGGCTCAATACCCCCACAAACCCGCTCTCCCCTTCTGTAATTTCATCTGTAGAATTTGCGGCGCGTGGTGTAGCACAAAATCAAGGTCGTTTACCACTACCCAGACGTAATGGTGTGGCTGGACAGACTGTTAATGGTGGAGCATTTAATTGCGATCGCACTAACGAAGCTATAGCCTTACCAGATTATCAAGGTAGAACACTCCAAGATTTCTACACTAGCCAAGGTGCGGTTCTCTGCGATGCGTTCCTCGCTGCTAACTTAATTGGGGGAACTCCTACCGCCCGCCCAGAAGATTTGGAAATACATCCTATCAATCGCAGAGAAGTCTTCATTTCGTACACTGATGGTGCGCCTGGAAGTGACGGTTATCCTGATTCTCGCATTTTCCAAGTGGCTAAGTTAAGTGCTGCTGTGAATGCTACTCAACAGTCAGGCGGACTTTACAAAATTATTGAAGATAGTGCAGATAGCACTGGACTCACCTTTAGATGGCAAAGATTTGTTCAAGGTGGTGAAGCCGGAGCAGAAGATGGTGCTGGTTTTGCCAGTGTAGACAACTTAGTATTTGATAATCAAGCCAACGTTTGGGGTGTAACGGATATGTCCACCGGTACCCATAACGGTTTTAACGTTGGTGCTGCTGGTAATCCCACAACTATCAATCACACAAGTACGGGTAATATCTCCAGTTTTACGGGTGTGTTTGGTAATAATTGGCTGTTCTTTATCCCCACCAGTGGCCCTGATGCGGGAAGAGTCTTTCCATTTGCTCAAGGGCCTGTGCGTTGTGAAATGACAGGGCCGACTTTTGTGGGCGATACACTGATTATTTCCGTCCAGCATCCTGGTGAAGATTCCCCAATTAATGATGGGACAATTCTCAGCCGCTCAATAGAAATGTTGGCTTTGGATGGTACGCTATTCAATCAGACTCGTACTGTTCCTCGTGGTAGTAGTTGGCCTAGCAATATTCAAGGTCAACCCCAAGGCGCTCCTCGTCCATCGGTAATTGGTATCCAACGCCGCAACCCAATTAATGGCAGATTTGTCTAGATAAGTTTCAGTAACAGGAGTGTTATTAAATAGGGTGGCGATGATTAGCCACCCTACTTTTTTATTGTGTTACCGATGCTTTTTTCTTACGATTTACCCAAAATCCGGTAGCTGTAGCGATCGCTGTTCCTACAAGCGCCAAGGGTTCTGGAACTCTAGTGTAAGTCACTGTGCCTGTTTCTGTTGCAGATGTTAAGTCAGCACTGACAATGCTATAAAAGCGATTTCCGCCAGTTAAGGGATTATTAACATCACCAATGAAAAACTGATCTTCTACTAAGTAGCTGAGTCCGACAAAATTACCATTGTTAAAGCTAACTATGGGTGCAATTCCGGCGGGAAAATCAACATCATCAGTTTCTGTATAACGAGTACCAAGATAATCAAACACAACAGATAATAATCCATTGCTGACATCAAGATTTTCTGCACCAACACCAGTTAAGTTAGTGTCATCATATCTCAATGAACCAAAATATTGACCAGGGTTAGCACCAGAAGTCACATTTGTAGTGAAATTATAATTAAATACCGCCGCCTGTGTTGGCTTAACTTCAACAGTCGCTAAAGATAGAGCGATCGCTAAACTAGCAATGCCCAAGTATTGAGATGATTTCATCAGACCAAGCTCCAAAGCTCAAAAGTAAATGATGTGGCAATATCACTTAAATAAACTTTGAAGTTATCTTTAGAGGTTAAGAAAAATAGAATAAAAGGTTAAGTAGTTCAGACGAATTTATGATCAAGGCTTTCAGCTATCAACACTTGCCTAATCTGATTGACTACCGCTATTTGGCGTTGCATAATTGCGGGATGATTTATATCACGCAGAGGCGCAAAGACGCAGAGAGAATAAGGAGTTAAAAATTTCCAAGACATCAAATTCATCCCCTCATTCAGCAATGCCCGCTATTTTTATAAAATTCTTTTGTCTGTTGCAGATGCTCAACTTTTGAAGAGATTTTCTACTAATGGTAGTTGATAGTTATCTAACTGAGATTTTGCGGCTTGAGTTTGGTCAAAAGAATCTACCTCTGGGATTTCCGCTTCTTCAGAGGTAGGTTTAAAATTTTCCCCATTCTCACTATCTATAATGGGTAAAGTAATCTTAACCGTGGTTCCGTGGTTTAGACCGGCACTTTCTAAGGAAATGCTACCACCCATCAGTTCAATTAAGTTGCGAGAAATTGCCAGTCCTAATCCTGTACCATCAAATTTACGTGTTGAGCCACCATCTATCCGTACAAAGGGACGAAATAACTTGTGTTGTTGGGATGGTTCAATTCCTAAACCTGTATCGGTAACAGAAACAACAACTTGCGAATGGTGATTACTATGTTCAATAATAGCGGCGATCGCAATACTGCCTTCATCAGTAAACTTAGTAGCATTACCAATAATATTAATTAATACTTGGCGCAGTTTAGCCGCATCTGCCTTGACTGGAATCGGCTCATTACCCAAAGTTGTTTTTAACTGTAAGCCTTTTTGCTGCACATTCACTGATTGGATATTAATCACCTCTAACAGTGTTTGTCGTAAATCCATTGGGACGGAAACCACAGAAAGTTTCCCGGCTTCGATTTTAGAAATATCCAGTAAATCGTTGATAATTCCTAGCAAGTGAATGGCGGTTTCATCAGCGCGTTTGAGGAACTCCATTTCCTCATCGCGGTTATCGCACATATCTTCTCGCACGAGGCGTACACAATTAATAATAATGTTCAGGGGGTTACGCAACTCATGAGAAGTTGTCGCCAAAAACTGACTTTTAATTTGGTTGGCTGTTTTAGCTTCTTTCCAAGCACTTTCTAATTCTTCCGCCCAAGCTTTCAGCCTGTCAAACATTTGGTCAATTGCTTGTGCTAGTTGATTAAACTCCCGAATTTTAAAAGTCTGTGGTACTGTTTGGGCTGCATGATGACTGTGAATGTTCAGCACATAATCCCGCAATTCTTCTACAGGGCCTGCTAAATAAGGAGCCAAGTATAAAGATGCTAACAAAGTTGCACCAATCAAACCCACTGTTAGCACTATCAAAATCAATTTAATTTCTTCTAAACCAAACAGGGCATTATCTACACTGGTAACGGCTAAGATAATCCATTGTGGTGGTTGTTTGGCGATCGGATTGCTAATTACACTATAGCCAGCAACTAATTCTTTACCTTCTTGAAACGATAAGTTGACAGAGTTGCTTTGACCTGTTATTGCATTTTGAATAATGCTTTGCAAACTATTGGCATCAGGGTATTCTTGAATATTGCTGTTAATTCTCTCTGGTATGGGGTGTGCCAAGATTGTGCCATCGTCAGCAATTACCAATGTAGAACCTGTGAGTGAGCCTGGGAGATTTTTGGTGTGCTTGTATAGCGATGATTGCACACTCAAAACATACTTTAACTGCCCAGTTTGATTGTAAACCGGGGCAGAGAGAACCATTTGCAGCTGATTTTCTGTATCTCTTTGACCAGTGGTACCTGCTTTGGGTGGTAGTACTGGATTGATTTCGACTGGACTATCAGTCACAAAGGGTAGTTTTGGTTCTCTGATTGGTTTGTCACCACAACTACTAGCAATGATAGTGCCGTTTTCCAAATCAGATAATTGTAGACATTCAACGTAGGTTGGTAATTCTTGAACTATCTGACTAATAAAGTTTTGGACTTCAGCCTCTGAACCTTTTCCCAATACCGATGTTTTACTGGCAATTAATAAACTGGTTTTGAGACTAGCAATCTCATTAGCTATTTTCTCTCCTTTGAGAACTGCACTTTCTGTCAGATTTTGGCGTGCAGTTTTTAGCAAGCTAGAACGTGCTTTATTTAAAGCCACAAGTTCTCCCAGTAACAACACTGGGACAAACAGCAGCAAAATTCTTGTTACTAAAATACGTCTAAACGACGATTGACGGGACTTAGCCATCGGGTGTCTCACTGTCTCACTTCACATCTGCAAACCACAACAGCAAACAATATGCAATTAGATTAGCTAAATGAGACATTTTGTTACGTTGGGAGGGTTTTATTGACGATCCCTAACAGTATCAAACATTGAATGTGCAAAAAGAAATATCGTATACCAAAACTCTTATGTACTAGATGTAATCGCGGCTTATGTTGCATAACAGTAAAGTAATGAAATTGGTAAACAGTAGCTTGCTGTGCAAAGATTTTTTACAATCAACACACTAGCAAGAAAATCCTCAGACTATCAAACCAACCCAATGACGCAACATCGTCCTCATACCACAGTAGTTTTGGCAATGAGTGCAGATGGCAAAATAGCAGATTTTAGGCGATCGCCTGCTCGATTTGGCTCTGTGGCAGATAAAGCACACCTGGAAACACAAATCGCTGCCTCTGATGCCGTTCTTTTCGGTGCTGGTACACTGCGTGCTTACGGTACGACATTAACCGTATCACATCCAACACTGCTGCAACATCGAATCAAAGCGGGGAAGACTCCCCAGCCGGTTCATATAGTGATTACACAGTCTGCGGATTTTAATCCGGAAATCAAGTTTTTTAACCAGCCTATCCCACGTTGGTTATTGACAACAACAGTGGGAGCAACGATTTGGCAAAAACGCTCAGAATTTTTTGAACAGATTTTTGTTTTTGAAACCTCAACTGGAAAAATTGACACTGCTGCTTTTTTACAGCATTTGGCATCTATAGATATAACACGCCTAGCGGTCTTAGGTGGTGGTCAATTAGTAGCTTCTATGGTTAACTCAGATTTAATAGACGAATTTTGGCTGACTGTTTGCCCGTTGATTTTAGGTGGGACTACAGCACGTACACCAGTAGAAGGACAGGGATTTCTAGCGAATCTAGCTCCTCGGCTCAAACTTTTGGAAGTTAAGCAAGTTGAGCAAGAGGTCTTTTTACACTATCAAGTGCAACGAACATTAGACTAAGAAAAGTGTGAAGTCTGACAAATCAATTTCACACTTCACACTTCATACTTCATCCTTGAAAAAGATGGTGGAACAACTTAAGCCGCGCTATTCTGTTGCCTGGATTAATAAAATTGCCGAAGTCCCGCAAAGTGCCTGGGATGCTTTAGCACTGCCCTTGAAAACTCCGTTTTTGGAGTGGCAATGGTTAAAAAATTTGGAAACTTCCCATAGTGCTACAGACAAAACTGGTTGGTTGCCAAATCACTTAACTTTGTGGCGTGACAAAACCTTGATTGCAGCTGCGCCTTTATATTTAAAAGGACATAGTTATGGTGAATTTGTTTTTGATCATCAATGGGCAGAATTAAGCGATCGCATCGGTGTGCAGTATTATCCTAAACTCTTGGGGATGGCTCCCTTTACACCGGCTGAAGGTTATCGCTTCTTAATCGCGCCAGGAGAAGATGAAGACGAAATCACCGCCATGATGGTGCATGAAATTGACTGTTTCTGCAACAAATACCGCATTTCTGGTTGTCACTTTCTCTATGTTGATCCCGAATGGCGGCCAGTTCTGGAACGTAACGGGTTTAGTTCTTGGTTGCACCACAGCTATATTTGGGAAAATACCGGATTTAATAATTTTGACGATTATTTAGGAGTTTTCAACGCCAATCAGCGCCGGAATATCAAGCGGGAACGGAAAGCAGTGGAAAAGGCGGGTTTAAGACTACAGCCAATCACTGGTGATGACATTCCTAAATCTTTGTTTCCCTTGATGTACCAATTTTACGCCGATACTTGTGATAAGTTTGGCTGGTGGGGCAGTAAGTATTTAACAAAGCAATTTTTTGAACAGCTACACGCCGATTATCGCCATCGGGTGGTGTTTTTTGCTGCCTATAGCGAACATGACAATCGTCACCCTGTGGGTATGTCTTTTTGCCTTTATAAAGGTGAGAGATTGTATGGGCGTTATTGGGGGAGTTTTCAAGAAATCGATTGCCTGCATTTTGATGCTTGCTATTACACACCAATTGAGTGGGCGATCGCTAATAATATCCAATTATTCGATCCCGGTGCAGGTGGTAGACACAAAAAACGCCGTGGATTTCCAGCTACACCCAATTACAGCCTACATCGCTTTTACAATCAGCGTCTGGCACAAATTTTACTTCCATATATTAAAGAGGTGAATCAACTAGAACAGCAGGAAATTGCCGCCATTAATGAGGAAATGCCATTTAGTCAAAAACAAGTGTGAAGTGTGAAGTATGAAATATATAGGACTGACGCAAGAAAATGAAAAATTAGGGTTTTAGAGAATGTTGTAAGGGTTTTTAAGAAGATGTTTTAAAAATCCTATTGTTGGTAAGCCAAACATTTTAGATCCCCCTAAATCCCCCTTAAAAAGGGGGACTTTGAAGCATTTCCCCCTTTTTAAGGGGGGTTAGGGGGGATCAAGAAATGCTAATAATCACAACCAACCACTTTTCAAACACCCTCTAAACACTTACACCCCTACACCCTTACACCTATCTTTTTTATTTACTCTCTTGTCCAAAAGAAACCGGCACATCTCCAGGTTTAGCTGGTGTTCCTTCGGGTGTTGTGGGGGTGGGTTGTTCTGGTGTAGCTACATTTTCAGTTGGTGCGGGTTTTTTACCTGCTTGACGCTGTTGTTGTTCTTGTAATTTCTGTTGGGCGATTTGCTGGGTAATTTGCTGCATTAGTTGTTCAACTTTGGCAGTTTGTTCGGTGTTACCTTGTGTGCGGTAGTTATTCAGGGCATTTTTCAAGGCTGCGTTTGCTTTTTTGAGTTCGCCTTGATTGTATAAAGTGATACCTAAGTTGTGATAGGCGACGGCATCTTTGGAGTTTTGGCGAATAGCTTGTCTATAAACATTAATTGCCTCAGCCGTCTGTCCTTGGACTACCAACAAACCAGCCATATTATTATAGGCGACAGTATTTTTGGGGTTGAGTTGGATAACTTGACGGTAAGCTGCGATCGCATCTTCTAATTTTCCTTGTTCTTGCAGCGCGATCGCTAAGTTAAAAAAGGTATTCTCATTACCACTATCTAGATTAGCCGCTTGTTGATAAGCTGCGATCGCTTCTTGTGGTTGTCCTAGTTCATGTAGCAATACACCCAAGTTGTACTGGGCTGTGGCTATTTTGGGATCTATAACTATAGCTTGTCGGTAAGCGGTGACAGCAGCTTCTTTCTGTCCTTGTCGTTGTAACGCTAACCCCAAGTTGTAATAAACCTCACTTTGGTTGGGGTTCATTCTAATTGCCTCGCCATATTCTTGCACTGCTGCATCCAGGCGATTTTGTCTTAACAGAATATTCCCCAAATAATTCCGCGCCATCCCAATATTTGGGTCACGTTCCAAGGCTTGACGAAAGGCAGATTCCGCACCGTCTAAATCTTTGCGGTTATATAGCGTCACTCCTTTTTGGTAAAAAATCGCTGCATCCAAATCTTGAGAGATCACATTTTCTGCTAATAACCGACTTCCCGGTAAATTTATTACTAATGGTGCAGCCAATACCAAAAACGCCGAGGCCGCTGAGATGATTGTTAAATGCGACTTCCGCCAATTAATCATTTGGTGAAACGCCATCTGAGGAAAGCCGCAATACCACTGACGAATTTGATGGTGTTTATACATAATTAGCAGCCTGTATTGTAGTGAGTTCTATATGTCAGAGTACCCACTACAGCTGGAAAAATTAAAAGTGCCAGATGAATATAGCAGGGGACAGGTAATAGGCTTCCGCCGTGAGCGTCAGCCGAACGGTGACAGGGTGTCAGGGTTTTAGATACATACACTCCTACGGGGAAGTCAAAATTCAAAAGTCAGAAAATTTTTGACTTGATTTTGCCCCTATACGCCTTCATCCTCCGCAAAATCTTGATTTTTGTTTGAGTTCGGTATTTACAACTTCGTTTAGTATGGTTTGCACTATAAACTATTTTTGTCAATATATTGCAAATATTATTTACATTTTGTTATATTTAGTTACATAAACCAGCCAAGGAAAAAAGAGATGATCAGCAAAGGCTTCACCATGAATGAACTCGGTCAACTCAACAACTATGCAATTGAACCAAAAGTTTATGTAGAAGAAACCCCACGAGTTGGTTTTACCGAGTATGCAGAGAAACTCAATGGGCGTTTGGCAATGATTGGTTTTGTCTCAATCATCGCTGTAGAAATCATCACCGGACATAGCTTAATCGGTTGGCTAACAAACCTGTAGATAAGTTTGACTATTTTAGAATTTGACTCAATCAACAAATAGAAATTTAATGAGGCAATTTATGAGAACTGATTTTGATTTTCCTAAAAAAGATATGATTGGATCTGTGGTTTTTCGCCCTGATTTCAACAACTTTGAAACAATCAATGTTAACCAAGCTTGGTCACTATTTTTTAGTAAAGGTCAAGATGACAAAACATTGGGTCAAAACGTTGAATTAGGTAGGTTTTTCACTAATCTGATAATTGCTATGGTAACTGTAGGCAGCCTCTGGGAAACATTTTTCAGTAATGTAGGTTAAGCCGTTGGTTTTCGTTAATCAATTGAATAGATTAAAAAGAAGCCCTATGTTATCACTAGGGCTTCTTTTTAATGTTGACGTAATAATTCAGGGTTTATTTATTCAAATTTTGCACCTAGCGACTGAAGTCGCGGCTAAAGGGAAAAACCCTGAATTTAATGTTAGTCCGCGTAGACGGACTTTGTTTTTATAGCCAAGCCACTGCGTTGGGCGGGTTTCCCGACTTGAAGCAAGTGGCGCGCGAATTCCATTCGTCGGGGCTAGGTGCTGACTGGCAAAATTAGCATAGCATCACCAAAAGAATAAAAACGATATCGGGCAGCGATCGCTTCTTGGTATATTTGCAATAATCTTGGTCTGCCAATTAAAGCACTCACCAACATAAGTAAACTCGAACGCGGTAGGTGAAAATTAGTAATTAACCCATCTACTACCCGCCATTGATAGCCAGGATAAATAAATAAGTTGGTTTTGCCACAAAATGGTTGCAATTCTCCAGACTGCGCCGCACCTTCTAAAGAGCGCACGACTGTTGTACCAACTGCAATAATTCTGCCCCCAGCAGCTTTCGTGGCGCGGATTTGTTCTACTGTAGCCGCAGGAACTTCAATCCATTCTTCGTGCATTTCGTGGGTGGTGACATCTTCCACTTCCACAGGGCGAAATGTCCCAACACCAACATGCAGTGTGACAAATGCTTGATGGATATTGCGATCGCGCAACTTTGCTAGTAATTCTGGAGTAAAGTGTAACCCAGCCGTGGGTGCAGCGATCGCACCTGGTTGTTCGGCATAGACTGTCTGATATTGTTCATCAGCTGCGGCTGTGGTAGTTATATAAGGTGGTAAAGGAATTTCACCAAAATTATCTAACAGTTCTACCAAAGATTTTCCTGGCGGTACATCAAATTGCAACAACCGCCCGCCAGTCGCCGCATCATTTTCTAAAACTGTAGCTGTTAATTGGGGAGTAGAGGAATTTTTACCAGAGAAAATAATTTGTGAGCCTAATTTAAACCGCTTTCCTGGTTTGACTAAAGCTAACCAACAGTTATTTTGCCTCTCTTCTAACAGTAATACTTCAATTTCTGCCCCTGTAGATTTATTCCCGTACAGTCTGGCGGGGATAACTTTTGTATTATTCATCACCAACAAATCGCCAGGGCGCAGGAGTTCTGGTAAATCGCGGAAGATGTGGTGTAGCGGGGCTAAATTGTTACCTGTGGCGGTAGAGTTGACTACTAATAAGCGAGAACTATCTCTAGGAACTACCGGATTTTGAGCAATTAGTTCTGGCGGTAGTATGTAGTCATAGCCAGTTAAGGAACAATCTAACTGTCTGTCTTCTACTCCTGTATCTGTAACTTTATTAAAATTTTCTTTTGTTATTGCTGGCTCCATTGAAGGTTATGCTAATTTATACGGGTTTATTTGATATTTTCTAAGGAAAACACCATTTCAGTCATAGAGTTTTCCAAGGGACATCATTAGGTAATCCCTAGTGATTGGTTATGAATTGGGTAAAACTCCCCATTCAAAGACGGGGGCTTCTACCCTACCGCGAAAGTGATCTATTGAGGATGATAGAAGTGTAGGATTGGCTTTGATCCCAAGCACCAACATGGAATATTTGTATTATCTGGCAAATGCTAGTCTAACATTGAGGGTCGTTCAACATCTGCACGCCACACCCCAGTTGCCTGTCTCTTTCGTTACAGTGATTCATCAAATAGATGGCTGGGTGGTTAGGATCAAACTTAAAGGTCAAATCTCAACGCAACAGGATGGGGACTTTCGAGCTTTTCTAAATGAATTAGGAATTTGCTACGAACCACCTATGCGTGTACAAATGGCACTTTGGAGTTTGGAAGCTGGTCAGTGTCCAGTAGACGTAATGCGCCGCTATCAAGTAGCGATCGTCTCTCATGGTAGCCCAGAGAGAGAAGAAATTGAAGCATTCCGCCAACAGTTTGTTCGTGGATTAGGCTACTGTCCAGAAACCTTAGCGTGAAACTGTTTATAGTGAGGGCGGCTAGAAAGAATCTGTAATTGCTAACAAACTATTTCAGTTGTGATCAATTATTATTCGCCCTCACTTTAATCAGCGAGTTTATAAATCAAAAGCTGCGGGAATATATTCTTCCAGAAAAAATTTATAATCCCCTATTGATGCACTAAATACAGCATCTTGGGTGGAAGTAATTTGAGTTTTTAATTTAGATATTTGCTGATAACCCACAATAGCCACATCAAAACGACAGGGATATTCAGCGTTTTCGGGATATTGATTTAAAAACATTTCTGCTGTACGCCAGAGTTTTGCCTGTTTTTGTGGGGTAATAGCGTCTCTTCCCCCTGCATCCCAATTTCCTGAACTGCGAGTTTTCACCTCAACAAAAGCAAGTGTAGAGTGCTGAGTTATAAGTGCTGAGTGCTGTCTCCCTTGTCCCCCTTGTCCACCTTGTCCCCTCTTTCCTCCTTCTCCCCCTTGATACTGAGCAATAATATCAATCTCTCCCCAACGACAAGAAAAGCGGCGATGTAAAATCAACCAACCTGTAGACTGTAACCATTGTGTAACTAAGTCTTCACCTTGTTGACCAATATCGAGATAATGGGATGGAGGATGATTCGCCATTGGTGAAAAGTACCATGAATTCTAGGTTAAGCGATCGCATTTGGGCAAGCATACTCAGTTTATTGCTGTTGGCATTATTTAGCGTCACAGCCACTTTTAATTATGCGCCCACAGCTTTAGCACTCGAATATAACAAAGAAATATTGATAGACGCTGATTTTTCGGAACGTGATTTAACAGATTCTAGCTTTACCAAAGCTAATCTCCGTCAAAGTAACTTTAGCAATAGTAACTTGCGTGGTGTAAGTTTCTTTGCTGCCAATTTAGAGTCAGCAAATTTACAGGGAACTGACTTGACAAATGCCACGTTAGATTCAGCACGTCTAATTAAAGCAAATTTGACTAATGCAGTTTTAGAAGGTGCATTTGCGGCTAATGCCAAATTTGACGGCGCAATTATTGATGGAGCCGATTTTACTGATGTTCTGTTGCGTCCAGATGAACAAAAAAAATTATGCAAGGTAGCTAAAGGTACTAATCCCACCACAGGACGAGAAACCCGTGATACTTTGTTTTGTCCTTAACAGGAATTACGAAGAAAGGTTGTTTTTAAGGGTGTGAAGGTGTAAGAGTTGTTTCTCATCTACACGCATATAACCTTTCACCCTTAAACCCTTTCCCAAACTGTTGATTTTTCGTTTTCATAGGTAAGTTCTATTCAATTTATTATTAGTTCTTTTCCAGGAGGTGACTGTGGCGCGTAAACGGTTAGTGATTGAGATGGGGATGGGTGTAGATCAGCATGGACAGGAACCAACTGTAGCAGCTGCAAGAGCAGTCCGAAATGCGATCGCGCACAATGCTTTACCCGGAGTCTGGGAAGTGGCTGGGTTGAATGATCCTAATGAGATGATTGTAGAAGTGCAAGTAGCAGTACCTTATCCCGAACAAGTGAGAACAGATGAGGTTCTCGCAGTACTACCCTTTGGACGCAAAACGATAAATGTTGAATCTGGGGGAATGGTGGTTCAGGGACGGGCGATTCCCTCTCTGAATGATAAAAATGATGATATGTTAATTGCGATCGCTGCGGTGACAGTCCTCATCGAAACAGACTAAGCTTGGTTTTCCGATTTCTGCACATCCTCAACAGTATGAGAAATCGAGGCTAAGGGTTGAGTGGGTACATCTAATTGTGGTGTTTCGAGTGATGCTGCAATTGATGTATTACCCAAGTAAGAACCCACAATCTTGTCATAATTAGAAGCAACGGCTAAAAATGCCCCACCTAAAATATAAATGGGCAATGGCAAAGAAAATTCTTGTAACCAGTCAAACAGTTCTGCCAACGCGAACAATAGCACAAAGCAAGCAATCCAAACTTTCATCTTTCCATCCCTGTCACCAAACAACTCTACTAGTTTACTAATAGCGTAGACAGATTGCATGATACCTGATGTGGAATGAAATACATATCCCAAAATTCAGCAGGCTTGCAAGGTGCTGTATTTATGGGGATTACTGTAGGCGATCGCAGATATCCTCTAAGCTTGTTTAGCAGACAAGGCTATGTCATACTTTTGTTCAGTCATAAAAACTATTTTCCCATCAATTTAGTGTATTTAATTATTAGCCACTAGTTGGCAACTTAAAAAAGAGTATTTTAACTCTACTCCAGACTAGTGGGTTTTATAGACGAAGATGAAAAACAATAAAGCTTTTAATAGTGCTGGTAAATTGACGGCGCTTTTAGTTTTAATCACTATTTTTCTCACGCCTTGCGTGATAGTGAATGCAGGTGAACGTGGGGTGTTAATGAAATTTGGCGAGGTACAAGAACAAATCCTGGGAGAAGGGCTGCATTTAATTATTCCAGTAGTGAATACCGTTGAAAAGCTGAGTGTGCGTGTGCAGAAACAGGAAATATCTACTGAAGCAGCTTCTAAAGATTTACAAGATGTGTTTACTGATGTGGCTTTGAACTGGCATATAATACCCGAAGAAGCCAATATTATTTTTCAACAAATTGGCAACCAAGAAAATATCGTTTCCCGCATTATTAATCCATCTGTAGAAGAAGTTATCAAAGCGATCATTGCCCAGTATACTGCGGAAGAAATTATTACTAAACGTGGAAATGTCAAATTAGGTTTAGACTCAGATTTAACTACTCGTTTACGTAGCTATCATATTGCAGTTGATGATATTTCTTTAGTTCATGTTCATTTTTCGGAGCGATTTGGTGAGGCGGTAGAAGCAAAACAAATTGCTGAACAAGAAGCTAAAAAAGCAGAGTTTTTAGCTTTGAAAGCTGTGAAAGAAGCAGAAGCAAGAGTTAATTTAGCCAGAGGTGAGGCGGAAATTTATAGATTATTGCGGGATGGCTTAACTCCTGAATTACTGCAAAAACAAGCAATCGAAAAATGGAATGGCAAGTTACCGCTAGTTATTGGTAAAGAAAATCCGAAAATCTGGAATTTTAGTGAATTACTTAAAGCTTATAAATAGTAAATCAGGAATAGAAAGTATAGCAGTCCTAAATCATTTGTGAACGACAAGATCCCCGGCTTCTTAAAGAAGTCGGGGATCTGAGCCTCTCAATTTTCACAAATCAACTCGGATTGCTATTAACTCTTAGCGAATAAGACAGGTGCTTCTAGTATCTTCAATTGAATCAGTAAAATAATTACGATAGTGTAAATTGTGGAAGAAACTAACCCTGATAACAGTTCTTTTTTGAGGTTGCGTTCTTGTGAATTCTTTTGAAAGATATCTTTAGAACCATATTGCATCAAGAGAATTCCCACAACATTGGACAGCCAATAACCAACGATGGCACAAGGTATGAGCAATTTTGGGGAAAATAAACTACATAAGTACCCAAAAAAGTAAGCAATGGGTAAATTAAATACGATGTCATTCCACCAACATAAAGGGGATAGTAAATATCCCAAAACCAGCAAGAATCCACCTCTCAGCTTTTTGAAAATATTTTTCTGGGATTCTTGAGGAACAGTCTGGGGCGATCGCTCTGGGGCTGTATTTACTGCTAAACTCAACTCTTGACTAGCTTTTTGGGCGCTTTCCATAAATACACACTATTCCTCTCGGCTTAGTGTATTTTAAACGCAAACTGGACATTAAGTCTATCAAAATCTTAAGATTCTTGTAATTTTGCTGCATTAGTTAGGTAATCAGCAGTTAATACATGAGATATAGGTTGAGAAATAGCGATCCCTTCCTCATACCAATCTCATCCCTCTAACGACATTAATTTGCGAAAAATCTGGTCAATCAATATTGAGTCTAAAAACAGTCAAAGCGACATTAACTTGCAAATTGCGACATGTAATCTGCGAGTGTACAAAAGCCAGCAGCTGGATTTGAACCTGCGACCTTCCGATTACAAGTCGGATGCACTACCACTGTGCTATGCTGGCGTTGTGATTAAGTATCACCGATTTATAATTATAGCACAAGCTTGATGGTTGTCTAGAGGAAGCTGCAAAAAAATCCTTGATTTGATTGGTCAATAAAGTTGATAAATTAATATTCATAGCAAAAGCTAACTCAAAATCCTGGGCTGGACGCAAAAAGATTGGATACAGTGGTTAACTGTATTTTTTTTGACACGGCTAGGTAAAGAAACAGCAATAGATAATTGTTCTTTACAGATCAAAAACATGGCAGTGTTAATCGGACGAGATATATTAAGTCTGGCGGACTTCAGTCCAACGGAACTTCAAGAAATTCTGGAATTAGCTGGGCAATTGAAATCTCAACAGCTAAAGTTGCGGTGTAATAAAGTGTTGGGTTTGTTGTTTTCTAAGGCTTCGACTCGCACGCGGGTGAGTTTTACTGTAGCGATGTATCAATTGGGTGGACAGGTAATTGATCTTCATCCTAATGTTACCCAAGTGAGTCGCGGCGAACCGATCCAAGATACAGCAAGGGTGTTAGATAGATATTTAGATGTTTTGGCAATTCGGACTTTTGCCCAGGAAGATTTAGAAATTTTCGCTAACTATGCCAAAATTCCGGTAATTAATGCTTTGACAGATGCGGAACATCCTTGTCAGATATTGGCTGATTTGTTGACGATTCAAGAATGTTTTGGGAAGTTGGCTGGTTTAACTTTGACTTATGTTGGTGATGGCAATAATGTAGCTAATTCTTTGTTGCTGGGTTGTGCGTTGGCGGGGATGAATGTTAGGGTTGCTACTCCCAAAGGATTTGAACCTGATGCCAAAATTGTAGAACAAGCACGAGCGATCGCATCGGGTAAAACAGAAGTTCTGCTGACTCATGATCCAGAATTAGCTGCTAAAGAAGCATCGGTACTTTACACTGATGTTTGGGCAAGTATGGGTCAAGAACAAGAAGCTGATGACCGAATGCCAGTTTTTCAACCTTATCAAATTTCGGAACAATTGCTGAGTTTGGCTGATCAAGATGCAATTGTTTTACATTGTTTACCAGCCCATCGCGGTGAAGAAATTACTGAAGAAGTAATTGAAGGTTCACACTCACGGGTTTGGGATCAGGCCGAAAATCGTCTTCACGCACAAAAAGCCTTGCTGGCTAGTATTTTGGGGGCTGAGTGAACAGGAACAATTAAAAAGATAAAAGGCAAAAGAACTAAACTTTTTCTTTCTTTTGCCTTTTATTTTTTTATTTCACCTTGTTATCTGGAATTTTTTGTAGTACTAATGTTCTAGGGACATTTGTATTTACTGGCAATAATTATTATGGAACGACTAACAGAAGCGCAACAAGAATTATATGAATGGTTGGCAGAATATATCCGACTTCACCAACATTCTCCTTCAATTCGCCAAATGATGCAAGCGATGAATTTGAAATCGCCAGCACCAATTCAAAGTCGCTTAGAACATTTAAGAAATAAAGGCTACATTGAATGGACTGAAGGTAAAGCTCGCACAATTCGGATTTTACATCCAGCCAAGCAAGGTGTACCAATTTTAGGTAATATCGCGGCTGGTGGTTTAATTGAACCTTACACAGAGGCTGTCGATTATTTAGATTTTGGCAACTTTTCTTTACCGCCACAAACCTATGCTTTGCGGGTGACAGGCGACAGTATGATAGAAGATTTAATTGCTGATGGGGATGTGGTATTTTTACGCCCAGTCCTAGAACCAGATCAGTTAAAAAATGGCACAATTGTGGCAGCGCGGGTGGATGGTTACGGTAATACATTAAAACGTTTTTACCGCAATGGCGATCGCGTTACTCTCCAACCTGCTAACCAAAAATATAGCCCGATTGAAGTTTCGGCAATGCAGGTACAGGTGCAAGGTTCTCTTGTCGGCGTTTGGCGTGGATACAACTGAAGTTAAAAGTCAAAAGGCAAAAGAAAAAATTTTACTTTTAACTTTTGACTTTTGACTTTGTATTAGGGTTCATCACCAACTTTGTTTTTGATTTTTTATGTACCTGACGCAAAATTCAGTGCAGCAGCTACCCACTTTCCGGCTAAGAATACCGTTTGCTAGGGAAGGTAAGGGTAAGTATCATCACCAAGCACTACCAGGATGTCCGAGGCTACCGCTATCTCTGCAATTGCGCCCGTATCAGCGCCAAGCTGTTACTAACTGGTTTGCTAACAATGGCAGAGGAACATTAAAAATGGCGACTGGTAGTGGTAAAACTATTACTGCATTGGCGATCGCTTGTGAATTGTACCAGCAAATTAACTTACAAGTATTGTTGGTGGTGTGTCCCTATCGTCATCTTGTCACCCAATGGGCGCGAGAATGCGAAAAGTTTAATTTACAACCGATATTAGCCTTTGAGAATGTTCGCAGTTGGCAAAGTCAACTTTCTACTCAACTTTACAATTTGCGTTCTGGTTCTCAAGGCTTTATCACCATCATTACGACCAACTCGACATTAATTGGTGAAGGTTTCCAATCGCAACTCAAGTATTTACCGCCAAAAACGTTAATTATTGGGGATGAAGCCCATAATTTAGGCGCACCTAAGTTAGAGGAAAGTTTACCCCGGCGGGTTGGGTTGCGGTTGGCTTTATCTGCCACACCGGAAAGATATTTTGATGATAGCGGTACGCAATCTTTATTTGATTATTTCGGCCCGGTACTGCAACCAGAGTTTACATTGCGGGATGCGATCGCACAAGGTGCTTTGGTACATTATTTGTATTATCCAATTTTGGTAGAGTTAACGGAAACCGAAAGCATTGCCTATTTAAAGTTAACTAAAAAAATCGGGCGTTCTTTACTTTATCGAGAACGCAAAACTGAAAAGTCACCCAACTTTGAAGACAACGAAGATTTAAAACCTTTATTAATGCAACGGGCGAGATTAGTTGGTGCAGCAGCCAATAAATTAACTGCATTACGGCAATTAATGGCAACACGTCGCGACACTACTCATACACTTTTTTATTGTAGTGATGGTTCATTGGAAACGGGACGTTTATCTCTCCAACAACTCAAAGCAGTTGTGAAAATTCTGGGAGGAGATTTAGGTTATAAAGTTAGTACCTATACAGCCCAAACGCCTTTAGCAGAAAGAGAAGTTTTACGCCGTCAATTTGAAAATGGTGAGTTACAAGGTTTAGTCGCCATTCGCTGTTTAGATGAGGGAGTTGATATTCCCGCCATTAAAACTGCGGTGATTTTATCAAGTTCGGGAAATCCTCGCCAATTTATTCAACGCCGAGGCAGAGTTTTACGCCCTCATCCGAGTAAGGAACGGGCGACTATTTACGATATGATTGTGCTGCCACCAGATTTAGACAGAGAAACTATAGAAGTTGAGCGCAATTTATTAAGAAAAGAACTACGGCGCTTTGTTGAATTTGCCGATTTAGCCGATAACGCTGGGGAAGCGAGAATGAAGTTGTTAGACTTACAAAAACGCTATGGATTATTAGATGTTTAATCCATCTGCGGTTAATTTTGTAAAATTTTGTTTGCTACCTGAAAATATCTCGGTGATTCATGGAATAATTAATCTTGATCATAATGGGATAGCAGCAAGATTTTTAAAGCAACATACACTCCATTATGATCAAGATTCAACCTAAAATCAGTATATCAGTAAATTCACCATAATAAACCTGAATTTTGTCAAAAAATTTTAAAATTTTCCTCCCCATAATTACCCTAAATTAAAGATGCGAGTAAGAGTCAGATGGCGGATGTAAAATTATCAATCATCTCCGGCTAAAATAAAGCATAACTCATACGAAACTGAGATGTTGCCAGAGCAGAATATCGATGATGTGCAAGAGCCAATTACTAGCGCCTCGCCGGAAGTGCGGCAGATTATTGAGCGAGTCTGGAATCTTGAAAAAAATAGGCTAGATAAGAAAAGTAATAGCCCCATCAACGATGATATTTTGGCAATTGTCAAGGAAGCCGTACAATGAAGCTCACTTCCATTAAACTGTGTAACTTTCGCTCTTTTTATGGCAGAACACCAGAGATAGTTTTGGCTGGGGGTGATATTCTCAACACCACAATTATTCATGGTAATAATGGAGCGGGAAAAACCAGTTTACTGAATGCTTTTACCTGGGTATTATATGAGAAGTTCAGTGCTGCCTTTGCATCGACAGAACAGTTGGTGAACAAAAGAGCGATCGCAGAAGCTAAAACTGGGCAATCGATAGAATGTTGGGTAGAAATTAACTGGGAGCATGAAGGTAAACGCTACAACGCCAAACGCCAATGTCGCATATATAAAGATAAAACAGACTTTGAATCTCTCAAAACAGAATTATTAATGCAAGTGGCTGGGGATGATGGTAGATGGTATTTCCCCCTGCAAAAACCAGAAGAAATCATTGGGCAGATTTTACCCGCCAGTTTACATCAATACTTCTTCTTTGATGGGGAACGTATTGAAGAAATAGTCCGTTCTGATAAAAAAGCAGAAATCGCTGAAGCTATCAAAATTTTCTTGGGTGTGGAGGTAATTAACCGTTCTATTAAACATCTGAGTGAAGCCAAGAAAAGTTTAGAGAATGAATTAAAAGCCATCGGTGACTCGGAAATTAAACAACTTCTCAAAGAACAAGACAAGCTAGAACAAGAAATTGCCCAGATTAACACCAGACAAACAGAAATCAAACAAGAGTTAGAGTATCAACAAAACTTTAAAAAAGAAACTGGGAATCGTTTACTCGAACTCAGCGCCGCTAAAGAACTGCAAGACAGACGACAGGAATTAGAAAATCAAAAAACATCCAATCAAGAATTATTGCGTCAAACTAAAGAAGCTCTGAAGAAAATTATTTCGGCGCGTGGTTATACCGTTTTACTATCAGAAACAACCAACCAATTTCGGATAATACTTAATGATTTGAAAGCACAAGGCGAATTAACTTCTGGCATTTCACGAGAATTTATCAACGAATTACTCAAAGGTCAACGCTGTATTTGTGGCGCAGAATTACATAACGGTAATCATGCTCATACTAATGTTAGCCTCTGGTTGAATCAAGCTGGTTCGTCGGCTGTAGAAGAAACAGCAATTCGGATGAGCGCCCAAGTCGATGAAATTGATAAGCAAGCCATAGCATTTTGGGAAGAAGTCGATAGAGAACAAACGAGAATTAATCAGTTACGCCAAAATATCTCACAAATTGAACTTGAATTAGACACAATTCAAGAACGGTTGCGTAAAGATGCAAACGAAGAAATTAGTAGTTTACAAAAACGCTTAGATGAAATTGAAAGTAAAATTGATGAATTGAACCGAGAACAAGGTGCAAATCAACAGCGAATTTCCCATTTAAAAACAGACATTGATGCTTTAACCAAACAAATAGCCAAGCAGAAATTGAATGAAGAAAAGCAGTTATTAGCCCAAAGACGTATCAACGCCACTCAAGATGCAATTGAAAGATTAACAGAAGTCAGAAATCGTCAAGAAAAACAGTTTCGTTGGCAATTAGAAAAGCGATTGCAGGAAATATTCACCTCAATATCTTTTGCGCCTTATCTGCCGAAAATTAGCGATAAATATGAACTCACTTTAGTAGAAAATACGACGGGAGTCGAATCACTTGTTGCTGCATCTACAGGGGAAAACCAAATCCTCAGTTTGTCTTTTATTGCCAGTATTATTGATAAAGTCCGCGAATGGAGTGAAAAGCGCAAAGTTTTAACTGTACCAAATAGCAGTACTTTTCCCATTGTGATGGATTCTCCATTTGGTAGCTTGGATGAAAGCTATCGTCGTCGCATTGCTCAAACATTACCTGAGTTAGCAAATCAGTTAATTATTTTAGTGACAAAAACTCAATGGCGTGGTGAAGTAGAGCAAGAAATGGCGAATAGAATTGGCAGGGAATATGTGTTGACTTATTATTCTTCTAAGCCTGATTGTGAACAAGATTATATTGAGTTGGGTGAGGAAAGATATCCGTTAGTGAAGCAAAGTCCGAATGAGTTTGAATATACTGAGGTGATGGTGGTTGAGCGTAATTGGTGATTTTGTTAGGGGATATTTTAAAGAAACAGAGGAAGTAGAAAATCAAGCTTAAGCTGTGCAACTACCTAAAAATCTCGTTTCATATTTAGTTCTGCTAACTTTTGTCTAATTAAAAATTCAACTTCTTCAATTTCAGCATTTGATTTTGGAATATCAAAAATCTGTGGTGATGCTTCAGACGTAAAGCGGTCAACAAAGGTACGAAATGCTGCTTTATTGTCGGGGTGAGCAATGACGAAAGCTCTTAACTCAGTTTTGGTCATACTACTAAAGTCAGGTTTCATCACAAGAACCTCCAAAGACCATTGCGATAAATTTCTATCTCTATATTATCGCCTGCCAAAATAAAGACATTACCTGTTTGCTCATCGAGACGGACAATATAAATAGGAGTGAATGTATTAGTCAAAGATTGACATATAGCAATCCTCCTATATGAGTTATGAAAAAATATTCTTTTTAACGAACCGCAAAGGACGCAAAGGACACAAAGAAAGAGAAGAAGGAGAAGAAAGAGAATTTCACAAATGATTTAGGATTGACATAGTATGACACACCTGATGCCTTGTTCAGCAGTTGGCATGAGACATTCTCACTTTAGAGCGTATAGATGCTAAAGTATGGCATACTTAAACATGATGGCAAGGTAAACTGGTGGAATTGACTGATGTGAACCTTGTCCTATGCCGGATTTTTTATTAGAAGTTGGTACAGAAGAACTACCTGCAAATTTTCTCAGTGATGCTATCGTACAATGGCGATCGCGCATTCCCCAAACTTTGACAGCTAATAGTCTCAACAGTGACGCTGTAGAAGTTTACGGTACTCCCCGACGCTTGGCGGTGCTTATCAAGGGTCTACCACAGCAACAACCAGACCGGGAAGAAGAAATTAAAGGCCCTCCCGCCCAAGCTGCGTTTAAAGATGGTCAACCCACACCAGCAGCTATAGGCTTTGCCAAAAAGCAAGGTGTAGAATTGGACGCGCTACAAGTTCGCCCGACGGATAAAGGCGATTTTGTGTTTGTTAACAAAAAAACTCCTGGTCGTCCGGTAGCGGAAATTTTGACTGAACTGGTTCCCCAATGGATTTTAAATTTAGAAGGTAAGCGGTTGATGCGCTGGGGCGATGGCGATGTAAGATTTTCCCGTCCGGTGCGTTGGTTGGTGGCGTTGTTAGATGATGGGATTTTGCCGATAGAATTGGTGAATGGTTCGGATAGAATTAACAGCGATCGCATTTCTCATGGTCATCGTGTTTTACATCCCGAAACTATCACTATTAACCAAGCAACTGATTACGTTGAAACTCTGCGTTCTGCTTATGTAGTCGTGGATGATAATGAACGTGCAACAACAATTGCAAAAGAAGTTTACGCCGCCGTTAATTCGGTCAATGGTTCCACAGAAATCTATCCCGATTTATTAACAGAAGTAACTAATTTGGTTGAATGGCCTTCGCCAGTTGTGGGTAAATTTGACTCGGAATTTTTGAATTTACCCACAGAAGTGATTACAACTGTCATGGTTAGCCATCAACGATATTTTCCGGTTTTCAAAGGAGAAAATCACCAAGAATTACTACCGAATTTCATCACCGTTTCTAATGGCGACCCGACAAAATCAGATATCATCGCTAAAGGTAATGAAAGAGTCATCCGCGCCCGATTAGCTGATGGACAGTTTTTCTATAATGCCGATATAGCGAAACCTTTAGAAAGCTTTTTACCCCAGTTAGAAAAGGTGACTTTCCAAGAAGATTTGGGTTCGCTACGTGCGAAGGTGAACCGCATCATTAATATTGCCGAGCAAATTGCTGCCCAACTGAATTTAGCTGATACCGACCGCCAAAATATTCACCGCGCTGCTTTATTATGTAAAGCTGATTTAGTCAGCCAAATGGTGTATGAATTCCCCGAATTGCAAGGCATTATGGGGCAGAAATATGCTTTAGCCAGTGGCGAAAATGCCGCAGTGGCAACGGCAATTTTTGAACATTATTTACCACGGGGAGCCGATGACATTTTACCAGAAACTTTAACAGGTCAAGTCGTCGGTATAGCAGATAGATTAGATACCTTAGTCAGCATTTTCGGCTTGGGGATGATTCCTTCTGGTTCTTCCGACCCCTTTGCTTTACGTCGCGCGGCAAATGCCATTGTAAATATTGCTTGGGCTGCGAATTTAGGAATTAATTTAGATAATTTATTGCAGCAAACAGCCGCTAATTTTGCTCAAGAATATAACAAAGAATCAGGGACATTAGTCACGAGCTTGCAAGAATTTTTCCTACAAAGAATTCGGACATTACTGCAAGAAGAAAAACAAATTGATTACGATTTGGTGAATGCTGTTTTGGGCGAAAATGACCCAGAATATACAGAAAGAGCATTGCAAGACTTATTAGATGTCCGCGATCGCGCCTTATATCTGCAACAAATCCGCAACGATGCTACCCTTGATAAAATCTACGAAACCGTCAACCGTTCTACCCGCCTCGCAGCCCAAGGCGATTTGGATACTCAGCAGCTAGAACCAGCAGGTTTAATTAATGCTGAACTATTCCAAAAATCATCAGAGAAAGCATTTTATGATGCCATTGTGGAATTAGTACCCCAAACCCAAACCGCCCAGCAATCAAGAAACTATCAGCTGTTAGTTGCAGCGTTAGAAAAAATCGCCCCTACAGTCAGTAATTTCTTTGATGGCCCGGAAAGCGTGTTAGTTATGGATACCAACCCAGATATTAAGCGGAACCGCTTGAATTTGCTCGGATTGTTGCGAAATCACGCACGGGTGTTAGCTGACTTTGGGGCGATCGTCAAAAATCTGTAGCGTAGATCAACAAAATATGGTGTAAATGTTGCCAATAAGCGTTAGTATAATGAGTGCTTAACCAGGGGTCTCTGCTACAGTCTATGTCCAAAGCTCATGTAATTGGATTAGGTAAGTCCGGTGTTGCTGCGGCGAGATTGTTGAAACGGGAAGGCTGGGAGGTGGATCTAGGCGATCGCAACACCTCTGACACCTTCCTGCAACAACAACAAGAACTTGCTGCCGAACAAATCACCGTTAAACTAGGATATTCCCTAGATTTAACCGATACTGATTTACCCCAATTAATTGTTGTTAGTCCCGGTGTACCTTGGGATATTCCCTTGTTAGTCAAAGCGCGGGAACTAGGGATTGAAACAATTGGCGAAATGGAACTTGCTTGGCGATATTTAAAATCCCAGCCTTGGGTAGCCATCACGGGTACAAACGGCAAAACAACCACCACAGCCTTAATCGCCGCCATTTTCCAAGCAGCAGGTTTTGATGCTCCCGCCTGCGGTAACATCGGCTATGCAGCTTGTGAAGTCGCCCTATCCCCCAAACTTCCCGATTGGGTCATCGGTGAAATTAGCAGCTATCAAATCGAATCATCTTCATCCTTAGCACCCCGCATCGGTGTATGGACAACATTTACACCAGACCACCTCGCCCGTCACCAAACTTTAGAAAATTACTACGATATCAAAGCCAAGCTGTTAAAGCAGTCTCAGTTACAAGTATTTAACGGCGATGATGCTTATTTAAATAAAGTCGGTCTTAGCCATTGGCCTGATGCTTATTGGACAAGTGTCAAAGGCCAAGATTTTTTAATTGGTGACAAAGGTTTTTACATCGAAGATGGCTGGGTTGTGGAAAAACTCAACGCCACTTCCACACCAACCAGAATTATTCCAGCCTCTGCATTACGCATGGTAGGAGAACACAACCTGCAAAATCTCCTCATGGCCGTAGCCGCAGCCAGATTAGCAGACATTCAACCCGATGCAATTACCAAAGCCATCGAACAATTTCCTGGCGTTCCCCACCGACTAGAACATATCTGCACTTGGGAAGGTATTGACTTTATCAATGACAGCAAAGCCACCAACTACGACGCAGCCGAAGTCGGGTTAGCTTCAGTGAAGAGTCCGACAATTTTGATTGCAGGGGGAGAAGCCAAACCCGGTGATGATACAGGTTGGTTAGCCAAAATTCAAGCCAAAGCCGCAGCTGTATTATTAATTGGCGCAGCCGCACCAGCCTTTGCCCTACGCTTACAAGAAGTTGGTTACATTAATTACGAAATCGTGGAAACAATGGCACAAGCTGTACCTCGGTCAGCCGAATTAGCCAAACAACACCAAGCACCTGTAGTCTTGCTGTCTCCCGCTTGTGCAAGTTTTGACCAGTATCCCAACTTTGAAGTGCGTGGTGACGATTTCCGTCAGTTGTGTTTGGCTTGGGCGGGAAATTAATAATAGGACTTACGCAAAAACCCTCTCGAATCCTCTTAACTTCGTGTCCTTTTCGCCCTTTGCGGTACCCTTTGGGAAGCCGCTTGCGCGTCTACGTTTTTTCATTATTCTGCGTAAGTCCTGAATTAATTACGTGGTTTTTGGCAATGTTCCTGTCATCTGTCACCTGTCACCTATTACCTATTACCTACCTGACAAATTGACATAATATGTGAGGAATATTTGTTAGTAGTGTAATGAACAAGTTCTAGTCCCGCACTTTCTAGTTCTTGGGTAAGTTTAGGCATTTCATATTTATGATGCCTCCAAATTGTAATTTCTTTACCCTTGGGAATTTCAATAGATTTATCTATTCCTTGAAAGCTGAAATTGATAGTGTAATTATGCTGGAATTTGATATTAGCAACGACACTATCTGTTGCTAAATCATACTTTCTAATCAGTTGACAATCTTGAGATTTAATACCAATAGTATTTTTGATTGTACGATATATTGCTTCGGCGTGATACTTACAGCCACCTCTGGCTATGCCATCCCATTGAGAGTTAGAACCAATTTCATTAGTAAAGATGAGCAAATCATTTTCATCCATACTCTTTCTAAAGTTATTCAGTACCTGATTTCTATTATGATGGTTGCCCATTGTTACACCCAAGTGCAGAATGATTTTGGGGTTTCCTGAGAAATTTGCAGGTATACAGCTATTTTCAATGTCAATTTGTTGGTTGCTATAATCTAGTTTAGGAAACCAAGTTGTAAAATTTTTCTTGGATACAGTCAGCAATCCTTCACTAATATCTAAAGCAATATATTTATTAATTTTATTCAATTGATTGAGTTTAGCCACAAATTCTTTAGCCGGATATGAATTTCCTGCACCCACGTCGATAATATTGACTTGGCTAGATTTTGATATATTTTCATAAATATATGCAAAACTGTTCCTTAAAAGGTCAATTTCTACACTTGATTTGCGATACCATTTAGGACTAATAAATTTTTGATAAAAATCATGCCAAATTTTCGCCCCTTGACCTTTATAAGAATATTTCAGAGGAATTTCCCATCGAGTTTCTAAGGCGTGAATAATTTCTAAAACTTCTGCTGGGGAAAAAACAGTATAAAACTCAGAACTTGGCTTTGCTATACGAGGGTGCGAAATAGAATTATCTGCGGAAAATTGCGAGTTTTGATGAAAGTTTTTTGCCATTATTCCTTGTTCTGAGATGGGTTAAGTAGAGAAAGTACATAATTGACCACTTGGCCAATCTTGTATTTTCTCATACCTTGCTCTCAAACAAGGTCAGGACTTACACATAAAGATTGTGGGAGTGAAAGGGTGTATGTTGCTGTCATATTAAATTATGCTTGATGGCGCGATCGCTAGGCATAGTTAGCATATCCTTGTAAATTGATAGTGAGGCGTTTCTAAACAGCAAACAGCATGGCAGATATTCCCAATTCCATCGCATCGTACCGAGCCTTAGCATTGCAAGTTACTTGTCATGCTGTCAATCAAGCAAGCGATCGCCACGCAGCCCAAGAAATCATTCATAATACTATCAACCGCTTGGCACAACAAATCGCCGCCAGCATTGCTTTTATTGGGTTTGACTGTCGTTTAATTGTCCTCCCAGAATATTTCCTCACAGGTTTCCCGATGGGGGAATCTCTGGCTGTGTGGGGAGAAAAAGCTTGTATAGAAATGCAGGGCGCAGAGTATGAAGCCCTCAGTAAAATTGCTCAAAAACATCAGATATTTTTAGCTGGAAACGCCTACGAACTCGACCCCAACTTTCCCCATTTATACTTTCAAACTTGCTTTGTCATTGACCCTTCTGGCACGATTGTTTTGCGGTATCGGCGGCTAAATTCTTTGTTCGCACCAACCCCCCATGATGTTTGGGATCAATATCTTGATTGCTATGGTTTAGAAGGGGTTTTTCCTGTAGCGAAAACTGCAATTGGTAATTTAGCCGCTTTAGCTTCCGAAGAAATTTTGTATCCAGAAGTGGCACGGTGTTTAGCAATGCGTGGTGCCGAGATTTTTCTGCACTCTACCTCAGAAGTCTATAACAAAAACCTCACACCCAAAGATGCAGCAAAAATTTCTCGTGCTGTGGAAAATATGGCTTACGTTGTTTCTAGCAATACCGCAGGTCTAGCTAATAGTACTATTCCTATTTCTTCCGTTGATGGCGGCTCAAAAATAGTAGATCATCGCGGGATTGTATTGGCAGAGACAGGTACAGGGGAAAGCATGGCTGCCTTTGCCGAGATAGATTTAGCCGCTTTAAGACGCGATCGCCATCGTCCAGGGTTAAATAATTTACTTTCCCGTCAGCGATTTGAAATCTATGCCCAAAGCTATAGCGAGGCACAATTTTACCCAGCAAACACTATGCTAAATCAACAAGTAGACCGCAAACACTTCATCCAAACACAGCAACAAACAATAGAACGGCTATCTCAGCTAGGAGTGATTTGAAGAAGGCAGGAGTTTAAAGGCAGGAGGCAGGAGACCGAAGCTGATTAGAGGGGGATTCAAACCCGCCTTTAATCGAAAACTGCCAAATTTCAGATTGTGGCTGGGGGACTTAAACCCAAATGTGAGAGAAAAAAGCTTTACCTTTGATGAATCCTTCGGCTACGCTCAGGATTAACATTGAACAGAACCCAGATTTTAAATTAAAAATCTTCCCTCCTGCCTTCTGCCTCCTGCCTCCTGCCTCCTGCCTCACCCGAAGGACAGTTATAAATGTGAAATTTGAAAAATGACCAATGACCAATGAAAAAACCAATCGAAGTCCGTAACCCGCGCACCGGCAAATATGATTATGTAATTATCCCACCGCCGCCAAAACTGCTGGCACAGCAATGCAACCGGGCGCGAAGGGCGCAAGTGCGTTGGCAAAAACTGGGTGTAGAAGGAAGAGTTGCAGTTTTACAAGAATGGAAGCAAGCAATATTAGCTAGACGTGAAAAACTCACAGATGCTTTGGTCAATGATACAGGTAGATTATCTATCTCAGTGCTGGAAATTGACTCGTTTCTATCTAGCATTGATCGCTGGTGTGGGTTAGCGCCAGACTTATTACAAGATTCAGCCAAAAATACATCTATCCCCTTTATCGCCCTACAACAAACATCAACCCCTTACCCTGTAGTTGGGGTGATTAGTCCCTGGAATTTCCCGCTTTTACTCTCTACAATCGATACTATTCCGGCGCTGCTGGCGGGTTGTGCGGTAGTTGTGAAACCTAGTAAAATTGCTCCGCGTTTCATCGCTCCACTCACAGCTGCAATTAACGAAGTTCCCGCATTACGTGATGTTTTAAGTTTTGTGGAAGGATCTGGAGAAACTGCGGCGGCTTTAATTGAGAATGTAGATTTAATCTGCTTTACAGGTAGTGACACCACTGGACGCAAAGTTGCAGTCGCCGCAGCTGAAAAATTTATCCCCGCTTTTTTAGAATTGGGTGGGAAAGATCCGGCGATCGTTTTAGAATCTGCCAATTTAGAATTAGCCACATCAGCGATTTTATGGGGTTCCGTCGTCAACACCGGACAGTCATGTTTATCAATTGAGCGAATTTACGTTGCTGAATCTATCTTTGATAAGTTTTATCATCAGCTAGTAGCTAAAGCCCATCGCCTACAATTAGCTTATCCCACCATTGAAAGTGGCGAACTTGGCCCGATTATTGCCGAAAGACAAGCTGGCATAATTAACGAACATATCTCTGATGCCGTGGAAAAAGGTGCAGTCATTCATTGCGGCGGCAAAGTTGAGGAGTTAGGCGGCGGTTGGTGGTGTCGTCCCACGGTGTTAACTCAAGTTAACCATACAATGAAAGTCATGACGGAAGAGACTTTTGGCCCTATCATGCCCGTCATGGCTTTTGCCACAGTAGAAGAAGCAGTTAATTTAGCGAATGATTCAATTTATGGACTAAGTGCGGCGGTGTTTGCAGAAACCGAAACTGAGGCTTTAGCCGTTGCTCAACAAATAGATGCAGGTGCTATCAGTATTAATGATGCTGGCCTCACCTCCATCATGCACGAAGGTGAGAAAAACGCCTTTAAATTCTCCGGCTTAGGAGGTTCACGTATGGGTGCAGCCGCCCTCAAACGGTTTTTGCGGAAAAAAGCCTTTTTGATTAAAACTAATTCTAATCAAGACCCTTGGTGGTTTGATAACAAGTAGCCTGATTAATACGATGCTTTGTCATAGTGACAGTTGTACAACTGTCACTTGTAGCATATTCAATTTTGCCACATCAGATGTAATCTTACTTTTTGCAAGGAGTGATACCACTTCACGAAACATTAGTTACAATTAGTTTGTACAATACCTCTTTAGATAGATGTGTTGTATTTAATAAATATTGTAGCCATCAAGTGAACTGGTGTAGAGTTACACTAAAAAGCACTGAGGTGAGCAAAATCCTTAAGTGCTTTTTTGTGAAAAAATTAAACTTGATTGGCAGTGTGGACTAATTGTCCTTGTTTATATGCTTGTCGGAGTGCGATCGCTTCTGCCACAATATGTTGTGCGCTCAATCCTTCTTCATCCATCATTCTTTGCAAAGTCATCCCAGTTTGTTCTGACGGTTCATGAATTGGCGGAATTTGGCAGTATCTCCCACCGTTTTTTGTCCGTCGCCAAATACTAGGTTTTTCATTTTTATACTCAGCAATTTTGGCTGGACGCTGCTTTTTAATTAAAGAACGCACACTTTCTTGATTAATAATGCTTAAATCTAGTAGCCGATTGATAACTTGCTCGTATTTTTTGCTGTTTTCTGCCAATTGATAAATAGTTCTCGGCTCAACTTGCGCGACATCTTGCGGCGAAAACTTCGCAAACGCTGCTGCTATTTTCAGATATCGCTTTTCTTCACCTTGCCAACCATGTTCTAAAAGTAGCTGTTTATAATCTCGTAAAGAAAGCTGTTTCTTTTGTTCCGCCAACCAAAAAGCATGATGCAAAATTACCTGAGTGACATCAGTTAGCCGTTGAAAAGCAATATGTTCGCGCTTAAAGCTCTTTGGGCGATTAGCTTGATGTTCATGATATTGCTCAAACTTCGATTGGGTTTGGCCTGCAACTATACCCTGTAATGGTGTCATCATAGTATTGATATCGTTTAAACTTCGAGTCGGCAAAGTATCGCTCAGAGGTCTATCACTAGAACAATTGTACTACTAAAATCTCAATAAAAAACCCCAAACATACTTAAAGTTGGAGTCAAAGTGTGAAATCTTGATTGGGTAAGGTTTTTCTCAACTTTGATGGAATGTTAACTTTTTTAACCATTCATCTGCTTCTGTGTAAAACTTAAACTTCCGTTCATCAGAGCGAAATTGGTTGGTGTGAACCATTCGTTTACCATTTACCCACTTTGTGCCGTGGTATTTATGCAGTAATTCGTGGTATAAAACAAACTCAGGCACAAACTTAGGGATATAAGCATTATCCAGAGTTGTGCTAATCACTACCCTATCTCTAGCTGGCTCGTAATGCCCAAACTTACGATAGGTTTTGATTTGGCTCCATACAAGCCTGGGTTTAACAAGATTCGCTGCAAAGTATTCAAAATTAAGCTGATCAAACAATTCATGCAAATTATAAAAATTACCTTGAGGATTTTCGGCAATTACCTCTGCAATTAAATCTAACTCTAAGAGAACAGCAATATATTCTTCAGAACTCGCAAACCCTCTAATTAATCGAGTACTTTCTGGATTTTTACCAAAGAGAGTGCATTTCACTAATGCTTGTAAAACGTCTTCCTCAGCATTAATAAAACCTTCGTTAATTTTGAGCGAAACAAATTTACTAGACCTTTTACCTTGATATAATCCCGCTAAATTAGTAAATTCGACCATAACTTCAACAGCACTTTGTTGTTCTGTAGAGAGGATTTGTGCAATTATTTGTCGTACACGATAAGTACTATTAAAGTGAAGCTGTAGGTTTTGTTCATCAGAAAGAAACTTAAACCAAGAATAGATTTTGCGAGATGAATTAGTGAGGTTTGCGGGAGTGATTTGTTGAGTAGAGCAGATATTTTCAATTGTGGAGACTGTTTGATTGAGAGTTTGGGTTAATTCTTGGATTTTATTTGTATGGGAATCAGGCTGAGATGCTAAATTAAAAATATTTTGTAGAATATAATTTTGTTGTATTTTGATATTTTTGATGCTAATATTATTAACTTTCATAATACAATTAGGAATTAATCAGACGCATTAAAATATAGCATTTATAAATTATCAGTGCATCTAAAATGCCCAAACAGATCAATCAGTTGGGAATATATTTAACTTTTAACCGCAGATTGTTTATCACTAGCAATAATATGAATATCAATATTTTTCAATAAGCGAACTAATTTTTGAGTTAATGAACCCTTAAACAGAATTTGCCAGCGCGATCGCTGACTTTCTCCGATGACAATTTGGGTAATGCGGTATTTCTCCGCAACTTCAGCGATCGCTTGAGCAATGTTACCATTGGTGACGCGAAGAAAAGTCCCTGTAAACTCCTGACACAACTTTTCACAGTTATGAATGTGTAAACTTTCTTCCTTATTTAAAAAACGCTCAGGATCAGCAACAAACACAACATACAGTGGTGCATTCATATAATTAGCCAGTCTCGCACCACGGCGCAATAATTGTAATGAATTTGGGTAAGTAGATACACAGACTAAAACTCTTTCATGGATGTTGCAAAATTGTCCATTAGGAGTAGAGGCGATCGCATCTTCTTCGATGTTGTCGGCTACCTCTCGCAAAGCCAATTCTCGTAAAGCAATTAAATTCCGGCGTTGAAAAAAGTTATCTAAAGATTGTTGGATTTTTGACTGCTCGTAAATTTTCCCTTCCAATAATCGCTCTTGCAGAGTTTCTGGTGTAACATCTACTACCACCACCTCGTCTGCTGCTTCTAAAATTCTATCTGGAACTCGTTCTCGTACCACCACCCCCGTAATTCTTGCTACCAAATCATTGAGACTTTCTAAATGCTGCACATTCATCGTAGAGTAAACATCAATACCCGCAGCTAAAATCACTTCAACATCTTGGTAGCGTTTTTCCCGTGAGGAACCAGGAACATTGGTATGAGCCAGTTCATCAACTAAAACCAATTGGGATTTAGACGCATAAGAGCTAGTTCCTAAACACCTTTGTAAAATCGCCTCGGTATCCATTTCCGTCAGCGTCAACCCACCTCTAGCTATTTGCTGACGCGGAATAATTTCTAATCCTGCGGCTTTTTCTGCTGTTTCTTTGCGTCCGTGGGTTTCTAACAGTCCAATAACTACATCAATTCCTTCTTGTTTGAGTGCATTTCCTTCCTCTAACATTCGATAGGTTTTACCCACGCCGGGAGCCATCCCAATAAAGATTTTATGTTTACCTCGACGCGCTGGGTAAGAAGAATTGATAGCTACACCTGAATTAGTTTGGTCTAACATAAGAATGCTATGTGAAGATGCGATCGCCATTGTTACAGCAAACGCCCATCCTAATTTTGAACTGTTTCTAACCAAACTTGCAAATCAGCCAAACTAGTAAAATCAAGCAACGCTTCGCCCAGATTTTCTAATTCTTCTAAACACAGAGTTGTAATAGATTCACACACATCTGGAGGTAATTCTCCCACCCGTTTTTGTAGTAGCCGGAGAATAAGTGAACGCTCTCCCTCAATTCTGCCTTCTTCTCGTCCCTCTTCCTTAATTTCTCGGTAAACTCTCGTTTCCTGAAGCGTTATTCCTAACATTTGCTCTACCTCTGTTCGGCTTAACTGTTCAAACTTGTATACCAGGATTGTGATGACCAACTCAATTATGGCGCGACTTGCAGTTTCCGACTGTTCCACAGAGGAACGCTCAAGTAAATATCTAGCCTCAGTAGGTGCAAGTTCATCATCTAAATTAGTTAATACCATCAAAGCCACCCAAACAGGTAAAGAACGAATATCTCCCAATTCATCTAGATAAATTCGATGTACTTGATCGCCATTGAGTTGATTTCGATGGGGATAAATATCGTTTTGTTCAATACTGCGAGATGGGTAAATTATCACTGCTTGCCAGTCATTAAATCTATCACGATTGCGGTAGAAATATAACGATGATTCTGCAAATACCCTTTCATAAAGCCTTTCATCCTTCTGAAACTGAACCTCACAGAAATATACAGCACCCGGACTGGTATTTTCTGGTGGTAAAAATACTCCATCGATTTCAAATGTTGGTTCTTTGACAGCTACGGAGTCAAATCGATAAGCTTCTGCATTTGTGGGAGGATTTGTTAATAATTCAAATATCAAAGTCGGGGATTGCTGAAATAATTTGTAAAATATCGAATCTCGACGCATGAAACTTTGATTGTTTGGAACTCACAGAAGTATCTTATGCTCTTTTAGGTGTTACGCCTATGGAAGTTTTAGGATTAGAACCAGACTTAAGAAATCGTAAGTTGCGGGTTTTACCAATGAATTCTGAGCAAACTTACCTGAGTGTATTGTAGGCGATCGCTCTGCTCAAGCCTTTTGTAAAGAAGTACAATTTTTCATTGATTTAACTTCCGATTAATATCTTGCAAATCAAGTGCATAATTCAAGCGGAGAATATTAACTCCTGGTTCACCGAAAATCCATAAAAATCTGCCATCAGTAAACTTATTGAGTAAGGGTATGATGTCATCTTCTTTGATACCACGAGCATTAGCTACCCTTGGTAGTTGTTCTCTAGCAGCTTTGAGGGAAATATGTGGATCTATACCTGAACCAGAGGTATAAATTAAATCTTCACTTGGTTGAATACTTTGTTCTTGATATTGAGTAGCTTGTTCAGTTACACGGTTGAGTAACTCTGGGTTACTAGGAGCCAGATTACTACCACCAGATATACCGTTTGGTTTTGCCTTTCTACCTTGACTATATCTGACGGCGCTGGGACGACCTTGAAAATAGCGATCGTCTGTAAATATCTGACCAATTAAAGTTGAACCAATGGGCTTATCATCTATATTTAACACGACGCTGCCATTAGCTTGAAACGGAAATAAACCTTGACCGATAATTAAGATTGCTAAAGGATAAATTAATGCTGTTAGCAACCATAATATCAGCGTCATACGCATTGCTCTGAGAGCTTCTCGAATAATTACCATAACAATTGTTGAGTGTTGAGGATTAAATTTTTAAAAGCGTTCTGGCTGAAAAAACACCACAAATAAGTAAATAATCAGCCCTAAAAGAATGGCAGATAAAACACCATACGCCCAAGTAAATTGAATTTGTAAGGTGTTATTGCTGGCTGCATAAGCTACACGAGAAAGTCCTAAAGTAATTCCAATGACAATCAGAATGCCGATAAAAAATTTTTGTTTACGCCATTGTCGCCTTAAATCCATAAACTCTTTATTCATACTTATCTGCTAATTTACCTGACTAACAGGGTAAAAATTTAAAATTGGTCAATATAGCAATCCTAAATTATTTGCCAAATTGTCTTTCTTTTCTTATTTCTCTTTCTTTTCTTTCTTTGTGTCCTACCCTGCGGGAAGCCGCTATCGCGTCTATGCGCCCTTTGCGGTTCATTAAAAATGATACTTTTTCACAACTCACATAGGATTGCTATAGCAAAGTGCTGAGTAGTAAATATAAATTAATCTTTTTGGTAATTTTTGTGTAAGTCATTAGAAATTTCACACTTCCTTCTATGCCAAGCCAACTGCGGTAATCAATAAATCTATGATTTTAATGGCAATAAATGGTGCAATTAACCCACCTAAGCCATAAATTAAAATATTACGTTTTAATAATTGATTCGCTGTCAACGGGCGAAATTTGACACCTTTTAAGGCTAAAGGAATTAACGCCGGAATAATCAGCGCATTGTAAATTAGTGCCGATAACACCGCCGAATTCGTACTAGTTAAATTCATAATATTGAGACTTTGCAGATTAGCGGCTGTAAAAATTACTGGGATAATTGCAAAATACTTAGCAATATCATTAGCAATTGAAAATGTGGTTAATGCCCCACGGGTAATCAGCAATTGTTTACCAATACTGACAATATCGATGAGTTTGGTGGGATCAGAGTCTAAATCTACCATGTTGGCAGCTTCTTTAGCTGCTTGTGTACCAGTATTCATAGCGACACCAACATTTGCCTGTGCTAAGGCAGGAGCATCGTTAGTTCCGTCGCCTGTCATCGCTACTAATTTACCTTCAGCTTGTTCTTTTTGAATGACGCTGATTTTATCTTCTGGTGTGGCTTCAGCAATAAAATCATCAACACCAGCTTCTTGGGCAATTACAGATGCAGTAATGTGGTTGTCTCCGGTGAGCATGACAGTACGTACACCCATACGGCGTAACTGTGCAAAACGTTCACGAATACCGGGTTTAACAATATCTTTGAGATAGATGACACCGTAAATTTCTTGATCTAAGCAAACCGCTAACGGTGTACCTCCTTGTTGGGAGATTCGCTGGTATGCAACTTCTAGTTCTGGAGTATCTCGGCCGTTACGCGATCGCACAAATCCTTGAATTGCTCCAACTGCACCTTTGCGGACTTCTCGTCCATTGGCTAAATTTGTGCCACTCATCCGGGTTTTAGCAGAAAATTCCACAGCACTGGCGCGGCTGGGATCAAAATCTAGTCTTGCGCCTAATCTCTCTGCCAGCCTGACAATCGATTTACCTTCAGGCGTATCGTCAAAGATGCTGGCAATTAAGGCAATATAAGCCACTTCCTGCATAGAATGACCGTTAATCGGAATAAATTCTTCCGCTAAACGATTACCCAGGGTAATTGTGCCGGTTTTGTCTAAAACTAATGTATTTACATCACCACAGGCTTCTACCGCCCGTCCAGAAGTAGCAATCACATTATATTGGGCGACTCGATCCATCCCTGCAATCCCGATGGCGCTGAGTAAGCCACCGATGGTTGTGGGGATCAACGCAACTAATAAAGCAATTAAAACGGGGATACTAATCGGACTTTGAACGTAGTAAGCAAAGGCTGGCAAGGTAGCCACTACAAACAGAAATATTAAGCTTAATACGGACAGTAATACTGTTAAGGCAACTTCGTTTGGTGTTTTGCTGCGTTCCGCACCTTCCACTAAGGTAATCATCCGATCAATAAAACCTTTGCCGGGATCAGCTGTGACGCGGATGATTAATTCGTCAGAGATGATGCGTGTGCCACCTGTCACGGAACTCGCTACGTCTGAACCTGATTCTTTGAGGACTGGTGCAGATTCGCCGGTAATGGCTGATTCATCCACCGAGGCGACACCCATAATTACTTCCCCATCGGCGGGGATAATGTCGCCAGCCACAATATATACGTTGTCACCTTGTCTAAGGCTAGTGGAAGGAACTTCAGAGATTGAACCATCAGAGGCAAGTTTTTTGGCAATGGTTTCTGATTGAGTCGATCGCAAGGCATCAGCTTGGGCTTTACCACGTCCTTCGGCGACAGCTTCGGCAAAGTTAGCAAACCACACTGTAAAAAACAAAATCCCGGTGAGGATACCGTTAAACAGTTGGGGATTTCGCTGTTGGGTGGGGCCGAATAAGTTGGGATCAATTGTCACAGCCAAGGTAATCAAAGTGCCAATCCACACCACAAACATCACCGGATTTTTAATGGCGGCGATGGGATTGAGCTTGATAAAAGCATCCTTGATGGCTCTCAAATAAATTCCTTTGTTATCGATTCTGGCCTTTTTCCGCGCCTGACGGCGATCGCTCGGACGCAGTTTTGTGTTTTTTGATTTTTGGGTAGGTGCCACTTGGTTCATATCGTTTAGTGGTGCAGGGGGATGCGGGGGGGCAGGGGTGAGGGTGCGGGGGGATAAGGGGGACAAGGGAGACAAGGGGGACAAGGGAGATAAGGGAGTAATATTTCTATTTCTACTTCTACCTTGTCTCCCCCCTCTACCTTGTCTCCCTCCACTCAGCACTCAGCACTTTCTAACTGCCAGATGCTAGTTTAAATCCTTCGGCGATGGGGCCTAGGGCTAAAACGGGGAAAAATGTCAAGACTCCTAAAATCAGTACTATACCAGCAGTAACTGTGGTGAAGAGTAGGGAATCGGTTTTGAGGGTTCCTGGTGTTTCTGGTGTGGTTGGTTTGCGTGACATATTATCAGCTAACAGTAAGATGGCAATCATCGGGATGTAGCGTCCTGCTAACATACTCAAACTGGTGCTGAAGTTCCACCACAGGGTATTATCGGCGAGTTTTTCTAAGCCAGAACCGTTATTGGCGGCGGCTGAAGCATATTCATAAACAACTTGAGAAATTCCATGAAAGCCTGGGTTAGTAATGCCAGACAAAGAAAAGGGATAAGCTAAGGCGATCGCACTGGGAATTAAAATCACGATGGGGTGAATCAACAGCACGACGCTGGCGAGGACAATTTCGCGCTTTTCGATTTTGCGTCCTAAAAATTCTGGTGTGCGTCCCACCATCAGCCCAGTTAAAAACACCGTGAGAATTAAGTAAATCAGCAGGTAAGCGATCCCTGTACCCTGTCCTCCCCAAATAATCTGCACAAATAAATTAAATAATGTCGCAAATAATCCTTGAGGCATTAAAGAATCTAGCATTCCATTGACTGCGCCTGTCATGGTGGCGGTGGTAGTTACAGCCCACAATGCTGTCTGTACAACTCCAATTCGGACTTCTTTACCTTCTAAATTCGGCAGTTCTGCTACTAAGTTGGCATTTACGAGGGGATTTCCTTGCAGTTCACCACTGACTGTCACCCACACCAAAATTACGAAGGCGGTAAATACCATCCAAAACAACAGCCAAGCTTGTTTGAAGTTTTTTGCAAAGATCCCGTAGGTGAATATCAAAGCTGAGGGAATGGCAATCATGGCGATGAGTTCAATTAAGTTAGATGCGCCATTGGGGTTTTCAAAAGGATGGGCAGAGTTCGCCGCAAAGAAACCACCGCCATTTTCACCCAGCATCTTAATCATCTCAAAGGAAGCAACAGGGCCTCTGGCGATATATTGTGTGCTGCCTTCTAGAGTTTCCACAATTAATGGTTTATCTAGAGTGTGCGGTACACCCAAGAAAACAAGGGCGATCGCTCCCACTAAGGAAATCGGTAATAATATCCTGGTAATGCCGCGAGTCAGGTCAACATAAAAGTTACCCAATTTTTTGCTAGTCAACCCGCGCATAAAGGCGATCCCCACCGCTAACCCTGTACCAGCCGAAGTGAACATCAAAAAGCCTAACGCCGCGACTTGGCTGAAGTAACTGAGAGTAGTTTCGGGGATATAGTGCTGCTGATCGGTGTTGGTAACAAAAGAAATCACCGTGTGCAGTAATGTATGCCAACGAGGCGAGTAAAATCCATTGGGATTCCAAGGTAAAAATCTTTGAGTATGTATCAACCCAAAAACTAAAATCCCCATCACCAGATTGCTAGACAGAATCGCTCGGATATACTGCCAGCCAGTCATATCATCTTTTCTATTAACACCTGCAACTAGATAAATGCTATGTTCTATCGGGTTCATCAGGGGATCAAGGATTGTTCTTTGTCCCAGGAACACACGCGCTATATATCTTCCCAAAATAGGTGCGATCGCTATGACAAGACATAGCGTCAAGCCGATTTGTAAAAAACCTTGTCCCATTTATTTTGCGCTCAGTTTAACTTAATACTCGAAAGCTAATTATTTTTAGATATATGGCTGATTTTCACTTGAAGTATATAACCTATGTCTCAAGGTAGAGAAATAGACTGCGTTACTTCTAAACTCTGAATTCTGCTATAAGAGTGAACTATTTGACGATGAGATTGTGAGCAAGTTGGCAATATTTTATTGAGTCTCAATACATCTATCTAGATTTACTCTGTTCATTCACTACAATTTTTTAGTTACTTTTTAAAGTTTCTGTCAAGAGTATTTAAAATTTAATCTGAGTGACTGATTGAGGTGATGCATCTACCGTATTTATGTAATTGCACCAGTTAAAAAGTAGTTTAATATACTGATTTTAATTTGATGGAGAATGTAGAGCCATTAACACAATAAGAACTAACGCAAGAACTCGCTCAAATTCTGACAATTTGAAAGATTGAATGCCACGCACAGTAAGAGGATGTTTGAAAAGTATTGGGCGAATAGAATTCGCTACTACACAAGCAAAGTCCACCTGCGTGGACTAACACAAAATCAAGGTTTTCAAACCCACGTAGGCGGTCACTGAGCTTGTCGAAGTGTGGGTTTCGTCTGTGTAGCTGCGATTTCAATCGCCCAGTGAGTAATAATTTAGGCTTTTCCCTCCTGCCTTCTGCCTCCTGCCTTCTGCCTCCTCCCACATAACAGCATTCAGTCTCAGCGTCCGTTCTTCAACTACTACAATAAGGAAATATATCCGAATATTTTGACTTATTTGCTTTATGTCAGTTTTAGCAGCGATCGCAGTCTTGGCTGTTTTAATTTTGGTACATGAACTGGGACACTTTGTAGCAGCGCGGTCTCAAGGCATTTATGCTAACCGCTTTTCCTTGGGGTTTGGGCCGATTTTGTGGAAATATCAAGGAACGGAAACCGAATATGCTATACGTGCTTTTCCCTTGGGCGGCTTTGTTGGTTTTCCCGATGATGACCCAGATAGTGACATTCCACCTAACGACCCGAATCTACTGCGTAACCGTCCAATTTTAGACCGGGCGATCGTGATCAGTGCGGGAGTCATCGCAAATTTAATCTTTGCTTATTTAGTCCTAGTGCTGCAATTGGGCATTGTGGGCATCCCTGAAAAGTTTAATTATCAACCCGGCGTAATTGTTCAACCAGTCAATGAACAATCTATTGCCTATCAAGCCGGAATTAGAGAAGGTGACATAGTTTTAGCCATTAACGGTCAAGAACTCCCAGCTTCCGATAAGTCCACAGCCATCTTGACCAAAGAAATTCAAACCCATCCCAACCAAGAAATTTCCCTCAAAGTTCAACAGAAAGATAAACAAGTTTCCCTAAAATTAACCCCAACCCTAGGCGCTGATGGTAAAGGCTTGGTTGGTATTCAATTAGGGCCAAATGGTAAACCTGTTTTTCGTCGCCCTAGCAATCCCTTCGAGATTTTTGGCATTGCTGCTAACCGCTTCCAACAATTGTTTGTCGGCACACTTAATGGTTTTGGACAATTAATTACCAACTTCAAACAAACCATCGGACAAGTTTCTGGCCCAGTTAATATCGTCAAAGTTGGGGCAAAATTAGCCGCAGATGACAGCACAAACTTGTTATCTTTTGCCGCAATTATCAGCATTAACTTAGCCATTATCAATATCTTGCCCCTCCCAGCATTAGATGGTGGACAACTAGCTTTTCTATTAATTGAAGGTTTACGCGGTAAACCCTTACCTAACCGCATTCAAGAAGGTGTAATGCAAACTGGCTTAGTCCTACTTTTGGGTTTAGGTATTTTCTTAATTGTCAAAGAAACCATTCAGTTAACTACTCAGTAGTTATGGCACAAAATTAAAGCACTCAGACTCAAGTCTGAGGCTCATCAAACCAAGCCTGCACAAGCAGGCTAATTTATTTTTTACTTACTAATTTCTCAGTAAATAGGCAATGATTTTTTTAGGTGTTGCTGATGAGTTAGATGATTTTTATCTCACGCAGAGGCGCATACTTCGACTTCGCTCAGTAACCAGAGGCGCGGAGAATAAGAGTTTGAGAGATTGAATTTTTAATTTTAATCCTCATATTCAGCAATGCCTTTTTTTACTTTTGCCTTTTTACTTTTGCCTTTTTTTATGACCACCACCCGCAAATCTAACTCAAAAAAACAACGGGCGTTAGAAATTCTCCAACGCCTCAAGCATTTATATCCAGATGCAACTTGCTCATTAAACTACTCAACACCTGTACAATTACTCGTTGCCACCATTCTTTCCGCACAATGTACAGATGAGCGCGTCAATAAAGTTACACCAGCTTTATTTGGTCGCTTTCCCGATGCAGCCAGTTTAGCCAATGCTGATTTAGAAGAATTAGAAAACTTGGTGCGTTCTACAGGGTTTTATCGCAATAAAGCTAAAAATATTCAAGCCGCCTGTCGGATGATTGTGACTGAATTTGATTCGGTTGTTCCTAACCAAATGGAGCAATTATTAAAATTACCTGGTGTGGCGCGAAAAACAGCAAATGTAGTTTTAGCTCACGCTTATGGGATCAATGCTGGAGTAACTGTAGATACTCACGTTAAGCGCCTCAGTCAACGCTTGGGTTTAACTAAACATGCTGAACCCATTAAAATTGAACAAGATTTAATGAAGTTATTACCCCAACCAGATTGGGAAAATTGGTCAATTCGGCTGATTTATCATGGTCGTGCTATTTGTAAAGCCCGTTCTCCCGCTTGTTCAGCTTGTGAGTTGGCTGATTTATGTCCAACATCTGACAAATAATTTTGGATAAGTACTGAACTATCCCTAGAATTGATTCGGACACTGTAGAATGGAAAATGCTGTCTTTATTTAGAATGTATGGCGAAAAAAAGTATGATTGAGCGCGAGAAAAAACGCGCCAAATTAGTCGCAAAGTATGCGGAAAAGCGGGAAACTCTAATAGAAGAGTTCAAACAAGCAGAATCTTTAGAAGAGAAACTGGACGCTCACCGTAAAATTCAACAACTACCTCGTAACAGTGCGCCCAACCGTCGCCGCAATCGCTGTTGGGTAACTGGTCGTCCTAGAGGTGTTTACCGTGACTTCGGGCTGTCTCGGAACGTTCTGCGGGAGTGGGCGCACGAAGGTTTATTACCTGGAGTTGTTAAGTCTAGTTGGTAGTCATTGGTCATTAGTCATTAGTCATTGGTTATTGCTAAGGACAAATGACAATGACAATAATTATTGACCGCAGCAACGGTCTATACCCAGACTTTCTAAGAGTAGATCGCTGACGGCGTTAGCGATCGCAAACTCTCCATAAAAGCTTTTGGAAAAATCAAACCCTTGCATCTCTGTGACAATGGCAATTACCAGAGAACCCAAGTCGTTTTCTCCTTCCATACGTTGGCGCACATAAATTTGCGCGGCTCGTTGAGCAATCGTTTGATTGACTGCTTCAGGGATAAATTCTGCATCTAACCACCGCAACAAACGCTCTTGTAACCACTCACCTTCAAGGAGGGGGTTGTTAGCTGGTGGTAGGGTAATGGATGGGATTGGTTGTGTCATTTTGGTAAATGCAGAGTCATGCTAAATATATCCCAGAGGAGCGCAGAGGATGGCGATCGCATCAAATGGCGTTCCTCTGAATTTTTTTATTTTATTTTGATCTATCTATGCAATATGATATCGCTGCAATTATTCAAGGATATGCCCAAGGTTATTTTCTCATGGCTGATGACGCTCATGGCTTGGGTTGGTATGGTAGCCGCGATCGGACTTTGATTCCTCTAGACCAGCGATTCCGCTATCCTAAGTCTTTGCAGCGTGTTTTGAATCAAGAACGGTTTACAGTAGCGATTAACCGCGATTTTCCGGCTGTTGTGGCTGGCTGTGCGAACCGAGAAACAACCTGGATATCAGATGAATTAAAAGAAATTTACTTTTTACTGCATAAAACAGGTTTTGCTCACAGTTTTGAAACTTGGCAAGGTGATGAACTCGCCGGCGGTATTTTAGGAATAGTCATTGGTGGTGCTTTCATCGGTGAATCGATGTTTTACCGCATTCCCGAAGGCTCAAAAGTAGCAATGGTCAAGTTAGTGGAAAGATTGCGCCAAAAACAATTTGTCCTGTTTGACGCTCAAATGATGAACCCACATTTAGAACGCTTCGGTGCATACGGGATTGGCGATGAAGAATATCAAACTTTACTTCAGAAAGCGTTGCAGCGTCGCTGTTCTTTGATGTAAGAATGTAGGGCATGATGTGGCTCATTCTTAAATTTAGTGACTAATTTCTATGGGTGCAGAAGTTTATTGGTACTACACAGATTATCAACCTGATCTGAATGCAGCATTACAGACACTCCGCCAAAGAGAATTTCAAGCAGGTCGATATAATCCTGCAATACCACTGCTTGATTTCCCAATTACAGAAAATTCTCCTGCTCCTGGAGCGCAGCATATATCCATTGAAGCAGCACTAGAAGCCTCTGACGCAGATGGCACACGTTCAATTCTTGATATTCTTCGAGTTGATGATAGACCATGTCCACTTTCAAGAGATGAGTTTGAAGAGGCATTACTAGGAGGAGAAGAATTTTATCAAATACTTGGCGAAGTTTTTAACACTGCTTTTCTACTACCTCCAGCAGAACTTATGACTTTATTCGGTACTGAGAAACCTACTCATGAAATGATAGAGTTAGTGCTTTTTGGTAACATAAATCCTAATGGCAGAAATCAATTTTGGGACAGTATTGATAGAGGTACAGCAAGATATATCATTGTTTATGCAGATAACCAGCCGAGTGAAATTTTCTTTGCTGGTTATTCTTTTGATTGATAATATTCATTTACAAGATGGATTTAAGTTGGAGCATTCCTGTGAATTGAGTTATTGTTATAGCAATCCTATCTGAGTTGTAAAAAATATTCTTTTTAACGAACCGCAAAGGACGCAAAGGACACAAAGAAAGAGAAGAAAGAGAAGAAAGAAAATTTCATAAATAATTTAGGATTCCTATAATAGGCAAAAATTCTTTTATGGAACTGTCTAATTTATATACAAAAACAAAAATTCAAAAATTTGCTGATACTGTTCGTAAGTATTGTGATTGGGCAGAAGCTTCTAGCAGCGATCCAGAGCAAGAAATGGTAACGGCTCGAAAACTTTTAGCTGAACTTCATTTAGGTATAATTGATTTACTTGAAATTGATTTATCTGAAATTAATTGTGGCAAAGAAGTAGACGATATTCGCTCATCTTACAAATTAAGTAGTATTTATAAGCGGTTTCAGATATTACCTATTGATAATTATTGGGATGTGTTTGAACCACTAAATATAGAAGATAATCAACCTGTAACTAACAGTCTTATCGATGATTTAAATGATATTTATCAAGACCTAAAACGAGGTCTTATACTTTACGAGCATAGTTATCTTATGGAAGCCGTATGGGAATGGCGTTTTCATTTTGAAATTCATTGGGGCGCTCATTTAGTGGGATCGCAAAGGGCGATTCATAATTATTTTTCGTAGTAGGAATGGTAAACAAATTCTTCTACATCTTTTTTTCAGTTACCAAAGTAAGACTAACCCATTCACCTTTATCGCTGTAGGTGCGAACCATGCGCTGGCGTAAGTTAGGCTGAATTAGCCAACCAACTTCTAAAAATAAGGGTTGACGTAATTTTACTTGCAATGGCGATGTTGCCGAAGCGCCATTAGGTAATAGTAAAATTTGGACTTGCTTTTGTGGGTCTTGGTCAAAGTGAATGAGAGAACCTTTGATAGTTGCTGTTGAAGTGATGGTTCTTTCGCCAAAAGTTAAACTCTGCACTAAACGTCCAGTATCATCTAAATGTAATTTTAAAGTTGAATAGTATTTATCAGGCGATCGCCAGTCTGGATATATTGTAATCGCCTCACCGTGCCATTCTCCCAACAAATCATTTACTGTTAAGGGAGGATGTTCTACTGGTTCGGTTCCAGCTAAATGTTCTCGGATTAAAGTTAGTTTATCAAGTTGACCGTTTTTATCAAATAATTGAACTAGACGTAAGCGGCGATTTTCATAAATTAAACCAAGTTCTGCGCCAAATTCGGTAAAAGGTGCTAACTGAATTGAACCTTGAGAAAATGCACCATTTTCAAAGAAAAGTATACTCTTAGCTAAAGAACTGTATTCTAAAACTAAATCTTCTTGTCCTTCACGGCGGACAATTTGACGCATAGTTTTATTTTCGTTTAATCCTTCAAAGGAAACAACACTTTTAATATCTTCTAAGAGTTGACCTTGGGTGGAAAATCTGGTGAATGAACCTCGCCACTCACCGAGATTTTTTAATAAAGATTCCCATTGAGATGTCATGTTATTTGTCCTTGGTCATTTATAGCAAGAGGCAGAAGGCAGAAGGCAGGAGGCAGGAGGTAAAGTTTTACTATGATTAGTATTCTTGCTTTTTAAATATCCTCACCTATACTTCGACTGCTATATCATTTGTTATTTGCTCAATATAATAGAGAACTCTTGACTATTAACTAAGCTTTAGCAAATCGATGTACTGCAAATAAGCTGCCTATTAATCCTACCGTTGCACCGAAACTTAAGAGAATCAGGGGTAATAATAAGATTTGTGAGGGTGCAAGTTGTAAACCATTGGCAAGGAATTGGATAAACTCTGGTTGATTTGCTAGGAGTTTACCTAAAAATTGTTCAATTACCGAAATGAAACTCCAAGCGATCGCACCGCCAACTAAACCAAAGGAAATTCCTTGTAAAATAAACGGTAGGTAAATCCAGGCGGAAGTTGCGCCGACTAGTTGCATAATCTCAATTTCCCGCCGTCGCGCCAGCACAATGAGGCGAATGGTGGTAGTAGTAACAGCGATCGCAGTTAAAGTCAAAATACTGGTAATTGTCACAGTAAACCAATTTAAACCGCGATGCAACTGAGCAATTCTTTTTACAGCTTCATCCACATATTCAACAGTATCTACACCGTGCAACTTAGCCAAATTTGTGGCTAAAACTGGTACTACTTGAGAACTCCGTGCTTTGACTTTCATCTCATCCACTAAAGGATTTTCGCCTAGCTGCTGAGTCGCACCGTCAATATCTGCAATTCCCAAATCTTTGACTAATTTTGGCCAAGCTTCTTCTTTGCTAATACTTTGCATCGAAACCACTTCCGGCATTTTTACTACCAAATGTTCAATGCTTTTGGCTTCTACTCCCGGTTCTAAATATACTGAAACTTCCAATTGGCTACCAAATTGATTGAGGAGTTTTTCTACTTGCCAAGAAGTTTGCAAACTCAAGCCGAACAAAAATAATAATACCGCCACAGTGCTAACAGCAGCCCAATTCATCCAGCCGCCACGCAATAATCCTAAAAAGGTTTCTTTGAGTAAATAGTCAAGTTTAGTGAGAAATTTGAACACAGACCACCCCAACATCACAAAAGTAATCGTAATCACTCTTTATACTCGATGTGATGAAGTTTACCCATGAGGATTTACGCAAAAAGATTATTTTTGAGATTATTTTCTCTGTGCTTCTGCGTGAGGAAATCATCATAATAATGATTCCAATCAAAGGTTGCTAAGTTTAAGAGACTAAAACACGAGGACGAATAGTTTCCTGAATTTCTTTACCAACCGTTTGTTCAGCTAACCTCAATTCATAGTTTTTCTGAAGATTTAGCCAAAATTCTCCACCAGTTCCAAAATATTGACCTAATCGCAAAGCTGTATCAGCTGTTATCCCTCTTTTTCCATTAATGATTTCGGTAATCCGGTTTTTGGGAACATAAAGAACACACGTTAAATCACTTGCTGTCATACCAAGTTCTGTGATTTCATCCCCAAGAATTTCTCCTGGGTGAATGGGTGAGCGTGCCATTTATCTCTCCAGATTGGAATTTTTGCATTAATTAGGGGTTCCTGCCAGAGAAACCCCAAAACATTTATTTTTTACAGTTATCTTAAACCACCCAATATTTTAAGGTTTGGGAGTACTTGCAGGTGCAGGTGCGGCAGATGCAGTGGGCGCAGGAGTTGGGGAAGTGGTTGCGGCTTTGTTAATTTCGTCTCGGTATTGAGCAGGCGCTAAACTGGCTGCATTACTAAACAAAGGTTTAGCTTCGGTTGTTTTGCCTTGTTCCTTCAAAAGCATAGCTTTAGCTAAGACAGGGCGAAAATCCTTGGGATCTTTTTTAATCGCTTGGTCATAGACATTCATTGCTTGAGGAAAACGTTTTTGGGCTGCATAGACATTGCCTAGTAGCACTTGCACAGCAACTACATTCACGCTTCCCGGCTGAATGGTGTTAGCTTGGGTAGCATTATTCAAAGTTTCTTGTAATAGACCGATCGCAGCTTCTGGGCGTTTTTGGTCTAAGAGCAGTGCTACCATACCTTGTAAAGCTTTTAAATCACCGGGTTTGGTATCCAAAATTGTGCGATATGCTTGGGCGGCTCCTTCTTTATCGCCAATTTGCTGTTTGGCTTGGGCGAGGAGGACTCCATATTCTGATCTTTCAGGATTGAGTTTAGCTAGTTTTTCTAAAGGGGCAATTACTCCTTGAACATCACCTTGATTCAGGCTTAAAAGTTGTAAACGTGCTTGTAATAAACCTTTCAGAGCAGTTTGATTTTCAGGTTCCCGTTGTAAAACTAGTTCATAACCCCGTACTTCATCTTGTAATTTTGTTTTTTGGTCAGAGGAAGCTAAGTTACCTGTAGGATTTGCAGCATTCTGGTTTGTCGATGTCGGGCTATTGAATGCGCTAATAATAGGAACTATAGATACACCTACAAACATAAGAACTGCTAATGCCAAGATGACTCGGACTATCCAACGATTACGCGCTTCAGACACAGTTTTATAATTCTCCAGAACTCTAATGACATTATCATTGACACAAATTGGAAAGTAAAAATTTCCAAAACTTTGCGGAATACCGCCAATTGTCTGTGAATTTTATAACAAATAACTATTTACGCTGCTAAAGTAATTGATGACTTTAGGGGGAGCCGTCAGAGTAGTACCTATGATATGCTTCCGAAACTAGTGTCTAGACGCTAGATTAAACATTTAGAGTATAAATGTAAATTTAGCGTTTTTAGAATTGTATTGGGCGTTGTCGTGTGTCTTGGTGGAACACAATATACTTTCATCAGCCGCACAAACGCGCTTTCCAGTTGCTTTAGTAAAATCCCACAATGGGATGTGTCTCCGCCGCAAGGAGTTTTTATGAATTCCGACCTGATGCCTTCGCCTGAATCTTCTAATTTGCCTGAGTCCAATCAACCTGAAACCGAAACAGATACAGCTGCTGATGTACCAACAGTAGTAGCTACTGTTTCTGAATCGGAAAATTTGCCTACTGACCCTAGTGAGATTGCCAACGATGCTCATTTAGTCAATCGACAGCAACCAATTCCACCACCCAGCGAACCAATGCAGTACAGAGCGATCGGGTTAGTCCGAGGTCGCTACATTGCAAGCAGTGAACAGTTTACTCAAGGTACGCTCCTGACTGCGGATGGTGTGGAAATCCAAGCTGTTCTCCTCGGTCGAATTATGAGCTTAGTCAAGAATCACCTTGATTTAGAAAAAAATCACCTCTGGGTAGTTTATCCCCGTACTAAGCAAGAAAGCGATGCCTTACATCTGCAAATTGTGGGTGTATGGGAACCCGAAAATTTGGCCAAACAGCAAGCACAAGATTCGGCCGATGATGAATTGCCTCAAGCCGATGCTGCTGTAACAGATAAAAGCGACATTAAACCTTCATCAGATATTCCCGATGGTGGTTTTTCTGTGCGTGGCGAAGTAGTTTACCAATCTTTTGATGACAAAAATTTAGTTGTCAAAATTAAGCAAGCTGCTCGCAAACAAGATGAAAAACCCAAATACTTTAAATTAAAACTCAAAGGTGTCCTAGCGACTAAAGCTGTGGGCAAGTTTTGGGATTTCCAAGTCAAACGAGATGGTGATTTATTAGCCATCGAAACAGCAGAAGCGATCGCGGATTTACCCAAAAAACGCCGACCACCCCAAAGAGGTGGCCCTGGTGGTTTCCGTGGTGGTGGTGGCGGTGGTCGCCGACCATTCCCGCCCAGACGTAGCCCTGGAGACAGTTCCAGCCCACGTCCAGTCAAAAAGATCGGCGGCGGGGAAGCTTCAGCAGTGTCCAAACCTCTGCCAAAATCTTCTGCTCCAGTTCCTAAGCCCATTAAAAAGCAAAAGCCACCGCAAGAGTAAGGAAAAAGTTAAAAGTTAAAAGTAAAAAGGTAAAAGATAAGAATTGAATCTTGCTTTTGCCTTTTTACTTTTGAATTTTGCCTTTTCTTTTGCCTTCCTAAAAATCTGTCCAACGGTCTTGGGGTAAAAACGATCGCTCCATTGGAATGGGGGCGACTGGTTCTGTGAGGGTAAAAGTGCCGGCTGCAATCCATTGTTTTAATTCGGCGGCGACTTGCCGAGATAAGGACATACTAGCTAAAGGTGCAGCACGCACAGTTTTATTTTCGATGGTGAGTCGCCCGGATTTCAGTTGGGCGTAACTCACCAACCCAAAGGTCGGACGCACGCGCCGGGGAATGGAAAAATCGACGATGGGTGCGACTAAATCTTTATCTTGCACTGCACAGTGTTCAACGACAGTTTCGTTTAATACGGGGAATGGTATTCCCACACCCAACATCAACGAAGGGCCATAACTTTTAAAGTAACAACCACGCACCCAATTGCCTGACATTTGTTTAGCATCACCAATTAAGGCTAGGGTAGCAGCCGGGCCAATGGGTGTACGATTAGCTAACCGCTTTTGTAAGGGGAAGTGTTGTGTTCCTTCCCACGCGATATAGCCGATACCGCCACCTAAAAAAATTCGTGTTCCAATGCCAATAAGTTGCAAATCGGGGTCGTTGAATAAAGGCGAAATTGCCCCTGGGTTAGAGTAGACAGCGTTACCGAGATGGGGTTGTAAAGGGCCAAGATAAGTAAAAAGTGGGCGATCGCCACCATTCACACCCACGATAAAATTTTGATAAAGGTTACGCGGGTTGAATAAATAAAATTGATTGATAGTATCGCGGGTAATGGTAGTTTCAAATGTTGCTCGTGGATAACAATCTGTAACTTGTCCTTGCGCCCTGACTTGTACTTGTTTCCCGGCAATTAAATCTTCAATAACGTGACCACCACCACGTTCGCGGATTTCCTCACCGTCCATTGTATCAACGACACAACTAGCACCTAAGTATAAATCTACAGCCCCAAAACCGGAATATGCTGGTACACCATCTATCCAACAACGACGAATTTTTATCGGTGGGTCAGTGTGTCCCAGATTAATAATCGCACCACTAGATTCCATTGGCTCAAAGGTGCCAGTGGTAATCACATCAACTTCTTGAGCAACTTTGCTGACACCAACTTCTGCAACTCTGGCTTTAAGTTCTTCAACTGTTAAAACGACTGCACACTGGCGGCTGATTTTATCGTTAATTTCGGCGATCGTTCGCATAATAATCAAAATTAAGGGTGTAAGGGTATGAGGGTGTACTTCGACTGCGCTCAGTAACCTTTACTATCACCTGTAACCTATCACCTGTAACCTATCACCTGTAACCTATTCCCTATTAATCAATTGTTTCTGGGTCAATATTTAATTCCCGCAGTTTTGCTGCTAACTTTTCGGCTCGTGCTTCGGCTAGTTCTTTTTGCTGACATTCAAATTCTGCGGCTTCTTCTGGTGTTGGAACTAATAGACCTACTGGAGTAAAAAATCGCAATAATCCTTCATGAATTCCCAAGTATAAACCTAACTGCTGACTCCACAAATGTCCTTGAGCATTGGTTTCTAGAGTTTGGTATTGACCATCAACTAAATGAAACCCGGCAAATTCTTGAGTTTCTGGGTCGAACCAAAAATAATCGGGTGTGCGAAAAGTATCTTGGTATAGTTTTTTCTTTAAATCTTTATCGGTTTTCGCTGTTGATTCCGAAAGAATTTCTAAAATTACATTGGGATATTTCCCTTCTTCTTCCCAAACGACCCAACTTTTGCGAGTTCTACGCTCTGTATCCAGCACGACGAAAAAATCTGGCCCCCGGAAGTGTTCATCTTTGCGTTTATTCCAACTGTAGTAAATAGTCAGATTTCCCGCAGCGTAGAAATCGTTTCTATCTCGCCACAACCACTTTAGACATTTGAGTAAGAGCATAATCTGCTCTAGATGCAGTTCTGTTTCCAAGGGAGGTTCATCGCTGTATAAATCACCTGGAGGAAAGATAACATCTTCTGGGGTTGCTTGAGGAGTGTCTAGTTCTTTGGCGAGGGACATGAGGAGATGACTGCATCTGGTAGTGATGGGTTTATTTTAGCGTCTAGGTTGAAAGTGCTGAGTTCTGAGTAAAAATAATAATCCCTAGCCTCTAACCCCTCTTGTTAAAATCTACTTCATAATGTGCAGAATGTACCATTTGGATGGTACAAATGGGAGATACAATTCCCACATCAGCGCACAACCATCAACTTGTCTAGCAAAACACACATACAGCACAAAACGATGAAAGCATCTGCTAAGTTCGACTTTGAGGACGATAAATTTAATGCGCCGCCTTCTCAAGTCATCCCTTGGTGTCAGATGATTAATCCTCGATACGGCACTGATGGGATGCAAACCTATGGTCTTGCCATCAAGTTAGATAATGCTAATGCTGTGGGTTTTCAGCCGGATGAAAATTGGCAGCAAGTAGAGCATGAATTTAGCTCTGGTGTTGAAACAGTTTTTATGACTACTACTCCGCGTTTGGTGATTGTGCGTCGAGGCCCTTTGTCAGTCAAAGACCGGGAAACAGGGCTGAAGTTAGGTACGCTCAAAGAAAATTATGATGCTTTTTTAGCGGATAAATTGAAGTTTAAAACTTTTACACGCTATTTAATTTTCTTAGTCAGTGAAGATAAGAAATTTTTACATGAATTGCCATTGCAATTAACCCTAAATGGTGCAGCCGGAGCGAGTTTCAGCAAAACTTATTGTGAATTTCAGCAAGGCAAAGTGGTGAGTGGTTTTGTTGCCGAATTAGAAAAAGCTTATGCTGTTTATCGCAAACAACCATTAACACCAAAAGGCCCTTTGTTCCACGCGCATGGGATATTCTGCCCGATAATTGAGTGCGAAGAAAGAGGTATTGAGCCGAATACGGTGCTGGTTGCTTCGACTGTAGATTACAAGCATCCAACAGTGGGGACATTAACACAATACTTGATTGCTTCTGATGCGCCTGAGTCGGCAATTATTTGCAAGTATTTTGAAGAATACAAAGAATTTGGTAAGGAACCAGTGAGAACAGAAACCAATAAACCTGCTATGGCAGGTGTTTCCAGTTCCTATATTTATGCTGATGAAGATGATTTTGGCTATCCACCATATTAGGTGGGGAGTAGGGAGCAGGGAGCAGGGGAGAGGTTTTGCAGCTTTTATTACCATTAACATGATGTAACTTAAATGATGATTAGCTTAGGTATTTTTTCTTACCCAATCCCTACTTCCCACTCACAACTCCCTAGTTTTTGAGTAGCAAATAATATAGTGAACCATTGCCACCAGTAATTCCAGCGCGATCGCCTGCTAGTTTACCAGTTCCCATAAAGTAATCTACTCTGCCTGGGCCTTTAATCGCACTGCCTGTATCTTGGTCTAACACAAAACGGCTGACAGTACGCGGTTGCAATTTGCCACCAGCAGCCGGATAGGGGAATGTACCATTAATTATTGCTAGTGCGCCATGAGGCATAAGAGATTTATCGGTAGCAATGGAACGTTCGGCTGTGACTGGAACATTAATACTACCAGTGGCTTTTCTACCTGGAGCTTCTTTAAAGAATACAAAGCGTTCCCAGCGAGGCAAATAATTATTTAACTCTAGGGGATTTTGCCGGAAGTAGCTGATAAGACGCGGCATAGTTAAGCCTTCTAGGGGCAGTTTGCCATCTTTTGCGAGTTCTTTGCCGATACTTGTCCAAGGATAATCAGTACCGCCAGCATAACCCACAGAAGTAGTTTTGCCATTGGTTAACCTGATTTGGGCAGAACCTTGGATATGTACCATGTATGCGTCTAAGCGATCGCGGAACCACAACAATTCCAAACCGCGCAACTGGCTTTTATCTCCGAGTAAACCATCTTTGCCTTCCAAATCAATGCGTTTTGGGTGGGGTTTAGCCCATTGGTCAAAATTTGGCGGTAGTCGATAAAGGGGATACTTATATATAGATGTTCTAACCCGACTGGCCTGATAAATAGGCTCATAGTAAGCAGTAAATTTAACAGTACCCTTGCCATCATTGCCAACGGACTTGTAAAACACAAACTCTCGCTGAACGGCAGTTCTGAGTTGACTAGCAGATTTGGCTGTTACGACTAATTGCCGAAAACGCAGTAAACTGCGCCGCACGCGATCGCGAGTAATTCCTGGCACCGGATAATCTTGATAGGCGGCGATCGCTTTATCTTTTGCCAAATAATCTAAACTATTATCAATGGCAGCTAAAAGAGATTTGCGATCGCCACTTTTGCCAGGACGACCAAAAATTTGATCATCCCATCCCAAACAAGTAGATACAGGAGTACAAGTATCACTAATTTCTACAGGTTCGAGTGGTAACTGTAACTCAGGGGGAGTGCTTGGCTGTGTAGGTAACGGTACAGGTAACGGTATCGTCGTCGGAACTTGAGCAACAGCTGGCCAAATTGTGTTAACAAGGGCAATTCCTAGACTCAAAGAAGCCAAAGCAAGGGTTTTTCTCATGATTTAGTCGAATCTTTCAACACTAGAACTAAACAGTGGTTCTACCCGGATTGCCACAATCCGAGATGGGCGGACAACCATATACTCTCCCTGAATATTCTTGATCGGTACGCTGATAAAATCATTCGAGGTAGACTTGGGTACTAGTTCGCCACTATACCATTTTTGAAATTCTTGAATAGTTGGAAACCGCACTTCTTCACGATGACCAGTTTCCAGCAATAGGTGTACGGCGTACTCATTCGGTGTTCTAGGCATAAAGTTGAATCATTAAAAATATGTTCAACCCATGTTAACCACGTCACCCCAGAATGAAAAGGGTAAGCATACGGGAGCAAGAAAAGCTATCCGGAGAGTTTTGCATTAATTAACCATGAGCTACTACTCCTAAGTCTTGACTTTTATTGTCCCTCTAGACGGCCAATAGTTGAACCTGTTCCTGGAAATCTCTGTGCAGGCTAGGAGTAAGAAAGAGTCATATCATATCAGGTAAAAGACTTATCATCAAAACCGCAGGGGGCAGGGAGCAGGGAGAGAAAGAGTTTTGCCTTTCTCCACAGATGTATTGAATCATAATTTATTTGCCGGATATGATATCAAACCCAAAAGCATATAGAGATGTTAAATATAAAGTCTCTACAGTATTTCAGTAAGATGCACACTGCTGTATTGTCGTAACAAGATACATCACTATGCGAACTTAAAATATATAAATCTGATGATTAATTCTGAAAGTAACCCTCACAGGTTGTTGAAAATACTGCTCATTGCCAGCATAATTTCTACATTTCTTCACTACACTGATAATTATTTATTTATCGAGCAATATCCCCAACCCGCTTGGATTACTGCCCCAGCAATTTATCAATCATGGCTGATTCTCACAGCTATAGGAATTACTGGTTATTGGTTTTACAAGTCTCAAAAATATTGGCTGGCTTATGCTTTTTTGTTCATCTACTCCTTAACAGGCATAACAAGTCCAGGACATTATCTTTATGGAAAATTATCCCAATTCTCAGCCAAAATGCACTTGTTAATCTGGACTGATGGCTTAACTGGTTTGGCGATATTGGGATTTATTGTTTGGTCAGCAATTATTCTCAAACATTGGTGGAGAGAAACTAGTCCAACTGAATCAGAACTTACGCACAAAAGTTAGACAGCCAATATTATTAAAATTTGTTGGGTTTCGCTGCTGCTCCACCCAACCAACTTTGCTTTTTTGAAATTACAAATGATGAATTACGAGGCCATATTTCGTGGTGGAATTTCTCGCCCTTGATAAAATTGTTGTTCTAACTTGCCTAAACCAAACCAAATTCCGCCACCAAGTAATACAGCTAAGTTGGCAATAATCAAGGTGATATTAGAAGTATGACCTGGAAGCAAGACTGATAAAGACAATAAACTCCAAACTAATGCTGTTGCTATCACCACTCCTAAACGTAACCTTTGGAGGTTTTTTAGGGCAGTTCGACAACTCCTGCAATGTTTCGTGTGGGAATGATATCTATCTAATAAAGCTTCTTTGGGCAGTGGTGGTGGTAAAGTTTTTCCTGGAAATGATTCTGCACAATATTGCTTTACCCAAGAACGCAATTGAAATACAAAAATATCCGCTTTAGTTGGTAAATAAAATGCTTTGGTAAAGTTATCAGTGCCACCTTTTTGTTCTAAATAACGTTCTTGGTGATGTAAGAAAATTTGGTCATCTTCGAGTACGCCATTTTGTCCTAAATGAGAATACCAGCGAGGCGTGAGTTTAATAAATAATCCTGGTAATTTTGATGAGAATTTGAAGGGAAAACGGGCAAATAAACGACATTCTCCTTTACGGATGGGAGTTGCGTAAACGACTGTTAAGGTTCTACCAAATTGCTTGGAGGTGAGATCATGCCACATCAACCCCGGTGCAATAAAGGTGGTATCTTGTTTGCCTAAAGTGCCTTTGCGGGGGCCTTCTTGCCAAAGTCCTTTAAAACCCCATTTGCCTGACTCGACAATTTCTAATTCTACAGGCGATACATTGGCTCGGTTGCCAACAGTGCGATGATGAGTATAAGGAATGTGGCTGGAATCGAGAACATTTTCCATTAATGTCAAAGCATCATAAGGTAAATCTCGAAAGGTATTCAGGCAAACCCAGCCATCTGCATCTTCTTCTAAAACATCAACGATGGGAACCGGAGTTTTGGCAGCATTCTCAGGTTGACCAGGATAAACAAACAATAACCCTTGGCGTACTGTGGTTGGAAATGATTTTATGCAGGCGCGGGGAGATGTTTCGGCTTTTGTCCCTGGTACTTGTTGGGGAATGCTTTCACATTTGCCTGTTCCCGAAAATGCCCAGCCGTGATAGGGACATTCTAGCCTGCCATCTTCGTTGACTCTGCCTTCGGAAAGTGGCGCTAGACGGTGCGGACATTGGTCTTCAAAAGCCCGCCAAGTTTGTTCATTTTTGTCCCACCATAAAACTAAGTCTCGTTCTAGTAAGGTGAAGCGCGTTAGTTGGGATTTATCTAAATCTGCGACGTAGTGGACAGGATACCAAACTTCTAACCAATCAAAGCGTTCTGGGTCTAGTCCACCAGCAGGTAAATTTTCTGTGGTTGTTGGGGATAATGGCTCTAACAGGCTGTTGGACATAATGAGTGAGATGCGTCAAGTAATAATTGTCTACCCACCAAAAATGTAACAATTTTTTAACGACGATGGCAGGCAAGAGTCATGAAATCAGCCAATGGTCTAAATTAACAAGCAGTTGCACAAAACAATTTCAACACTATGGCAGTAGATACAAGAGAATGTGCAGAGGCGAAACTAGCTTTAAGTCAGGCGTTGGCTGCTTGTGGTGGCAATACTAAGGATGAAACTGTAATTGCTGCGATTGAAAATTTGCGTCTTGTCAACCCAAACCCATCGCCAACTCGCAACGGTAAGCTATTAGATAGTAATTGGCTATTAATTAGTGCGCCGAATTTTCCTGGTGGTGAACAGTTGGCAAATGGTAAGTTTGCCTATACTCTTGGTCGTCTGGCTTTTAATATGTTTCAGCCGACAAAACTAAAATTAGTAATTGACCGAGTTTCACAACCTGTTTTTTTATTGGGGAATGGCGAACAGCGCAGTCACGATATTGTTGTAGAATTTACGACGGCTGATGAAAATTATCCGCAAATATCTGGGGTTGTGCGGAATTTAGGTGTGTGTGAACCAATTAGTGATACTGTGCTACAAGTTAAATTTACTGGAGGAACTTTAGCACCACAAGACCCAACTAAAATGGATGAATGGCGTGCAGTTTTTGGTCAGCAAAGTCAAAATGTCAAACGCAGTTTTAAAGACAGTTTGATATTTAGTTTCTTGAAGTTAGTGTTTGGTTTGGTTCCACCACAAGGAATCAATTCTGAGACTGGAGAAGTTCAGTTTATCATGGAGCGATCGCCTAAAGGTCGCCTAGAAATTCTCTATCTTGATGAGGAGTTGCGAATTACTTGTGGCGAAAAGGGAACAATTTTAGTATCTGAAAGGCAATAGTGATCATAAAGAAGGCAGGAGGCAGGAGTTAAAATGACTGCTATATTTGAAATTTACAATACTAAGCTTCAAAAATAATATTCCTACTGCCTATTCCCCACTTTCAACTCTCACCCATCAACATTTCATGCAAACTTCCTCTTCTACTATTCCACATTTAATTGCTGCTGGCTTTCATGCACTTTCCGATCCGCTACGGATTAATGTGCTGGAACTATTGCGACAGCAAGAACTTTGTGTATGTGATTTATGCGATGCTTTGAGTGTCAGTCAATCAAAACTCTCTTTTCACCTCAAAACTTTGAAGGACGCTGGTTTAGTTAATTCCCGCCAAGAAGGACGCTGGATTTATTACAGTTTAAATATTCCGCAATTTAGTGTTTTAGAGCAGTATTTAGCCACTTATCGTCAGCATAGTTTAATATCACCTGTACGTTCTTGTTGTGATTAGATCAGCATTTGTGATTTTTGTAGAGAAGCAAGATGCCCGATTTATTAAACCTCTTGCACGAATGTTATAACTCAATACGGTTCAGTTAAGGCTAACAAGCTGATTAGTGATGTGAAATTTTGGAACTTCTATTCGTTGTCCAGTTTCTCTGTGGTGAGGCTTTTTAGAACGGAACTTTGATACAGGCTTTTTCAAATCCAAAATGGTATCAGTTGTTCAAACAGCCATCGTTGGGGGAAAACTGAAAACAATACTGCAATGGCCAGGGAGACTGATCACCAAATAGTCCCAACAAGATGAAAATACTACCCTACGATAGTTTTACAATTACAGTACCAGAAGCACTGCCCATAGTTTTGCAGAGACTGAGTGCCAATATTGAACCACAACAAGCATTTAGATTCTCTAGACAACATACTCTGTATCAAGGAACAATTTCTGAAGAAGGTTTTCAAATCAGTCGGATTATTCACTATCGCAATTCGTTTCTACCAATGATTCGCGGGCGATTTGAAGCGCAACCTCGTCAAACCTTGGTGCATATCCAAATCAGCGTACATACTGTTGTGATGGCTTTTTTAGGCTTATGGCTATTCATCTGGTTTAATACAGTTAGTTTCATCACCTTCACCGATGATACACCTCGTCTTGTAGCTGCATTATTTGTGAGTATGCCTATCTTGATAGTACTTATCTTTTGGATAGCTTTTTGGTCAGAAGCAAATCGCAGCCGTGCTGAATTGACAAAAATTATTCAAGGACAAGTATAAAGTAAAGTTGGCGTTGCATAATTGCGGGATGATTTATCTCACGCAGAGGCGCAAAGACGCAGAGAGAATAAGGAGTTAAAAATTTCCAAGACATCAAATTCATCCCCTCATTCAGCAATGCCGTAAAGTTTAGTAGGATTGCAGACATCCCAGTTGATTCCATAGTTATTTATGTGCGGGATCTAGTTAAATCCATAAACCTTCAAGCTGTACATCGTCTACATCAATTGGCAATATGATCAGGATAAATTAATGGCTGGGTTGAGATTCAGCACTTAATCAAAAAATATTGGCTTTGATTACCAGTTAATGTATAGTAGCAATTTTAAAAATTAAATTGGCAGAGTAATCACAAACTTTGTTCCTTGACCGGCTGTGGACAAGCAGTGGATGTTTCCATGATGTTTATCCACAATAATTTGATAGCTAATTGCTAATCCTAGTCCAGTTCCCTTACCCACAGGTTTAGTTGTAAAAGATGGTTCAAAAATTTTCGCTTGTACTTCTGGCGGCATCCCTAAAGCATTATCTTCAATGCAAATGGTGACAGTTTCTTGCTGATTATCAACAGATGTAGTAATTGTAATGGTATATTGTCCGACTATCCCCTGTTTGGCAGCGTTTTCATGTAAATCATCAAAAGCATCAATAGCATTAGCAATAATATTCATAAAAACTTGATTTAGTTGCCCAGGATAGCAAGTAATTGGCGGTAGTTCACTGTATTGGGTGGCAACTTCGATTTTAGGGCGATCGCCTTGGTCTTTGAGGCGATGTTTTAATAGCATAATAGTACTATCAAGTCCTTCATGAATTTGAAACTTAACTTTAGAAGAAATATCCGCCCTAGCAAAAGTTCTTAACGAGAGGCTGATGTCTTTGAGGCGCTCAATTCCCTGGTGCATTGATAACAGAAGTTTCGGTAAATCCTCAAATAAATACTCCAAGTCAATTTCTTCGATGAGTTCTTCTAGTTCTGGATCTGGGTCAGGTAGCTTTTGCTGTTGCAGATCCACCAAACGAAACAAATCATTTACATATTGTTCAATATAAGAGCAGTTACCACTAATAAAACCAATTGGGTTATTAATCTCATGACCAATGCCTGCAACTAGCTGTCCTAAAGTAGACATTTTCTCACTTTGGATAAGTTGTAGTTGAGTTTGTTGTAGCTGTTGTAGAGAATGAGTTAATTCGGCGGTACGTTCTTGCACCCGTTGTTCTAAAGTCCTGGTGAGATGGGAGATTTTGAGATGTAGTTTCAGTCGGGCAATCACTTCTTCTTGTTGAAAAGGCTTAGTAATATAATCAACTGCACCAATTTCCAGTCCTTTAACTTTATCTGTAGCATCAGATAAAGCCGTCATAAAAATTACCGGAATATTTTGAGTAATATTATTAGCTTTTAGTCTGCGACAAGTTTCAAATCCATCCAGACCCGGCATCATCACATCGAGGAGGATTAAATCAGGATGGGCGTATTCTGTTTGTTCAATTGCTGACTCACCATCAGTTGCCATCAGTGCTTTCCAGCCACATCCCTTAATCGCTTCCGATAGCACCTTGAGATTATTTGGATTATCGTCCACCAATAAAATGTGCATTGGTTTAAAAACAGATTCAGTGATCATTGATGTGACTCCGTGGTGACAAATGTTTTCAAGAACTTACGGATTTTTGTGGTTTGGAAATTGGCAGTCATTTTACCCAAGGTAGTGGCAAAAGCAGTAAATTGACTATCTTGCTTGATTAACTCAGCAATTATGCCCTCGATCGCGGGAATATCTCCCATCATGGACAAATGATATAGTTGTTGCAAAATATCCTGAGATGGCAAAATCAGTTCATGATCATCTGTTGGCTCATTTTTAGCAGGTAATTTCTGTGACGGTGATTCGGCATAAATCCAGTCCACATTGAGTAGCGATCGCAGTGCATTTAATAATTCATCGACTTGCAAAGGTTTGGGTAAAAATGCTGTTGCGCCAGCCTCTAAACTTCGTTGCTGATTTTCCTCAAAAACTCTAGCACTAGAGACAATAATCGGAATTAAACTTGTTTGGGGATTTTCTTGTAATTGCACCATCAACTCAAAGCCATCCATATTTGGCATAGCTAAATCCAGCACAATCATATCCGGTTGATGTTCAGTTGCCACCTGTAGCCCTTGTTTACCATCGCTTGCTTCTAAAGTGCGACAACCAATTTTTTGTAATAGACTACTCAACATCGAAAGGTGGTTGCGATCGTCATCAACAATCAAAATTTGTGGTACACGACCACGAATCCCAATAATTTTCTGATTGCTGGCATTCACAGTCAGAGTATTCCAGTCATGGGAAACTGGTATTGGCACTGTGATCTCAAACCAAAATAGACTGCCCTCACCCAAGTTACTTTGCACTTGAATTTGACTACCCATCAATCCAGCAATTCTTTGACTGATGGCTAATCCCAAACCAGTACCTTCAGATTTCCTACCTGCTTCACCTACTTGTTCAAAAGCCAAAAATATTTTCTCTAACTGGTCTGGTGACATCCCAATACCTGTATCTTCTATCTGGAAGCGAATCTTCTGATCAGTGATTTCTGTATTATCCTTAGTGATTGGTGACAACTCTTGCTCAATCACATCGATTTTTAATGTAACGCTACCGCTGTCTGTAAATTTGATGGCATTACCTAGTAAGTTAATCAAAATTTGCCGTAGCCGCTTTTCATCTACTTGAATTACAGCCGCCAGAGAATCATCAGCTACGATATTAAATCCAATTCCTTTCTGCTCGGCTCGAATATTGCAAATCTCTGTCACACCATGTAAAAAAGTTGGTAAATGTACATTGGTTGTTACCAATTCTAATTTACGAGCTTCAATTTTTGAGAGATCGAGAATGTCATTAATTAGCATCAGTAAATGGGAACCACATTGATAGATAATGTTGACTCCTTCTCGATTTTTATCGGTTAAGTTTGGCGATAACTCTAGCACCTGGGCAAAACCCAAAATCCCATTTAATGGTGTGCGTAATTCATGACTCATGTTGGCTAAAAACTCACTCTTAGCTTCGTTAGCCGCATCAGCAGCTTGTTTGGCTTCCAGTAATTCACGAGTACGCTCTTCGACTTTAAACTCAAGAGTTTTAGAATAGTCTAGAAGTTGAGAATTGGCAATTTCTAGCTGTTGATTGGCTTCTTCTAACTTTTGTTGTTTATAAGCATTGGTTGTGGCAATCACACTACTAATAAAGGCAGCTAATCCTGGTGTGACAGGAATCACCCAACCCTGTAAAAATATCCCATAGCCACCCACGAAAAAACCACCACTTATACCTACTGTTGCCCAGAGAATTTTGCCACCGGGAATGTTTCGTTTTGTACATAAACTCGCTAAATACCAGCTACCACCAGAACCAATCAAAGACCACAAAATAATCCAAAATGACGTGGCATTGCCAGAAAAACCATATAGGTTCGCTTTACCTGTTTTTGCTCCTTGGACTATTTGATGGGCAACATTGGCATGAATTACAACTCCAGCTGTGGGTTTTTGAGCAGCAATCAAAGAGGAACTAAAGGGTGTGCTAAAGAAATCATTGGTACTGGAGGCCGTTGAGCCGATAAATACCATCCGATCGCGCATGATATTGGCGGGAATTTTTCCGGCTAATACATCTCGCATAGCTACTGTGCGAAACGCCGTTTCGGCACCATGCCAGTTGAGCAGAATTTGATAACCACCCACATCAGTATCAGAATAACCTGCTTCTCGGTTTTGCAGGGGCAGATAAATTTGATTATTTAAGCGAAATTTCTGTTGCTCTTCGTTCACTGGTTCTAAAGAAATTTTTTCTGCTTCCAGATACTTGAGTGCAACCATAGTTGCCAATCCCGCTTTAATTTTTCCGGCTTGTTTGGCATCAGCAGCTGTGAGTAAAGCACGCCGCACATGGCGATCGCCATCTAATACCAAATCTGCTAATCCAACTTGTTCCAGTTTTTGCAATTCTGGTGGAGGATTGACACGTTCCCCAGTGATTTTCTCCACACCAATTAAACTAGGTGTACTACGGAAAACCTCTACCAGTTGCTCATATCCTTTGCCTTCTGGTAAATCTCGGTAGAGATCCAAGCCAATGGCGCGGGGTTGTTGCGATCGAATTTTCTGAAGTAATTGCGCTAGTGACCAGTCGGGAATTGGCCATTTACCAACTGATTGAATGTCCTGTTCATCAATTGTGACAATCACGATTTCGTCAGCTATGGTATTTTGCGAACGTTGTCGCATCCATTCATCACGAAGTTTCCACTCCGGCAAATTAAAAAGTCCCAATGACTGCCCAACAATAACTGTAAGAGCGACACTGGGAGTAATAATAAAGACGCTACGTGAGCGTTGTATCAAACCTTGGAATTTACGCCACATAATTTCGCCGGAGGCACATAACATTGATTAGTATTCGTCAGCCATGACTCCACTAACACTTGTCTGAATTTGAGTATTAGGCTTAGGTATGGGGCATTGGGTGTTAGAAAAACTCTTCCTATTCCCTAGCCCCTAGTCGTCTGCCAAGGCAACTTTGCATGGTAGCTGGCTTCGGGGCAGTGTGAAAGAGGCAGGGGTGCAGGGGGAATTGGGGAAATATTCTCCCCCTTGCTCTCCGCGCCTTCTCCTCTTCATCCCTTGCGCCCTAATCTCTTCACCCCTGCTAAGTCTACTGGCATGTTAGGTTGGTGAACTACTAGTCCTCAGTCCCTAATTAGCTGATGCTACTAAGGGAGCAGTTGCAATATCCTTTAAGCTCACGGAAGAAAGAAGTTCTTGCCATTGCTTAACAATTGTGGGATTTTTGGGTTGGGCATTTTGTAGTGCAGCCATTGTTGCTACACAGTCATACCACACCCCGCTTTTACCAAAAGCAACTGCCCGCTGAAGCTCATCCGACTGCTGCATTGCTGTTGTCAATTCAGCAGTTGGCTGGATACGTTCAATCCAACCATCAACATAAGGTGTACTGGGGCTAAGTGTTCCATCCACTTTCAGCGCCAAGAACCATTGATAGTTTTTACCAACAGCTAAAGCAGGTGCATCTGCTGGTAATTTGATAGCCATAACTCCAGCTTTCCCAGCAACTGGAATGGTCATTTGATATTGGGTATTACCAGCTTCATCCTTAAGGCTGAATACGGCTTCTTCGGCATTAGAAGTAGGAAGATAAACCAAAATGGTAGGGTGTGCCGAAGTTGTTGTGCCATAGAAGCTTTGGGGGAGAAGAGCGATTAACGCTGCTGGCCCGGTTGCGGCTACAGTTCCAGGATTCAAATAGTAAGTACCTAGACGAGAAGCTCCGCCTGATGCTTGTTGGGGGGCGCTGTTATCTTTTTTCGGGGTAAAGATATTGCCGCGAGAAGCTCCACCAGTTGCTTGTTGGGGGGCGCTGTTACCTTTTTTGGGAGTAAAGATATTACCGCGAGAAGCTCCACCAGTTGCTTGTTGGGGGGCGCTGTTACCTTTTTTGGGAGTAAAGATATTACCGCGAGAAGCTCCACCAGTTGCTTGTCTGGGCGCACTATTACCTTTGTTTGGTACAAAGATATTGCCACGAGAAGCCCCACCAGTTGCTTGTCTGGGCGCGGAATTTTTTACAGGTGGGGTAAATGTTACAGCATAGGCACTGGCCCATGTGCTGCTAGCAATGAGAGCGATAATGCTCAATGTGCTAGTTAGATATCGACGTTTTCTCATCTTTGACCTCATCCATTGATGTAGTAATGGAAAATACATTGAAGTCCACTGTACCAAAAAAATTTTGGATTGCTGGTAAAATCTAGTGAATACGGGAACACTACTAGCATTTATATCTGAAAATCTATGAAAAAACCATAAAGCTAATGTTTTTCTTGATTCAGATAAATACAGTAATATTACGTATTTAAGACCAATTCCCTACCAAAACAAAGGCAGACCAAAAGAACGGATCACGGAAATCGGTTTGGCGAATCAAATTAATTTGGGCTTGCCTTAATGCTTCAGCTTTGGTGGCTTTGGGTTGCCGTAGTTGGTCATAAAAGCGAGTCATGAGCATTTGGGCAGCTTTATCTTTCACTGGCCAAAGTGTGGCAATGGTGGAACGTGCGCCGGATTTGACAGCTAAACCCGCTAATCCCAGAGCCGCGCGATCGTCCCCACTGGCAGTATCACAGGCACTCAGAACTAATAATTCGATCGCTTTGGTAGAATTACCACTACGATTTTTCAGGAGTTCAGACAACTCTTTAACGTTGACTTCGCCATCCCATGTCAATAAGAAAGTATCTTCCAAACGAGAACTAAATTGTCCGTGGGTGGCGAGGTGAACAACATTCGCCTTACTAGATTTGACATACTCAGCTAGAGCTTCACTGGTGAATTGTTGATTAAGCAATGTGGAAGAAGGCACTTTTTGAGAGATTTGTTTAACTTCTGATTCCACTGCTGGTAAAGCACTAAAACCAGCACGAGATTCACTGATGCCTCCGACAACAGCATCAATCCGTTTTTGCTGGAGGGATTGAGCAGCCATGAGTTGTAATCCCGGTGAGAGTGCCACGGCATATTTTTCAATCAGATATTGCTTACCGTCGTATAAGGCGGCCATCGGAATATTCCGCAACCTTCCATCTAAGACAAATACTAATGTTTTGGTATCTTTAAAGGTCTGATCTGCTTCTGCGGGACGAATCAGCCAGTCATAAATCTGTTGGGATAATTTCTCCCGCTCACTGGAATCAGAAACTGGGTTGAGAGCCACCAGGAAATTCTCTAGAGTTTTGTCAATGTCTGATTGAGATTTGGGAGTGGCATAATAACGTAGTGGTTTTCCCGCTTGGGAGAAAATTACACCTAGGCGATCGCTTAAAATAATCGGATAAACTACTGTTGCTGTGGGGTCAACTTTATCAATTTGCTGGGCTTTATCCAAACAAGCTTCCCGGAAAAAGTTATCCAGTTCTGCAACTTGTAATGATTCAATCAGTTCTCGCGCTTGGGTTAATGCTGTCTGGGTAGGTTGATCATCTAGCAGTAAACTCACTAGTTGCCGATAAACAGGTTCAACACTTTCCCGGAAGGAAAATTGCACATCAGGATTTACCGCAACCATATCCCCACGTAATGCTTTTAATGACTTCACAGCTTCGGTATAAGCTGTAATTGCTTGGGGGCGGTTGCCTTGTTGTCTATATAACTTGCCAACTTGCCAAGCTGATTGAGCAATCAAATCATCCGCTTGAATTTCACGGGCAATCTTCAGGGATTTCTCGGCTAATTCTTGTGCCTGAGACCACTGTTTTTTGCGGCTGTAGAGTTCTGCCCATTCATGTAGTGCATAAGCTTGGGCGTTACTATCCTGAATTTTTTGGGCAGATTTAACAGTATCTACTAATAGTTTAGCCAACTCTTGACTAGGTAGAATTCGCTCTGAATTTTCTACGCGATTCATGGTGGCAACAAAATTGATTGCTGCACCTAAAGAACTATGACTAGGTGGCAACTCAGCCAACTGTTGACGTAATTGTGGTGCAAGGGGAATGGCGTATTCTAGTTTGTTGTACTCTACCAAGAGTTTGAACCGAGCTAACCGCGCCTGTAAAGCTTCATTTGGGTTAGTAGCTGCTGTTTCTGCATCTTCAAAGTAATTTAAGGCGGCTTCTGGATCTTGGAAATCAGCAGCCACTTTTCCCAAGCTCACAAAAATAGAACTTAACTGGTTCTTAGCTGCAATTTGCTTGGCTGTGGCTAAACTTTGTTCTAATACTGATTGGCTATTACGATCGCCGATGGCGTGTAAAGCTAAACCCAGCGATCGCAACCCACTGACTTTAATTTCAGAATCGGGCATAGCTGCCAACTTTTGCGCTAAAGCCTCTAACTGTTGCTTAGAACGACGGTAAAATCCTAAACTTTGTAAGGCTTGGGCTTGGTTAATTTGACTACCTAAACTGCCAATTTTATCCCCCGCTTGCTCATAATATTTTTGAGCTTGTTGCCAAATATCTAGCGCAGTTTCCGCTTTCCCAGTGCGGAGTTGTAAATTGGCCTGAGTATTCAGTATTTGCGCCCAAACAATAGCATCGGCTGTTGGTTGTGCAGTTTGCAGAATTTTGACACTTTGGGCGATAGATTTTTCTGCTGCTTCCCATTGATTGAGTTCTTGTTGTGCTAAGGACAAGTAACTCAAACTTAAGGCTTCGTTGGGGCGATCGCCTTGGTTATGGTAATTTTGTACTGCCATTTGCCACGCGTTCACTGCTTCTGCAAAACTACCAGATTGGTAAAGTTGTCGTCCTTGTTCTAGCCAATTTGTAGATTCTGTAGCAGATACATTGAGATTGAGACTAGCAACAGTCGATACTGGGCGAGATGCTTGAGCCGGTGTGATTGTTACTGCCAAACACAAACTCATAATACTCAGACTGATATATAACCAACGGCGTTGTTTGATGAGGAAATTCATAGGTAGTTATAGGTTAAAGGTAGAGAAAAGAAATTTATTGAACTCTTGAAAGCGCACGACAGCTTAATTGCGGCTGTGTATGTGTGGGGAATGTCGCTGCGATTAACTCAACTTGGCCTTGGGCATTACGTCGCCAAGAAGTCGCTTGCACCAGCACTTTTGGAGGAGGTGCTTGTGCATTGATACTGCCCGATTTGCGAAATGCAGAGATGTTGTGGACATCAGACCAGGTGCGATCGCTCTTACACCTAACAATATTTTGGATATGTGAATTATGACTGAAGGTTACAGAGTCGTTGCTGGGAAACGATAATTGGCTGAAGCTATAAAATAAATTATGCCCAACAACAGTGTTATTGGTAATCTGAATAGGATTGCTCACTCTTAATGGCAAGAACGTCGAATTCAACAGTATTTGATTCACCAAACCCATTAAGACTCCCTTCATAAACTAGCCGCCGTCTGTACCCTAATGTCTAGTATTCCCACAATGACCTAGTTTTTAACTCTAAGAGTATAAAAAAGCGAATAGTGAGTAGGGAGTTGGGCGTGCTGACAGGTGATTGATTTGGAATGTAAGGATTTTAGATATATATACCTACCTCTACGCCCTTCCCAAAACCTATAATTTGTAATCTATCATCTACTATTAAATTTCCCTGTGTAAGTTAATGATGGTCGCTCAATTTCAGATTGCCAAATTGGTTGTTTATCCAGATAAATCAACCATTTGCCATCAGCGGTAGACTTATATAACCATTTATTTCCTAAGCAGATATTTGATGGCATTTCCGATAGCTTACTGGGTAAGGTTTTTCCTTGATGAATAGCTGCTTTTACTTGTAAGACCTTTTGCAGCATTTCTGATTCCAACATCACATAATTAGCCTTCAACACCTGCTTAACATAGCTGGGACTAATCGTGGCGTTTTGAGGGAAATACTGTTTTTCTAAAGCTTGCACATTTAAAGAACAAAGATTATCTTTCTTTTGTGCTAGTGCTTGATAAAATTCTTTATTGAGTTTAAATGTATTAATTCCATACCAATCACGATACAACTGAGATAACGGTGTATTTTTTTCTGGAGGAATGATTTTATCTAACCCTTGCAACTGGGAGAAAGCTTCTACATTTAGTGCCTGAATCATGGCTTGGGTATAGTCTTTTTCTAGCAATCGCTGTTGCCACACTACAGGTAGATTATCAATTTTACTCAGCACGCGGAGTTGCGATCGCCTAATAATTATATTCACCAGTTGACCAATCAAAGACGGTTCATCTTGTAATGATTCACTGAGCTTCCAAGATGCTTCTAGAGATTTCAGCATCTCTTGAGTATTTCCTTGTTGTTGCTTGTCTAAAATATCAATTATTAATAAACGTTGTAAATTTACTACCCCGATATAGCTAGGACTAGGAGCCTGAAAATCTCCCTCTTTAACCCACTTATAATCTATACCCCAACTTGGTGTTTCATTATTCAATAGCAAGTTACTAATAGTAGCGATCGCAGTTTTATTTTTATTGATGTAATTACGTAATCTCTTGTCTAAATTATGATTAAATGTTTGTGATTTATCATTGAACTGTTCTCCTAATAAGTTCGCAATATCAACAAAATCTAAAACCTTATTTTCAGGGATTTTAAATTCTTGGCTGGGTACAGTTAAAAGATTGAATCCTAATTGTAAAGCTGCTACCTCTTGAATTTTTCTGGCGGGGCTGTTAGCTTCTAAAGAAAAATTACCAAATAAATCAGATATCTCTGATTTGATAGCTTTTTTTTCTGCCAACAAAGAAGGTTTAGCTGCTTGTAAAACAGGTGTTATTTTCTTAAAAAAACTATCTACAATTGGATTAAAGCTAACTTCTTCAGTCATCACTGACAAAATATCATATTCATTAATCTCCAAAGCTCCTAATGCTAAATAATATTTTTTTAGAGCGTCGACATATTTACCTTCTTTAGCTAGTTGATCAGCAGTTTGTAAAATCTGTGTCTTTTGAGGCTGATTAATTTCGATAATTTTAGCCTGATAAGTTTTAAAGTTTTCTAGTTCCTGGTTAAGAGTTATAGTTTCTTCAGAACTCAGACTTACTAAGGTAAAACTTTGGGGACAATCTATGAAATTATTAAGGGGCAAATTTCTTAATTTTTCTAAATTTAGAGATACCTTTTCCGGTAATTCACAAATAATTACTTTTGGCTTTTCTATTGGAGATTGATTACGTCTCACTATCCCAAGATAACTTTTTTGTGCTTGACTAGGAAGCAATGCAACACTAATAATTCCATTTTGGAGATTATTGATTGGCAATAATTTAATTTTTAAGTCTTGATTTGAGATAAATTTATTTATAGAAAAACCAAAAAGCTGATCAATATCATCTGTAAAGGCTTGATTCTGAGAATAATATTGCTGTTGTAGAGAATTCAGCAGACTAACGATGAATCTCTGCTCTTTTTCCTTTTCTAGCTGTTCAGATGTTTGATTTTCCCTATCACTCAGTTCTAATGTTCTAAACCCCGATGGACATTCAATGCCTTTATTCTTAGGAAATTTTGTTGGTAATTTAGGAATAATTAATTGATTTTGCTCACTTTCACACAGAGTTGAAAGTGTAAGATACTCATTTGTATCTGTTATGGTAAAAATAACAAAATTAACATAAGTGCGAGAATTATTTTGCTGTGGTGATAATACAGTCATGGCAATTTTTTTGGCTTTTTTATCTGTAAATATTTGCCATTTATAACCTGGGACGCTATTTTCTAAATTCTCATCTAGTCCTAATTGTTTAATTTGAGTAGCAAAAACTTGCTGTTCTAGAAAATATGCTTGTTGGGCGCGACCTACTGAACCTAAACGGAATAATATTTTCTTTTTTAAATCTAATTCTTGGGCAGAAATTTGCTGGGTTTGCTGTTTAGTAACAGTATTTGCCGTAACATTTGATGACGTAGTTAAACAACAAATGAAGCTAAGACTGGATAATAAACCAAGTAAGGATAATTTCATTGGTGCTATGTGTTTATTTAGTTAACAATAATTAATTGTTAATACTAAATTGAATATAGATGGTCTGTGGTTGAACTTCAAAATCTAAAATTCTCATACCAATTCTAGGAGAAGCTGCACTTTATAAATCCTGTAGAGATTTTGTATACAACAGCCTCTTCATCAAGAAACGGTATAACTTAGTATTATTACCTGTTATAAATTGGTTCAACGACAAACTACATCCCTAGCATTACTTAAAATGTGGGAGTAAGGGTGTGAGCCTGTAAGGAATACCTAAAGCGATCGCTAAATTATAATTAAGAGTCTCTGTGAGTAAATTGCTGGTAGTTGGTTCGGAAATATCAGCGACAATATCGCGTTTTTCTGATGTGGTTAAGCCAAAAGTTTGTTTAACTTTAGCTAGATGAAACTCGCTGTAGGATATAAAGCTATCTTTCAGCGTCCAAAATTTTTAATTGAACACATCAATTATGTTATGTAATGTCCGGGTAATCAGTTATGATTCGGTCAATCTGTGCAGATACACCAAAACCCTCTCCCCAACTTCCGGTCGCCGAGCGTTCGCGCAGCGTCTCCGACAGGAGAAGCCGAGGTGCTGCTTCCTCTGGGGTCTTAATCATAAGTCTTTTACCGGACACGATATTATTGAGAGATGCCAGCACAAGTTAAAGATGGTTGCATTTGATTGGGAGAGTGATCTGCAACAAGTTCAACTTTGCCTTGGGTATTACGTCGCCAGCTAGTTGCGTGGACAAGCACTGCTTGGGGTTTTGGGATTTGTGTATGTACTTGTTGTTTGCTGTGGAATGCAGAGATATCACGCACATCAGACCAAATGCGATCGCTCCTCAGTTCTTGTGTGGGATTTTGTGGGACACCACCTCTTCCTGTCGCAACAAAACTGCTGTCACTATTTCCTGCACAACCACTAGCAATTTGTTGAGATGGATCTGTGACATTTGCTGGTAATGCAACTAAACCCGAATTAGGATCAACTTTGACAGTATTGACTTGCACTGTACCATTTACCCCAAATTGCGAACTAGCTGTAATATCACTTTGGGGCGTGAGTTGGTCACGGAATTTTAATCCATAAATACCTTGAGTTGTAATTTGGATATTACCACCACTTCCCAAGACAGCATTTGCAGAAATGTCGCTGTTTTCTTTTGCTACACCCACAATAAACCCGGCATTAATATTAATATTACCCCCTGTGGAAGCACCAAGGGCATTGGTAACAATTCTACTGCCATGACGTAATAGCAATACCTCATTGACCTCAAGAAGAATATTTCCTTGACTACCGCCATTCACCTCCGAACGCAGACTTGCACCATGTTTGAGGAAGAGATTATTAGCTGTTATATCCAAATTGCCAGCATCGCCGCTACCTGTATTACTAACAGTGATTTCGGCACTATCTCTGACCTGGACAAAATCTGATTTGATAATGACAGAACCCGCAGCAAAACTACTAGCAGAAGAAGCTGCGATCGCACTAGGCAAGTAACTACCCTTAACTAAGTTTTGGGAAGTTCCTTGGACATCAACATTTTTGACTTTCAAGTCAATACTACCAGCTCTTCCCTGTCCCGCACTAGAAGAGGTAATTTGCCCACCATTAAACACACGCAAGCTATCTGCTGTAAGGCTAATTGTTCCACCTTGACCAACGGCATTTTTGCCCAAAGCCACTGTAATACCGCTAACTGTATCGCTAAAACTATCAATCACAGGATCACTGACTTCTACAGCTTTGGCAGAAATATCTATATTTCCAGCTAGACCACTTCCGGCGACAGCACTAGAAATCGTCCCACCCTTTGAAATTGCCAAGTTTCCAGTCTCAATTGTGATATTGCCACCTTGACCCTCAGCATAAGGTTGAATTGAACTAATCACAGCACCCGTCAATCCACCAGGTGTCACTCCAGAAATTTCGAGACTCTCAGCAGCCTCAATTGTAATATCTCCAGACTTACCAGTAGTAATCAACTCATAAAAACCAGGAATATAAAAACCCAGAATATCTGTGCTAATGCGACTACCATCCCGTAAACGTACACGTTGAGCATTAACAGTGATCTTGCCACTTTCATTGTTGCTGCCACTGCTAATTAAAGTAGTAATAGCACTCGGACGGAAAGAATTCACAGCAAATGGATTGTATCCACTAAGTTCTACATCAGCAGCTTTAATAGTAATCTCTCCAGTTCTGGAGTCATTGCTAGGGATAAACTGACGTGTAAAAAAATTAAAGTCAGGACTAACTGTAGACTGAATCCATCCGCCGTTTGCTATGTGTAAACGCTGGGTTTCGACTGTAATATCCCCTGCTCTACCTTGATTACCAATTACACTAGTGTATACACCAGGGGTAGAGTACTGTGTTGCGGTAGATACTCCTAAGAAATCTACAAATTCTGTAGTTTTGATATTTATACCCTGCCCCTGCCCTAATGACCTAGTGATAGAACCAATTCCAGAACCTTCTTGAACTGTCAAACCTCGTCCCCGAATATTAATAGCTCCACCATTCACCCCACTAGTATCAATAACTGAGGATTGTCTAAGAGAAATATTTCCCCAATCAGCTGTTGTCGGACTAATTAATTGCAAGCCATCTTGATGATTCAAGCCAACTTCAGCATTTTTTAATGCCCATAATTCAAATCTGCCGTCTGGATTAGTCAGACGACTTTGATTCATATCAATTTCACTTCCCACCAACGCCATTGTTGTAGCTTTAAAACTTTGCCAGGAGCCAAACAGAAAGTTATCGGCTGGGGTTCCTTGAGTGCGAATTGCCCCTGCATTAGCTCCTAATTGCAAACCAATCGGTACACTCATAGTTAGCACAGGAGGTTTAGTGATGTCGGTGCTAAACACCTTCCCATCATCAAATCTAATACCATTGGCAGTTGCCCCTACAAAGGAACCATTAATATTCAAACGGGCATCTTTACCAAAAATAATGCCTGCGGGGTTGAGTAAAAATAAATTGGCATTGGCGTTGATAGCACCATCAATGTAAGAAGCTTTACCACCTGTGACACGACTAAAAATATTTTGAATATTAGTACTGTGGCTGAAAGTGACAGAACCCGGACTAGGAACATCAAATTGACTGAAGCTATGAAATAAATTATTACCAACCGCTGTACCACCTGTGACAGTATATGTACCACTTCCAGACACTGTGGTGCTGAGGGTATTATCAGGGATGACTTGCGCGTCAACACGGCTGTTACAAATAGTAGAGAGGAAAATTGCACCAATGAAACTTAAGCCAGCCAAAGTTATTTTCATCAACTTATCTGTAATATTCAACTGTGCATTTAGTTTTCCCAGCTTCTGATTTTGTTATTTCAGTACTTTTGTAATTTTATTGTGATTTTTACTTAATCTTTACGTGTTGTTGAAGTTTTTGATTCAATCTTGCTTTGGCTGCTGCTCGTACAACTCGATTTGCATCTTGCAAGAGAAATTGGAGAATTTCTGTAGTTATTTGCGGATGTTGGCTAATAACATAACGTTCATACCAAGGAAACGAACGTAATTTTTGTAAATTTTGAGCTAAATATTCAATAGGTGCGGCGGGATGTTGGAGAAGTGCTAAACGAAATGGTATTGTATCCAGGCTATAAAACCTTGGTTCAATAAAATTAGCTAGATATTTACTCGCAATTGTAGGCGCGATTTGAATTAATCTTTTGACTGCCGCTATGAAAACTTTATGTTCTTTACGCTTATGACCACGCGAATAAACAATATATTCATAATGGTCATATTGATGATTATTAGCCAATTTTTCTAGTATATGAATTGGAGCATTGATATTATTAGTAATAGCTAGTTGTACAAGTTGATTTTTGTCTTGGGCGAGTTTTTCTAAGCAGCTCTTACTTTTGGGACTACTATACGCTTCTATTATTCGAGGATTTTTGGCAACAGCTTCGCGGATCAGTACTGATTTATGATTGGCTAGTTCAGCTAATTTCGGCAGTGGTGTATTCTCATCAATAGCCTCGTTGTATTGAAGGATAAAATTACTTGTATTTGCAAACTTTTCTTGGTAGATTTTTAAAGCATATTGACGAACTTCTGCACGTTTATCGTACAAAGATTTCTCGATAAATGCTGGCGATATATTGGGATTTTGTAACATCAATAAGCGTAATCGATATTCTTTAAATTTGGCTATTCTCTCGCACACTGCATCAGAGATATGGGGATGAGAAGCTACTGCTGCATATACATCTACACTACGAATATCTAAAATTTCTAATAAAATTTCTGAAGATAGCTCAGGATTACAAACCACCTGTTGACAAATATTACGTACTGCTTCCCAATAAATATCAACTGGTGTAATTCTCAGTATTTCTAATAATTGAGGAATTGGAGTCATTGCACTTGTGGCTAGTGCATGTTGTTCTTGTTGATGTATTTCTTCAATTTGAGTTCCTTCATAGCTATATGGTTCGCTGAAAAGTCTCCAGTGTAGATAAATATTATGAGGTTTTGTCTGAGGAAAGTGTAACTGTAATTGCTGTTGTAATTCTTGTGGAAGACCAGGATTATAGGCAAGCTTTTGCAGTATACGTCTATCTTGGTTTTGATAAAGCAGTAGTAAAATATCTAATGGAGTATGAGGATTTTTAGCTACATTAGCTTGAACAGATATATTGCGATCGCCTGATAATCTCTCCAAACATTCTGGCGGTGTTTGGCTATTTAATGCCACTGCTTGACGAACACGAACGCTCTTATCTTGGGTTAGCTTTTGAAGTATATCTAAATCAGCACCAGGATGACCAGCAACACATTCTCTGACTCTCCAATCAGAGGATTGCGCTAACGTTTTTAAGTCACTTAATTCTAAATTAGGATGTTTCGCAACTTGCCATCTAATAAATGACCATTTACTTTGACAAAGTTCCCGTAATTTTTCTACTTGTGTATGGGGATGGGTGGCTAAAAATCTTTCTTGAAAAAAATCATTAACGATTGACCTTGGTAAACTAGGATTTAGCATAGTAGCTTCCCTGATTAACCGACTACGATGATCAGCAAGTTCAATTAAACATTCAAGAGGTGTGTTTTTATTTTTAGCAACTTCAATCAGGGTGGTAATTTTAAATTTTGTATTTAAGAATTGCCGTAAATATGCTGGTGGAGTCTCGCTAGATTTAGCAATGGCTGTTTGCACATATTCTGAAGTTTGCTTGAGTTGCAAATCAGGTGTAATTCCTAATTGCCACAAAATAAATTGATAATAATGTCCTTGAGAATGATTGCGGGAGTAACATCCCACTGCTGCAAAGTCAGAAAAGCTCGCTGCGATAATCTGTGGTAATTTATTTTCTGCATATTCTTGCCAGCATGAATCCATTTCTCCGGCAATATTGACGTGCATTTTGATTAATTCATGAATAAACGCATCGCCAGAAGGATTTTCTACGGCTAATTCTAATACTTGTTTACTAACTTGAGGATTCTGCACAATTCCCACTAAATGATAATGATATCCAGAAATGGCGAATCTGTGTAACCATTCTTGAGGAGCATCGTCACAAGCTAAAATTGTCTGTAGGGATGAACCGGGAATTACTGATTCTGGATTTTCTAAATCTAGTGTCGGAAAAATAGGATTGTGCAGAAAATCTTGGGGAAATTCTTCTGCCAAGAGAAATAAAGTATAAGTTGGAGTATGGGGATTTCTGGCTACAGCTTGACGGACTTTTATATCTTTATGTCTTGCCAATTCTGCTAATAATTCTGGTGCAGTATTAAGACTTTTGGCAACAGCAATTTCTGATTGATCACTGATTTGCATCAATTCCACCACTCGTCCTTTGATAGACTAATATCGTGTTCACTATTGAGAAACGGCTTTACAGGTTAATTGTGTTGGTACGGAAATAGAAGATTTATTAGCAACTAGTTCAATTGTACCATCAGTCCGACGATGTACACCTGTTGCTTGGACAAGTGTTTCTGGTGATTTAGAGATTTGTGCTTGTGCTGGTTTTGTGGTGTGGAATGCAGATATATCGCGCACATCTGACCAGGTGTGATCGCTCCTCATGTCCTTTGTGGGATTTTGCGGTATGCCACCTCGTCCTGTGGCGATAAAACTACTACCGTTGGCATTTGCACATCCACTAGCAAGTTGTTGAGATGGATTACTGACATTTCCTGGTAATTCCACTAAACCTGAATTGGGGTCAACACCAACGTTATTAACTTGTACTGTGCCATTCACCCCAAACTGTGAACTGGCAGTAATATCGTTTCCTGGTGTCAGTTGGGGGCGAAACTTCAATCCAAAAATACCTTGAGTTGTGATTTGAATATTACCACCGCGACCTGTGACCGCGTTAGCCATAATGTCACTATTGTTAAAGCCGACAATAACTGGCGAATTAATCATAATATTGCCGCCATCTCCTGAACCTAAAGCAGTTCCTATAATCAAACTCTGATCTCGAAGAATGAGCGCGTTTGTGTGGATATTGATATCACCGCCTTGTCCTGAAGCTGTAAAACTCGCTAAAAAGCCCTTATTTAACTCCAGCATTTCAGTATTGATGTTCAGTGCGCCTGCATTCCCAATCCCATAGTTACCAGTATTAATTCTGGCTTCATCACTAATTTTGAGGATATGAGTATTGACACTCACTTGTCCTGAAGAGCCTCTAGGAATTTCGCTCACATTTGATAATTGGGTATAATAATTAGCCGTCAAAGAGCCAACAGTTGATGAAATATTACTACCATAGGGAACACTTGGCGATCGGCCACTTATGTTAATCGATTCCGTGGCATTAACAGTCAAATCACCTGCATTACCTACCCCAAGACTCGCAGTTGTTACACTACCACTTTCCTTGATTGTGAGTGTGCGAGTATTTAGTCTCAGTTTCCCAGCATTACCACCACGGCCAATACTCGTGTTAGCAATGGCACTAGGAATACTGATGGGCGTTGCTCCAATGACATTTACGTGATCGGCATCAATTGTAACTGCACCACTCGTACCAAGTCCAAAGGTTGTGGAGCCGAGATAACCACCGTCTAACACAGATAAATTCTGTGTTGTGACTTTCACATCACCAGCTTTTCCTGTAGAGAATGTGAGTGTTCCAATTGCTGCATAGGCTGAAGGGTCGGTCGAAATGTAACCATTAACATTCAAATTAGAGGTTGTAATGTTGATATAACCACTATCGGCAGATTTATAATTACGGTTCGCAACTATTGCACCGTTGTTAACGCTTAAATTTGGTGTGACAACGCTAATACTACCACTCCTACCACTGCTTACAGTTTCGTTGATTATACTGGTACGAATTTTCAGGTCAGTAGTCGCACCAGACAATTTCAGAGTATCAGAGGCGAAAACATAAATATCTCCAGCCTTTTGAATTCCTCGGTTCTGCACCCATAATACAGAGCCATCTGTGAGGCTAACTGTGCGACCTTGTACTTGAATAGAACCCGCATTTATACCATTAACATTCACAAGCGATCGCCCTGCAAGATTAATATCACCAAATTTAGAAATCTTTTGATAATCCAGGTTAAACCCTTGACTGAATCTATTGAGTTTAACTTCACCTTCAGCTACACTACCGAGTTCAACTCGTCCCTGGGGAGCAAGCAAAATCCCACCATTTAGGTCAATCGAAGAACCCAAAAGTGCTAATGTATGTCCCGATTTCACAGCCAAATTAGCCTCCAATATTGTAGGAACATAGGGTGTAATCAGTGGATTTTTAGAGGTGAGATGATGTCCAGTTCCTTGTAAGGCAATTTTTCCTGAGTTTTGACCAAACTGTAAGCCTATCGGTACACTCATCTTTAACAATGGCGACTGATTGAGGTTGGTTGCACTAAATTCTGTACCATCGGCAAATTTTATACTGTTGGCAGTTGTACCGATAAAGGAACCACCAATATTTAACCTGGCATTTTTACCAAAAATAATCCCGGCTGGGTTGATTAAAAATAAGTTGGCATCACCCTTGGCACTGATTTTGCCATTAATATCAGAAACTTGACCACCAGTTACTCGGCTAAAAATATTTTGAATATCAGTAGCATTTTCAAATGATGCTTCACCACTTTGAGGAATAGAGAATTGACTAAAGCTATGAAATAAATTGTTGCCAACGCGAGTGCCTTTTGTAATGCTGTTACTACTACTCACATCTGTATTCAGGGTGTTGTCGGCAGTTACTTGTGCATAAACACCATTATTGTCAACAGCAGATAAACAAATTGCACTCAGCACAACAAACCCAACAAAAGCAAATTTCATTAGTCCAGTTCTGGTTTTGATTACGTATATAGCATTCCCATTTTGGTAGCTTTTATAACGTTATTCAATTTTGGGTTTAGCCGTACAGGTTAATAACTGTTGCGATCGCACAACGGATTTCTCTGCAATTAACTCTATTTTTCCGCTTGCGTTACGTCGCCAGCCAGTTGCTTGCACCAGTATTTCTGGTGATTTTGGTATTTGGGCTTGTACTGATTGTGTTTTATGGAATGCAGAGATATCGCGCACATCAGACCAGGTGCGATCGCTCCTCATGTCCTGTGTGGGATTTTGCGGTATGCCACCTCGTCCTGTGGCCACAAAACTACTGCCATTGGTATTAGAACAACCACTTGCTATTTGCTGTGATTGATCAGTAACATTTGCTGGTAGTTCTACTAAACCTGAATTGGGATCAACACCAACATTATTCACTTCGACTGTACCATTCACCCCAAATTGCGAACTAGCAGTAATATCGTTTTCTGGTGTCAGTTGCGGACGATATTCTAACCCAAAAATCCCCTGAGTTGTAATGTCAATATTTCCGCCTTTACCTTGGAAAGCATTGGCAATAATATCGCTGTTTTCTAAGCCGAGAATGACAGGTGAATTAATGGTAATGTTACCACCATTGCCAGCAGCACCAGCTTCAGCATTAATGAGGCTACCATTACGCATGAGTAAATAATCGCGGAGTTGGAGATTGATATTGCCCCCTTGACCAACTTTTGTGGATGCAGAAAGACTACTACCATTGTTGAGATATAAGGTATTGGCATTAACGTTTAAAGTACCTGCATCACCTTGAACTTCATTTTCAACAAACACTCTTGCCCCATCACGAATGCTTAACTTAGGAGTATTAATTGTGACACTACCTGCATTTGCTTTAGCGGTAGTATTGTCACTAATAATTGTTGTAGGAGTTCTCAGGATGAATAAACGAGCGATCGCTCCAATATAACTAGGATTTGCTGCGTCTTTCATCCCGCTCACATCAACTGACTCAGTGGCATTAATGGTGAGATTGCCAGCATCCCCTCTACTTACACTCGAAACTGAGACTAAACCCCCATTTTCTATTGACAATTTCCGAGTATCTAAATGTAAGTCGCCTGCATCTCCAGGGCCAAAAGTATTCGCTGATAGCAAACTGATAAAGAGTGATCCAGGAGGAGAACCCAAACTTGAGACATTCACCGTATCAGCAGTAACTTGAACATTGCCTCCCTTCCCGCTAGAAAAGCTCCTCGTACCAACATTAGCACCGCCCAAAATTGAAAGGCTATTAGTAGAAATCGATAAATCTCCACCTGGCTTATTTCCAAAAGCAGCAGCAACAAGCACACCAAATATCGGCACGGTAGATGGATCTTGCGGATCAACCCCTCCCACAGAAACTGCATTAGCATTGACTGTGATGTTACCACCACGGGCCGAACGGTAGCTACGGCTCATAACAATTGCCCCACGATCAATTGTTAATGTTGGAGTTGTAATCACAATATTTCCTGCGGTTCCTGATACTAGAGCTTCATTGACTATGCCACTGGAACTGCGAAAATCTGAGGATCTACCAATTACCTGTAGCGACTCTGTAGCATTAACAGTAATATCTCCTGCTTGACTGTTGCCTAAATTTTGAACCACCAGCAAAGAACCATCCCGAAGATCGATCTGTTTACCTTGAAGTTGAATCGAACCTGGATTTGTTCCGCGTACAGATACAACAGCACGTTGACTCATTTGGATATTCCCAAAGCTAGAACCATTACTGGGATAGCTAAATGTTAATGCTTGTGGCGTAAGATTAATATTTGCACTGCCTTGAGTTATGCTGCCTAGTTCAATTCGTCCACTCGGTGCAGAAAGAAAGCTACTATCGAGAACGAGATTACCACCTATTAAAGCTAGTGTTTTTCCAGGTTTAACCTGTAAGCCATTTGTACTAGTTAATCCAGAAACAGGAGATGTGGGGTCTAATTTACTATTATTTCCCATTCCTTGCACGGAAATAGTTCCCGGATTGCCCCCAAGTTGTAACCCTACAGGCACATTCATACTTAACAATGGGGATTGAGTTATGTTGGTGCTGAACTCTTTGCCATCAGCAAATTTGATGCTATTTGCTGTTGTTCCCACAAAAGAACCACCAACGTTTAAGCTTGCATGTTTCCCAAAAATAATCCCCGCCGGGTTGAGCAAAAACAAATTCACACCACTATTAGTTGTGATGGAACCGTTAATGTCGGAAACATCACCACCAGTCACCCGACTAAAAATGTTTTGGATACTAGAATTACTGCTGAAGGTGGCAGAACCACCAGCAGGAATAGAGAATTGGCTAAAGCTGTGAAATAAATTATTGCCAACAGCAGTACCGCCAGTGATGTTGTAACTATTACTTACAGACCCAGGAGCCACAGCAGTGCCGAGAGTACCATCAGGTTTGACTTCTGCCTGAACATGGCTGTTACCAATAGCCAAGATATAGACTGCACCAATTAAGCTTAAGTTAGCAAAAGTTACTTTCATCAACTTATTTGAAATTATCTACTTGGTGTCTATTTTTCCCAAGGTAAATTTTGCTATTAAGGTATCTGTGTAATGTTATGGTGAGTTTTTTTCAGCTTTTATGAACAGCAGCACAAGTTAATGATGGTGCTAAATTTACAGAAGATTTATCGGCAATTAATTCAATTTTGCCTTGGTCGTTACGTCGCCAGCTAGTTGCTTGCACAAGTGTTTCTGGTGATTTAGAGATTTGGGTTTGTGCTGGTTTTGTGGTGTGGAACGCAGAGATATCACGAATGTCTGCCCAAGTGCGATCGCTCCTAATTTCCTGCGTCGGATTTTGTGGTACACCACCCCGACCAATGGCCACAAAACTACTACCTGTATTCGCAGCACAACCACTTGCTATTTGCTGCGATGGATCACTGACATTGGCAGGTAATTCGACTAAACCTGAATTGGGGTCAACACCAACATTGTTAATCGCTACTGTACCATTGACATTAAATGCGGAACTGGCTGTAATATCGTTGGTTAAGTCTTTTCTGGGTGTCAGGGTATCGCGGAATTTTAAACCAATAATGCCTTGAGTTGTAATGCTAATATTCCCACCCTTTCCTTCTACGGCATTGGCAATAATGTCACTATTTTCTAGTCCAACTATAACTGGAGCATTAATACTAATATTGCCACCATTGCCAGTACCACCTGCTTCTGCACTAATAAAGCCACCATAACGCATAAGTAATAAATCTCGCAGTTGCAGGTTGATGTTACCGCCTTCACCTGCTTTTGTGGAGGCTAAAATGTTTCCACCATTTTTGAGTGTGAGGGCATTGGCATTAATGAGCAGATTACCAGCTGTGCCAGAACCCGTATTTTTGACAAGAATCATCGCCCCATCAGAAACGTTCACAATGGGTGCGTTAATTATAGTGTTCCCTGCATTAGCACGGGAAATCTTTTCATACGGAGCCAGAGGAATAACCGCACTACCAATGAAGCTGGCAGAATCTCCAGGTTTCATACCACTCACATTAATCGATTCTGAGGCATTGATAGTTAATGAACCTGCATTACCTAAAACTAAGCTAGAAGTTGATACTCTACCACCGCCTTGAACAGACAGTGTACGGGTGTCAATATTCAAAATGCCAGCATCCCCAGTCCCGAATGAGGAAGCCGAAATTACGCTATGGTACAGACCTCTTGGCGCATCTGCACCTAATACCTGAATTGTATCTGCTTTGATATTAACATTGCCGCCTTTACCTGAAGAATGAAGTCTAGTTGTTATGTTGCCTCCGGCTGAAACAGATAAATCTTGCGTAGTAATGGAAATATTTCCGCCCTGTCCTGCGCTAAAAGAACTAGCTGTTATCTGACTAACAGATCCAAAACGAGCAAAATCGTTTGGTGCAAACTCATTGACATTGAGTGCAAACCCACTGACATTTATTGTGTCGCTATTAATAATAATGTTGCCCCCAGAAGCGTCGCTAAATGTGCGGTTGATGATGTAACCAGCTTGAGCAATATTTAACTTCGGGGTATTAACGATGATATCTCCTGCTGCCGCAGAAGATACTGTGTCATTGACTAAACTGCTAGAACTTTTAAAATCAGGTGATTTACCAATAATATTCAATGATTCTGTAGCATTAACAACAATATCACCAGCAGCTTGGTTACTCCGATTTTGGACTAATATCAAAGAACCATCACGGATACTGACTTGCTTTCCTTGAATTTTGATTGCTCCGCTATTTCCTTGATTTACTAAATTGATATCGTCTGTAGATACTAAAGCTAATTTGCTCAGGGTAATATTACCAAAATTCCCAGTGTTGGGATAACTCAGGGTAAACCCTTTGGAAGTGGAATTGAGCATAACATTAGCATTATTGATGCTACCCAATTCTATTTGCCCTCCTGGTGCAGAGAGTAAACCGCCATCCAAGGCAATATTTCCACCCACTAATGCTAAGGTTTTGCCAGATTGTAGCTCTAATCCTCTGTTGAGTCCCGATACTTGAAAGATTGTACTCACACGGCCATTGTGTCCGGCTCCTTGAATAGTAATTGCCTCTGGATTGCTGCCAAGTTGCAAACCAACGGGGACATTCATAGTTAATAAGGCTGGTGATGTGGTGTTGGTGGCGCTAAACTTTAACCCATCGGCAAATATAATGCTATCTGCGGTTGTGCCGACAAACGAACCACCAATGTTCAATTTAGCGTTAGCCTTAAACAAAATCCCGGCAGGATTCAGTAGAAATAAATTGGCGCTACCTTGGGCGCTGATTGTGCCATCTATATCTGATAAACTACCACCTGTGACACGGGCGAAGATGTTTTCGACGCTAGTGGCATTGTTGAATAAAGCAGAACCACCTGTAGAGATGGAAAAGTGACTAAAGCTATGAAATAAATTGTTGCCAACACGAGTGCCATTTTTAATTGTGTAACTATTACTACTAACATCCACATCTGTACCGAGAGTGCTATCAGGAGTTACTTGTGCGTGAACACTATTGTTACAAACAGCCCAGATGCAGATTGCACCAAGAAAGCCAAACCCAGTAAAAGTTAATTTCATGAACGGATTTCTGATTTTTCTTCCGTATTCATAATTCCCAAATCAGTATTTTTTATAACATTATTTTTTGGATAACGCAGAACAGGTTAATGCTTGTTGTGCCTGACTAGAAGATTGATTTGCAATTAATTCAATTTTGCCTTGGGCGTTACGTCGCCAAGAGGTAGCTTGCAAAATTGTTTCTGGAGATTTTGGTATTTGGGCTGGTGCTGGTTGTGTAGTGTGGAATGCAGAGATATCACGAGTGTCTGACCAAGTGCGATCGCTCCTAATTTCCTGCGTGGGATTTTGCGGTACACCACCCCGTCCTGTGGCGACAAAACTACTACCTGTATTATCAGCACAACCACTCGCTATTTGCTGCGATGGATCAGTGACATTTTCTGGTAGTTTGACTAAACCGGAATTGGGGTCAACACCAACGTTATTGACTTGCACTGTCCCATCCACCCCAAACTGCGAACTGACAGTAATACAATTTTCTGGTGTTAATTTAGACATCTCCAAAATAGTATATTTTGGAGATGTCTAATTAATCTGCACGAAATAACTCAACAACTGCTGGCTTAGTTACTTTCCCCATTGCGTTGCGGGGTAACTCTGCAACTGTGAGTATTTTGGTTGGGACTTTATAAACTGCTAATTGCTCTTTTGCCCAATTCCGAAACGATTCTAATGTTAACTGGCATTGGGGATGCAGTACTAACGCTGCACATACTCTCTCACCCCACTCAGAATCAGCAACTCCCACGACGGCACATTCTTGGATATCTGGATGAGTTCTTAATACTTCTTCAATTTCTAACGCAGATACTTTATAGCCACCAGTTTTGATGATATCTACACTCATTCTACCGAGAATACGGTAATTTCCGTTCTCCACTACTGCTAAATCTCCTGTGCAGAACCAGCCGTCTTTAAAGGTTTTGGCGGTTGCTTGGGGATTTTGCCAGTATTCTAAAAATACGCCAGGACTTTTAACTTGAATTTCGCCTGGTGTTTCTGGTGGTACTATTTCTCCACTTTCATCAACTAATCTTACTTCTACTTGCGGTAAAGGCTGACCAACATAACCTGCGTGACGTTGACCGTGTAAAGAATTTGACAACGCCATCCCAATTTCGGTCATTCCATAGCGTTCTAGAAGAAAATGACTGCTAATATTTTGCCATTTTTCTAAAACTTGCACTGGTAAAGCGGCGGAACCAGAAACCATCAGACGCATCTTTTTACATTCTGCGGTCATACTTTGTTGGCGTTCAACTGTGGTGCTTTCCCAAGCGGCGATTAATTTTACATAAATTGTTGGGACTGCCATAAATAAAGTTAAGTCACCCTGACAAATGTGATTCCAGACAGCTTCTGCATCGAATTTGCTTAACATATAGCATTCCGCCCCAGCCCACAAAGCACAGGTGAGGACGTTGATAATGCCATGAATATGATGTAATGGGAGTACGTGTAAAATGCGATCGCTTGATGTCCATTCCCAAGCTGTAATTAAACTGGTAACTTGCGCTTGAATATTTTCATGAGTTGTCACCACACCCTTTGGTTTGCCTGTTGTACCACTGGTGTAGAGAATTAACGCACGTCGAGTAATATCTATTTCTGGCAGATTAACAATATTATGTGGTGGTGTGTCCGAAGTCAGGATAAATCTGAGATTGTGTTCTGTTGCGAGCGATCGCATGATATCCTCATACTGCGGATGGGCAATAATAATCGATGCGCCTGAATGGATAATTACGTATTCTAATTCTGGTTTTGGATGCGAAATACACAGTGGTACAGCTATCCCACCAGCCCGCCAAATTCCCCACTGTGTCGCTACATACTCAAACCCAGGCGGAATCAAAAAAGCTACTCGCTGTTCTTGTAAATCTACTGTATTTTGTAATAAATTTGCCGCTATTTGACCCGAAGCTTGCAGCAAATCCTGATATGTAAATAAGCCTGTATCTGCAATAATCGCTGTTTTCTTGTTATGTGCTTCAGCACGAGTAATTAAAGGGAGATTCACTTTCGTTTACCAATTTATACTTAATTCAGTCTAATTACTGAAAGCATATAGCACTTTTAAATACTTTTCTGAACTTTTTAAACTTCATTTATACTGATTATTTTTTAGTTAAGTAGTAATCCTAAATAATTTATAAACATCTCTCTACCTTGTCCCCCTTGTCTCCCTTGTCCCCCTTGTCTCTTTTATTCATATCTCAAATAAACCTGATATCATTTTCCCATAGACATAATTTTTTCAAATCTTCGACAAGTCTCTGTCATATCAAGCTCTTACATTAAGAAAAGTTAATTCTCAAATATAAAAGTGTATCTAGTTATCGCGGGCTAAATTTTAGCGAATACTTAACCTTAGATATTTAGAACGCTAATCATTTTCTGCTCAATCCAGAAATTATTATCGGGATGATAAAAAAATGAAATACCTATCTGATAAATCGATTGAAGTCAGCAACACAACCAGAAAATCATTATCTCAGGCTGATTTAGTGCGTAGTTATCTGCATGAAATTGGGCGCATCCCTTTATTAAGTCATGAACAAGAAATCAAGCTTGGGCAGCAAGTCCAACAAATGATGAATTTACTGGCTGCCAAAGAAAAACTAACTGTGCAGTTACAACAGCAACCAACACAATCAGAATGGGCAGAATATGTCCAGCTTAGTGAAGCAGAACTATTGCAACAACTACAGCAAGGTTATCAAGCCAAGGAAGAAATGATTAGGGCTAATCTGCGGCTGGTTGTTTCGATCGCTAAGAAATATCAAAAACGCAATTTAGATTTTTTGGACTTAATTCAAGAGGGAAGCTTAGGTTTAGAAAGAGGTGTTGAGAAGTTTGAACCTCAAAGGGGATACAAATTCTCCACTTACGCTTATTGGTGGATTCGTCAGGCAATCACAAGAGCGATCGCAGAACAAGCACGCACTATCCGTCTACCTATTCATATTACGGAAAAACTCAATAAAATTAAACGCACTCAACGGGAACTAGCACAAAAATTAGGTCGTACTCCTTCCACCGTTGACATCGCGCAAGAATTATCTCTAGAACCGCAACAAGTTAGAGATTATCTACTGTTAGCACGCCAACCTTTGTCTTTAGAATTACGAGTCGGCCCCGAAAGAGATACAGAATTATCTAGTATGCTAGAAGATGAAGGCATCTCTCCTGAATCATACGCCGACCAAAGTTTTCTCAAACAAAATATCCAAGATTTATTATTAAAATTAACTCCTCAGCAACGCGAAATATTAACCTTAAGATTTGGCTTGACAGGCGGAAATACCTTATCTTTATCTGAAATTGGCGAACAACTGGGTATTAGTCGAGAACGAGTACGACAAATAGAACTGCAAGCTTTAAGCACTCTTCGCCGACACAAAGATAAAATTAGCGGCTACTTAGCTAGTTGATACCTCCCGCAAAAATGTTTGATTTGAGTTGATGCACCCATTCTGCTGGTCATTAGTATGTTTACTCAGCACTCAGCACTTTCAATTCATTACTCGTTTACCCAACTTGTTCTAAATATTGGTTAATGTCTTCAATGAGGCGAGTGAGTTCAGCTTCCGTAGTTAAGCGGATAGTGACATCTCGCACTGTCAACAAAACTTTAGCAGCAAAGGGAGTCGGCCAGATATTAGGATTACAGAAAATTTCTAAAAATACCTCACCAGTGTAACGATATTCCAAAGGCGGTTGGGGTGTGACTTTACCACCAGCCGCAGGTTTAGCCGCAACAGCTTTCAGCCGTTCCATTAATTGATCAATCGCCGCCTTTAACTCTCTTGCGGCTTGGGGTGAAAAACTGAAGGATACAGAACCTTCAACTAAGTTTAATGTTAAAGGAGTTGAAGACATAAGCTTGATTAAATTTGTTTGATACTTACCTAATGTTACCGGAAGAGTTCGTCTAGACTGGGGCATCTCTACCAAAGGTCAAGATGATTCAGAAAGCATTTATCCAAGAAAAGGGTAATGGACGAATGGAACCGGAAATGGCTGATTTATTGGCGGAGTTAAATCACCGAGGAGTTCCGGTTGAAACTTTTACCGAAAAACGTCTACACAGGCGACAGCTACCATTGGCTACTGACACATTAGTTGCTGGTTATATCCCAGTAGTGTTGGGCGCATTGCGACAGCTAGGTGTAGACTTGCCAAATCTCACTGACTATCCCCAGTGTTTGCAAGCATTTCTACATCGGCAAATTTGGCAAAGTACAGTTGGGCAGATTATTCAGCGAATTTATGATGATCATGCACCCATATTTGCTAAACCTCAAAATCGCAAAAAGCAATTTACAGGTCATGTATTTGCCTCGCCCAGCGATTTAATGTATTTGCAAGGAACATCTCACCGTACACCTGTTTATTGTTCTGAGGTTGTTGAGTGGCTGTCAGAGTATCGAGTCTTTGTGATTCGCGGTGAGATTGTGGGAATTAAACATTACTGGGGGAATTCATCTGTAGCAGTTGATTTCAGCGTAATTACAGAAGCAGTCCAGTTGTTAAACGTTTCTGGTGAAGGAACTGCGGCTTACGGAGTTGATTTTGGTGTTTTGTCAGATGGTGTAACTGCGCTGATTGAGTGGAACGATGGTTTTTCTTTAGGTAGCTATGGTTTGGATAAGTCTTTGTATACAGATTTAATTTTGACCCGATGGTGTGAATTGACTGGATTACTCATTTAAAAAGAAAATTAATGATTTTTTTGCAGAAATTAATGATAATAAGTCGCTGATGATAAAACTGGAGGCATGAATAATACTAAGCTTATGTCTGAAATTAATTAAAATAAATTGCAACAGATTCAACAAAACATTAGAGTCTATATAGACAATTATTATAAATAAGCAAAAAGTCATTATACCTAATTAACATTTTGAGTTTTACACTTATAAGTCATAGAACTTGCTGTTAAAAAATATCTATGACTTACGATAATCGGGGGACTGTTAGAAAGGTTTTAATAATCACCCTGCTGCTGAATTTATTGGTGATGGGGTTAAAGGCAGTGGTGGGTTATTGGACTGGTTCTTTAAGCTTGTTAGCTGATGCTTTGCATAGTGTGACAGACAGTGCCAATAATGTTTTAGGATTATTTGCTAGTAAATTTTCTTCGCCACATCCTGACCGGGAACATCCTTACGGACACCAAAAATTTGAAGCGGTGGGAGCTTTAGGAATTGCAGCATTTTTAGGGATAGCTTGCTTTGAAATTCTTCAAGGAGCAATTGAGAGGATGATAAAAGGTGGTGAACCTGTGAGAATTGCACCGCCTGAGTTGTGGTTATTACTAATAGTTTTGGGTGTAAATATTTTTGTGGCGTTTTACGAACGGAGAGTTGGTCAGCGTGTAGGTAGCCCAATTTTAATTGCCGATGCGATGCACACGATGAGTGATATTTGGGTGACGATTTCGGTAATTTTTGGTTTAATCGGGGTTTGGCTAGGTTTTCAATGGTTAGATATAGTGTTGGCGTTTCCTGTAGCTTTGCTGGTGTTTTGGAGTGGCTGGTCAGTTTTACAAGCTAATTTACCTTGGCTGGTAGATCAAATGGCGATCGCACCAGAAGCAATCCATGAAATTGCAACTTCTGTACCGGGAGTACTAAACTGTCACGATATTGCTTCAAGAGGCGTTTTAGGTAGGCAAGTTTTCATCGAAATGCACTTGATTGTAGATGCACCAGATGTAGCAACTGCACACCGCGTCACCGAAAATGTGGAAAGACGTTTAGAAGAACGCTTTCACCCTGTGAGGATATTAATTCACGTTGAACCACCAGAGTATAAATCTGAACAGATTAGTTTTAGTTAGGGAGATGTGGGGGATGTGGGAGATATGGGGACAAGGGAGACGTGGTAGACAAGGGGGACAAGGGAGAGATATATTACCTATCACCTATCACCTATCACCTGTAACCTGTAACCTGTAACCTAATAATTTTCACACTTAGTTACCGACTTAACGACGATCGCTACTAGTTCATTTGGGTCAACTGGCTTGGCAACATGAGTTTGAAAACCGGCTTCTAAGGCGCGGATACGATCTTCTGTATCACCATAGGCGGTTAAAGCGATCGCTGGGATTCCTCCTCCTTGATCTGGTTTGAGCGATCGGACTTTACGGATCAGTGTATAACCATCTTCCTCTGGCATAGCAATATCACATACCAAAACTTCTGGCTGTAACGTCATTAATGCTTCTAGTGCAGCTGCGGCTGATGCTACTGCAACAACATTGGCTCCATCAGTTTCTAACACTGTAGTGACGTAAAAGCGGCTATCATCATCATCATCAACTACCAAAACATTTAAGCCAGCAAGCGGTAGAGGAGCTTCCATACAATCTCCGTTAAGATTGAAAAATGCTGATTTTTCCAAGTGAAATTTTTGTTTTTCCTCAGCTATCATACTATTAATAATTTTAATGCTTTTACAGCAAATTTTACATAAAAAATATTGTTTTATCCAGGGTAATTTGTATTTAATACTTTTTACTTGCTGGCACTTCCATTTACTATATCAATTAATTTTTGTAAATAATTATTTACAGACAAAATAAATAATACTCTAATTAATATTCTGTTTAATATAACAGATGATTAAGCTGACTCATCCTCTAACTTAAGTCTTATCTCTTAAGATATATAGAAATCAGATTTGATTTCTGACTCTACTTTTGTAGACAGAGAATAGGGAGCAGATTGGTTTTTAATTAATTGAGGACTACTATCGTATTCTGGCACGAAAATTATGATAGGTCATAAATCCCCAACTTGTGCAAAAATTCGGGGATTTGAACACCCGCAACCTGTCAAAACCAATTTGGTGGAGAATAGTAAACTGAGTTAATTTTTGAAATTATCTATAAAGGGAGGGAGTAGACAATTTTTTCACACATTCAATGAAACAAATGATTTTAAATTTTTATGTTATGACTTATCACTGATCTTCCAATAAGACTTAGACTTATGTAAAAAATAATACTTTTTACTGCTATAATTCGCTTAAATTAATTAAAATTCTCAAAATAATACCGATGCAACAATTATAGAAGAGGAGGGGTATAGAGATATAGGGGTGTATGTATCCAAAACTCCTACAGCCAATCTCCACAGACAGCTTTTGTGCGTAAGGTCTAAATTATCTTGACTGTTGTTTCTTATCCAAAAGAGATAAAATATGCTATCGATATTGTGTGAATAACTATATTTTTTGCCAATTGATATCCACCAATAGGTATAAAGATTTGAAATTTTTATAACTCGTTGGTTAGATATTTTAATTTTCCCTGATGCTGCAAGCAACTAGTCATGGTGCAATTGCTGACCGTTTTAATTATTGATGATTCCCCTGAAGACCGTGAGGCTTATCGTCGCTATCTGCTGCAAGACCAGGAATATAATTACACTATTCTCGAATCAGCATCAGGAGAGAAAGCCTTAGAACTATATCGCCAATTTCCAACAGACTGTATTTTATTAGATTTTTTATTACCAGATATGGATGGGCTAGAATTTTTGGCAGAATTGCTGAAACTAGCAAAACCAGTTCCAGCCGTAGTAATGTTAACTGGGTATGGTAATGAAGCCATTGCTGTTCAAGCGATGAAAAGTGGTGTTCATGATTATTTGGTTAAAGGGCAAACAACAGCGGGGCGTTTGCATTCAACTATTCACTCAGCAGTAGCACAAGTCAAATTGCGGCAAGAATTACAGCAAAGTGAAGCACGCTTACGTGAAAGTCAGCAGTTTATCGAACGCATTGCTGAAACAACACCAGGAATTTTGTATGTTTATGATTTGCTAGAACAACGCAATCTGTATCTTAATGGTCAAGTTAATAGATTGCTTGGTTATACTTCCCAGCAGGTTCAAGATTTGGGGAAGGAATTCTTGATACAGTTAATGTATCCCGAAGATTTGCCTTTGTTTTTTCTACATCTGCAAAAAGTCGCTGTAATTCAAGATAACGAGATTTTGGAATTTGAATACCGGATGCGCCATGCTAATGGCCAATGGTGTTGGTTTTACAGTCGAGACACTGTATTTACCAGAAATGAAGATGGTTCGCCACGTCAAATTGTTGGTACAGCTTATGATATTACTACTCGCAAACATCATGAAGTGGCACTGCGGGAAAGTGAAACCAAATTTCGCAGAATTGTCGAATCGAATGTGATTGGCATTTATTTTGGTGATTTTAGCGGTCTGATCTATGAAGCTAATGATGCTTTTTTAGAATTGTTAGGCTACAGTCGTGCAGAATTAAAAACAGGAAATCTGCGTTGGGATACTTTAACTCCACCAGAATATTATTTGCTTGATCAGCAAAAAGTTGAAGAATTGAAGACTTCTGGAGTTTGTAATCCTTTTGAGAAGGAATATTTTCGCAAAGATGGTAAGCGTGTGCCGGTGCTGATTGGAATTGCGCGAATTGATGATACAGATTACAGAGGTGATAGTGCTTGCTTTGTGCTGGATCTCACCCAACGCAAACTTGTAGAAGCAGAACGCCAGAGGTTATTGCAATTAGAACAAGCTGCCCGTGCGGAAGCGGAAGCTGCTAACCGCGCTAAAGATGAGTTTGTGGCGATGGTATCTCATGATTTACGATCGCCTTTAAATGCCATTTTAGGTTGGACACAATTACTCCGGACTAGGGAGTTGAGTCCCGAAAATATCAACCAAGCCCTCGAAACAATTGAACGTAATGCCCAATCGCAAGCAAAACTTTTAGAAGACTTGCTGAATATGTCTCGGATTCTGCAAGGTAAGTTACAACTAGAATTGAGACAAGTTTATTTAGGGGCGATTGTCAGTCAAGCTGTTCAGGCTGCTTACCCCAGCGCCCAGGCGAAAAACATTCATCTAGAATCTGTGATTGATCATTCTATAGCAACCATAACTGGAGATGGCGATCGCTTGCTGCAAGTTTTAGGTAATTTACTCTCCAACGCTATTAAATTCACCCCAAACGGCGGACGGATAAATGTAAAACTATTGCGTCAAGAATCTGATGCTGAAATAACTGTCACTGATACAGGTATTGGCATTAGCCCAGAATTTTTGCCTTATGTATTTGAACGCTACCGCCAAGATGATCGCACTCACAAACAAGGTGGTTTAGGCTTGGGTTTAGCGATCGCTCGTCATTTAATAGAACTTCATGGTGGTACCATCCAAGCTGTCAGTCTGGGAGAAGGACAAGGTTCTACTTTCAGTATTAGACTACCTTTGCAGTAAATTTTTTAGTCAAAATCAAAAATATCAGCATCAGTAGGGATGAACGGCCATTTGCCCCTACAAGTTGAAAAATTCCATATTATTCCGGCATCTATCGTATTCATAAAAATTAAGTAAAGTTTAAAATCGGGATTTTGTTACCAAATATACAGTAATCCTTGGTGATTAACTTTTGAATACATAAATAACTTTGTAATAAATTTGGAATGAGTAAAAATAAGGCTCTCTCAAAGTTTTAATCATAGGGATCATTTCATTTCTAAGTACAAACCACTTAACAGTAAATTTATATATCTAAAGTGAGATGGTAAAAGCACCTAAATATTAAGATAATAAATAGAGCCACTGCAAAAGTTTCCTAGCTAAAATTTTTCTTAAGATTATCAGTCAAACTTATGACTGTTTGTTAGGTTGGTTAAAACTAAGACCGAAGTTTAAACTAACAGTTCTAAAACAAAAAATAGTTATCTCCAGGGGTTAAAAAATGCAGACAGTACACCATATTTACTGCCCAAATTGTGGCAGTAAAGCGGAGCGTTATTATATTTTAGATAGTGAATTAACACGGACACAATGCTCAAGTTGTGATTACTTGATGATTAGTTGTACCCGTACAGGTAAAGTCATTGAAGCGTACGCCCCTGGAATTCAACTAAGTAAAAGATAAAAAGTAAAAAGGCAAAAAAATGAAGTATGAGTAAGTTAATTTCATACTTCAAAATTCATAACTTCACACTGCAATTTACTTTTTACTCATTCTCAACTGTCCACAAGCAGCATCGGCTTCTAAACCACGAGAATACCGTACACTCACAGCAATTTTTTGTTGTTGAAGAACGTTAACAAAAGCTTGAATGCGATCGCGGCTAGGGCGTTGATAATCCACTTCTTGAATTGGGTTGTAGGGAATCAAGTTAACATGACTTTGGAAGCCCCGCAGACGTTGTGCTAGTTCTAAGGCCTGTTCTGGTAAATCGTTGACACCAGCCAGCAAGATATATTCAAAAGTCACACGGCGGCCTGTAATGGCGACATATTCCCGACATTCCGCCAATAAATCTGCTAAAGGATAGGGGCGGGCGCTGGGAATGAGTTGTTCTCTGAGGGCTTGGTTAGGGGCGTGGAGACTTACCGCTAAGGTAACTTGCAAATGATGTTGGGCGAATTGACGAATGCGATCGCGGATTCCCACTGTCGAAACAGTTAGCATTCGCTGTCCAATACCCACATCTTGATTTAAGGATGTCAGGGCGGCTAAGACATTATCTGTATTTAGCAACGGTTCACCCATACCCATGAACACCACATTGCTAACTCGTTCTTGAAAATCCTCTTGGACAGTTAACACCTGATCAACAATTTCGTGACGGGCGAGGTTGCGTTTATAGCCGCCTTTACCAGTCGCACAAAAATCACAAGCCATCGGACAACCCACTTGGGTAGAAACACAGACAGTTAATCGCTTATCGGCGGGAATACCTACAGTTTCGATAATTTGTCCATCAGCTAGTTGCAGCAGATATTTGACTGTACCATCTGGTGCAACTTTACGGTAATGGATGGTAGAACGACCAATAGGGATATCTGCAATTTCTGTACGCCATTGTTTCGGAAAAACGGAAATATCAGCAAGCGATCGCACTTGCTGATGATAAATCCAATCATGTAACTGTTTACCTCGGTAAGCCGGCTGTCCCTGCTGCTGTACCCAAGCAGTTAACTCGCTAACCGAAGCACCGAGTAAGGGAGGAATTGCTAATTTTTCCGTGGTGGGTGAGTCAACTTGAGAAACGGATGGCGTAACAGACATAGGAAGAGACTTACGAGTTTAAACTTGGATCTCTATCCTAAGCTGTCACGCCAGGAATTTGCATATTAACTTTTAGTATCCGCTTACATATCTAATAACTCGTTCTGATTGAATCACCCGATTATTTTTGAGAATCTCCAGGGATGCACCATTAACTGCATATTCATAGTTATTATTCCGAGCTACATATCCTACACCTTCTTCGGAATAAGTAGGTAGGGAACGGATAGCTTTACCAGTTGATTTAGCAATTCCAGTGTAAAACAGGTTGCCTCTTCTCTTACAAATATAGATATGAAAATTCTTAGTTTCAAAATAAGCTTCTAATCTACCACCACCTGTAGAACTAGGACAATTAGATGCTTGGGCAATCGTCTGATTATTAACTGCTGAAACTGGAGTAGATTCTAATTGTGCAGCACTCGCAGATGAAGATATACCAACGATTCCAGACAGTAGTGAAGCTGTGGCTAAAATGAAAGCAAAAGACTTATTTTGTACTTGATAAAAGCTGTTCATAATCAGTCCTGAAGTTTGATTACTATTCGCTTCAAATCTAACTGATAGTTTTTCGGATTTTTCAGAGAAAAAACACTGAAATTTACATAAATTCTTATCCCACAGGAATTTCTAGGATGAACTCTGCACCCTTTCCTAATTCCGAAATACACTCGATTTTACCTTTATGCTGTTCCACAACAATTTGATAGCTGGTAGTTAAGCCAATACCAGTACCTCCACCGACAGGTTTAGTAGTGAAGAATGGATCAAATATCCGTGGTTTAACTGCTTCGCTGATACCTATGCCATTATCATAAATAGAGATTCGCACCCAATCGTGATTGATAGCTTGAGTGGTAATGGTAATTTGAGGTGCAGTTGGAAGTTGCGATCGCTCCTTCATCATCTCATGTAACGCATCAATCGCATTACTGAGAATATTCATAAATACTTGATTTATTTGTGAAGCATAGCAGTTAACTAAAGGCAACTGACCATAATTTTTAATAACTTGAATTACATTAGTTTCAGTCTTACCCTTAAACCTGGGTTGCAGCAACATTAAACTATTATCAATTCCCTCATGAATATCTACAGGCTTCATATCAGCCTCATCCAAGCGCGAGAAATTTCTTAAACCCAGTACAATCTTCCGAATCCGGTCTGCACCTACCTTCATTGAAGAGAGAATTTTTTGCAAATCTTCAATTAAGAAGTCTAAATCAACCTCAGCAATAATTTGTTCTAGATTCGGTGTCACATTAGGATATTCTTGCTGATAAGCCTCAATTAATTGCAGTAACAAATCAACATAATCACTAGCCGGTTCAATATTCGCATAAATAAAATTCACCGGATTATTAATTTCATGGGCGACACCAGCTACCATCTGCCCTAAACCCGACATCTTTTCTGTTTGGATTAGTTGCGATTGAGTACATTTTAGTTCATACAAAGTTTGTTCTAAGCGCAGATTTTTTTCATTTAAATCTTGAGTCCTAGCGGCGACTTTTTCTTCTAATTTTGCATATAGTTGGGCAATTTCTAAAGAAATCGCAGCCTGAGAAACTAACAGCTTTAAGATTTGCAGTCTATCGGGGGTGAATACACCTACAGTTAAAGTATTTTCTAAATAAATAATACCAATGAGTTGACCTTGATTCAAGATAGGCGTACACAATATGGACTTTGGTTTATTTTGCAAGATATATGAATCAGCCGCAAAATGTCTGTCAGTACTCGCATCGTTGATTAATACATTTTCTCTGGTATGTAAAACATAATTAATCAAACTCAAGGGAATATTTTTACTTTCTGTTGCTAATGTTGATTTTATCTCGCATGATAGATGATTGTGACATTGCACCACAATTCTCAATTCATCATCCTCTTGCAACATTAATGCAGATTTATCTGCACCAACATTTTCGATAATTACCTGCATTAATTTCTGCAATAGCTTGTCTAAATGAATTTCTGAAGCAATTGCTAGAGATGCTTGAGTGACAGTTTCTAAATCTAAAACATCTGAGACATTTGTGGTATTAGCATCAACCGTGATTGGGCTGGTAAAAGAGTTAATTTGTGTATTTTTGATTTGATTGTTAATCACCTTAGCTAGTAGCTGATGATGGCGTTTTTCTAAGTCAGCAACTTTGACTTTAGCACCCCAACGAGTATAACAGTAGTAAGCATCAACTAAGTAAGGTTGAGCAATTTTTTCTTTACCACAAGCCAGATAAAATTCCGCAGCTAATTCATTTGCTATGGCTTCTTCTTGGACATATCCATTAATTTTAGCCCCTTGAACTGCACTTTCATAAAGCTCTACAGCTTGCCAATTATTGCCTAAAATTCTAGCTATTTCTGCCGCAACTAAATCATACTGATGTTGAAAATTCATTGGTGCATTTTCAGCCCAAACTTTCATTTTTTGCTGATTAGCTAACACATGCTGCATATATTCTGCTTTTTTGCTATCAGGCTGATTATGATAATCTGCTAACAAAGCCAAAGAATAGTAAAGATTATGTTTAGCAGTACCATATTGTCCGACAGCAGCTTGGATATATTGCAGACCAATTACAGCATTTTCTACAGCATTGTGTGGCTGTTTAAATAGATAAAATAGTAAGGTTTTAATTAAAAATATATTAAATAAAGAAGTTTCTGTTTTTTTATCGAGACAATAAGCTAAATTTTCAGCGTGATTAAATAAACTACCATCTAATTGTTCTCTACTAGCATTCATATCCATTAAGTTTAATGCAAATTGTTGCCAGCCTCGCAGCATAATTACTGCTCCGTACTGCTCAAACTGACACATCCATAAATAATATTTTTCTAACTGGTTAAATACAGTTGGTAGTTCTTCACCGACATAAATTAAATGTGAGTAATTATTAGAAGCAGAATAAAGTGCATATTCTATATCTCCTACTTCCATACCCAGTTGTAAACATTCTTCTAGGGGAGTAATTGTTTCTTGTAAATGAGATTTCCAGAATTTTATGTTGCTATTGTACATCAATAAAACTCGACATTTAATTTCTCTCGAATCGACTTGATCGAGTAAATTTAATGCAGCTTCGCCATAGCGATAACCTGCTTCAATTTCTAGATATAATGCACTGATTAACAAGCCATATAAAACATACCCATAAGCAGCAAACATAGAATTTCCATAGTTGACAGCAAGAGTAATAATTGTAAATATAATTGCTGGTAATAATCCAGGATTTGTGAAATAAGCCGCAGAAATCATATTAGTTAAAATTCGCATAGCGGCAAGTTTATCGGGAGCAGTCATCAATGGTAAATTAATTAAGTGAGTCACATCTAAATTTTGTGGTGGTGCTGACTCTAAACTAATTCCTAACAAATCTAATAACTGCAAGCCTGTATCTATGGCTAACTGCATCTGGACTTTGGAGGTATACATCTGCATGAGAATTTCATATACCTTCACTTGGTCGAGTAAATTAGCAGCTTGCTGACGAACTATGTTGGCGTAAAATTCTACTTGGTCAAAATTGATATTTAAATATTCGATTTCTACAGCTTCTGTATACAAATTCAGTGTTAATTGATACTGCGTTTGCCAACTGTCTAAAGATAGCAATCCTAAGCCAACAGCTAAATACTTTTTAGCCGCTTCGTAAGCTGTGGCTGATTTTGCTTTCCGAACTGCAAGTAAATTTAGTTGCGCTAGTTCATCTTTTTCCACTTGGGGATGAATTAAATCAATACCGACATTTAATTGATTAACTATCTCAAAGATATTTGCTTCTAATTTTTCAAGTTCCGTGTTCTTGAGAAGTAGTTTACCAATGCTTACATGCGTTATCTTTTTATCAGCTTCTGGAATTAAATAATAAGCTGCTTGCTGTACTCTATCATGGAGAAATTTATAGGTAACATTGATATTATCTTGATTAATAATTGCTGGTGTTTGGTCTGCCGTTAATTCATCATCAGTAAACAATTTATAAATTTCATTAGTTGGTAAAATCAATCCTTCTTTTAGTGCTTTCCACAAATCAGCAGAGGCCTCAACTAAGGATTTTTGCGAAACTATAGATAAAGTAGCTAAATCAAATTTATTGCCAATACAAGCTGCTATTTTCATGATTTCTTGCGTAGCTTGGGGTAGCTTACACAACTGTTTTGCAACAAATTCAACCACATCATCCTGCAAGTATAAAGCTTGAGCTTCAGTAATATCATATTGCCAATTAGCAGTATGAAAGTTAAATGTAATTACTTTATCTTCATGTAATGATTTGAGTAATTGAGTTGTAAAAAATGGATTACCTTTGGTTTTAGCTAATACTAATTGGGTCAATTGTATAGCTTGTGTTTCTAAACAATTAAGGGCATCAGCAATTAAGTAGTTAAGTTGTGTTTCGTCTAGAGGTTTGAGATGAATTTGATGAACAATGGCTTTAGCCTGATAAATATCATCTAAAACCATCATAAATGGATGTCCGGGATAGACTTCGTTATCTCGATATGCTGCAATGACTAATAAGTATTTTGTCTCTGTACCACTTAATAGTAGTTGAATTAATTTTAATGATGCTGCATCTGCCCATTGTAAATCATCTAAAAAAATTACTAGGGGGTGTTCTTGTGTGGCTAAAACTTGAATGAAGTTACTAAAAAGTAAATTAAAGCGATTTTGACAAGCATTACCACTTAATTCAGTGACTTGTGGTTGTTGACCGATAATTTTTTCTAATTCGGGAATGACATCAATAATTACTTGTCCTTGGGTTCCCAAGGCTAATAATATTTTGCTTTTCCATGTTTGTAATTGAGCTTTAGTTTCTGTGAGTAATTGCCGCATCAAACTGCGGAAAGCTTGGACTAATGCCGAAAAAGGAATATCTCGCTGAAATTGGTCAAATTTACCAGCGATGAAATAACCTTGTTGGCGGACAATGGGTTTATGAACTTCATTAACTACAGCAGTTTTACCAATACCAGAAAAACCTGCAACTAACATTAATTCAATGTTGCCAAGGCTAACTCTCTCAAAAGCATCTAATAAAGTTGTAACTTCTGTTTCTCTGCCATAAAGTTTTTCGGGAATTAGAAAGCGATCGCTCCTATCTCGCTGTCCTAATTGAAATGGTATAATTTCACCTTGATTGCGTAAATAATCTTGACAAACTTCTAAATCATGGCGAATACCTCTGGCAGTTTGATAACGTTCCTCTGCCGTCTTTGCTATTAATTTCATAATCATCTCAGCCAGGGAAGATGGTAATTCAGAATTGATATTTTTTGGGTTAATTGCTTCCTTAGCTAGATGACAATGTATGAGTTCTAAAGGATTTTGACTATTAAAAGGTAATTTACCTGTGAGTAATTGGTAAAAAGTCACACCCAAAGAATAAAAATCAGTGCGATAATCAATTCCGCGATTCATTCTCCCTGTTTGTTCTGGAGAGATATAAGCCAGGGTTCCTTCTAAAATATTCGGGCTTTTAATTTCGGAGTTTTCTTTGGGTAATAAAGAAGAAATACTAAAGTCTATAATTTTAACTTCTTTAGTTGCGGGGTTAATTAAAATATTATTGGGATTAATATCTTTATGAATAATGCGATTTTGATATAAAAATTCTAGTGCTTGGGTAACTGCGATCGCAACTTGAAAAAACTCATCTAAACTTAAAATGTGACCTTGAGTATATTGACTTAGAGAAATCCCCCCAAAGTCTTCTAAAATCAGTGCATAACTATTGCCATAAGTTTCTAAGCTATAGCATTTAACGATATTTGGATGTTCGAGATGACGAGTAATTGAATACTGATTTCTAAATAAAATTAAATCTTGAAATTGGGGATATTCAGTACTGAGAACTTTAATAGCAACCGGGGTGTGGGTTTCTTTCTGTTCAGCACGGTAAACCCTGGTTCTAGGACTGTCATGAATTTTTTCAAAAATCTCATAGCCAGGAATCAAAGTACTTACCATAAAGACAACCACAGGAGATACATTATAAGTAGTATTCCCGTGGGCATCTGTAATCTCACATCCGTAAGTAACTACAGCTATATAAATTTCTTAAAAACTAGCCAAAAGTTGTACTATTCCAACCCCACATCGCACCTTTAGCATCTGCAAACTCTATATAAATGCGATTTTGGGGTACACCTAAAGCTTGATTAATTTGCTGGCAAAAATCCTGACTCATCGCTTGGGTTTGGTCTGACTTCATAGAACCAATACTTTTAATCTCAATGTAACAAACCGGGTCTGTAGTCCCCGCAAAAGTCATGGGGACATCTGCTTCAAAAGCCGTCATTACATAAGATTCTGGTTTACCTAAATGCTTGGCTAACTTCCCTGATAAACTCTTGAGCATTGTCTCAACTTCAGGTTTTGCAGGTGCAGATACAGAAGTTTGTACTTTGATTAATGGCATAGCACTGAACTAGAGATTTACATTGTTCAGTTTATCGTAGACGGGTATGGCAGGAGCTAGGAGCTTGGCATTCGTGCTTTTTATAATGTCGTCTTAGAGTCTTGATAATGTTTGGTCGTTTCTCCACCTAATTTTTATGAACGAACCACAGAGGCGCAGAGAGAAGTTGCGTGCGCGGGTTCCCCGCGTTGAGCAAACTTCGGGAGAACGCAGAGAGAAGGGAGAATACTTGATTCTGTGATGTGGGCTAGGGCTTAGGACAACGTTTGCCTGCGATCGCCCCCTCGCGGAGCTACAGGTAGACTAATTCATAAACATACGATTTGTCTCCCTTTCGGCTGACCCATATACCAGCAGGTGGCATGGAACCCTGTGTTGCCAAGGCAACTGCCCAGGGAACTCCAAGAATTTCAAACTCCGCATTCACACATACCCAACCATGCCCATTCACTAAAGTTATCCACACGTCGAGGTCTTCGCGCTTCCAAGCTGACTGACCGTGGAGTGGTTCACAAGGATGAAAGCGATATACGGTATCGTCAATTCGGCGTTTGAACTCGAAGCTTCTGAGATTATTGGCAGACCTCATGGGTGCAACTCCTAAGCTATTAGAGCTTCAACAATTTGTAAGCTGACTCTTATTGCAGACAAGTTTTATTATTTATCGATGTCCTAACCAACTTGGCTACTGCTATAACTATGCTTTAAGTCTGCAATGACTTCAGCCATTTATTTACTAATGTATTGGCAGTTTTCATGACTGTATTGAAATTTTGTTTTAGCTGATGCTGGCGATACCATTTCTGAAAGGCGATTTCATAGGCTTCACCTCTGGCGTAAAAGTTATTCCAAAAATCTAGCCCAACTGTTAAACCCCAGAATAGCAAAATACCCAGTGACCAATGAATATTCGGCAAAATAATCAAATAATTAGCTAATATTAAAAAACTATTGACAATTGCAAAATTTCCTAACCGTTTTTTAAATTTTGCAAGACGGTAAGCATCAAAAGCTTGACGCTGTTGAATTTCATTTTGTTGCGATCGCCAGTCTTGTTCTGCTAATTGTAAAGAATCTGGTGATATGTCTAACTCACTCGCAATTTCTACGAGTAAGTCATAAGAAAACTCTTTTTCTTGGTTATCAGCTTGACGCGCGATCGCTAACTGAAGAATACGCTGTACATCTTCTTGACTATAAGAATGATGGCTATTACTTTCAAATCCTGCCATAGTCTTGACTATTAATATATTTTTTAACGTGGGGTTACTATTTCTAGACTAGCAAATCTAGAGCAGAAGGCAGGAGGCAGGAGGCAGAAGGCAGGAGGTGAAAGTTTTACTAGGCGTGGTATTTGTGCTTTTTAAATTTCCTCACATATAGCAGTCCTAAATGAATTACCAACATCTCTACCTTGTCTACCTTGTCTACCTTGTCCACCTTGTCTCTTTTGCTCACATATCAAAGCTATGGTTCCCGTTTTTTGGTAGCCTAAAAGCATAAATATCTTGGATGACTTGCACCCAACCGTCAGAGACAGATTCCAAGATGCGATCGCCTTTTTCTTTAGTTGCGGTTGTTGGATCACCAATCACGCCACTTTTACTGATATCTTTTGTTGTCCAAGATACTGGTAACTGTCCTTCCCAACTAATTAAAGTACTGTTTGGCTGTTCTGGTGGGTATTCAGCTACAGCTTTTTCAAGTTTCACCTGTTCTGGTAATATTGCCAACATAATGCTAGTTTCCGCATCACCAGCGTGCATACCAAGTTTGGCTTCTTTGGGTGTGAGCAATTCTTTGGTAATATTGGGCGCACGCCAAGTAAACAACGGAAATATTAAAAAGTCATCATACTTAACGTGTAAATCTCGCGCCGCCATTTGCATAATTTGGGGTTGTCCACCGTGGGAGTTCATCAACACCAATTTTCTAAACCCAGCGCGGTAAAGACTTTCCCCCACTTCCATAATTGTGGCTGTCAGGGTTTCGGAACTTAGGGTAATTGTGCCAGGAAAGTGCCAGTGTTCGTTAGATTTCCCATAATACAGAGTTGGCAAGGCATACGCGGGAAGATTTGCATCTAACTTACTCAAGGCTTTTCCCAAAACACCAACACCAATCGCCGCATCTACAATCAATGGTAGATGGGGGCCATGTTGTTCAATTGCCCCTACTGGTTGAATAATTACCACATTTTCTTTATTGGGCATATCTTGGATATCAGTCCAAGTTAGGTAAGGAAAAAAGCGTTCTGGGGGAATAAAGCTGTGCATATCACTGCGATCGCGTCATTTTAATTTTAGGCGTTGTGAAGAGTCCCAACACATCAGGATATTACCAGAACTAAAGAAGCATAATAGCCAAAGAACAAGTAGTAACAAGGAAGAATCAATGGTTGATGACAATGGCTCAATTCGCACTTTATCAGTTGATATTGGTGGTAGCGGTGTGAAGGCAATAGTTTTGGATATTACCGGAACTCCCGTTACAGAAAGGGCGCGGGTAGATACACCATCCCCAGCTAAACCAGATGTTGTAATTAATGCGATCGCACTTTTAGCCGATTCTCAAGGTGATTTTCATCGGGTTTCGGTGGGTTTTCCGGGTGTAGTGCGCTGCGGAGTTACAGAAACAGCAGTTAATTTACATTCTGATTGGATTGGGTTTGATTTTGGTACAGCATTATCCCAACGTTTGAATAAGCCAGTCCGAGTAATTAATGATGCAGACATGCAAGGTTTAGGCGCGATCGCAGGCAAAGGTGTAGAGTTAGTAATTACCTTGGGGACTGGCTTTGGTTCGGCTTTATTTGTCGATGGTAAACTTGTGCCTAATATGGAAATGGGACACCATCAGTTTCGCAAAGGCCAGACTTACGAAGAACAATTAGGACGTGCAGCGTTACAAAAGTATGGCGAGAAGAAATGGAACAGGCGCTTAGAAAAAGCGATCGCTTCTTTGCAGCATTTATTTAATTATGATTGTCTTTATATCGGTGGTGGTGAAGCTGTAAAAGTAAATTTACAACTACCTTTAAATGTTAAACTCATACCTAATGTTACGGGTTTGTTAGGCGGAATTGCCTTGTGGCGCGATTAGTCTAAAGTCTGAAATTAATTAGTGGAGGATTTAGACTCACCACATAATTCATCCCACAAATATAGCAGTCCTAAATCATTTGTGAAGAACAAGATCCCCGACTTCTCAAAGAAGTCGGGGATCTGAGCCTCTCAATTTTTACATCTCATGTAAGATTGCTATATGCAGCACCCCATTTTTAGCAGTTTTTTTAGATTTTTTATTGATGCCGATCGCAAAGCAATGGGCATCTTTTAGTATGAATAATGCCTATTTGTTGCTCGTTACGCCGTCTGTATAGAAGCTAATTTTGAGTCTGCGGTCGATTTTAACCGGGTAATGGTGGCTTTACGAATGCGATCGCTTTTACGGACTCCGCCTGTCATTTCGTATTCTCGGCTGTCTTTGCCATACTTCAACACTACACCACTAACCAAGCGTTCCGAAGTTTCACGAATGGTTTTTTCAAGGGTTTGTATGTTTGCTTTGGCTGTGTCAAGGGCAGTTAGCATCATATTATACTGGTCAAGCTCCTGGCGGAGTTGCTCTGTTAACTCACTTAAATGATTTAAACTGATAGAATCACCAAAGTCCAAGCTGGAATCAATTGATTTAAATCCAATTAACCTCTGTTCTGTTTTTTCTAGCACCGGAGAGCCTTTTTGTTTGCGTGGCATCAATGAATACCCTTTACGAAACTTCATCTTTCTAGAGTGTCTCAATAGGGCAATTTATTGGCTCAGTAAAACTTACAAAATCAGATGTTTTTTGTAATAAGGTTTGATAACTATTTCAGTAATTTTACGACAAAAGATAATAAATTTAGGACTGACGCAGACTCTAGGATTTCTTGGCGTTCTTGGCGACTTGGCGGTTCGATAAATTAAGCTTTTTGGGAATTTTTGCGTAATACCAAATCGATATGAAGTTGCACATATCTTGATCCCCCTAAATCCCCCTTAAAAAGGGGGACTTTGATAGATTTTTTCTGGTTTCCCCCTTTTTTCAAGGGGGGTTAGGGGGGATCGAATTCTATGCAGCCTTATAAAGAATTGGTATAAGTCCTGAAATTGTTGAGAACAGACTTGTGTTGTGAACGAATAGACTTATGTTGTGAATAAATAGACTTGTGTTGTGAACGAATAGACTTGTGTTTTGAATAAATAGACTTGTGTTGTGAATGAATAGACTTGTGTTTTGAATAAATAGACTTGTATTCTGAACGAATAGACTTGTGTTGTGAACGAATAAGCTTGTCCACTTGATTATTTATTTAACCCAAAGAAGCCCACCTCTTGCTAAAGCTATGGTGTACACACAAATCTAAAATAGCTGATTAACAAGGTTTTACCCCACCCTAACCCTCCCCTTGGAAAGCTACGGTGTACACACAAGTCTTACTCAGGTTGTATAGTAGCATTTCGATCCCCCCTAACCCCCCTTAAAAAGGGGGGAATTTTTCTTTAAGTCCCCCTTTTTTAAGGGGGATTTAGGGGGATCAAGATATGTGCAACTTCACATTTAATTGGTATTAATTACTCTGCGCTCGATACACTGGGCTAATTTGACGATAAGTATTGAGTAAAACCAAGAATTTATCAAAATCAAAACTTACTGGATCAACTTTCTGGCCAGAACGGTCAACTTGTTGATGGGTAGTAATGCGGTCTTCAGGAACCTGACTTTGGGCAATTAACCAAGCTAAAGAATGATATTGGGCTTCGGTATAGCCGCTATGAGCTTTAATATAATTATCTCCCCGGCCATCGGGTGGTGTTTCTAAAGAAACATGATAAGCAAAATTATTTACAGATGGTGCTAAATTAGGATTAGTCTGGACAGTTTCAACACCATTAAAGCTTTCAAACACTGAGTTAGCCGCCCCAAAAGCGCGTTTTTCTGGCGGGACTAAATAAACAACTGTGCCATCTAATTTAATCAGGGAATGATAACTTGCTTGCACACTTTCATCTTCGTGGGGTGTTTGAAAAAAATTAACCGCACTGTCGGCAGAATAACCAGTTTCATGGAGTACGATAATAGCTGGATTGGTGAGTGTGACACCGTAAATGTCTTGAGTGTAGCGATCGCCATAATTACTAGGGTCTACTCTCGCAATCTCATATCTTGGTTGATATTTAGCAAAAGCCTCTGTAGTTCGATATCTGCCAACATTTTGCCTGGGAATGACTGGAGACTTGGCTGATTGATTTTTAGAAGATTGCAACTTTACTTGAGGATATTCACTCCAAGCTGTCGTCATCTCTTGATTTGATGAGGTGGTTTGAGGAATTTTTGCTTGGTTAATTTTGCCAATCAACAGTGCCACACTCAAAGCAGTAAACACTAGAGAAATTAATAGCACCCTGGTTGCCCATTCTCTAAAACTCATGTTGGCAGATTTTCAGAATACAGCTAGAAACATCTTAATCGAAACAACAATACCAATTCATCTGCCAGACAGCCTCAATGCAACTTGTTTCAGGGAGTACTGACAGAAAGGGAGACAAGGGGGATGAGGGAGACAAGGAGGACAAGGGAGATAGAGGTCTTGTTGAGTGGACAAATTAGATAATTTATTTTGTGAATTACCCGTAAATAGGAAACAAGCTTCCGGTGTTATGAAACCTTGATTTTGCGTAATTCTGCTTAGGTGAACACTCTCGTTTGCGAAGTGCGGACTTTGCTTTTATCGCCCTCAATTCTCTTCGTCACACTTATATCTTTTCTTATCTCCTTGTCTCCCTTGTCTTCCTTGTCCCCCTTGTCTCCCTTTGCCCCCTCCAAACTACCTAGTTATTTTTAATTGCCAACAAAACTGCTACAATCTCCCTATTGCCGATAGAGAATATGAATTTTTTGTTGAGTTTGCAATTAAACATTACTAATACGTGCAATCATCCAGTACCATAAATCGTATATAACTATATATACATCAGTTTACCGTAGATTGAGAGGAAACACGGAATGAAATTTTGGCAGCATCCCCTGAAGCAAATTCAGAATAGACCATATCGGTTCAGACTCAATTCGCTCAAAGGTTTTGTATCACTCACCTTGGTAGGGGCTATTTTGAGTGTGGCGCTGGCCGCCTGCTCTGGTGGAAATAGCAGCAGTAATTCTGGTGATGGTAGTACACCAGCTGCTAGTCCTGTTGCAGCTAATAAATCCAATGTAGAAATCACCTTAGTTTCCTTTGCGGTGACTAAAGCTGCTCACGAAGCAATTATTCCCAAGTTTGTAGAGAAGTGGAAACAAGAGCATAACCAAACTGTCACCTTCAAGCAAAGTTATGGTGGTTCTGGTTCTCAAACTCGCGCCGTCATCGATGGTTTAGAAGCAGATGTAGTTCACCTAGCATTAGCTGGAGATACAGAAAAGATTCAGAAAGCGGGACTAATTGAGGCAGGATGGGAAACTGAAGTTCCCAATAACGGTATTGTATCGAAGTCTGTTGCGGCGATCGTTACTCGTGAAGGTAATCCGAAAAACATCAAAACTTGGACAGATTTATCAAAAGAAGGCGTAAAATTAATTACCGCCGACCCAAAAACATCTGGTGTAGCCAAATGGAACTTCCTAGCACTGTGGAACGCAGTCATTAAAACTGGCGGAGATGAGGCTAAAGCCACAGAATTTATCACAAAAGTGTATAATAACGTACCACTTTTGACTAAAGATGCCCGCGAAGCAACTGACGCATTTTTTAAACAAGGTCAAGGTGATGCCTTAATCAACTACGAAAATGAAATTGTGTTAGCACAACAAAAGGGCGAGAAAGTCAATTACATCGTTCCTGATGTCAATATTTCTATCGATAACCCAGTTGCTGTGGTAGATAAAAACGTTGATAAACATGGTACCCGCGAAGTAGCAGAAGCTTTTGTGAAATATCTCTACACTCCAGAAGCACAACAAGAGTTTGCCAAATTGGGATTCCGTCCAGTTGATGAAACTGTAGCCCAAACAAAAGAAGTCAAAGACAAATTCCCCAGCGTTAAAACATTAGGCACAGTCAAAGATTACGGTGGTTGGAGTGAAATTGACAAGAAATTCTTTGCTGAGGGCGGTGTTTTTGACAAGATTCAAGCCCAAAAGAAAAAGTAACTAGTCAAGAGTCAATGGTCAAGAGTCAATGAACAATAAACCAACATCAAGGCTTTATTTTTCAACGACAAATGACCAATGACCAATCACACAGGATAAATTGATATTTTTTATGGCTGTATCTTCCCCATCCTCACCTCAAAATATTGTTGCCGAAACTCCTGTCTGGAAGAAATTTCTGCATCAGTTGATTAATTTGCCTTGGACATGGCGCATTACATTGGCATACCTAACAGTAATGTTGTTTTTGCCAATAGCAGCTATGTTCTTAAAAGCCAGTACCGAACCACCTGCTAGGTTTTGGGAAATTGCCACTAGCGATGTTGCTTTGGCAACTTACAACGTAACTTTTGTGACATCTATAGGGGCAGCCTTACTCAATGGTGTATTTGGGACTTTAATTGCTTGGGTTTTAGTGCGTTACGACTTTCCTTTAAAAAGGATAGTTGATGCCACAGTAGATTTACCCTTTGCCCTGCCAACTTCTGTAGCAGGTTTAACATTGGCAACAGTTTACAGCGATAATGGCTGGATTGGTTCACTGTTAGCACCCCTGGGAATTAAAGTATCATTCACTCGCTTAGGTGTAGGCGTAGCTATGATATTTATTTCCTTACCTTTTGTGGTGAGGACTGTGCAACCTGTATTGCAAGAAATGGAACATGATATTGAGGAAGCGGCTTGGTGTTTGGGTGCTTCCCAATGGCAAACCTTTTGGAAAGTCATTTTACCGCCTTTATTTCCGACAATTTTGACGGGTATTGCTTTGGGTTTTTCCCGTGCAGTTGGTGAATATGGCTCAACAGTAATTATTTCTTCTAATACACCCTTTCAAGATTTAATTGCGCCGGTGTTGATTTTCCAGAGATTAGAGCAGTATGACTATTCTGGCGCGACTGTGATTGGTGTGGTTTTGTTGACAATTTCGTTAATACTGCTGTTGGCAATTAATTTCTTACAAGCGTGGGCTAGAAGATATGACAGTAAATGAGCCAAAATTTCACTCATCTGAGTCTAATATCAGCACAGGCAGGACTCAACAGAAAAAAAGTTGGGTGCCGACAATTTTAATTGCGATCGCAATTGGTTATTTAGCTTTAATTCAATATATCCCAGCAATTAACGTTTTTGTCCAAGCCTTTAAAAAAGGAATCACCCCGTTTTTTGCCAACTTAAACCACCCAGCCTTTCTTCATGCAGCTTGGCTAACGTTAATATTGGCTTTAATTGCGGTGCCATTAAATACCGTATTTGGCTTGTGTGCAGCTTGGGCGATCGCGCGACATAAATTTCCCGGTCGTGCCATAGTTTTAAGTATCATCGACCTACCCTTTTCCATCTCTCCCGTAGTTGCCGGGTTGATGATTGTCTTACTCTATGGCAGAAATGGCTGGTTTGGCCCTTTTCTGCAAGCCCACGATATTAAAATTATCTTTGCCTTTCCGGGGATGGTATTGGCGACAGCATTTGTCAGTATGCCCTTTGTCGCCAGAGAAGTCATTCCTGTGTTAGAGGAATTTGGTAGCGACCAAGAAGAAGCCGCTAAAACTTTGGGTGCAAAAGATTGGGACATATTTTGGCGCGTCACCTTACCCAGCATTCGTTGGGGATTACTTTACGGCTTAATTTTAACCAATGCTAGAGCAATGGGCGAATTCGGTGCTGTTTCGGTAGTTTCGGGTAATATTGCTGACAAAACACAAAGTTTACCATTGTTTGTGGAAGATGCTTACAAACAGTATGAAACCGAAGCCGCCTTTTCTGCTGCTGTGCTATTAGCCCTGTTAGCAGTTGTCACATTAGTACTGAAGGAAATTTTAGAACGGAAAACGCGCATCAAAGATGTTGAATGATATCGTGTCCGACTAAATACTTATCATTAAGACCGCAGAGGGAGCAGAGGGAGCATAAATGATTTAACCGGACATGATATAAGTCCTGACCACGTAACTAGCTCCTTCTACTCCCCATCAATATTGCAATTGTTCTAACTAACTCTTCTGGTTCGATAGGTTTTGCTATATGCTGTTGAAATCCGGCTTGTAGTGCTTGTTGTTGGTTGATTTCGCCTGCATAAGCCGAAAGTGCGATCGCAGGTATAGTTCCGCCTTGTTCGGGTGGGCATTGTCTAATGTTCCGAATCAAGGAATAGCCATCCAATTCAGGCATCCCAATATCAGAAATTAGTAAATCCGGCATAGATTGATTGAAGTAAGTCAATGCTTGTAAAGCTGAATCAGCTGTAGTAACTTTTGCGCCAACTTGGGTGAGGATAAATTCTGCTAAGTTACGCATATCTGCATCATCATCTACAATTAATATCTGCATACCCGTGAGATCAACTCTATCTGCCAAATTGCTACGAGCTAAGGATAATGCTTGGTCAACAATGTTTAATGGCAATCTCACAGTGAAGATTGCACCTAAATTCTGTCCTGGACTATCGGCTTGCACTGTACCACCATGCAGTTCGGTTAAATGACGGACAATCGCCAGCCCTAAGCCCAATCCACCAAATTTTCTTGTTGTTGCGCCATCTTGCTGACGGAAATATTCAAATACGAATGGTAAAAACTCTGGAGTAATGCCAATTCCGTTATCTTGAACTTTAATTTGAGCATACATTCCCATTTGCTCTAGCTGCACTTCTATTCGTCCTCCAGAGGGGGTAAATTTGACAGCGTTAGAAATCAGGTTCCAGATAACTTGTTGTAAGCGGTTGGTATCACCGGAAACTGTACCAGAAAGCGAGTTAAGAGTAGTTTGGATTTGAATATTTTTGGCTTCTGCTGCGAGTCGGACTGTTTCTAAGGCGGCTTCGATGGTTGCAGCCAAATTCACAGGTGCAACGTTTAACGACATTTTGCCTTGGAGAATGCGCGAGACATCTAATAAATCTTCGATTAATTGCGCTTGTAACTTGGCATTACGTTCAATGGTTTCTAATGCTTGGTCAGCTTTTTTAGGGTCTAGCCGTTGACTCCGCAGCAGCCTTGACCAACCTAAAATCGGATTTAGGGGCGATCGCAATTCGTGAGACAGTACGGCAAGAAATTCATCTTTAATTCTATTAGCGGCTTCGGCTTTGGCGCGATCGCGTTGGGCAAGGCGGTACAATTGGGCGTTATCAATGGCTAAAGAAGCACGGCGAGCTAGTTCCTCGGCTAATTGTAAATTGCTTTGGTCATAGCGTTTTCCCGACTCCGCTGAAACAAAAGACATGACCCCCAAAATTTTATCTTGAGTTTTTAATGGCACTGTCATCACAGATTTAAAACCAACAGAACGCAAAATTTCTAAATGTTCTGGGTTTTGGGCGGCTTGGACTATCAATTCATCAGAGATATCGGGTAAGAAATCGGATTTACCTGTGCGTAATGTCCAGGCAGCGCCTCTGGGATCATCTGGATTGAGAGGATATTTCTGTCGCGTTTGGTCAGCCCATTGCTGTTTAGCTGGGTCAAGATGAGCTACAGCAATCTGTTCAATAACACCATCTTCTTTGACGATGTGGACTGTACACCAATCTGCTAACTCCGGTACTGCCAGTTGGGCAACTCGTTCTAGGGTAGTTTGGTAATCGAGAGAAGATGCTAAAACTGCGCTCGCCTCTGCCAGAAAGCGTTGGTTCCGCTCTAACCTGACTTGTTCAGTTACATCGACCACATAGGCTAAAACCTCTTCTATTTGATGGTTAGAGTTAGTGGTGGGCAGATAGTAAACATTGTAGTATCCAGGACAGCGATCGCTCCGACCAGGAGGATTGATCGCCAAGCTAAGGGAAATAAATTGATCTCCGGTATTGTAAATTTCATCAAAGATGGCAACTATGCCCGGATCAACTTGACCAAAAAGTTCCTTAATTGAATGTCCTAAATGTTGTTCACGAGTTAATCCGTTGATTTTGGCTAATGCTTCGTTAATCGCAATATATCGCTGTTGGCGATCTAATAGAGCAATTCCCACTGGTGAAGTTTCAAATATAGTTGCCAGTTGGCGTTGTGCGGTTTCTGCTCGCATTCGAGCAATGCACTCACGTTCTAGTAATCTTTCTCGTTCTTGTTCTATTTGCTTGCGTTCTGTAATATCAATGACAACGCCAATCGAGTTTTTCGGATTTCCCTTCAAATCGTAAGTAAACTTTCCTCTGGCTTCTACCCAATGAATTGAGCCATCTAACCAACGCAGGCGATATTCATGATGATACTCTTGCTTGGCCTGCATAGCTTCCTGAAATTTTGCTTCAGCTTGTGCTAAATCATTTGGATGCACCCGACTCTGCCAAACTTCATAACTGGGTTGACATTGATATGGTTGCAGACCTAACACTGTGAAGTGTCCTTCTGACCAATGTAATGTGCCAGTTTGGACATCCCAATCCCATGATCCCATTCGTCCAACATTCAGCGCCAGTTGCAAGTGTGCCTCACTTTCTCGTAATTCCGCTTCCGCACGCGATCGCTCTACAGCTAACCAAGTTTGTTCGGCAATTTGCTCTATCAGTGTCACTTCTTCCTGTTGCCAGTGGCGCGGCGCAATATGGTGTAACACAAGTAACGCTATAAACTTTCCTTGTTTCACCAACGGCACACATAACAAAGACTTAGTTTGGATCACATCAAAAGCAGTTGCGCCTGTTCCTGTAGTCCGAGGATCAGCATCCACATCATCCACAATAATTGTTCTGCCCTGCTTGAGTTCAGCAATGATTTCCCGGCCAAAAGAATTCATGTGATGAGTCCCAACCACACTACTCACACCATTGCAATAATCACGCTCAACAATTACATATTCTTGGGTAGGATCAATTTCCCCATAAGTACACCTACTCACTTGAAAATACTGACCTGTGGCAAGTAGTGCGTGCCACATAATTTCTTTCGAGTCTGGAATTGGGCGAATCGCATCATTTAATTGAATTAAAAATTTCTGTTGTCTGTCTTTATGTTGCACCTGTTCCCACAGTTGTTTGCGCTCAGTTATATCTTGCAGGACAACTACCGCTGCCACAATTTGATTTTGGCTATTGAGTATTGGTGCAGAATTGACACTAATAAAAGTTTGGCGACCATCACTTTCTAGCCGCAATTCTTCGTTAGAGATAACTTCACCTGTTTGCAGCGATCGCGCTAATGGATAATCATAAGGTTCATACATTTGTCCATCAGTCCGAAAGGCGACAAAGGGGGTAATTGGTACGTATTCTTCTAATTCCAAAGACTGTTCATAGTCGTAACCAATAATTTGTTTAGCTTGTTCATTAGCCAGCACTAATTTACCCGTTGCCGCATCGGCAATTAATACACCGGCTGGTAACTGCTGTAAAACAGCAGTAAAGCGGGTATGTTCTATTTCCAGTGCTTGCAACAAGCATTCTTTTTCTGCTTCAACTTGTTTGCGAGCTGTAATATCATGAAAATACACTGCCAAACCCCCAGCCGAGGGATAAGCTTTGACTTCTAACCAACAACCAATAGGCTCCCCATATTCTTCCCACGCAACAGCTACTTGTTCCGTTACAGCCTGATACATAGATTGATAGGCTATACCACCAACAAGTTCTGGAAACACCTCTTGCCAAACATTTTTACCAATAAGTTCTGCTGGTGTTTTGTGTAAAATTTGCGCTGCTGCCTGATTGATATATGTGTAGCGCCAATCACAATCAAAAGCCACGAAGGCATCTGTAATGCTTTCTAAGATAGTGATTACCTTACGTTCAGATGCTTGGCTGGTGATGAATTTTGCATCTGGGGCATTTTCTAGTAAAGCTTCTAACTCTTGTTTCTCACGCTCTAAGGTGGCTATTCGTTCTTGTAATAAAGCATATTCAGCATTTTTCCGTATTTCCTGAAAGTCAGGATGTGAATCATTTCCCAAGCTGCGGGCAAAATATTCAATCAATTCTGAACGCGAAATTCCTTGCTTGTGCGCTTCTTCATCAAGCGATCGCCATGCTGTACTGGTTAAAGATATACTAACTCGTTGTTTGTTTTCTGAGTCCCAGTTGCTAACAAATTTACCCGTTGAGTCGCGCTTCATTCTAGATTGTTCCGTATGCGTACACGGTTCTTCTATTCAATCCGAAGTGACTCCTGATTAGTATCTACCTGGAGATTGAGGTTTTGATTAGGGATTAGAGCTGAAGGGGTGACAAAGCGGCTGAAGCCGAGGAAATAAAAGATTGTGACCGTTTTGGGGTAAAAAAAGATAGGTCAGGTATTGTCAACAAGACCTATCAAATGATAATGTTACCTAAATTCTACCAA
>NZ_JACJSD010000059.1 GCF_014697615.1 Nostoc sp. FACHB-280 | reverse complement strand
ATCAATTGAAGACCTAGAATATTTATTACATCAACTCTTAAATGAAGGAGCGTTAATTATTAAATGGGGACGAAAACTCAAAAATAAAGGCGATACTATTATCACAATTTAAATGCACAAGAGCTTACTTCTGTGTTCGATGATGAAAACTCTGGTTTCAATCCCTAATAGGGATTAGTTTGAATTGCAATAAATCACCAGAAGACAGGAAGCTGCACCTGTGCGTTTCAATCCCTAATAGGGATTAGTTTGAATTGCAATACTTCTGTAGGTGGCACAAAATTAGGATTAGGAATAGTTTCAATCCCTAATAGGGATTAGTTTGAATTGCAATAATCCTAAAAGCTGTAGGGTATGGGTTGCTGCCGTTTCAATCCCTAATAGGGATTAGTTTGAATTGCAATGATACTACGATTGACTGGGGCAACGCGGATCTTGAGTTTCAATCCCTAATAGGGATTAGTTTGAATTGCAATTTGCTCAGAAATATATTCAGCATCCGGGTTTTTTGTGGTTTCAATCCCTAATAGGGATTAGTTTGAATTGCAATCTGAATCTGCTCTGTACTCAAACCATTTACTTTCGGAGTTTCAATCCCTAATAGGGATTAGTTTGAATTGCAATCTGGCTGTTATTCACCTTACTTGCTGGATTATGGGATAAGTTTCAATCCCTAATAGGGATTAGTTTGAATTGCAATTATCCTTTATTCCTAGATACAGGCATCGAAGGTTACTGGGGTTTCAATCCCTAATAGGGATTAGTTTGAATTGCAATAACTTTGCCGTAAGTTTTACTGGAATCAACTACTAGTTCATAGTTTCAATCCCTAATAGGGATTAGTTTGAATTGCAATTACTCCCAAGTCAGCCGCCATTTTTTTACCCAAAGTGTTTCAATCCCTAATAGGGATTAGTTTGAATTGCAATGATAAATTCATCTTCTAGCATTGCCCCCGTGCCGTTTCAATCCCTAATAGGGATTAGTTTGAATTGCAATTCTTGTAGTGCTGTTAGTGTGTCTTCCTTGCGTTCTTCGATGTTTCAATCCCTAATAGGGATTAGTTTGAATTGCAATAAATAGATGAAAATAGGTTATTTTGAAAAGGCGCACTCACCGTTTCAATCCCTAATAGGGATTAGTTTGAATTGCAATTTTAGTGTCACGGTAGCGACGACTCTGCCCATCGTGTTTCAATCCCTAATAGGGATTAGTTTGAATTGCAATAGCGGGAGCCGGAAAGTCTTTTGCTATGAAGTTTTCAAGGTTCGGTTTCGCAGATTGACTGATTATAACACCCGATAATGTCAAGTGATTGACGCTAAATCTCCAAAACCTATACTGTGTAAGGTGCGCGGATGATTTTAATTTATTTTTTCGGCAAAACCTGATGCTGCAAGGAATACAGCCATTTTGGTGAAACCCTAATTTTTTACACCTATCCATTCGCGCATTTGGTAAAATTTAGCTTTTACTTTTGCCTTTTGACTTTTTACTTTTGCCTTTTGAATTTTGCCTTGTTGTACTAGTTAATCAAATTTTCTAATGCTGTTTGCAAGTCTTTGGTTAAATTACTGGCTGCTTGTCTGGCTGCGTGACGGTTGTTTTGGGACTTTTCCCAGCGTTCGGTAACAGATATTGGTTCACCGACGGTAATTTTTACTTGGCGCAAACCTAAACGCGGTCTTCCTGGTAATGTGGAGTTTTGAATCCGCGTCAGCATATCATACATTAATAATGCAGTCTCAGCGAAGCGATCGCTAGTCGGTTGTTCTTTGAGATAGTTTTCGGTAATGGCGACAAAACTTTCTACTATTCTCATGTGCTGCATTCGTAAGTCGGCTTCTTCGGCAATCCAATCAGCTAATCCGCGTTTCAAGGGTGGTAGGCTATTAATATCAGGAATGTCGTCTCGATAAATATAATTCCAACCAGCTTCTTCTAAACGCCGACACCTATCAATAAAGTTTCCTTGGGCGGGAACATTAAAATATTGTTCGGCAATTTTTAAACCAGTATCTAATAAACGATGCAGCCGCGTAATAAATGGTTGATTTGGGATTTGGGGTAAATCTTGATGATAAAAGCGGCGATAAAATTCTTCCATTTCGGTGATGAGGTGTTCACCCAGACGACAAATGCGTTGATGATAAATTTCGGACGGGTTGTCAATTTGTGACGGCGAAATTGACTGGACTGTTAAACCGCTATCTGCTTCTAATTTACTTAATAACCAGTTTATTTTTGCCCAAGGTGGCTGGACGTAACGATATTGAATAGCAACTGGTACTATAAATACTGTTTCAGGGCGATCGCTTTTTTGCAAGTCTTCCACACACCAAAAACCTAATTGCGCTACACCCGGTTCTAACGGACTCACGATGCCACTATGACCATTTGTACCACCTTCAGGTGCAACGGCGATCGGTATTTTCCCATTCGCAAATAAATCTCGCGCTGTTTGAATAGCCAGCTTGTCAACTCGTCTCCCCCGCCGCACAGGAACACCACCCACGCGGGAAAATAGCCAACCCAGCCAATTTCCCGCCCACAAAGTCATTCCGCGTTCATACATAAAGTGACTATGAATCGGTTCTTGTAAGTTAATCTGATGCTGACGTGCTGCTTTGGGAACCAAGCGTGACAGCAGATACAACATACATAAAGGATCTTCGACTTCTGGGTGACGAAATGCTATCAAAAAGCGGATTTTGCCGGCTTGGAATTGTTGATAAAGTTCCGCTAATATCTCTGCATTCTCCGCTTCGATTTTAACCACACCAGCCGTTAACCAAGGTCGAGTCCGAAACCGCAAAATAAATGGCAAGCACCACCGCATCATCTGGAGTATTAGCGGGTTAAAATTTTGGGGAATAAATTTTAGTGGTGGTTGAGTGGAGTGGATTGATTTAGGCAAGCTGTTCTCCAGATGATATTTGTTGCGATTGTACAATATGAACTTTAGCAGGACTTACACAAAAAAGTCGTCTGTTAAGAATGGGTGTAAGGGTGTGAGGGTACAGAGGGGTAAGGCTTTTGAACATATACACCCTTATACCCCTATACCCTCTCTCCAAATCTTGATTTTTTACCAACCACAGCCGAAAACTCACACTCAACAGCCGTGAAGCCTTATGTCTAAAAAACCGTCTCCCAGTTTTCCCTTTAACAACAGTCCCCATTCAGATAAATGGCAGGAAAGAACTAACCAAGTAGCTTATCGCTTCAACCGCCAATATCAAAATCAAACTTTTGAACTACCGCCAGAGGTACAAGCATTGCCAATATATCAAGAATGGCAAGCGGGTATCTTGGCTGGGAGGGCGGTTTCTCCGTTTTGGGAAATTGCTCAACCGCAGAAAAATCAACATTGTTTAGATATTGGTTGTGGTGTCAGTTTTTTGATTTATCCTTGGCGTGATTGGCAGGCATTTTTCTATGGTCAAGAAATTAGTAACATCGCACGAGATACACTTAATTCGCGTGGTTCTCAGCTAAACTCCAAACTATTCAAAGGTGTAGAGTTAGGTGGAGCGCACCGTTTAAATTATGCCTTAAATCAATTTGATTTAGCGATCGCCACCGGCTTTAGTTGCTATTATCCCCTGGAATACTGGAATATTGTTTTAGGAGAAGTCCAACGAGTATTAAAATCTGGGGGACATTTTGTCTTTGATGTCCTCAACCCCCAACAACCTCTAGCGGAAGACTGGGCGGTGTTAGAAACTTATTTAGGTGCAGAAGTATTTTTAGAACCTCTAACTGAGTGGGAAAAAATCATCAAAGCCGCCGGGGGTAAACTAGTTGCACAGCAATCAGGCGAACTATTTGAGTTATATAAAGTCAAGTTTTAAAGTGCTGAGTCACGTACACTGAGCGAAGTCGAAGTGTACGTTATGAGTGGAGGAAGACAAGGTAGAGGGGGTAGACAAGGTAGAAAGATTACTTCCGTGTCTCCCTTGTCCCCCGTGTCTCCCTTGTCCCCTCTTACAACTTCCAGCTTATCAACTTAGCATACACATAAGCGATCGCTTCACTAATAACTACCCGCACACCTTCGCTAGAACTCCACCATTTTTGCGGATCATAGTTTTTAGTTTTAGCCGAGATAATTCCGACTTGAATTTTGGGAGCAAATATATTACTAAATATCAACCAACTTCTCCGCCCATGAGCATCAATTGTCAACAAATTAATTGACTCAATTGGTAAATTTTTCTCTGATATATATTGCAATAATGCCACCGCCGAAGCGTTAGTTCTATCTTTAGCCACACTCGGCGTAGGTACAATAATCAATTTATCTTGCGGAACACCCAATTTAGCCAATGTCAAAGCTGCAATTTCGGCAAAATTTTGATATTCCGCCAGATAAAATCCTTGTTCTACTTTTGAGCCAATGGTAATGATTTGGCGATAAGAACCATTTTTAAATTCTCCGGCTGCTTGTTCTAAAGCATAATCACATATCCAGCCATCAATAACGAGTGTATCTGCTGATTTAATGGGAGCAGTTAAGGCGAGAAATGAATGTAAATTCTGAATTACAAAGAATAGATTACCAGCCAAAACAGTCAGACATAACAACCATCCCTGCGCCGTAAGAGTCCAAATTTCTTGACGTTTGATTAACCACATTAAACCTTAGCTGAACGTTGGGCTTTTAAATAAGCAAATACAGATTTATCCCCAATATCGGCGGGAATTGCTTGCACAGTTTTCCGCAAAGCAAAAACTAAAAATAAAGTTGCCCAAACTCCTAATAACATTTGTTCTACTTGAAGTGGTAAAATCCCGACCAAATGTCCTAATAACAGCAAGGGAACTGTGAAAGTTAAAACCTTTGTTTCCAGTCGATTAAAACAAAAAGCTTCTTTAAAATAAATGCCTGTCAAGGCTGCGAAGGTAAAACCGATACCTAAAATAGTCAATGGGTTTGAGTAGATAGTCACAGCAAAAGGTTGACTGTCGAAATGAGCAAAAATAAAAGCAGAAATACTCCCAATTAACCAAAAGACTTGTAAAACTCGGTGCAGCAAAGCCATGTAAATATGAATAGTCAACAAACTCACACCGAGAGCTAAACTAAAGCAGGTATACAAAGGAGTAATTGCTTGGATGGTAGTCGGGTTATTGTAAAACAATGCCAAAACAGTCCCCGCCGCAAAGCTGAGTGCCGCTACCATTAACGCAGTACGATAGATAATTACGCCAGTGCGATCGCTTTGATCAATGGAAAATTCCCCAAATTGCCCTTGATAAACTGGTGATGGAGATACAGTTTGCGTAGTCATAGAAAAACAGTGATAAGTTAGCAGTAATCTCAGTTTCTAGTCTAATAGGACTTTAAACAACAATGCTTTTGGAGAAGGTAAAGGTGTTCAAAACTCTTACACCCTTACACCCTCAAACCCTTACACCCATTCTTAACAAACTTTGTATGTAAGTCCTAATTTAATAATTAATCACCTCTAAAGTATCTTGATAGCTAATTTGCAACTGTAAATTTGCATTCCCGCCATTGATGGCGATTTCTACCCAGCCATGACTACCAACTAAGGCAACAGCTTCCCCAACTTCGCCATTACTGTAAGTTTCACATCCTGGTATTGTCAACCCCGCAATCTGCACGTACCAAGTTTTACCTTCCACGTAACTTTGAGGAATATTGCTGATTAAATTGCCAAAGTGATCTATATATTGAATATGTCCCAACACACCACGGCTAGTTGTTTGACATTTGCCCATACCTAGCTGTAACAAAGTTGTGGGATTGATTTCGTTTCCCAAATATTTCAAGGGAACACCACTAGCCAGATTAGCGCCCACAGGTGCAAAAATATCTCTACCATGAAAAGTGCGGCTAGGTTGGGGAGTTAACCAGTAGTCTGGGTTTGTTAGTTCCACGGCTGCGACTGCGGGAGTTTGACTGAGTACACCGCTAAATATGCCATTATCGGGGCCGACTAAAAACCCTCCAGCAAATTCTACTGCGATCGCCCTCCGGTTTCCACCCACCCCCGGATCTACCACTGCTATATGTACTGTTCCATCGGGAAAGTAGGGATAAGCATTCATTAAGCAAAATCTAGCAGCAACAAGATTTTGTGGCGGAATTTGGTGTGTTAAGTCGATAACCCTAATTTCCGGGTTAATTTGAGCAATTATACCTTTCATCACCCCGACATAAACATCGCGATCGCCAAAATCGCTGAGTAATGTCAGGTGCGATCGGGTATTTATTGCCTTTTCTGCCATAAACATACAATATTCACATATATTAAGATATACATTTCTGTAGCAACAGCTACAAAATATGTGCTATATTAGCAATACTAAACAGAAAAAATCATAAAGAGGGAAATAACTATGAATCAAAATAGACTACAGGCTATGAGACAAGCTAAGGAAGCCCACAGACAAAACCTCAGAAAAAGCTTGGAACACCGCTTAGAAGTAGCCAAAGCCCAAGGTAACGAAAAGCTAATTCACCAACTAGAAGCCGAAATGAGATACATCGGCTAAGTCTGGTAAAGCAAGAGTTGACTGTTTATAGTTTTGTTGTGTGGAAATCCCCGCTTCGGCGGGTTTTTTGTTGAGTACTGTACACTGAGCGTAGTCGAAGTGTGAGTGCTGAGAGGGGGTAGACAAGGTAGAGAGGGTAGACAAGGTAGTTGAAACATCGTTTCTCCCTTGTCTCCCTTGTCTCCCTTGTCTCCCTTGTCCCCCTTGTCCCCCTTGTCCCCCTTGTCTCCCTTGTCTCCCTTATCCCCCTTGTCCCCTCACTTCACACTTCATCCCTTTGGCTTATATGTCGAAGCAACGTGCAGTTCTTTTAACTGCTTCGCATCCACCCCAGAAGGTGCATCTGTTAACAAGCAACGGGCTTGTTGTGTCTTCGGAAAAGCAATCACATCACGGATAGATTCTTCCCCAGCAAGTAACATCACCAAACGATCTAAACCGTAGGCGATACCACCATGTGGCGGTGTACCGTATTCAAAAGCTTCTAAGAGGAAACCAAATTTACTTTGTGCTTCTTCTGGTGACAAGCCAATAGTTTCAAACACCTGTTCTTGAATTTCTCGCTGATAAATCCGCAAACTACCACCGCCAACTTCAAAGCCATTAAATACCAAATCGTAAGCTTGGGCGCGGGCGGTTTTTAAGTCGTGCAAATCATCGGGATGGGGTGCAGTAAATGGGTGGTGTAATGCTTCCAAACGTTTTTCGTCAGCATTCCACTCAAACATCGGGAAGTCAACAATCCATAACAAATTGAGTTTATCGGGATTGATTAACCCAAATTCTCTAGCAGTAAATTGCCGTAATCTGTCTAAAGTTTTGTTAACAGTACCAACATCACCAGCCGCAAACAATAACAAGTGTCCCGCTTCTGCACCTGTACGGCGGAGAAGTTCGGCTTTTTGTTCGGCGGTGAGGTTGTCTTTAATCGCGCCGATGGTGTCAATTTCCCCATCTTCCCTAACACGAATATAGGCTAAACCTTTCGCACCGGCTTCACTGGCTTCTTTGAAGATGTCGCCGCCTGGTTTAATGCGGACGTTAGAAATTTTGTCGTTACCGTTGGGAATGGGCAGAATTTTGACAATACCACCGTGGGCGACAGCATCCTTAAAGACTTTAAAACCAGAGTCTTTGAGAATATCAGAAACATCGACTAATTCTAAATCATAGCGAGTGTCGGGTTTATCGCTACCATAACGTGCCATTGCATCAGCGTAGGTTAAGCGCGGGAAAGGATGGGGTAAATCGATTCCTTTGACAGTTTTGAAGATATGACAAACAAGCTTTTCGTTGAGTTCGATAATTTCTTCTTGAGACATGAAACTCATTTCCATGTCTAATTGGGTGAATTCTGGCTGTCTGTCGGCGCGTAAATCTTCATCCCGGAAGCAACGAGCAATCTGATAGTATCTGTCCATACCGGATACCATCAAAATTTGTTTAAATAATTGCGGTGATTGGGGTAAAGCAAACCATTCGCCAGGGTTGACACGACTGGGTAAAACATAGTCCCGCGCACCTTCGGGGGTGGAACGAGTCAGAACAGGTGTTTCAACTTCGATAAAATTTTCTGTGTCTTCCAAATAGCGCCGCATGGCTTTGACGACTTGATGACGCAATTGCATATTTTGCGCCATGCGATCGCGCCGTAAATCCAAATAACGGTATTTTAGTCTTAAGTCTTCCCGCACCGATTCGCTATCAGCACTGGAAACCTGGAATGGTAGCTGCTTGCGGACTGCATTTAACAAGGTAATTTTATCCGCGTAGATTTCTACTTCACCTGTAGGAATGCGGTTATTTAGTGATTCTTCGGGACGTTGCGTTACTCTGCCGGTGATTTCGACGACGTATTCATTCCGCAAAGCATTGGCTTGCTCGTAGGAATTGGGGGTGCGTTGCGGATCGCTGACAATTTGGACTGTGCCAGAGCGATCGCGTAAATCTAAGAATATCACGCCCCCATGATCGCGGCGACGGTCTACCCATCCGTACAAGGTAACAGTTTCTCCAATATCTTCTTTTCGGAGTTCGCCGCAATAGTGAGTTCGCATAGTAGTTAATCTGTTCTTCTGGGCTAGATGGGGCAGTAAAAGTCAAAGCTTTCCCATTATCTAGCATCAATAGTATCTGATTGAAGAACAGATCGCATGATATTTTAGCAGGAAGCAGGTGACTGGTTACAGGTGAGAGGTTACAGCTTGAAAGCTCTCAATTTTCAGCAATAGCCAAGTTAGTGAGAACTTCCACTGATAATCAACCTCAGACATCAACGCATTTTGCTCTCTGTCACCTATAACCTGTAACCTGTCACCTGCCATATCATTTACCGATATGTGAATTATGTGGGCTATGACTAGCCCAACAAATTTAAAATTTCATTGCAAGTCTCCTGTGGTGTCTTGCCTTTTGTGTATACAGTAAACTTTGCCAGAAGATAATTTGAGGGATGACTCAGAAAGTGTTCATTAATGTTGGGATGGCCATCAGGGATATATTCATTGCGATCGTTTAAAATTTGCAGCGACTCCTGTAAATCAGGTGATGGTAGCAAAAGAATCACATAAGGTAATGGTTCTAAAACTTTTTCTACTCTTTGAAATAAAGAAGTATCCTCGTAAACAGAATGGCCTGCACCAAAATCTATCACACAGTTTTTATATTCTGATAATAATCTTTCTACTGCATAAGCTTCAAAAGGTTTCCAATATTGGCAAAGACTCCATAAGCCTCCCGTTTCACGTTTCTGTTTTGCTAATTTTTCATCGTAGCCAATTTCTCGATAATATCCCAGTCTTAGTTCATCCATTGAGCATTGGGGAATACCAAGCTGATTTGCTAATAATTCACCAATAGTAGATTTACCAGCACCCATAGGGCCAATCAAGATAATATCTGATACCATATTTTTTGAAGATTAAAAAATTAGGCGTTGCCAATTAATAGTTGAAGAAATTTCTGTCTCCATAAAAATCTTCATCTAATAATTGTTCTAAAATATTTTTCTTCTAAACATGATTAAAAATATAGCTCGCGCTGACTAAGTACGCAATCTTGAAGGTATAAATTAATTAATTCTTGATAAGAAATACCTTTTTCTTCTGCTTTCTTTTGGAAAAATTCAATTACCTCAATGCCCAAAGGTAAAGTAACTTGTTGCTTTAGCTGTTTAGCATAAGGATTAGGACGACTTTTCATATTAGCAAGGTCATATTCTGGTTTCATTCTTTTATCCTCGATATTGTTGACTTTCTTTTTGAGTAGCCTTTCGTGCAGAAATAATTCTGATTATAGATTCTTGTTCTCGGAAACAATGAACAATTAGTAATATTCGCATTTTTGAGCTTCTACCCAGCAATAAAAACCGGTCTTCAGCCTCAGAATGATCTTCATCCCAGAATTCAATTGCATTATCATCATAAAATACTGATTTTGCTTCTTCAAATGAAACACCGTGCTTTTTTTGATTGATTTTATTTTTTTCGTTATCCCACTCAAATAATAATTGATTCATGTTTAGTAAATTATTTAGTTTTGTAGTCAGGTATTTTAAGGTAATGGCAATGAGCATTAGAGAGAATAAAATTAGCCCTAACACACCATTACCATACGGTGATTACAAATAAATTTAACCAAATATTGACCAAAATCGGAATGTTACGCTGTAAATTTGTATATAATTTCAGTGATAAAGCTTAGTGACGGGTAGTAAACTGTTGCCGTTGATTTCTAAATTTTTGGGTTTGGGTTAAAAAAACGGGCAGACTTTCCAGCCTACCCTATAAGAAATTTATCAATTAACTAAATTAATGATTACGAGGGGCGTTGAAAGCTTCCCAAGCGGCTTTGGCTGCACTTTGGAGGCGATCGCCAAAATCAGCAAATTCTTTCCACAGTAAGTGCCAGTTTTTCTCGGCTTCTTCTTGAATTACAGCCCAAGCATTTTCTAGGCGATCGCGTTCAATGAGTTTTTCGCCTTCAATGGCTTGGCGTGCTTGGCGCACAGCATTTAAATAAGTTTCGCGGGTAAGAGTTCCGGCTGATTCTGCTTCAGCTTGGGCGCGTCTTTTAAGTGCTTCGATTAAAGCTTTGGTTTCGTTCTTCACTTCATCAGTCTCCCCAGCCATTTCTGCTTCGACCATTTCGTTAGTTTGAGAACTGATTTCTACAACTACAGTAGATTCGATTGATTCAAAATTATTACCAGTCATAGTTAAAATCTCCTCAGAATTAACTTTCCAAACAAATGACTAATGACTAATACTTTGTAGACAGTTGTTGTTCTAATTTCAGCAATTGTTCAACTCGTGATTCTGTGTCAGGGTGACTAGAAAACAAGTTACCCAAAAACTTGCCAGAGATAGGATTGATAATTAATAGCGGTTCAAAAGCTGGATTAGCATCTAAAGGTAATTGTCGTGCTGTAGCTTCCAATCTTTGCAAAGCACGGGCTAATGCACGGGGATTACCTGTTAATTTCGCAGAACCAGCATCAGCAGAAAATTCTCTTGTGCGCGATATACCTAATTGAATTACCGTTGCAGCTACTGGTGCTAACAATACAGTTAACAATATTCCTAACGGATTGCCACCTCTATCATCGTCCCGTGAACCACCGCTAAACCACAAACTGTAACTTACCATTTGTGCGAGGAAAGAAATAGCACCTGCGATCGTTGCAGCTACTGCTTGGGTTAAGGTGTCACGATTGATAATATGCGTTAGTTCGTGGGCAATCACACCTTCTAATTCGTCTTCTGGCAGAATATTTAAAATACCTTCAGTTACAGCCACAGCCGCGTGTTCAGGATCGCGTCCTGTTGCAAAGGCGTTAGCAGTTTGACCAGGAACGATGTAAACTCCCGGCATTGGGATGTTAGCGCGTGCAGCTAATTTTTCCACCATCCGATACAGCCCTGGTGCTTGAGCAGCACTTACTGGCTGGGCGCGATATACTGCTAATGCAATCTTATCTGATTGATACCAAGAAAATAGATTAGTTACTGCTGCTAAACCAATACCTATAATTAAGCCGCTAGTGCCACCAAATACCCAGTAACATATCGCAATTAATAAGCCACTGAGCGCACCTAACAAAGCAACTGTTTTAAATTGATTTCCCATATTTATGCTCTCCTATTAATGCTGTATTAAGCTTTTCTCAATCACAGCATTACTTAAGCCACACATAGATTGTATCCACCCAAACAGGTATTTATCAGGTAGAGATTGCGCCCCCATTCTGTACGGTTATCCTACTCAAGTCAGCAAATAATAACTTATTTGAAAACTAAGAAATTTAGTGTTTAGTTAATCAAGCTAGAACTTTAAATTAAACTATTAATTAAAGGAAAAAGAGTAATTAATACTCAATATAGTTACAGAATAATTCAGGGTGGTAATTTTATTCGATTGGCGGATATTTCTCCCCACTGATTGCATTCTGATTCCTGACTTCTGACTCCTGACTTCTTCAATAATTGTTCTTCTCGACACTGTAGCGAAGATGGTGTCAAAATTTCCCTGAGTTTCCTATGCTGGAGATAGACAGCAAGGAAAGCGGCATGACCAGTCAGAAAAAACCATCACAAACTCTCAAAATTGCTGTAGTTGGAGATATTCACGACCAATGGGAAGTGGATGATGCCATTGCACTCAAGCACTTGGATGTGGATCTAGTGCTATTTGTGGGAGATTTTGGCAATGAATCAGTGGAAGTGGTGAGAGCGATCGCATCCCTGGATATCCCCAAAGCAGCAGTTATGGGCAACCACGATGCTTGGTACACAGCTACAGAATGGGGACGGAAAAAATGTCCCTACGATCGCACAAAAGAAGACTGGGTGCAAGAACAACTAGATTTACTGGATACAGCCCATGTCGGTTACAGCCAGCTAGATTTTCCCCAATGGAATTTAACCGTTGTAGGCGGTCGTCCTTTTACTTGGGGAGGCCCAGAATGGAGATTTGCCGATATCTGCAAAGAACGTTATGGCGTAGCAAATTTTGAAGAATCAGCCGCTAAAATTCTAGGGGCGGTTAAAAGTGCGGCTGGTGAAGCAATTATTTTTTTGGGTCACAACGGGCCGAGTGGATTAGGCGATCGCCCCGAAGACCCTTGTGGTAAAGATTGGCATCCCATCGGCGGCGACTTTGGTGATCCTGATTTTGCCGCAGCTATTTCTCAAACTCTCACCATCGGTAAAACCATTCCCCTTGTTACCTTTGGACACATGCACCATAATCTCCGCCACACCAAAAAAGAGCTACGCAAATCAGTGTTTAAAAGTCCAGAGGGTACAATTTACTTAAATGCAGCCAGCGTCCCCAGAATTATCGAAAATGAAGGACACAAGCAACGGAATTTCTCGATTGTTCACTTAGAAGCAGGAGTAGTTACAAAAGCGGCTTTAGTTTGGGTAGGCCAAGATTTTCAGATCATCTCAGAGGAAATTTTATATGCTGGTTCACCCAGTGAATCTTAGACATTTGCTGTGAGTAGTGCAACCTGCGTAGATGTAAGATATAGTATTATCTGTCAGCTTTTTGGCTCACCAAAGACCATCAGGTAAGCAATAGCTAGACAGTTTTACTGGAGAGGTGGCAGAGTGGTCGATTGCGTCCGACTTGAAATCGGATGAACCGAAAGGTTCCGGGAGTTCGAATCTCCCCCTCTCCGTTGTTTGAGGTACTTATCGCCCTGTTGGTTGGCAAAGGGCAAGAGTCAGCAATGTAGTAGCCCCAAGTGCAGCTATTGTGCGGATATGATTCCAGAATGTCCAGTCGCTCAGATATTTAGCCCATACATTTGCGCCCTCGATGCTATCTGGATTAACGATCGCCAAGGCATCATTCAGAGGTACATTAAAGGCGATCGTCACCCCAACAGTGCCAATTAAGTAGATTAGGCTGCCAAACAGGCAGTAAGCTGCACCGGGTTGATGTAACTTAGAAAATGAAGCGATCGCCAAAACCAGACAAGCCAAAGCTGTGCCGAAAAGTGCCACCATAAACAACGGATTGATCGCTGTGATATTGATCGCCTGCATAGCGACAATGCCTGCTTTTGGTTGAAGTCGAGCCAGTGCATTCATCACAAAAGTCGAAAAGGCAAAAAATACTCCTGCTACTAATCCACAGCCCAAGGTAGCGCCAAGTTTGAATGCAAAAGGCAAGTGGTCAAAATTTGTCATAAACACTCCTTCAAAGGCATTCCCTTGAGCTTAGAAAAATCTGGAACCTATCCCACTAAGTAGGTCGGTGTAAATAATTGTTGTTGTAATCAGGCAGGAAGCAGGGGTGCATACAATACGGTTCGGATAAGGAACTTACTTGTCAAGGTAAGCAAGGGTGCAGGGGTGTAGGGGTGCAAGGGAGAATTGACAGTACCTCTCCCCTGCCCCTCTGCTCCCCTGCTGCTTCAACGAAGAGATATCTTAACCGAACGGTATTGAGACCGCTACTAGTCTTCTGGCCAAAGCTGTAATTCATACTTGAATTGGACAACCTCAAAGTTAGAATCATCAAAGTAGTAATGACCCTGAGCTTGAAATATGCGCTCAAAAAGTTCTGAAATGCTATTAGCAATAATTACAGGAGATTGAAACTGATTGCTCTCTAAAATGGGCTGTCCCAAAATTATGTGACATTCGCTTTTGAGCGTATCACAGAAGTAAGCAATGCAGCGACCATCTTCAAGATCCATCAGATGAGTTGCATAACAGGTACAAGAATTTGGTTGAGAAATTTTGTAAATTTTATGGAAACTATATTGAGGAATTTGCCAAAAATGGCCGCTATTAGGGTAAAGTGTCGCGCCATCGAATCGCTCTAGCATTTCAATATGTTCTTTAGAAACTGTTTCGGAGAAGTGGCTTTTATGAAAGTCAGACCAGTTAATTGGCGGTTGTGTCAGGTGCTGCTGTTGAACTTTGTTGAGTAACTGTGCAAAATCGTTGTTACGTTCACGCACACCCCAACCAATTTCAGGTTGTAAAGTTTGTGATTGAGAATCTTGACGAACGCCAATGAAACCAGCGATTAGTTCTAAAGAATATTCTTTCGAGTCTGCCAATTGAAGACGAAATGAAGCTTGAGAGATTCCTAAAGGCAAGCTATCAGTACTAATACCGTGAGTTTCGTGGCTAAACGGTTGTTCGGAGGATGATTCCCCGTTAGGTAAGGAGCAGCGATCTATTTCCAGAACAGGATTTCTGACTGAGGGAGCTTTAGTTACTGAATGTTTAATATAAGGAAACAAATCGCTCAACCAGCCAGTAATTAGTTCACCGCCATAAACAGCTTGAGGCTTGTAGATACTGCGCCAAAACAAGAGTGATGGTCTACCTGAAGCAGTTTCTACAAACTCTTGACAGATTGGCATTAAGCGAGCAGTCCACCAGTCTAAGTCATACTCAGCCATGACTTGGATGCGATCGCAAATACTTTGCCAATCTTCTACAGTACCCAGCAGCGTAATCTCAGGAATGCCACAGATACAAGTCATTGCGTAGTCAAAATACTTTTGGAAGGTATTCATCATCACGACATGACTGGCTGTGCGAGTGATGGGTGTCGTAGTACTGAAGTTACATTCCAGCAATCGATATAGGTCAGAGCCTACGTTGTCGCGGATCAGTAATGCCCAATTTTGGATTGCGTCACTCCAGTCCTGGGATTTCTGGGGGATTTGTAAGGTTTCAACTACTAGTTCTTGCTTACCTTGGTGATGCACAAAACGCGAACGCAAAGTTTCTGCATGATTGTTAATATGTTGAGCAAATCCTTGAGCTAAAGTTATCCAAATGATGTCAGGTGTTAATAATAACGGATGGTGTTTGCTAAAAGCCGCATGAACAGCAAACGCCAACGAATGAGTACCTTTATCTTGAAGTACTTTAAACGTATCATTATGGCTGAATGCCAGAACTTGTTCTCCTAAATGCTTCTCTAAATGTAATTTGGCATTTTCAGTGGGTAATTGTTTCTGAGCTTTTTTGACATTATCAACACAAAAGCGAATATTTCCGACAGTTTGTTCCAAGATAGGTGCAATTACTGACATAAGCTAATTCTGGCTAGATTTTAGTGTTAGGGACTTCCAAATAAAAAAACATACAATTTTTCTTGTGGGGTGGACATCTTGTCCGCCCCTAGCCAAGGGCGGGCTAGAAGCCCACCCCACAAGATTGGATAATTTATTTCTTGAAATCCCTTAGTTATTTCTATATATAAAAAAGGAATTATGCCATTTTTTAGAAAATTTAGAACTTACGTATTGACAAAAGTAGAGAGCATATCCAGGCTGCACAAAGTTGGCAGAGATTACAGAAGAATTCTTGTGCCACTAGCAAAATTTTGCGGTAGTCTTCAAAAGAAGCGAAGAAAGTAAATTCAATGAGCATCAACCTTCGTCCTGCTACAATTGCTGATTTGAATCTGCTAAGACATTGGGATGAACAACCTCACGTAATTGAATCAGATCCTAATGATGATTGGGGGTGGGAAGTAGAACTGAACCGCACTCCTGAATGGCGAGAGCAATTAATTGCGGAAATTGATGGTCGTCCCATTGGATTTATCCAAATCATTGATCCTCTACGTGAAGATAGCCACTACTGGGGAGATGTGCCAGCGAATCTTCGTGCTATTGATATTTGGATTGGAGAAGAAGCTGATTTGGGTAAAGGCTACGGCACCGAAATGATGCGACTGGCACTGGCACGATGTTTTGCTGATCCACTGGTGACATCTGTACTGGTTGATCCACTGGTTAGTAATACCCGTGTTCACCGCTTCTATGAAAATCTTGGTTTTCAACTGGTGGAGTCCCGACGATTTGGTGATGATGAATGCTTGGTTTATCGCTTGAACCGCACAGATTGGTATCAGGTTGGGAAAAAAGCTGGAGATGAGAATAAAAAACTCGGCATTTATTCTGACTCCTGACTGCTCATGCCTGGACGCTGCTATGTATGAGCGTCATCACAGAAAATAAACAGCTTGATTTTGCAACTAAAAATGTTCTCCAGTTGTCATAATTAGGAATGAGCATTGTTTGAGCATGAAGATTTAGTGTAGGCCTATACTAAAGTTTAATGTTCAAAAGCAAAAATCCAGGTTCGGGCATCTATTGAGTATGAATGAGGGTTTGACAGCTAAAAATACTGAGATTGCGTTACTTGTATGGAATTTCACATTTCCGTAACTCCAGTAGGGCAGAATGACTACTTGGTGCGAACGGAACAAGTCGCGCCTGGGGTGCCATTGGCAGAAGAACTGGTAACTTGGCCTGTAGCTGACTGGTTAGCAGCCGCAGGACATCTGATGAATGACCCATTAAAGTCGGTGTTACAGGGTGATGCGATCGCCAGAAACTCTGTAAACTTGGTGGCATTGGGTCAGCAATTTTATAATGCCCTGTTTCATGGCACTCTCAGAGATAGCTGGATTACTGCTCAAGGCATTGCCCAAAACCATCAACAAGTACTGCGCTTGCGGTTAGGTCTCAAGGACAATAGATTAGCACGTTTACCTTGGGAAGTCATGCACGCAGGCGATCGGCCTTTAGCTACTGGGCCTTATGTGGCGTTCTCGCGCTACCAAAGCGGCATTCTCAACACTGGTCGTCTGCCATCCAGGAATTTACCACAATTATCTGAAGATGGTGTAGTGCGGGTTTTAATGGTGCTGGCATCCCCCACAGACCAAATGCGCCTGGGTTTGTTGAAACAAGAAGCACTAAGACTACAAGCCGAATTACACCGTCATGCGGCTCGCGCTGTTGACAGTAGCATTCCCCTACCAGAAATTGAACTGACTATTTTAGATCAACCAGGCAGAGAAGAATTAACCCAAGCTCTGGAACAAGGTAGATACCAAGTTCTCCATTATTCTGGTCATAGTAATTTAGGCCCCAACGGTGGCGAAATTTATCTCGTTAGTAGCAGAACAGGTTTAACTGAAACCCTCACAGGCGATGACCTAGCTGGGTTACTTGTCAATAATAATATTCAAATGGCTGTGTTTAACTCTTGTTGGGGAGCATACACAGCTACAACTGACGCGACAGAAGACACTGGTGAACGTAATCTCACTGAAAGTTTAGTCCGACGCGGAATTAAATGCGTTTTAGCAATGTCAGAACGCATCCCTGATGAAGTTGCCCTCACCCTCACCCAGCTTTTGTACCGCAACCTCAGTCAAGGGTATCCAGTAGATTTATGTGTGAGTCGAGTGCGTCAGGGATTAATCTCGGCCTATGGTTCCCACCAAACTTATTGGGCTTTACCAATTTTGTATCTCCAACCCGAATTTGATGGTTTTCTGGGGACAGAACTCCCAACTTTTACCAGTACAGAATCGCTGACAGAAAGTAGCCGCAGTATCAAGGCAACTTCGACCACAGCTTATTCTGTGATGACTGATGAAGCACAGATATCTTTACCCATTGATGAAATGATGCCAGATTTGGGTAATGGGGCTGGGGATTTAGATTGGTTGGGTGAAGAGACTTGGGGCGATTTAGTTGATGAAATTGAATATGATGACCCTAGTTATGCAGAAGATTCGGCAATTGTTTCCGATTTATTTCGCCAGCTAGATCAGCATTCAGTCAACAACAATGGTCAATCACCACTAAAAAGTGATGTCCCAAACCACAACGAGCCTATTTTTCCGGCTAAACCAATCAGTAGTGAAGTTACGCCCATTAATCAACCAGGATTATGGGGAAACACCAACACAACGTCCCAGGACACTGCACCGAGTCAGGATAAAGAGTGGAGTAACCCACATTTGGCATCGTTACCCACATCACAACCAAAACGTCGCCGCTTAGATACACGACTCATTTGGGGTATTGTAGGGGCAGGTGCGATCGCTAGTTTGATTGGTTTTGGTTGGTGGTGGCAAACTCGACGCGCACCAATATTTGCTGATATCCCCAAAATTCCCGTTCAGCAATCTTTATCTAACGAAATTAATTCTAAAATCAACCTCCAAACCAGTCCCACAGGCGTGATTGCAACTAGCGCCACCGAAAAATTAAGCCAAGGAGACTTGTCGGCTGGGTTGGTGGCTGTGGAAGAATTATTAAATCGTAACGCACTGCAATCTGCCCAAACTGCCTTAAATGTTGTGCCGACGAAACAAGAGAATGATGCTGCACTCAACTTTTTTAAAGGCAGACTAGCTTGGCAGTTAATTCAAACGGGAGATAGAAAATATACCATTGATGATGCCCGCCGTTTTTGGGAAACGGCTGTCAAAGCTGAACCCAATTCAGTTTTATATAACAATGCTGTGGGATTTGCTTATTATGCAGAAGGCAATGTTACCAGAGCTAATGATGCTTGGTTTAAGGGTCTGAATTTAGCTTTAAATCAGCAGAAATCTGCCTATAATGCCTCACTCTCTGTACAGAATGCTCCAGTTCCCCAAGATGCTTTGACATCCTACGCAGGTTTAGCGTTGGGGCTGTATAAATCAGCACGTACTCAACCAGCTTCCAAACAAGAGCAATATATGAAAGAAGCGATTAAGCTGCGTCAACTGGTAATTTCCCAAGACCCTGTAAACTTTCAAGTAAATAAATTAAGTAACAATTGGCTATGGGCAGAGTCCGCAATTACTGATTGGCGATCGCTCTTACAACAAAAAACTGAGTGATTTTAGGAGGAAGCAGAATAATTTTAGATTTTAAATTCTGGATTTTAGATTAAGAAAAGCCAAGAAACCCTTAAACCCAGTTCTAACCAACAATCTTCGTGAGTAATTCCTGAAAATGTAACAAATTGTCTCTGAGAGTGAGAGCAGAACAGATAAGTATTTGTAACATTAAATAATAATGTTCAGAATTTAAGGAATTACTTCATGCCCTACACGAATGAAGAAGGTGGTCGTCTTAACAATTTTGCCCAAGAGCCAAAGGTTTATCGAGCAGAACCGCCAACAGCAGAGCAGAAGCGTAACTACATTATCCTTGGTGTCGCCGCGACAGTTTTAGTCGGCGGCTTAATTTTTGTTGCCTTTTCGGTTTCTACTCTCAGTTAATTAACACTGTTTTTGGGAAAAAAATTTAATTTTTGGTGGTGTTGCAGGTTTTCATTGTCAGGGAACCTGTTTTTTCTTTGTCATGTCAACAGTCTCAAGTCAGAATATTGATGCGTCAAAGCATGAAATTTTAAGTTTGTGCTTGACAATTGCCGTCATAGTTAAATAACGTTCAGTTAAGAAGAATCGCAACTAGGTAAGCCACTTGCGTGGTCATCTAGGGCTGTGGGAAGATTACCCCGGACTAGATCAACCTAATTGCACCTTTGATCCGGTGATGTACAATGTTTTTTGGCTGTTGAGCCACCATGAGCGTGAATGATTCAGCACACCACGATAATTTTGCTTGGAATCGGCAAGTATATCACCGTTTGAAACTTGCCCTGAGTTTGGGCTTAAGAAGACAACTTTTTTTAGCCGTATGTGACGATTTACAACTGCGAAATCAAGTAGCAGCGAGATTACACTCCACTTTGGCTTATCCAGTGGGGCAAGTTTTATATCAACCCCAAGATGGACAGGAAAGTAGCAGCACTCCGGCTTATCCGCGATTAGTAACTTTGCGGTTAAATTTAAATGAGCCTAATCCTGTAGCCCAAATAAATCAATGGCTGGCTAATTATCCGCCGCCAATTGTTGGTGCATCACAAGATCACCCTGGCAGGCCTTTGCCAGTACCGACATTTCAAATTGTTGGCGTAGAACAGCTAACTAAGCAGCCCGTAGCCGTTCAACGGTTATTTTTACATTATCTGCGCCTTTGTGACGAAGCTTTTTCTAGCCAAGAATCTAGCGGGTTTCTCGAATCGACGGTGCTGTTGTGGGTATCGCGTCCTTGGTTATCAGCTATTCAGCAGTCTGCACCCCAGTTTTGGCGTTGGCGTACGGGAATATTTACCTTTGCGGGAGAACCTTCACCTGCAAAGCGTAATGTCAATTATCCCGAACGTGTTTCTAATTCCAAAAATTTGGATTTTGGAAATTTAGAAGGGACTAGTGTCAACGAATCAACAATTGATACTCCACCCAAAGCCCCACCGCCCCCAGAACCCAAATTTGGCAAAAATGGTTATGGTACGGTTCCCACAGAAACACCAGCAAAGCAGATTAGTAGGGTTCTAGAAATTCCGCCACCACCGCCGGGATTTATTAAGCATGAGTCACAATCGGCTGTTAAAGTTGAAGAAACTACTAATATCTCTCTGTCTTCCTTATCACATATTAGTCAGGAGTTAACAGAGTTAGTCTTAGCCACGATTAATGCCAAGGTTAATCAAGAAGAAGAGGATAATTGGCAGCCGCAACAAATTTTATTAGCCATTGAAGAATTACACATCAAGCAAGCTGCAAAAGAAGAGTTGGCAGCCGCTTATCATCAGTTGGGTAACTTATATCGCCTGCGAATTGAACAAGGCAATTCCACCCTAGAAAACTTGATGGTGGCAATTTTAGCTTATCAAGAAGCGATCGCCTACGATGAACAATCACCACAATTACCTGATATTCTCAATGATTTAGGTACATTGTATTGGATGTTGTACCGCACACCACCCAATGTTGAGGCGGGACAAAATTACATTGAAAAGGGAATTGAATTTTATCAGTTGGCGTTGAAGATGATTTCACCGCAGACTCACCCAGAAACTTATGCGCGGGTGCAGAATAATTTGGGAACAGCTTACGGTGATTTAGCGAGATTTTCTCACCCTGCGGAAAACTGGCAACAGGCGGTTTTAGCTTATACAGAAGCCTTGGCTTACCGCACTATTGAAATGGATAGCTTGAAATATGCGGCTTGCCAAAATAATTTAGGTACAGCTTACTGGCATTTGGGGCAATATAATCAACCAGTGGTGCATCTGAAAAAAGCGATCGCCGCTTATAACCAAGCACTCGCTCATTATAATGCCGAACAAGAACCACTCAAATACGGCATGATTCAAAATAATATCGGCACTGCCTTTTGGAATTTAGCCCAATATGAACAACCCGCCGACAATCTTCAGCAAGCTATTGATGTTTACTGCGAAGCTTTAAAATATCGCACCGCCGCCAATGTTCCCAGTGCTTGCGCCGCCACCCAAAATAATTTAGCCACAGCTTATTGGCATCTTGCAAACTTGCCGCAAACCACAAAAGAAAGCAAGCAAAAGTTACTCAAATTATCAATTATTGCTTACGAAGAAGCCATTGCATTGGCGCATTCTTTGAATGGGATACCATTAAGCTTTGATTTGTTTGCTGCTCATAATAATTTAGGATTAGCCCATTATCAGTTAGTTACAGATAGTTATTTTAATGGCGATAAACCCACGCGATCGCACCATTTAGAAATAGCATTAGATCACCATTTACAAGCCTTAAACGGATTAAGCAAACAACCAGAAGCTTATCAAACCACCTTTGCTTATGTAGTTAAAACAATCCGCGCCTTCCACAACGAATTAGGCATTCAAGGACAAAATTTGGCTTTATCAAAAGTGCCTGGTCAATTATTACCAGAAATTTTAGCAAAGTTGTAAATTTATGATGTGCCGATTAGCTTATCAGAGAAGGTTTTTAAACTTAAAGATTGCCGAAAGTTAATCAATAGCTCATTTAAAACGGCTGTATCAATTAAAAAAGCATCGTGACCATAACTAGATTGCAACCACCCTAGTTGAGCATTAGGGATTAAATCTGCGAGTTCTTGTTGTTCTATTGGTGGATAGAGAATGTCAGAATCAATAGCCACAACTAAAGCAGGTTGTTTAATGCTTTGCAAAACAGATTTATAGTCTCGACCTTGAGCAATATCATGACTATCCATTGCTTGGGTGAGAGTGATGTAAGTATTAGCATCAAATCTCTGCACTAGTTTTTGTCCATGATGTTGTAGATAACTAGCGATCGCAAATTGATCAGCCACATCATCATATTGTCGTCCAAAACGTTCTGTAAAGCTTTGCCAAGAACGATAAGCACTCATCGCCATCATCCTTGCTACTGCTAGTCCTTGGCTGGGTGGTTGTTCTTGTGTGTAGTTACCCCCTTGCCAATTAGGATCAGCATAAATAGCCTGTCTTTGGGCTTCACTTAAACCAATACACCAAGCTGAATGTCTACCAGCAGTAGCTATGGGTGCGATCGCTTGTACAATTTCTGGATATAATAACGCCCACTCTAGTACCTGCATTCCACCTAGTGAGCCACCAATGACTAGCTGTAAAGATGTAATTCCCAAATGTTGAATTAATACAGCTTGTAAGCGCACCATATCCCGAATCGTAATTGCTGGAAATGATGCACCGTAAGGAATTCCGGTTTGGGGATTGATGCTAGTTGCTCCTGTTGTACCGTAGCAACTGCCCAAAATATTACTACATATAATAAAATCGCGATCGCTATCTAGTGCTTTGTTTGCACCTAACAAACCTTCCCACCATTCGTCAGCATCAGCCGAACCAGTTAAAGCATGACAAATCAGTACTCCATTATCACCTGCTGAGTTTAACTTTCCCCAAGTCCGATAAGCAACCTGAACCCCAGTTAAAACCCCGCCTCCTTCTAACTCAAATGGCACTGGTAAATGATAATACTCCGTTTGTGGTGAAATGAAGTCCTGATAATTCATCTAATACTAACTAGGTGGGAAGTTGTTGCAGAGGGGTTGTTGACCAATGACCAAACAAGGCAAAAGTAAAAAGTTAAAAGGCAAAAGAAAGAAAAAGAATAAGGGTCACAAGCTCCTTCCTCTATACTCGAAGTTCAGGTCGCTGGTTTCCTGCGCTGTGACTTCGCGCTAAATTCATTTATGGAACGAAATAGGAACATTTATTTCGATACCCATAGAGCGAGAAATAATACTTCCTTATTAAATCCCCTAAATTTATTTATGGGGATTATTTTTTGACTTTTGACTTTTGACTTTTTACTTCTTAATATTGACTATTGACCAATCTTTTGAAATGCTTGCTCAAAATCTTCTTTAATATCATCAATGTGTTCAATTCCCACAGAGACACGCACTAAATCAGGTGTCACACCAGCAGAAACTTGTTCTGTATCACTTAACTGTTGATGAGTGGTGGAAGCAGGATGTATGACAAGGGTTTTAGCATCACCCACGTTCGCTAAGTGACTTGCTAATTTGACATGATTAATAAAGGTTTTACCTGCTTCTAGTCCGCCTTTGATGCCAAAATTTAATACGCCACCAAATCCATGTTTCAAATATTTTTTGGCTCGCTCATGATAGGGGTGATGAGGAAGTCCGGGATAATTTACCCATGCTACTTGGGGTTGTTGTTCTAGCCACTGGGCTAATTCTAAAGCGTTGGAAACGTGGCGGTCTACACGCAAAGAAAGTGTTTCTAATCCTTGCAATAATAAAAATGCGTTAAATGGACTTAACGAGGGGCCGAAATCTCTTAAGCCTTCTACTCTGGCGCGAATAATAAAGGCAATGTTACCAAAGGGACTACCTACACCAAATACTTCTTGAAAATTCAGCCCATGATAACCAGGTGATGGTTCAGTAAATATAGGAAATCTGCCATTACCCCAGTCAAATTTCCCAGAATCGACAATTACACCACCAATAGAAGTACCGTGACCACCAATCCACTTAGTTGCAGATTCAACTACAATATCTGCACCATGTTCAATGGGTCGAGCTAAATAGCCACCAGCCCCAAAGGTATTATCAACAATCAGGGGAATACCATGTTCATGGGCAATATGGGCTAATGCTGCAAAGTCGGGAATATTGAATTGGGGATTGCCAATAGTTTCCACATATAATGCTTTTGTGCGATCGTCGATCGCCTGACGAAAATTCTCTACATCATCGCCTTCGACAAATTTGACATTTATTCCCAAACGTGGTAAAGAAACTTTAAACTGGTTATAGGTTCCCCCATATAAAAAACTGGTGGAAACAATATTATCTCCGGCTTGAGCGATCGTGCTGATAGCCAAAAACTGAGCCGCCTGACCACTAGAGGTGGCTAATGCTGCTACACCTCCCTCTAAGGCTGCAATGCGCTTTTCAAACACATCTGTCGTCGGATTCATGATCCGCGTGTAAATGTTGCCAAACTCTTGCAGAGCAAACAACCGCGCCCCATGATCGGCATCATTAAAGACGTAAGAAGTTGTTTGATAAATCGGTACAGCACGGGCATTACTTCCTACTGCTGGTTCTTGTCCCGCGTGGACTTGCAAAGTTTCAAAGCGATATTTTTCAGACATAGAAAATTACAGACAGGCAATATATTTTAGTAAAGTACTATAAAACTATCGATTTTTAGTATTTTAGCATCCAAATTGAAAATCAAAAATTGTTAGACCGTTAACTCTCCGCAGTCAACAACCCAAATGGATGATTGGCTATAACAGAGTCAATCATCCCTACGCTAATCATCTCGATGAAATTGACTCGATTTTTAAAGATTTTTGTCCCCATTTTTTTAGTTGTGCTTTGTCTAACTCTGTGGGTTAAATTGCAAGCGCCAGATAATCGACGCGCTCAGGTTTGCCGTAATGCTAAACCTCTCACAGAAGTCAAAGTTAATGATTATGATGAATTAGGAATTTATTGGCATAGCGGCACATTTACTAGAAAAGTTTCTCTTGATGGTAAAAGAGAAATTAAAGTCATTATTTTTCCTAAAGGGCTTTCTCCAAAAACATGGACAAAAATAGATTCATCATCGATTCAATACATAGGTAAAGGCGGTGATGATAGTTGGAAAGAGCGGTTACGTCCTGACTACTTTTATTTGCTGGAAGTTCCTGCACAAACAACGGCTTTAGCTTTTGGCAGATTGTGTTATCGCAATGGAGATGCTGAAGTTGAGTCAATAAATAAGCTGACTCGCATTTCTTTAGGAAAGATAGTTATTAATGACAAAATTTATCTTTCTCATTTATACCCGTTCCCCAAAATTACGGCATCGACTGTGATTGTCAATACAGGTAGTAATCAGCTTGATACTCTTGGTACTCAAACAGAGGTATATTTCACCAGAGAAAATATTCCTCTTGCGAATTAGGCTATGTAGAAATGAAGCATAAGTATTATAGTAATCTTATTTGAATTGTGAAAAATATCGAACCGCCAAGTCGCCTTAGACGCGCAAGCGGCTTCCCGCAGGGTAGAGCGCCAAGATAAGCTAGGACTGCTATATCTGTTGGGATAGAGTTTAAGGATGAAAGAGTTTTATTGCTTAATTACTCTTAATTTTTCCCCCAAATATGTCGGTTGAGATTCAAGTCTTCCACAATATCCAACATGAGATTTATAGTTTCAAAATATTCTCGCATTGGGGTAAGGCTTAACATTTTTTTGAAAAGTTTAGGCTCAAAAATATCATCTGCATATTCAATCGCTATGTAAATCATATTTTGGACAAATGATACATAAATATTCTTTTTGGCTCTTTTTCTAAATTGAACTAGCTTGGTCATTAAATTTGGAGATAAAATATATCTGGCTTCTACTTGGTCATCTCCGTAGACTGTGAAAAATTTACTAAATTCCAGGTCTTCTAGTTTAATTTGTTGTTCGTTTCTATTATTTAAGGCGTTAAGATTGGTATTTGCGAAGTTTGGTAAAACTATAGTCTTGCCGCTAATTTTTTTATTAAAGTTGGCTTGAAAAAACAGTCCTTTAAATACGGTTCTTCGAGAAACTTCGTTTCGCAAAATTTCTTCTTCAAAATGTCGATAATTGATTTGTTGCCCTCTTAATATCCTTAGTATTATATAAGGAATACTTTTAATTAACTTTGTTACTAATAATATAGAGTATAGCGGTAGTAGAAATCCAAAAACCATTCTGATGACAACAGGAGGTATCATCATTGAACTTAACATCTTTAAATGTTGGGAAAAAGTGAGATATTTAATCCAACGATGTTTTAATTCTACTTCTGTACAAATTTCTGAAAAGAAGATAGGCGTTTCATTAACTGTGCCGAAGATACATTCTTGTTGCTGGATTTTATTTGGCTTTATTAAGGGCTGAAAAATCTGGCTATGAATGAAAGCAGACAGAGTGTACTGATTGTCATCTTCTGAGGCGTAACTAGCATAATTCAAAGTTTTATTAGTGTTAATAAAATCAAAAATCTTTTGAATGATTTTGGTTTTAAATCCATGAGTGTAAGTTTCTATTGCAGAAGTATAAAAAGCAATCCATCCCCATAAACAAGCCAAGAAGCCAAATAAAAATAAAAAGATGAGGAAGTATGGTAAGGTAACTTTTTGAACAATGCAAAAAATAATATATTCTAAAGGAAAGGATTTGACTAATAAACAAAATATGATAAATATAACGGTACTGACCAAGGAAACTGAGATGATTGTTTGTTTCCTAACCGATTCAAATTCTTTTAAATCTTCTAATAAATTATTTTGACAAAAGATTTTAAATTCAGATAAACTTCTCATTGTCATTTTGACAGGAGCAGCTTTTTCTGCTGGCTGTACGGTTTGAGACTGTAACTGAGAAGTTGATGGTAATAACGTCGGAAGAAATTGTCTAGCCCAGATTTGGGTTACTTCTTGATCAATATTAGTGAGTTTTTGGCAAAGTGCGATCGCATCTTCTAATTGTCCATTTCCCTTATAAGCTTTAACTAGCCACATCTGCCCTTGATAATAATCCTTGAATCCTGCATCAGTTCCTTGACAGAACTCCTCTAAAGCCTGAACAGCTTCAGCATAGTGGCGAAATCTGAGTGCTTTACTTCCTGTGGCTAGTAATTTGGCGGCTTGTTCGGCTGTGAGGAGTATTTGATTTAGAACTATGGGAGTTGTTACTGAAGATTCCGTAGGTAAAGATTGAAGAATTTGCTGCGCCCAAGTCTGAATTTGTGGATGATTACTTTCTGCTAACTTTTGACAGCACAACCGCGCTTCTTGGTGTTGTCCAGTAAAGTGATATGCTTTCACTAATGCTGCTTGTGCTTCAAAAAGTTCCTGACATTCAATCTCAGGAATTGTTTCATAGATTTGACAAAAGCTTTCCAAGAAACTGACTGCTTCTGCATAACGCTTTTGCTTCAAGGCTTCCAATCCTGACTGGAACAATTTTAAATCAGTTGGCATGGAATTTTAGTTATTAGAAATTGTCTAAGATATCAGCTAAATAGATTTCTTACATTTACACTTTGTTTATCTTGAGATGAAATTTGGAATTGTACCTTTAACTGATAATTCATCCAAGATGCAAACAAATTTGTAGGAAACATTTCAACGGTATTGTTATATTCAGTGACAGCACTGTTATAGAATCTTCTGGCGGCGGAAATTTGTTCCTCGATTTCAGTTAGTGAATACTGTAACTGAATAAAATGCTCGTTGGTTTTGAGTTCGGGATATGCTTCGACTGCAACTATCAGATGATCTAAATTTCTCGATATTTGGTCTTCTATTGTAACTCTTGTACTATCACTTACACGTTCTGAGATTACTTTAGTTCTGAGTCTGACAATTTCTGTTAAAGTTTTCTGCTCAAATTGCATATATTTTTCGGCAACTGCTACAAGATTAGGTATTAAATCCCATCTTTTTTGTAACAATACATCAATTGTAGAGAAGGCGTAATCAACCTGATTTTTACTTTTAATTAGTTTATTATAGAGATTGGCAAATATAAAAGCAGTTATCAGCCAGAAAGTAAATATTACTAAAGCTGGTGAAATAGACATATTGGTAACTTCAATATCTAAATAGTATTTAACTCAACTTGTTTAGATTTTAATCTTTATTAATATCTATAAAGAACAGTATGTTTGAGTAATTACTTTATAAAATTCTGGCTGGGTTCAGTATAAATAATGAAATACTATTAGTAGAAGGAATAAATTAAACCTAACTTGAGATTAACAAGTGTGGATACTGTGACTGCGCTCAAACCTATTTTAGTAAGGCTACCGAGCATTGAGCGACTTGTCTTGAGCGTAGTCGAAAGGATTCAAGATGTGTTTTATAAATAATTTTTTCTACCTTTACAAGCTAATTACGTACTTCTTCCGATTTGCGATGATTAGTCAATGAGTTAGAGCATTTGCTTGTTTTTTTAATTGGTCAATGACGACAAAACGAATATCACGTTTTTCAGAAATTAGCTTAATGTCTGGCTGTTGAAGATTTAAAAAATCTAATCCTCGTTCTTTGCCGCTAATTAAGAAATCACTAATAGCAACTTTATAAAATTTTTCTGTATCAAGAGGCTGACCATTGATCAACCAATTTTCTGGATTAGATTCTTGAGTAACTTGTGCTGTTTGGAGATAACCACCAGTACCTTTATTTTCTTGACCTTTTTTGAGGACTTTTTTTAATAATTCGCCCTTCATTTCTACAGCTACAACTTTACCACCAAAAGGCAAGATGCGAATGACATCATATTGAGTAATTGATCCTGGCGGAATGACATCATCAACGCGAATTGAGCCGCCATTAAAGATAGCTAAATCTGCATTTGGGACTTCTTGCAACATTGCTTCAGCAATTAACTTGGTAAGTTCTGTAGATTTGTTGCGAACACTTGATTCTAAACCATCTAAAGGATGCGAGATTTTAGCTACTTCTTGATTAGGTTCAAAACCATTGGCGCGAAATGCTGCAAAACCTTTGTCTAGCCATTGTTTAACTACCTGTGCTGTTTTTGGTTCTTCGGGGATTTTATCGGTAATTGGCATTAAACGAGAGTTAATTTGTAGGTTGCGCTTTGTGGTGTCGTAGCGTAGTTGATGAATGTAAATTGTACGTGCATTGGCATCAGCTTTAAAAATGGGTGTAAAATCTCGTCCCCGCCATTGTTGAATATTTTCATGCTCGTGACCGCCGAGGATGAGGTCAATTTCTGGTATTGTTTCTGCAAGTATGCGATCGCTCTCTATGGGTAAATGAGTCACAGCTACCAAAATATCCACTTTTCCTTTCAGTGCTGCTACCTGCTGTTTGGCTACCGTTAAGGGGTCTGTGTAACTGACGTAATTTGCTTTATTACTATCGATGGTGAGACCAATTAACCCAACTCTGACAACAGCACCGCGATCGCCTTTCACATTAAATACTATCGACCTGGGTACATTTTTGAAAGGTTGACCTTTACTATCTGATACATTGCCAGAAAACCACCGAAACCGCGATTCTTGCAATCGTTGATAAAATAAATTTTCTGGTAGGTCAAATTCATGATTACCAAAGGTTGCATAGTCCAAACCTAAAGCATTGAGTACAGCTACCATCTGCTGTCCAGCTAAAGGTGTACTGTTAATTTTGGCAGTTCCCAAAGCCGAAGGACTTAAAAAATCTCCAGCCAAAATTGTATAGGTGCGTGGGTTTACTTGGCGCAGTTGTTTTCTGACAGTAGCGACACGCGCCAAACCACCGCGAGTTCCCCCCTCCACTGGCGTAATTTCGTAGACATCATTGAGTTGCAATAAGTTAATATTGACAATTTCGGCAAATACCGGAGTTGCAAAAGTAACTGTGGCTAATACTTGTAAAACTATACTGCATCCTGGCGATAGAAGTTTCATATTTGGTAATTGGTGGATTTTATATCTTAATAATTGATGAGTTTTGTCAAGCCATGACGTATATTTTACAAATCAAATATACATTTGAATATTTAATATTTACTTAATATATCGTGAGGTTCAGATACCCGACTTCTTTAAGAAGTCGGGTATCTTGTTTAGAAGTAATAGAAAATCTGAAAACTCAGGTAATACCAAAAGATAGAAGATATCCCTGAGATAAAAATTTATTGTAATAACGCAACTTCTATATAAGGTTAATAATTGTGAGTAAAAGTGAACTTCTGTATCAACAGCAACCACTGATTGTTGCGGGAATTATTTTAGGACTGGGTTTAAGTGGCTTTATTGACGGAATTTTCTTGCATCAAATTCTGCAATGGCATCACATGCTTAGTAGTGTTAAGCCTTTGACTAACGACTCAAATATAGATTTAAATATGGTCTGGGATGGATTATTTCATGTCTTAGACTTTGTGTTGACTGTAACAGGAATTATCTTGTTATGGCGTGCTGGCAAGCGTAATGATGTTGATTGGTCATCATCCACCTTTTTTGGCTCTATACTAATCGGTGCAGGATTATTTGATGTAATTGAAGGCATAATTGACCATCAAATTCTCGGTATCCATCATGTGAAACCAGGGACAAATCAGTTAGCTTGGGATTTGGGATTTCTTGTATTTGGTGCGTTGCTTGTATTAGTTGGCTGGATAATGCTACAAAAGAGCAACAAAAGTTACTAGTTATTTATGTCTACTGATGGCTTTGAAAAAACTAGCTGGGGTTGGCAATTGTCTCAATTCCAGCAACAAATTGGAGAATCGATAGAATACCAATTTGACCGCTTTCAGAATTCTTTACCAAACTTATCACCAGACTGGAAAATTAGTCCTTGGTTGAGTCATTTGCTAGTTTTGTTATTTTGGCTGATACTTGCGTTATTTTTGGCTTTCGTGCTTTGGCGTTTATGGCAAGAATTCAGTCCATATATCTATGCTTGGTTATCTATGGGTAATAATAATGCGAATGTTGGGGATAAAAATGGCGATCATGATTTATCCGTAGCATTATGGCTAGAGCGATCGCAAGCACTTTACCGCCAAGGTAATTATCGTGAAGCTTGCCGTTGTCTGTACTTGGCAATCTTACAACACTTACATGATACTAAACTCATTCCCCATAAATTTAGCCGCACCGATGGCGAATATTTGCAGGTTTTACGTTCAACTGTCACCCCAGTTCAACCTTACGAAACTCTGATTACTACCCACGAACAATTATGTTTCGGTAATGCTGAGATATTGCCAGAAAATTATCAACAATGCCAGCAAGCCTATCAAGAAATTATTAATCAACAACACAACTCAGCACTCAGCAGTTAATGTATGAAAAAATCAAATCGTGTTGCTTGGATAGGAGCGATCGCACTTGCTGTCATTATTATACTCAGCGTCTTTGCTGCTCCTAATACAAAAATTTACAGTGGCTCGACTTATAGTCGGTCTCCCGATGGCTATGGTGCTTGGTATGCTTATATGCAGCAGCAGGGTATTACTATCCAGCGTTGGCAAAAGCCTTTAGAAGATTTTCAACCAGAAAAAACACCAGTTACCCTACTGCGAGTTATGAGTCCTCTTAGAGAAGAGGATTTATTATTTGATGAACAGGAATGGTTAGCAAAAGGCAATAATTTAGTAATTTTAGGTGTAAAAACACCTGTAACCCAAGCCAAATTTAACTCTCTGCAAAAATCAGATGTTGGGGATATTAAAATTGCCACAAAACGACGTAATATCAAAGTAGAAAAACCAAGTATATCTTTAGGCGATCGCTTTGGTGCTGTTGTTTGGGAAGAAAAATCTGATAAAGGTAAAGTAATTTACTCAGCTACTCCCTATTTAGCGGCTAATGCCTACCAAGATAATTTAAGTAACTTTCAATATCTAGCTAGTTTAGTTAACCAAAAAGGTCAAAAATTATTTGTAGACGAATATATTCACGGTTACAAAGATGCTGATATTAAAGAAAGTGAAGGTGAAGGCAGCTTATTCAAATACTTTGCCAAAACACCACTATTCCCTGCACTGGTTCAAGCAGGAGTTTTACTATTAGTTTTAATTTGGGCGAAAAATCAACGCTTTGGTAAACCAATAGCCTTAGAAACTCCAGTTATAGATAACAGCCAAGCATATATCCAAGCACTAGCGGGAGTATTAGAAAAAGCCGAATCTACAGATTTTGTTGTCAATATGTTAGGTAAAGAAGAACAAATACAACTACAAAAATCTTTAGGATTAGGCACAATACTTCTAGAACGCCAAGCATTATTACAAATTTGGCAAGAAAAAACTGGTAAAAGTCCCGCCGAACTCGACGCAGTATTAAAATTATCTACCCGCAAACAACGCATAAGTGAACGAGAACTGTTAAGCTGGTTGGCTAAATGGCAAACCCTAAAGGAAATCCCAAAATAGGTATTGCTGAATATCGAGGATGAAAATTAAAATCTAATCTTTCAAACTCTCATTATTTGCTTAACGTCAGTTGCTACAACGCGAGTAACTCGCACAACGCACTGGTTCCTCTGCGCCAGGCAAAATACTATCAAATCCGCGTACTTTGCCTAAATTGCCGTATTGTATGGTTAAGTGACAAGCCTAACAATTAAAACTCAGTAGATAATTGTCATAATAATCTATTCTTAAAAATTATGAGCCAAAACCATTCTGTCTTAATTACTCTAGAACAAAAACTAAATCAAATCATCGTCGGACAATCAAGCCTCATCCAGCAGTTGCTAATAGCATTGTTAGGAGGTGGACACGTAATTTTAGAAGGTGTACCCGGAACAGGTAAAACACTTTTAGTCAAAGTGTTAGCGCAGTTAATTCAAGGTGATTTTCGCCGCATTCAACTCACACCAGATGTTTTACCTTCCGATATTACAGGGACAAATATTTTTGATTTAAATAGTCGTAGTTTCACCTTAAAGAAAGGGCCAGTCTTTACCGAAGTGTTACTAGCAGATGAAATTAACCGCACTCCTCCTAAAACCCAAGCGGCGCTGTTAGAAGCAATGGAAGAAATGCAAGTTACTTTGGATGGTGAAAGTTTACCTTTACCGGATTTATTTTGGGTAATTGCGACACAAAACCCCTTGGAATTTGAAGGGACTTATCCTTTACCAGAAGCGCAGTTAGACAGGTTTTTATTCAAACTCTTAGTAGATTATCCCGACCAAGCCGCAGAAAAGCAAATGTTACTCAATCGTCAAGCCGGTTTTGCAGCGCGACGTATAGATATTTCTAGTTTAAACCCTGTCGCAACCGTAGCAGATATTTTACAAGCACGCCAAGAAGTTAAACAAGTACAAATATCTGAAAAAATTATCGATTATCTTTTAGCTTTAGTGAGAGCCTCGCGTCAATTTCCTGATTTAGCTTTGGGTGCATCACCGCGTGCGGCTGGTGCTTGGTTGCAAACATCCCAAGCCGCCTCCTGGTTAGCCGGACGCGATTTTGTCACGCCAGATGATGTGAAAGCTGTAGCTTCACCTTTGTTACGTCATCGCTTACTTCTTAAACCAGAAGCTATGCTAGATGGGTTACAAATTGATGCAATTATCGCGTCGGTAATCAATCAAGTTCAAGTACCAAGATAAAAGGTGAATACTGAAAATTGATAAGACAATTAATAGCTTACAATTGGATAAACAATCGAGGTAAAAATGACAATTAAAGAACAAATTAACCAAGAAATAGAAAGATTACCTGAATCTTTATTACAGGAAATTTTAGATTTTATTCAGTTTTTGCAGTTTAAACACCAGCCAGAAAATATATCAGTAAATAACCAAGATTCTCAACTACTTACGGCAGAAAATAATTTTACTAATTCTACTGCCGAAGATTTATTAGAATTTGTTGGGAGTTGGGAAGGTTCAGACATCCGAGAATGTCTGCAATTAGTTCATGAAAACCGGATGCAAATTGAATTGTAATCATGTATCTTCTTGATACCAATCATTGTTCCTTTTTAATGGAGGGTGTACCTAGTGTTGCCAATCACCTGCGATCGCTCGGTCAAATACAACTGTCTACTAGTGTCATTGTTGCAGGAGAGTTACGCTTTATGGCACAAAATTCCCAACAGAAAGCTGCTAACTTAATCAAAATAAATTCGTTTTTGCAGCGAATTAACTTATATGGAATTGATAAAGAAACTACAGAAATTTACGGTGACTTTAAATCTGAATTAATCAAACATTTTGGCCCCAAAGAAAAAACTAAACGTAGCACAACTCAATTAAATACTATCGGAATTAGTGAAAATGACCTCTGGATAGCTGCGACAGCCTTACGCCATTCATTGATAATTGTTTCATGTGATAGTGACTTTGAGCGAATGCAACAAGTAAGAGAAATTCCTTGGGAAAGTTGGGTTTAGATTTCTAAAAATACTTCCAAAAATTAGCAAAAAAATTAAATAAAAAATGATTCCTTCTCAACGACTTTATTTATTCTTGATATCGGGAATTGCGATCGCACCCATCCTATCCTTATTCCTCACCATTCCCGTTAGCATCGCCATCACTTTATTATTTGATGCCATTATTCTGATATTGATGATGGTGGATGGGTTACGAGTCCGTTCATTACGAGTGCAAATCAAGCGCGACTTACCGCAACGCTTATCAATTGGGCGAGATAATCCGGTAATGTTGACGGTAACAGCCGCAAACACTGACGCAATTATTCAAATTCGTGATTACTATCCCCCAGAATTTGGCGTATCTACCCCAACACTCAGCGCCACTATTCCCGCTAACACTACCCAAGAATTAACTTATACTGTCCATCCCAGACAACGCGGCGAATTTCCTTGGGGAAATATTCAAGTGCGACAGTTGGGAACTTGGGGGTTAGCTTGGCATAATTGGCAAATACCGCAAAATGTTTCAGTCAAAGTTTATCCTGATTTAATTGGGTTGCGATCGCTCTCTATTCGCCTCACCTTACAATCATCAGGTTCCATTCGCCAATCTCGCCGTATGGGTATCGGTACAGAATTTGCAGAACTGCGGAACTATCACACTGGTGATGATTTACGTTTTATTGATTGGAAAGCCACCGCCAGGAGAACTACTGGGAATACACCGCCTTTGGTGAGGGTATTAGAACCAGAACAAGAACAAACCTTGATTATTTTATTAGACCGTGGTCGGCTGATGACAGCACAAGTCAAAGGCTTACAGCGATTTGATTGGGGTTTAAATGCTACTTTATCATTAGCGTTAGCTGGATTACATCGGGGCGATCGCGTCGGGGTGGGTGTATTTGACCGCCAAATGCACACATGGATTGCACCAGAACGTGGTCAATCTCATCTTGGTAAGTTAATTGATTATCTCACTCCCATTCAACCAGTGTTACTCGAATCTGATTATTTAGGGGCTGTTACCAATGTAGTACAAAGGCAAACTCGCCGCGCTTTAGTAGTTGTCATCACCGATTTAGTTGATGTCACTGCTTCTACGGAATTATTAGCTGCACTTTCCCGGTTAGCACCAAGATATCTACCATTCTGTGTCACTTTGCGAGATCCCCAAGTTGATCATCTAGCGCACACATTTACTCAAGAAGTTACAGCTGCTTACAGTCGTGCTGTGGCTTTAGATTTATTAGCACAACGCCAAGTAGCCTTTGCTCAATTAAAACAAAAAGGTGTTTTGGTACTCGATGCGCCAGCAAATCAAATTACTGACCAGTTAGTTGAAAGATATCTGCAACTTAAAGCAAGGAATCAATTATGAATGGTCAATTGCACTATTTTAGAGTTTTACGCCGATAAATAGAGAGGCTGACTTATATTAAAAATATGCCTAAGTTAGACATTATCCATAACTCTCAGGACTTACGCAAAATCATGAAAAAACGAACCGCAAAGGACACGAAGTCAACAGGATTTGAGAGGGTTATTGCGTAAGTCCTAACTCTGTAAAAATGCGCTGATAAAAGATGGCTGGGTGATTACAGATGACCCTTACATAATTCAGTATCGAAAAACTGTACTATATGCTGATCTGGGTGCTGAACGTCCAATTGCAGCCCAACGAGATGAATAAAAGCTGGTTGTGGAAGTCAAAAGCTTTGTTGGTACATCAAAAATACAAGATTTAAAGGAAGCTCTTGGTCAGTATGACATCTACCGTTATCTTCTAGAAGAAACAGCACCAGACCGTAAATTATATATTGCTATCAGCAAAGTTGTATACAAAACTTTCTTTTCCCAGGATATTATTCAACTCATTCTCAATAAGCATAGACTTCCAATTATTGTCGTAGACATATAGCAATCCTATCTGAGTTGTGAAAAATATTCTTTTTAACGAACCGCAAAGGACGCAAAGGACACAAAGAAAGAGAAGAAAGAGAATTTCACAAATGATTTAGGATTGCTATAGAAACAGAGGAGATTCAACAATGGATAAATTAACAGAGTATCCTAAGTTAATTAAGAGAATTTTAACTGAGTATGTAGAACTGAGTAACCGCCATTTCAACTCAAATATAGAGAGATTTTTGATTGTAGATGAATCACAGAATAATTATATTTGGATGAATCTCGGTTGGCAAAATGGAGAACGCATTTCTGGTATTACTGTCTATGTTCGGATTCGTGATGGCAGATTCTGGATTGAAGAAGATTGGACTGAAGAAGGCATTGGAACTGATTTAGTTCGTGCAGGAGTTCCTAAAGACGATATTGTGCTGGCATTTCATGAACCACAGATGAGGCAGTATACAGACTTTTCTGTAGTATCGTAATTTTTGTCAAAGTTATAAATAAACGTAATATAGCAATCTTAAATCATTTGTGAAATTCTCTTTCTTCTCTTTCTTTGTGTCCTTTGCGTCCTTTGCGGTTCGTTAAAAAGAATATTGTTCACAACTCAGATAGGATTGCTATATATCGTTTCTTACTCTAGTAAGGTAAACAGAAGAATAATTAACCGCAGATGTAGACGCAAGCCTAACCAATAATTAGGGCTTGATGAAAAATGGCGAAAGATAGAAGCATCAAGAGTTTCAGGTGGAGAAAACAGAAATAAAGTGGAAGAAAAAGGGGTAAAATGAGTAAAAAAACTTGCAGTAATATGCGTTAAGATGTA
>NZ_JACJSD010000058.1 GCF_014697615.1 Nostoc sp. FACHB-280 | reverse complement strand
TGTGCTTTAATTCCAACATTCTCTCATTTAAAGTGGATGTTTGAATGGTTTATCCGAAACACTACCTTTGATTTTATGTCTCTTCAGATGTACGGAGTTTTTTCAGAAATCAAATACTAGTCCTATATTAGCAATATTAGTAATATGGTCATTTGATAAATATTTTACCCAAGAAGCATAATCTAAGGCTTGAGCCGTAACTTCTCTGGGAGTTTTGCCGCGCTTTAATTCTATAATGAAAATATCTCCCTTTTGATCTAGGCATAAAAGGTCTATAAATCCACCATAATCTGTTTGAACCTCTTTACCTATTACCAATAAGTTAGGTGAAATAATAGAAATATCTTGCTCTAACCAATCTTGTAAACGCTGTTCAAAGTCAAGCTTAGATTTTTTGATTTCGCTAAGGTTCCCTGTAGTATAAATATCCCAGACTCTAATATCTTGTGGCATGGTAGTCCAACCTGAAATAAATCAAGCCACGTTAACATACTTTACCAATTAATGTCCATTTACTTGCTAGAGTTATCACTATTTCTCAGCAAATTTTACTTAGCAAATCAGCCCGCAAATTATCAAGATTACCATACTTGGCTGCACCTGTTCTCATTGCTTCTAGTGTTTGTATAGCATTGGACGCAATTTCTTTACGCCGTTGTTCAATGCGTCTTTTAGCAATCAATTCTAGTAGTAAATCTTGCTCTTCCGTTGAAAGAGATTCTACATATTCAATGACTGTCTGAAAAGATACAGGGTTACTCATTGAAAGTTCTTATATAGTTAAAAAAGCTTACTCCTACTTATTATATAACATTTACCTATTGATTTAAATTATTTTGTTGATGCTGAACTGCTGGAATTTGATCAGCAGTTAAAGTTATAACTTTTTCATCTCGCATAATACTAATTGATTGCCCAAGCTTGCGATGTCGTTCAATAGCGGATGCAATTGCAGCTTTTACGCCGGCATCAATTTTGCTAGATAAAAGTTCTAATTCTGGTTTAACCATTTTTCTACCCTGTGATTTGAGTTAAAATTGCATTTTCATAAATCATAACTTCTTCACCATAACGATACTCAGCTACTAGCTTAGTCTCATTACTAGAGTTATCATAGATAATCCAGCGATCGCATAACGGTAAATATAAAGAAATGAGATTTTTCTTACCCCTTTCATACCTTCTACGTATCACCTCTTCTGGAATTGAATGTCCGCCACTGGCAACTCTTTGTGCTACACGTTCCATAGCTAAATCTACGCTTCGTAACCAAAAGTATATTAAGTTTACGATGTAGCCTTTGGCTTTACATTCATTGATAAAAGGTACAAAAGTTCTCGCACTTAAGGTGGTTTCAAAGGCAAAATCACTGCCAGAATTAGACATAGTTTGTAGTCTGGTAATCATTAATTTTCCTGCTTCTATAGCCATTGAATCAGGATTTAATGGAGATAGCCCAGCAGCAATAGAATCTGCATTTACGTACTCAAAGCAGTCTAAAAAATTCGGCAATAAACTCATTGCAACAGTTGTTTTTCCTGAACCATTTGCACCACCAATTATGTAAAGATTTGGCATTTTATTTTATAGTTTTCCCCCAGCCATTAATAAACCAATTTCTTCCACTGTTGCCGTCTGTACGTCTAAAATAGCGACGAACTTACCTCTGTAGATTACGGCAATGCGATCGCTCATCGCCATGATTTCTTCTAACTCAGTAGAAATATACAATATCGCCGCACCGCGATCGCGTTCTGCTAACAACTGCAAATGTACCGCAGCTGTCGCCCCTACATCTAACCCTCGTGTAGGTTGCATAGCGACAATTAAATCAGCTTCCCCCGCCAATTCTCTCGCCAATATTACTTTTTGCTGATTTCCTCCCGAAAGTTGACTAACTTGAATATCTTCTCCTGTAGCGCGGATATTGAATATTTGCATTGCAGCTTGGGCGTGATTTTTGATGACTGCTGGTTGTAATAGATAATTACGACAAAAGGGTAATTTTTTGAAAGCTTTTAAAATTAAGTTTTGGGCAATGCTAAACTGCAATATCAAACCTATTTTTTGTCTATCTTCAGGGATATAAGCAATAGTTGAATACTTTTTTAACTTAATCTTTCCTTGCTTAATTTTGCGTAACCCTGTAATTGCATCTGCTAATTCTCTTTGTCCATTACCATCAACACCCGCAATTCCTAATATTTCCCCGGCGCGTAGTTCAAAGGACACATCACCCACAGCATGAATATTTCTATCATCCGTAACTTGTAAATTTTCTACCTTCAATACTACTTTTTCTGGTAAAGCTGGTGATTTATTAACTTGTAAATCAACCTCATAACCTACCATTAATTCCGCTAACTTTTGAGGTGTGACAGCCTCAGTAGTGGTTGTGGCGACTACCCTTCCTCGGCGTAATATTGTGACGGTATCACAGAGTTTAATTACCTCTTCTAATTTGTGACTGATAAAAATAATTGTGTTACTAGCAGCAGCTAATTGCCGTAAAATCACAATTAATGAATCAACTTCTGATGGTGTTAAGACTGCGGTTGGTTCATCGAGAATTAAAAGTTTGGCTTGGCGGTAAAGAACTTTGAGAATTTCAACACGCTGTTGTATTCCCACTGGTAAATTTTCAACCTTGGCGGTGGGGTCAACTTCTAACCCATAAGCTTGAGATAAAGCCGTGATTTCCTGATGTTTTTGTCGTAAATTCAAACGCCAGCTATTTTCCAACCCTAAGATAATATTTTCGGTAACAGTCAACTGAGGTACAAGCATGAAATGTTGGTGAATCATGCCAATACCTAGTTTGGTGGCAGTATTAGGCGAGGTAATTTTTACTGGTTTCTCTTGTATATATATTTGCCCAGTATCAGGTTGAGATAAGCCACTGATCATCTTCATTAAAGTGGTCTTACCTGCACCATTTTCACCTAAGATTGCATGAATCTGACCAGAATTTACACTCAAGCTAATGTTATCATTAGCAACAAATGAGCCAAAATATTTAGTGATATTTTCTAAGCGTAAATATGTCATTTATTTATGCTGATTCTTTTTTCACACAACGGGTATCTTTAGCATCTGCTTTGCAATTTTCAAAGGTAAGTTTTTTATCAATAATGTCTTGTCTGACTTTCAGGACATTATTTTTAACTTGTTCAGTAACACTAGCGTTAAAGTTGCCTAAATTTAAAATATCAGGTCTTTCTAACCCGATAGAATATATCTGCCCCTTTAATTGTTTTTGTTTGGCTAACTCTGCTAAATATACTATAGCTAAATCTAATCTTTTCACTGCACTAGTTAACACTGCTTTGGGCGCAACATCTAATTGGTCTTTAGTATTACCAAAAGCGTAAATACCTTTATCACTGGCTGTTTGCAAAACTGCGGGTGAGGCGCTATCTAACCATTGATAAATCACATCTGTACCCGCAGAAATTAAGGCGAGTGTGGCTTCTTTTGCCTTGGCGACATCATTCCAATCGCCTGTAAATGTGGAAACAATTTGAATATTTGGTTTAACTGATTTTGCGCCTAATTCAAAGCCGCGTAATTCTTCTTGGGTGGCTTGAAATTCTTGCCCAGCAATGTAAGCTAATTTATTAGATTTTGTCATAGCAGCCGCAATAATGCCGCACAAATAGCTACCTTGTAAGTGATCTATGCGTAAAGATGCAATATTTTCGCCTTTCACATTTCCATTCACACCCACAAAAAATGTATTAGGAAATTGTGTCGCCACTTGTTCTACTGCTGCATCAAATTGTCCGCCGTGGGCAAAAACTAAATTGTAACCTTTACGCGCAAAGTCTGTTAAGACTTCTGTTTGATCAGCTTGGGCGACTTGTTCTATATATGCGATTTCTGCACCGAGTTTTTGTTTGACTATGTTTACACCTTCATAGCCAGACTGATTCCAGGCTTTATCGGTGATGACTCCAGGGAGAGCGATCGCTATTTTAAATCCTTCCGCGCCACTAATAGCTGTGGGTGTCTGCGGTTGGTTACTACAAGCTTTCAGTAGCAAGCTGGTAGCAAAGGTAACTGAACCAAATACCACAAATTGACGGCGACTAAAATTTAGCCTCATACACTAGCCTTTTGATTGATTCATGTTCAATACTAAATTACTCGTAATTGTTCACCTAGAGTTAAAAAATCACAATATTAGATATTACATATGTGTTGAATGTAATATTTATATCTGGTAATACTGTGTGAGTTTAATCACGGTAACAGCCAAACTACTGAAATAAAATTATTTTATCTTAATCAATACAAATTAATTTATGGATTTACTGCAACTAATATTAGTTTTAAGTCAAACAACAAGAATTGTAGATACTCAGAAAGTTCAAGTAAAAGATAACCCAAGCCAGCAAATAAATAGAGTGGTGAATCAATCGAAAATTTCTAGATTTAGAGGAAAACTAATTTACGAAGAAATTCCGCCTGTGATGTCGGTTCGAGCTTATTTAGGCGAGGAATTCTTTCTGATTACTAATACATCAAACAAAACTAAATTAGTCTTGCGTCCATCAAATCAAGTGTCTCATAAAACATTGCAATTATTACATAATCAACAAGTAGAAATTACAGCTAGATATGTTCCAGGAACTCGCCCAAAAGTTACTGAAGCTGCTTGTCCTTTAGATGCCGATGGTGAATGTCTGCCTCAAGGTGAGGGTTATCAAGTATTATCGATAGTGCGGTTAAAACCTCATACTAAATAATATATAGCAGTCCTATTTGAGAAATGAACAAAAGAGACAAGGTAGACAAGGGAGATTAGGGAGACAAGGTAGAGAGCAGTTTGTATATCATTTAGGATTGCGATATTGTTCGTGATTAAGACCGCAGATGGTGTATAGGAGAGGGTTTTAAGGTTTCTGCACAGATTGTCGGAATCATCACTTATTACCCGGACATGATATCATTTACCGAAAAAATTACCGAATAAATTTGCAACTTTTTCGGTAATTTTTTTTAATCACTGAGTTGGCAATTTTGGATGTTCCTTGGAGTATTTTGCCACTAGTCCAGAAATTTCTGGGTTATAAAGTCGTAGATAATTCCAATAATTACCAAAAACTTGACGGACGTAATTTTTGGTTTCATCAAAGGGAATTTCTTCGACAAATTCATCGGGGTCTTCTTTGGGTAAAGTTTGTAGCCATTTAGAAACATTTCCAGGGCCAGCATTGTAACTGGCTATAGCCAGCAATGAATTATTACCATACTGTTGATGCGTATAATCCAAATACAATGTACCCAAACTAATGTTGTCATTAGGAACTGTTAAATCAAATTTTTTTCCATCCAAATTATTTTTTGAGGCGATCCATTGACCTGTACTGGGTAGCACTTGCATCAACCCGACAGCACCAGCCACTGATTTAATTTCCGGCTCAAATCGTGATTCTTGGCGAATTAATCCTGTAACTAGTAAGGGATTTAGTTTACGTTCGCCAGACCATTTTTCAATTTCTTTGAGATAAGGAAATGGATAGCGGGCTTGCCAGTAAGTGATTTGTTTACTTAAGGCTTGATATTGTGCTTTTTCTGCGGCTGTTTCTCTATCTTCCAACTTAGAAATAATATCTATTCCTGAAAGATTTTCGCCCCTAGCTAAACGCATCAAACCTTCAGTAAATTGTTCAGCAACTGAGGGCTGTTTTTTGTTAAGAAATTCTGTTTCCCATTGCAACCAAGCATCACGGTCTTGACCTAATAAATACAATTCTTTAAAGGTGTCAGAACCGGCGGTGGGAATGGGACGTAGGCGTGACACAACTTCCGGATTAAGGTCGCGGACATTGTTAAAGTTGCCGACATTCAGTCCTAAAATATTAGCCGATCGCCAGGCATAATAAGACTGGGGAAACTGGCTGACTACATACTCAAAGGCTGTTTTGGCTTCTTGTTGCTTGCCGAGTTTAACTGCCCATTTTCCTACCCAAAAACCGGCTCTAGGAGCCAAAATGCTGTTAGGGTTATTGGTGGTAATTGGTTGCGCCCATTCCCAAGCTGTGACGTAATCTCTGGCTTTGGCTTTATCTAGGGCAATTTTCCAGCGATATTCTGCCGCTTCATCAGATTCACCATACTTGCCTAGCAGTAAATCCCAGGCTTGTTGTGCCGATTTTTGATCGTTCAGCCCTGCGAGAATTTTGGCTTTGGTGGCGAGGGCGGTGGGGGCTTGTTCGGGGAACTGGGCAATGACTTGATTGAGATATGGTATGGCATCTTGGCGAGTTTTTGCCATATCTGCCAAACGTAACAATGCGGTTCCCGTTTCTTCGGCTTTGGGGAATTGCTGGACTAATTGCTTGTAGGAGGCGATCGCTTTTTCTCTTTCTTGGCTTTGGCCACCGACTTGTAACCCACGCCCTATCCTGTATAGAGTTTGGGCGGTTTTGGGCGCTTTGGTATAAGCGATCGCAGCTTTCCGAAATTGCGTATTTTCCCAATAAGCTGTGCCAATAGTTTCCCAATCGACGGGTTTAAGGTTGGGCTGTTTCACCAGTTGATCTAAGATGCCCACGATTCCTGCCTGATTGTAGGCATATTTCGCCAAGATTAATTTTAACTGGGGCTGATTGGGATTTTTTTGCAATCGCTGGCGAATAATTTCCCAGGTGAGGGGATGGGAAGGAAATTGGGCGATCGCCCTATCTTGAGATTCTGGTTGACCAATTAAATATAATGCTTTCGCCGCCGCCGCTTCTTTAGGATATGCTTTCAGGACTTTTTGGCGCAAATCGGAAGCTTTGCCTTGTTCACCTAACAAGTCTTGTGCTTGGGCTTGTCTTAGCAAGATGTAGGGCGCTAACAGCGGATAGTCTTTTTCTAATCCCGTCAATAAATCTAGGGCTGCTTGGGCATCTCTGGTTTCAAGTAAATCACTGGCTAACAGATAGCGGGCGCGATTTCGGTCTGCTGAAGCCGAGCCTTTAGCGATCGCTTCTAATTTTGCGGCTCTTTCCACTGGTGATTGTGCTACCAATGGAAACACAGCCGATTTAACTTTGCTGGCTTCTGATAGCTCTTCTGACTGAGTTTGATTTATTTTCAGCCATTGAGCCACTGTTTTGCCAATCTCCGGTGCTGACACCATTGCGCCAGCCGAAAAGGCAAAAACTGCCGCGCCAATAATTATAGGAACCTGGTTTTTTTTAAGTTGCTTCAGCATTGATACCCGCTGAAAATTTTTGATGAATTTTTGAAACTCTAGCACTGTTAGCTAGGAGTGTTAGCAATTTTTAATTTTTGCAACTTTCTAATTTTACATAAGGATTTTCCATAATACATCTATTTTATTTATTCAGCCATAACCTATACAGAGCAGGAATTTGATCCGATTTTATTGGTAGTTAATCACACAGAATTCAGTATAAATTATCAGCCAAGCCGTAATCGAGGAAACAAATTTAACACCACTCACAAGGCAAAAGTAAAAAGTCAAAAGGAAAAAGAAAGAATACTCATACCACAAGCCTTTTAGCAATTTCTTATGTTCACTGAGCGTACTTGTACTGAGCGCAGCCGAAGTAGCCGAAGTGTGGTCTGTTTATTTCCGCCGACCTGTACTAGTTATACCCAGCTTAGTATGAGAGAGAAATTTCATTTTCTGCCAAATGGGTAATAAATCCTCTTGAAAAACTTCCTTCCAAGCAGGATGACACTGTTCAATATATTGGCGAGCCGCTCGACTAACGCCACGGCGCATCCGCAAATCTTGGAGATAAGGTTTCAGTGCATCTGCCCAAGTTCGGGGACTAGAATCTGCAACCACAATGCCATCTATATTAGGTTGCTGGATAAACTGCACACTGCCACTATGAGCTGCCACAAATACAGGTAGTCCTGATGATTTTGCTTCTAATACCACGTTCGGAGATATTTCACTATCCGAAGGAAAAACGAACATATCTGCACTAGCGTAAATCCAAGCAAGGCTTTCTTGGGGTAACACACCAACTAGGGTGATATGTGGTTCTAAAAGTTGCTTTACCTTGGCTTTGGCAGTTCCTTCACCTACAATCAAAACGTGTAAAGCGTATCCTTGGTCTAGCAATTGACAGGCAGCTTGAGCTAGGGTCATGATGCGTTTACTCTCGTCTACCCGTCCAACAAACAATAGTACAGGTACTTCTGGCGGAATACCAAAGGTAGTTTGTAAAAGAGTGCGATCGCGGTGTTGGGGGTGAAATCGCTGCTTATCTATCCCTCGTCGTAGCCGAGACAAGCGAGACTGGGAGACAAATTTTTGCATCACCGGGAAATCTTCTGGTTTGGAGAACAACACCCAATCACTATCGCTAATCAACTTGTGCCAGCGCCGCATCATTTGTTTTTCTAAACGCTCACCTAATTTCCAGCGTTCCCATATCAGATTGACTAACCATTCCCAACCCAAAATGCGGCGAATAATTTCTTGAGAGTAAACCCTTGTAAAACTACCTAAATCTGTGTGGGTGGAAGATACCAAAGGAATGTTGTACCGTTGCGCTATCCAATGGGCTGTGCGCGAAAAACTAAAGGCACTGGTAATGTGTAAAACATCGTGCTGTCGGAGTTGCCGCGCTAAACCTAGATGGTAGGGTGCTAAGTCGGTGTTTCGAGAACGTTCATGGAGAAAAGGTATGTGCTTAGTTCCCAACATCGGGGTCAAGATGCGGTAACGCACATTCGGCGCGATCGCTATTTCTTGGGGTTTATGTCCCAGGTAATAAATTGTTATGTCTATCTGGGGAAAATCAATTGCCGCTTCTGCAAATCGTTCCCAACACTTTACATGACCGCCGGCATACAATCCCCACTCTAAATCAACCAGTATTCCAACTGATAGGGAATGTTGTCCAACAATTGCCTCTTTAGACTTTTGTTGTCTTACCACTTGTTTCGCCTACTGTACTGCTTTGGACTTTGATATTTAGGACTTACGCCTAGAGCAGCGCGATCGCTACCATTTCCCCCAGCAGAACACCAAAGAAAATCAATTAAATTCATGACAGACCCTCATTATGATTGCATCAAACAAACAACAGGATGAGAATCTATCTTGTCCATACCCAATCATGTGGTGCTTCTAGAAAAAGGTATATATTTGGACAGTTACAGAATTTTAAAATATCACAGTAAGTTATTTGAAATTACAGCAAATTTGACAATTTATTTGTCAAACTCGCTGCTATTTTATCTGATGAAAAATTAACAATGACTGTGCAGTTAAAGTCTTTTCAGAACCAAATTCCTGTAGCGACTGATTTGGCATCTGCTCCTAACCCGAAAAAAGCCCGCTACGTTCCTTTACATCATCGACGCATTCTTTGTATCTTCCCCAAGTATAGTCGCTCTTTCGGCACCTTTCATCATGCTTATCCACTGATGGGAAATGTCCGGGCTTTTATGCCACCCCAAGGGATTTTGATTGTAGCTGCTTACTTACCACAAGAATGGGAAGTACGCTTTATTGATGAGAATTTACACCCAGCCAAAACATCTGATTATCAATGGGCGGATGTGGTGATTGTTAGTGGGATGCACATCCAAAAACCCCAGATTAATCACATTAACCAACTAGCGCATCAGCAAGGCAAAATTACTGTTTTAGGCGGCCCCTCGGTGTCTGGTTGTCCAGAATATTATCCAGACTTTGATATTTTACATTTGGGTGAATTAGGCGATGCCAGCGATCGCATGATTGAGTATCTCGACCAACATCACCAACGTCCATCACAACAAATTCGCTTTGAAACCCAGGAACGTTTACCTCTGAGCGAGTTTCCCACACCCGCTTATCATTTGGTGAATCTGAATCATTATTTCTTAGCCAATGTCCAGTTTTCTAGCGGTTGCCCTTATCGCTGCGAGTTTTGTGATATTCCTGAACTGTATGGCAGAAACCCACGGATGAAAACCCCAGAGCAAGTTTTGGCAGAACTAGATGCGATGCTGGAATCTGGGAATATTGGCGCAGTATATTTTGTGGATGATAACTTTGTAGGCGATCGCCGCGCCACAATGCAGCTATTACCCCACTTAATTGACTGGCAAAAGCGCAACGGCTATCCCATTCAATTTGCTTGCGAAGCCACCCTCAACCTCGCGCAAAGTCCAAAACTCTTGGAGATGATGCGCGAAGCTTATTTTTGCACAGTATTTTGCGGTATCGAAACCCCAGAAACAGAGGCGCTGCACTCGATTTCTAAAGTGCAGAATCTCAGTATGCCAATTTTAGAAGCTGTTAAGGTTTTGAACAGTTATGGTATGGAAGTTGTTTCAGGCATCATCATCGGCTTAGATACAGATACACCAGAAACCGCAGACCGCATCCTCGAATTTATTCGGCTGTCACAAATTCCTATGTTGACAATTAACCTACTTCATGCTCTACCAAGAACTCCTTTATGGCGGAGATTAGAAGCCGAAGGACGACTTGTATTTGATGACAGCCGAGAATCCAATGTGGAGTTTTTGATGCCATATCAGCAAGTTGTGGAAATGTGGCGACGTTGTATCACCGAAGCATATCAGCCAGAATTTTTATATCAGCGATTTGCCTACAACATGGAACATACTTACCCCAACCGTATTGCTGTACCTAACAGTCCAGCGCGGACTTCTTGGGCAAATATTCGCAAAGGTTTAACTTATTTAACTAATATTTTGTTGCGTGTGGGTGTATTTGGTAACTATCGCCAAACTTTTTGGCAAATGGCTAAACCAGCACTCAAATCAGGAAATATAGAGTCCTTAATTCACGTTGGACTAGTGGGACATCATCTGATTCAGTTTGCCCAAGACTGTGCCGCACACACAGAATCAGCCTCGTTTTATTCCCAAAAAATCCGTCGGTAATTGCGGGGATTGGGTGTAGGGGTGTAAATTTAAAACCCATACACTCCTGATTAACATTGCCTACTAATGAAAATCTTGATCCATAATCACTAAATTCTGTCAACCCACAGCAGCAAGGCTACCAAAACTTTCTAGCTCTGTTAACATTTTTTATAATTTCCTACTTGCTGGGGAAATAGAGAAAAGCGATCGCCTTAACATTATGGAGGAGTGAAATGGGACTGAACGACCAACTTTTAAACTCAGACAAAAAAACAATGGTTATAGATGACTGTTGCAAGTTGTTAGAAGCACAAATCAGTTCTAAGTCAGGAATTAGCGGGATTGCACTCAAAACTGCCTTTGCAGCACTGAAAGGAATTAAACCAGGATATATCGCCTACGGTGTTGAGCAACTTTTACCAGAATGTTTTAATGCGCTTGATCCAATGTGGGCTGAAGGTGTACAACAAGGTGATCCAGTAACGCACTTAGCAACAAATAAATCTCGTACAGCAGATGCAATATTGAGCGTCACTGATACTAAGTTCAAGAGTGTCAGACGACAAATTGTGCGTGGAACCTATGAAAAATTCAGGGGTTCAGCCAAACAACATGTAGAGGAAGCAGTACCAGATTTTGCACAGGTAATTAATAAGTACGCTTAAGTTTAGTGCTGAGTGCTGAGTGCTGAGTGCTGAGTGCTTAGTAAAATAACATTTGTCTATTGAGAAATAGGGAAGGATGGGGTGTAAAAGCATCAACTAGAACAACTCTTACACCCCTACACCCTTAAACCCTTACACCCTACTTACAACTGCCTAACTACTGGCTGACCATCTACCACTTCGCCAACTAAAACGACATCTGCACAGTTAACAAAGATGCCGTTTTCTAACACGCCAGGAATATTATTGAGAGTTTTTTCTAAATTCACTGGGTCGTCAATGGAGTCAAATCTGACATCCAGGACAAAGTTTCCTTGGTCGGTGATGACTGGCCCGGCTTTTTTCACACCCATACGCAGTTCTGGTTTACCGCCAAGTTGTTTAATGGCATTAGTCACAGGTGTAATAGCCATTGGAATAACTTCAACTGGAACTGCAAACACAGAACCCAAGCGATCGACTAGCTTACCACTGTCTACCACCACAACAAATTGTTTGGCTAGATAATCAACTACTTTTTCGCGGGTATGTGCTGCACCGCCGCCTTTAATCAAATTTTTTTGGGGGTCAACTTCATCTGCCCCATCAATGGCAATATCAATGTGGTCAACAGCATCTAAAGTGGTGAGAGGTACACCATATTCTTTGGCTAATACTTCTGATTGAAAAGAAGTCGGAATACCAACAATATCTTTGAGTTCACCAGATTTTAGGCGATCGCCTAAATACTGAATTGTATACGCTGTTGTTGAACCCGTACCTAAACCGACAATTGAACCTGATTTTACTAGTAGGGCTGCGGCTTTACCAACCTCTTGCTTCATTAACTTTACAGGATCTGTTGCGGTCATTCCCAAAACTCCACAAAAACTGACTATAGTCCATCTTAGAAGGCAGATGACCCTCCATTCGCCTTTTTCCGTGGGAATAATCTGGAAGTTTTCTCTGTTATGGCGATCGGCTAAAAAATTAATTCGTAATTAAAACATATCAGGCAAATGCCTTGCACCGTGAACAACGCGGATGACTTCAATACCTTCGCTGATCTTCCGGTAAAGAATTAAGTAGCGATTAACCGGGAAATACCTTAATCCGGATGCAATATCAGGACGTGCTTGACCAAGTTCTGGATTATCAGCCAGCATTTGGCATTTTGTATCAATCTGATCAAGCAACTTGTCAGCTGCTGTTGGATTATCAGTGGCAATGTAAATCCATATTTCAATTAGGTCTTCTTCGGCTTTAGCTGTGCGGATAAAACGTCCCACCAATCACACATCCTTCTGAGAAACTTGACCTAAACGCCGACGGGCTTCCTGCTTAATAGCTTCTATATCTGTATACTGCCCAGCACCACTGTCAATTCCGGCTTGCCAAAGATTGCGTAATTCATCAATATTCTGCAACTGTAACAGGCGTTTCTGCTTCCAGTCTCGTAATGCTTCTCTAATCACTTCACTACTGCTGGCATATTCACCAGATTCTACTGCATTGCGTACAAAAGCAACCATTTCTGGTGTAAGCGCAACACTGATTTTTTCGACGTTAGACATAGCTGCACATAAATTTTTACTCTATAGTAGCAAAAATTCTTACCAAAATCTAAAATTAGACAAATTCCTCAACATAGACAAGAAAGAGAAATCATTGAGGATGGCTATAGTTTTTCACAAATGGCTTAGGATGGCTAAAAGTATTGGTATTTAGGAAATGCGGTTGATTTTGTACAGTAAACCTGGTTGTCATTTATGCGAGGGCTTGCAGGAAAAACTAGAGCAAATTTTAGAGACAGAAAATTTGGGTGTTGAGTTAGAAATTCGTGACATTACAACTCGTGAAGATTGGTTGCTGGCTTATCAATATGAAGTCCCAGTGCTGGTTTTAGCCAATCTCCCCGGTGTAGAAGCTTTTGAACAACCTCTACCACGTCCTTCTCCCCGTGCAAATGTCCAGCAAATTCAGCAAATGTTGTGTAAGTATTTATCCAATATCAAAAAAAATGATGCAGAATAAGCGCAAGATACGCGTGTGGCGAGGTTCACAAGATGAAATTGCGGGAATTACTAGCAGCAATAGATAGTGTGGCACAATTGCCTAACAGTTCTGACTTAGCAGATGCAGAAGTCAAGGGTTTGAAAACTAACTCCCATGCTTGCGGTGAGGGAGATTTATTTATTGGAATGCCAGGAACGCGGGTGGACGGTGGCGAATTTTGGCCAAGTGCGATCGCATCCGGCGCGGTAGCAGCGATTGTTTCTGCTGAAGCTGCCGAAAAAAATCCTCCCACCCCGGAGGCTGTAGTGATTAGTGCTAATGATATGACTCAAGCTTGCGCTCAAATAGCGGCGGCTTTTTACGATTATCCCGGACAAAAACTCAAATTAGTAGGTGTAACCGGCACTAACGGTAAAACCACCACTACTCACCTAATTGAATTTTTCCTGAATAAAGCTCATCTAGCGACAGCTTTGATGGGGACTTTATACACTCGCTGGCCGGGATTTGTCCAAACTGCTATCCACACCACACCCTTTGCTGTGGAACTACAACAGCAGTTAGCAGCCGCCGTAAATGCGGGTTGTGAGTTTGGTGTAATGGAAGTTAGTTCCCATGCGTTGGCGCAAGGTCGAGTCTTGGGTTGTCCATTTGAGGTGGGAGTATTCACCAATCTCACCCAAGACCATCTGGATTATCACAGTGATATGGAGGATTATTTTGCGGCCAAGGCGCTGTTATTTAGTCCGGCATATCTCAAAGGCAAGGCAATTATTAACGCTGATGACTCCTACGGTAAACAATTAATTAGCAGATTGCCCTCAGATCAAGTTTGGAGCTACAGTGTCAGCGAACCCAGCGCCGATTTGTGGATGAGCGATTTAAATTATCAACCCAATGGTGTGAGTGGTGTGCTGCATACACCAAAAGGTGAAGTGGAGTTTCGCTCACCTTTGGTTGGTCAATATAACTTAGAAAATGTTTTGGCGGCGGTGGGTGCAGTTCTGCATTTAGGACTCGACTTAGAGTTAATCGCCAGTGCAATTAGTGATTTTCCTGGGGTTCCGGGACGGATGGAACGAGTGCAAATCAGTCCGCAACAAGATATCAGCGTGATTGTTGATTATGCCCATACGCCCGATAGCCTGGAAAATTTACTCAAAGCTGCACGGCCGTTTATTCCCGGTAAAATGATTTGTGTGTTTGGTTGTGGTGGTGATCGCGATCGCACCAAACGCCCAAAAATGGGTAAAATCGCCGCCGAGTTAGCCGATGTGGCTGTGGTCACTTCCGATAACCCCCGCACCGAAGACCCCGAAAGAATTTTGCAAGATGTTTTAGCTGGAATACCTGACACTGTGCAGCCGACTGTAATTTGCGATCGCGCTACAGCAATTCGCACCGCTATTTTGCAAGCCGAACCAGGTGATGGCGTTTTGTTAGCGGGTAAAGGTCATGAAGACTATCAAATTCTCGGTACAGAAAAAATCCACTTTGATGACCGAGAACACGCGCGGGATGCTTTACAAGCCAGACTAAAAAGTGAAGTCTGAAGTGTAAAGTATGAAGTCTGAAGGGTGAAGATTCCTAGAATTTTACTGTTTCAATAAAGTGCTGAGTAAACATACCAGTCACTCTTTCATACAAGCCTCGTGCAATCAGTTTCATCAGGACTGCCTTCTGCCATATACATTCTTTCAGACTTCATACTTTCTTTCCGAATATATTTTACGTAGTCTTTTTGTAACAAAAGCTTACATAAAAATGGCAATCAATGACATAATTATTTCTTCCTTGTTGTGCTTGACTCATGAATGATTCTCTGCGTAAGGAGTTATCCATCTATCAGCTGGCTTTGGGAGTGGAAACACCACCTCAACCATTGCCAAGCAATCCTGCTAGTTTGTTATCACTGCTGAGGTCACACATTGATTTATTGATTGAACAGCAAATTACGGCAACTTTTTGGGTTAAGTTACCACCAGGAAAAATTTGGTACGCAGAATTAAAGCGTTATCAATCGGCGATGAGTGCATCTGGTGTAATTAATATTTGTCGGACAGAGAAAATCAATGTTGGGGCTGAAAATCACGTTACAGAGGAAACCAGCCCACAGCAACAAAATTGGGTACAGTTATTATCAAATTATCAATTACGGCGAGAGTACTTTTTTATAGTATCCTCGCCGCAATTTTGTAGTTTAATTTTGGCGCGTCGTCCACGTAAAAGAAATCAAAACCGCCACACGCATAAAACCAAAACAGGCAAAATTCCGTCGTTGCTGGCTGTGATGACAATGGAAGGCAGAATCATTCAGCAAGTTTTAGATGGTCTCAAACAAGTGGCTGTACCAGAATTATCGGCAGTTTTTCCGGCTGAGTTGATTTATCCCAGTACCATCGAACCTGCGCTCATCAGTCAACTCATGGCCAAACAACTCCAGCGCCAAAATTCCATTCAACGTCAAATTACTAATAAACGCATTGCCAAATTACGGGATCAAAATCAAAAGCTTCACAATAAAGAACAACTGAAAGATGATTATTTAAGTAGTGTGTGCCAAGAATTACGAACACCTTTAACACACATGAAAACAGCATTGTCGTTGTTAAATTCACCGACTATTAAACCGCCACAGCGACAACGTTATTTACAAATGCTCAATACTCAGTGCGATCGCCAAAGTATACTAATCACTGGTTTACTGGATCTGGTCAACCTGGAACACAATTTAGAAACCACCAACTTAGAACTAGTCCGTCTTTCAGATATCGTTCCTGGCGTAGTTAGCACCTACCAGCCTGTAGCTCAAGAAAAAGGCATTATGCTTGCTTACACTGTACCAACAGAACTACCAGGGGTTTGGTGTGTCACTGGTGGACTGAAGCAAATAGTAATTAACTTGCTGCAAAACAGTATTAAGTTTACCCCCAAAGGTGGGCAAGTCTGGGTCAGAGCGCGTCTTCAAGGCGATTATGTCCAGTTAGAATTTCGTGATACAGGTATTGGCATTGCAGAAAGTGAAATTAGCAAAATCTTTGACTGCTTTTATCGAGTCCGTTCGGGAACTACTGAAGACTTGAGTGGTGCTGGCTTAGGTTTAACAATTGTTAAGCGTTTATTGTGGCGCTGCGGAGGTTCTATTTCTGTCAGAAGTAAACTAGATGAAGGGTCTACTTTTACAATCCAGTTAGTGACAAATCGCAACAAAATCCCGTTTAAATAATTTCTATGACTGAAGCCAAGTCTACTCGCTCATTACGTCGGGGAAGAATCTTCCCGGAAATTCAGTGGACGGAGGAACAAAAATCTCAATGGAATGCTGAACGAGAAGCATTTAAACAACGCTGCAAATTTATTTTTGATCAGTTACAACCAGAATTAATTAGGACTCATTACAACTGGTATGTGGCAATTGAGCCAGAAAGTGGAGAATATTTTCTTGATCAGGATGTATTAGTAGTTGCAAAAATAGCACATGGAAAATACCCAAGTGCTAAATTGCACGTTTTCCGTATTAATGAAACTGGGATGTGCGGCAGAATATGATTTCTGGATACTTTGGTGATGAGGATGAGTTATTTTTTGAGATAGATTTAATAGCTGCTGATGGTTTAGAAATCCCAGTAGATGCACTTTTTGATACGGGATTTTCTTGGTGGTTAGCAATTAATAACCAGGATTTAGAAGCACTCAATTGGGTATATTTAGAACAACAAACAATGTTGACAGCCCAAGGAGAAGCAGAATTTGAGATTTATTTAGGAAAAGTGCGAATTGATCAAGAATATCTTGATATTCCTGTTCATGTGGGACAAGGATTAACAGAAATCTTACTAGGTCGTCAGTGGTTAAAAAATCGCAAATTAGTTGTGGATATGCCATCTCAAGTTTTAACACTGGGACAACAGTAGTGATAAAAATTAGTGGGCTATCCGTAAAATAAGTTAACTATTGCGGGTACTCATGAGATACGAATGGGATATCCACAATTTCACCTTCAACTTCGCCGATTTTGACTTTTAAACCCACACCACCAGCTTTGGTACGAATGTAACCAAGTCCAAAGTAACCGTCACTGGTTTCGGTATAGCTGGTGAGTTTGCCGATTTTTTCATCTCCCAGGGCGATCGCACTGCCAATTTCCACGGGGGCGCTGAGGCGGATTCCCCAAAGATTTTGTTTGACACCTTTATAAGTATTTAACCGGGCGATAGTTTCTTGTCCGATGTAACAGCCTTTATTAAAGGAGATAGTCTGCCATAAACCCACTTCTAGGGGATTGTAATCATCGCTGAGTTCGGCATCTGGGGTTGGTCTACCTTGGAGAATGCGTAAGGTTTCCCAAGCGCGATCGCTCAATTCTACAGCCCCAAATTCTAATATTTGTTGCCACACTTGCTGTTTTTCTGTGGCTGGCAGAATTAAGGTATATCCAGGCAATCCTAACCCACTCCCTACCGCTACAATCACGCCACCATCAACTGACAAGTGATTGCCGTCAGGTTGACCAATAATTGCCCCTACACCTAATTTTTCCACAATTGCATCGCTATCTGGCCCAATCAGGCTAAAGGTTGCCGTTTCTTCTGTGATGTCTGTTAACTGTACTTTGTCTGCAAAAAAAATGTAGCGGTCTAGCCACTGCATCAAAAATTCTCGGCGATTGGGCGAAACCAATAGCAGTACCGCATCTTCCAGAATGTAAGCACTTACCAAGTCAATTGTTCGGGCTGTGGATGTCACCATCACTGTGTCACAGCCTTGTCCTGGTTTGCGGCTTTGAAAATCGTTGGTACTTTGATTGTGTAAAAACCGGATGCGATCGCCATCTGCAACCCGGATACGTCCCCAAAATGAGCGATCGCACACAGCCACCCCTGCTTTTGCGGCTTGGATAGCGATCGCGTCTTTACCGTCAATTGTTGATGTTGGCATGGTAGTGAAGAATTGCTCTGTTTCAAAGTTTACGCACTGGAAATCTTAACAAATCCAGGTTTACCGCTTCAACGACATTACCTGAATCAAATGACTAATGACATAGCCTGAGTTTTGTTTACAATTCTTTACAAAATCAGATATTTAACTATAACTAGCACTTTCATCAGATTGTGCATCCCTAGTAGTCATGAACTAATCAAAAAAAATATTGAAAAAAACAATCAAAAATTAAAAATTAATTTACAACAACTTTTCTCACCAGTATGTAATTGGCAATATATTAATTATTGCAGTCTATATTGCTTGCAAAATCAGGACTTTATAGCTATTTATCAGTTCAATCTTCTATAAGAAGGATATTTATATGTTATTTATTTTACTGATTTAATAGTCTATTTTGCGGTTATTAATCAAGCATAATTTTCTACATTAAAAATTTTCCGTATTTTTATTTACCAAATTATGCTGAAATTCACACAATCTTCAGAAAGAAAAACTTAGAAAACTCTGATGAAGGAGCTAAAGTTTTGTTAAGATGCAATTGCTAGTAATTTTTCAACGGGAATTATAGTCAGCGTGTTGAAAAATAAGTACCACTAGCCCCATAGAGTTCAAAGGTGATGCAATGACCACCTATATTTTTTTTGATGATGCCCTGCGGATGCTTACTAACGCCTATTTGTTATCAGCTGTCCTGCTAATCGCAGCTTCTGGTATAGGGTTAGCAGTGATAGAAACAATTGAAAAAACAGGAGAACGCTAATTTAGAGTCTGAAGGTGTACTACTTGCCGAAAACCATGAAGTGCAAGTAGGTGTTCGCCGTCAAGAAATCCTGGGAACACTAAATTATGAAAGTCTCACAGCGTTGCAGAATTACCTCCAAATTCAAAACATCCAGGTAGCTGTACGCTACTGAGACCCAAATCCAGGAGCAACACACATGAATTTAGTAGACACAATTCTGGGCAAAGAAAACCAAGTCCCAGAAAGATTGACATCAGCAGAAGCTTTTGCTGCTATTGCTTTGGTCGCAGTTACTTCAGATGCTGTGCTTTCAGAACAGCAAGTGCGTAGTATTTGTTCGGTCTTGTCACGGCTCAAGCTTTTTAGCAGTTATTCCGAAGACCTTATCAAAAAACTGTTAGAAAAAAACTTAAATATTCTGCGCGGCGATGGTTTTAATGCTTTATTTAATGCAGCTAAAGAATCTTTATCAGCAGAATTGCGAGAAGTAGCTTTTGCTGTAGCTGCTGATTTGGTAATGGCTGAAACCGTAGTTACGGAAGAAGAAAAAAATTTTTTAAGTGACTTGTATCAGGCTTTGGATATTCCACGCGATAGCGCGATTAAAATCTTGCAAGTTTTAATGGTGAAAAATCAAAGCGAATGAGTTTCAAGTAGTCTAACGCAACTAAAATATTGTGGAATTTTCTCTAACTTTATTCGGTTTGAGATGGATTTGGCTGCTTGAAATTTAATCTGCTGAATGTACATTCCATGTAATATCTGATTAATTCAGTGATGATTGGGTAAATCTGTACAGAAAAACAAAACTCTTTCTCTCGCTGCTCGCTGCGGTCTTGATGCCATTGCCTAGTATAATTTAAATTCAAGTTTTGGTGTATGGTTATATATGAGTTTATAGTTATATAACTCATGTAAATACTACGGTATACCGATGGGCAATAGTGGCTTATTACCATAAAGTTGGGTATACTGTGTTTAAAAGTTAATTATTAAGTTTTTTGTCATGGCAATCCTATTACTAGAAGATGGTACAGTCGAGAGTGATTTCAGCGAGATAGTGCGTGAACTTGAGCCTATTGGTGTTTATCTCAAGCACTATGACCCTGGAACATCGCTACTGTTTACGGATTTTTTAGAACAGGATGTTTTGACAGCGTTAGAGAAGCAATACATTGTTGAGTTACATAACAGTGTGTTTGAGTTTCTGCAACAAGAAAATGGTTCGCTCTGGTGTGACTTGCTGAATGTACATCCAGGTGTGCCGAATCTTCAGATGTTGATTGATACTTATAGTCGTTATCATACTCATACTGCGGCTGAACCCCTGTATGTCTTAGCAGGAGAAATGATTTTTGGCTTTGTCACACCAGATGGTAGCCAAGTCCAGTTGTTAGTGCAGTCTCAAGACTATATTTCTATCCCCGCAGGTGTGGAGCATTGGTGTAGTTTGACAGCATCTTTAAATTTTAAAGCTGTGCGCTATTTCACCTCAGCCGAGGGTTGGCTTCCCAATTACACAGGTACGCAGTTAAGTGATGCACGTCAGCAGCCGTAATTTATCGTAATATCATTCATAGTTAAAAAGATGCGATCGCAATTTTTGAAATACCTATGGCTGTTAAAGTTGGAGACATTGCTCCTGATTTCACCTTACCTGCTCAAAATGGTACAACAGTTAGCTTGAATGACTACCGTGGTCAAAAAGCTGTTGTACTATACTTTTATCCCAAAGACGATACACCTGGATGCACAGCTGAATCTTGTGCTTTCCGCGACCAATATGAAGTGTTTAAAGATGCTGGCGCGGAAGTGATTGGTGTGAGTGGTGATTCCAGCGAATCTCACCAGCGATTTGCAGCGAAATATAATTTACCGTTTATTCTTTTGAGTGACAAAGGCGACCAAGTACGTAAGCAATATGGTGCGACGGCGGCTTTTGGTTTATTTCCTGGTCGTGTCACCTATGTGATTGATCAGCAGGGAGTTGTGCAGTATGTGTTTGATTCAATGCTGAACTTTCAAGGGCATGTTACAGAAGCATTGAAGACTTTGCAAACTCTCAGTAAGTGAGTGCTGAGTGATGAGTGCTGTACACTTCGACTTCGCTCAGTGTACGGCGCAGTCGAAGTGTACAGCACTATGGCAAATACCCGCCCACAAGGGGCGGTCTTTTAACTCAGCACTATTTATTTAACAGAGTGTGATTTCTCCTGCATAACGATGTTGTTGTGGGAAACCTTACCGTTACCGTTTTTACCGTTGGTATGGCCGTTATTGTTGCGGGGTTGAATGACACCGTAGCCGCCGTGGTTACGTTCGTAAATAACGTTAATTTCTCCGGTTTCGGCGTTACGGAACATATAAAAGTCGTGTCCCACGAGTTGTAATTGTTCCAATGCTTCAGCGAGAGTCATTGGTGGCATGGAAAAATATTTTGTACGGACGACTTCGCTGGGTAATTCGGGAGTGCGATCGCCGATTAAATCTGGTATTACTGGTTCTGGGACAACTACTTCAGTTGTAGGTTGACTTTGAGTTTTCTTGTCTTGTCGCCTTTCTTTATATTTGCGTAATTGACGCGCTATTTTATCTGCTACTAAATCTATGCTGGCGTATAAGTTTTCGCTGCTTTCCTCGGCACGGATGACACTTCCATTGGCATAGATAGTGACTTCGGCTGCTTGTTTCGGGTTAATTCGGGGATTGCGAGCTACGCTTAGGTGGACATCCACTTCATTTGTAATGTTCTGAAAGTGATTAACCGCTTTTTCTATCTTTTGATGCACGTAATCCCTAATTGCTTCGGTGATTTCAATATTTTTGCCGTGGATGACAAGCTTCATGTAAACTCTCCCGCTCTATATGTGATGTGTGATGTGAGTTTGTTTTGTGTGAAAGTAAGCTGCGGTAAGGTCTATGACTGTTGCCAAAACAAGTTTTTTAGTTTGATATACTGCTGAGTTGGCTCTAAATTTATTGCTTTCAATTTTCACGCGTTCCCTTGTATTGATATCCTCGGTGGATGTCTGCGCTTGTATCTTAAATTCTTAGAGTCATCAGCCAGTTCATTCTTTCCCCTTATTTTGGCTTGATGCTTATTGCAGAGAATTCCTCCTAAGACCGTTGCGGTTATTTATATATTCAAACTAGCACTTTGTATTTTCTATAGCAGGTTCCCTTGACGTTCCTTTAAAATCCTTTGCATAGCTTGACAATTGTTGTGTGCAACTATCAAAGTTGCAATATATTTCATTATTCTTCCAGTTGATTTTTGGCATGATTCGTAGTAATAGACCGCCAGATAACCGTTGTTTGTTATATGACAAAAAATTAATGTCTTACACCGATGCCCACGCATGGCAGCGATCGCTTCTGGCGGAACGCATTCAAGACCCCAGCCTGGATGATGTTTTAATCTTGCTAGAACACCCACCTGTCTACACTTTGGGACAAGGTGCAACACCAGAATTTCTCAAGTTTGACCTTGATCACAGCGATTTTGAAGTTCACAGAGTTGAGCGTGGTGGCGAAGTGACTTATCATTGTCCTGGTCAATTGGTGGGGTATCCAATTTTAAATTTGCAACGCCATCGTAAAGATTTGCATTGGTACTTGCGTCAACTAGAAGAAGTGATTATTCGGGTGTTAGCAATTTATGGTTTGGAGGGCGATCGCATTCCCGATTTTACTGGTGTATGGTTAGAAAATCGCAAAGTTGCAGCGATCGGCATTAAAGTCAGCCGTTGGATTACCATGCACGGTTTTGCTTTAAACGTTTGTCCTGATATGACAGGCTTTCAACATATTGTCCCTTGCGGTATTGCAGATAAACCAGTCGCCAGTCTAGCAGAGTGGATTCCTGACATTACCTGCGAACAAGTGCGTCCTCATGTTGTGCAATGTTTTGCAGATGTATTTGGTCTTGATGTGATTGAGTTTACCTAAATAATTGCAATTTAATAATTTTTTCCTGGGATCAGTTGATTTTGTTTGAAATACTACTTAGTAGCTAAGTGAAAGACTGGTTGTTAAATGATCAGGGTGTAAGGGTGCAGAAGAATTTAAATTTTGGATTGATCACAAATCTAATGTTGAAGACATATATCCCAAATCATCACTGATTAACCGAACACGAACTTACCTATTGCCTACTGCTATGGCAATCCTAAATGATTTACAAACATCTCTCTCCCTTGTCTACCCTATCTTCCTTGTCTCCCTTGTCTTTGTTGTTCACATATCAACCAACTAGGGCTGCTAGATATCTAAACCACGTTAAAATATGTTGGTTTACTAATCAGGCGACAAATTCAGTACAAAACTCAACTCAAATCTTGCGTGTGAAATCCCTCATTAATTTTCAAATGTACGCACCTGCATTAAATTCCTTAAGACAGCGCGACTGGAAAGCGTTGCTAGAACTGTTTGACAGAGAAGACTGTGACGAAATTGAAGCTGATATCAACCAAAATCTGCACTTAATGACACCTGAACCTTGTTGGGAAGATGATCCCTTTGATTTCTTGCGAGAATTTTTGTAGAGTTATTAGTCATTAGTCATTGGTCATTTGTGTTAATTTTTCGCACTCAGGCGGCTAAGGAAGGTACGTAGGCGATCGCTTTTTGGATTTGTGATCACTTCGTAGGCTGGGCCTTGTTCTGCTACTATGCCTTGATCCATAAATATCACCCGATGGGCAACTTCCCTGGCAAATTGCATTTCATGGGTGACGACTACCATTGTCATTCCTTCGGCGGCTAATTGTTGCATTACTTGTAATACTTCACCCACAAGTTCAGGATCTAAGGCGCTAGTAGGTTCATCAAATAGCATAATGTGGGGATTCATACATAAGCTACGGGCGATCGCAACTCTTTGCTTTTGTCCGCCAGATAATTGTTCGGGATAAGCTGAGGCTTTATCAAATAAACCAACTTTTTCTAAATATAAACCTGCAAGTTGGGCGCTTTCTTTGGCGGTTTTTCCTAAAACTTTACGCGGCGCAAGTGTCAGATTTTCCAACACACTGAGATGGGGAAATAAATTGAATTGTTGAAAAACCATCCCGACTTGGGTTCGCAGTTGGCGCAGTTGTTGACTGTTGAAATTAGATTGCGATAACTCAATTCCATTCACTACCAAGGAACCGTGATCAATACGTTCCAAGCGGTTGAAGCATCGCAGTAAGGTACTTTTACCACAACCAGAAGTACCAATTACTGCCACAACTTCCCCTTGCTGTATTTCCCCTGTGATTCCTTTAAGAACCTTGAGGGAACCAAAGTTTTTTTCAATATTTTCAAAAAAAATAATAGGGTGATAATTTTTCACTATTCCCTGTTTCCTGACCGAAGAGTATGTTCACATATTCTGTTACATCATATATATAAGATTACTTCCAGATATGGTAGTATGCGGAGGAATAAAATTGAAAGTTTATAAAAAATAATACAATTCGTCAATTGACTAGATTTGAGTGATTAGGATTTTCTAGAGCATTTTTGAGCAGCGATCGCTATGTATAAAATATTAGCTAAACAAAGCTTTTTCGGAAAATCATTGGTCAATACAATCGGATTAGTTTGCTTGAGTGGGACTTTGCTTTACTCGCATGGTGAAACTAAAGCTGCTAGTATTGTGCCTGCTTATCAAGATATTCTGCAAATTAATAATATTAGCGGTAATTTTTTTGACAATAAACCTAGTCGAATTACTCAATTGGCTTTTGGCCCAGATCAGCGACTTTATGCCAGCACAACAAACACAGGGGTGTTGAGTTTTGCCTATAACAAAAAAACAGGATTACTGAGCGATCGCCAAACTGCTACAAATATTAGTGGTTTGGGAATTGGTTTTGATGGCAATACAATGTACCTGAGTGCCAATAACAGACTTGTGCGGCTTAATGATAGCAACAATAATGGTTTATGGGGTGAAACTGGAGAAACTAATGTCAATATTGTTGAGGGCATTCCTTTAGGAGATCATTCTGCCAATCAAATTCAAATTCGTAATCACACGCTTTATTTAGGAATTGGCACTCGCACTATTGATGGACGTAATCGGCTTTTTGGTCAAGATACTTTTGGCGAGACTTCTTACGGCGGTACAATTTCCTGGATTCAAGATTTGACAAGGGTTTCTGACCTACATAATGCGGCGCAGTTACAAAATGAAACTGGTCAACTATTACAAGACACAGATTTTTTTACTGCCAGCAATCCTTATTCTTCCACAGCAATAGATAAATTAATTGTTCATTCTTCTGGGGCAAGAAATCCATTTGGTTTGGCTTTGGATAGGGATGGTAACTTATGGTTTACTAATAACTATGGTCGAGCCGATTCTAATGGAGATGGGACAAGCACTCCCCATCCCCAAGATGCACTTGATGCAGATTTCAGCAATGATGTTCACGACCAGTTATTCAAGGCTGTACCTAAAGCTGACTATGGGTATGCTAACGACAACTGGCGCAACAATCCTGACGCACTAGCATCAGGTTTTTTTGATGCAAATAATCTTGTCAGATCAACAACATTTGATAATCTTTACACAAATTCCTATACACTCCATGATCCACAAAACCCTGATGGTCTGGGGCCTTCTTCCTCGGCTGATGGCATTGCTTTTTACTTAGGCAATTCCTTACCATCCCAGTTTCAAGATAAAGCTTTTATTGCGCGATGGAACCGCGGCCCCATCACCGAAACTGATAGAGAAAATTCACTTAGTTATGGTGATATTGTTCTCGTTGATCCTGAAACAGGTGAAGTTACTCAAATTGCTGATGGCTTTAGAAATCCTTTAGCTATCCTGGCGGACTCTCAGGGAATTTTGATTGCTGATTATAACGGTGGAATCCAACGAATTTCTGCTAAGGGGGTGAATCAGCCTGTTCCAGAATCCCCATTTGGCGCAAGTCTATTGTTGTTGATTTTAGCTATGGGTTGGATATTCAAGCAAAAGTCGAATCAAACCAACAACTATTTTTAAATATCATTAATTACTATGGGATCTAAAATTTATTAAGTTTTGCCAAGCTATATAATTCTTGTCCAGTGCTGAAGATTTTTTACAAACCGCAAACAGAAGTTGATGCGGGGGCGCACAGAAGCAAAGGGGCATAAATAATATGGCTAGATTACATTTCAGACGCTGGTTATTAGTAGTTAGTTTGAGTTGCATCTTACTAAGTGGCTGTAGTTTCAACTCTGACGCTGGCAAAACTCTGCGGGTAGCTACAGAACCAGCCTTTCCGCCGTTTGAGTTTAAAGGCGCAAATGGGGAATTGCAAGGTTTTTCTTATGATTTGATGAATGCGATCGCCTCTGCTGCTAATTTTAAAGTAAGCTTTCAAAGCATCCCTTTCGATGGCATTATCCCCGCAGTCCAAGCCAAAACCATCGATGCGGCGATTAGTTCCATCACCATTACCGAGGAACGCGCCAAGACAGTTGATTTTTCCCGTCCTTATTTTAAGGCGGGATTAGCGATCGCAGTCCGCGATAATAATCAAGATATTACTAATTTAGATAGTCTCAAGAATAAAAAACTTGCCGTCCAAATTGGCACAACTGGCGCAGAAAAAGCCAAAAGTATTCCCGGTGTGCAGATTCGCAGTTTTGATTCTGCACCTTTAGCCTTGCAAGAATTAGTTAATGGGAATGTGGATGCAGTAATTAACGATGCACCTGTAACTTTATATGCCATTAATACTGGTAACTTGCAAGGGATTAAAGTTATTCAACAATTACTTACAGAAGAATATTACGGAATTGTCACAGCTAAAAACTCACCTAATTTAACACTGATTAATGATGGTTTAGATAGAATCCTCAAAAATGGCTCATATTCACAAATATATAAAAAATGGTTTAAAGCTGAACCACCTTCATTACCTAATACATCTCCCTTTGCTAATCAAAATAACGGGAGTCAAGCTAACTTTTTTACATCCTTAAATATAATTTTGCAAGCTTTGCCCATACTATTACAAGGTGCATTCTTCACTATCCAGATAACAATTATTTCGGTAATTTTAGGCTTAGGCGGTGGTTCTTTAATTGGCATTATCCGCCTTTCGCAAATTAAACCTGTGCGTTGGTTAGCAAGAGCCTATATAGATTTTTTTCGCGGCACACCTTTGTTAGTACAAATTTTTATGATTTACTTTGGTATACCAGCACTGGTGCAACAACTTGGTTTTACCTTTAGCTTTAATCCCTTTGTGGCTGGTGTAATTGCTTTAAGTTTAAACAGTGCCGCCTATATTGCCGAAATTGTCCGCGCCGGGATTCAATCAATTGAATCAGGACAAACTGAAGCTGCACAATCACTTGGTTTAAGTGCAACCGAAACAATGCGCTATGTAATTTTTCCCCAAGCTTTCCGGCGAATGATTCCACCTTTGGGTAACGAATTTATTAGCTTATTAAAAGATACCAGCTTAGTTGCAGTTATTGGTTTTGAAGAACTATTTCGCAAAGGACAGCTAATTGTGGCTAGTAACTATCGCGCCTTTGAAATTTACGCCGCTATAGCGATAGTTTATTTATGTTTAACGCTGCTTTCTTCTCAAGTATTTAGCAAGTTAGAAGTGTGGATGAATCCAGTTAGACAACAGAGGAAGTAGGATATTGAAGAAGAATTCAGGAGTCATATAGCGTTTATCTATCTAAGACTATGAATTATTGCCCGAAACATCAGAAACTTTTATCTACCTTGCAATGATCCGTATTATGCTGAAGCGACTGGCTTAATTTTTGACTCCCTAAAACTTTTCAAACATCCTCTAAGGTTCTCTATGGATGAGGTAGCGTTGGTGATGAAAGCTAATTTGGCGTAGACGCAAAGCGGCTTGTCGTAGACATCGCATTGGCGTATAGCCATCTGGTATAAACAAGGTTACAGTGCAGAAAAAATTGCCGATGAGATTAGTCACCTAACTTTAGCGCAGGTTTATGCAGCTTTAGCTTATTATCATGCTAACCGCGATGAAATTGATGCCGATATTGCAGCAGAATCAGCCGAGGCTGAGAGATTAGAGACACTACACAAAGCTCAAAAGCATTCATGAGCCAGATTCGATTGTACATGGATGAAGATTCTACCGCACGCTCTTTAGTTCTGGCTCTACAAAATCGTGGTGTAGAAGTAATTACAAGTTTACGTGTAAATAGACTTGGTTATTCTGATGAAGAACAACTGAAATGGGCAACAGAACAAAATCTAGTTTTATATAGTTCTAATATTAGAGATTTCTACCGTTTGCACGGTGCTTTTTTGAGCAAAGAACAATCTCTACAGGAATGATTTTAGGTTGCCAGTGTCAGGTATTAGATTTATGAAATGCTGATTATTGCTTGTGCAGAGAGCGTGCAATAAATCTTGGTAAATATCTGACAGGCATAGATATTACACTTTACAAGTCTCGATGCGAGAAAAAAGACCCCAAATCAAGTCTAAGACCCTGAGACGCTGAAAAAGCCCGGAGAAAACTTCCTTTGAACGTTTCACTCGACAATGCAGTGTCGGTTTCTTGCAAAAAACCGCCAGCAAAACTCAGTGCTAAGAACCTCCCCCACGCCGCCCCAAACAAGGGTAGGTGTCCAAGAGGAGCAGATATATCACAAGTAATCTTACTATAATCTAAGAAGAAGAGGTTTTCTGTTTTCCATCCTACAAGCTCACGAAATTTCTCCCAGGCTTCTTTGTAATACATACCGTCTGCTTTACCGCCTACGCTCAAGTAAATTTCCTTTTGAATGCTGAAGCCAAAGCGTCCTTGGCTGTATTTGACCCATAGACGGTCAATTGTGCGGAGGTCAGTACGGGGAAAGTTTAATAATTCTTTATCCCTAATGCAGTCATTTTTCTTACGTCCTACCGCTTGCAGCATTACCCGATAGGTTTCTTCATCAGCGTCTTTCCAGTTCCCTGCTGCAAGTAAGTCGCGTAGCTTGGTGTAGTCTACGCCTTTTTCTGAACTGAGGTCATCTTTGTTTGTAGGCGGTTCAGGCTTAGTATCTTTTGTAACTTCTTGCTCTACTTCTCGCTTGCTCTGAGGTTTTGGGGATGGGATAACTTGCGCCTCAATCTGTGCAATATCCTCATCTCTAAGTTGTAAAAGTTGCTGAAAACGCTTTAATTCTGCTCGTGTATGCTGAGTCAGAGTTCCTTCATCCTGTATCGCTTCAGCTAATGCTTCTTCGTATTCCCTGAGATTTGCTTGATATTTGCGGTAAGGTTCCAAAACTTCGTTTTCAATTTGGGCTGCTACCTCAGCTGACAAACTCAGTTCACTTTGGCGACGTTTTAAAATGCGACGACTCACAGATGGAATCTTACCCTCTCTTACACTTCGCTCTACTTCCTTACGGTACTCCAATTGCGGATCGCCTACAGGAGCTTTCGCTAACTTTATTCTAAAGCCTTCTCTCACAGCATAAATTTCTGGTTTCATTGCTGGGGCTGCTTCTTGCACCTTTTTACGGGCATATTCATGCAGTTCATCTACAGAAATTATGCCATCGTTATCAGTGTCAGCCGCACCTTTCTCAATCCCTTCGACAATGTAGCGAGTGTAAATTGATAAATCTTCTCCTTCTTGTTCAAAAGAATATTGAGTAGAGGTAGAAGAAGTTAGTACCGCCCGTCCTTCTCCTCCCAGTTGATTCTTGATATCTACGCTTTTATCGTCTTTCGCCTTCATTCCTTCAGCAAAAGCGCCGCTAAAACAACAGTCAAGAATAATTACCTGTCGCCGGGAACGGCTTTTTTCCATCATTCCATGTATCAGACTGGCAGCAGTGGCGGTAGTTTGAATGAGTTCACCCGATTGATGCTTGCTGGTTTCACTAGTTGCTAAATATAATTTGCCACTGTCATCTTTAATTCCGTGTCCAGAGAAATAAAACAGCACTAAATCATCTTTTTGACGACTAGAAAATAAAGTTTCAATTGCTTTTTCCATTACCTGGCGTGGGGGATTTTCCAGCACTGTAATATCAGGATCGGAAAAAGCCCCCATTTCTGAGTGCTGTAAGACTCGCTGCATTGCTTTGACATCTTGCACAGCCCCAGGTAAAGCATCTAACCCTGGTTGGTACTCACTAACCCCAATCAGCAATGCAAATTTGGCCATTTTAACTGTCTACTTTTGACTTACAAAGTTTTCTACTGCTTGAACTTCTGCTCCCAATTTTGACAGATTAGTAGCTTTTACCTTGATTTTCTTAACGTTTATTCCCGATATTTTGGTCTAGCTACATAAAAAATCAGGTGAGCATTGCTCACCTGATTTTTCAATTTCATATAACTCAGAATTGCTTACGCCAAGTGTTGCTGGACTTTGGCGACTAATTCATTTGTCCAATGTTGGGCAAGTTCGGCATCAGCGGCTTCCACCATGACTCTGATGACTGGTTCTGTACCGGAGGCGCGGACTAAGATTCTACCACTATCACCCATTGCGGTTTCGGCGAGTGCGATCGCATCTTGAACAGGTTGACAATCTTTCCACCCCAAACGGCGATCGCGGTCTACAACTCTGACATTCTTTAATAATTGGGGATAAGTTTGGAAGCTTTGTTCGACTAATTCACCTAAAGAAACACCGGTTTGTTTGACTAAGTTGGCTATGTGCAAGGCGGTTAATAAACCATCGCCAGTCAAGCCATAGTGTCTACACAAAATATGACCAGATTGTTCGCCGCCTAGCATTCCCCCAGTCCGCAGCATTTCGGCTTGCACATATTGATCACCAACGGCGGTACGAATCAATTTACCACCTTGTTGTTGCCAAGCACGTTCAAACCCTAAGTTAGCCATGACGGTGGAAACTATCAAGTTATCGGGGAGTTTTTGCTGTTGTTGCAAGTGACGACCCCACAAATAAAGGATATAGTCGCCATTAACTTGTCTACCTGTATTATCTACAGCTAACACGCGATCTGCATCACCATCAAAGGCAAAACCGATATCAGCGTGATGTTCTTTGACTGCGGCTTGCAGAATATCCAGGTGAGTGGAACCACAATCAACGTTGATGCGATCGCCATCTGCGACATTATGTAAGCAGATAACTTCTGCGCCCATTTCCCTAAATACTTGTGGCGCTAAACCCACGGCTGCACCCCAAGCCAAGTCTAAAACAATCTTCATTCCTTGCAGATTTCCCTCACTCTGCAATGGTTGTTTTAAAGCTTGGCTGTAATCACTCACTAACTGCTGCCGAGAATAATGTCTACCACAACTCATCCCGCCTGTAACTGGTAATTTACCACGCAATCCGGCTTCAATTTCTGCTTGTAATGCTTGTGGTAACTTCCCACCATCGGCACCAAAAACTTTAATTCCATTGTCTTCGGGTGGGTTGTGACTAGCAGAAATCATCACACCGCCGATCGCTTCACTCATACTGGTAAGATAGGAAACGCAAGGAGTAGGACATAAGCCCAAATACCAAACTTCGATACCTGCTGCTGTTAACCCCGCACTCAAAGCCATTGCCAACATATCGCTAGAGTTGCGCGAATCTTGTCCCAGAATTACTGGTCTTGTTTCACCTGCATAATTACGTAAAACTACACCTGTCCAGAAACCTATTTGTAAAGCTAAAGGTGCATTCAGTAATTCTCCTACCTTGCCCCGAATCCCATCTGTACCGAACAGGGGAGTCGCTGGTAGTGATATCAAACTAAACGCCGAATTCTTGTTCAGTTCTGTTTCTCCATGATTAGATTCTGCAACAGCAAGACTTTGGATGTTGCCTTGAGTTCGAGTTATTGATGACACCATAATATTTAAACACCCCACACCATAACACTGGAAAATTTTACTTTGTTCTTTAATTCAAAAAGTTTAAAGAGAGGCTAGAGGCTAGAGGTTACAGGTTAGTATTTTTACTCATAACTCATTACTCAGCACTCAGCACTCCAAACTCAGCACTTTTATCTGTACTATATACTTGTTTTTCTTTTTAGAAATCTATTACTGCTTGACTGAATTAAGTGAAAATCTCTAAAATTTTTCTGAGCTTTGTAAAGTTTTTATACAAAAACTCTAGCGATCGCCATTCCTGATTATAGATTTTCACCTTGATCATGAATAGAGTAGTTACTATTTTGCAGTCTGATGCAGCTTTACAAAAGTATACACTCCGTTTGCTTAAAAATTTTTAATATAAATTCTCATCAAATAGTTTTAATGTAACTTTTTAATGACCTTTCTTAGCCGTTCGTAAATCGGAACCTCGGTACATCCTTTTTAAAGGTGAGAAATTTTAATATGAGCAGCAATTTAGCCAGCAAGTTACGTGTCGGCACGAAAAAAGCCCATACGATGGCAGAAAATGTGGGTTTTGTCAAGTGCTTTTTAAAAGGAGTGGTAGAAAAAAGTTCCTACCGAAAATTAGTGGCTAACTTTTACTTCGTCTACTCGGCAATGGAAGAGGAGATGGAAAAGCATCGCCAACATCCCATCGTTTCTAAAATTGATTTTGCCCAACTGCACCGCAAGCGGACTTTAGAGCAAGACTTAAGCTACTATTACGGTGCTAACTGGCGCGAGCAAATCAAACTATCGCCAGCTGGTGAAGCTTATGTACAACGCATCCGCGAAGTTTCCGCAACCGAACCAGAATTATTAATTGCTCATTCTTACACCCGTTACTTGGGTGACTTATCCGGGGGACAAATTCTCAAGAACATTGCCGTAACAGCGATGAATTTGAGTGATGGTCAAGGAACCGCCTTTTATGAGTTTGCGGAAATTCCTGATGAGAAGGGATTTAAAGCTAAGTATCGCCAAACATTAGACGAACTACCCATTGATGATGCCACAGGCGATCGCATCGTGGATGAAGCGAATGCAGCCTTCGGAATGAACATGAAGATGTTCCAAGAATTAGAAGGCAACTTAATCAAAGCGATCGGTATGATGTTGTATAACAGCCTCACCCGTCGCCGGACACGCGGTAGCACTGAACTAGCTACGGCTGAGTAAATTAGAGAGGCTAGAGGCTAGTATTTTCCTCAGCACTCAAGACTCAGTAATCAAATTAAAAATAGGGACAATGTTCCTATGATTGCTTTCTTGATGAAAGTAACCACAGGGAGATTGTCCCTAAATTTTTTAGCCTGCGTTCGGCTTTGCCTTTGCCGATAGGATAGTCAGGCTTTGTTTGTACAGCACCAGACTGGAACTCTGAGGGGTTTATTGATAATTACCCGAAAAGCCGATGACAGTATAATCGCAATTGCTGTTAAATCTGGCTCAAAACTATGAAAATTTATCGGGAAGATTTAGATTGGGCGGTTTCCCAAGGCTTAATTACAGCAGAACAAGCCCATGCGTTGTGGAATGCGCTTTCCGTGCGTCACAGTGAACGCCCACAATTTAATTTTGTCAATGTTAGTTATTACTTTGGGGCGTTAATTGTCATCTCAGCTATGACATGGTTCATGACATTAGCATGGGAATCATTTGGTGGCGTGGGAATTTTTTTGTTAGCCAGCATTTATGCCTTATGCTTTGTACTTGCAGGAAGCAATCTTTGGTGGCGACAACAGATGAAAATTCCTGGAGGTTTGTTATTTACCATTGCAGTTTCCTTGACTCCTTTGGCAATTTACGGACTGCAACGTGCAACAGGATTTTGGCTTCAAGACAACCCCGGTACATATCAAGATTTTTATACTTGGATTAAAGGCAGTTGGTTTTTGATGGAGTTAGGAACTATCATCGCAGGTTTAATTGCCATCAAGTTTGTGCGGTTTCCCTTTTTAATCGCTCCCGTCGCCTTTTCCCTATATTTTATGTCTATGGATATCGCACCATTATTATTTGGGGAAAAAAACTACAATTGGCAGCTAAGGCTATCTGTTTCTGTATGGTTTGGTATTGCTTGTATTGTGATTGCTTATCTAGTAGATATCCGCACTCGTAGACGCGATGGAGATTATGCTTTTTGGCTATATTTGTTTGGGTTACTTGCCTTTTGGTGGGGTCTAACTTTAATGGGCGACAGTAATGAATTGCAAAAATTCATCTATTGTTTGATAAATTTAGGGTTAATGTTGCTGTCGGTGTTGTTAAAACGAAAAGTATTTATTGTGTTTGGGGGAATGGGTGTTTTTGGTTATTTAGGACACCTTGCTTATAGCATCTTTAAAGATGCCATCTTATTTCCCTTTGCGTTAACAGTTTTGGGAATATTTATTATCTATTTAGGAACTTTATATCAACGCAATAATAGGAGGATTGAAGTCTTTCTAGAGCGTTTATTACCAGACAATGTGAGACGCTTTTTACCCAGAGAGTAATAATTTTTTGCCAAGACAGCAAGCCCTACGTAAGTACCCAGAATTGAGTGATACGGAACACCGAGGTTTTTTGTTCAGGACTTCAGCACAAAGATTGTCTTTTATTCAGAGTTGTAATTCGATAAAATTACCAAGCTGAAGTAGTGGGAACAGCGAATGGACAGATGAACATTAATTAGTACAGGTCGGCGTAAATAAACAGACCATAAGGAAGTGCTAGAAGGCTCGTAGTATCACTGTTCTTTCTTTTTCCTTTTGACCTTTTACTTTTACCTTGTTGTACTAGCCATTCCCTATTCCCTCTTCCTCATTTCCCTTGAAGTAAAAACATGGCTACCAAAATCCCCGTTACAGTAATTACAGGCTTCTTAGGTAGTGGTAAAACCAGCCTAATTCGCCACCTCTTACAAAATAACCAAGGTCGTCGCATTGCCGTATTAGTCAACGAATTTGGCGAATTGGGTATTGATGGCGAATTATTGAAATCCTGTCAAATCTGCCCCGAAGATGAAACTGGCGGGAGTAATATTTTTGAATTAACCAATGGCTGCTTGTGCTGCACAGTGCAGGAAGAGTTTTATCCCACAATGCAAGAGTTAATCAAGCGGCGGGACAACATTGACTGCATTGTGATTGAAACATCTGGGTTAGCTTTACCAAAACCACTGGTTAAAGCCTTTCGTTGGCAAGAAATTCGCAATGCTGCAACCGTAGATGCGGTAATTACTGTAGTAGACTGTGCAGCCGTCGCTGCTGGGACATTTGCCAGTGATTTAGATGCGATCGCCGCCCAACGCCAAGCAGATGATAGTTTAGAGCATGAGACACCCTTGCAAGAGTTATTTGAAGACCAACTCGCCTGTGCAGACTTAGTGGTGTTGAGTAAAACTGACTTAGTAGATACCGAAACTAAAGCACAAGTAGAGCAATTAGTCAAACAAGAATTGCCCAGAGTGGTGAAAATGGTCGAGAGCGATCGAGGTCAAATCGATCCAGCCGTATTATTAGGATTACAAGCCGCCGTCGAAGATAACTTAGATAGCCGTCCCAGCCATCACGATAGCGAAGAAGACCACGACCACGACGACGAAATCACATCAACACACGTCATTTTAGACCGCGCCTTCGACCCAGAAAAACTCCAACAACAGTTACAAAAACTGGTAGATAAACAAGAAATTTACCGCATCAAAGGCTTTGTCTCAGTTCCCAATAAACCCATGCGCCTAGTCTTGCAAGGCGTAGGCAACCGCTTTGAAAAATTTTACGACCGTCCTTGGCAAGCAACAGAAACAAGACAAACTCGTTTAGTCTTTATCGGTCGTGATTTGAACTCCACAGAAATAGAATCGCAACTTGTAGAAGAAGGCAGGAGGCAGGAGGCAGAAGGCAGAAGAAAGTAAATTTTTAATAACAGCTTTATATGCAAATACGGTTCATTAAAGGTTAAAAATAACCTTTAAGCCAGAATACTTTCATTCATTTATTAGTTCTTCACCTCTTTTTTTATGACAATCTCCCAATTGTTTGACATTTCTAATTTATTCGTTTTACCCTTTTGGGCATTAATAATTCTCCTGCCCAATTGGAAAGTTACAAAGCGAATTATGGAATCATATATTCCATTTGTGCCTTTAGCTGGAGCATATTTGTACTTATTTATTACCAGCATTACCCCAGAAAATGCCCAGGCTTTATCTAATCCCCAATTAGCGGATATAGCGCGATTTTTTGCCGATGAAAAAGCTGCTGCTACAGGTTGGATTCATTTTTTAGTAATGGATTTGTTTGTTGGCAGATTTATATATTGGGAAGGTCAAAAAACTGGAGTTTGGACAATTCATTCCCTGATACTTTGTTTATTTGCTGGGCCGATGGGAGTGTTATCTCATATCATCACAACTTGGATTACCAAAGCAATTTCTCCTAAATTACCAGAAAATCAAGCAGCTACTTTATCAGAACCAACTGCATCATCTTCTAGTAATTAGAATAGAACTCCTGAAAAACACAGGGTATAAGGGTTGTTGATACATACACCCCTACACCCTGTATCTATAAACAATATTTGTGCGTAATTCTACATACAGCGTTTTTCATCCCAATGAAGTACATTCATCTAGTCTCTAGCCTCTATCACCTATCAACTTGTACAACACTCAACCGAAAAACGAGATATTCACCGTTTCACAATTACTAAAGTTCCTGGTTTTGTCCAGTTGTACAATTTCCGCGCTTGCTTGACTGGCAAATTCACGCAACCGTGGCTGACGGGAGTACCAAAACGGTTATGCCAATAAGCACCATGAATTGCATAACCTTCATAAAAATACATGGTGTAAGGAACATCAGGAATGTCGTAACCTCTACCCCGCATTCTGTTAGTGCGATGTTTCGACTGAATGTGAAATCTACCAATAGGTGTAGGGGTGGCTCGTTTGCCAGTAGATACAGGGAAGGAATAAACCAGCTTTTGACCATCCCAGGCACGTAAACGCTGCTGAGATAAATCAATTTCAATACGGCGAGGTTGAGATAGTTGCCGACTGTCAGATATTTGGATGTTGTTATTGAGTGAGGCGGCGGCTGCTATCACAGAATTGGGATCAGCCGTTGTTGGTAGCGCCGATGAGAAAAAAGTTGCCAACAGCAGCGCCACACCTGTACAAAAATTTCCTGAGCGACGAATTCCAACATTACTAGTTTGGGTTCGCATTCTGCATCACCTTCTAACAACGCAAAAAATATTTTTGTAGTTTTGATAAACACTACAAATTGCCAAAACAATTCCTAGTTGTTTATGCGATATCTACAAGGATGATCTGCCAATACAACAACACTAGTATCAGGCGAGACTAATACAGTAGCTACGTACCAAGGTTGGATCTTACTGCTAGGTCTTAAGGCGTAAGAATGCGAGGATTTTGATCACTTGTATCCATACATTTCTATACCTTTGTGCCTAGAAGATATTAGACCTCTTGCTACTGAATTTCTCTCAACTGAGTTGGAGTATTGACAGTGATTTATTTCACTTTGTGAGTTTGAAAACGTGCAAACTACTGAATATTTGCACTTGTAATTTTTCCCAGGACTTACGCAAACAGAGATAACCTGACTAGAGCAATCTAGTTTCTATTTCTAACTTCAAGTTAAGTGAGAGAAATTCCGGAGTGTGACTATGGTAATGTCTTGAATCTATAGCAGAAGCCAGGAGGCAGAAGGCAGGAGGCAGGAGGCAGGAGGCTGAAGGCTGAAGGGAAATTCTTAACTATGCGTGGCATTCAAGCTTTCAAATTGTCCTAACATCTCTGACTACCTCTCCCTTGTCCCCCTTGTCCCCCTTGTCCCCCTTATCTCCCTCATCCCTGATTCGTGAAACTTAACATTTGCAAGAACTCTCGGTAAAATACATAAGCCTTATCCTTTTTCCTCACAATCATGGGCAATACTTTTGGGCATCTGTTTCGCATTACTACTTTTGGTGAATCCCACGGCGGCGGTGTGGGAGTTGTCATTGATGGTTGTCCTCCGCAACTGGAAATCACAGCAGCAGAAATTCAGTTTGAGTTAGACAGGCGGCGGCCAGGACAAAGTAAGATTACTACGCCGCGCAAAGAAGCAGACACCTGTGAGATATTGTCTGGGGTGTTTGAAGGGAAAACTCTAGGGACACCGATCGCTATTTTAGTGCGGAATAAAGACACGCGATCGCAAGACTATGATGAGATGGCGGTGAAATATCGTCCTTCCCATGCAGATGCAACCTATGATGCTAAATACGGAATTCGGAATTGGCAAGGCGGCGGTAGGTCTTCGGCGCGGGAGACAATTGGTAGAGTCGCCGCAGGTGCGATCGCTAAAAAAATTCTCCGACAAGTTGCTAATCTAGAAGTGATTGGTTATGTCAAACGCATCAAAGATTTAGAAGGCATTGTTGACCCTAATACCGTCACCTTAGAACAAGTAGAAAGCAACATTGTTCGCTGTCCTGATGCAGAATGCGCCAATCGGATGATTGAGTTAATCGAGCAAACTGGCAGACAAGGTGATTCTATTGGTGGTGTGGTAGAATGTGTTGCCCGCAACGTGCCGAAAGGTTTAGGCGAACCAGTATTTGATAAGTTAGAAGCTGATATTGCAAAAGCTGTGATGTCACTTCCAGCCAGTAAAGGTTTTGAAATTGGTTCTGGTTTTGCTGGGACACTGTTAACTGGAATTGAACATAACGACGAATTTTATATTGATGAGAATGGTGAAATTCGGACTGTAACTAACCGTTCTGGTGGTATTCAAGGTGGTATTTCCAACGGCGAAAATATCATTTTACGAGTTGCTTTTAAACCCACCGCCACTATTAGAAAAGAACAAAAAACCGTGACTAATGAAGGTGAAGAAACCGTATTAGCCGGCAAAGGCAGACATGATCCTTGTGTATTACCCCGTGCTGTACCAATGGTAGAAGCAATGGTGGCGCTGGTGCTATGTGACCATTTATTGCGAAATCACGGACAGTGTAAGGTGTTGTAATCAAGACTTTGATATATGCGGTAAATACTTATAATTGCTGGGCGGATATTTTACTCGCCCTTTTTTTGTAGTGTTGTTATAGTAGCGAATAACACCTTTAATTAAGTGCGATCGCATCTACTATCAACATGGCTCAACAGTCTCAACATAGCTTACAACACTTTAATTTCCTGAAGTTAAAATATAAAGCAAGTAATTTTCAAGATTCATCACTCTCTAGTCTACTGTACCTGATACTAAGGAAAGTTGAATTAGCGATTAAAATTAGCGATTTAGAATTTGATTGGTTACAAGAAAATCAGCTACTTGAAACAATTGAAATTATTCAGATTCAGCAATATAGCCTTGGAGAAGCAAAACGATTAGAAGCTGAGTTTTCTCATTTAAAAAGTAAATATAAAGTTGCTAAACCGGGGGAATATTCTGTAGATAGTTTTTTATATTTTATACTTTTGAAGCTAGAATCTGGAAATCAGTTGAATAATTCTGAATTAGATTTATTGCAAGAGAATAATTTAAATCAAACAGTAGCAATTGTTAAAGATATCAGTAACTTTCTAGATTTGAAGAAAAAATATCAAGCCACCAAATCTCAAGATTCATACCCTGATAGCCGACTTTATAAAATCCTCCAGAAAATAGACACAGCAGCAAGTTTAAGTGATTCTGAATACGAATGGCTGTTAAATGATGAGCTTTTTGACACTATTGAAATATATGAACATCAAGAATCTGCAAAACAGGCAGAATTTAACAAACTCAAAGTTAAATATCAAGTAAATAAACAAATAGACACAAATCTAACTAGTAAATTATATCAAATTCTAAAAAAAATTGATGCAGATACAAAACTAAATTATGAAGAAGTTTACTGGTTAGAGAAACAAGGACTGACAGAAACTATTTGCATTGCAGAGCGAATTGAAAAAGAACGAGAATTTGCTACGTTAAAAGTAAAGTACAAAGCTACTCAATATCAAGAGATATCAACTAATAGCTATCTATATTTGTTACTAAAACGACTAGAAACAGAAAATTATGTAAGTGAAGATGATTTTAGTTTTTTAAAGCAATTTAAATTACTAGAAACCCAGAAATGTTGAATCATGACATAAAACTTTACATAAATAATTACACGGATTCTAAAAAGCCGAAAAATGTCAACATAACATCATCTCTTCAAACCAATGAACATAACTGATTTTCTGACACATACAA
>NZ_JACJSD010000057.1 GCF_014697615.1 Nostoc sp. FACHB-280 | reverse complement strand
CTGCCTACACTGTGGACTAGCAGTTACTTTGTCAGCACCGCAGGTAATGTTAGCAGTGCAGTTATTAAGCGATATATTGAAGACCCGCACCACGCCAAAAACTAAAAAGACAACGGCGAATAAATTCCCTCCCGTCGCTTGCCTCTCAGGGCTAAAGCCTCTGAGCTTCCCGCTTCCTGCGTTATTTTTGTGAAAAAGAAATTAGCCCCAAAGAAGCAACAGAAGAACTACAGGAATACTTAAGCACACTGGCTGCACAGTTTCAAACGATAAGTCAAATTGAATTTTGGGAGAACAATTCATGAAAATAGTAGTTCAAGTAGTAGAAAAAGTTTATCAGGAAGCTCACTTAGATATACCCGATGGACTGACAGAAGCAGCCATCAGACAAATCATTACAGACCGATATAATTCCGGCGAAATAACTCCAGATTTAAATATCTTTCAGGTTAAATTTGAATCCATCAGTGCAACGATTGTCCAACAACCGCAGGAGGTAACATGACAGTCACACCATTATTAACACCCCAAAAGGCTGTTATTGAACCTGTCACCCGTCACCCTCTCAACTTCTACGAGTCTCCTTCGTGGTTCACCACCGAACTCCTGCGTCATGTCCCGTTGTCTGGTGTGATTGGTGAACCTTGTGTTGGACATCGTGCGATCGCATCATTACTCCAGGCATGGCCTTACACCAAACAAATGTGGACGAACGATATTGATCCACATAAAGCAGCTGATTACCATTTGGATGCAACGTTATCCGAGTCTTGGGCTAAGTTTCCAGAGTGTGACTGGATCTGCACAAATCCACCTTATGCGGAGTTTGCTGCACCTATTATCAAAAATGCCTACCATAAAGCCCGTGTGGGCGTTGCGGCGTTCTTGTTGACCAGCTTTCTCGAACCCTGCGATGACCGGGCGGATTTTATGATGCAATATCCGCCTTCACTGGTGTTAACTCTGCCCCGCTTCTGCTTTCGCAAGGATAAACGGGGTACTCGTTGGGCTACAGATAACATCACCATCTCGTGTTTTGTGTGGGACAAACGTGTAACCACGCAGCGCATTATCGTGCGTCCCAAATCTCAAATTGTTGGGTTTTACAAGAATCCCGAACAGGCTATTTCACAAGAACGGGCAGAAGAAATTGTACGGGCGATGTCCAAGGACAAGCCGCTTTGCGTCTACGCCATAGGGGAATTATGAAACAGATGACGCTATTTGATGAACCCACAACAGTTTTACCAGTCAATTACTATCCAGAGTTTCTCACTCTCGCGGAAGCTGACGAACTATATCAATATTGCCAACAACTGCAATGGCAACAGAATCAGATAAAAATGCTGGGCAAAACGATGCCTGTTCCGCGACTGGAATGTATTTACGGTGACGAGGGCTGTGATTATCTCTACTCCAAGAGCGTTTTACTCAAACCCCAGCCTTGGACAGAACCACTGGCACAACTGCGAGATAAAATCACCGCCGCTACTGGTTACAGCTTCCGTATCGTCATTGGCAATCAGTACAGAAGCAGCCAAGACAGTATCGGCTGGCATAACGATAGCGAGACTTCGATGGGGCTAAATCCGGCGATCGCTTCCATAAGTTTAGGTTCGGTTCGCAAATTCCAAATTAAGGCCATCGGAGGTAAGCCTACTGATTTCTGGCTGGAGCATGGGAGTTTGCTGGTGATGCTTCCTGGTTGTCAGACTACTCATCTGCATCAGGTTCCGAAGACCAACAAGCTTGTAACTACACGGATTAATCTGACTTTCCGACCGCACGTTGGGGGGAAATCCTAACTAATTGCTAATTAAAAGAGGAAAATTACCAGCAAATTAAGACTTTAATTTTCTCTTGGAGTGTCATCTGCTGTTTGGTAAATAGAACGCAATTCATCAATTGAAGTCGCTGTTTTTATACCTTCTTTAATTTTTCGTAATTGTTCAATGTCATAAATTTGGGAAACTTCATCCATTACAAAGAGTGAAGAAGCACCGAATTTAAGTTCTAAACCTAACTCAATCCCTTCTAACAGTCCCAAGCGAATACCACTGCGTTCAAATGATGTTACATACTGCATACGCTGTTGTGCCTCCAATTGTTCTACTTCCTGTTGAAACTCTAGTTCTAAATCTAATGGTAGCGTCAGCATCCAATCAATAAAAGCCAACAGGTTTACAACAGCCTCACGTTCAAATCCCTGCTCATACAGCCGACGAACTAAAGCCAGTTTTGATTGTTTCCTTTGCGATCTATTACTGCGGGTCTGTACTGCCACCAAGTGAGCCATTACCACTGTAGCAAAGGGGTTACGACTAGCTTCTAGCTCCGACAACCTTTGTTGATAGTCTAACAACTTTATGATAGGAAACTGAAAATTAACCGTACAGCCAAACAAATCGTACCCAAACTGCGATGGCCGCCAGTTGATGTTGTCATCCCCAAGCACTGCCAAGGAAGCAACAGAGCGATCATAACGGTCAAAAATTCGATAGTTGTAGACAAACATCCGTTTAGGAAAAACAGTTTCCTCTTGACTTTGAACTTCGACATGGATTAATAACCATTCTTCTTCACCCCCAATGCGATAGATTTTCACCAATTTATCAATCAGTCGCTTTCCTAATTCCGCATCACGAACTACTTGCTGGAGTTCCTGATCTAGAAAAATAAAACCACGACTCCAATCAATCTCATTATGTGCTTGAGGAAAAAAGAACAACATAAAATCTTGAAAATACAGTTGTAGCATCTGTTTCCAAGGCGAATCATATTCCGTTTGAGGTGTTTTATTAGTCATAAAAAAACTATTCGATTTGAAATTAATCAGGTGCAATTATGTCAATAAATATAGAATGGACGGACTTAACAGATAATATCATTTGCACGTTCTTTTTGAGTGACTTAGATGTATCCAAAATTATGAAAATTCAAGGAGGAATTTATGGGATTTCGTAATGGTAAACCCTCCAAACAGTTTACAGCCATTCCTAACAATTTAATTCGGGATGACAATCTCACTGATTCAACATTTAGATTAATTTGTTGGGTAGCTTCTCACGACGAAAACTTTGATATTAGCTTTACGGTAATCGAAAAACATTTGGGCTACAAACGAGACAAAATCCGTAACGCTATCAAAAATGCTGAACAAAATGACTATTTAGTAAGAGTCCAAGAGCATAACCCGAACAATGGCAAGTTTGACTGGCAATATTACATTTTTACCAGCAAAGACGACACAAAGTTATTTCGAGACAATCACTCATCCATAGGTAGGTTGCCCATAGGTGGATCACCCGTCGATGGCTCATCCGTCGGTGGTTCATCCATAGGTGGGTTGTCCAACGATGGCTCACCCACAGGTGGCTTACCCAACGGTGGGCTATCCAACGTTGGAGCATCCACCCCTCATATAGAAAAACAATTAGAAGAAAATCAATTAGAAGAAAAACACCCTAAAAAAGCGCCCCCTTCCCTCGGCGCACCCCCCACCCAAGAATGTGTGTGTGAAGAAACTGACTCTTACTTACAACCAAACCAGGAAAAAGAACCAATTCCTGAATCTCTCGCTTCGTTGTCAAATCAATCCGAGACTTCGCATCACACAGACAATCCCTCATTTCGACCAACTACTGCGGCGGGGTCATTCGAGAAAGGCGAACAACCGAACAATAAACCCAGCAAACCAAAATTTCAGTCCATCGAGGATTTGCTCAATCACATTCTGCTTGACCCCAGCATCATGGCATCTGAGCCATTACCCGCAGTTTACAAAAACGAAATCAAACTGCGCTGTTGGCGTTTCCCCTGGCGCACAAATACCAGAGACAAAATTTACCAAACCTGCGATCGCCGTTTAGTGGAGTTAATCGCCAAGGAGAGAGCCGGGTGGGACAAGGTTGATTGGCAGCAAAAAATCCCCACTGTGATCAAATCCATCAGCAATTTGGAGATGAGTAAAGCTGGTTTAGAAGAACTGCTGGGCTATTGGTCAAAAGTTATGGAGTCAGACCCGAAAACGTCTGAAGAATCAACAGCCAACAGCCAACCCATCGGCTACTACTCGAATCGTTCTCTTGATTGGCATAAGGCCACCTTCAGCGAATTTCTAGACCGTATGGATGAAGTTGGACTTGAGAGTGCGACCACACAGTTCAGCACTCGCTATGACCAGCAAGACAAGGGTGCGACTGACAAATGGCTGGAGTGGTTAAAACTAACACATCCTTCCATGTATGTATATCTACATCCAAGTGCAGCATGAGTTGAGGTCGGAGGTCGGAAGTCGGAAGTATTTTCTCCAAATTCGGCTTTCTTCTTGACTTTCCCTGCTTCTGTTCTTCACTCTTAACTTCCGACCTCCGACTTCCGAATTCTGACTTCTTTTTGAGGATTTATGACACACGAACTAAACTTCACATCACAGCAAGACCGCTTACCCCCACAAAGCATTGAGGCTGAAGAAGCAATTCTCGGTGGCATTATGCTTGACCCTGCTGCTATGAGCCGAATCAGCGATCGCTTGGTTGCAGATGCTTTCTACGTCAATGCTCATAAAGACATCTATCAAGCCGCACAACGACTTTATAGCCAAGGGCTACCAACGGATTTGCTTTGCATCACCAACTGGTTGTCTGACAATGGTTTATTGTTCCGCATCGGTGGACGCAATAAACTGGCCACACTGGTAGATCGCACTGTCACAGCCGTTAACATCGATGCTTTGGCTGATTTGGTCATGGAGAAATACCAAAGACGGCAGTTGATCAAAGCCGGCACTGAAATTGTTCAACTGGGCTATGCTACCGAAGCCGAATTCACCAATGTCCTGGACGAGGCTGAACAAAAAGTCTATGGCATTGCTTCAGAGCATTCTGCCTCTGACTTAGTTCACATTTCTCATGCCTTAGCCAACACTTTTACCGAAATTGAGGCGCGTCATGCGGGTACAGTTGCTCCGGCACTGTCCACCGGATTTTATGATCTGGATAATTTGCTCGGAGGTGGTTTGAAGAAAGGGCGGTTGTATGTCCTAGCGGCTCGTCCCTCTGTTGGTAAATCTGCATTGGCTGGCAATCTCGCTCTCAATGTTGCCAAAACTGGAAAGTTGCCTATTTGCGTTTTCAGCTTGGAAATGTCAATTGAAGAGTACACACAGCGATTTTTGAGCAGCGAATCTGGCATTGAAAACAATTTTCTCGAAAGAGGCGCTATTTCTGAGGGTCAATGGCAACCTTTGAGTGGGGCGATCTCTCAACTGAGTGAACAACAGATTTTCATCAACGACGAATCTTGCCCTTCTCTCAATGAAATCCGTAGTCAAGTCCGCCGAATTTCATCCCATTACGGTGGCGTTGGGCTTGTGATTGTGGACTACTTACAACTAATGGCTGAAGCTGCTGATTCCAAGGCAAATATGACTGAGCGTGTTGCCGAAATCAGCCGGGGATTGAAGAAACTTGCTAAAGATTTGGATGTTCCAGTTCTGGCTCTATCCCAGTTAAGCCGTGAAGTTGAACACCGCAATGACAAACGCCCCATACTCAGCGATTTGCGTTCCAGTGGTGCAGTGGAGCAAGACAGTGATTTTGTGATCATGCTCTACCGCGAAGAATTGTACAACGAAGATACCCCAGATCGGGGCATTGCTGAGTTAATCATTCGCAAACAACGTAATGGCCCTACTGGCACAGTCAAGCTTTTGTTTGACCATCAGTTTATCTCTTTCAAGAATTTGTCTCGTGGTCGGGGGTTTTAATAAATATGAGTACCATCTACCAAGAACTCCTCAACCAGTGGGCTTCCCTTGCACCTGACGAATGCCAAATTACAGACCGTGACTACAAGTTCAAGGTCAAAATCCTGCCCATAGTCGAAAAGCGCAATTCAACCAATGCTTCGCGTGTCGTCAGTTCTGAAAATATTGAGTGGCGTTTGTCCACCCATGAAGGACAAGCTTTAGAACAACTTAACTTCATTCTGTTAACCATCATCAATCACTGCGCTGCTCGACAATCCAGCATTGGGTTTACTTTTACTGAACTTGGGATTACTGCGGTCATTTGCAATGGTCTGAAGTCTCAACCGCAGCTTCATCCGGCTATTGCGGCGTTAGACGCATACATTCAGTTATTGGAGTTTTAGGAGGTTAGGTATGGCTCAAGCAGTTCTTACTGGCTCTCATCCATCCTTTAACTCCAGTACATTAAAGGAATCATCGTTAGAAGCGATACCCGAAAAATTCTTAGAGAAAGGGCTGCAAGCTACATCAAACGCATCAGTCGGATACCTTTATCCGTACCTTGAAACCAAAAAGCTACAAGACGGCTCAACAGCATCATACCCCCGTGTGATCGGTGAGCGAGATCCAGAGAACCCTAAGCATTGGCGTTGGGGTTTTAACTGGAAAGACAAAGTTAATGGTATATGGAAATGTCGAAGTATCGGTTCTATCCCCTACAATGCTGTCCCTCTCATCCGAGAGATGCAACGCTCCAGGTCAACCAGAGAAAATATTATTGCTTTTATCAAACGAGCCAAAGCCAAAAAACCACTTTCTACCAAACCTGTACTACCAATCAATGCACCGATCGCTGTTGTATTATTCGCAGGTGGCGGCGGTGTAGAAGCCGGGATGGTACAAGCTGGCATTCGTCCGGTCATTGCGGTAGAACATGACCCGACTAAACCGCAACTAAGTCAGGCGATCGCCCACACCCATCACCGCAACTTCCACGAGTATGGTTGCAAAGTCATCCAGCAAACAGTACAGGAGTTAGCACGGGCTGGTTTCATCGGATTTCCAGGCAACCCCGACTACCTCCATGCTTCCCCGGTGTGTGCCAACTTTTCTCAAGCTCACACAGCCAAAGCTGGTACTGCGATAGAAACGGATGATGACCTGACCGCAGCGCAAGCCGTAGCTGAAGCTATTCGGCAGTTGCGGCCACGGGTGTTCACGCTCGAAAATGTTCCACGTTATCAAAGCAGTCAAAGTTTCGCCATTATCCTGGATGCTTTGGAATCCCTTAGTTATCACGTCAATTACCGCGTGGTAAACATGGCAGACTTCGGCTTGCCCCAGGCGCGACGGCGGTTAGTTCTGATTGCTTGCCGGGATTTGACTCTCTCTCTACCACCAACATCTGGCCCTATCGGTTGGTATGGGGCGATTGCTCATCTCATCCGCATGATGCTCGATTCTCAATTACTTACTCGACAACAGCAAGCGGTAGAACGATTTTTGGCTAACAACGAACCAGCACCACTACTGATTGAACGGGTTGGTGGGCGGAATGGACTCAAGTATAAGCCTGGGCATTTACCTGCCAATACTATCGTGAGATCGCATTTCACTGATCACAAGGGGTGCAATAGGAATAAATTCGCTGATATCTGGTTGCCGGATGGTAGGGTCAAATCTTTGTCTATTGAAGGGACGGCAGTTTTGCAAGGGTTTCCCAAATGGTACGAATTCCCCAAGGAGACAGCAACGGCTGGGTCAATTATCGGGTATTCGGTTCCGCCAAAGTTCGCCGCGCAGTTATTTGCTCACGTTCAAAAGCAGTTATTAGGAGTAATTCTATGACTAACTTGATCAACTCGCTCGAAACTTGCTGGTACATTACACCTGGAAGTAGCTGATAAGCCTGTATTTGCTTTGGGCGATAAAGTGCTTTAATCACTTAATAAAGTAATTTGGAGCAAGTTGCTGCTAATCAGGAAGCAGACCAGTTGGCACGGCAAGAATTAACACAGAGGCTACTTCCTAAGACAGTTGAGCATCCTTAATGTGGCTGCTGCTCCATAATTACGCCGTGTCCCAGAATTCGGAAAGAAGGCGTTTCCAGTTTCATTGACGGGAGTTGCCACACCGCAGTAAGCAGACATTTCTACGATTTGTTTGTGCGCCCAATGATTGGATATATCACTAAACGCTATTGCTGGCTTGTTGTTTGCTATGCTAGAACCTGCTCCTGCTTCATCGGCATACTGCACAGCTTTACGCAATACCGCCATCAACTCAGCGCGAGTTACTGTTTGGCTAGGACGAAAAGTGCCATCAGAATAGCCGAGTACAATCGAGTTAAATTTTGCCCACTCAATCATTGCCGCACTCCAACGAGTTACCTCTACATCCCGATAAGGCTTGCTCGTCACTTTCGATAAGTTTCCGGCTGCTGGTGGTGGGTCATGTGGCACAGTTAAAGGGCTTACAGGTAACTTACTGAGCGCATTTATTACCATTGACACCATTTGTTCCCTTGTTAGTTCTAACGTGGGACGAAAAGTATTGTTAGAACTGAAGCCAGCAATCAGTCCTGTTTCAACAGCCTGTTGAATCTCTTTAGCATAAACATCAGTCTCAACATCAGTAAAGCTTGGAGCTTGGGCCAGCACTGCTTTGGTTGTCAAAGCGCATAATAGTATAATCGCACTTACCTGTTTTAAAGCTTTGGCTGTTAGTGAACCCAAAAATAAGTTAAAAGTTGGTTTGAGCAAAGGTTTTATCATAAATTAAATGCTTCCCTTTTTTGACGTTGCTCTCTTTGCTCATGTTTCTTAAAGTTATTAGTTATACTTGAAATTCTGCTATTGATGCGTGGGTAGGGTCAAGAGTTACGACTATCTACTCCTGACTGGAAGAATGTGAAGGTCATTCTAGATTTGGTGATTGCTAAATCTATTGACGTTTTAAGAAAACTCTGTTCCCTGTTCTACGCTGTCTTTAGTTTTTTCTAACTGCTCGTCATTAGAAAACAATCTCTGCCAAATCTCCCTGAGTTTTCCCACTGCCTCATCCCCTCAAAAGTCCTGCTACTGGAACACTGTGGATTTTTTTACCGAATGTGCGCTTTTACGGACTGTAGCATGAAATCTATTTTGTGGGGGTTTATATTACTCAACTTGCAATCTGTATGTTCTGCGGCGATGAGTCTGGTGTGGTGATGGAGATCGCGCATTATAGACTGAGCTTCAACTTGGTGACGTTGAAATAATCCCACCAACTGGTTGCTCAAAACAGCTAGAATCCTTAATTGACAATGCTTCCCAATCCCACGCACCCTTCACCTCTGATCCCTCATCCACTCCAGCCCAGTCCTTCGTGCCGCTTCAGCTGTGTAATGGATTTTGGTTTGACCAAATATGCCACCTGTACTGCTGATGACCCGAAACTGCCAGCACTGGCCGGGCGTGTAATAGACGATTAGGATACTGTTGTTGATACAAACAACTGTGTCAACTTTGATTTGGGGCATTATTTGTGAGTGTTAAGCTGAGTTATCTGCAATTGTCCTTGATGAAAGCAAGTAAGTCACACAAATTTTCAGTCCCGGTAGTTAATTCTTGCGCTCCTCACCCTAACTACGAAACCCTTACCAGTCAGGGGCGAGGGTGGGAAATTTGCTGATATCGCTATGGATTACTTATCAAAATATTACTGTGCAGAATATAGTTTTAGGAAAAATTTTGCTCCGTGGGGTCTACAAACGCAGCTCTCATGAACGCCAATGCACAGAATAACGTTGCTCTACAGGCTATCTGGTACAGTTGACAAAAAATTTTTGTTGAGGCAGGAGCCAATAGTACGGCGGGGTAGGTGTACAAAATTGCCCTTTTCATCATTAATGCTCTGGTTCAGTAATTCGTTGAAAGAGATAGCCCGAACCTCTGGCTGTCAAAATTAACTCTGGATTTTCTGGGTCATCTTCTAGCTTTCCCCTCAATCGGGAGATATGCACATCTACTACACGAGTATCCACATGTTGTTCTGAAGTATATCCCCAAACTTGCTGTAAAATCTCTCCACGAGAAAACGGTTTGCCTGAGTGACTTACCAGTAATTCCAGCAGACTGTACTCTACACCTGTAAGCTTAATTCGCTCATCCCCTTTGTGAACTTGTCGCTTGTTGGTATCAATTTTGATATTGCCGACGTACATGATTCCCGAATTGGGAATGTTAGCAGCACTTGTTCTATTGGCCCGCCGCCGCAGTACGCAACGAATTCTCGACTCTAACTCTTTTGGTGAAAATGGTTTTGCTACGTAGTCATCAGCACCTAATTCCAGTCCTGTGATTCGGTCTGCAACATCTGTTAGAGCTGTCAGCATAATAATTGGCACATCAGTTTCTTTGCGTAATTCTTGGCAGACACCGTAACCGTCTAGCTTCGGCATCATCACATCCAAAACAATTAAATCCGGCAAGGATGAACGGAACACTACTAATGCTTCTTCGCCATCACCTGCCGTGACCACATCATAACCAATCATGGACAGTCGTGTTTCCAAAATCCGTCGAATACTTGCTTCGTCGTCTACCACCAAGATTTTTTCTTTACGAGTGTCCACGTTTTTAATACTTGTGTGCAGTTAGAAAATTATCATATTCGAGCAAGTTACTGTTGAAGTGTTGCTGCAACATAATTTTATTCGGACTTCAAATGCCTAAAAATCTATCTTCAAGAGCGTTCAAGCAATCACACCAATACCAGTTTAAAGAAGCATCCGTTGTCTTGTGCGGGTTATAATCAAGAGTGAAAATTACCAAAACACAACAAAATTTTCAGCTAAATACGCGAATGGGTAGGTGTACAAAATCGGTCTTGCAGAAAAATCGCTGTGTCCCTCTCACCACATGCCTTTCGGGCGAAAACCAGTTAAAATCCTCCGCGCCCCTTATCTATTCTGCGTTTGGGCGATTTAGTGTCAATCAATTGAAATTTATACAGGTTACAATTGAACTATTGGCGGTATTGAACCTTGAAAACCGAATACAGTTTAGCTTTCAGGCTCCAGCCATTGCAATTTCAATTAATCCCTATCAGGGATTGAAACAGTTAGTCCCTTGAACGCCAATTTGAAAGGTACATTGCAATTTCAATTAATCCCTATCAGGGATTGAAACGGGGTGATTGCAGTTGGCAGTGGCGACGGACTGAAATTGCAATTTCAATTAATCCCTATCAGGGATTGAAACATTCTTGCCGGGAATCGAGCGATGATTGCATCGGGTATCTCCATTGCAATTTCAATTAATCCCTATCAGGGATTGAAACGTTGCCGCGCTTGTATTTCAGCTTGTATTTGCATTATTGCAATTTCAATTAATCCCTATCAGGGATTGAAACAAATTTCCAGCATGAAGACTGGATCAGCTTCGCTAATTGCAATTTCAATTAATCCCTATCAGGGATTGAAACGGATTATGAAGAGTAGAGGAATTACTTAGGCTATCTATGAATTGCAATTTCAATTAATCCCTATCAGGGATTGAAACACGCAAACATCCATCATGAAGACCGCAGACATGAATTGCAATTTCAATTAATCCCTATCAGGGATTGAAACATAAAGAAGCAGCTAAAACACCATTAACAACAGACTATTGCAATTTCAATTAATCCCTATCAGGGATTGAAACTTTCACTTTTCAGATTTTAAATATTGACTGGCACTCATGAATATTAATTCTCTAGTTTATTTATGGACTATTTAACGCAAATCAGGCGAATAGTAATCACTAATTTCACCACATAACACCATAGCAATTTGTTTAGCTTGCAAGCACAAAAGTTGTTCATAAGAGCATTTGATTTTTGCCCCTGGATAGGTAACTCGCTCGTTCATTTTTTGCATATATGAGTAGAGGAGTAGATGAACTACAGAAAGTGGTAATCCTGGTTTATCTCCATGTTTATCAAAATCTTCCTTCACAATCGCTTGTTTATTTAATACTTTGACTACCACGCGATCGCTGTAGAGCTTAAACTCATTCGCTAAATCTGCAATCAAGGCTTGTTGTTGATACTGATTCGTGTGCCAAAATCCGATTGTGGGGTTTAGTCCGACATTTTCAACTGCTATTTTTACCGATTCTTCTAGCAATTTATAGCTAAAATCTAACATCCTGCTGACAACGGAATTTGGTTCATGGCATTTTAAACCCCACTCATGTTTGAGCAAATGCCCAAAAGCACTGTAGTACAGTTGTTGTCCTTGTTGAAAGGTTTCTATAAGTGCAGTAATAGTTTCTTGTTGATAAACTCGATTGATAAGTTGTTCCATCTGCTCACAGGCAATATCAACAGCACTATTAGATTCACCACGCGAACGCATCAGATAACGACGGCATCGCCGCAGGTTTCCCCACACAGAGGGCTGCATTATCTTTAACTTCATTTCCTGGTTCATGTTGGCTTGGGCAATGTCAATTTTCTCCTTGATTGAGCTTGCCCCAGCAATCTTTCCCATAAAGGAGCCAGTTTGTGAAAATATCACAATGGGAATTTGATAATTTATGATTTTAGATAATGCTTGTGGCTCAATTGCTACTGGCTCGATTGTCACAATTGCTTTGAGTGAATTTAAGGCAGCACAGCTATTATTCTCAGGCTGTTGAATATATAAATAGTTTGGGTCGGTCGAAAGTTCAATCTTTGTGCCTGCTCCCAGATAAAGTGTCACCAGACTTCGCTCTATGGTGAATTTTTGAGTGGGTTTAGGAATGTTCATGCCAGAACTGTATTCCAATTTCTCTTCCATATTTCTAGGTTTTCGCTGCCACTAACTTACCCCATCAACCCCAAATACCGATGAAATGCTTCAACTGCATTCGCTACGCCATCCTCACCCCTGATGATTACGCTGTTGACCGTATAGAAGAATTGGTCAGGCGGTTTCTCAAGCAAAGCGGTAATGGTCATGAACAACAGTAGTCATTTTGCTATGACTTGCGATCGCATTGCACTCCTCACTCCTCATCCCGCATCCACTCCAGCCCAGTCCTTCGTGCCGCTTCAACCGTGTAATAGATTTTCATCTCACCGAATATGCCACCTGTACTGCTAATGATGCGGAATTGCCAGCACTGACCGGGCGTGTAATAGACGATTAGGATACTGTTGTTGATACACAAAACTGTGTCAACTTTAATTTGAGGCATCGGGTAGTGTAATGTTGCGAGAGTGAGCAATTATCTTTAATGAAAGCAAGTAAATCACACTAATTTTAAGTTCCTCTTGAATTTAAATCACCACAGTCATTTATGTTCGAGATACATATTTTTAGGGAATTATTTTTACTATGGCAACAAATTATACTGGCTTTAACAAGTTTAAAGCTGTATCAAGCATTCTAAATGTACTTAGATTTCTACCTTATGAAAACCTGTTCATCATCTAGCAAATTCTGGGCATTGCCATTGCAGCTTGTCCTCATTGTCCCTTTCGTAGTGCAAGTTTTTGGTGCAGTGGGTTTGGTGGGATACTTGTCGTTTAAAAATGGTGAGAAGGCAGTGGAGGATCTATCAAAGCAGTTAATGAAGCGAACAAGCAGTGAGGTAAATCATCATTTAGATGCTTACTTGTCAATTCCACATAAAGTCATCCAGCTCAATGCTAATGCAATTCGTATGGGATTACTAGATGTCCGAGATCGCAAAACTATTGGCAAATTCTTCTGGTACCAAATGCAAGCCTATGATCTGACCTACATCAGCATAAATCTACCAACTGGGGAAGGAGGTGGAGCCGGTCGCTATGATGGCAAAACAGTTACGATCGACGAGAACACTATCAAAACACCTAGCTTGCCAAAAAATACTAAAACTTACTTGACAGACAACGATGGCAATCGTACTCAACTGTTGTCTACCGCTACATGGGATACGCTGAACGAACCTAATTACACGGAACCTGCCAAAGCTGGAAAACAAATTTGGACAAGGATATACACCTACTATGATCCTGCCTATCCTCCCTATATAGCAGCATCAGCAGGTAGCCCGGTTTACAATCCCAGTAAAAAGCTGATTGCCGTTGTGGGGGTTGACATTCACTTATTGAAATTGAGCGAATTTCTGCGAACATTAGATATCAGTCGCTCTGGACAAGTATTTATTGTCGAACGTGACGGGATGTTGGTTGCTAATTCTTGTCCAGAGCAACCTTTTACTGTCAACAAGAACGAAATTAAACGCCTGAAAGCAACACAGAGTCCTAATCCAGTTGTGCAGGGGATTGCTAAACAGCTTCAACAAAGAATTCCTAATCTTCGGACAATTACTAGTACCCAAGAACTGCAAGTCAATTTTCAAGGAGAAGATTATTCTGTGCATATTGCGCCTTGGCGCGACTCTTATGGCTTGGACTGGCTGGTTATGACTAGCATCCCACACAGTGCCTTTATGTCCCAAATCAATGCTAATACCCAGATTACTGTTTTACTTTGTTTTGTGGCACTTGTATTAGCAACCATAAGTGGTATTTTTACCGGACACTGGATTTCACATCCTGTCATGCGTCTGAAGCAGGCAAGCCAGGCGATGGCATCTGGCAATTTAGTCCAAACAGTTAGAGATGGCAATATTCTAGAACTTAACGTCCTTGCCCATTCGTTTAACCACATGGCAGGGCAACTGCGTCAATCTTTTCTTACTTTAGAAAATAGTAATGCCGAACTGGAAGCGCGAGTTGAAGCACGGACTTTTGAACTCAAAACGACCTTAAGTGAGTTGCAGCTTACCCAAGCACAAGTAGTTCAAAGTGAAAAAATGTCTAGCCTGGGTCAACTCGTAGCAGGTATTGCCCATGAAATCAATAACCCAGTCAACTTTATTCACGGCAATATTACTCACTTGGATGAATATACACAAAACTTGTTGCAGATGATTTATTTTTGCCAAGAACGCTATTCTAGCCATGATCCAGAAATTCAAGCATTAGCCCAGGAAATTGATCTAGAATTCCTCAAAGATGATTTACAGAAGATGCTGTCTTCAATGAAGATGGGGACTGAGAGAATTCGTAATATTGTGCTGTCTTTGCGGAATTTTTCGCGTATGGATGAAGCAGAATTTAAAACAGTTGATATTCATGAAGGCATCGAAAGCACGCTATTAATTCTGCAATACCGCCTCAAAGACAAACCAGACCGCGCAGCAATTGAAGTAATTCGAGATTATGACAATTTACCGCCAATAGAATGCTATCCTGGTCAACTAAATCAAGTTTTTATGAATATTCTGGTTAATGCAATAGATGCCCTTGATGAATTAGATAGCAAGCGCACTTATCAACAAATACAGGAAAATCTCAGCCAAATTATTATCAGCACTTCCGTAATTGATTCTCAATTGGTAGAAATTTCGATTACTGATAATGCACAAGGAATGCCAGAAATAGTTCAAAAACGACTATTCGATCCATTCTTTACTACAAAGCCTGTAGGTAAAGGTACAGGTATGGGTATGGCAATCAGCTACCAAATTATTACAGAAAAACACAAAGGGAAATTGCAATGTTTTTCTACCATTGGTGAGGGTACTAAATTTATAATTCAGTTGCCTATCCAACAGTAACTTCTTCAATTTCATCGAATACTTCCGTGTCAATGAAACTTCAAGGCTTAATCCCAACATTCTGGCATCTATCACCGAAAACGATAATGTTCGACCCGTTTTCGCTCAAATGATTGGTGAAAGTATTCCCGATTTAGTCCGAATCAAAACGCCATGTCACTCGACAAGCTGCCAAAGCATCTACGCATCCATTCTTTTCATAAGGTTGGTTACAATTCATTCACCACTGCCCTCAAACAGTGGCAGTTGTATAATGGGCGCTTGTTTCGCGTTTTCTAGATTGGACAATGCAATTCCTAACAACCTAATACTACGGTTCTCTTTCTCAACTGCCTCAAACAGTTCTGTCGCTGTGGTGATTATGGTATCTAACTCACGAGTGTAATTAGCTAGAGTCTTGCTGCGCGTGATTTGTTGATAATCAGAAAACTTGATTTTTAGCGTTAACGTCCGTCCCCTTATGGAATTTTGTTCTAGCCGTTGTTGCACAATTTGAGCAATTTGTTCGAGTTCGTGTAGCAAAACCGCGCGATCACTCAGATTAACCGCAAATGATGTTTCTGCACCAACCGATTTACGAACTCTGTTTGGCTCAACTGTGCGGTCATCTTCTGCCCTGGCTATCTTGTAATAGTGATGCCCTACCTTTCCAAAATGTTGAGTCAGTTCAGACAGCGATCGCGCTTTTAAATCTGCACCTGTATGAATCCCCAGAGAGTGCATTTTTGCTGCTGTCACTTCTCCTATGCCATGAAACTTCTCAATCGCTAACCCTTCCACAAAAGCGATTGCATCCTCCGGTAAAATCACCGTTAATCCGTTGGGCTTGTTCTGTCCTGATGCCATCTTTGCTAAGAACTTATTAATCGACACTCCGGCTGTTGCTGTTAAAAGAGTTTCTTCCCTGATTGCAGCTTTGATGTGTCTGGCAATGGTGTAAGCGTAGGGAATATTTTTTTTATTCTCGGTCACATCCAAATACGCTTCATCCAAGGCTACCCCTTCGACAACATCGGTGTAGCGTCTGAATATTTCGTGGATTTTAGCCGATACTTCTCGGTAGACATCAAATCTCGGTCGCACGAATATTAGCTCAGGACAACGAGAGATCGCTGTGACTGATGGCATAGCTGAATGGATACCAAATTTCCTTGCTTCATAGCTGGCGGCTGCGACCACACCCCTTTGATTGGGGCTACCACCGACCACTAATGCTTTGCCTCGGTATTGTGGGTTGTCCCGTTGCTCTACCGATGCGTAAAAAGCGTCCATGTCTACGTGTATTATTTTCCTCCAGGGCTTAGGAGTTGCGGCATCACACATTTATACTGGCGGCATTCTTTAAAAACTAGGGTAGTATCTTCACCAATTCCGCCCTATTATAGTACATTAGCACTATATAGTTCTCAACCGGGAACTGTTAGGGGAGTTGATCTCTAGTTAAAGATTAACTGTACTTCATTGAACATTGGTGGATATTACGTGATAGTATAAATGTATTACTATCAAGATAGTAATGACCCACTATGTCCCAGCCAGAAAGGCACAATTAGCGTTGGGAGTCACACTCAAAACACTGCTGCGGTGGGAAGAATCAGGAAAAATTAAGACAATCAGAACCCCAAACGGACAGAGGAGATATGACATTGATTCCGTCCTATTAGGCGCACTAAAACTATTTTTCATTTTCTCAATCGCCGCCACTGAACGAGCGCAACCAATCACTGTATGACCCTGTGCAATAAAACCCTCCGTCATAGCGTAGCCTAGACCTTTACTTACGCCCGTTATTAAGATCCGTTTGCCCATAATTATTTTCCCTACTCTGAGTTTTTTTGTATCTAGAGTTTACTTTTCTCCCTGGTAGGGATCATAGTATTTTAAAAAGGTCTGTTCATCGGATTATGGGCTTGACTCCAGCAACTTATTCCACATCACTTCTTCTGCTTGCTATCCAGCCCATACTCCCTCTCCACCGCCCCCAACAGCTTCGCTTGCAACCCTGACAAATACGGCTTCGCCTGTTTTCCCAACCCCTGCAACAGCCAATCCACAGCCGGGTCATGGTCTGCCACTTGTTGCAATCGCCGCAATCGTGTACGTAACTGCTGCATTGATTTACAATCATCATCTAGCAGTTCTAAGGATTTTAGGTGTTCTATTTTCACTGTGTATTCTCCATCCCAGGTTTGCACTGTGCAACTATAATCACCAACGTGGCTGACTACGCCCCAGCAACCACCTTTACCTCTCAAGTCTGGATTTTCTTTGGGTACAAGAACGCAGATTTCCCCCTCTCGGAAGGGATTGGGTACTTTGGTTCTTTCTCGAATTTTGTCTACAACACTTTGAACTATGCGCCCAGACGGGATTTTTTCTTCAGCTTCTTGTACTGCTTGTTGCCAAACATACGCTTGTTGAGCAGGTTCTAACTCTGCTTTGGCAACGGAACGTAGTTGACGCTCACTACTTGGTAGAGGAATTTGCTGACCAATGGTCGGCAAATTTTTCTGAATATTCTCATATACAGTAGTAGCAGATATTTTCAGGTAAGCAGCATCACGGCTATACCCAAAGCGATCGCGGCAATACTCCTCAAATGTTTTGTGCGTCGAACGGTAAAGCCGACGATCGCGCAACTCCCTCAAAGCTTTCCCTGCTTCATAAAATGCGTGTTCGACCTTACGTTCCAAGTTCAAGCGATCGCCTTGTTCATCTGCTGTTAACTCTTCTGAAGTAACGGCAGATGTTACCTCCACCGCCGTTACTTCAACAGCCCTCACCTCAATGGTTTCTAACTGCTGGTCATCCTGCTGTTGAATTTTAGGAGTTCGCTTTGGAGAAGCGGAAGCTTGGGCTGTGGTCTTTTTGCGAGAAGAAGAGTTGGTCATTGTTCCACTTCCAGGCTAAAGATGGTGGAACAAGTTTTTGGTTGTGTCATGATGAGAATAGTCTTTTATACAATTCCCCAACCTGTTCAAAAGGGCTGGGGTTTTTCATTGGCTGCTTCTATCTTTGCATTTGTTATTGGCCAGGTCATTCATCGACCGAACTTCCTACCCTGTTATCACTACTTGTTTAGTACTACCAAATTACTCACTATAGATGGGATATTTACCTAATCCAAGCCTTTTACACCTGAACAAACATGAACCCCATTATCAAAAAACCGGAATTCCGCTTTGTTTTAGGTTTCTACTGGTGTTTAAAAAATTTGTGTTAAGCATATTCTCCCCTAGTAATACTCACGGCAGTTCTTTTTAAAAAAGGTGTAGTCAGACACTTTTAATATTTATGTATATTCATGTAATATCTCATGCTAAGTCTGTTGATGTTAGGATGTAAGCAATTTCAATTATTAATATTTTTATAACACTATCATTTCTACTTAATATATAGAATATTTAAATGCAGCTTTTAAATCAGGATTTTATGTTGTGGATTTTGGCTTTATTTGAAAGTGTAATAATTAGCTAATTAACACTTCTAGTAAATTTATTTTTTAGCATTTAGATAATTCTCAAAATTTAGTATTTTCAACTGGTAATAGTAATTATTTTTAAAGGCAATTTTACCTTTTATTAACAAGCACCTAAAGATAGATAAATTAATATTATTTTCTATCTATAGATGTATTGACTATTTTCTTATTTATAAATAAACAAGAATTTAATATGATTTAATTTTAAATTTATCAATGTTTTTATTTTCTAAAATATGTTAAAGTATTTATTAAATATTTATGAATTTACCTTCTCATTCAATTTGTAAAAAAACATCTAATGTTTTACGTTAGATAACAGCTAATTGTAAATCTCAATTTTAAGTATGAGCAATTACTTTTCTCCCTATAAACCACCATATACTTTATCTGAAAGATTTGAGAGATTGAGTGCTATTCTAACTGCTACTTCTACCGTTGCTTCACATTTACTTCTGCAAACTAGAACTAAGTTTGCTGCTTCTGTAGAAGTTACAGATCGCTGTAATGCTGGATGTCATTATTGCTACGTTTATCATTCTGATTGGGATCAAAATAAACGTATACAAGGGTATTTACAATTATCTTCAAAAGAGCATCACCAAAAAGAAAAACAAGTTTTTGAAACTTTAGAAAAACTTCACAAGCAAGGCATTGTCCACGTCACAGTCGTAGGAGGGGAAACAGCACTAGCTCCAAAAGCAATACAGCGAGCCGCCGAGCTATTTCCTGTGGTCTGGGTCGTTACTAATGGTGTAGCTAAACTTCCTAATCTTCCTAATTCATCTGTTGTTTTTGTCAGTATTGACGGTACTCCTGAATACCATAATAAATCCAGAGATCCTTTAGGTTTTTTTGCTAAAAGCCGTTACGGAACTTTAACAGGAATGGCTGCGTCCATTGTCAAAAATATTAATGAATCAGAGCGTGGAGCTTATGTACACATAACTCTCACACGGCAATCAATAGAATACTTTGTTGATGCTGTTGATTGGCTAGTAAAAGATGTCAACAAGTTGCGAGGTATTGTTGTTTCTGGCGCAGCCACTAAAGATAAAGATGACCCTGTTACACTTCAAATTCAAGATAGGCAAAAGCTCAAAGGTTTGATTGAATTTTGCGCTCAAAAGTATGGATGGGAGCTATTTCCATTTAACCAGCCAAAAGTTAATGAATTCTTATTTGATGAAAAATATATTATTCACGATTCGTCCGCTTGCTCGGTAGCTAGGCGAGTTGAAAGCCTGAATTTTGAAGGTAAGAATGTAGGCAAATGTGTTTTGAGAGATGAAATTGATTGTGAAACTTGTGTATGCAATATTACGGGGTTAGCACAAGGAATTGACAGTCTAGATATCCCAACTATTTTGGGAATTCTGCAAGCAACTTTTGGCTGATCTATGAAAAAAGTATTAGTTTTTTATATTTTAAGCTGTTTAACCAGTAGCCCAGTATTAGCTCAAATTATTCCAGATTCTACATTAGGAATTGAGAATTCTATTGTTAGACAAAACGATAAAATTAATACAATTTCTGGAGGAGCTACACGAGGTACTAATCTGTTTCATAGTTTTCAAGAGTTTTCTGTTAAAAATAAAAGCACAGTTTTTTTTAATAACAGCTTAAATATTGAAAATATAATCACTCGTGTTACAGGGGGAAAAGTTTCTAATATCAACGGTTTAATCGCAGCTAATGGAAATGCTAATTTATTTCTGATTAACACAAATGGAATTATATTTGGTCAGAATGCACGACTAAATATTGGTGGTTCGTTTTTAGCTACCACTGCTAATGCGCTTAAATTTAATGATGGTACTTTTTTCACTACTACTGCATTGCAAAATACTCCTTTGTTAACGATCAGCGCACCTATTGGCTTGAGCTTTGAGAATAATTCTGGTGCAATAAAAGTACAAGGAAATGGACATACTCTTATCAATCCAATATTTACCCCAATCTTAGGGCTTAATAATTTATCAGGATTACAATTGCGACCAGGAAAAAACTTAGCACTTGTGGGAAATAAGGTGGTTTTAGATGGGGGAATTTTAAAGGCTGGACGTATTGAAATTGGAAGTGTTGGGAGTGGATTGGTTACTCTTGCTTCAGATTGGGATTTAAATTACCAAGGTATACAAAATTTTCAGGATATTGAGTTATCACGTCAAGCTTTAGTGGATGCTAGTGGCAGTCTTACTGGTTCTATTCAGGTACAAGGACAGACAATAGACATAAGTGATGGCTCGGCAATTTTCATTCAAAATCAAGGAGGGCAATCATCAGGTGGAATCAATGTAAACGCTTCTGACCTGCTGAAAGTATCTGGTACAGCCCCAGATGGTAGAATTGCCAGCACCTTGCTAACAGAAACCTTAAACAACGGTAGTGGTGGAGATATTAACGTTGCCGCTAAAAGAATTATCGTTCAAGACGGAGGGCAAATACTTCCTAGAGCTTTCGGCAGTGGAAGAGGCGGCAATTCAATAATTAATGCTTCTGAGTCAATGCAGGTCATTGGATTCTCAATTCTTTATCCTAACCTCTTCAGCAACATTAGTGCTGCAACTTTTGGTACTGGAGATGCAGGTAATTTGACTGTTACCACAAATCAATTAGTTGGAATTAATGGAATTCAAATAGGCTCTGCTACTTTCGGTAACGGTTCTGGAGGAAATGTTACCATCAACAGTTCTGACGTTACTCTGATTGGGGTTGTGCCGGGATTTTTAACTCCTAGCACGATTAACGCCGCAACTTTTAGCAATGGTAATGCAGGACAAGTAGTAATAAATTCCTCAAGATTACGTCTGGAAAATGGAGGAGCAGTTGCTTCTTCCACTACCGCCTCTGGTAATGCTGGAAGCGTAACTATCAACGCTTCTGACTTTGTAGTAATTGACGGTGTAGGACTAGGTTCAATAACTCCTTCTCTAGTTGATTCGTCAGCTATTGTTCTAGCTCAACCATTGCAACAACAACTCAGAGTTCCTTCTTTTCCAACTGGGAACTCTGGTGATGTAACCATTAACACTCCAAATTTAAATATAAGTAATGGTAGTCTAGTTAATGTTCAAAACGACGGTTCTGGCAATGCTGGGAACATCAATATTGCTGCAAACAGAATCAACATTACTAACAATGGAGGCATTACAGCCACTACCGCGATCGCCGAAGGAGGAAATATCGGCATTGAGTCAAACATTCTTCAACTAAACAACGGCACTATATCTGCTACCGCAGGTCAACAAGGTACGAATGGCAACGGCGGCAACATCATCATCAATGCTGATGTTATTACTGGCTTCAACAACAGCAGCATTACTGCCAATGCTTTTGAGGGTAGAGGCGGCAATATCAGAATTAATATCCAAGGACTATTCTTTTCTCATAACAGCATAATCACAGCAAGTTCTAAGCGAGGAATTAGCGGGGCTGTGGAGATAAATGCTTCCCGAAACCAACTAGAAACCACCAACAGAACACCAGAGCCTCCAAAACAAAACCCAAAAATCGCGTCAGTATGTCAAGGGCGAGGAGATACAGAGAATAGATTTGTAATTACTGGTACAGGTGGATTACCACAAGGATTTAACGATATTCCAACCGATCTCAGTTGGCAGGATAACTCCACCACTACTCAAACAACAACTAGTTACGATTTATTGAAGTCTTCCCCCCAAGAAATTGCTATGATTCCCGCACAAGGCTGGCAATTTAACTCTGACGGGACAGTCACATTAACCAAAACATCAAGTATTATCAATGCCCAAGCTTATTTATCTAGGCATTCTTGTTCTTCTAAACCCAGTGTAGAGAACTAGGTAAATGATTAGATATCGTCACTTCACCAAATATTTTCTACTAATACTTATTGGCTTTTTTCTTTTTGTAAACCAACCATTTGTAATTGCAAATGTTGCTATTAGCAGAGATGTACAGCGTACACAAGCACAATTATTAACTAAAAAAGGTAATGAGCAATTAAGATTGGCTAATCCAATAGAAGCTCTTGATTATTTTAAAGAGGCTACAAAGATTTATCAACAACTAAATTATGATGAAGGAGTCACAGGAAGCCTCATAAATCAAAATTTAGCATTGCAAGCTTTAGGTTTAAATTCTCAAGCTTGTACAACACTTTTACTAGCTTTTAAAATCAAATCAGATGATTGGCTGTGTAATCCTTCATCAGAACAATCAGATGAATTGATAGAAAATTCATTAGCAAAAATACTCGATCAGCAATCTAAGCCACCTATTTACTTATTAGGAATACATAATTTAGGAAATGTTTTACGCCAGTTAGGTAAACTTGATGAATCTGAAATTATATTACAAAAAATAATTCTACTAGCTAAACAAACATCTTCTAATGAAATCACTAAAATTTTGCTATCATTAGCTAATACAAAAAGGTACAAATATAAGCGATTAAAAGATAGATACACTGATATAGAAGAACCTATCTATCAGCAAAAAATAGTTAATACAATCAATCAAAAAGCTTTAGAAACAATTGGCATTTATCAACAAATTATCAAAGATTCAAATAGTTCATTTGAATCAATAATGCACTCTCAAGTTTATCAGTTAAGCCTACTTATAGATTTTAAACAATGGCTAAAAATAGTATCCACTTCATTAGTAAATTTTGCTGAACAACAATCTAAAACTGAGAAACAAATCCAGCAGTCAATAAATTCAACATTAAAAATTTCTTCTTTATTTTCTGAACTATCTCCTAGCCAATTCGTCTATACTAAACTCAATTTTGCTAATAGTTTGAGTCAAATCCCAGATAATGATCTGCATACTGTGGCAATTCAGTATGCTAAATCAGCCTTGAAAGTAGCTCAAGATATGAATAATCAAAGATTAGAATCGGAGAGTTTAGGTATACTAGGTAAATTGCAGAATGATTCGGATAAGGCTCGATCCTACTTCGAGAAAGCTTTAAATCAGGCTCAACAAATTCGAGCATGGGATTTAGCTTACCAATGGCAAGGACAATTAGGAGCTTTGTACAAGAAGCAGAGTAAACAGGATAAAGCTCTCGAAATGTACAAAGCCGCAGTTACAAATCTTCAAAGAGTTCGGAATGACCTTTTATCAACGAACATAGACTTACAGTACTCATTTTATGAAACAGTAGATCCTATTTATCGAGATTACTTGAAGTTATTGATAGCTAATTCTGATTTGAAGAATGCTATCCAAACTAACGAACAATTTCAAATAGCAGAACTAGAGAATTTTCTTAAATGTGGTAAATTGGAACTAATTGCTTTAAACAAAATTCAAAAATTAAATAATTATACTGTCATTCATGTGATTGATTTAGAAAGTAGTATAGAAGTAATTACCCAATCACCTGACCAGTCACTACATCACTACTCTGTCAATCCAAATTTAATAAGAGATTCTGTCGAAAGTTTATTAGAAGCTCTACAAGATAATAACTTTTATAATACTCAAGAATCCGTACTTATTTCTCATTCTCAGATAATTTATAATCAGCTAATTAAACCTATTAAAAAATATCTACCACCATCTGGAACCCTAGTTTTTACTCTTGATAAATCATTTCAAAGTATACCGATGAGTTTACTGCATGATGGCAAAGATTACTTAATCAAGCAGTACAGTATTACTACGACTTTAGGTTCTCAAATTAGACCTCCCAAAATTTTAAGTGAACAACAAAGAAAAGCCCTCATTGCTGGATTGTCTAAGATTAGCCCTAGCTTCAATGCCACAAACGTTCCTGAAAACATAAAACCTTTACCGGAAGTTGAGCAGGAAATAGCAAGCATCAATAAGCAAATAAATTCATCTGTTATGCTCAACGAAAAATTTACAAGTCAGCGTTTTAAACGAGAATTAAATAGAGGTGTTTTTCCTGTAGTTCATATCACTACTCACGGACAATTTAGCTCCGATCCTGAGCGTACAATTCTACTGGCTTGGGACAAACCCATCAGCATCCGAGAGCTTGACGGCTGGTTAAAAGCTCAACAAAACCAAGATCCAATTGAGTTACTAATATTAAGTGCTTGTCAAACTGCTAAAGGAAACAAGCGATCAACTTTAGGAATTACAGGAATAGCCGTACAAGCTGGCGCACGAAGTGTAATTGCCAGCTTATGGTTAGTAGATTCTACATCTACAGCTATGCTTGCCGAAAAGTTCTATCGGAGCGTAAACCACAACCTGATAAAAGCAGAATCTCTACGACAAGCTCAACTTAGCCTGCTTTCCGATCCTCAATATCATCATCCCTATTATTGGGCTGCATTCATTCTTGTGGGAAGTTGGCTTTGAGGATTCAGCAATCTTAAACGGGCTTGAGCGATGACCTGCTCATCTTTTTTACCTTGAACTGTCGCTAATTCCAGTGCCTTTTTGTACGCATTCACAGCTTCTTGAGGCAACCACGCATCTACATAACGATCGCCCAAAATTCTATACAAAGCTGGGTCTTGACTACCTTTTTCTATCTGTCCTTGTAAAGTCTCAATCGCTTTATTTAATAATCCTTGAGACATATAAATTGTATCCAAATCTAGCAATACTTCATCTGGAGGTAAACCCAAAGAAGCCACTTGCTGTACTGTTTGGTTGATTTGTGTAACTTCACGCTCAGGTAATAGGTGAACAACTAAAGTATCTGCACTAATAGGAGAATCACCTTTATTTGCTATGACAACAATTTTAAATGCACTGCCATAATGCAATTTTTCTTGCTCTGGCGGGTAGCTCAGGCTAGTGCCATTGACTTGTTTTACCCAATTTACGTAATGACTCTTAACTTGCACAATGTAACTAGTAGCTCCGGGAACGGCAATCCAAGATATTAAAGGTCGATTGTTTATCACAATTTTCCCGTAAGGCTGAACTATCTTTGGAGCATTTTCGTTGTCTTCATTTGGCCCTTTCCTGTTAGGACAGGTTTCTGGAGTTATAAGAGTACATCGCTGCACTGTATCAGTTTGAAGTGAATTACATACCGAATTTGTTTTGTAAACTCCCGCATGAAGTGTTACAATTTTTTTACTAAGGTAGCATATAAGCATAGCATTATTCGCTATGTTAATCTGTTCATCTTTACAAATTTGGCTACTCCTACCAAGGTAAATAATTCTTCCAATAGGTCTAATACAACTACCCATTGTTACTAATGGTTGGGTTCGACTCCATGCACCATTCCAATTTAAAAAAGGAATTATTGTCACCCCCGACACTATGGTGATAAATCTTTTAAATTTAAGCATAAAAGCTTCACAAAGACCTACAACTTTAAGAATAATACAAATCAATCTAAGTTTTTTGTTTGTAGCTCTTCAGTATTTTTATTCTTTCTAAAATTGTGACTCTCCATTGGATAACTTCTGGCAACTTTGAATCTAGTAATATACAAGGTTCCCACCAATCCCAAGCTTTATCAAAATTTTCTAACGCTTCTTGCGTTTTCGCCAATAAACAATAAGTATCCGTCCTTTGACCATCCAATTCTAGTGCTTTTTGTAAATACCTTTTAGCTTCATCATATTTATGCTGTTCTAACTTTGCCCAACCTATGCTTTTATATAAAGCTGCCTTTAGTTTATCTTCTTTTGCTTTTTTTAATCCTTGCAAAGCTGTATTAATAGCTTCATTATATTCGCCTTGCAAAATTTTTATTCTTGCCAAATTACTAACAGCATCCAAAGCTAAATTGCTGCTTTCTATAGCTAATTTATATTGTTTTTTTGCTAAATCATACTGACCCAAATCATCATAAAAGTTTCCCAAACCATAGTGCGATTCCCATTTATGAGGTTTCAATTTAAAGACAGCCGCATAACTATTATTAACACACTGGAAATCATGTAATTGTTGACATAACAACCCTAAATTATTATAAGCAGTATCATTCTTAGGATTAAATTTAATAGCTAATTCATAATATTTTCTGGCATCTTCAGGATTAAGATTACGCTGATTTCCCTGCTCAACATAAAACTTCGATATTGAATTTGCCGTGGAAGGCTCTATGCTAATTGCTTGACGAAATTTGTTCTGAGCATCTTCAAACCTATTTTCTTGTTGTGCTTTCCTTCCTTCATTTACCAAATAATCTGCAATCGCTGGACGTGATACATTATATAAACCCAAAACAGTTGGGACAAATATAGCAATCACACTCATTCTAAATAATTTTGATTTAATTATTCGATTGATCTTTGTTTGTAGTGGCAGACGTTCTAATCTTTGTAATATTACTTGCGTAGATGGCGGACGCTGCCCAGGAAAGGGAGCCATCAGTTCATCAATAAAATCAGCAAACGGTTTGTCGATTTGAGGTGCTTTATCTCTCCAAATAAGTCTTCCCGTTTGCTTATCTGTAGGTAAATCAGTTAGTTGAGTTGCCGTAATAATATGGACAAATGTTCGTCCTAAAGCATAAAAATCTGACTGAGGTAATGCTTGTCCATCAGCCTGTTCTGGTGGAGAGTAACGAGGCGTACCAAGAGATGTGATTTCATACTTCCCACCTCTAGAAGTGTTAGCTCCTCCGCTTCCACCTATTTTTGCTAAATAAGTATCAGTCACTCTTCGTACAGTACCAAAATCAATTAATGCTAGTTGACCATTTGGCTGAAGGACTATATTAGAAGGTTTAATATCTCGATGAAAAAAATTAGTTTTGTGTACCGTATCAAGGATTTCAACTAACTGCTTAAGCCATTCTAGTGCAGTAGATTGTGAAATAGACCCGTTTGATTTTATCCATTTATCTAAATCTTGTCCCTCTATTCTGTCCATTACCAAGCAATGCAAGGTTAATGAGCTTCGATTAGGGACAAAAGTAAAAAAATCATCTAAGGTACTTTTAGGAATATTTGGATGATGAATCAACCGTAAACCAAGAGATTCTCTCTCGATTAATTCAACTAATTTAGGTGAGTCGGATTTTAAAATTTTCATAATTCTTCGCTTGCGGACAGGATTCCACTGATTACCAGCATCATCCACCTCAAACACTTCTGTATAGCTGAATGGATTCTCATTCAGTTCTCTTAATGGCTTAATCAGGCGAATACGCTCATTAATCAGGAGTGAAGTACCACAAGAGAGACAGTGTTCTACTTCGTCAGGATTTTGACGCTGCTTGCCGCACAGGGGATTAATGCAATAAGTCACATTTGCAGAAAATAGCCGAAAATAAAATGCTCACCATAAATCTAGCACTTCTTATCGTTGCTGAGAATTACGAGCATAATACTTTAACTATGCTCCAGTATTTTTCCTATGATTAAAGTATATTATATAACTTAGCTTGAGTCTATAACTAAAGTTTATTGAGAATATTATCAATAAGCCCTCAAACCTGTTAGACTAACTTACTCTTTCTTTTGGCATACTTTGTGACTTGAAGTATTCTTTTTGAAAGAAACAGCTGTTAATAACTAGATAAATCAAGTAAGATCAGACTTGATCATCGGATAATACCTCAGAGGCTACTTGAAACAAAAGAAGAGAACAAGTGTCGCTATGGATTCCAACACCCTACAAGCCCTAAATGTGCAAGCTTCTATCATTTCGCAATCTGGAAGACACGCTATGCCAACTTTTGATGAAGCTTTAGCTGTGGTCGATGATTTAGTGGGTCACACAAGAGGTAAAAGCTTGTCTGAGCCAGAGATACTTATTATGAGAGGATCGTGGAACAACCGTGAATTTGTAGAGATAGCAGAGGATTCACCATATAGCATCAATTACCTACAACGGGGCGTAGCTACTAGATTGTGGGAGATTCTTACAAAAACAATTGGATATGGCCAACGAGTTAATAAAAAAAATGTGCGGAATTTTTTAGAGCAAGCCGTACAAAGGCATCATGGTCAGTCTGCCAAATATACAGCAATAGAAGGGCTAAAACCCTCTACAGAGAATTTGATAAAGCTACTAGGAGGTCAACCCCCTGATATATCTAATTTTTATGGCCGCACAGAAGAGTTATCTACTTTAAAAAAATTGATAGCGAAGCATCGTTGCGTATCACTAATAGGGGCAGCAGGCATTGGTAAAACAGCACTAGCTGCAAAGTTAATACAAGAAATTAATGCAGAACACCGACATAGTTTTGATTACATAATCTGGAAATCAGTTGCACATACACCATCGTTTCAAGATTTTGTAAACGAATTATTAACACTCATATACTCATCAGAAAGTGAACCAGCTTTAGCTCAATTTACTAAGGCAACAGTTTCGATGCTGATCAGCTACATGCAAGCCCACCGTTGCTTGCTGATATTAGATGAATCTGATTCATTGTTTAATATAAACAATTTGGAGCAAAAGCTAGAATATAAACTATTTTTCCGTCGCGTTATCGAGGAAGTTAACCATAGCTGTTTACTATTAACTCATCGAGTATTCCCTGATGACCTTGAAGATTTAGTAGTAGCAGGCCGTCCTGTTAGCTATTTAAAAATAAAGGGTTTAGATGCCAACTCAGCATTACAGTTTTTATATTCTCAAGGATTAGAAAATGAAGAAAAATGCAGCGAGTTAGTTCAAATATACTATGGCAATCCTTTAGAATTAAAAACAGTTGCTAATCGAATTAATCATTTCTTTGGCGGAAGCACAGAAAAATTCCTTGAAAATAAAACCACACTTTTTAGTAGTCAACTTCAAGCAATGCTTGATCAAAGTTTTGGTTACTTGTTAAACGAGCTTCAACGACAAATCATGATTTATCTGGCAGAAGAAATAGCTGTTGGTTCACAATGGACTAACTTTAATAATTTATTAAACGAACTCAAGCGGAAACTTCAAACATATATATCAACCTCTGAATTAATTTTGGCTTTAGAAACGCTTGAAAAACTTTCATTAATTGAAACTTTTAATGACCCAAACTCCAAGATAATAAATTTTACGCTTCAACCAGCAGTTAAAAAGTATATCTTGAAAGACCCCCAAGGACTGGTACATTCATCGCAACAAATGGCGATCGCATCTTGAGGAGGCAGAGACGACAGTGAAGCTAAAGATAACAATAAAAATCAGTGAACTGCTGCAACAAACACATCATAATTGGCACAGATAGCTAAAGCTGACCGATGCTGCAAGTAACTATCCCCAATGTATTGCAGTAACCCCTCTTCAATAATGTGGTCAGTCAACAGATTTTCAAGTAGCCAAAAGCATAATAACGCTGGGAACTACTTGAGGAGCAAAAACAGTTAAACAAACAGGGAGGAAACACAAGTTAACAAACGAAACCTTATCAGTGCGAAAAAAGCCAGATTTTTGTAAGATCAGGCTTGTTAATGAGTAAACTAACAACGGAGGAATACAACCAACACATAAAAATGTAGGCAAAACGTACTAGGGAGTATCGCTTTGCCTGGGAGCTAGAAAGTCGAATATTTCCAGAGCGGGGTTGTTCTGAGAGTGACTAAGAAAGTGGCCGAAAGTTTGGCGACTAGAAACCACTAACTTGTCAAGGAACCCACGCTGCTTTACTTTGCCATTATAGCGACAAAGGCACAAGTACAGCTACTTCTTGCTGCCTACTTTTTGGCATTTTGGCAAAAAATTTATAATTTCATTATGTAAATTTTTATAAAGCAGTGTGAAAACCTCTCTCTGAAGCTGAAAATCATAGCTATCAGAGGAATCTACTGTGTTTAAATTAGATACAAAACAAATAGAGCAACATTTAACAGCATTAGGCTATAAAACAGGAGATGCAGTCTACCTCCGTAGTTTCTATCCCAGCGACGACCCACGCAAAACCGAAGATAAAGGTAGAAGTGCAGAAGTACGCAATATCAAACAATTAATCAGAACAGTTACAGCTTGGCAGTCCGATGGCAGAGGCGTGTACATCGTCATCAACGGTGGCGGACACAGCGACAAAGATGTAACTAACTGCCGTGCCATCTTTTACGAGCATGACAATCTCGACAAAGAATTACAAAAACAACTGTGGCGTAAGCTCTCGCTACCAGAACCCAGCTTACAGATAGACACAGGTGGTAAATCCATCCACAGTTATTGGATTCTGGACTCCTTCATTGACCCAGCGCAATGGAAACAGCTGCAAACTGATTTATTAGAGTATGCTGACGGAGATCGCGCCCTGAAAAATCCGTCGCGGGTGATGCGGCTGGCTGGCTGTTGGCACTTTGGGTCAAATAACGTACCAAATGGGCAAAGTCAGATCGTTCTCAACACTAATAAACGTTACAGTTACGACGAACTGAGGGCGATAATTCCTCAGCCCAAAGTTGCTACGTCAATTCCACTATATATAAGTAGTGGTGATTTTCCATTGGAGTGCTGCTTAACCAAAGCGGACAGAGCATTAATTGACGATGGTGCTGGCAAGGGCGATAGGAATAACCAAGGTGCAAAGCTGGCCCGTAACCTCATTGGTACAGCAAATAGACTCACTTACCTGGGACACAGATATTCTGGTAATCCCAGAAGTTTGTTTGATGAATACTGCTGTCGCTGTTCGCCGGCGCTGGATGCGAGGGAGGCTGATTTAATTTGGAAGTCTGCCAGCAAAGACAATCCCACCGCCACACTTACGGACGAAGCTTTAGAGAATTGTATAAAATCGTGGCAGCGACAACAGGCAGCTAATTATCAACAATCACGGGTTAATGACAGTAAAAACCAAAGTGTCACTGGTGACAGTGCTAAATTTGGTGACGGTTCTAACCGAGGATTTGACGAGATTACATCAATTGTCACCAGTGTCACCAGGATTCTCAAGGCTGGTTTAACAGACTATGAGGAAACCCAACGCTTAGAAGAACTTCTAAGTAGTACGATTGTAACGAAATCTGCATTTTGGCAGATTGTTTCTTCAGTCCGAACTCAATTAGATGAAGTCCAGCCTTGTGACGAAATCAGACTGGAGAGTTTAATTAACTGGCACTCTTCCCAACTGGATTTTTATCAAGCCCTTCCCAGCATGGCAGCAGACTTAATGCACGATGCCGAAATACTCAACGTTGAGCCGATTGTTATTTGGCAACCGCTACTTTCCACCGTACTGTCCCTGGTGGGGAAACGCATAAAACTGGATGTCGAATCGCACAGCGTCCCGGCGATCGCCTGGACAGCAACCGTCTTAGAATCAGGTGGTGGTAAAACCCGTGCTGACAGCTTGGTATTGTCGCCACTTAAGCGCAAGCAAATTGAAGAGAGAAAACGGTATCAACAAGAAGTAGAAGCATATCAGAACTGGCAAGGGGAAGCTGATGATCGCCCTCCCTACCCAATCGAGCGTAAATATATGTTCGAGATGGCCACAATTCAAGCCGTTATCAAAAGACTGAGCGAACAGGACGATAATGGTGTGTTGTGGGCAAGGGATGAATTAGCAGGTTTATTTAAATCCTTTGGTCAGTTTGGTAAGGGGGAAAATGAAGGGCTAGAATGTTTGCTGAAACTGTGGGACGGCTCACCAGCCCAAGTTGACCGAGTTAGCCAAGTTGACTCTTATGTATGCCAAGAAACGGCATTGTCACTCACCGGAGGCATTCAGCCAGGGGTATTCCGCAAAATTTTCTCTGACCCTGATGATTCACAAGGGATGCTGGCACGGTTTCTAGTAGCTAAAGCCAACCCACTTATACCACGTCGTGTAAAAGGCTACTGTGTATTATCTGATAAACTGCCGAATCTCTACGAATGGCTGGAAAATTGCCCAATGGGTGTAATTAAACTCAGTAAAGAGGCTGATGCTTATTACACAAAACTCTGTTCAGTAATTGGACAACAGGCGTGGGAAACAACACAACCAGCAATCAGAGCGTGGATGTTCAAGCTACCCACACAACTATTAAGAATAGCCCTGGGTTTGCACTTGATTGAATGTTATGGCGAAAGCCAACGTAACTTTTGGCAACTGCAAACCGACACATTAAAACGAGCCGTGTTATTTGCCCAATACTACAGAAGTTCTTTCTGTTACATCCAGGAATCAACTACAGAAAGTGATGATATCAGTTCTGTGTTGTTAAAAATCTGGGATGCGGCTGTGACCAAGTACGCAGATGGTATTAGCACCAGAGACGCTTACAGAAATATTAAGTCCATTCAGTACAGGGCAAAGCAAGCTTTTCGCTCTGCTGGGGCTTACACGGCTGAATTATTTGGACACTTAGAGCGGATGGGGAAAGGTACAGTTGTAAAAATTGGCAGACAAATTAAGTTTGTCGCCAAGCTCAATACTCCGCCGACACCACCAATTCCACAACCACAGAAAATAGAACTCGTACAAAATTCTCAACAGCTTGGCGACACTGTGACAATTTACCAAACCCCTGCTGTACAAGCAATAAATGTGTCACCGCCAATAGATGTGTCACCAATGACAATTGCAGACAGTAATATTAGTGACATACCGATGGTCATAGAATATCATTGCAATCATACTGAACAGCACTCACCCCCACCCCTTGTTGTTCACGAAACCACTGCTGTTTCAGTTTCTTCTAATGACGAATTGATTAAAGTTGGTTCGATTGTTGCCCATAGCGACATTTATTGTTCCTTGTATAACGCCAAAGGTGAGGTAATTGAAGACTTGGGCGATGAAGTGTGGATAGCTTGGGAACACTGGCAAGAAAAACCCAAAAAAACTGATCGCTACTTTAAAAATGAATTACGACTGTTAAATCAGGGAACCGAAGCTGTAGAAACCATCAACAACCTGAGTGAATGCACACAAGCCCTACGCGAAAGTCTAGCTTTAGGAGCGGATGCTATCAAAGGCATTCTCAAACGTTGGGCTAGTAATTTGCGCTGGGAAGTTGTGTTGCAACTGGAAGTGATTGCACAGGATGAGCTACGTAATTTAGAACAATCTATGCCTCATTTTTATCAATGGCTTGATGAATCTGTGCTACCAGTCTCTGAGTAATCGCTTTTTTCCAAAAAACTCTCTAGCCTATGGAATAGCTACTTTCTGTCTAGATCAAGAAATCTATATTTCCTGATCTATCACTCGGTGGTCAGTTTCGGATTCTCCCACTCAGTACAGTTAAATTTGCTACTGCCTTCTTTTGGGGGTGTCAGCATCGATAATGCAGCGATCGCACCCCGTACTTGGGATATTTCAACCTCCAGGTAGTTTTGCAATTGCTCCAAATTTCGGTGTCCGCTAATTTCTTGAATCACGCGCAACGGGATTCCAGCATTACTCATTAAAGTAAGTGCCGTGCGGCGGCAACTGTGAGTGCTGGCTCCTTCAATGTTTACTCGCCAGCAAGCTTCCCTGAAAATCAGACTTGCATATTCCGAGTGCAAGTGGCCACGCCCCCATCGACCGGGAAATAAAAAACCGTCTTGGGAGTTGGTTGGTTTGTACTGTTCCAAAAATTGTCTTAAATCTTCCAGGACTGGTATCGTCCGGGTTGCTAATTTTCCTTTTGTGTTACCTTTGCGGAAAATCAACTCCGATCTGACTCGTTTTTTACTGTCATAAACATCTTTAATTTTGAGGGTAACTGCTTCATTAACACGACAAGCGGTGTACAGCATTACGGCGACGAGGGTTTTGTCTCGCGCTGTCACCAACCCTTTTGTAAATAAACCCTCAATTTCTTCTGGGGTGAGGATTTTGGCCTTGCCGTGTCGGTCGATTTTCACGCCGTTGATGATTACCTCCGATAGTTAATCATCCTATCAGCTGACGGCTTGTGTTGTTTGTGGGGCGGCAAAGCCATAGCGTGCAGTGAGAGCAGGGGTTGAAAGTCCAGCTAAACTCTGTACAGTTACAATATCAACACCAGCATTTAACAAATCCCAAATGAACGTATGCCGCAGATCGTGAGGCGAGAATGGTTTGATACCAGCTTGTTCACCCCGTTTGTGTAAAATAAATAACACTGCCTGGGGCGTAAGCCGTTTGTGAACTACACGCCCAGATTTATTGACTTGACATAGCAAGGGGCCGGGTGTGCGAGTTCGGATTTCAATCCAATCATTAACGATAGCGATCGCGCTTGGAGATAAATAAACAATCCGATCAACTCTTGGGTGACTGGAGTGGAGTTTGATGTCTCCAGAATGATAAAAATCTTTTAGCTCCAGACCAACCACTTCACTCCGTCGCAGACCAGCACCGCGAAGGAAAGCGATGAGTGCAGCGTCTCTAAAACCTGCTGGGGTGAGATCGCTAAAGCAAGTCTGCATTAAAGCATCAAGCTCATCTTGACTAAGCACCCTTCCGCTTAATTCTTTTGATACTTTGACATTCTTGATGTCAACAGCACGGGCATAATCAATCGGGTTAATCAGCTCGGAGTGTAGAGCTTGTTTCAAAACGCCCCTTAAGGCGCATAGTATTCGGTTAACTGTTGCTGGCTCGTACTTTTGGATGAGTGCGGTGCGAAGAGCATGGGTGTGTTTGTAGCGCAATCCTGACCAATTCAAAGTCAAATGGTCAGCTTGATGATCTGTGAGCAATTGAGCAATCAGGTTGAGCGAGTGCTTCATTGTCGGTTTCGATCCCGGACTTAGTGTCGAGAGATAAATAATTGCCGGGTGTTGGATCAAAGGTGGCGTACTCGTCAAAACCAATGAAGTAAAAGAGTTGGTAGACATTGCGGATCTAAATCTTCTAGAAAATTATATTCCGCACAGTTATATTTTGATAAGTAATCTACAGCCAAACAAGCAGGTACAGTCATACTTTGGTACTTTGGGTACGGGGTGTGAGTATCAAGCTGGCAACCGTGAACCAATTCAAAAATCACGATAGAAACTCTAGAACTAGCTGATTAAATTTTTGTGGATGCTCAATCGGACTCCAATGACCGCACTCTTCAATAATCTCCAACTGAGCATGAGAAATAATCTTAACGGCATTCTGAGCATGGGTTACAGGAACCATCGGATCTTGTCTGCCCCAAATAATGAGGGTCGGAACCTCGATAGTATGCAATTTGTCAGCAATTGAGTGATAGAATTGCCCCCAGATATTAAAGTTTGAACGACCTAGATTTAATGTTGCTTGTGCTGCGCCAGGAAGCGTTGCCATTTGATAAAACTCTTCGACAATTTCATCAGTGATGAGTTTTGAGTCGTACACTGCCTGTTTACACAACATCGCTACACCTGATTTACTTGGTGAACTAAACAACTTAGCTAAACCAGGAATTGTGGTAACTCGAAGCAGAAAATTAAGTTCTTTCCCTAGACCCGCACTGCCAACCAGAATTAGTCGCTCAACTAATTGTGGGAAGTTCAACGTTAAAGTGAGTGCGACTCCACCGCCGGCAGAAGTTCCAATCAAATTTGCCTTGGGTATCTCTAAAACCTTCATGAAATCTCGCGTGAACAGAGCCATGAAGTCAAAGGTGTAATGAGCAGCATCGGGTTTATCGGATCGACCTGCACCCACCATATCAAACGCATAAACCCGATGATGTTTGGCTAATTCAAGGATATTGTACTTCCACAACTCAATGTAACCGCCACCACCATGAAGCAAAATGACCGTGCTACCTGAATCTCCAGCTTGCCAATATCGGGTATTTACAGAGCCGACTTTGACATACTGATCTTGCAATTGTTCAGCTTGATTCATCTCAACCTTACCAAACTGTAACTTGGACTTTAATTTTCAACTCTTAGCGATCTGTTCAAAATTATCTTAGTCTCAAACACCAACAAGTAATCTCTCAACCATACCCAACCCCTAATTGAGCGACAGCGGCAACGAGGAAAGGGGAACAACACGACTGCTCATCGTGATTAAATGCCAAACCAATTGGACTAACATTTTTGAGAAATTCTTGGGGCAAGTTGTTTAGGGTAATAGCTGAACGGCAATAGTAACAGACACAAGAGTGCGATCGCTGTTTGATAAAAGACACGCACCTGGTGATGTAAATTAACGTGCAGAACGATTTTTATCTTTGTGAGGCAGGATTACACGAAATAGCCCTTTCGTGTAGTGCGGTTGATTATCTATATTGGTATTGATGTGACGAATGACACTCATTGAAGCGTTCGCTTAAGATATATTTTTAGAAATACCCATAAAGTAATAATGATAAAATTAAATATCTATTTAGTTAGGCATTTTTAAAAGTGAGAACTAGCTAGTAAAAGTTGATAATTTACGTGATATATTGAATAAGTATACAAGCTGTTAACACGAGCTTGTAACCGGAAATACTTATATTAATAAAAGTGATAAAATCTAACTTTTGATTATGTGCATAGATGAAACGATAGCCACTGATATTAGGGCAGCCTTAGCTAGGGTATCTTACTATTTAGATGACTTTGGTAGCCATCTAAGTCATTTAGATTTTTCTATTGAAAACCTAGAAGATTTAAAAGAAGAATTTGCAGAGGGAACGGATCAAGAGTCAATTGATACTTACTTGTATGCTGCATTGTCACGAATAAAGTCTACAAGAAATCAACTCAAAAAGGATATTGAAACTATTAAAATTTGTTTATCTTATTTTGTGGAATCATCTAGTAAAATACCTGAATTTACTTACAAAGACAAAATTTAACTTTTGATTAATATGGATTTAACAGGAAAGAAAGTAAGATTTACAAAAGAATACAAGCCTATTTCAAGACCTGTTGATGAATCTTTAGGTTTAAAAGTTCGTTTAAAAATGAAAGATAGAACTTTTAGAGAAGTTGCTCCAGAAATTGGTATACGCCCAACTACTTTATGCAGTGCTTATCATGGTAAAAAGCCAGGAATGGAACAAGAACTAAATAATCTCCTAACTTGGCTAGAAAACAACATTTGAGACAAAATAAGAGTTTGTTTAGCACATAAACTATGGAAATTCATGAATTAACAGCCCAGCAAACAAACTCACTTAATGAAGAATATCTTGATAAGCTTATCCAGTTAGACGTAGAACGGCTTTAACCCAATCATACCCACTTCAAGATGCAGTAATTGCCTAAGAATAGGTTTTAAATAGAACAGTTGCAGGCAAAGTCATTATAAATTTGAAATAGTTAGATGTGAAGCTTTGAGAGTAGTAAAGTCCTGAGTGCGAGATGAAAGGAGAAATTAGTGAGCTTTTTTAAAGATGCGGGAATGGCTTTACTTGGCGGTTGGATTATTGGGGTGGCATTTGGTTTTTTGAAATTACCTGCACCAGTACCACCATTGATGGGGTTGATTGGTGCTGCTGGAGTTTTAATTGGAGGATATTGCTACGAATTGTTGAGCAAATTCATACTTAAGTAAAAGACAATTGTATGTAGTTCAAGAAAATTTCTATGGCAAATCCAACTGGTGCAGCATTCTACAAAAGAGCCATCACCGTGCCAGAAAAGGAAGCAACGGTTATTTATTTTGGCTGCTAACCACTTGTAGTAAATGTTTGGGGCTGCTAATGCTGGGCAACAGCGATGCACGACACTGGCTCTCAAAACTCTTTCAGAACCTGCCTTTCAACTTGTAAGTAAGAAATAGGCAATATCAAATTGCTTAAAACAGTATCTCCCCAACTTATCCAAATGTGGGTTTGCAGACAAGCGAGAATTTTTCCAACGCCAGAACAAGGGTTTGAGGTACTTGAACACTGGAGTATGGCGATCGCGCCTCTTCTAAACTCTTCTAAACACTGAAGCTGGTATATAAATTTATACAAAATTAATAGAAGAATAATTCTGCGTAAATTTAATCGTAGTTTTCATCGGATAAAAGATAATTGTTTCTTATTTTATATTCTCCCAACTTTTGGTGTAGACTGGACTATCAAAATTTATCCCTTCGCTGTGCGATCGCCTCTGTTGTGAACAACCCCGAACTGAATAATCTACCACCAATAAAGCTAATTCCATTGAATGGTGAAAAGTTACAAGCATTGCAGCGCCCATTACCGGGGCGACCAACAACTGATATTCGCCATGTAAAAGTGCTGGAATTTTTACGGAGCAACAATCTGTCGGTAAATAGCCGGAAGTTGTACGAAAGAGAACTGAAGCGATTTTTGGGATGGACGCAACTGCACTACAATGAGCTAAGGCCACGTCACTTGGCTTTATATAAGGAATATCTCCGCGACGAAGTACAGACTGATACAGGTAAAAAGCTTTCAAAAAGTAGCATCAATGCAGGGATTTCTGCGCTTAAAAGTTTTTTTAAATGGATGTGTTACACGTACCCAGATATAATTGCTACGAATCCGACATTGGGAATAAAATTGGAAAAAATTCCGTTACCACCAGCCCAAAGCTTAACGCCAGAACAGATGGAGAAAGTGTGGGCGGCATTGGAGTTGTTAGGAGAAACAAAGCTTAGAGATAAGGCACTGGTACACATACTCTCTCATGGATTGAGGGCAGGAGAAATTGTCGAATTAAATGTTGGGTCTTATGATGGCAAGCTGTTGTTTTTGCCAGATACAAAAACGAATGAACCCCGCTTAGTGCCATTGAAGAAAGAAAGCCGCGACTCGTTAGAGGCGTATTTGCGATCGCGTAGTGAGCAGGGAGAAGAATTAAATAGCCTGACCCCGTTGATGGTTTCATACCATGCTTCATATAAAGGAGAACGCTTAAGTTACCACGGCATTTATTTCGCGGTGGAGAAAATAGGTGAGATGGCAGGCATTGAAGAACTACACCCGCATTCGTTTAGGCACACTTATGCTACGGACTTATTACTGTTGGGTGTAGATCCAGGTCATGCAAGGAAACTGACCGGACACCAAAGCGAAAAAGCATTTAGGCGGTACACACTGCGCTCGGAACAAGAAGCGGCGATCTCAGCTTACTACCGCGCCATTGGGGAAGAGCCAGAGGTGGAGTAGGAAATGCCAAAACCATTAGACCCGAAGTGCCAATTATGCGCCAAAATGCCTTCATCGAAAGCGAAAGTGCTACATGGCCCGGAGGGAGACAAATGCTGGAATCCGAAAGTGTGCCATAACCGGCGTTCGTTTTATCGTCGTCGCAGTGATGATAAATCAGGACAAATAGATAAGATTAAGGTCGAACCGCCAGCAACATATTATGCAGTGCTGTATCTTTACAAGGAAGCGGGAGATAAACCGTTGCACGCCTTGAGTGCAGAACTATGGCTAGGACAAAAACCTGTTTGTCGGCTAGAGCCAATCCACTGTTTTGGATTGACTGCCGGGAAAATCCATACCTATACAGAGCAGGTGCTGCAAGCATTTGCCAAACAATATGGTATTTCGCTGCATCAATATAAGGATATGTTTGAAATTTCCCCCATTCATTGCCCAGTGCGTCCTTGTCCGTTAAATCCAGAATCATAAAATGACAACGTATCGCCAGTTAACAATTTGGGATGTACTAGATGAGGTATCTTCAGCTCCACCCACCTCGTCACTAGCGCCAGTGTGGGAGTTCTTAGACACAGAACTGGAAAATTTACCAACCGAAGCGCAGTTATCAACCGCAGCAGCAGCATTTTATCAAATTGCAGATATTCTCCTATCTCGTGCTGGGCTATTGCTAGAAGATGTAAAGGCTCAGAACGATACAGAGGGGCCAGTTATCAGTACTGATATCTTTGCTGGGTTGGTGAGAACAACGATGCAGCTAGATTTGGATGACCTAATTGAAGAACCACCACAGCAGACCTTTAGACCACATGGGCCACACCATTTCACTTATCCTACGACTAGCATTGATTCGGTAGCGGCTCCCGTCGAGAAACAAAATGTCTTGACAATGCTGGAAATTCAGACTTTAGAGGATGTTCATCGGCTGGCTGGGGATGAAGATGTACAAAAATGGACTGGTGCGATCGCCTTGTATTTGGAACAAACTAAAAGTGAAATAACGCTGACTTTACTACAACAGAAATTGAAAATGCCGATGGTAGAGGTATGGTTGGGATTGTTGCTGGGTGATTTTAGATTAGAGCAACGAGGGGACTTTTATGAAAGTGAAAATGTTTGGGTAGTAACGCACACTGCTTGCAGTTAGCGGTAAGAGTTGTCACTTTTAGCAGACTGCAAGGAGTGTAGTACTTCTCGATAGCAGACAAACCAAAAATAAAGCGCGACATTCAGCCCACTCAAAAATTTAGGAATACCTTCTAATAAGCTATGAGTTCCATCACCCTCAAAATGGAGTGAATCTACTGTAATAGCAATAAATAGGCGTAGATATAGCGAAGCTGTCACTAGGGGCAAGATAGGCTGAAAGTATTGTGGAATCTGGGTTTGAGAAAAAAAAGTTCATGATTGGGTTTTAGCAGTTTTGACGGGCGTTTTATAAGCACAGCC
>NZ_JACJSD010000056.1 GCF_014697615.1 Nostoc sp. FACHB-280 | reverse complement strand
TTGGTAGAATTTAGGTAACATTATCATTTGATAGGTCTTGTTGACAATACCTGACCTATCTTTTTTTACCCCAAAACGGTCACAATCTTTTATTTCCTCGGCTTCAGCCGCTTTGTCACCCCTTCAGGGTAGGGAGTTGAAATCTGTCACCTGTCACCTGTAACCTCTCACCTGCTATGGATAGAAAATAACTCCTTCACACATAAATGAAGGAGTTAAAGTGCTGTTTCTGTGATACTTTCAGGAGGATTGATTAACAAAAAAACTCAGCTATTTTCTGCATGAAGAGCATTCAAAGCCAGTTCGGCTGGATGAAGTGCGCCGTTACCTGTTTTGGCTGGTTCTAATCTGCGGAGTACAATCATCCCGCGAGAGCGATTTGAGGAGGAATCTTTGTCTACGCAAGCAGTATACATCCGTTGAATTGGACATTTCCAAAATCTTGTATATCGCTTGGGATTGGTATCTGCAATGGTGACTTCTTGAGTTTGGGGGTCATAATCTGCTAGTAAAGAGAAGTGACCACCTTCTAAACTAGGATTTTCATGAGCAATCCGAGTATTGAAGTTAAGAATGTGGACATCATTTTCATTACAAACAGCAGTTTCAACTTCTCGGATGAATGCTTCAAGTGTCAGACTTGGCTTGTCAAAATGATCCATCCGAATTGATAAAGGCAATCCTTTTCTTTCTATATATATTTTGCAAGTGTCGTAAGTTTCTGCTAAAGTCATGCCATCATCTAAAACTGAAGCGATGGGCAGTTGGGTGGCATAGAAAATTTCATCGACAGTTGTTAAATATCCTAGTGCAGTCAAAGCATAGGCGATCGCAGTAACGTTGCAACAATAAATAGGTTGTTGAAATTGATGTAGTTGAATTATTTCTAAGTCTCTTTTAGAAATCTGACCTATATTATCAATATCCATTTCTTGAACTCCTTTAAATATTATTAGTGGGAAATTTTTATTTTTAATTTATATTTAATTTTGTTTTTTTATGATTAATAATTTTTGTTTTTACGTTGATACATTTTCTGTGTATTTGCAAAAACATTCAAGGAAATTTAAGACCTTTAAGTAATTAAATTGAGACAGTTAAGACATTTAAGCAAAGTTAAGTGTGAGTTATGTATCAGCTAGTTCCGCAAAATACTGAAGTATGTCCTTAATTGAAAAAATGCCAGTGGTCAGATCCCCGACTTCTTCAAGAAGTCGGGGATCTGGTCAACCAACTACCTATTTCTGAAGATGAGTCAACCTGTCGTCAGAGAGAAGTCAAGATGATCTGGGAATGATAGGAATATTTTGGTATGTTAGCGATCGCTGCTTAAATTTAACTTTTATGAATCGTTCCGCCTGCCTCATTTTCAATCCAGTAGCGGGTCAAGGCAACCCAGAACAAGAACTAATCGAGATTCGCGCATTATTAGAACCAACTATTGATTTAGATATTCATTTCACAACCGAAGAAGTCGGTGCTGATCAATTGGCTTATGACGCAGTTCAGCGCGGAGTGGATGAAATTATTGCCTCTGGTGGTGATGGTACACTTTCAGCAGCAGCAGCCGCAGTCATTAATACGAATATTCCCTTTGGCATTATTTCACGGGGAACAGCCAATGCCTTTGCCAATGCTTTAGGTATTCCCGACACCATTGATGCAGCTTGTCAAACAATTTTACAAGGTGCAACTCGCAATGTAGATGTAGCTTATTGCAACGATCGCCCATTAATATTACTCGCTGGTGTGGGTTTTGAGGCGGAAACTGTAGAAAAAGCTAACCGAGAAGCGAAAAACCGCTTTGGAATTATTGCTTACATCTTGGCAGGACTCCAACAGTTACGGGAATTACAGAGTTTTGATGTCGAAATTGAGACAGACGAAAAAATTATTAAAACCACTGCCGCAGCCGTGACAGTTGCTAACGCAGCACCACCGACATCAGTTTTGGCGCAAGGGCCAGGCGGAATAATTTATGATGATGGATTACTTGATGTCACAATTGTAGCTCCCGTAAATAAAGCTGGCGCGATCGCTGCGACATATCATTTATTTCAAAGTGCTTCTTCTGGGAATGCAGCCGAACGAGATGATATTGGCTATCTCCGCGCTAAACAATTTAAAATCACTACTGACCCAGTACAAAAAGTTGTCTTGGATGGCGAGATAGTAGGCACAACACCAATAGAAGTGAAGTGTGTCCCGGCAGGTTTGCGAGTATTTGTACCAACGGTAGAAGAAGTTGAACTCGCGGAAAAACTGGAAGGATTGCCGAATTTAGTCATTGAGTTGAAAAATCCTCAAGAAACTGAGGCGGAGGCGGCAGAGTTATCTTCTGTGCAGTGAGTGATGATCATAGAGGAGTAAAATGTTTTGAAGCTTGTTTCTGATCCGGCGATCGCTAAAAAAATTCAGAAGATGAACCAGCGAGTCCGCTGGCAAGATCCTGTAATGAAAAGGCGCGGTATAGACCAAACTCACTTGGTATTGGAAGATGGTCAAGCCGATAATCCTGAATTTTCGTTTTTGGTAGTCGGAGATAGCGGTTCAGGGAGACATGGGGGACAAAACCCCCAAAGGCAAGTAGCGGAACTTACATTACCTCATCTCAATGACTGTCGTTTTATGCTGCATACAGGCGATGTCATTTATTTAGTGGGGTCAAGTGAGTATTATCAGCAAAACTTTATTCGGCCTTACAAAGAATATCTTGTCGGTGGAGATTTTCCTAAAAAAATTGCCTACGACAAGATGACTTTTCGTGTACCGATTTTGCCTGTACCGGGAAATCACGATTATTACGATTTACCCCTAGTCTTTAACTTGCTATCAGTTACAACATTACCAATTCGTCGGTTATTGCGATCGCGCCTCGATATGGATGTTGGTTTACATGGTTCAGGAACAGGCGACGCTTACGCCAAAGCATTTCTTGATTATCTCAACGGGTTGAAGTTTCCTGGTGATTTAGACCGACATTTAGACACATACTACACCGCCAAAACAGATACAGGTTGCTGTTTGTCCTACCAGCCGGGAAAATTTACTCGTCTGCCAAATCGTTATTATAGTTTTCGTTATGGTGGGATTGACTTCTTTGCTTTAGATTCCAATACCTTCAACGATCCGCCATCACTCCCCCAAACCGCAGAAGGCGACGCACAACGGAAAAACTTAGAACAACGTCGCCAGGAATTTGAACAAGAAAAACAGCAAATTCTAGAAACATCCAGCAAGTTGAATCCAGATAATCCCCACGAAGCCGAACATCTGGATGATTTATACGTCAAGTTGTCGCAAATTGAAGAATTAGTAGTTGATATTGACAAACAATTAGCGCCGCAACAAGCAACCCACACCGATGTAGAACAGTTGGAATGGCTAAAACAAAGATTAATCGCATCTTGGCAGAATTCCCAAGTGCGGGGAAGGGTAGTTTATTTCCATCATCCTCCTTATGTTACGGAAGCAACTAAATGGCAACAAGCACAAACATTAGCGATTCGTAGTCGCTTGCGTGAAGTTTTCAACGCAGTAGCGGAAACAGTAGGTGATGTAACTCAAGGTCGTGCTGTAGTAGATTTGGTATTAAACGGCCATGCTCATTGTTTAGAATATTTGCAAACATATAACACTGGACATGCAGACTCTGCGATTAACTGGATTGTGTGTGGCGGAAGTGGGTTTAGTTTGCGGCGACAACGAACTGAAGGCGCTGATTTAGTTGAGGGAAATCAATTAATTGCGCGATCGCATTTGTTTGTTGGTCGTAACGGTCATGGTTCGGAAAAACGCCGTCCTTACTCCTGCTTGCGAATTGATGTCACAGGCGAAGGTCGTCCTAAATTTATTGTCCGACCTTTAGTCGCCGAATGGTATCAACGCCACTGGCACAATTATCAACTAGAACCTTTAGTGATTTAACTGGAATTTGACAAACCTCTCCCTCCCAGTTTCCCTTTCCTAAAAGGCGCTACTGTGTACACACAAATCTTTTAGAGTTAGTCGATACATTCACAATGTCAGGCGATACATTGCCAATGTCAGGCAATACATTGGCAATGTCAGGTGATACATTCACAATGTCAAGCGATACATTAGCAATGTCAAGCGATACATTGCTAATGTCAGGTCATACATTCACAATGTCGATAAGGCAAAAATGAAAAATACCTTTGACTTTTGCCTTTTTACTTTTGACTTCTCCGCCTCCTATAAAACTACGACTTTCGGAAACAGACTTTACCCCCTAAGAAAGTGTCAGCTAAAGAATTTGGTACTTAGCGTAGGAAGTAGCCAGTTGTTTGCAAATTAACTGGCATTTAATGAGCATGAATGAGAAAATACTATGCTTCAAATTGTCGAAAATTCTTTAGGATGGCATTGGCTGAATAATGGATTAGCAGCCATAACCGAAGTGCAAGAAATACTAACTCCAGAACAAGCATCTGTGGTTTTTTCTGGGCCTAAATTTTTAGTTGCATTAGTGGCTGGTGTCTTAATGGCATTTGCCTTTCAATTGTTACTGACTAACTTCGCAGTCGCTTTAAGAATTTCTGCCACAAATGATGATTCATCTTCTAGTGATGATGAAAGCTTAGGCGATACAATTCGTAAAGTAGAGAATAAAGTCGGTTTTTGGGCATTAATTAGCGCCACTATTGCATTATTTATTGCTTCCTTTTTTGCAGTCAAACTCAGCTTAATTGATAGTGCATTTTTAGGCGCAATTATTGGTGTAGTTATTTGGTCTGCTTATTTTTCTATAGTTGTTTGGTTTGGTTCTTCGACAGTCGGTTCATTAATTGGTGCAGTGGCAAATACTGCTAATAGTGGCATAAAAGCATTAATGGGAACTGCGACTAGTGCCATTGGTGCAAATTTTTCTAAACAACAAATGGTTTCGACTGCGGAAGATATTACAGCCGCAGTTCGCCGAGAATTAACTTCTGGTTTTGATGTTGGCAGTATTCAAAATACACTGCAAACTTCTTTAGGTAATCTGCAAAGACCACAACTAGATTTGCCAAATATCCGCAAACAATTTGATCAGATTTTCGGTGATATAAATTGGCAATCTCTCCCTGATAATTTGACGCAAAATTTCAATCGTCAAACTTTTGTTGATTTAATTAGCGATCGCACAGATTTTTCTAAAGCTGATGTAAATAAAATTGCTGACCAATTAGAAGCAGCTTGGAACCAAACTTTAGCGCGTCGCAACCCGGCACAACAAGTAATTAACTTGATTACCTCGGCGACTCCCGAAGAATTGCAATCAGATGAACTAGGCGATCGCTTGCAAGAATTGGTGACTGTTGGCGGTAACGGTAATGGCAATAATGGTGGTATTAGTAAAGCCATTCAAACTGGTTTAACTGCTGCTTTACCCGTAGTTTTAGAAAGAGTAAATGTCTCTGATATAGATGTGAACAAAATCACCAATCAGTTGCAAAAGCTCAAAGATAAAGTCCAAGATTTAGATATCGAAAACATCTCTCATCAACTGCAAGAAACTCTTGAAAAGACTACCCAAGGACGAGGCGGTTCATCAAACTCTAACTACCGTCAAGATGTAGAATCTTACATTCAAAATTCTTTACCTTGGCACTTTAACCGCATCACCATTAAAGATGAATTCCGCGATGTTATCTATGACCCGCAAGCCGATGCGGAAACTATGCGGCGAGAATTAGAGGGATTCAACCAAGAAGAGTTTGCTAATTTACTCATCCGCCGCAGTGATATTAGCGAAGCCAGAGTTAAAGAAATTGCTCAACAAATGGAAGAAATTCGCCAAGAAGTTTTAGCAACTTTACAACAGGCGGAAGTTAAAGATAAGAGTCAAGATTTGCGGAACCGCATCGAAAATTATCTGCGTTCCACAAGTAAAGAAGAATTGAAACCTGAAGCTGTTGAGCGAGATTTTTCTAAATTACTGACAGAATTAAACGCTAATTTTGATGATTTAAATGAACGCTTCCAAGGATTGACTCGTGATGTCTTGCTGCAAGTGTTACAGCAGCGTCAAGACTTTAGTGATGAAGAAGCTAATAATTTGCTAGATAATTTAGAAAGTGTTCGAGACTCTGTTTTAAATCAATTACAGGAACAAGCCACAACTCAAACTGAAAACTTACGCCAAAGAGTTGAAGATTATCTGCAAAATACGAATAAGGAAGAATTAAATCCTGAAGGTATTCGCCGCGATTTCAGCACTTTACTGCAAGACCCCCAAGCCGGATTTAACTTGTTGCGTCAGCGTTTATCTCAATTTGATCGTGATACTTTAGTCAGTCTGCTTTCTCAGCGTCAAGATTTGAATGAGGATGAAGTTAACCAAATTATTGATCAGCTAGAATCAGTCAGAAATAACATTTTGCAAACCCCGCAAGTTGTAGCAGATAAAGCTAAAGAACAATACGAACAAACCACAACTCAAATTGCTGAATATCTCCGTAATACTAACTTAGAAGAACTTGACCCCGAAGGTATTCGCCAAGATTTAGAAAAATTGCTGGTTGATCCGCGAGAAGGAATTTCTGCAATTCGCGATCGCTTGTCGCAAGTTGACCGCGAAACCTTAGTTAAACTTGTCAGCCAACGGGGAGACTTAAGCGAAGAACAAGTAGAACGGTTAATTGACCAAGTACAAGAGGCGATTACTAACATTATTAAAGCACCGCGCCGCTTGGCAAACCGGACTGTTCAACAAGTGGTCGATTTTGAAAGAAATCTCGAAGATTATCTACGTCACACCAATAAAGAAGAACTCAACCCAGACAGCATTAAACGTGATTTACAACTGCTGTTGCGAGATCCCCGCGCTGGAGTTGGTAGTTTAAGCGATCGCTTATCTCAAGTTGACCGTTCCACAATTGTGGCGTTACTATCCCAACGGGAGGATATTTCTGAAGAAGACGTTAACCGCATTGCTGATCAAATCTTATCGGCGCGGGATGTAGTGGTGAAACAATATCGCCAAATTCAACAAAGTGTGCAATCAGCAACCGAACGAGTCAGAAATAGAATTCGTAACTATCTCAATTCCTTGAATCGTCCTGAACTGGATTATGAAGGGATCAGACATGATTTTGCCAAATTGTTTGATGACCCCCAAGCCGGATTTGAAGCCTTGCGCGATCGCTTGAGTCAATTTGACCGCGATACCTTAGTTGCTGTTCTCAGTTCCCGCGAGGACATTTCCCAGGAAGACGCTAACCGCATTATCAACCAAATCGAATCCGCCCGCGATAGTGTCCTGCAACGCGCCGAACGCATTCAGCAAATCACCAAGGAACGCCTACACAGTATCCAACACCAAGCGAAAAAACAAGCCGAAGAAACGAAGAAAACCGTTGCTAACGCCGCTTGGTGGTTATTTGGGACAGCACTCACCTCTCTGGTTGCAAGTGCGATCGCTGGTGCTATAGCTGTGACAGGTTTAACTATCTCTGCTATTGGTTAGAAGGCAGGAGGCAGGAGACAGGAGGCAGAAGGCAGAAGGCAGGAGGCAGGAGGAAAAGTCTTACTATTCCTGCTATTCAAGCTTTCAAATATAGCAGTCGAAGCATTTGTTAGGACTATGTTTGTGGCTGAAACTCCTGAAAATACTGAGTTCCAACTCGACACTCAGCACTTTGCTATAAAAACGAAAAAGTGATTTTGGAGGGGGTTTGGGGGACGCAACCGTCCCCCAATCGGGGGCTTGGGGGAGAATCCCCCAAATCTTGCTCATTGTCTTGAAACTCTCATCACCTTAACTTAACTGTATTGGCTTATAGCCATCACCCAACAGATTATGAAAATGATCTGTTGGGTGATGGCTTTTTCCATTGCTGCGATCGCTGAAAACTGAGAATAAAGCCGTTTTGCGATCGCTCCTACCTATATACTCTGTATAGTTACTTAGTTATTGAATTTGAGTTTAATATTGAGGAATTTAAAAATGTCTACCGAAGCAGGTACAGTTGCTGACATTCAAGAAAGTGAATTTTATACTTTTTTAACTCAAGAGAAAATTCTAGTTGTTGATTTTACTGCTACTTGGTGCGGCCCTTGTCGCCTTGTCAGTCCCTTAATGGAACAACTTGCAGCAGAATACAACGGACGCGCTAAAGTCGTTAAAGTAGACGTAGATCACAACAAACCACTATTTAAACAATATGGTCTTCGTAGTATTCCAGCCGTTTTAATCTTTAAAGATGGTGATTTAGTCGAAAAAATTATTGGAGTTTCCGCTTACGAACAGTACAGCGATGCTGTTAAAAAGCTTCTTTAATCAAGTTCTAATAGTGATTAATGAGTCTTTTAACCTCATTAATCAAGCTCAAATATTCATTAAAGCTGTTAAAATACTTCATTAATGAAGTTACAAAGCTCATTAATGAAGTGCCGAAGCTGATTAATCAAGCCAAAATCCTCATTCACCAGTTCCTCAAAGTAGAAAATTAAAGCAACAAACTCAACCCTGTAGCTGTGAGTGAGATTAATTCTCAGGCTCAATTAACTTGAAGCCCCAAGGTTTTAAAGCTGCGATCGCAATTTCTCGATCAACACCTTCATACAATTCCCATTCATAGGGATGTTCTTTCGGGTGTCCTTCTCCGACATTACCGGCAACTTTGATTACCGGAAAATTTGCCACGCGATCGCGTTCTAGCCTTTTCGGCGCTACCAACCGGACTTTATGACCGATAAACTTGGTTGTACTTTCATTCGCTACGGATTCCCGGATTAAACAGATATCACCAGCCGTTCCCCAAGTAGTCTCGTAGATGTAGAGAAAGGATATATAAGTCGCTGGCTTGATGGGTCTTTTGATCGGTCGCATTATCTGTAATCCTTAAACAAGGCGTGAGAACTCATACAAGTGTTGTTGATTGCTTGCTACAGCTATTTTAATCTCGCAACCTCACCAACATAACGTTTATTGGGTTTTCCTAACAACTGGGAATAAAGTCTTGTCATATATCCTTCATGATTCATCAGATCCCCGGCTTCTAACATGGGATCTCAGCGTTGGCGTGTCTGTTGAGATTATGAGCGATCGCCCATCTTACCCCACAATTAGGGAAAATAATAAATTAAGTGCAGTATTACAATACTCACTACATTTCCAATATTCTCGGATCAAACTTCGAGCGTCCTAAAATTAGATCCCCCCGCCTACGGCGACCCCCTTCAAAAGGGGGTTAAAAAACAATCCTCTACTTTTTAAGGGGATAAATAAAAAAATAGCCCTCCTTAAAAAGGTGGGTTGGGGGGATCTCCTCAACTAAAAAATCATTTCTTCTGGGAAAATATGACTCATCCTTTCCTTGAACGCCTGCGTAGTCCTGATAGCCCGGTGATTGTTTTTGACGGGGCGATGGGTACTAACTTGCAAACCCAAAACCTGACTGCTGAAGATTTCGGCGGCGCACAATATGAAGGTTGTAACGAATATTTAGTCCACACCAAACCCGAAGCTGTCGCCAAAGTGCATCGTGATTTTCTCGCTGCGGGTGCGGATGTGATTGAAACTGATACTTTTGGCAGTACTTCGATTGTACTGGCAGAGTATGACTTAGCAGACCAAGCTTACTACCTCAGCAAAACCGCCGCCGAACTCGCCAAGCGTGTGGCGGCGGAATTTTCCACACCCGAAAAACCCCGGTTTGTTGCAGGTTCCATCGGCCCCACAACCAAACTCCCTACCTTGGGACATATTGACTTTGACACCATGAAGGCTGCTTTTGCTGAACAAGCCGAAGCCCTAATTGATGGTGGTGTAGATTTATTAATTGTCGAGACTTGCCAAGATGTATTGCAAATCAAAGCTGCACTCAATGGGATAGAAGAAGCCTTTGCGAAAAAAGGCGATCGCATCCCGTTGATGGTGTCTGTCACAATGGAAAGCATGGGGACAATGTTGGTAGGTACAGAAATCAATGCTGTCCTGACCATTTTGGCACCATATAAAATCGATATTCTCGGTTTAAACTGTGCCACAGGGCCAGACTTAATGAAACCACACATCAAGTATTTGGCAGAACATTCGCCGTTTGTGGTTTCTTGTATTCCTAACGCGGGTTTACCGGAGAACGTCGGAGGTCAAGCACACTACCGCTTGACACCGCTAGAATTACGGATGGCATTAATGCACTTTGTTGAAGATTTGGGTGTCCAAGTGATCGGGGGTTGCTGTGGGACACGTCCAGAACACATTCAACAATTAGCAGAAATCGCCAAAGAATTAAAGCCAAAAGTTCGACAGCCCAGCCTCGAACCTGCGGCGGCATCAATATATACAACTCAACCTTACACCCAAGACAATTCTTTCTTAATTGTTGGTGAACGCCTCAACGCCAGTGGTTCTAAAAAGTGCCGCGACTTACTCAACGCCGAAGACTGGGACGGACTGGTGTCAATGGCGCGGGCGCAAGTCAAAGAAGGCGCACATATTTTAGATGTCAACGTCGATTATGTGGGGCGTGACGGTGTGCGAGATATGCACGAACTCGTTTCGCGCATTGTGAATAATGTTACCTTACCCTTAATGCTCGACTCCACCGAATGGGAAAAAATGGAGGCGGGGTTAAAAGTTGCGGGTGGTAAATGTTTGTTAAACTCCACCAACTACGAAGACGGCGAACCGCGCTTTTTAAAAGTGCTGGAGTTGGCGAAAAAGTACGGTGCAGGTGTAGTCATCGGTACGATTGATGAAGATGGGATGGCGCGGACGGCGGAGAAAAAATTCCAAATTGCTCAACGTGCCTACCGCCAAGCTGTAGAATATGGTATACCTGCTACAGAAATCTTCTTTGATACCTTAGCCCTACCAATTTCTACGGGGATTGAAGAAGACCGAGAAAACGGCAAAGCCACCATTGAATCTATTCGCCGCATTCGCCAAGAATTGCCGGGATGTCATGTAATTTTGGGTGTGTCGAATATTTCCTTTGGACTTTCCACAGCCGCGCGTATCGTCCTCAACTCCATGTTTCTGCACGAAGCAATGGCGGCGGGAATGGATGCGGCAATTGTTAGCGCCAACAAAATCTTACCACTGGCGAAGATTGAACCCCGTCATCAAGAAGTCTGTCGCCAGTTGATTTACGATGAACGGAAATTTGAGGGTGATGTCTGCGTTTATGACCCCTTGGCCGAACTCACAACCTTATTTGCTGGAGTCAGTGCGAAACGGGAAAAAGGCGTTGATGAAAACCTCCCCATTGAAGAAATTCTCAAACGCCACATCATTGACGGCGAACGCATTGGTTTAGAAAAGCACCTCACCAAAGCCTTAGAAACTTACAAACCACTGGAAATTATCAATACTTTCTTGCTAGATGGGATGAAAGTCGTTGGTGAGTTGTTTGGTTCAGGACAAATGCAGTTACCCTTCGTCTTACAGTCAGCCGAAACCATGAAAGCGGCGGTAGCTTACCTAGAACCCTTCATGGAAAAATCTGAAGCGGGGAATAATGCTAAAGGTAAGGTAATTATTGCCACAGTTAAAGGTGATGTCCACGACATTGGTAAAAACTTAGTAGACATCATTCTTTCTAACAACGGCTACAAGGTAATTAACCTGGGAATTAAGCAGCCAGTCGAAAACATTATCGAAGCTTACAATCAACATAAAGCTGATTGTATTGCTATGAGTGGCTTGCTGGTGAAATCCACTGCCTTCATGAAAGAAAACTTGGAAGTATTCAACGAAAAGGGAATTACTGTCCCAGTCATTTTAGGCGGCGCGGCGTTAACTCCCAAGTTTGTCAATAATGATTGCCAAAACACTTACAAAGGTAAAGTGGTTTATGGCAAAGATGCTTTCTCTGACTTGCATTTCATGGATAAATTAATGCCAGCCAAAACTGCTGGGAATTGGGATGACTTGCAAGGATTTTTGGATGAAGTTGAGGAAAATGGACATCAACCTCTTGTGGGGCAGGTGAGACACCTGCCAGAAGAGGGCGGGCAAGATGCCCACCCCACAATTGAGGTAGATACAAGACGTTCCGAAGCGATCGCAGTAGATATAGAACGTCCCACACCACCGTTCTGGGGAACCAAGTTACTACAGCCTGCGGATATTCCTTTTGAAGAATTATTCTGGTATTTGGATTTGCAAGCTTTAATTGCGGGACAATGGCAATTCCGTAAGCCAAAAGAACAATCAAAAGAAGAATATCAGGCTTTCTTAGATGCAAAAGTTTACCCAATTTTAGAAAGTTGGAAGCAACGCATTATTGAGGAGAATTTGTTACATCCTCAAGTCATTTACGGGTATTTTCCTTGTCAGGCTGAGGGGAATACGTTGTATGTGTATGAAACGAACCGTCAGGGCGCGGAGGTAAGAACAAATTTTGAGTTTCCCAGGCAAAAGTCTCTAAGAAGGCTGTGTATTGCAGATTTCTTTGCGCCCAAGGAGTCGGGAATTATTGATGTTTTCCCGATGCAGGCGGTGACTGTGGGTGAAGTTGCGACAGAATACGCCCAAAAGCTGTTTGCAGATAATCAATACACCGATTATCTCTACTTCCACGGTTTAGCAGTGCAGATGGCGGAAGCTTTAGCTGAGTGGACACACGCCAGAATTCGTCAGGAGTTAGGTTTTACTGCTGAAGAACCTGATAATATTCGGGATATTTTAGCCCAACGCTATCGCGGTTCACGCTATAGTTTTGGCTATCCAGCTTGTCCCAATATGCAAGACCAGTACAAGCAGTTAGAGTTGTTAGAGACTGGCAGGATTAACCTGTATATGGATGAAAGTGAACAACTTTATCCCGAACAGTCTACAACGGCAATTATTACCTACCACCCAGTAGCGAAGTACTTTAGTGCATAGGTAATTAAGGGTGTAGGGGTGTGAAAGATAGGGGTGTGGGGGTGTACTTCGACTACGCTCAGTAACCAAGATGTAGTGTTCACAACTATTACACCCCTAAACCCCTACACCCCTACACCCATTCGCCACAGACAATCTTTGTGCGTCAGTCATAACCTTTTTCCTCCCACATCTGTATTCTGCGGATGAGTAGAATCTGGGGTTGTAGTATTTAGTATGGCGTGCTAAAAGTGTTTAGTTGCATTCTGAATCGGAAGTCACAGCAGTGTCTCTTAAATGTTAATGCTGCACTAACAGTACCTCACAATTCAATTGAATGCTCTGTAAGGAAACATGGTCAAACCGATGTCTGAAAAGCTTGAAGAACAATCAAAACCAGAAAAACCCGAAAGATCAGAACGATACGAAAGATCAGAAAGATCAGAACGATACGAAAGGTCAGAAAGATACGAAAGATCAGATAGCTCAGATAGCTCAGAAAAACCAGAAAAATTTTATCCCACACAACACCTAAAAGTCTATCAAACGAGTGATGCAGGACAATTAATCATTTGTGAATGTCGTAATTGTTCGACCCCATTATCTATTGATGTGATTTTTCTCACACCACAAAATTCTAAACCTAAACCAAAGAATAAACCTGATACTCAACAAGATGATGTGATGAAATGTCCTAGTTGTGGACGTGTCCCTATATTTTTGGAAGGTTGTGCTGTGCAGTCAATTGCTCAACTACCTTCTTCTCCTTGGCAATAGTTTTTCTACCCATCATCAGCCATCATTGAACTTGTTTGAGGAGATGAGGTAATTGTGATGGGTATTCCTATTTATTTGGTAAGTAATAAAGTAAGCACAAAGAAATTTATTCGTAATCTTATGTGTGTTTATGCACAAAATTACCAATATACTTGAGAACGTAATATTAATATTTATATGGGTCGTAACAAAACCCAGTTTACTTGTAAGCACACCTTGAATCTCAGAAATATCAAGGTATTTATCCCACTGTTGGCACTGGCTAAAAACTTCTATGATTCCGCAGGAAACTGATACAAAAGCAGCTAATACCTCATCAAAAACATGGCATGGTTGGCGAGAAAATTTAACTTTAGTAGCGATCGCTTTATTATTGGCAGTATTAATCAGAACTTTTGTGGCGGAACCTCGCTACATCCCTTCTGATTCTATGGTGCCAACTTTATATGAAGGCGATCGCTTGGTGGTCGAAAAAATTTCTTACCATTTCCAACCTCCCGCCACTGGGGATATCGTAGTTTTTCAAGCCCCCGAAGAATTACAAAAACGCGGCTACCCCAAAGACCAAGCTTTTATTAAACGGGTAATTGCGACACCAGGGGAAATTATTAAAGTGGCTGGTGGTAAAGTTTATCTCAACGGTCAACTTTTGCCAGAAGATTACATCGCTGAACCAGCAAATCAACCATTCCCACCAGTGCAAGTTCCACCAGATGAGTTGTTTGTCATGGGCGACAACCGCAACGACAGTAACGACTCCCGTTATTGGGGTTTTCTCCCCAGACAAAATATCATCGGTCGCGCCGTATTTCGCTTTTGGCCATTACACCGCATTGGGTTTATTTAATCTCAAGTGGGAGTTGGGAGTTGGGGGACAAGGAGGACAAGGGGGACACGGGAGACAAGGAAGCAATCTTTCTACCTTGTCTTCCCCCTCTCAGCACTCAGCACTCTATAAAAATTACGGAAATTTTCTCTCTCGCACTTCAATAGTGTAATCTTGTACAGCTTGAGTAATTGTTTCCCGCAGGTTGGTGTAGGTTTTAGCAAATGGTGGTTGCTTGGCGGAAAGACCAAGAACATCTGAAGTCACTAACACTTGACCATCGCAGTAGGAACCAGCACCAATCCCAATTGTGGGAATGCTGAGTTTTTCTGTGATTTGCCTTGCCAAATCTGCGGGAATATGCTCTAACACAATCGAAAATACACCCGCTTGTTCTAAGGCGATCGCCTCATTTAAAATTCTCTCTGCTTGTTCTTCAGTTTTTCCCTGTTGGCGCAAACCTAGTTGATGAACTGATTGGGGTGTCAATCCCACATGACCCATCACCGGGATTCCAGCTTGGACTAGACGTGCTATTGTTTCTACCATCGCTGGATAGCCACCTTCTAGTTTGACTGCTTGCGCCCCAGTTTCCTTCAATATCCTGCCGGCTGAGTGCATAGCTTGAGCAATACTTTCTTGATAAGTCAAAAATGGTAAATCAACCACAACTAAAGCGCGTTTCACACCCCGACGCACAGATTTAGCATGATAAACCATCTCATCCAAGGTAATTGGGAGTGTGGTTTCATAACCTAAAACCACCGCCATCGAGTCTCCGACCAAAATTAAGTCTACACCAGCCGCGTCGATCAGTTGGGCAATCACATAATCCCAAGCGGTTAACGCTGCGATCGCACGTCCCTGTTGTTTCCATTGAATTAATTGCTGGGTAGTAACTGGCATAGAGGTTACAGGTTAAAGGTTACAGGATATAGGTGATAAGTGAAAGTTCTTTACTGTAAACTGTCACCTATCACCTGTTCCCTCATTTCACTGCACGACTGAAAGCAAGATGGGGTTTTGCACCACCCATTTTGGGCATTAACCAAGCTAAACCTTCACTAGTGCCGATCCATAATTTATTACTAATATCTGGTACAAGCGCAAGCACTCGGCTAGAAGGGAGACCTGGAACTTGATCTAAAAGTGCGCCTGTGTGTGGATTTAATCGTAACAAACCATTGTTTGTCCCTACCCAAACACTACCATCTTGGGCAAATTTGATTGCTGTGACATTCCGTCCCCGCAATGGAGTCACAGACCGCAATACTTTATCTGTTTTTGGGTCAATTACCAGCAAATTGTTAGCCATTCCCGCCCAAATTAACCCTTCTGGACTAATAGCTAAGGTTTGCACTGTTGTACCGGGTAAACCGTCAATCCGCTTCATAATATAAGCGTTGGTAGTATTTACCCTGACCAACCCATCCAAAGTCCCCACCCACAATTGACCTTCTGCATCTAAAGTTAAGGTGTTGGCACTAACCCCAGGTAAATTTTTCACTGTCGTCATAATTAAACCTTGATCGGGACTAATTAAAGCTAAACCGCTATCAGTTCCCACCCACAAGTAACCGCGCTTGTCAACTAACATCGACAACACCCGTTTGGAAGGTAAAAACAAATTCTGCGCTGTAATTTCATTTGTCCGGGGGTCAACTCGCATCAGTCCTTCATAAGTTCCCACCCATAAACGCCCCACTTTGTCTTGAGCTAAAGCACCGATCGCCACATTCGGTAAATTTACCCGCGCTAATATCTTACCTGTCTTGGGGTCAATCCGCGATAATCCCCGCCAATAACCCACCCACAAATTTCCTTTAAAGTCTTTCAGTAAGTTACTGACACGGTAATCTGTCTCTATAGACCTTTCTTCCAGATTTCTCTCATCTGGTAAAGGTTTGACTTGCGGTGGTGGTGCGGAAGCTGGGTAAGAAGGAGTCACATCCGATGATCGCTTAACATCTGGAGTCAGAGTTGATGGATTTTCACTATTGGTTTGTGCCTTGGCTGGATTTGTCATCATTACCAGGCCAATGTTTGGCAAAGTCATCAACCCCAGCAAAATCGAAGTCGTCAAAAAACTTATATGCTTGCGAAACAATACCACGGTGACATTTCCTCAAAAGACAGTAAGTTTAGCCATTACCTAAATTGGCTGGCGGTTAAACTCAGTATTCCCTTTGTTGATATTGTTTAAATCGTATTCCAGGATTTTTCCCAGAAATTACTGATTAAGAATTTCGGTTTAAGCACTTGAGATCGGGGATGCGAAATTTTAAATAATCTAGATTTGTTAAGTACGTTTTTCCTTCAGCATTAGTCAAAATATATTCATCTTCGGTTGGCAGTCGATGAAAAATATCTAAATCTGTCAATGCTCTCACTTTTACACCCAGCAATTCGGTAATAACTAAATAACGTTCACAGGTGCTGAAATTTTTATCTAAGTAATTTATGATATCTGGAACTTCAAGAAATTCAAATCTGTTGTTAAAAAAGCTATAAGCCATAACCGAACTGAATTGATAATACTGTTCGTCTTTACCACAAAATGACTTATATAGGAATCATATTTGATTTCTGAAAAAGACTGCGAGATAATACTGACAGAAGTATCTGTATAATAACGAACAATCATAAGCCAGCATCGAGAAATGGCGATGCCTTCGGCGAGCTTCGCTAACGCAGAATTACAAGAATTTATAGATAGCCGTCCAGATGCTCGTGAGGTGAGAAAAGCTTTGGCAGTGAAACTGGTTTATCAAGGCTACAAGTATGAGGAAATTCAAACAATTTTAGATGTCTCTGTCGGTTCAATAACAAGCTGGAAGCAGGCTTATAAGGAATATGAAATTTGCTGATTGCGCTTCGCTCCTAATTGCCCATCACAAAACCCAATTGAGGATATTTGGTTACAAGCTAAAACCTGGGTGCACCGTTTCTGTGCTTTGATTCCTTCGTTTTCTCATCTCAAGTGGATGTTTGAGTGGTTTCTCCGACACACTAACTTCGATTTTGCAACTCTTCAAATGTACGGTGCTTTTTCAAAAATCAAACACTAGTCCTATAGACTATCTCGATGTATTTGATGATGTCGCCCAAACCAAACTTTAGAGGTTATTTGAAAAGTATTGTGATTAACCTCATGTATGGCTTTAATGAATAGATGCCCGACTTCTTGAGGAAGTCGGGCATCTTTTAGTTCATGAATGATTTAGGAATGCTATAACTTGTAGCACAACGCTGATGATTTTTGTAGTATTTAATATTTTTTATCAAAAGTAATATTTCTTTAATAACATTATCTTTTCTAAACCAAATTCTGTAGTGAATTTCTGGCATTTGTCATAAATGGTTTAAAAAAATCTTAAAACTAGCGAATCATCTTGGTTATATCTGCTACTCTCTCAAGCAGGAGATAGTCGGGAATTATTTATCACTCACTAAAAATTTTCACACCAGCGATCGCAACAACAAAGTACAAGTTTTTCCAGATTGGCGCTGGGAAAAATTTGTCATGAGTAAGATGGCCGTTACTGAATAGACCACTACACTAGCTTACTGAAACAAGGTCAAAATCCTGTTGTCTACGGAAATTTGTTATGACTTTAGCAATCTCTCCACAAACAAAGCCTTTAACAGACGAAGAATTACATAAAATTAATGCCTACTGGCGGGCGGCGAACTATTTGTCAGTAGGGCAAATCTATCTCCTAGATAATCCACTGCTAAGAGAAACCCTGAAACTCGAACATGTCAAACCCCGACTTTTAGGGCATTGGGGAACAACACCAGGGCTGAATTTGATTTATGTCCACCTCAATCGCATCATTAAAAAATACGATACGGACATCATTTATATTGCTGGGCCTGGTCATGGTGGCCCTGGCTTAGTGGCGAACACCTACCTAGAAGGAACTTACAGCGAATATTATCCCAACATTTCCCAAGATGTTGAGGGAATGAAGCAGCTATTCAAACAGTTTTCTTTCCCTGGTGGGATTCCCAGTCACGTCGCCCCCGAAACCCCTGGTTCAATTCACGAAGGTGGGGAATTGGGTTATGCCTTGGTACACGCTTACGGTGCAGCTTTTGACAATCCTGATTTGATTGTGGCGGCGGTTGTGGGTGATGGTGAAGCCGAAACCGGGGCTTTAGCTACAAGTTGGCACTCCAATAAATTTCTTAACCCAGTGAATGACGGGGCAGTTTTGCCGATTCTGCACCTCAATGGGTATAAAATTGCTAACCCCACAGTGTTGTCACGGTTAAGCGACGAAGAATTAGAAAGCTTATTTGTGGGTTATGGCTATAAACCTTACTTTGTCGAAGGTTCTGATCCCACAGACGTGCATCAACAGATGGCAGCAACCTTAGATACAATCATTTCCGAAATTCAAAACATCCAAAGAGAAGCCCGCGTACATGGTTTTCAAGAACGTCCGCGCTGGCCGATGATTATTTTGCGAACCCCTAAAGGCTGGACAGGGCCAAAAGAAGTAGATGGCAAGAAAACCGAAGATTTTTGGCGATCGCATCAAGTTCCCTTCGGAGCGATCGCGCAACAGCCAGAACATTTAAAATTACTCGAAGAATGGATGAAGAGTTACAAGCCCGAAGAACTCTTCGATGCTAACGGTAAACTCATCCCCGAACTTGCCCAATTAGCCCCCACAGGTCTACGGCGGATGGGTGATAATCCCCACGCCAACGGCGGTATCTTGTTGCGTGATTTGCGAATGCCCAACTTCCAAGACTACGCCGTAAATTTTTCTCACCCCGGTAAAGTCGAAGCAGAAGCCACCAAAGTTGCAGGTAAATTCCTCCGAGACGTGATGAAACTCAACCTCGACAGCCGGAATTTCCGCGTTTTTGGCCCTGATGAAACCGCCTCCAATCGTTTAGATGCCATCTTTGAAGTTACCGACAGAACTTGGGTTTCCAAAATCCTGCCCGAAGACGAACACCTCTCCCCCAACGGTCGGGTAATGGAAATTCTCAGCGAAACCAATTGTCAAGGTTGGTTAGAAGGCTATCTCCTGACTGGTCGTCATGGCTTCTTCTCATGCTACGAAGCATTTATCCATATCATTGACTCCATGTTCAACCAGCACGCCAAATGGTTGAAAACCACCCGCCATATTTCCTGGCGCAGACCAATCGCTTCCCTCAATTACTTACTCACCTCTCACGTTTGGCGACAAGACCACAACGGCTTCTCGCACCAAGACCCTGGTTTTATCGACCACGTAGTCAACAAAAAATCAGAAGTCATCCGTGTCTATCTTCCCCCCGATGCCAACACCTTACTTTCCGTCACCGACCACTGCTTAAGAAGCCGGAACTACGTCAACGTAATTATTGCAGGCAAACAACCAGCCTTGCAGTATCTAGATATGGATGCAGCCATTAAACACTGCACCAAAGGTATTGGCATTTGGGAATGGGCAAGTAACGACCAAGGTAGTGAACCAGATGTAGTCATGGCTTGTGCTGGGGATGTACCCACCTTAGAAACCTTGGCTGCGGTGGATATGCTGCGTCAATTCTTCCCAGACTTAAAAGTTAGGGTTGTCAACGTCGTCGATTTGATGACATTACAGCCAAAAAGTGAGCATCCTCACGGTTTAACACCTAAAGACTTCGATACAATCTTCACAACCGATAAACCAATTATTTTCGCCTTTCATGGCTATCCTTGGTTAATTCATCGGTTAACTTATCGGCAAACCAATCATCATAACCTCCATGTCCGTGGTTACAAAGAAGAAGGTACTACCACAACACCCTTTGACATGGTGGTTCTCAATGACCTCGATCGCTATCATTTAGTTATGGATGTAATCGATCGCGTGCCGAAACTAGGTTACAAAGCAGCTTATGTCAAACAACACCTGCAAGATAAGCTGATCGAACACAAACACTACATTTCCCAATACGGCGAAGATATGCCCGAAATCCGCAACTGGCAGTGGCCGTATTAAAACAGTGAACAGTTAGCAGTTATCAGTAAACAGTGAACTGATAACTGCTAACTGATAAAATCCCAAAACCTTAAAAGATATCTAACAAAATGCGTTTAGGTGTCTAAGACTGTCACGATCAGCTCAGTCAGACCAAAATTAACCCAGCTAAATGCCGCGCTGAAACGGAGAACAGACCTGGGTTGTTCTCAATTAGGAGGTTGAATTTTGACAAAGTTAAAAGTTGGTATTAATGGATTTGGTCGTATTGGTCGGCTGGTGCTGCGGGCTGGCATTTATAACCCCAACATTGAGTTTGTGGGGATTAACGACTTAGTACCACCAGATAACCTCGCTTACCTGTTGAAATATGATTCCACTCACGGTAAGTTTAAAGGCAAGGTGGAAGCCAAGGAAGATGGCATTGTCATTGATGGACATTTTGTTCCTTGTGTTTCCGTGCGGAATCCTGCGGAATTGCCTTGGGGTAAATTAGGCGCAGACTATGTAGTGGAATCTACTGGACTCTTCACTGATTATGAAGGCGCAAGCAAACACCTAACAGCAGGTGCAAAGCGCGTTGTCATCTCTGCCCCTACAAAAGAGCCAGAAAGAGTTAAAACTTTGCTAATGGGTGTAAATCATCACTTATTCGACCCCAGCAAAGATTTAATCGTTTCCAATGCCAGCTGCACTACAAATTGTCTGGCTCCCATTGCCAAAGTCATCAATGATAAATTTGGTTTAACCGAAGGTTTGATGACTACAGTACATGCCATGACTGCCACTCAACCCACCGTAGACGGCCCCAGTAAAAAAGACTGGCGGGGTGGTCGAGGCGCAGCCCAAAATATTATTCCTTCATCCACGGGTGCAGCAAAAGCGGTGGCTTTGGTATTGCCAGAGTTAAAGGGTAAGTTAACCGGAATGGCTTTTCGTGTGCCTACTCCTGATGTTTCGGTGGTTGACCTCACCTTTAAAACTGCAAAAGCTACCAGTTACAAAGAAATCTGTGCAGCCATGAAGGAAGCTGCAACAGGTGAATTAGCCGGAATTTTAGGCTACACCGACGAAGAAGTCGTATCTACAGATTTTCAGGGTGATACTCATTCCAGTATTTTCGACGCAGGTGCCGGAATTGAGCTAAACGCCAACTTCTTCAAAGTTGTTTCTTGGTATGACAACGAATGGGGCTACTCGAATCGGGTGGTAGACCTGTTGTTATCTATGGCACAGAAAGAACAACTGTTGACTGTAGCAGCTTAATGAGGGAGTAGGGAATAGGGTGTTGGGAGTGGGTAAATTTCCTAACTTCTAATCCCTACTCTGACTAGTACAACAAGGCAAAAGTAAAAAGGCAAAAGTAAAAAGAAATAATAACGATACCACAAGCCTTGTAGCAATTTCTGATGGTCTGTTTATTTACGCCGACCTGTACTAGATAAAAAGCTTTTTTATATACAAAAGGAGTGATATGAAGCACAAGTGATATAGATGCAGAGAATGGCTGAAGGTATTGGTAAGTCAAAAGGCAAAAGTAAAAAGGCAAAAATGAAGAATACTTTTGACTTTTGGTTTTTTACTTTTGACTTCTCCGGCTTTGCCGGAGTGCCTCCTGTCTCCTCTTCTATATCGCAATATAGACCCGAACCCTAATCCCTATGCGTCGAACCAAAATTATTTGCACTGTTGGCCCTGCTAGTTCTGCACCGGAAAAACTGCAAGCCCTTGTAGAAGCTGGGATGAATGTAGCGAGGTTAAATTTTTCTCACGGCGCTCATGAATTTCACGGACAAACGGCTAAATATTTACGGCAAATTAGTGCCGATCGCCAAAAGCCAGTGGCAATTATGCAAGACCTTTGTGGCCCGAAAATTCGTTTAGGAGTTTTACCACCAGAAGGACTAAATGTCGAAGCTGGTGAAGAAGTCACATTTGTTTTGCAGGACAAAGGCAATAGTATCGACGAACTGCCTTTACCCTTGCCCACTTTGTTCGCAATGGTTAGACCAGGGGAACCGATTTTAATTAATGATGGACGCGTCAAATTAATTGTCACCGATCGCGATGCCGATAAAATTCGGGCGTTGGTGAAAATTGGCGGGTTAATTTCCACCCACAAGGGCGTTAATCTGCCAGAAACACCATTACCCGTCAGTTCAATCACCGAAAAAGACTTGATGGATTTGCGCTTTGGCATTCAGTTGGGTGTAGATTTTGCGGCGGTTTCCTTTGTGCGATCGCCTCAAGATTTAGAACCAGCCCAAAGAATGATTGAAGCTGCTGGGGCTGCCATCCGTTTAATTGCCAAAATCGAAAGACCAGAAGCAGTTGAGCGTTTTGACTCCATCTTAAAAGTCGCTGACGGCATTATGATTGCCCGTGGTGATTTGGGGGTAGAAGTGCCAATTCACGAAGTTCCCCTGATTCAAAAGGATATTATTCACCGTTGTAATCAGGCTGGCAAACCCGTGATTACTGCTACCCAAATGTTGGAGTCAATGATTAGTTCACCAGACCCCACCCGCGCCGAAGCCACCGACGTTGCTAACTCTATTTTGGATGGTACTGATGCCGTCATGCTTTCTGGAGAAACAGCCGTCGGTCAATATCCTGTAGCGGCGGTACAAACCATGCACAACATCGCCCTACGCACAGAACAAGCTTTGCAAGAAGGTGGTAAACATTCCTGGTGTCACGAAGCAGGTAGTCTCAGCGTTACCGAATCGGTGGCTGAAGCAGTATGTCGCATCGCTTATGAAACAGGCGCAAAGGCAATTCTTTGTAATACCACCTCTGGCAGTACAGCCAAATTAGTGTCCAAATACCGTCCTTCCGCGCCGATTATTGCCCTCACCCCGGATGAAAATTCCTATCGCCAACTAGCACTATCTTGGGGAATTGAACCTATATTCATTCCGCCAGTTCACAATGCGGAGGAAATGTTTATCAACGTCGTCAACACAGTTGCAGACACGGGTTTAGTCAATGAAGGCGATAAAGTGGTAATTACTTCCGGCGTTCCAATTGGTAAATCAGGCACAACTAGTTTAATCAAAGTGCATTCTATTGGACAGCCTATTCTCGCTTGACGTAGCTAGAATAAGGCTGAGGCTTCGCTCAGTGAACAAAGCAAGCATTAAGAAAGATTGCCGAAATCAGAATTTTAGTGACCGTAGAGAGTGTAAACACATAGGGGAATTAGGTAAATCCTACACAAATCACCATCGCGGAGTTGATTATGTCTAAAAATTTACTAGAACAGTTGCGCGAAGTTACAGTAGTAGTTGCTGATACTGGCGATATTAAAGCCATTGAAAAATTTACACCGAGAGACGCGACCACCAACCCTTCCTTGATTACTGCTGCGGCACAAATGCCAGAGTATCAGGATATTGTTGATCAGACTTTATTGCAAGCCAAAAAAGATGCTGGTGCTGGTGCAAGCAAAGCCCAAATAGTTTCCTTAGCTTTTGACCGCTTGGCTGTATCCTTTGGTTTGAAGATTCTGCAAATCATTCCTGGTCGGGTTTCTACAGAAGTTGATGCCCGTTTATCTTACGACACCGAAGCGACAGTTGCCAAAGGTCGAGAAATCATTGCTCAGTATAAAGCTGCTGGCATTGGCCCCGAAAGAATTTTGATTAAAATTGCTAGTACCTGGGAAGGTATTCGCGCCGCCGAAATTCTGGAAAAAGAAGGCATTCACTGTAACTTAACTCTGTTGTTTGGCTTACATCAAGCGATCGCTTGTGCTGAAGCAGGTGTTACCTTAATTTCCCCCTTCGTCGGTCGGATTCTTGACTGGTATAAAAAATCAACTGGACGCGACAGCTACCCCTCTGCTGAAGATCCAGGCGTAGTATCTGTTACCACCATCTATAACTACTATAAAAAGTTCGGTTACAAAACCGAAGTTATGGGCGCAAGCTTCCGCAACGTTGGTGAAATCACTGAGTTGGCTGGCTGTGATTTACTCACTATCTCTCCTTCTTTGTTAGGTGAATTGCAAGCCACCATCGGCGAACTACCCCGCAAACTTGATCCTTCTAAAGTCACTTCTTTGGACATTACCAAAATCTCCATCGACAAAGCCACCTTCGACAAAATGCACGCCGAAGACCAAATGGCTTACGACAAATTAGACGAAGGTATCAAAGGATTTACCAAAGCCTTAGAAGACCTGGAAAAATTATTGGCAGATAGACTATCTAGTTTAGAAGTAGCCGTCTAGCCACTAGTAACGCTACGCGGAAGTCAAAAGTTAAAAGTCAAAAGTCAAAAAGCTTATTTCACAAGCTTTTCACTAACTTGAAATGGTATCTTGATTTCCGCCGCGTTGTAATAGAGGTCGATCACATTAATTTTTCTGGGTTGCTAGATCCCCGACTTTTGATAAAAGTCGGGGATCTAACTACCACCAACTTCTCACAAATAATGAGACGAACTACTAGAATTTAGATTCCATGATTAAATCCCACATTCTGCATCTCCAATTAACAAAGGAGAAGGCGGAATGTGGGATTAAAGCATTTTGGGAAAAGTCCATCAAAGCCAGTTTTGCAAAGACTCAAACCGAGTAAATTCCGACTCTAGTTGCCATTGTATTCTTGCGCGATCGCTCTTTTGCAAAAAAGCACTGCATCCTGAAGAAACAGAGGTATTACCAGGGGTATCGCTGGCACAAGCTGGAACCATTGCCTTAAATTCAGGCGACTTCCAAAGACTATTTCCGGGTGCGAAACTATATTCTAAGCTATTGCGAGCCAGGCGCTTGAGGTCTTTATATGCCAGCCCATATCTGGTTGCGGCTAACAGATACTCATGACTCAAATCAATGCGGGAAATACCTTCATCATCGGAAGCAAGAGTCATGGGTACTCCAGCTTTCCAATACTCCATAAAAGGATGCTGATTTCCCTGGACATTCAAAATGACTTCATTACTAGTCAGGCAGATTTCCACCAACACGCCGCGTTGCTGCATCTGCTTCATCAACTCAAAAGGACGATCCTCAAACAGAATATCCACACCATGTCCAATGCGAGATGCTTGTGCTACTTCTACAGCTTGCCGAATATGAAAACGTAAATGCTCAGTTGGAACTAACCCTAAAGTTAACTCTCCGGCATGAAGTGAAACTTTAACATTGGGATATTGACGTTTGAGAAATTGTAGCATCTGCATTTGCAAGGTGTAGTCACGCAGTGCGATCGGGTGATCCTCTGGGGCGACGAGATTGATCCCAACTACCTGCTTGGACGATGAAGCCAGTGCAAAGGCATAAGCTAACTGAGCAAATACTTCCACAGGTGATTTTGTTCTGGTAGTTTGCTGCAAATAGCGCACCGTGACTGTACATCCAGGCTGTGCTGCTGGAGTGCCGCAACCAAGGGTTTTCGCAACTTCACTCTCCAACTGTATTAATTGCTGATTGCCGAGTGTTACTAGTTGAGTTAATCCTCGTTTGAGCAATTGCTCGTGCATCGCTTGGAAGTCTTGATTCCAACCCACTTCCCGCCCTAGCTGTCGAACCTCACTCCCCTGAACAGTTAGCATTAACTCTAGATAGGTAATATGCTGGGAAGCTGCCCGATTTGCTACTGACGCGACCATATCATCCCGACGGGTAGCAGAATCTGATATTGCTCCAAATCCAGCAAAAGCCGCAAAAAATTGGTCATGTCCAGATTTTCCGGCAAATTGCAGGTTACGAGTAGACCATCTATTTATCAGGGAGTCATAAACAGATGTTCGATTGAACAATTCGGAAGCGGGAAAATAGCTACTGTCCTGATTACAAGCTTTGGGTTCAACTAAAGTCCCTGCTTGCGGATTCACACAATACCCATCAGTTGCACCCCACTCCAGATAATGTTCTGCGTACACAGCCCCACTTAGATGACTGTGAATATCTCCTCCCTTCGGCATTCGTTGTACAAATGCTCGTAAAGCTGCTGGCTGGGAGCGATGGGCTTCAAACCAACTAGCAGCTTGAGCTTCACTCCGAGTTGAGGACTGCTGCGAATCAGATGGGACTTGGGCTGATACACTGAAGATGAAACAGCTAGAACTCGTTAATATTCCTAAAAAAAAATATAAGGGCGCTCGTCTAAGCATATAGATTTATTTTTTTGTAAAACGATGCTTAGAATAAAGCAAAAAACATCTCGATTAACATTAGATGAAAGTCTATTGCGTTTCTCAAAAAACTTTGCTTTTGCGACTAAATTTGACTCAATTTGGTTGATCAATAGCTCAAAATGGCATAATTTTCTAGTTTGCCGTCACTTTTAGCAGGTTGAAGAATTCTCAAGGCGATCGCAATCAACGCAATCCATTTCCTTCACCAGAACACATTAACGATCATCCTTTAACAGCACCCTCAAAACGAATCCTCAAGTGTTGTCAACAAAGGGTCAAATTTATGAAAATCCTAGTACTAAATGCTGGTTCTAGCAGCCAAAAAAGTTGCCTATATGAAATAGCCGATGATGCTTTACCCCCATCAGCACCCAAACCGCTTTGGGAAGGCAAAGTCAACTGGACTCAAGACCAAGGTGTGGCAGAAATTGAGGTGAAAACGGCATCCGGTGAAACTTTGCATGAGTCTATTTATGGTGACTCTCGCCAAGCCCATGTAGCTTACATGCTTTATACCCTCAGCCGTGGTGCGACTAAAGTAGTCAATGAAGTGTCAGAAATTGATGTGGTGGGACATCGTGTAGTTCATGGTGGGCAAGACTACCGCCATAGTGTGGTGATTACGGAAGAAGTTAAAGGTGCGATCGCTCGTCTTTCTAATATCGCCCCCGCACACAACCCGCCAGCTTTAGAAGGCATTGAAGCCATTGAAAAAAGTTTAGGCGAAGTTAACCAAGTCGCAGTATTTGATACAGGCTTTCATTCTACCCTCCCAGATGCGGCGGCGATTTATCCCGGCCCTTACGAATGGGTAGAACAAGGTATTCGTCGTTATGGATTTCACGGTATCAGTCATCAATATTGTTCTGAACGGGCGGCGCAAATTCTTGGTCGAGATTTAGCATCGTTGCGAATCATTAGCTGTCACTTGGGTAATGGTTGTTCCTTAGCCGCAATTAAAGATGGTCGCAGCATTGACACCACAATGGGTTTCACTCCTTTAGATGGCTTAATGATGGGAAGTCGTTGCGGTTCCATCGACCCAGGCATTTTAATTTATCTACTGCGCCAATCTAATTACTCAGCCGAAAGTTTGGATTATGTATTAAATAAATCTTCTGGTTTACGGGGAATTTCGGGAATTTCCAGCGACTTACCCCAAGTGATCGAAGCGATCGCCCAAGGTAATGACCGCGCCCAACTTGCTTGGGATATGTACGTCCATCGCCTACGGTCGGGAATTGGTGCGATGCTGGCTAGTCTGGGTGGATTGGATGTATTATTATTTACCGCAGGTATCGGGGAAAATTCGTCAGGTATTCGCCAAGCTGTGTGCGAAGCCTTTGGATTTTTGGGCTTGAAAATTGACCCAGCCAAAAATCAAAATCGACCTGTTGATCAAGATATCGCCACACCTGATTCTACAGCGCGGGTGTTAGTTATACATACTCAAGAAGATTGGGCGATCGCACAACAATGTTGGCAAATTCTGAAAAAAAATGAAGTAGGGAGTAGGGCGTAGGGAATGGGGCGAAACCAGGAAGAATATACTCACCAGATAAACTTGTAGCCGATTGTAAAACTTCAGGTGCTTGATGAGGGCGATAAATTATTACTTGTTTGTCTTTAGGATTAATTAACCAACCAAGTAATAAAACCAGTGGAAGAATCCAACGCTTTTCCTAAATTATTTTGACTGTTCTAAAACCATACTTGAAAAGCGTAGATGCTAATTCCAGATATCAAGGGTGCTTTTCCATTTTTATGGCGTTTCATGTCTACTGTTTTCTGAAATTTGTAGTCTAGGTTTTGTAGTCCTTAGCATAAAAGTACCTTATATAGAACTTCTATAACCAGTTCTTGGGGAATATAACCATAACAAAAGACCAGTATAAAGGTCAGCTTTTAAGGGTGCAAAATTTCTTAATAGGTTTAGGCTTATGGACTACAGCATAAATAAAGTCGTGAAAGTAGCTGATGACATCACTAATGAATTGTTGGCAGATAAAGCAACAATTTCTGATTTTGCAGAGATATGTGAACTTTTTAAACTTGCTGCTGAATACTATAAAAACAAAGGAATCAAGCAGTGGGAAAAAGGCTATGACTTGGTAAAAATACACCAAAATATCAGTAAAGGTGAAATTTTTGTAATTAGAAATGAGAGCAGATTTTTGCTGGGTACATTTGCAATTTCCCATGAATTACCAAACTATTATCCTGAGTACCTGAGAAGAAATAACAATATTTGGCTGCTTCAAAGTTTATGTACAAACTTACAAAAACCGAGTTTAATTGTCAGGAAAGTGCTGCCGCTAATAATTAAAATCGCTACTAAGAATGAAATTGAAAAAATATATTTAGATTGTGTTATGGATAATCCAATTTTAGAATGTTATTACCAAAGATATGGCTTCAGACGTATAGCAATAACTGAACATCCAAGGTACGAACAAAATATGGTTATTATGGTATATGATGTTTCTATTTTTTCTCACTTTCAACATAGTTTAAATCAGCAATTAATTCATTAATAAGGTGGGCAAGATGGCCACCTAACAAGAGTTTGATTTAAATTAATTATACAGGTTACTTATCTGTTGGTAACTCCGCAGACGTGATTCTAATATTTATGTCTTTTTAACTCTTGTATCAATACCTGACACTGTTTACTAGCCTCTCTAGCTTGTCTCATCAGATTTTTGCTTTGTTCACGATTAGTTTTACTTACCTCAACAGCTTGCTGACTGAACTGTGCAGCAAGTTGTCCCAATTCCCGAATGCGTGTTTTTAGCTGCTCGATAGTTTTCATTCACCCTCCAGTTCAGAAATCAGAATTTCAATATTTTCAGCTTCTTCATAAATTTTATCTGCTCTACTTTGAAGTAGACTAGCATCGTCAAAATCATCATTTTGAAGTGCTTGATCAGCAGCTAGATATAATTGTGCAGCAATCACCTGTAGTTGATCGTACACATTGGATAAAATGTTTTTTGTTTCTGGTTTCATTTTTATTTTGCATAAGTGTTAATTGCTAATCTTGATTTAATGACTTTCCTTAATGAGCAAGGCGGGCAAGACTTGTACTGAGCTTGTCGAAGTATGCCCACCTTACAAGAGTTTGATTTAAATTAATTATGCAGGTTACTTATCTGTTGGTAACTCCGCAACTATCGGCGAATTATTATTTGGTGAAACTGATGGGTTATTCACAACTATGGGTTGTGGATGTAAGGGTGTGGGTGTGACTTCACCTTGCTTGGCGGTTTGATTCCACAAAATCATTGAGAGTAAACCATCTACCAAGCCATTATTACTACCGTTACCACTAACCAAAACTTCTGGTATCAACCGGACGTTGCGATCGCCTATAATCTGCATCAGTTGCATAGCTGTATAACCTTGCATTCCCAAGGCTTCCACACCAGCGCGGTAAGTTTCGGCTTTGGCGTTACCTGTGGCGCGAATCCCTTCGGCTTCTGCGATGGCACGCAATTTGGTGGACTCCGCTTCTCCAGTCGCCTGTTTAATATGTGCTTGGGCTTTCAGTTCAGCAATTTGGACGCTTTGCTCTGATTTCACCATTTCTTGTTGAATATCAGCCAATGCTGTTTCCCTCACTAATTGCTGACGTTGGGTTTGGGCTACCTGCTGCACTTCGTAGGTTTTGCGTTGTTCTTCAGCAATTTTCCGGTCAGTTTGGGTTTGCATCAAGGATGCTGGCGGTTGAATATCCCCAATTAAAGTGTCAATTGCTTGCACATCATAAGCGCGTAATGCCGCCCTAATATACTCAGCCGCTTCTGCTTGCCGCTCGCTCCGGGCATTTAAAAAGTCTAGCACGGTGTAATCTTGGGCTGAGTTGCGGAAATAATTCCCAATACTTGGTTCTAGGACGTTATCAACCAAGTTTTGCATAGAACCAACACGAGAAATTACCTTGGGTGCGTCCAATGCACCAACATGAATGATTTGCGATACTTCCAAACTAAAGGCAAACCCATCTTTAGAACGTACTGTTAAAGCTTCTAGTTCAGCATCATATTTATGTCGTTCAGTCCAATCAGCCCAGTTCAACACAATGTTGATGGTGGGTACTAGCTCTACTTTCATCACACGGGTATTCAATGGATGTTTACCTGGATATAGAGGATCAACCCATACGCCTTTATGCCCAGGAGTAACTAAATTACCATGAGTAAAAGCTGCACCACTGACATCTTCTTGAGACTGACCAACAAAAGAAATCACCACACCCACATAACCAATGGGAATTTCGGTCATTGGTACTTGTTCCACCTGCACAAACCAAGGATTTAAATTCCAAGAACCTGATAGTAATATTTGCTCTTGCAAACCTCTCCGTCCACCAGCATCAAGAAATCTCTGCCCGTTCTGAAAGTTGTCGTGTCCTGGTATCATCGGCCCGGCAATTTCTCCAGCCGGAATTGGTAAACCATCTAAGGTAGTAACAACACCGACTTTATCAGATGCTACGTTGTACACATGCAGTTTTTCGGCGCTCATATCATTATTTTTAGCATTCGCCGCCATAATCACTCGAAACAGTGCGGTGTTAATGCGGTAAGTACCTGCGGTGAGAAAACCCATTTGCCGACCTTTTTCACCGCCGTTGCTGAGAAACTTCCGCGCGTCTTGAAAATTATCACAATCGACAATTTTGCCCAAAATTCTCTCTGGAGGAACTTGTGCGCCATCTGCGGCGACAATCAAGGCGATTTCACCTTGGGGTATTACCACCACCGATTCTTTACGAACCGAATATTGCCAAGGCCAGTAACCCCAGTGCCAACCCGGTGCAAGGGTATCAGCTTGCAAACCAGCTTCACCGTTGATGGCGATTAATCGTCCAGCTGGTAATCCGCGTCCCGAAAGGTCAAATTTTTTCACGACAATGCCAACTTCCCGTTCGCCAATCACTACGAGTCCGCCAAAAAATAACGGTACAAATATAACAACGCCACCAAGCACCACTATGGGAATCAATGGTGCTATCTGCATTGCTTGATAGGAAGGCTGATTAGTAACGGTTTGTGTTTGGCTGAGATTGACTGAGGCTGAAGCGATTTCTGCTGAATTTTGGATTTTTAGGGGAGTTGCATTAGCTGAATGTATACCGCCTGTGATGGCTAAAGCTGTTAATGCGGACAATCCCAAACGAACTAATTTATTTTGTTGACTCTTACCAAAGCAAGATGGAAAAGTTTTCATATTATGCGCCCTGTTGGGCAACTAATCATCTAACTTATCACTTCACTTGCTAAGGTCTGATTTTCTTAAACTTGGTGTAATTTTTTATCCGATGTGCGACTTCTTCTTGAAACCCCTCTCCTCGAAGCGGAGAGAGGCTTTGAATATTACTCCCCTTTTTGAATTGCCTGCTCCCCTTCAATTTAGGTTTATTGACCAAATACACCTATGCCGTAGTAACAAGTATTAGCATTACAATTAGCCATATCAACTTGGATTTGATATCTACCGCTTCGAGAGGGATTGAAGCTAATCACGGGAATGTCATCATCTTGTAAATCTGAAGCAATCAATTTTCCTCGGTGATCATAAAGAGAAATGTCTAAATCTTGACAATCGCGATCGCACACTCCCACAATTCCATAGGACATACCTGCACGCAGATTTACGTTTATATAATGGGAGCGACCTTCACGGAGGGTATCAATGGTAGGTTCGTGAGTTAAAGTGTAACCATCCAAATCAGATGCGATCGCTGCTTCTATTAATTGTTTTCGGACTTCATAAATATATGGGCGATCGTCTTCTGCACGAACTACGCTTGGAAAAAGGGATATAAATGCGAAGACTGCGGTTGCTGTGAGGTTTTTGATTTGTTTGTTGCTGAATGCTTGTAACATGAAATTGTCTGTTGAACTCGACAATCCTACTTTCCCTTGCTTCCTATTGAGTTTCGCACTGAAATTGGTTTAAATCTCTTTTGATTTTCTTTTGAATATAAATAGAATATTTTCACCTTCAATTCATGCTGAATTCGCAACAAACAGGGGATTAAAAATTCTGAAAATATTGTCGATATAATTCACAACTGGGTATCACACCATCATTTGTGATTTTGACTAATCCCATTGCTTGTAATTTGAATTTGATTTCAGAACTTAACTGTAATGGTCGATCAAGTTTGGCAACTTCCCGCATTGCTGCTAATAATTCTGGTTGTTTTTCGAGGGCGGACATGAGACGATGTAAATGTTTTGAGTAAATCCCTGAGTCGGTGGCTGCTGTTTGGAGAAAGTTATCTAAACTTACATCTTGACGGGCAATATGATATAAAGCAAGACGGACTAAAAACGGGTGTCCACCTATCATCGACATGATTTGAGTAACTTCTTTTTCACTCCAATTTAATTGATGTTTTTGGGCTAATTCGGTTATTTGTTGTGAATTAAATTCTGGTAAATCGACGGGGAAACCTGCATTGAAGGGAGAACGATTGATATCTAAAGGGACATAAATTTCTGTGGAATGAGCGAGGACTAACCGAAATTTTTGCCAAATATTCTCTCGTCTGGCTTCTTCGTGGAGATATCGCAGCAAGCCAAAAAAATCACCGTAAATATCGGGATATGCAAACAATCTATCAACTTCATCTAAACCGAGGGTTAATGGTTGACCTATTTCTGGGAGAATGTATTCTTCAAAATAGGTTTCGCATCGCATATTACAACTAATATCATCTTCCCAATATTCATCTAAGCGATTTTCTAACTTTAATTTACGGCTAACAGTTGCACAAAACCAACGCAGGAATTTATCTAAGTTGATAAAACATTGATTGTCTGCTTCTTTTAAACTGATATAAACAGTGCGATCGCCATTTGTTTGTGCTTGGTGCAAAATCCGAATTAATAATGAAGTCTTCCCTCTTTGTTCCGGTGCTTTGATGCGAATTAATGCGCCATGTTTACTAATTTCTCGGTAACAGTCCTGTTCTTTGGGAGGACGCTCAAGATAAAAACTTGAATCTAATGCAACTGGCCCTTCTGGATATTTGATGGACATATCAGGGGAGAGGATTAATATTGATGTTATGGAAGATTGGGGAACTGGAGGCGTAATAGGGTTATTTGGTCTATCGGCGATGTCTTCCCAATTTAAATCTAAATTTTGACAAATTTGCAGGAAAGTTCCCAGAGCGACATTTTTACCATTGAGAAAACTACTTAATGTCGATGGAGCGATTTCAATTGCATGGGCAAAGGTTTCTTGATTCTTCTTGCCCATTTTCATCATAGCGGTCTTGTTGGCAGCTTTAACTTTGTTGATACAGTCCTGATGCACCCTAAAACCTAACCCCCCAATGGGTTCTGGATTGATAGTCATAAAAAAATAGATAATAACTATACCAACAGATTAGAGGATTTCTCGCTATAGATAAACCCCTAAAAATCGTACTTACAAAACTCAAATCAAACTCAAATTAAATTCAATTTAAATTCAAAGTTTTTACAATCCCACTTCGGCTAAACTTATATAACACAAGCTTTTGAGGTTGTTTCGTATTTATTTTTTAAGAAAAAATAATTAGATAACCGAAGTCAGATAAATTGAAAAGGTAATGGTTGACAATTACGAATACCAAGTTGGAGCCAGTCTCCCCCCGGATGCTCCTAGTTATGTGGTGAGGAAAGCCGACTCGGATTTTTATCATGCTTTGAAAGCTGGTAAATATTGTTACGTCTTTAACTCGCGCCAGATGGGTAAATCGAGCTTGAAAGTTCGGGTGATGCAAAGACTTGTCAACGAAGGGGTGGCTTGTTCGAGTATTGATGTTTCTGGACAAGGTAGCAAAGATAACGTCACTCAGGAACAATGGTATACGGGTATTGTTTCCAAAATTGTTAAAGATTTGCAAATTGCCAAACCAATCGAATTTCGTCGGACTTGGTGGCGCGATCGCCATGATATTTCCCCTGTGCAGAAGTTTGATGAATTTATTGAAGATGTACTTTTGTCATCTATCCCAGGACAGATTATTATCTTTATCGATGAAATTGATAGTACCCTGAGTTTAGGATTTGCGAGCGAAGATTTTTTTGCTCTGATTAGAAGTTGTTATAACAAACGCTCTGAAAATCCAGCTTATAAACGGTTGACTTTTGCTTTATTAGGAGTAGCAACCCCCGGTGATTTAATCCAAGATAAAACCCGAACCCCCTTTAATATCGGCGAAGCAATTGAGTTAGATGGATTTAAGATTCACGAAATAGAACCTTTAGCAAAGGGATTAGCAGGGAAAGTAGGAAATCCCCAAGCGGTGATGCAAGAGGTTTTAGCTTGGACGGGGGGACAGCCTTTTTTAACTCAGAGAGTTTGTGAATTGTTGGGGAAAGCTTTAAGTATCGAGAAGCGAGATTTTAGGTCTGTTGATGAAAATCAGATTATTGAATTAGTAAAAGAAATTATTCACAATCAAATTATTGATAATTGGGAAGCTAACGATAAACAAGAGCATTTAAAAACGATTCGAGACAGGTTACTAATTAACGAAGAAGTTTCTGTGGCTTTGTTGGGGTTATATCAGCAGATTTTGCAACAAAAAGAAATGACTGCTGATAGTGGCTTTGAGCAGATGCGATTGCGTTTGACGGGTTTGGTGGTACAGCAGCAAGGTAAACTGAGGGTTTATAACCAGATTTATAGGAATGTTTTTGATTTAAGTTGGGTTGAGAATGAGTTAGATAAGTTACGCTTTTATGCTGATAAATTAAGGGCTTGGGTAGAGAGTAATTATCAGGATAATACTTGCTTATTGTGGGGAGAAGATTTAGAAAAAGCTCGTGTTTGGGTGGATGGAAGAAAGTTAAGCGATGTTGATTATCGGTTTTTGTCTGCGAGTGTGGAAGCTGAGTTAAATCAAAAAGTAGCGAAAGCTGAAGAGAAAGTTACAGAAGCTACAAAAAAGACAAAAAGACAGATTAGAATTGGTGTGATCGCGCTTACTATTTCTATTCTTGGAGCTGTTACTGCGTTGATTTTTGCAAATATTTCTAATCAAAAACGAGTGAGGGCAGAAGATAATACAAGATTTGTCATTGATAAAGTAAAAAAACAAGAAGATAGAGCTAAACAAGCAGAAAATAGAGCCAACAACGCAGAAAATAGAGCCGAGAAAGCAGAGTATAAAGAAAATAATACAAATAATAAGTTAAAGACTGCTGTTAAACAATTAACACAAAGCTATCAGGAATTGGATCGGAGAACAGCATATGTTCAAGAATTACAACAGAGAGAAGTATCTTTGAAGCAAGCAGAAAGACAAGCACAAGGGGACAAACGAGAATTAGAAAAGCAAATAAGTTCAATTGAAGAACAAATACGAAATGCTCAGAAAGAACTGAAAAAAGCACAAAGAGAATCACAACTTGCGCGAAACCAGGTAAGACGAGAAAAAGGTAAACTAGAAATATTGAAGCAACAAGTAGAATTATCTGCAAGAGATTTACAACAAGCGAGGTACCAGTTAATAACAAATAAACTAAAAAATTATAAAGAAAGCCAGATACTACTACAACAGCAAGAAATTTTTAAACAATCTAATGAACACGTACAAAATCTTCTTCGGGAAATAGTAAAACAAAATCCGCAAGCTAAGAATGTTGTATCGAGTTTTGTGGATTCATTGACGATAAGAGGAGTGCAGAAGCAAATAAGTGAAGCCGAGAAGAGAGTATTAGACACATTAATAAAAATAATAAAAGAAGAGTCTCCAGGGTCACCACAGGAAGAAGCTAATGCTTTGTTAAACCTTGGACTTGGCTATTTAAGAACGGGAGATTATTCCAAATCTTTAGAAGTTATTCAAGAATCACTAAATATTTTTGTGAGAATCAAAGATAGCGATGGAGAGAAAATAGCACTAAATGCTATTGGTCTAATTTATAGTAATCTTGGAGAATATCAAAAAGCTTTAGAGTTTTATCAAAAAGCAATTAGCATGAGTAGATACATCGGAGATATCGCTTTAGAAGGAATTGTCTTAAGTAACCTTGGGACTGTATATCGAAACCTTGAGGATAATCAAAAAGCATTAGAATATTACGAGAGAGCTTTATTTATTTTTAAACGAGTAGGTGATAGGGCTAATGAGGGGACTATTCTAAACAATATGGGTGTAATTTATGAAAGCTTGGGTGACTTTGTTAAAGCTTTAGAGTTTTATCAAGAAGCCATAAGTATAAGTAGAGAAGTAATAGATAAATCGAGTGAAGTAAATATCTTAAACAATATAGGAAGAGTATATTATAATTTCGGCAATCTTCAGAAAGCTCTTAAATTCTATGAACAATCATTGATTATTACTAGAATCTTAAAAAATCGCTCACTTGAAGGCTCTCTTCTCAATAATATAGCTAATGTATATACGAGTTTAGGCGAGTTAAAGAAAGCAGAAAAAATATATAAAGAGAGCTTAACTATAGGACAGGAAATAGCAGATTATGCCTTAGAGGCAACTGTATTAAATAATTTATCTTTAATATATAGCCGCTTACGAAATGAATCATATATGTTTAGTTATCAACCAGAATATTACCAACAACGATGCTTATCTGTTGCACGAAAAATACAAGAAGAAAGGATTTGTCATAGACGTACTGCTGGTTCTCGTTAATCCATTTGGAGAGATAGGACTAACAGAATTTGAAGAACTTATCGCCTTTATTAGGTTTTATAGAGTGTGATCGCATTTAGTTTTTGAAGCGTGTGATCGCATTTGTTAGAGTTGATTGGAGAGTGCGATCGCGTGTATTCGGATTTGTGGGGAGGTGCGATCACCTTTGTGGGAATTATGGGAAAGTGCGATCGCATTTTGGTGGTTTTGAGAAGTGCGATCGCTTTTTGGTTGAGGAGATGGAGATCACATTTTTTCAGCCTATTTTCTCTAATAGTGCTTCATTGATAACTGTTTGATAGCCTATCCCTCGCTTTTCTGCTTCTTCCTTTGCCCAGGCTATGATTTTAGGATGAAATCTGATCGAAATCGGCTCATACTTTTCCTCTTCATCCTTAGCAGGTCGTCCGCGCTTCCTGAGTATAACCCCAAACTGATCTGCGATCGCATCTCTGAATTTTTGGTTTTCCTCTGGTGTAACTCGTCTTGCTTTGTCAAAAGGAAACTCAGATTCCTGATTCATATTCTTGACACTCCCTTTTTGTCGCTCTTCTTGCACTAATTATCCTGATTCGCTCACCTCGCATGGTAAAAACAACCACAACAATTGAGCCATCTTCTATTTCACCAATCGCCCATTCCCTTTCTTCTCCCTGAGAATGAATAGAGTCTTCCGTAAACATGAGATACGGGTCGGCAAAAACTGTTACAGCTTCCTCGAATTTGATACCGTGTTTCAAAAAATTTGATTCGGCTTTGTTGTCGTCCCACTCAAAGCCCATTTATAGTATATACCAAAAATATTGTCTTTGCCATCCTACAACGACTGGGACTTTGGGATGAAGTGCATAGATGCGATCGCTTTTTGTTTGTAGTGAAGAGAGTGCGATCGCGTTATCTGTCATCGGACAGATTGGAGAGTTCCGCTAAAATAAATAGCACAACCATTAGGGGCAAAGCTATGAGCAATCAAGAACTAGAGCAACAACTCCTCAGCCTCGACTTAGCAGAAAGGATTCGCATCCTCCAAATTTTAGCTCAAAGCCTGACAGTGCCATCATCACAGCCATCTCCAACCCCTGATGCAATTGATTTAAAGAGCGATCGCAGTCCTCAGCATCCCCTACGCAAAATCCCCATAACAATTCCCCCAGATTTTGACGAACCCATGCCTGAATTATGGGATGCTTTGGGACAATGATTTTGCTAGACACCCACATTTGGCTGTGGTGGCTCCATTCCCCAGATCAGCTTTCTGAGCGTGGTCGTAACCTATTAACCATAGGCGAAAATCAAAATGCCCTTATTGTTTCTGCTATTTCTGTTTGGGAAATCGCAGTTAAGTATAGTAATGGGAAACTACCACTCCCACTTCCCGTTAATGAATGGTTTGCACTTGCCAAAAGCCGACCTGGAATTACCATAGAACCACTCGATCCACTTGATGCAATTACCAGCACCCAATTACCCGGCGACTTCCACAAAGACCCAGCTGATCGTATTATTGTTGCGATCGCCTACCGCCGCAATATAGAACTTATGACCTGCGATCAAAAAATTCTCAACTATCCACACATCAAAACAATTTGCTAAGTGCGATGTCTAACTACAAGCTTTACGGCTACGCATTTGTAATATTGGGAAAGTGCGATCGTTAAGTTTTAGCCTATTTTCTCCAATAGTGCTTCATTGATAACCGTTTGATAGCCTATCCCTCGCTTTTCTGCTTCTTCCTTTGCCCAAGCTATGATTTGTAGGATGAAATCTAATGGAAATCGGCTCATATTTTTCCTCTTCATCCTTAGCAGGTCGTCCGCGCTTCCTGAGTGTAACCCCAAACTGATCTGCGATCGCCTGTATGATGTTGGGAAGTACGATCGCTTATATCCCCTTCTTTACTCAGACTTTTGTGCAGCTTTTTTCACATCATCCACACTTAACTCCAAAGCCTCTGCTATCTGCGCGATGTTTCCTTCTAGAAACCAGATAAGCGCATGGGTATCAACAACATATTTCATAGATTATTTTGACCAGTCTAAATAATCTTCTCTATCTCCATGAAATTCAGCTATACCGAAATCGTCTTCCGTGGATTGATTTTCCCCTGAGAACATCCCAAATGTCATTATTTGTGAATGCTGCAAATAATTTCTTGGTTCTAAAAAAGTTACGATTACCCGACTTTCTGACACATCTGATGGTAGTTCGGCAAGTTCTACTTTGCCATTTTTATAAATTCCTTCAATCGATTGCAACATAAGGTTTGACTATGATTTATTCACACCAATTATAAACTAGGAAATAATACATATATGCGCTATATGCGCTATCAAGAGATTTTACAGGAATAGCCCTTAATGCTGATTGGGAGTGCGTTAGCGCAGCTTAACGAAGTTATCGCGTTTGGTTGTTAGATGTTCATCACAAAACTTCCTCAAAAAAATTTGTAGAGCAAGCAGATAGCCTACTCTACAAAATTGCAGATTATGAGCAATGTTTACACCAAACCGCCAGCAGCTTGAAAACGAGCGCGGGCGCGTTTGTATGCTTGGTTAGCTTGGATTTGAGCTTGTCTATCGTCTGCTGGAACTTGAGCTAGGCGGGTTTGGGCTATGTTATAAGCTGTGCGTGCTTCTTCTAGGTTAATTTGATCGCCACGTTCTGCGCCATTAACTAGAATTGTCACTTCATCAGATTCTACTTCTGCGAAACCACCCAAAAGTGCGATCGCTTGCCAGTTGGTATTTTTGCCGGCACGAACACGCATTACACCTGTATCCAAGGCGGTTAACAGTGGTGCGTGTCCACTGAGGATACCTAGCTGACCAGTTGTACTGGGTAAAATTACTTCTTCAGCTTCAGCATCCCAGATTGTTTTGTCTGGGGAAATTACACGAACGGTTAATGCCATGTTTCAGTTATCAGTTATCAGTTATCAGTTATTAGTTATCAGTGAACAGTTTTCATGTCTGATGACTGTTCACTGATGACTGTTCACTGAGTATTAACCTTTGAGCTTTTCAGCTTTGGCGATCGCTTCGTTGATATCGCCTACCAAGTAGAAGGCTTGTTCTGGCAGAGCATCTAATTCACCAGACAGAATCTTCTGGAAGCCTTTGATGGTGTCTTCCAATTTTACGTATTTACCAGGAGAACCGGTGAATACTTCTGCTACGAAGAAGGGCTGAGACAAGAAACGCTCAATCTTCCGAGCGCGTGCTACTGTCAGACGGTCATCTTCAGACAATTCATCTAAACCGAGAATTGCGATGATGTCTTGTAATTCTTTGTAGCGTTGTAAGGTTGCTTGCACAGCACGAGCAGTGTTGTAGTGTTCATCACCCACAATGTTGGGCTGCAACATTGTTGAGGTAGAACCCAGAGGATCTACCGCAGGGTAAATACCTTTAGCAGCCAAACCACGAGATAGTACTGTAGTACCATCCAAGTGAGCGAAGGTGGTTGCAGGTGCGGGGTCGGTCAAGTCGTCCGCAGGTACGTAAACCGCTTGAATGGAGGTGATAGAACCTTCGGTTGTCGAGGTAATCCGTTCTTGTAATGCACCTACGTCAGTACCTAATGTAGGCTGATAACCTACCGCAGAGGGCATCCGACCTAGTAGCGCGGATACTTCGGAACCTGCTTGTACAAAGCGGAAGATGTTGTCAACAAACAGCAATACGTCTTGTTTGTTTACATCACGGAAGTACTCAGCCATTGTCAAACCAGACAAACCAACCCGCATTCTCGCTCCGGGTGGTTCGTTCATCTGACCGTAAACGAGAGCGATTTTAGATTCGTTGAGGTTGTCTTTGTTGATAACCCCAGATTCAATCATTTCGTTGTAGAGGTCGTTCCCTTCACGGGTACGCTCACCCACGCCAGCAAATACGGATACACCACCGTGCTGGGTAGCGATGTTGTTGATCAACTCCATCATGATCACGGTCTTACCGACACCTGCACCGCCGAACAGACCAATCTTACCGCCACGTCGATAGGGAGTTAGCAAGTCAACGACTTTAATTCCGGTCTCGAAAACGGAGGGTTTGGTTTCCAGGTCAGTTAGCTTGGGAGCATCACGGTGGATAGGTAAGGTTTCTTCCGTGTTGACTGGCCCTCTGTTATCCACAGGTTCGCCAAGAACGTTGAAAATCCGACCCAGGGTAGCTTTACCCACTGGTACACTGATGGGAGCGCCTGTATCGACGACTTCCAAACCGCGTACTAGACCGTCGGTGGAACTCATCGCCACAGCTCGAACTTGGTTGTCGCCCAGCAGTTGCTGTACTTCGACGGTTAGGTTGATTTCCTGTCCAGCTTCGTTAGTGCCTTTGATGGTCAAAGCGTTGTAGATTTGCGGTAATTTACCGCTAGGGAATTTAACGTCTACAACAGGACCAATGATTTGGGTAATGTAGCCTATGTTTGTTTTTTCTGCGGTGACCATGCTGAGCCTAATGATTGAAGCTATATTTCAGATGAGGTCTTTGATGACAAAAGATTAAGCAATGTCATCTTTCACTCTAACACTCTGGGGTTACACATTTCTGTTATCAATTCCTTAAAAAGTATCTTGGTGGCCTTGGCCGCAATTCTCATTCTGATCAGCCTAGCTGGACGGCCTGCTAATTTCTCAACATCTAGTTGACGTCCTAATTTTTCCCCAACTTCATTTTTAAGACGCGATCGCTTTGGTTCCACGCGAGTAAAAACCCACTGCCATAAAGCTTTTCGACATAAATCAGATCCACCAATCACCTGCCGATGGCGATCGCCTGAAGATTCAAGTGTTGGCGCTACACCCAAGGCTTTCTGAAACCTTCGCTGTGAAAGATAACGTTTAGTTGGTTTACCAGAGTTGCGGCCGCGGCGTATTCTAACTTCCGGCTGCCCGTCTACTAAGTAACTTTCTAATGGGTAAATCTGACTTAACAATATTGCTTCCAGCCGTTGCCCAAAGCCAAATTTACTAAACACTTGGCGATAAGGGTTAAACCTGGGGTCTTTGAGCAGTTGGTAAATTTCGGTTTCAATGGCTTGTTCTTCTCGTTGCAGGTTACACAGTCTTTGAGCGTGATATTTAACTGTGCTGGTAATGCTTAAACCTACCGAATTTTAGTACATGGTATCGTAACGAACTGAGGAACGTTCGCCCGCTAACCATCCCCAAAGACGGGCATAGTTAACCCCTGTTGGCTCAAGTACTGCAACAGTGGGGTTTAGTTCTAACATCGCTTTAACGCCAGAGGCGTTGGCATTAAAGTGATGACACTGGCACTCGTAGTAAAATTGACGTGGCAAAACTGGCTTAGTCTCCAACAGACAAGCCGAAACTGAGGACTTGCTGACATCAAGTCCCAAAACTCTAATACTGATTCTGTTTTTCCTGGGGTAGCTGTTTTAACCCTGTGAACAAGACATACTTAGAGCAATGTATAGAGGTAGAACCCCGTACCTATAACAGTGTGCAGTTATCAGCAAAGTTGGCTCAAAACAGGAATGTACAACTGAGTCCAGATCGTCTGCGACGTTTGCTTAAAAAAAAAGGTGGAGATGGAAGCGC
>NZ_JACJSD010000055.1 GCF_014697615.1 Nostoc sp. FACHB-280 | reverse complement strand
GCAGCAATTAAACGAATCTTATTTTTTTGCATTAGAGCTTGTTTCTCTATATGCCTTTGTTCTGCTAATATTACTAATGAGGTAAAATCCTCATACTTAATCCCAATCAATCGTTTTGATTCTTGTGGATGTGACTCTATTCTTTCTAAAGGACTTGTCATTTTGTTTGCGTAAATTTACTTGGATATGCTTATCCTCTCATTAAATTTCTTTTAAAGATAGGTCTATTCAAAATGGCGTTCCCTTCACTATCATCTCTCCTATTCAGAAAAAATCACTCCTAGAAACACTTTCTAATCTTGAAACACTGGATGAAGACTTAGCCAATTACAGCCAATGTTAGGGAATTTTCCCGTGTTTCTAATTTAAAGGTAGAAAACTGGATTAATCCTTATGAAGAAAAATAACAGTTATTAAGTCAGGTGCGTTAAAGCAAAGCATAACGCACTGTTTGATAATAATTTATTCTTGTTGTTGGTTTAACCAAGTTTCTAAATCAGCAATGTTAGAAAAATCTAGTAATGCTTCTCCGAGATTTTCTAATTGTTCAATTGATAATTTTTGAATTCGCTCTATTAATGATTGGTTAATTTCTCCAAGTCGGCGATTGAGTTGGCGTAGTATTAAATCTTGTTCTCCTTCTTTCCGTCCCTCTTGCTTTCCTTGCCATATAGCTTGTTCTTTATCTCTTTGATAAAGTGGTTCTAATCTCATAATTAACTCCCTATCGTCTGTTTCTAATTCTTGATTGATCCTTAAGTTTTCCCGCAGGTTGTAAACTAATTCGAGGGTGGCTTGTTGGTATGGATGATTTAATGGTAACGCTTGCAATTCCATAATTGCTTGTGATTGTACGTTTCCTCTACCTAAAAGCCTCAGCCATAGTGTTTCGGGTGTTTGTGGTAGTTGATGTATGGCGACAATTGCTGTGCGTAGTGCATCAGGGAGAAAGTATACTCCTGATATCCAATCGGGTTTTTGGACTGTTCCAAAGCTAGATAGTCTAGTTTCGGATACTGTGGGAGTTAGCACCCACAATTGGGGAATTTCTGCGTCTTGAAGTTTGGTTTTGTTGGTTTTAGCTTCTCGTCGCAGTGAGGCTTTGACTTCTAATAATTTGAGTATACAATTACAGATTTCATCGGTGGATGCTGGATTACGAAAGGGTTCTATGATGGCTGGATTTTCAGCAAATCTTCCTAGTAAACCCAGGATTTGTAAGTTAGGTGTTTGCTGTTTGTTGGGTGTGAATAAGACATCTATTTCTTTGATTTCTCCTGAGACTTTTTCTGATGCTTTGACTTCTCCGTAGTCTTTTAATAGTTCTTCTAGATAGTCTTTGGCGAATTTGTCATGTATGAAGCGCGTCACTTCGCTGTTACTCCGAATTGAAAGTTAATGATTCTCTTAAATCAAGAGTTGGTGCAATCAGAATTGTCTAACTACCTCAGTTAATCGCACCAACTCTCGACGGGTTTGATTTCCTAACCTTGCTGTCTAATTAATACACTTACTACATCGCCTAATTCGCCTAAACTTCCTGCTATGACGGGTTTTGACCAAGAGCCAACCTCTGCATAACCTGTAGTATGTAGCTGATAGATTGTTCTCCTAACTAATTCAGGACTACCGACTAATATGTGCTTTATCTTTTCTCGCCTCACCTGGACTTGATTGCTGCTGTTATCTTCTAACCTCACAAATTCTTCCGCCATAACGCACCTGTTTAACATGATCTTTGTTTTGTTATCATAAGTGATAACGAATATAGCAAATTAGTTATCATAAAAGTTAACAAAGTTGCGATCGCTATCCTGTGATAATGGAAAATATGGGAAAAGCAGGACAAGCACTTAAACAGGTTTTAGAGACTTACGACATCAGCCAAAGCCAACTGGCGGCGGGTTTAGGTGTTGAACGTCCGATTGTCTTCCGTTGGTATCATGAAAAAATTGATCCTACGGCTGAAACTGTTGCAGAAATTGTCAAGGCGTTAAATAAGATTAATCAATCAGCTGCAAATGATTTTATTCAAGTATATTTAGGAGATTTAATTTTATTTAGAAATCCCATTATGAATCAGGATTTACCACTGTCAGATAAAGTTAATGTTACAGTTTTATCTCAAATATTTAACAATATTACTAACTCATATAAATATCTTTACTTTATATCAATATTAGATATTCTTAAGAGAAGAAATTTTGATACTTTATCGCCTCTTAGCTTTCGAGAAATCATTGTTGAGATGTTAGCTAATGCTTGGTATCCGCACAATTATTTTAAATTGTCTTTTGGGCAGCAAGACCAAATTGCTAATAAATTAGATGCTCTTGAGCTAGAAATTACAGAACCGATTTTAAAGTTTAGAGATACAGATAAAAAACTTTTGCGGACAGCTATTAATAACCAAAATCTCGATGATATTGTTATTTCAATTAATCGCTATGTGTCTTATCGTCTAATTCGTCCTTTCTTTGCCCAAGAAACAAGGGGCTTAAAAGATTATAATGTTAATCCCACTATTATTAATTTAGCCAACAATCAAGCCGATACTAAAAAGCCGTTATATTGCTTCAATTCTGAAGATCAAAAAAATTGTAACGCCATTATTTTACATCCTGATTGGATTCAGTATTTAGAGGAAAATTACACAATAGTTAGGGGTTGGGCTTCCTGGGAATGGTTGAATTATATGCAGCAGAGAAACCCCAGCACACCTAATGTAGTTAATAAGTTATTTATGCCACAAGAGAGAGATTCTCTAGGTAATCAAACTAAATATTGGAAAACCATTTTAGAACATCGGGAGATTGAATGTATTTATTCTAAAATCAAATTAAATAAGAATGAAATTTCTTTAGATCATTATTTGCCTTGGTCTTTTGTAGCTCATGATCAATTATGGAATTTAATTCCGACCACAAAATCTGTTAATTCTTCTAAGTCTAATAATTTACCGTCAGAAGTATATTTAGGTGATTTTGTATCATTACAGCATTTAGGCTTAACGATTTATAAGCAAAATGTCTCTCAAGCAAAATGGTTAAATGATATTGAATCTTTTGTGGCAGAGTTGAAAGTTGATCAACCAGATGATTTATTAAATTTAGAAATCCTGATGAATGTTTATACAAAAACTATCCAACCTTTAATTTCTTTAGCAACTCTCCAAGGTTTTAGTCCTGATTGGATTTACGTTTAAAAAAGAATAAATCTAGACGTTGCTTAATCAGAACATGAAATAGTAAATTACCTTTTATTATTCTTTATAACTTTGCGTCTTTGCGCCTACCGCAAGCGGAACACCTGGCGGCGAATGCGTAAGAAAAATTCATATTTTTAATCAGCAACGCTATGAACCCACATTAGTAATATGGTTAGCCTATAGTGAAGAACTTTGCGAACAAGCAGTTACAGAATTTCAAAAAGCCTGGGACAGTTTAGGCGATCGCACCCTCTCAACTTACCGCTTCTGGGGCAACCATGAGATAGACTTAGCACAGGCGCAAAGACGCAAAGAGTTTAGGGAGTTCAGATAATAGGTACACTACTTTATATATAGCTGTAGTTATTCCCAGTCTTCGTATTTCAACCCGTCAATACGCCTAAATTCACGGGTGTTGTGGGTGATCAACGTGAGATCATTTGCTAAAGCGTTCGCAGCAATTAACAAGTCATTAGCTCCAATTGGAGTTCCCAAAGTATCAAGATGAGCGCGAATCTTTCCAGAGATTTTTGCTGCTTGAATATCTAGTGATAAATCAGTAAACTCAGCCAATAAATTTTCCAGATGACTGAGGTTTCTGTTAACATTCTTGCTTTTGTAAGCTCCATAGTACAGTTCACTATAAACAACTGTACAGATGTAAATTTCTTGAGCAGGAATTGTCAGAATTTTTTGGGTAACAGGTGAATTTGATGAATTAAGAATTTGGATACACGCATTTGTATCTAGGAGGTAGGCCATTGAATCTCCTCCCGATTCTCAAAGGGAAGCTGTTCTGCTCTTTCCAGGGGTTCACCTTCCCAACTACCTATGACATTTTCTAAAAACCTATGAGAATAACCTAATTCTTGGGGTGTTTTGTTTGTAGTCTGTGATGGTTCTGGACTCACAGGCTGAAAGACAATTACTACATCTAATTCTTGGTTAGCAATCTCAGGTGGAAGCTGGATTTGCAAAATTCCATCATTACCGATATGTGTTCTAATCTTTATGCTTTCCATAACCTGACTCGCTAACTAGAACCCGATAACCCTATAATACCGAAACCATGCTTTATTAGGGTGATGAAATCTCACGCAGAGGCGCAGAGAGTTAAGAGAGTTGTTATGATCATTTTCTGCATTACTCCGCGTTAAAAATGACTAACATAATCTACCTAGACTACCACTCAACTACTCCCGTTGACCCTAGAGTAGCCGAGAAAGTCATGTACTATATGACTACCGCCTTTGGTAAAGCCAATAGTGTAGATCATGATTATGGTAATGCAGCCGCGAAAGCAGTTAAACAAGCCCGTCAACAAATAGCAGACTTAATTAACGCCTCACCCAAGGAAATTATTTTTACATCTGGCGCAACGGAAAGCATTAATTTAGTAATTCAAGGACAAATCTCGACTTCGCTCGATTACCAAATTGCACAACAAAATACCCCCGCCAAAATCATTGTTTCCCCTGTGGAACACAAAGCCGTGATAGATACTTGCAAAGCCTTAGTTAAAAAAGGACTGGCGGAAATTATTTGGTTAAAAGTCAATCAACAAGCACAGATTGATTTAGAATATCTGGAAAAAGTCTGTGCTGATGGTGCGGCTTTACTCTGTGTGATGGCGGCTAACAATGAAGTCGGGACAATTTACCCCATCAAAAAAATTGGCGCGATCGCATCCTCTCACAATATCCCCTTTCTATGCGACGCATCCCAAGCCGTCGGCAAAATTCCCCTGAATTTCCAAGACTGGGGGATTACTTATCTAGCGATTTCTGGACATAAACTCTACGCACCCAAAGGAGTTGGTGTATTAGTAGTGAGGAAGAATAATCTTCTCCCACCAATGATTTACGGTGGGGGACATCAGCAGGGACTCAGATCAGGTACACTTAACGTCCCCGGAATCGTCGGTGTGGGGGAAGCTTGCAGATTGAGACGCTTGGAGATGGAACAAGATGAAAATGCGATCGCAATTTTACGAAATCAGCTACAAAACCAACTCCAAGCCGCAATTCCCGAATTAGTAGTGAATGGAGACTTAAACAACCGTTTATCAGGTAATTTACACATTTCCATCCCCGATATTTCTAATACCGCCATCATTGCACGAGTTCGTCAGCAATTAGCTATTTCCACAGGTGCAGCTTGTTCATCAGGCGTGGTTGCACCTTCTCATGTTTTACAAGCTATGCACCTTCCAGAAAATATCATTGATGGATCATTGCGAATTGGTCTTGGTAAATTTACAACTCAAGCAGAAGTTGAAAAAGCATCTTGTATACTCATCAATACGATAAATGAGATTCAAAAACTTTATTAAAATTTATCAGGGATTTTGTGAGTTATTGTTACCTAAATATTTAGCTTTTAATTCTTCTAATTCTTGATCTATTTCGCTGTTACTTGTAGATTGGGATGTGGGATTTTTTGGCTGTACTTGATTTGGTTGAGGTTTCCCACCCATAAATTGAGTTTTTAATTCTTCCAATTCTAAATCAATTTGGCTTGGTGTTTTGCTGACAATTTGAGGTGGTAACGTTGGGGATGACTGTACCTGTGATTTTACTGGTATATGTGGTTTATTTGTTGGCGGAGACTGGGTATTTAAGTCTTGTAGAACTTCATCGACTGTTTGATAGCGTCTAGCGGGAATGCTTTCTAGCATTTTATTGAGAATGCGACTTAAATGAAGACTCACAGGAGTAGCTAAATATTGTTGCCAAGCCCAAGTATCACTATTAGTATTATAAGAATCAAAAGGCGATCGCCCAGTTAATAAGTTAATACAAGTCGCTCCCAAACTATAAATATCACTACCAAAAATTGCTCGACCTCTAATTTGTTCCGGTGCCACATATTCAGGACTACCAATACTAGTACCAGTGTGATTTAAAGCTGTACCCGTTGCCGATTTCGCCGCACCAAAATCAACTAAAACTAGTTTGCGATCGCTCTCACGTAAAATGATATTTTCTGGTTTAATATCACGGTGGATTACTTGTCTAGCATGACAAAACTGCAACACCAATAATAAATCATGCAATAGTTGATAAATCTGCGTTTCACTAAAAGTCCCATTTTGGGCTAACTCCTGCGCTAAATTTAACCCATTGATAAATTCTTGCACCAAATACTGCCGATCATCTTGGGTAAAATATGCCAAAAGTTCCGGGATTTGTGGATGTTTACCTAATTCATCCAACTGCACGGCTTCTTGGTTAAATAACTCCACCGCTTTTTTGACTGTGTTTGTACCTTGGGCTTGCGGATAAAATTGCTTAATCACACAGCGCGGTTTTGAGGGTTTATCTTCATCGATAGCTAAAAAGGTTCTGCCAAAACCACCTTGTCCTATCGGACGAACGGCACGATAGCGTTCTTTGAGGAGAAGCTTAGAACCACAAGTCGTACAGAACTTAACATCAGTTGGATTTTCTGGTTTGGGACACCGAGGATTAAGGCAGTAGCTCATGCTTTGCGAACTGAAGGAGACTTGTTTTTATTGTCCCTTTTACTTGACAGAAGAGTGTTGATATTTGCTAAATGTAACTTCAAATAACTGCTGATTTTGCCTCTGGGGAGAATTTTACGCGACTTTCTCCTGTTGATTCAACACTTGCAACCAGTTAATTAACCTTTGGCGCTGCACTTCACATACCTTGATACTTGCCGAACGTAGTGTCTGGCGAGGAAAGATTTCTCGTAAGTCAGCCACCATTTCTAGAGTTTCACAAACCTCTAAACATTCGGCGATGTAATCAATTGATTCCATTTTTAGCCATTCGGGAGTCGCTTCCAAATCGCAAATGTGATAATTCATAGTTTGATGTTTGGACTAGGCGATCGCTTAATTGGTTACAGAACAATTATTTTAACCTTGGATCTGCTATTGCAAAATAGTCAGAACTAACGCTGTCTAGTTGAGTAACAAATTTTATAGTGACATTTTTAGCAGGTTACTAGTTTAAGCATGATATATTTACTCATATATTATGCTGCTCTGTTAAGTTAAAATTTTGACATTTAATTAAGACTTTTAACCCCAAGCGGGTAAAAGCAAAGCTTCGTATAAAACAATATCACGATTAATTCAATGATACTATGACTGGACAGAATCAACCGTCTGCTCGTTTTCGCTCCGCGACAGAGTTTCCGAAAACAGTTGAAAGCCTCAGCAATACTGAAGCTGACAAATTGTATAAAGAAATGCGAGACTGTCTAATTTTTACAAATCGTAGTCGTTCACAACTGCTCCGCAGAAATGAAGAACATAAACAATCTGCCTTGCGGTTAAAAACAGATGTAGAACGCCTACAAGTGATGATTAGCCAACTCAAACTAGAAAAAGAACAACTTGCTTCTAATAATCGGCAGATTGTTACAGACCTAGAGCGTGAAATTAGGTCAATGGCTGGATATTTAGACAAACTTTCAGATGCGTTTGATTCTGTGTCCGATGTTGATAATCCAGAAAAAGCTCACTGGGGTTATTTGTCTACTCCCAGTCGATTTTTTAAATTCCTAGGAGCCATCAAAGCAATTGTGCTGTGGTGGCGTGAAGATAAAGTTGAAGAAACAGAAACCCCAACACTGAAGACTGTCCCTAAGTCATATCTTCCTGGTGAAGTTGAAGTTGATGCTGACGAAGAGCGTCTGGAAAAACCACAAATGTACACAGACTCAGCTTCACAAGGACGCTCTCTCTTAGATAAATAAAACTTATGGGTAAAAAACGAATCACTCAACTACTAGAAGAGCTAAAAGAGAATCAGCTTCAAGAGTTGCACAACTCCGCAGCCATCTACACAGTTGCCCAAGTTGCGGTTAATGTACTGCAACAGCAAAGCTTACAGATAGATGAACAGCCCATAGCAGCTTTACCTGCAAATACACCAAAGTTAATTGATAAAGCTGAATTACTCAAACAGTATGGTTCTTACCGTGCTTGTCGTCAAGCAGCTAAAAAAAGAGGAATTAAATTTTCTCGTACTCCCAGTTGGGAACAATTAGCAGCAGCATTAAGTTATGCAGATATATTTCAACAAATCATTAAATCTTATGTTGAAACTTATCCTCACCCAAAACTTAAAGGCATTACCTTTGAAATAAATATCAAATAAACATAGTTAGGGTCTTTCTTCTCAATCAGTAAGATATTTACTTAGTCCCAGTGCGATCGCTCCTATTCTCTGTGCTACTCTGCTGGAGAAAGTTCATTTCGTGTTTATACAAAGCCATAATTCTTCAAGGAAATTTTGTAATCTTATACGTAAAACTCCATACCCAAGATGTATCCAGTATTAATGCCAACCTTTGCCACCAAGCCAAATGTATAACAATAATCAGCCTTTTTCTCCTAACCCTGGCTCACTGGAAGTTCGATATGGAAATTACTTTAACTATGCAATGCCTAGTGGTTGGCGAGTGGTTGAGGATGGCCAGTTTGCTGTTGTCTTAGTTTCTCCAGACAATGCAGCTTTGACAATTATGGTAGGGAATTCTGGGCTACCTGTAAACTACAATCCTGGGCAGTTTGTGTACGAGAAACTCATGGCAATGCAGCCTTATGATCTCAGAATCAGCCAACCCCGCCCAGCGCAACCAATTGCGGGATGTTCTGTCGCTTATGAGTTTGACTGCACATACATACACAATGGTATTTTCTGCCAAGGCATAGCTAAGTGTAGTGTGGCGTATAGCTACAACATCTGTACAATGGTGATGACTTGTGCCGCCTCCCATCAATTACAGTGGCCTCATTATGCTTCATGGTTGCCCCAAGTAGCATCTCAAGTTTCCGCTACCAACGGGGCTGCGTTTGGAATGCAAGGAATTATGGCGCAGAACCTCCAAATTTCCCAAGTTGAAGGACAAAGATATCGAGAATACCGCGAATGGTCTCAAAATACTTGGGATGAAGTCACCCGTCAACGCCATGAGTCAATAGACCGTCAAAATTTCCAGTTCCGTGAGAACTTGGGTAATGTGACAACTTGGACAAATCCTTACGGTTATCCCATCGTGGAGTTACCCGCAAACCACAACTACTATTGGATCAATCGGCAAGGACAAATATACGGTACGAATGACTATGGTGAAAATCCTAATGTTGGCTCAACGCAAGATTGGGTAAGGATGAATCGATATCAGCCATAAAGACGTTGCTGACAGCGGAATTCAGGTTTTTGAGAAGGGTGTAGGGGTTTATGTGGAAAAACCTTACACCCATTCTCAATACACAACCTTTGTGCGTCAGTTCTAAGAACTACACTTCACAACTCAACTCACCGGCTTTTTGAGTAAAACGGCGATTTTCTCTGTAATCTACAGGACAATCAATCACTGCGGGTACATCCTGTGCTAATGCTTCTTTAAGTATCGGGATTAAATCGAGGCTAGATTCCACGCGATAGCCTTTTAAACCCATACTTTCAGCTAATTTGACAAAATCGGGATTACCAAAATGGACGAAAGAGGAATTACCTTTGCCAAAGTGGTTTTCTTGCTTCCATTCAATTAAGCCATAGCCACCATCATTAAAGATTAAGGTGACAAAGGGAGTACCCACGCGCAACGCTGTTTCTAATTCTTGGCAATTCATCATAAAGCCACCGTCACCAGTCACGGCGACAATTTTGCGCTTGGGATATACCAGTTTGGCGGCTAACGCACCCGGAATTGCAATCCCCATTGCGGCAAAACCATTAGAAATAATGCAAGTATTGGGACTATGGCAATGATAATGACGCGCCATCCACATTTTATGTGCGCCAACATCGGAAATTACAATATCATCTGGCCCCATCACTTGCCGCAAGTCGTAAATTAATTTTTGCGGTTTAATCGGATAACCTTCATCATTAGCATATTGTTCATAATCAGCGCGAATTTCACCGCGTAAACTAATCGCATAAGGATTTGGTTTACCTTGGCGGTCTGCGACTTTTAAGATTTCAAACAAAGAATCAGAAATATCACCAATAACTTCGACATTGCAAACATAACTACTATCAATTTCTGCCGCAGCTGTACTAATATGTACGATAGGAATTTTGCTGTCAGGATTCCATTTTTTCGGAGAAAATTCAATTAAATCATAGCCGATCGCAATGACTAAATCTGTATTATCAAAACCGCAGGTAATAAAATCCCGTTGCTGTAACCCGACCGACCATAACGCCAAAGGATGAGTATAAGGAATTACACCTTTTCCCATAAATGTGTTAGCAACAGGGATATTCATTTGGGTGGCAAATTGTGTCACCGCATCACTAGCTTGACCACGAATTGCACCATTACCAACTAAAATTAAGGGATTGACGGCTTGAGAAATCATCGCGGCGGCAGCGCGGATGCTGGCGAAAGATGCGTAGGTTTTTTCAATTTTATCGCGCTGTAAAGGTTTCCCTTCCACAGACATAGCGGCGATATTTTCTGGTAGATCAATATGTACTGCACCGGGTTTTTCGGTTTGCGATCGCTTGAAGGCTTTGCGGACTACTTCTGGTGTAATACTCGGTCGCACAATCTGTTTATTCCACTTAGTTACCGGGGCAAACATCGCCACTAAATCTAAATATTGGTGAGATTCAATGTGCATTCTATCGGTTCCCACCTGTCCAGTAATTGCTACTAACGGCGCACCATCTAAATTGGCATCCGCCACACCAGTCATGAGATTTGTTGCCCCAGGGCCAAGGGTAGAAAGACAAACCCCAGCTTTACCAGTTAAACGTCCATAAACATCGGCCATAAAAGCCGCACCTTGTTCATGACGAGTCGTAATAAATTTAATGGTAGAGTGTTTGATTGCTTCTAAAACGTGTAAATTTTCCTCACCTGGTAGTCCAAAAACATACTCTACACCTTCATTTTCTAAACACTTTACTAATAGTTCTGCTGTATTCATTTTAAGTTCCTCATAAGATGCACGAAATATCGTCATTGGTCATTTGTCCTTTGTGTTAATACCAATGACGAATGACCAATGACAAAGGACTAATCACTTCACCCAAACAGTTTTAACATTGACAAACTCTTGTATGCCTTGAATGCTTAATTCTCGGCCATAGCCAGAACGTTTGATACCGCCAAAGGGCAAGCGGGGGTCAGATTTAACTAAACCATTGATAAAGACTGCACCAGCTTCAATTTCGGCAATTAAGCGTGAACGTTCTTGGTCGTTGTTTGTCCAAGCACTTGCACCCAAACCAAAGGGTGTAGCATTTGCCAGTGTAATCGCTGCATCAATATTTGGCACTCGAAATAACAAGGCGACTGGGCCAAAAAATTCTTCCTGGGCAATTGGCGCGTCAACAGGAATATCTGAGATGATCGTCGGTGGATAAAAGTTACCTGGACGTTCTGATATAGGATGCCCACCAGTCAAGACTTTACCGCCGCTTTGTTTGGCAACTTGTACTTGCTGATCTAACTCTTGGAGGATATCTGGTGTGGCGAGTGGCCCTAAATCGGTGTCTGGTTGCATAGGATCGCCGACTTTTAAAGCCAGGAATTTATCTAACAATAACTTCTCGAATTGATCAGCGATCGCTTCTTCCACAATAAAGCGTTTCGCGGCAATACAAGATTGTCCATTATTTAACATCCGGGCGGCGGTGGCTGTCGCGGCTGCGGCTGCTATATCCGCACTGGCTAAAACAATAAATGGGTCACTTCCCCCCAATTCCAAAACAGTTTTTTTAATGTGTTTGCCGGCGTTGGCGGCTAAAGATGCACCCGCAGGTTCGCTTCCAGTTAAGGTAGCAGCTTTTACTCGGTCATCAGCAATTAAATCAGCTACTTTTGCAGCACCAATTAATAAAGTTTGAAATACACCTTCAGGAAAACCAGCCCGTTGGAAAATATCGGCAATTGCTAAAGCTGATTGCGGTACATTCGACGCATGTTTTAGTAAACCAACATTACCTGCCATCAGTGCAGGTGCAGCAAAGCGAAAAACTTGCCAAAAGGGAAAATTCCACGGCATCACTGCCAAAATTACCCCCAATGGTTGATAGCAGACAAAGCTGTGACTAGCATCTGTTTTCACAGTCACATCCGCTAAAAAATCAGCAGCATTTTCCGCATAATAGCGGCAAACAGCAGCGCATTTTTCAACTTCAGCGATCGCTGCTTTGTATGGTTTACCCATTTCCAGCGTCATGATTTTGCCAAAGTCTGCCTTTTCTTGGTCTAAAATTTCCGCAGCTTTTTGCAACCAAAGCGATCGCTGTGGGAAACTCGTCTTACGGTACTGTTCAAAAGCCTGATTTGCCAAATTTAGTTTAGCGGCAATTTCTACATCGTTGAGTGGCTCAAAAGTTTTGAGCGTCTCCCCAGTGGCGGGATTGATGGTGGCGATAGCCATTACCTGACCCCCATTAAAAAACAGCTTGAGGTAGCCGCCTATTTTTACACAAATTAGTTATAGAAGCTACCACCCAAATTGTAGACTTCTTGCTCAAAATTGGTTGCTTAATATTACAATTTCGCAATTAAATATATAACAATAGATACACTAATTGACTGTATTTTTAGGTAGATACAGGACAGATTCAATGATTTATGGATGAGATTTTTTTGCTCAATTACTAGGCAAAAATTACTAGATATAGTACATGATGTTTGTGGGTGCGATCGCTAAATAATCAAGCGCACAGCCTCACATAAAGCCAGGATTTTAAGATAACACCGAAAATATTAAAGTGCTACTCGCAAAACTCTAAAAGTAGAGTCTGGTATTTTTTTGCCTCTTGTTCCCCCCACCAAATGTAAAAGTTTGTATCGAAACCTTGTCAGTCTTTGATGATAGGATTATTTAAATTTTGACCCTTATCGGTAACATGACAGGCAAAAAGTCTAAAAAAACCCTATAGATAAACGTTAATTTCACGAAAAATCAGCAGTATTTCTCAACAGATGGTATAAAAGTTGCAGCAGAAGCCACCAAAGGCTTCCAAAACACAAGCAGATATTTTAAATAACTTCAAACAGTATTAGGGGTAGCTATTATGCCAACAATTCATTTAATAGATGGTGAAAAAGGTGGGGTAGGAAAGTCCCTAGTCACCCGGACAATGATTCAATATTGCTTAGATAAGAAAATTCCCTTTGTCCCCATAGAGACGGATAGATCAAATCCTGACGTGGCTGGCGTTTATAAAGGTATGTGTCAGTATGCCGTTTTTACCGAAGATGAACGCCAAGCCGACAAAGCCGATAGAATCTTTGAAATGGCAATGTCTAAGCCTGTAATTGTCAATCTCGCCGCCCAAAGCCATCGCGCCGTCAAAAACTGGATTGATAAAAACCAGTTACTCGAACTGGGAAGCGCCGAAGGAGTTAGTTTTTGCAAGTGGTTTGTCACTACAGGCGGCTATGACAGCCTCAATTTATTTGTCCAGTCAATCAATAGCTATGGTGATAAAGTTCCCCATGTCCTCGTGAGAAATTGCGGACTATGTGACGACTGGGAACACGTTGATTCTGACCCGAACATGCAACAGTTAGTACAGAAACATAACGTTCAGGTTGTGGACTTTCCGAAATTGGCATACAAAGAAAGAAACATCATTGACCAAACTCGGATGACTTTCTCAGAAGCAAGAGAATACAAAGAATTTGGTATTTTGAGCAAACAGCGAGTCGTACATTTTCTCAAGCTGGCTTACGCTGCTTTTGAAAAAGTTGGCATTTGGTATGAAGAAGTAAAGCAGGCTTAAAATTGAGTCGATATTTATCCACAACACAAGTAGTTTTAGTGTTGTGGCCTTAGCCTAATTAGGACTTACGCACAAAGATTTTCTGTTGAGACTGGGTGAAGGGGTGTAGGGCTTCGCCATGAGCATCAGCCGAACAGTGTAATTACTTTAGATACATACACCCTTTCACCCTCGCCCAAATCATTGATTTTTCGCTTTCATACGAAAGTAAGTTAGAAATTATAAATGTTTGTACCAAGTTGAGGAAATTACAAATTGATACATTAATATTTCAAATCAGTATTCCTCTCTCATGACAAAATTGTAGAGAATAATCTTGAAAAGTCTTTTTGTTTAATTTGTCTGAAATATGTATTATTTTTTGATAATCATTAGGCAATAAATATCTTTCTTTAGTCAAAAGAGAAGCTTCATCCACAATTTTTTCGTCTGTTAAACTAGCATAGGCTATTGCTAATATAGTCATCATAAATACCGACTGCGTTAACATTTCACCTCCTGCTTCAAAATATACCCAAAATCCTCCTTCTTTATCTAGAAATTGAGAATTACCTGCACTAAAAATATTAATAAACACTTTTGCTTCTGCTATTTCTATCGTTACTTCAAACGGTTGATGATCTAGAGCTAATTTATCTAAATAACTATCTGACATACTTTGATTACAGCATAATACTTTGAATTTAGGTTGCTCTACTAAATCAATTTCAGCCAATAAAGAATAACTTTTTTCAATAAGTGTCTTCAGAAGTACTGGATTGTTTACTTTAACGTTTAGTTCTATTGACATTATCTTTATCACTTTAGCTGAACTTGGAGCGATCACACTCATCATTGCTGATTTGCTGACTTTTAAGGCATTGTCATTATCACTGGATTTGGGGCGATCGCACTTACTCATCATTGCTGATTTAGTTACTTTGAGGGCATTGTAATTATCGCTGGATTTGGGGCGATCGCACTCACTTATCTAGGTCATTGTAATTATCCCTTGACTGGGAGCAATCGCACTTACTCATCATTGCTTATTGGTTTTGCTTGTTATTTGAGCGGTTATTGATATCCAGTTTCTTAAAAAACGTAAAGTCAAAGATGCTGTGATTTAAGCACACCCTCAGAAATAATACCTACAGCATAACTACCATACCGTAGCTGATTAATCATCTGGCTGCGGTTTTTGCATTTATTGACCTCTGATGCTCTAGATACAGCAGCTTACCAGCAAGTGATTGACAAAATACAAGTTTTAAATCCGAAAATTAAAAAAATATTAAAACTAGATTACTTTTAGAAAAATATGCCGGAAACTCTTTAGTAATACAGCAATTAAATAGGCTCAAAATTAGCACTCTCTACCTTAGAGTGCTAATAAATAAGGAAGTTTACCTCCTCAGATATAAGCTAAAAATCCTCTTTTTATAGAGATGATATTAGACGCTTTTCAAGCATAATTCTCACCAGATAAATCTCCTTGTAAGTAGTAAATTATTGGGATGAACTCAATGAAATATACTTTCGATATTGTCGGTGTATCGCCCGTTTTGCAGTTTTTCAACCATCAACAACAGAGTATAGAAAAACCACAGTATGCAGGTGTGGAATACTTAGGCACACACATCTGTACACTTGATGCGTTTATCGCAACAGTCGAACCTGTACCCGCAAAATGGGGCTGGGATTTAGACCAAGTAGTAGACACAGTAGTTAAGTTTTGGGTAAATCATTCTGAGAGTATTCAATATTGGAAAGCACGTTTAAGTGACGCAGGACAAAATAATTTAGTTGTAGCCAGACTTGCAGATATTAGGGCTTTGCAAGCAGAATTTGAAACGCTCTTAGATAAAAATGGTTATTAGCTAATCTCAAGGTAAATATTAAGTAGGGTGTGTTAAGGCTATGTAAGGATTTCGGAACTTAGGAAGGTGAGAATTAGCCGTAACGCACCCTACCGAATGAGGTTAAATGATACAAGAGTCTTAAATTGGGGAAGTTAAACGCAAGAATAGAAAAAACGATGCTTTTGAAAGCAGCAATCAAACTTAAAATAGGTATAGGCAATTATCGCTTCATTTCCTCAAAGTGATGAAAAATAAAGTCAAACCTGATTGGGCTGGTGAAAGCATACTCTCCAAGTTCGTTAATCTGCTAATCCAGACCAAACCTATTTACAATGTGATGAAATACCAAGCTCGGCAAGTATTAATCACAACAGCAGAAAAAAATGGGATTCCCTGGCGCAAAAACTCTGAAGCTTTACAAGGGCTGATGACAAAACAACTGCTAGGGGCAGTTACTAACCCAGAAATTGTGTATCCAGAATATTACAAAGTACCATTCCATGCTTACGCTGAGGGTAATCTTTGTTGGGAAGCGGCTTTTGAAGCGGAGTCAGCTACCTATGCTATGTCTTTGCGTGTTTGGCCGCAAGAAAACCTGACTTGGGAAGCGGCTCACGCCAGACTCAGAGGAACTTTTCATGATGTTTTGGCAGCTTACGGCCCTTTGGAGGTGAGGGAAATTTTGGACATTGGCTGCTCGATAGGTTTATCGACGATGGCGCTGCATCGATACTATCAACAGAAACAAGAGCAGCCAATTCGGACTGTGGGTTTAGATTTGTCACCCTATATGCTGGCTGTGGCTAAGGCGAGGGATGTGAATAATGAAATTTCCCAATGGGTTCATGCTAAAGCCGAAAATACAGGCTTACCAGATAATTCCTTTGATTTGGTGACACTCCAATTTGTCTGTCATGAATTGCCAAGCTACGCCAGCAAAGAAATTTTCGCGGAAGCTAAACGACTACTCAGACCCGGTGGTTATATTGCCTTGGTAGATAATAACCCGCGATCGCCTGTCATTCAAAATCTCCCTCCTGCTCTGTATACTTTAATGAAAAGTACGGAACCGTGGAGTGATGATTATTACGGTTTCGACATTCCAGCAGCCTTAGAGGAAGCAGGATTTTCACCCACAATTGAAGTCGCCAGTGACCCCCGTCACCGGACAATTATCGGGAAAAAGCCTGCATAATTGCTGAGTGCTGATTCGATAAAAAATGTAGAGACAAAAATTTTCTGTCTCTACATCACCACTAAACGTCTACTACAAATGAAACTTAGGAATGAAAATTAACATTGTGTCGCACTAAATTCATAAACTCCTCACGAGTGCGTGCATCATCCGCAAACACACCGCGCATTGCACTTGTCACAGTCCAAGAACCAGGTTTTTGTACACCACGCATCACCATACACATATGAGTGGCTTCGACTACAACTGCTACCCCTCGCGGTTTGAGTAAACCTTGTAACGCATCCGCAATTTGTAAAGTCAGACGTTCTTGGACTTGTAAACGGCGTGCATACATTTCACAAATACGAGCAATTTTTGATAATCCAATCACCTTACCATTGGGAATGTAGGCAACATGCGCTCGACCAATAATCGGTAAAATGTGATGTTCGCAAGAACTGAAAATATCAATATCCCGAATTAATACCATTTCATTGGCATCTTCAGTAAAAACTGCTCCATTTAGCAGTTCATCTAGAGATTCATGATACCCTTTGGTGAGAAATTTCAATGCTTTTACAACACGCTTGGGGGTATCTATTAACCCTTCGCGGTCGGGGTTTTCTCCTAATCCAATTAGCAATGTACGTACAGCCTGCACCATTTCTGCTTCTGTAACAGTTGGTAATTGCTGAGTAGGTAAAGATGACACTACTTGAGCAGCAGAATTAGTATCGGGACGAATCGATAGAGTCATTGTTATTGGTTTAATTGGGATAAATTTACCAAAATAGAATTCAGGAGTCAGGAGTCAGGATTCAGAATTCAGAATTGAATTCTGTACGATTAGTAGCGGGTCTGAATCTTCCACTAATTGATTCTGATGGATGTATTCTGACTTCTGAATTCTTCTTCAACAATTAGTTAAAAGTGTCGTAGCCAGATATGACTATTAACTAATTGTGAACATCACTTAACAATATTAACTATAGCAAACATTTGTGAAGTTGTGTATAAATTTGATTGCTATCCAACTTTCTACCGATAAACACTAGCTGATTTTTGGGTGTGTTTCTCCATTCATCAGCGTGTAAGTTGTATCGTGGCCCACTGAGTTGAAAAACATGGCGTAACTCACTATCGCTAAACCACAAAATGCCTTTAGCACGAAATACGTTTTCTGGCATTTCTTCTGTGAGAAAGTTTTCAAATTTATTGACATCAAAAGGGCGATCGCTCTCAAAAGCAATAGAGATAAATCCATCATTTTCTAGATGATGAGAGTGATGTCCGTGATGATGATGATGGTGATGTTCATGGTGTTCATGTTCATGATCATCATCAATATACTCATGTTTAGGTGTTAAACCAACACCTAAAATCAATGGTAGTGGAACCTCACCATATTTACTGTGTATAATTCTCGCACCATCTTTGACATCATGAATAAATCCTTCTACCTCTCGAATTTTTTCAGTAGTCGCTAGGTCAGTTTTATTCAAGAGAATCATATCACCATAAGTAATTTGTTTTAAAGCTGCTTCACTATCAAAGTGTTGCGGATTAAAAGCCTCGGCATCTACGACTGTGATAATGGAATCAAGGTTAGTTAAATCTCTGAGTTCTGTTCCCAAAAAAGTTAAGATAATTGGTAATGGGTCAGCCACACCAGTCGTCTCAATTACTAGATAATCGATGCGGTCTTCTCTTTCTAACACACGATAAACAGCATCAACTAAACCATCATTGATAGTGCAGCATATACAACCATTACTTAACTCGACCATATCTTGGTCTAAAGAAACTAATAGTTGGCTATCGATATTAATATCGCCAAATTCATTAACTAAAACGGCAACTTTTAAATCATGTTTATTTTTGAGAATTTGATTGAGTAGTGTAGTTTTACCACTGCCCAAAAATCCAGTAATAATTGTTACGGGCATTCCTTGTTTGGGAATATCAAAACTAGGATTAGTATTTGGTGCTGTTAGTTGGGTCATAATCGTCAGTGTTAAAAACGAGTTGCTACTGAGGTCAAAAAATGACTTAATTAAGTCATAATGATAATCGTTATCATGTTAACTCAAAAGCTGTCTAACTTGCCAAGGCTTAACTGCATTGCTTTAACTGGCTTTGGCTGTACTCAGGCTGGGAGAAAAGGAGACACTTGGTTTGACAATGGCTGGAACAATTTTTTCACAAGCCATTCTTGCACCTGATAAATTTCTGGCTGTTGGGCCTATTTGTAAAGCGGCGAGACCACCCATAATAAATAATTCACAGCCAGGCCAACGCAGACTAGTATCTAACACTGGCAAACCTTTGATGACGGGGATTGGATAAGCTGCGAGGATATCTGTTAATAGGGGTTCAGTGGTGACATCAAATTTAGTCCCAGTGGAAAGCCAAATGTAATCAAATTTATGCTGGCTATTATCACTACATTCGACGCGCCAATTTTCGTCCAACCATTCAGCCTTGATAACTTGACATTGTTCGTCAATTCTGATGTTACCAGTCCGCACTTGTCGCCGTAGTTGAGTTGCGATCGCTGGTGTCATAGAACCACCATTTCTGGCTTGCTGAATCATTGTCCAGCGTTTTTCCCAATTTGATTGAGCAAAAAAATCTTTGAGATACTTCGGCCCCAACCATCCGGATTCCGCATCAAACAACTTCTCTGCTAAATTTCGCCGAATCAGCAAATGCACCTTTGCACCGCGAGAAATTGCGCCGATAGCCAAATGTCCACTTGTCAAACCACCACCGACAATCAATACTTTCTTACCAGTCAAGTGTGATTTGCGTAAGTCAATATTTTGTGAGTGGCAAAGTTTGTCTGGTGGGTAAGTTGTGGGGATTTCCTTAACCCAATTTGGTAATTGAATTTGAAAACCACCAGTAGCCAATACAACCCGCCGAGCAATTACCTCTTGTCCATCTTGCAAATCAAGGCGAAATTTGGGGCGTAAATGCTCAACGAAAGGTGTAATACCCTTGACTGCTAAAGGAATTACTTGCTCTTGCAACTGCCAAGCTCGAATCACATCTTGGCAAAAATCCTCAAATAACTTTGTCCCTGGTAAATCGTAGGGCGGAAATAATTCTTGAGGACGAGATTCCGCAAATTTGCGTAAAGCAAACGGGTTGGGGTCGGGATGATGGACGGCGGGAGAACGCAAATGGGGAATTTCTAAAGCGGTAAATTGCTGCTTCCAACCACTCAACCACATCCCACTAGGGTCAAATACCGAAAACTTACCCCTAATTGACTGCCGTTTTTGCAATAGATGAGTAGTTAAGGTGAGAGCATGAGGCCCTGCACCAACAATAGCCAAGTCAATGTTGTTAGTCATGGGACACTTCACACTTCTTGATCAACGCTACGTCTTTGGCGAAGTAGGTCAAAATTAAATCTGCACCAGCACGTTTCATACTCGTCAAACTTTCTAAAATTACTTTTTTTTCATCTATCCAACCCATTTGAGCGGCGGCTTTAATCATGGCGTACTCGCCACTGACGTTGTAGGCTGCTACTGGTAATTGGGTGGCTATGCGAATTTGTTGAATAATATCTAGATAGGCGAGGGCAGGTTTAACCATGACAATATCTGCACCTTCGGCAATGTCTAGTTCTACTTCTTTGATAGCTTCTCTAGCGTTGGCTGCATCCATTTGATAGGTCTTTTTATCACCAAATTTCGGGGCAGAATCTAACGCATCTCGAAAGGGGCCATAGTAGGCTGAGGCGTATTTAGCGGAGTATGCCAAAATCCCGACATTGATGTAACCGTCTGCATCTAAAGCCTGACGAATTGCCCCAATTCTTCCATCCATCATGTCAGAAGGCGCAACAAAATCTGCTCCGGCGGCGGCTTGGGAAAGTGCCATTTTCACTAACACTTTTACCGTGGGGTCATTTAAAATTGTGCCTCGTTCATCAACTAAGCCATCATGACCATGTGTAGTGAAGGGGTCAAGGGCGACATCGGTGATGACAACAATATCGGGGACAACTTGTTTAATGGCTTTGACTGTTTGTTGTACTAATCCTTCTGGGTTGTAGCTTTCTGTACCTGTGTCGTCTTTTTTATGTTCGGGGATGACGGGGAAAAGTGCGATCGCATTTATGCCCAAACTAGATACTTCGGCGATTTCTTTGAGTAATAAATCCAGAGAGTATCGATAACATCCTGGCATAGAAGCAATTTCTACTTTCTGCCCTTCGCCTTCCATCACAAACATCGGATAAATCAAGTCATCCACACTCAGAGTTGTTTCCCTCACCATCTGGCGCAACTTTTCAGTCCGACGCAACCGCCGGGGACGTTGCAGGAGGTTTAATGGTTTGACGGACATAGGCTGAAATTAAATTAAAATGATAATCATTATTATAAATATATAAGACTTACGCACAAAGGTAATCTGTTGAGAAAGGGTGAAAGGGTGTGAGGGTGTATGGGTTTTGAAGCACCTATACTCTTACGGTGAAGTCAAAGTTCAAAAGTCAGAGAATTTTTGACTTTTAACTTTTGACTTAATTTTGCCCCTTCGCCCTCTCCTAAACCCTTGATTTCTCGTCTCACTACGTAAATTAAATACAACCAATATCCTTGAGCATTGCTAAATGCTGGCTGACGGGGGCGAGGGTATTGGCGACTATCATGCCACTGGCGGCGACGGCTGGCAAACCGATACCGGGGAATGTTGAGTCACCACAACACATCAAGCCTGATAGGGGTGTCAGGGAACTGGGGAATAAACCAACATCGGCGGAAATAGCTGGGCCATAGGAACCACGGTGACGGCGTAAAAAGCGTTCGTGGGTGAGGGGTGTACCAACCAATGTGATTTCGCAACGAGAGTGAATATCGGGAATGATACGTTCTAGAGCTTGCCACATAATTTGAGAGCGCGATCGCTTTTGTTGTTCATACTCTGAACTTTTCCTGTCCATCCCTTCCCAAAGGCGATAAGGTTCATTCCCTGGGGTATAAACGTGAATTACATGCTTACCTGGAGGCGCAAGAGACGGGTCAATAACTGAGGGAATCGATACTAAAACCAGATTTTGCGGTGCAGTGATGCCCTTTTCCCAATCATTCACGATGATGTGGTGACAGGCTAAATTAGCTGGCAAACCTTGGGCATCAATCCCTAAGTGGAGGTGCATAAAACTATCACACTCTGGTGTTGCTTGCCTTTGGCGGCGAAACTTGTCTGGCAAGGCTTCTGGCGGTACTAACTTCAGTGTGTCCCAAACCGAGGCATTAGAAACTACAGCCCGCCGCGCCCGAATTTCTTCACCGTTACGCAAACGCACACCAATAGCCCGGTTATCTTTGACTAATACTTGTTCAATATGCGCCCCTAGCTGTAACTCACCGCCGTGTTTTTCCAACCCCTGCACCAAAGCATTTACTAAAGTGCCACTCCCGCCAACTGGATAATCTAGCTGGACTCCTGGGCGATACCAGTCAGCAAACATAAACGCTACCTCTGCGGCGTTAGTTCCTGAAGCTGGTAGCCCAGAAAGGAGGAAACACAGCATATTCAGCCAGTTACGGATAAATGGGTCACTGACAACACCATCCATGATGCGAGAGAAAGATCCAGTTAATTTGAGGACATTGGCGGCGTGACGGGCTAAAGTAGGCGCAAAACGGCTGATAGTGACAGCTGCGCCTATATCCAAACGTAACGCAGCCGGCGGCAGTGCGATCGCAGCCTGGGCTAAAGGTGCCATTACCTGTTGTAACTTTCGCCATTGAATGACAGCATCTTCTCCCCGTAGTTTGGCTAACACATCACAAAATTGTTCTGCCCCTACCGATGTGTCAAAATCACCTTCTGGTAAACAGCAACCCCAAGTATCGTAATTGACGCACGGCAGTTGTGAACCAATAGCGTCTAGTACTTGCCGCAACGGGTTGGGTGAAGGGCTGTAAGATAATCCCGAATACAGAGATGGCCCGGAGTCAAATTTATATCCTTGACGTTCAAAAGCGTGGGCTGCACCACCAGCAATGGTATGACTTTCGCAGACAATCACATCAAAGCCATACCTAGCCAACATCGCCGCACAACTTAAACCACCAATACCGCTACCGATAACGACAACATCTGTTTGTTTCACAACTTTTCTCGCAACAACACCCAAACTTTTATTAGCTTAGTACTGAAGTTTATGAATCGAAACAGACTTACGCACAAGATTGTTTGTCGAGACTGGGTGTGGGGGTGAAAGGGTATAGGGTATAAGGGTTTTGAATAAGTACACCCTATACCCCTACACCCTGACACCCTTCCTAAAACCTTGATTTTTCGTCTTACTGCGGGTTTTTGGTAAACATCTGCCCCCAAATTCTCTGTGTAATGTCTATCCTGGAATAGTAGGGGAATCACCTTAGCGTAAATTGCCAGCAGGTGTTTGATGCTGCAAATAGAACAGATAATACACCACCGTTATCAAATCCAACAGCAACTCGGTAATAATGGCATTCGCCAAACTTGGCTTGCCAAAGATTTACAAGCTGCTGATGGAGAAGAATCATTAGTTGTGGTCAAACTTTTGGCGTTCGGCGGAACTGTGCAGTGGGATGACTTGAAGTTGTTTGAGCGAGAAGCCCAAATTCTCAAACAACTCAAACATCCGCGCATTCCGCAATACATTGATTACTTTTGTGTTGATGACCGCACATTGTGGTTTGGCTTAGTCCAAGAATATATTCCTGGGGAGTCACTCAAAGAAAAACTGACAGTTGGTAAACGCTGCACAGAAAAGCACGCCCGGAAAATTGCGACTGAGGTTTTAAAAATTCTGATATATCTGCATGAGTTGAATCCTGGTGTGTTGCATCGGGATATCAAGCCCAGTAATTTAATTTGGGGTGAAGATAATCAGGTATATTTGGTAGATTTTGGTGCAGTCCAAGATAAAGCTGCTAAAGAAGGCGTGACTTTTACGGTGGTTGGGACTTATGGTTATGCGCCGATGGAACAATTTGGTGGTAGGGCTGTTCCTGCATCTGATTTGTATGCTTTGGGCGCATCGTTAATTCATTTATTAACGGGTATTCCCCCCGGTGATTTACCGCAACAAGATTTGCGGTTGCAATTTGCTGATAAAGTTAACGTGAGTTCTAGTTTTATGCGCTGGTTACAAAAGATGACTGAACCTGCGCCGGAAAACCGCTTTAGCAATGCCCGCCAAGCAATTGAGGCTTTAAAATCTAATTTGGCTGTCAAACCTGTCAGCAAAAATATAATTAATAATTCTGGTTGTGGGATTAATTCTACAGAACCAGTACCAGAAGAGATTTTGGGATGGAATTGGGGGGCTTTTTTATTACCTTGGTTATGGTTATGGACTAATCAGGTATGGTGTGGCTTATTTTGTTTTGTACCGCAGATCGGTTGGTTTATGGCGATCGCAATGGGGGCAAAAGGCAATGAATGGGCTTGGAGAAGTAGACAATGGCGCAGTATTGAACATTTTAAAGAACATCAACGCGGTTGGGCGATCGCGGGAATCCTCGTTGGCGCACCCATAAGTGTAATTTTGTGGATTACTGCATTTCTCGCTTTGAAGTCAATATTTTAAGGCTGTAGGAGTTGTTGTAGAGAGGTTATAGATCCCCGACTTTTTGAAAAAGTCGGGGATCTGAACACCCGCACAGATCAATTTTTCAGCAAATCCTATTTAGTATAAATTTCAGGAAAAGTAGTTTGAAGTTTAGCCAATTTTGGTAAGTCGTTAACTACAACATAGCGACTATCAGGATGACGTGCAATATAGTTTTGATGGTATTCTTCTGCTTGATAAAAACCTTTTAATTGACTGATTTCGGTGACAATTTTCTGATCAAAGATTTTCTGTTGATTAAGTTGAGTAATATATTTTTGTGCTTCTTGTTTCTGCTCATCGTTAGCAAAAAATATTACTGAACGATATTGTCTACCAGAATCTGGCCCTTGGCGATTTAACTGTGTTGGGTCATGGGCGACTAAAAAGTAAACTTTTAATAACTGTTCGTAGGAAATTTTGGAGGGATCATAAGTGATTTTTACTGATTCTGCGTGATTAGTAATGCCAGAACTCACAAGTGAGTAGTCTGCTGTCATTGCATCACCGCCAGAAAAGCCAGAAACCACATCAGACACACCATTGAGATGCTCAAATACTGCTTCCATCCCCCAAAAGCAGCCACCACCAAAAACGGCTACTTGCTTGGTTTGGGGTGTAGTGGTGGAAATATCGCTGGCGGGAGTGGGAAATAATATCCGCGATGCACCATACAAGAGTATGAAACTCAAAGTGATGATGGATAAGTTGCGTATGAGGTTGCGAGAAAGTTTTAAGTCGCTATTTGACATAATTATATAGATTCCTTCGATGATTGATTTAGTTTTTTGCTCATGAGATAGCGATCGCTATCTTTAAATCCCACTCGATGATAAAAATTTTGGGCAGATGTATTTTCTTTTTCAACCTCTAAATGTAATGCTTGAATATTTAGCGAAATACATACCTCCTCTAAAAACTTAATTGTTTGTTTGCCGAGGCCTTGACCTTGATAAGCTGAATTAATATATATTTCATCAATAAAAGCATCCCGTCCTCCGTATTCCAAACTATAGCCAAATGAGAGAATGACATAACCAATTGCTTGATTTTGGTGTTGAATTAACCAGATGCGGCCTATAGACTCTTCATTCAGCAGTTGAATCAACGCATGATGCACAACAACTGTATTAAAGGAGAGATAACCATCGAGTTGATAAAACTCTTGGATTAAAACTAAAAGTGTTTCAATATCATTATTTGCTCCTGGTTTAAAGTTAATGTTCATATAGCAATCAAATTTGATTTCTGAACTTACATCATGTCCGGCAAATCAGTGATGATTCAACACATCTGTGCAGAAAGACAAAACTCTTTCTCCCCCTGCTCCCTGCCCCCTGCCCCCTGCGGTCTTTATGATAGTCTTTTACCAGACACGATATTACTCGTGCAGGTAGGGAATGAGATTTTCTGGTTTTCCTCCTTTTACTTCTAAAGCAGGTAATTTCAAAATAAAACTACTACCATTCCCAAGTTCCGAGCGGAGTTCAATTGTACCGCCAATGCACTCTACAAGGCGTTTGACGATACATAAACCCATACCAGTCCCGCCTGTAGCACGGGTGCGAGAAGAATCTAGGCGATAAAATGGTTCAAAAATGCGGGACTGTTCTAATAAAGGAATACCACATCCTTTGTCGCTGACTTGAATCATGGCCCAACCATCAATTTGAGTGAGTTGTAACATAATTGGTTCACCATTAGCGGAATATTTCACAGCATTAGTAATCAAATGGTTTAATATTTGCATTAGCTGTTGGCGTTCGGCTTTGACTTGGACTGGAAAGGGAGCGATTTCTAGCTGAATTTCCCGATGATGAAATTTTTCTGTTATCTCGGCGACGGCTACAACTACATCATTGAGTAAGAGTGGTTCAGTGTAGTGAGGACAGGGAATTGCACTGTTATCTGCTCGTGCTAAGTCTAGTAAGTCTTGGAGGATATGATTCATTCTTGCTGCATCAGAAACAGCCATTTCGAGAGTTTCTTTTTGGGAAGCAGCTAAATTATGGCTACGTTGGAGACTTCTTTGCAGATATCCATAAACCACACTCAACGGTGTGCGTAACTCATGGGCTAAATCACTGAATAACTGGCGTTGTTGTTCTTTGGCTTCAGAAATTTTGGTTAAAAATTCTATCCATGTCTGGGCTAATTCTTGAATTTCGCTTGGTGTTTGATTTAAGCCTAACTGCTGGGGAGTGAGTTCCGTTGTGCAGGTTTCTGCCCATTGATTGATCTGTTGTAATGGTAAGAGCGATCGCTTAATAAATAAAGTAGTCAAAACTGTGGTCATAGTCAGGGAAATAATACTCATCATTCCCAAATTCTGCATAACAGTTAACAGTTGATAATTGTCCGCATTATTATGAGCAATTATCAAACATCCTCTAATTTCCCAACCAGCCCAGAGTGTAAAGCTAATTATTCCAAATGTCACAATTAAGATAATGCCAACAGTCAACCGGAAATGCAGTGAATCCGGGTCAATTTTTGCGATCAACAATTGAGGTAATTTTCTTTTAACACTTTCCGCAAAATTTATTGGCATATCTTGATACGTGAACAAAAAAGACAAGGTAGACAAGGTAGATTTACATCTTGCACTTTCCACAGTTCAAATTTAATCGATGTTTCCTCCAGAAAAATGAGTTTTTCCTGAATAGAGTTAAAGCTTTTGCTGAAAGCTTATTCAGAAATATTTGGCATTCTTTTATTAGTAATACATAAATCATTGGAATTCCCCCGTTATCAAGTAGGGATTTAATCTCTAAAACACCCTATGCTAAGGTGTGTTTAAAACCTGTGTGTAGCCAGTAAATGTTATTGGCTATAGTGTGTATAACCCTTACTGTATAAGCTTTGTGGACTTAATTAATTATCTTTTGGGCGGAAATTAAAGCGAACTCTTTATAAAATTTAATTTATTACTCAGCGTTTTTTCATGTTGATAACCTAATGTATTTAATGTAGATGAATTACATAACACCAACGTATTGTTTCACCCCAAAGTGAGGTTTGATTATGAAAGCTTTAATATTTGGTAGCTTGTCTGCTTTAATACTCACTACAGCCTCTACGGCTATAGCTACACCAACTAAATCTCAACAGCTAGATTCTGTATCATCGTCTCAAGTTGCGTATACAGTTAATGTTCCGAGTATTACCAACTCTGGAGTGAGAAATGATACACATTTCATTAAAGTTGCTGTACTGGGGATGTCTGTACAAGACTTAATGATTTCTCTACCCAACCAAATGGAACGTTTTACTAATGTTCGAGTGGTAGATGATTCGGGTAAAGAAATTGCAGCAAAAACAGAAATCACCAAAGAGCGTTTGTCAATTACTTTTGATAAACCAATAGCTGCTGGTAAGTCTGTAGAAGTGCAGTTAACAGGTGTACAAACAAAAATTTTAGATGGGAGAATATTACTCTATGGAGTCACAGCGAAACGAACTGGTTTACAAGGGGAAATTCCAGTAGGTACAGCGAGAATTGACCTGCCTTATAAAAATGCCAATTGATGCTTAAACCTAGAATCTCCGCACTTTTAGGGCGGGGAGTGTGTCAATTAGTGATATCGTGTATTTTAAAGTGCAGAGGTGCAGGAAAAATTAGTGCGATCGCTAAATCTTGCACCAACTGTCTTATAGCAATCCTAAACGATTTATAAACATCTCTGTCCCTGTTCTACCTTGTCCCCCTTGTCTCCCTTGTCTTTGTTGTTCACATATCAACTAGGACTGCTATATTATTTGTGGATAGCCCAATCATCGGGAATCCTTTCTAAAAGTCCAGAACCAAAAACTTGATTCATATTTAAGTAATCAAGATGGACATAACCAATGTGACAATGACAAGTTTGGTTGGTACAAGGTTGGTCAGATAAAGCTGTTTCCCAATCAGAATCATAAATATTGCCAATTGGTGATTTAATAAAATGACAACGGCGTATTGTCCCATCGCCATCAACAGAAATTACTGATTTTCCAGCCCGACAAGAATGACCAAAGCTAGGATAATGTTTGGTATTTAATTCATATAATGGGTCGATAGATTGGAAAAACTCTCTGTCTGTTGGTGATAAATTGGGGAGTTCAGCTTTGACAGCATTAATCCACAGATAAACGTGGCTTGGTAATTCTTGACGTAAAGCGGCGATTTCTGATTTAAACTTAGGAAAGCCTACAACTCCGACGCTAAATTTAACATTTTTGTGGTTTAACTGAAGGCATTTGGATAAAAAGCGATCGCGTGATACCCATTCTGAGTGAAAAGTAGCCCAAAGTGCCAATTTATCTAGATTACATTCCTCTACCCAATCTAGCTGACAAGAGAGATTAGTTTGAATTGCAGCTTTATTAACGTTGGGTAAATGAGTTAATTTTACCAAGGCTTGCTGATACCAAGAATGGATTAAAGCTTCTCCCCAAGGAGTAAACAGAATTGAAAATTGATGTTGGGGATGTTGGGAAATCCAATTGACAAACTTTTCTAAAGATTGTTTATCAATTGCTAATTCTGCGGCTGTTTGTTGGCGTTTAGCAAAGGGGCAATATTCACAACCGTAGTTGCAACTGATTAAAGAGCCGCGATAAAGAATAGTGAGGTGCATATTAGTTGAAAGATAAAAATACCCATTTTGATTTTTTAAATTATTCGGCTACTGTGCAGTAGCGATCGCCTATTATAAATTAAGTTGTTTTTAATAATTATTTATATTTATTCATTAGCAATTAATCTCCATAATTGTAGTCTATTGCTCCATATTCCTGGAGTGTATTGATAATTTCTTTATACAAATTACGTCATTTATTATTAAAAATAGAATTGTTATATTTGTTTAATGCAATGTGAAGAGGAGATTCACCTGAACGAGATATTTTATTGATATTTGCTCCATTAGTAGCGAGTAACTCTACTACTTCTAAATTTCCCCATTCAATTGCTCTATGCAATGGTGCTTGTCCGAAAGACCTATCTAAAATATCCATTTCTGCACCATTTGATATCAAAAGTTCTGCAACTTCTCTACTGTTGTTTGCAGCCGCATGATGCAAAGGAGTTCCTGTATTTATTTGTGTATTTACATCTTCACCTATTAATACCAAAAATTTTGCAACTTCTGTACTGTTATCAGATGCTGCATAATGTAGCAAGGCTATTTTTTCGTCAGCATTGAGAAAATCTTTGCCTCTATCAATCATGAATTCCACTACAGAACAGTGATCTCTCTTTACAGCCTTACGTAATGGAGTTTCACCCTTGCTATCTTTAACATTATGATCTGCATTATTTTCTATTAAAAATTCTACAGTATCTCTTTGTCCATTAAGTGATGCTAAATGGAGTAATGATAAACCCGAATTACATCTTTTGTGAATGTTACCTCCTTGAGATAAGTAGGCTCTGATTGTATCTATATCTCCATAAAAAGCCGCTAAATGAACTCCCACTATTGCACCATGCTGTATTAGTGCTTCTATGACATCGTGATGCTGGTTAATTGTTGCAGCTAGAAGAGGATTAAAAGTATCATCTTCTTCAATTCCTAGATTAACATCCGCACCATATCTAATTAAAATTTCTACAATTTCTCTGTGTCCTTGTGCAGCCGCATAATAAATTGGTGTGGGACTATTAATCATTTTACGGAAATTCGGATCTACACCCTTATCTAACAGCTTTTTAATTTTTTCAACATCTCCTTTTTCTGCTGCGTAGTGTATGCGTCCACGAGAATCTGCTAAAATCTCTAATAGCACACCCAGCATTAACCAAGTAATTGCAAAGTAACACCACCAATAGAAATATTTATCACTCAAGTCTTCTCCACTCATCACAATTGCCAACATATAGATAATTTAAGAATCTACTATTTCAACTCATAACCTTGCATTAATTCCTGAACTTTTTCAGAAAACAACCACGCGCCGATAGTATCAGAACGTTCAATACCAAATTCAGTTAAGTGAAAACTATCTTCATCTTTTATCGCCAAATTTAAAATTAGCAATTCTGAAAGTTCGGGAAAATCAGCGTCTACTTCACTAGCAAATTCCTGGCGATAATTAACGAAATTTAATCCTTCATCAGAAAGTAAAGATAATAAAATATATCGCCGACGTTGTTCTTCTGCATCTAGTTGAAAACCATAGTGCGCGTATTCAAATAACTCATCGGCTGTTTGAATATATGCTTGCAAAATCTCGCTGATTCCCTTTGCACCCACCGCATACTCATTAGAATAGTGCAGAGTATTGGTGTAAGAACGTGCGCCGCAACCTAAACCAATCATACCGTCGGCTTGACAGCAGTAGACGGGAGATGAGGGAGACAGGGGAGAGGGGGGAGACAAGGGAGAGGGGGGAGACAAGGGAGAAAAATTGCTACCTTGTCCCCCTTGTCCCCCTTGTCGAAACATCCGCATCGATACTTGAGTATACCCTTGAGATAACAGGAGCGATCGCCCTTGGCGGTAACAAGCTAAACGAATGTCGTCCCATTCTTTATCTGTGCGTCCCAAAGCTGTTAACGGCCGTACATACAAGGGATATAGATAAATTTCCTCTGGTTGAAAGCGCAAAGCACTATGTATTGATTGCAACCAAGTATTGACGGTTTGACCGGGTAAACCGTAAATCAGGTCAATATTCAAAGTGGGAAATCCAGCTTGTTTTATTCTTGTCAATGCGGCTTCTACTTGAGTATTAGATTGACGACGCTGGGTTGCTAAGACTTCCGACTCAATGAAACTTTGGACACCAATACTAACACGGTCAACGGAGTGCGATCGCAACAACTTTAACTTTTCTTCAGTTGCGGTTTCTGGTGAAACTTCCACAGAAATCGGAATTTCCTGTAACTTTGCACCCATCGTATTTTCAGCAATATCAAGAACAGTTGCAAGATGCTGAATGGTTAACTGAGTCGGAGTTCCCCCACCAATAGCGAACCTCGCAAATGACGCATCACCCAACACCGCTTTCATCCGTTGCGCCTGTCGCTGTAATGTGCGGACATATTGACTGATAAAATCTTCATTGTGGCTGACTGTGGTAAACAAATTGCAGAAACCACAACGCATTTCACAAAACGGTATATGTATATAAAGAAATAAGGCTTGTCTATCTTGCTGCGTCCAAAGTTCGGGGAGATATATCGGCGGCGTTAAAGGACGATAAGCTGTTTTGTGGGGGTAAGAATAAACGTATGCTTGATAGGGAGACTGAGAAATTTTAGATTTTAGATTTTGGATGGTTAACATAGGATTTAAAGAGAATAAAGTTTCACGCAGAGACACAGAGAAATTCTTTGCACCTCCGGTTACTGAGCGAAGTCGAAGTATGAGCCTTTGCGTGAGGTTTTCATAAAATAAACTCTGTATATGGAACAGTCCAAACAACGGGATGGCTGAGTCGATGTCCAGTGTAACCATCTTCACCATAAGTTGTCCCGTGGTCAGAACAGAGAATGCAAAATGTAGAATGTCTTTGGCGTATAATATTCCAGAGTTTTGCTAATTGACTATCTACATATTCCAAAGCTGCGGCGTGAGATTCAATGGTGTCGATTTTATCCTTTGGATTAGGAAGGTAAAAATAATTTGGCTGATGCAAAGCGGAAATATTTATAAATAAAAATAGGCGTTGATGATTTGGCGTTTTTTCTAAAATCTCTCGCGCCAGATTTATTTGATTTTCTGTAGATTTGGGGTGAGTAACACCTAATTCTGGACTCCAGTAACTTTCAGCAAACATCGAAGGAAATACATTACCTAAAGGATTGCGTTTGTTGAAAAAACCTACACCACCAATGCAAACTGTATGATATCCCTTTGCAGCTAATCCGCTAACAATATTTGAACCATCTAACACACAAGTTTTATCAGTTGTGGTGGTACTTCCTTCAAATCCTAAAGCAAAAATTCGGGGGTGAATTCCTGGTGTTATCGGAGTAGGTAAAAAGCCAGCGAAAAAAGCATGATGCGCCGCATAAGTGAAATTTCCTGGTGAATGTCGTTCTTCCCAACCCGTTTTGGGTAGAACTTTTGCTAAATTAGGAGTCCGTTTTTCAAGAAATAACTTTTTAGCTACGTCATAACGCAGTGTGTCTAGAGTGATAAATAAGATGTCGTGAGTTCCCACGATTTCATTCATATTGAACATAGTTGGGGGATGAGGGAGACAAGGGAAGGGGGACAAGGGAGACAGGGGAGACAAGGTAGACAAGGTAGACAAGGTAGACAAGGGGGACAAGGTAGACAGAAGAGACAAGGGGGTGAGAAATCAAGAAAAAAGTGGGAAATATAAGAGGAGAGAGTAAAGGGTGTTTGATTTGTGAATCAAAAGTCATTTTATAGTCATGAAGATTTGGTTGTATTTCAGTTAGCGTTTGAAACAGCAATGACAATTTTTGAGATGTCGCAAAAATTCCCGCGAGAAGAAAAATATTCGTTAACAGATCAGATTCGTCGTTCATCTCGTTCTGTTTGTGCTAATTTAGCAGAGGCTTGGAGAAAACGAAGATATAAAGCTGCTTTTATTGCTAAACTTAGTGATTGTGAGGCGGAAGCTGCGGAAACTCAAGTATGGATTAAATTTGCTGTTAAATGTTCCTACATAGATATTCAGCAAGGTAGAGAATTATATAAAACCTACAATCAAGTCCTTAAAGGCTTAGTCAAAATGATCAACAATCCAAATCAATGGATTATCGGCGAATAATCCCCCTTGTCTACCTTGTCCACCTTGTCTCCCTTGTCCCCCTTGTCCCCCTTGTCCCTTCCCAAAATCGCCTTAACTTCACTCGTATAAGTATCCATTCCATTCCACAAAATACCAGGTAATAAATCGCCAAAAGCATTAATCTCTAAAATCGCGTGAGTTTTCCAATCTGGTAAAATTAGTAAATCAACTCCGCAATATAAACTATTAGGAAATAACGCTGCTGCTTGTTCACAAGTTTGCTTCATCATCTCCCAATTCTCAACACCAATTTTTGCTAAAAACTCCTCTGTATCTCCCCGTTCATTTCCTAAATGTAAATTTGTCATCGGACTTTTAGCAAGGCGAACAACTATATGTTGCGCTTCACCATTAATCACCACCACACGCACATCAAAACCGCATCCTTGTAAATGTGCTTTGGGTAGCCATTCTTCAACTTGTATGCCTTCTGCTGTTAAGATATTGATGATATCGGCGATTTCTTCATGTCGAGTATAGTGACTAATTTTCCGGGAGTTGTAAAGTAGAGTTTCGCCATTTTCTCGCACTCTTTCGACAGTGGTAATAGCTGATTCAAAACGGGAATTTACACGATAAGCAACAACTCCAGACGCGGCGGAACCGTGGGAAAGTTTGACGAATACTCGTTCTATTCCTTGGGTTTGCATTTGTTCGCGCAAGTGTTCGTAATTGTGAATTTTTCCAAGAGAATGAGGAACGGGGATATGGTTACGGCTGAATCTTTCGTGACAAGCTGGTTTGTCAAACATCACTGCAATGTCTTGGGGATGGTTCATAAACTCACCCTGGAGGGGAGTAAGTTGAGATTCCCATTTTTGCAGGAGATATCGCCAGCCTAAATACCACTGTCGCGGGTAGAGGATGCGTCCTTTATCGAATTCTAATTCCATAGCTTCGCCGGGACTGATGCGTTGATGTTGTCCGTTATCTGATACATTGAAACCTGCGGCGATGATGGCTTTATCAATATCAAAGTTTTTCTCAGGAGAATCGAAGCGGATAATGGTGTTGGGTGCGTTGAATTGTGCGAGGTTTTGTTTACCGGAAATTAAATCGGCGTAATCTACTACCGTGGCTGGTGGTAAGTTGAAATGAGTTAGTGCTTGTTGGAGGAAACCGACACGGCGATTTTCAGGGTTAGCGATGAGGATAAAGTTTAGCATTTTCTGATATATACAATGCACCCTTAATAAATTACTCAGCCACAGAACAATAGCGGCTGTGAATGTAACTATCATCCTCTTCTGCTTTCTGATCAGTTGCTATGACACGCACATCCAAATTTGATAATTTCTCAATCATTTCCTCAGATAAAAAGTTGTCCGAGACGTTGAGAATATCTAGATAATTAATCGCCTCACAATTCAGTAATTCTTCCGCACCTGCATCACTCAAAGTTCCCAGTGAAAGGTCAAGGACGCTGATAGAGTTAAGAATTGGGGAACTCACAATAGCACTGGCTATTTCATCACTAAATTGACTATTACATAATCCTAAATAAGTTAAGTTGGGAAACTTGTCAGCAAAAATAATTGGGTGTATATCTTCAACCCAACAGGTTCCGCCATAATCTTCACAGCCAAACCATAATTCTAAATGTTCTAATGCTGGCAGATTTAAATTACAAATCTGTGCGACGGTATCCCGACTTAACCCCCCAGTTTCTACAATTAATGCTTTGAGATTATCGTGTTTGATTGGTGGGCTGAATTGTAAACCTTCACCGCCACGAACTTGTAAAATTTCGAGTTGGGGATATGCTTGTAAAATAGGACTAATATCACTTTGTTGAATCCAGGAAATTTCACATTCTTCACTCAGAATATCGCCCAGAAAAATAGCCTTGAGGTTGGGGAAATATTGCTTGACATTAACTAAAGCTTGGATAATTAAACTTGCATTATTTTCATAAGTGTCTGTCCATAAACCTAATACTAAAGCTTCCAACTTTTCGGCGTTGGGTGCTTGAGCAAGTTTACTAAGTTTATCTGCTAAATCCTCTTCATAGTCATCATAGGAACATCGTATAGCATAAGCTTGATTAACAGGTTCAACAATACCTATATTTGCATTGAATTCTATCACTTGCCGATTAGCAAATTGAGTGGTATGACATCCTAGATACCGAGTCAATCTTTCTTCTAATTTCCAAGGTTTATATGTTTGCAAAGCTTGTTTGACTTGCGATTCTGTTCTTGGCTTTAATAGTCGATAAGCAAAACGTTCTACTAATCTTGATTCATCTTGCAAACCTTGAATTAAAACATCCAACCCAGCGTCACCATATTTCAAGGCTTCGCTAAGTGCTGCTATTCGCACATTCACCACAGGATTTGATAAACAACGCTTAATTCCCTCAATTCCTCCCAGCACAACCCCATCTATAGGCGGTGGTGATTGTCCTCCTAATACAGCATCATAATCCTGGGGTTGATTTTGATTGTTAGTCATCTTGCTTCACCTGTTGAGTTTTTTTAGGGTTTGTATACAAAGTTTGTCTATTAGAACTGGGTGTAAGGGTGTAGGGGTTTAAGGGTGTATGTATTCAATCTCCATTGCTTTGTTCTGCCTATACATTTATATGCTGGACATACTGTTCTTGAGAATTGTGCAATCTTATTTAAAGTAGTACATTTGTTTTAGTATAATTGATTTGTGCTTGTGCTGGTTAACGATTGCCGTTTACTGGCAAAAGTGATACAACGAAGTAGCTGCGTAGTGCTGTAAAACCTAGAAAATATCAATACTTGAGTTATGACTGAGTATCAAAAAATTGAGTATCGCATTGGTAAAGACGGCAAAATTACGGAGACAGTGATTAATGGTTCTGGTGTAAGTTGTACCAATGCAACATCGGGAATTGAGGGTGCTTTAGGAGAAGTAGAAAGCCAAGAACTGCTTCCTGAATATTACGAAGGAGAAGAAAACGTTACAGGAACAGAACAACAGTCTCTCAAGCAAAAATAGGAGGGGCGGAAATGATTGCAGATATCTTATCAGATATCCAAGATATCGGAATGTTTTCTGTAGAAAGCTTGGTTGTGATGGCGATCGCAATTTGTTCCCCATTGTTGATAATTAGAGTTATCAACAGTGCGAAAATCTTGCAGATCAACAAGCAATCTCAAATTCAACTCCTAGAAGCTGAAATCCTCACCTGGCAAGAAAAATACTCAGAATTAGCCCAAAAAGTAGCCCAAATTACTGCTGAAAAAGAAGCACTACACCAAGAAGGCTTGCGACTGCATCAAGAATTGCAACAGCAGCAACTTCAACTCACCGAAGAACTGCGCGTTACTACCTTTGAACAATTGCAGACATTACTAACCAACTATCCCAGCATTCATCAAATGGTGAGTGTGAAACCCGAATTACCTGCAAAAAATCTGCTTTCTATGTTTACCCCTCTAGATAACCTCCTTGGTAAATGGGGCTACGAACTCATTGGTAAACCTTGGGAACAAGTACCTTATAACTCCCAACTTCATCAACCAGACAAAGCTGATATTACCGAAGGTGAATTGGTTTACATCCGATTTGTCGGCTATCAGCATCAAGGGAGAATTCTTTGCCCTGCTAAGGTGAGTCGGACTTTGCCGGGGGGGAGGTGAAGTGAGGGGGACAAGGGGGACGAGGGGGACGAGGGGGATAAGTCTGTAACAATGACCAATGACTAATAACTAATGACTACAGTAATAATTGACTTTGGTACGAGTAATACTGTTGTTTGTACCACGGATTTGATTACCCAAAGGCCGCGGACTTTGCGATTTGAGGGGATGTCGCGGCGGTTTGAGGTGGGGACGGAACAGGTAAGTGTTGTACCAAGTTTGGTGTTTGTTGAGGGACAAAATAGCATTTTGTTTGGTGAAGGGGTACGCGCTAAACGCTTGGGGTTTGCCCAGCCAGAACGCTGTTTTCGTGCTTTTAAACGGGATTTAGCGGCAGATTTTGTACCGCCTCCGCGACTGTTGGATGGTAATAGTTATAGTGCAGAGATTATTTCAGAATTGTTTTTGAAGGAGATTTGGCAGCAAGTTGAACAGCAATTGCAGCCAAGTCACGTTATCTTTACCGTTCCTGTGGGTGCATTTGAAAGGTATCTTGACTGGTTTCGGGACTTGGGCGATAAACTCAATATGCCCACAGTGCAAATTGTGGATGAATCAACAGCCGCCGCCCTTGGTTATGCCGTCAAGCGTCCTGGTAGTGTGGTTTTGGTAGTGGATTTTGGTGGCGGAACTCTGGATTTAAGTTTAGTGCGGACTGTGAGTGTTGCAGCCGAACAGCAAGCAATACGCGCTGAAGTTCTCGCCAAATCAGATGCTTTTATTGGCGGTGTCGATATTGATACTTGGATTGTAGAACATTATTTACACAAAATCGGTTCTTCTCGCGAGGAAGTCGGGGAAATCGGTTTTATGAATTTATTGGAAGTGGCAGAGAGGGTAAAAATTCAACTTTCCACAACAGATTTAGCCAAGGAAGCTTGGTTTGATGATGAAAATTTTATGTCCCATGAATTGCAGTTACATCGGGACGATTTAGGCGAAATTTTAGAAAATCAACAATTATTAGAACAGTTAAGACAAGCCATCGATGAAGTATTAGCGATCGCACTTGCTAAAGGTATCAGTAAATCATCTATAGAACAAGTGTTACTCGTCGGCGGTACTTGTCAAATCCCCGCCATTCAACAATTAGTAATTTCCTATTTTGGTAGACAAAAAGTCAAGTTAGATAAACCCTTTGAAGCTGTCGCACATGGCGCATTAGCATTAAGCGAAATGACAGCCATTGATGATTATCTCCGCCACAGTTACGCGATTCGCCTTTGGGAACCCCACAGTAAAACTTATTCTTATTTCACCTTAATTGAAAAAGGAGCAAAATATCCAGGGGCGCGTTCTGAAGCTTTAACATTGCAAGTAGCTATTGAAGGACAGCGAGAAATTCGCCTTGACATCGGTGAAGTTGCCGAAGTTTCCCAAGCGGAAGTTGCTTATGATGAACAAGGCCGAATGACGAGTAGCCACTTAATCAAACAAGATAGCTATCGTTCTTTAGAAACTCATCATCAACAAGTATGCGTTGCTTATCTTGAACCACCAGGACAAACCGGAATCGACAGAATCCAAGCACAATTTGAAGTCAACGAACAACGGGTATTAGTAGTAACAGTTAAGGATTTATTGACAGGTAAAATGTTAGTGGAAAAGGGTGCGATCGCTAAACTCAAATAATCTTCTCTCTGCGCCCTCTGCGTCTTGGCGGTTCGTTTCCATATCTATGTTTTTCAAGACTCATTTAGGATTACTATAGCTACTTAAAACGCTAAAATTGAATAGTAATTTAATGTGTAGCTGCAAACAAAAAATTATGACTCGTCCTCATCTTTTGCAAGAAGGGCAATCTTACACATTTCGCTCCTATTTTGAAATGCCTTATGAAGCAGACGAAATTTTAGCGGAATTGGGTTATAGTTTGCTAAAAACACGAATGGAGTTACCACGTAGCGATCGCAATTTAGAACGCTTGCCAGAATTACAACAGCGAATTGATGAATCTTTACCACTAGTTAGCTTGAGCAGCGAGACAGCACGACGTGAAACACTTGTAGCACCTACATTGCTGGAAGTTGCTCGTTATTGTCAATGTCAAATCCGGATTGAGTATTCATTGACAGTAAACAACTGGTTAAAGGGGAATTTAGATTATTTCCTAAAAAGCAATCTAAGTTTATTGGTAGTTGAAGCAAAAAATGATGACTTAACCAGAGGCTTTACGCAGATGGCAGTAGAGTTAATTGCTATTTCTGAAGTAGAAGAAGGTGATATTTTTTATGGTGCAGTAACAATTGGTGATGCTTGGCGTTTTGGTCGTTTAGAAAAAACAAAGCAGCAGATTTTTCAGGATATTTCGCTGTATCGCATTCCCGATGATTTGCCAGATTTAATGAAGATTTTGGTAGGAATTTTAGAATCAAGTAGTAGCGTTTGATAAAATTCGTGCTTTTCCAGAAAAAGAAGTTGAATAAAAATTGCGATCGCCAAACTCAAATAATTTCCTCTCTGCACCGCGCCAGTTGCTTCAAGTCTGGGAACCTACCTGCCCACTGCACTGGCTTCTCTACGCCTTGGCGGTTCGTGAAATTCAATTTTAGAAGCCTCAGCGATATTTGCTAGAAACCTGATCAGCCAACTTTTCACCCAATGAAAGTTTTCCTTCCTTGTCTTCACACTAAAATAAGAATTGACGTGACGTTCTCCCAAAGCTAAAGTGTCCGACTCTCTGCCATTGCGCGATCGCTACCTCGCTTTAATTGACGAAATTGTTCAACTCACCCTCCAGGGCAAAGTTAGCTCGGTGGAGATGGTGTACCAGATGTTGCAAAAAGGTATAACATCGGGGACAGGGGAAATCTTTGAGTTAGCATTGAGCGATCGCTCCACCACCATCCAAAATCAGGTGGATAGCGAACAGGATGAACTCAAAAAAGCCAAGGCTAACCGCAGTCTCCGGGCAATTAAGACAATTCAAAATCAATGGCAACGTTACGCAGAACAAAACAAAGCCATAGAAGCGATCGCCACAGCAGTGCGAGAAATTACCACAGCTGCCGCCGATGAACGCCTCGCTACATTGTTGCGTTTCACAGATCCCAATCAAAAACAACCACTCAATTCATCCCAATTACAGCAGTTAGCCAAAGGTTTACAGCAATTTGCTCAATTAGATCCTGATATTGACCAAATATCACAAGGGATTACCCGTGGTTTAGCCTCTTGGCAAAGACTCCAAGACAACTTGATTAGTTGGATGTACGAACAAAATCGAGACTTGGGATTTGGCGGTGTACCAGGAGAAAACGGCCCTTGGGGAACTTGGGCAAAGAAAGTTAACAGTGAGTTTCCCCAAGCATTTTTTAGGACTTTAGCTTTAGAACAATCTGCAATTGAATTTGCCCAACAGCAAAGCAATGTTACCCTGAGTGACTGGGTAGAATTAGCGTTGATATTACAGTATTTGCAACGTGGTTTAGTCAATTGGTTTGACCAACAACCATATAATGTGCAAGCAGGCTCAAAATTATCAATTTCGACTTATTTGACCTTTGCGGTGATTTGGAGTCAGTTAGCCAGTGGTTTTGGTAATACTGCGGCGAGATTTGGTAATGCAGGTTCGCAAATGATGTTACAAATTCTGCGAAACTTTGCCCAACGTCCTTATTTTCCCCTTTACGGCGGGATATTTGCTTCCTTTTCGGGGAGTTATTTAAGAAATGCCTTAGATTATTTAGATGAACCGTTGCGCCAAGTCGAAGGAACTCAAGAAAAAGCCAGGATTTTGACACTTTTGGGTTATTCGCAACGAGCTTTAGGACAATATCAACGTTCGATTAACTTTCACTTGCAAGCATTAGATATATCCAGAAATGCAGGCGATCGCCCCTGTGAAATTGCCAACCTCAACCACCTCAGCCGGACTTATGTGCAGGAACAAGATTATGGCGAGGCAATTAATTATAGCCAACGCGCCTTAATCTTGAGTCGGCAAGCAGGCGATCGTACAGGTGAAGCCAACGCTTTGGTAACTCTCGGCTACAGCGAAGTTATGCAGGCGCAACAACTAGAACAAGCTGAACCCGAAACTTATGAGATGCCAATTAATTATTTAGAACAAGGTTTAAAGTTATTAGAAAGATTAGGAGATATCCAAAGTAAAGCTTTGTGTTTAAGCAGTTTAGGCATTGCTTATCTTGTAATTGGCCAAGCCCAAACCGCAATTAAATATTTAGAAGATGGTTTTAAAACAGCCCAAACTGCGGGAGATTTGTATCTTCAAGGTCGAAATTTAGCATACTTAGCGGAAGCCTATTATCAATTACAAAATGCCGAAAAAGCCATTTACACTGGTAGTTTAGGCATGTATCTTTTAGAGCAAATTGCTTCTAGCGAATGGAAACAACCAGCAGGTTTATTAACAATTTTACAAGGACAAATCGGCAAAGAAGTATTCCAAAATTTATTACAACAACACCGTTCTAAAATCATGGCAATTATTGGTGTTGATGGTTATGATCATATCCCTGCATTATTAACGGCATATCAGCAAGATATGTAATTTAAAACTGAGACAATAAGACAAAAAATCAAGGATGTAGAGGTGTATGTATCCAAAACCCTGATACCCCTACACCAAATTTCCCTAGAAAATCTTGATGTATAAGTCCTGACAACGTTTCTACAACTGGGTATCATTCTCGATTCACTACTTACTTTTAATTGCCGTTACAAAAACTGTAACCATCACAGGATGATGCTTGAATTAATGCAATAGTAAATCATTAACGCCTTGAGCATCAATCTTAATTAATCTCTGGTAAGTGAGGTGGAAGAATGAATCGGCAAAAGTTAAGCGGGATGAAAGCAAGCTTTCTACAAAGACGTTACGCTGCTAGTCTAGGAAGACGCTATGTTCTAGCTGCTGCAAGTGTAGTTTTGCTGGGTGTACTTGGTTGTTCTCAAGTGAATAGTAATAGTGATGCTCTTGCCGACTCTAAAATGCCTCAACCAGAATTACCATCGCAAAAAAAAACTGTCAAAGCTGATACTAAATTAGTAAATGCTAATAACAAATTTGGCTTCAAGCTATTTGCGGAAATTTTGCAAGCAGAAAGTAGCGAAAAGAACATTTTTATTTCACCAACTAGTTTAGCGATCGCCTTAGCTATGACCTACAACGGTGCTAGTGGTTCTACCCAACAGGCAATGGCGAAAACACTAGAATTACAAGGCATGAGTCTACCAGCAATTAACTCTAATTATGCTGCTTTAAAAAGTAGTTTAGAAAATCCCGACGCTAATGTGCAGTTAAATATTGCTAACTCACTTTGGGTAAATAAAGATGTAAATTTGCGTCCAGATTTCTTGCTAAGAAACCAAGAATTTTACAAAGCCAAGGTCGCTAATTTAGACTTTAAATCTGCATCTGCCTTAAACAGCATTAATAACTGGGTGAACGATAATACCAAAGGCAAAATCAACAAAATAGTTGACCAAATCGAACCCAATCAAGTTCTGTTTTTAATTAATGCTATTTACTTTAAAGGACAATGGAGTGAAAAGTTTGATAAAAATCAAACTGCTGAACATCCTTTTTACAGCGCATCAGGGCAGCAGAAACTACACCCGATGATGTCTCAAACAGGGGAATATAAATATTATGAAAATGAGCAATTTCAAGCCGTAAGTTTACCTTATGGCAAAGACGGCAAAGTCAGCTTTTATATCTTTCTGCCAAAACAAAACTCGAATCTCAAATCTTTTTATCAAAACCTAAATGCCCAGAACTGGGAAAAATGGTTAACACAATTCCATAGCCAAGAAGGTTTTATTCGCCTACCCAAGTTTAAAACCGACTACGAAGTGACACTCAACGATGCACTAAAAGCTTTAGGTATGCAGGAAGCTTTTAGTAAACAAGCTAACTTTTCTGGAATAGGGGAAAATTTAGCTATTAGCCAGGTAAAACATAAAACTTTTGTAGAAGTCAATGAAGAAGGCACAGAAGCGGCTGCGGCGACATCAGTGGGAATTGTAGCCACATCCTTGAGAGAAAAACCAGAACCATTCCGGATGATTGTTGACCGTCCCTTCTTCTGTGCCATTCGAGATAATCAAACAGGTAGCATTTTGTTTATGGGTTCAATTTTTGAACCAACCTGAAAGAAGGGTATAGATGTTCAAAATCTTTAAACCCATACCTTGACAATTTTTGTGGGCAAGGAAGACAAGGGAGACAAGGCAGATAAGACGAATATTCAACTCAAATTTAATTTTTCTCGCACCAATGTCTCATCTCTAAAACCAGTCAATACGGCTACTCCATCTTTAACGAACAACGGACGTTTGAGCAACATAGCATCAAGTGTAAATGCGTCAATCCATTGTTGTTCACTCCAAGTCTTTTTTTGTTCGCCTAAAGCGCGGTAAGATTGCCCAGAGGTATTTCGCATCGGAGCAGAACCCAGAGACTTTACCCAGTTTTCGATTTGTTCACGGGTGGGCGGAGTCTCTTTGGTATTGATGAACTCATAGTCAATTTGGTTGTTTTGCAGCCAAGTTAGAGCTTTTTTGCAGGTACCGCAGTTGGGGATGCCATAGACTTGAATAGACATAAGCTGTTCAGCATTTAAATTGTGTATAATAGAAAGCTGAATTAAGTAAAAAAAAGGAATAATGCCAGCAAAAAATCATTTAACTTCTCAGCAAATAGAGAAACTACAAAAAGCCTTAAAACTGGA
>NZ_JACJSD010000054.1 GCF_014697615.1 Nostoc sp. FACHB-280 | reverse complement strand
TCTCCAACATCTTCCTTTACCAATCGGTGGTTTTTTCCCTGAACCTTGGCCTACCCTGACTCCACAACTCCGTGTTTCTCAAATCACCCTCTCTACTGCCTGATTTTTAATTCCCTACCCTTGAAAGGGAGTGGGGAGTGGGGAGACAGGGGAGATGAAGAGAAAGGGCAAATTTTTAACAGCCGCGTAAACGGGTTTTCTCGTAATACAAGGGAATTAATTTTTGTGATTTTTGCGGTTGGGTATGCTGATGCTGTGTGGACATCGGTTGGATAATTTCTGCTTGAGTAACACCGAAAACCGTGTGTACAGATTTTTCTGGCATGGTTAGCAAATTCTGTGCTACTTGTAGGGTACACATATCAGTATTACAAAATTGCTGTTGATAGTTAATTTTTGCTTGAATTTGGTGAATTAATCCTAACCCAGCAAACTGGATGACACGCTCTACAAAGTCTGGGCGGTGTTCTAAAATAGCGGGAAAGGCGTTGAGATAAGCTTGAATTAAAGTTAATAATGAAGGTTGAATCGCTTCTAGTGGGATAATGGCTAACTGTAAGGATTCTTCTAATTCCAGTGTGACATCGACAACTAAGCTAGAAAGCCAAATTTTTAAATAACTGGCAATTAAAGTACCTAAATCAAATGCGGGATCTCCCCAAGCGCAGGCTTCCCAGTCGATGAGGCGCACTAAGCAGTTATCTAATTTATCCCAACGGGAATGTAGCAAAATATTGTTTAACGTCAAATCGTTGTGAGTTAAACAGCAAGGTTTCCACTCGTAAGCTAAATCTGCGATCGCAGATTCTAAACTCTCATCACGCTGATAAACAGTATAAAATTGCAATGCTGATTTCGGCACTGCACCAAAAATATTTGGTGTCAGTGATTCTATACCCTGCGCTGGGTTGTAAAAGTTATAGCGATACTGTCCTTGTGGCGCTGTAGCCATAAAATCACGATATTCGCGGCGTTGGAAAGTCGCGCGATGCAAAGCTGCAATTGTCGTCCCAATAGCAATGGCGATTTCTGTCGGAAAGCTATGGTGATGTTGATAAAAGCTACTTAATTCTAGATATTCACTTAAATAATTGCGGACAAGGACAGAATTTTCCTCGTCGTAATGTACTACTAATGATGCGATCGCTGCAATATTACCTAAAACTGGAAACTGCTTGAGTAATTGATGAAATAGCCATTCATTAAAAAACTCATGCAGGTTTCCCACATTTTCCTGATGATGTTCTTGTTTAACTAGTAGTTGTCGATTATTTCCCAGAGTCACTAGTAAATTGAAATTCTTTTTGCTACTTCCTGGCAACTGAGATAAGTCTAAATTGCCATCTTCTAAGCTACACAAGCCTGCTGCGTGCAGATACTGGGTAACATTTTGAGAAGATAATGGTAATAACATATTTGATTTCCTATTTCGTAAAAGTGCTGAGATAATCAATTACTTATTTTCAGGATTATTGTTACTTGAGGAATTTAAGTAGATAACTACAAATATCTAAATATCGATTATTCTTTCTTCTCCACTAATATCTTATTTCTGATACTTAGAACTGCCAAAATGGCATTAATAACTTTATTTTTGCTTTAAATATTACTATTTTTACTATCAAATCTTTAAAATCATAATATACATTGACAAAAATTACTAGACTTGTTTATTACTTAGTTTATGGCATTGATATTTTCTGATTCAACAAAAATATAAAAAGTAATCTAAATTACTTATTGCTAATTTATTTTGACTATAACAGCGTTAAAATCATTAACCTCAAGCATGTAAAATTGAGACAAAAGTCTTTCTATAAAAGGATTTCAGTCTTGGTTTCATTTGGCTACCACATATCTTTTGAGTTAATTTAAATATCAGCATAAATATTCAGTAACAGCAAAAACATGATTTATTAGTTGCCTAATGATCAAAGGACAACTAAAACTTATGAATTGTATGACTCATCAATCCACAGCAATAATTGAAGACTTATCCAAAAATAACTCTCTCAAGATGGATATTAATGAAAAATTAGGATGCAAAACTAATTCAGGATGTTGATTATGCCTGAAATTAGTTGGAAATACTATATGCAGAATTTACCAAAGTGATATGTAAAAATTCACGAGTCAGAATTCAGACATCAGAATATGGTGCTGAATAATTATTTCTGACTTCTGACTCTTGGTTACTGAATTTTTACTTGAATATGAACGCACAAACCCCGGTTGCTGAATGGGTAAGCTCTCGACTATACCCAAAACTGTTAAAATCACATGCAATCTTATTTTTATTTATCACTGGTGAATCAGCAAAACCGGATACTTTGGCAAAAGGATGATGACTTTTTTCCAGCCAAATATTAGTCATTATTTATGACATTCAGCAACAAGCTAAGTTTTTAACAATACTTACTTTTACTTTGAGGTGGCTGCTAACCAAGAGAGTAAATCAGCCATACCGGTAAAATCTAACAATGCTACGCCCAAATTTTCTAATTGTTCTAGGGAGAGAGTTTCCACTTGTTCGCGCACATCTTGAGATAATTCTCCCACACGACGAGTTAGTTGACGCAGAACAAGCGATCGCTCTCCTGCGGTTCTTCCTCTTTGCTCTCCTTCTTCTATAATTTCTCGGTAAACTCGTGTTTCCTTGAGTGTAATTCCTAGCATTGCTTCTACCTCTGTGCGACTTAGTTGCTCAAACTTGTACACCATAATTGTTGTGACTAACTCAATTATGGCGCGACTGGTGGTTTCTGGTTGCTCAGTTGCTGAACGCTCTACCAAATATCTGGCTTCGGAGGGTGCAATTTCTTCATCTATCGTTGTCAACACCATCAATGCTACCCAAATTGGTAAAGCACGAATATCTCCCAATTAAAGGGAACAGGGAACAGGGAACAGGAAGTGTAAAAGTATTTGTAGCGATCGCCACAGCTATACAATAATATAAATGTACTAATTCAGTAGACTCATCTATATGTTATTTAACCACCAGTTGATGCACCATCAACACCAGCGCCAGCGCCCCTAAAACAATCATCAGTCCCGCAGGCATAAATTTGCGTGTCTTGGCAAACCTCAAAGCAAACACAACCACCAAAACCCCAGCTACAAAAGCGGCTAAAGTTAAACCCCAAGGTTGTCCTTGCAAGTGCCAGTAAGCAAATAAAATCAGTAACAAACCACTAACACCACCACTCAAAAGTGAAACCAGACTACGCGCTTGCACGTAGCCAATAATTCCACCAACAATTGCGAAGATACCGTAGGCAAAAGCAGCAATTATACCTAAATTCATTGTTAAAACCTATGTAGATTTTGACTTTACAGCCAAGGTCGGCAGACAATTTACCATAGCTATTTAGCTATTTCACCTAGTTGATTGATGGATATTCTCGCAATGCCAACGGCAAGTACTTCGTCCTATGTCCAGGTGCAATTCCTCCAACGTCAAGCAGCATCTCTTTTACTTTACCAATCTGTCCTTCAGAGCGAAGCCGCGATCGCCTTTCTGGAACTGTTGCAAGCAATACGTTACACTGATGCCGATGGCAGGAGTTGTCTGCAAGCCTATGGCAATTACTTCCACGCCTTAGCCGCAAGCAATCAAAATTGGGAAGACCATTTAATTTCCCAAATACTCCTGGCGGAAAACCCCTTTAGCCGACTGGCGCAGCAACAAGATTTTGAGGAATTACCCCCGGCTTTAATTGCAGCCGCTAAACATGATTTACACATCTTACAAAGTCTTTACGAATGCAGCACAGCTTCTCTCAGCGAGTGGGTACAAGCTGTAACTCATTTGCCAGTTTCGCCTGTTGTTTGGTATCAAGAACACAATCATAGCAGCAACCAAACCCTGCATTTGCCAGATTGGGAAAATTGGGCTGATGCGGTGGAAGAATTAGCCGCTTATTATCAAAAATTTGGCGTAGGTTTATTTGCTGAGTATCGCGCCTTGCGTTGGCAAGATGGGCAGTTTGTTGGTATTCCTTATCCTGACCCCATTAAGTTAACTACACTGGTGGGTTACGAATGGCAGCGAGATGCTTTGCTGAAAAATACAGAGTTTTTACTAGCGGGTGAAACAGCATTGCATGTATTACTTTATGGTAGTCGCGGTTCGGGGAAATCTTCTTTAGTCAAATCTTTGTTGAATGAGTATAGCGATCGCAACCTACGTCTACTAGAAGTTGGCAAATCTGATTTACATGATTTACCAAAAATTGTCGAACAGTTACGCGGGTTGCCACAAAAATTTATCATTTTTGTCGATGACCTCTCCTTTGAGGAAGATGACGACGCTTTTAAAGCTCTTAAAGTAGTTTTAGAAGGTAACTTAACAGCACGACCACAAAATGTAGTTGTCTACGCTACCTCTAACCGCCGTCACTTAATTCGAGAGTATTTCGCAGATAGACCTTCTCCCAAGGATAATGAAGAAATCCATGCTGGGGATACGATGCAAGAGAAGTTATCATTTAGCGATCGCTTTGGTTTGACATTAACCTTTGAGCCAGCAAATCAAAATACTTATTTAACAATTATTCGTCATTTAGCGTCACAAGCCAAAATTAATCTCAGTCCAGAAGATTTAGAATATCAAGCATTACAGTGGGCAACCCGTCATAATGGCCGTTCTGGACGCACAGCACGACAATTCATTGACTTTCTAAAAGCAGATTTATCTCTCTTTGGTACAACTAATAATAAATCTGATCCTCAGCCCCAATCTTAATTACGAATTCATACCAGCAATATGCAAGCAGTAATGGTCAGTAATCGATTTCTTCTAGGTGTAGTTGCCTTCAGTGTAAGTTTTGGGCTTAGTCTGGTTCCAAATTGGAATTTTGGTCAAGCTTTCCTAACAGGCATAATTACTGTCCTTGCTACCTATACAGCAGCATTATTTGTCGATAAGCGCCGGAGACATCATGAACTACTGGTGTTAACTACCTTACGTAAACGCATCAAAGAGCAAGAATCTTTAAAAAATCGCATTTATCGAGAAATCAAACAAATCGAAGAACATCACAACTTGTTATACGCCGAGACTCAAAAACTCCAAAATCAAATTGCCGAATCTCGCAATCAAAGAGATAGTCTACATAGAGAATTGAGTAATTTTGCCGGACAAAAAAAGCAATTGGAAGCTGAGACTAATAACCTTAAAAATACTATTCAAACACTAGAGAAAACTAATACAGAACTTAGTAACATTTGTACTAACCTCTCAGCCGAAAAACGCCGCCTAGAGTTACATAGTAATGTTTCTCATGCTGAAATTGCCCAGTTACAAACTCAACTTAATGAACTGCGCCAAGACAAGCAAGAGATTGAGAGTAACTTAACTTTACTAGGTAGACTCAAACCGCAGCTAGAAGAAAAAATGTATGAACTCAGATTAGAAATTCAAGAGCTAGAAAATAGTGTTAATCAGCAAAATCAATTATTGGCAGATATCACCACAGAAAAGAACAAAATCACCAATAGTTTAACTGAATTGCATCAACAAAAAATTGATAAACAATCAGAGATAGAGCAGTTAAACAGTCAAATTTTAATCTTACAAGGAGAACGAGATTTATTACAAAGTCAAATTTGGGACTTACTGCAACAAACAGAAACGCTAAATTTAGAACCTATACCAATAAATCTCTCCCTAGAAGATGAACCCGAATTATTTCCATTTGCTGATTTAATTGCACCTTCAGAAGATCCCAGTGAAGACTTACCAGAAGAATGGACTAATTTGTTAGAAAAATTACCAGGTCATGAAATTGAAGTATTAAAAGCAATATTACAAGCAGATAACCCCAAAACAACAATTAAACAAATTGCGGAAGCAAATATTACTATGCCTAATCTCTTAATTGATTCTATTAATGACAGGGCAAATGATACAATTGGGGAATTAATCATCGAACCAGGAGAAGACAATCCTGAAGTTTATTCAGAACATCTGCACAATGTCCGCAAAATGATTGCTATGTACGAAGACTTGATGAGCAGGCAAGCATCATCAAATTAAATTACTTGTTATCGTAGAATTATTATTGGGTGAAATCTAAAATCTAGTGAAGTACATGGCAAAGCTCAAAATCTCGAAGAAAATTTCCACTGCTTTAATTAATTCCCTGGGTGCGGGAGTAGTACCAAGACTAGGAGTTGAACATATAGCAGTCGGTCGAGAACAAGAACTTAAAAGCCTCATACAAAATCTAGATGACATTGCAGAAGGTGTAGCAGCATTTCGCTTTATTATTGGTAACTATGGTTCAGGTAAAAGCTTTCTTCTACAAATGATTCGCAACCGTGCTATGGAGCAAGGTTTTGTAGTAGCTGATGCTGATTTATCTTATGAACGCCGCCTCGCAGGTAGTAATAATGAAGGTTTAGCGACTTATAGAGAATTAATGAGTCACCTTTCTACCAAAACCCGTCCTGATGGTGGTGCTTTAGTTTCAATTTTAGAAGGCTGGATTAATAAAATCCAACAAGAAGTAGTTAAAGAAACTAATATGCGTCCAACGGACGAAGGTTTTGATGACCAAGTAGAAGCCAAAATCAGAGAAGTTGTGCAGTATATTGAAGATTTAGTTCACGGTTTTGATTTTGGCAATGTGATTATTGCTTATTGGCGTGGTTATCGATTAGATGATGATAATTTAAAAAATGCAGCTTTGCGGTGGTTGCGGGGGGAATTCAGCACCAAAATTGAAGCTAGGTCTGCTTTGGGTGTGCGGGTAATTATTGATGATGAAAGTTGGTACGACTACGTTAAATTATTAGCTAAATTTGTGGCTGAAATTGGTTATAAAGGTTTATTAGTATTATTAGATGAAGCGGTAAATTTGTACCAAATATCCACCACAGTTACCCGCGAGAAGAACTATAACAGACTATTGGCAATGTTTAACGATACCATGCAATGCAAAGCCGAACATCTGGGGATTTTTATTGGTGGTACTACCAAGTTTTTAGAAGACCAAAACCGGGGACTGTTTGCTGACCAAGCTTGGCGCAGACGTACCAAAGAAAGTCGCTTTGCTACCCAAGCGAATGTTCAGGAATTTTTAGGGCCAGTTATTCGGTTAAATCCCTTGAGTGAGACGGAAATTTGTACACTTCTACAACGCCTGAAAGAAATTCATGTAACCCACTATGGCTATGATAAAACGTTGAGCGATCGCAACTTACACGAATTCTTACAAGAAATCGTTAGCCGCTTAGGCGCTGAAGCCTTACTCACCCCCGGCGAAATCATCCGCGACTTTATTAGCGTGCTGAATATCTTACATCAAAATCCAAAAATGGCATTCAGCGAATTAGTTCATGGTTCTCAATTCAAACCTACAACCGTTGGTAAAAATGCAGCTATCGATGAAGATGACGCAGCAGAATTTAGTTTGTAATTAAAGCTAGAAGGGGATACTAAAAAATATATTTTAGACAGTATACTATTGGCACAATTATTTTTTGTTTCCCGCATAGACGCGCAAGCGGCTTCCCGCAGGGTAAGAAACGAAGTTATAAGATTTTGAGAGAGTCTTTGCGTAAATCCTAATTTCAACAGAGTGGGTGTTCTGTGCTAAAAGATAGTATTATTTTCAGCCTGAACACTCAACATGACTAATGCCTTTAACCGACTTGCACCCTTCATTCAAGAATATATCTACCATCACAATTGGACTGAATTACGACCAGTGCAAATTGCTGCTTGTGAAGTGATTTTTGACACTGATGCTCACTTGTTAGTAGCAGCAGCCACGGCGGCGGGAAAAACAGAAGCAGCATTTCTACCAGTTTTAACTGTATTACATAATCACCCTACTAATACAATCGGTGCATTATATATCGGCCCGATTAAAGCGTTGATTAACGACCAATTTGAACGCCTTAATGGACTACTTAAAACAGCCGATATTCCTGTTTATCACTGGCATGGTGATGTGGCTCAAAGTCGCAAAAATCAGCTTTTAAAAAATCCCCAAGGTATTCTCCAAATTACGCCAGAATCTTTGGAGAGTTTATTAATAAATAAACATCATGATTTAGTGCGCTTGTTTGGAGATTTAAAATTTGTCATTATTGATGAAATTCATGCTTTTATGGGTTCGGAACGCGGTTGTCAGGTTATTTGTCAATTGCAGCGTTTAGCCAATGCAATTCAATCACAACCCCGACGCATTGGTTTATCAGCTACCCTTGGCGATTATTCAATGGCGGAAGAATGGCTGCGTTCAGGAACTGATAAACAAGTAATTACTCCTAAAATTGAAGCTGGTAAACGTCAAATTAAACTGGCTGTCGAACATTTTTATCTTCGTGATGATATTAATTCATCTGAAATATATGATAATTATCTTTTTAATCTTAGCCAAAATAAAAAATGTCTTATCTTTGCGAATAATCGCACTCAAACTGAATCTGTAATTGCTTCTTTGCGGCAAATTGCACAAGAACAGGCACAACCAGATATTTATCATGTCCATCACGGGAGTATCTCGGCCAGTTTGCGCCAAGCTGCGGAAAAAGCTATGCAAGAACCCCATCATCCTGCTGTGACTGCGGCAACACTCACTTTAGAATTAGGTATAGATATCGGTAATTTAGAGCGAGTCATTCAGTTAGAATCACCTTTATCTGTAGCTAGTTTTTTACAAAGATTAGGACGGGTTGGGAGAAGAGGTGCAACTGCGGATATGCGCTTTGTTTGTGCTGAAGATGAACCATTATCGGAAGCATATCTTCCTGAGCAAATTCCCTGGCAACTTTTACAGTGTATCGCCATTATTCAATTGTATTTAGAAGAACGCTGGATTGAGCCGATAAAGCCACCAAAATATCCTTTGAGTTTGCTTTATCATCAGACAATGAGTATTTTATTAGCGGCGGGAAAATTATCCCCGGCAAGTTTAGCTAAACAAGTTTTAAACATGCCACCTTTTGTAGCAATTTCTCCAGCAGATTTGAAATTATTATTACGGTATTTAATTGATATTGGTCATATTCAACAAACTGAGCAAGGTAAATTAATCATCGGCTTGACTGGAGAAAAGATAGTCGGAAGATTTCAATTTTATGCTGTGTTTGCTGATAATCAAGAATATACTGTGAAGCAAGGCACAACAGAAATTGGTAGTATTGTGACACCGCCACCTGTGGGGAATCAATTTGGTTTAGCTGGTCGCACTTGGGAAGTTGTAGAAGTTGATTTTAAAAGAAAGTTAGTTTTAGCTAAACAAGTAGATGGTAAGGCAACGGTTTATTGGCGTGGTGGTGGCGGTACTATTCATACTAAAATTTTACAACGGATGCGACAGGTTTTAATAGAAGATGTTGAATATAGCTATTTACAAAAAAATGCTCAACAACGGCTAAAAACAGTTAGAGAATTATTTCAGTCTGCGGGATTAGCAAAATCAAATATATTGCAATTAGAAAAAAATAAATGCTGTATTTTCCCTTGGATGGGAACAGTAGCTTATCGCACTTTAGAAAGATTGCTGAATGCTTTTTGCCGAGAATCTTTAGAAATTAGTAGTATAGGGGGAATGAACCCTTATTATATGATTTTGAAATTAGGCAAAGGTAAGCTGAAATCTCTACAAACAGAAATTGCTTCGTTGTGTGAGCAAAGAATTTCCGCCGAAGATTTAGTAAGTACAGCCGAAGCTCCAGAAATGCAAAAATATGACGAGTTTATACCCCATGCTTTATTACGCAAAGCTTTTGCTGATGATTATTTAGATATAGAAGAACTCAGACAGCAAGTTGCTCTTTGGCAAGTTACGGAATGCGATCGCACTTAAGATAGATGTTTTTTAAATCAAACGATTCAGATGTCGGACTGTAAAACATTAAATATGCTCTTTTAGCCATAAATCAAGCTCTGACTTCTGCTAGAGGAATCTTTACCTTTGTTACAGATAGTCTTGATATGTCTTGGATAAAGTTGATTGGTTCCAAAATTAGGTTAGATTTAGCTCAATTTCATCACTAACTTATATTTAAAGTCAGCCAATTAACTCCAAAAACCTCAAGATAATGGAGTACAATCCGGTCATGATAAACTTAATTTCTCAGGTATTTTCTCGCATTAATTCTCTGCTGAATCAATTTCAGGTAAAGCGGTTTTTAGCCGTAGTGCTAGTAGGATTTTTAGTCCTGACAACCAACGCTAATATTGAGCGTGGTAACACCAAAGCTGTCACTAGAGAGCTTGATAGAGTTGTACATCAAGATAAGGCTGATAGACCAAAAACTACTGGTGAGTGGAACAGAGAAGCTCGTCAAACAGAAGATGAGCCTGGTAAACGCACTCAAAGAATTGCGAAAGAATCAGCAGAAGCGGTTAAACAATGGGGTTCAGTTTATCCCGATACAGCTAAACGCAGCGCCAATAGTGTAGACGAAAATACAAGATAGTTATTGAATAAGGGTTTAGGCGTATAAGGGTTTAAGGGTGTGGGTGTTCAAAACCCTTACACCCATTTTCAACAGAGAATTTTTGTGCGTCAGTCCAAAAATTTTAAGCTTTGAGGCTAAAAATCTTTTCAATTACATCTTCAACAACTTTATCGGGGGTGGATGCGCCAGAAGTCACACCAACGACGATTTTACCGGGTGGTAGCCAATTTTCAGCGATCGCTAATTCTCCATTTAACTGGCGATGTTGAATGGCGTTACCTGATTTAATTCGTTCTACGGAATCAATATGGTAAGAAGGAATACCCTTTTCAAAGGCGATTTGTTGCAATTGCGTAGTATTTGATGAGTTAAACCCGCCAATTACCACCATTAAATTTAATTCATGTTGTACTAATTCCAACATCGCATCTTGTCGCTCTTGGGTAGCATCACAGATGGTATTAAAGCTTTGAAAATGCTCATTTAATTGGTCGGGGCCATATTTCTGCATCATCGTCCGTTCAAACAGCTTACCAATCTGCTCGGTTTCCCCTTTTAACATAGTAGTTTGGTTCGCAATCCCCACCCGTTCTAAATCTTGATCTGGGTCAAAACCAGCAGAACAAGCTTTAGCAAATTTTTGCAAAAATTCTTCTCGATTACCACCATTTAAAATGTAGTCAGCTACATATTGCGCTTCTTTTAAATTTAGGACAATTAAATATTTGCCAGCAAAGGAACTAGTTGCAACTGTTTCTTCGTGTTTATATTTGCCGTGAATAATTGAGGTGTAATCGATTTTTTTGTGCTTTTCCACGGTATTCCAAACTTTAGATACCCAAGGGCAGGTTGTATCAACTATTTTGCAGCCTTTATCGTGTAATATCTGCATTTCTTGAATGCTGGCTCCAAATGCAGGAAGAATTACGACATCGTTGTTCTCCACAACCGAAAAGTCTTTTTTGCCTGTTTCTACAGGAATGAATTGAACTTCCATTTCCTGCATTCGCTGATTCACAGAAGGATTGTGGATAATTTCGTTAGTAATCCATATACGTTCGGTGGGGAAGTGCTGACGAGTTTCGTAAGCCATTGCAACAGCGCGTTCTACACCCCAGCAAAACCCAAAAGCTTGGGCTAACCGGATGGTAACATCACCCCGTTGCAGACTGTAATTGCGATCGCGGATTTCTTGAATCAAACTGCTTTGATATTCAGATTGCAATTGGGTTGTGACTTCTGCTTGATGACCAAACCCTTTACGATTGTAATTTTCTGAATGTTGGAGTGTACGTTTAAAAGCTTTTGTATCCATGTTTAATTTTTGGTGTCTCCTCCTTCTGATTTTCGCGCGTGGAGACCAAATTTAGAAGTGTGAAGTATAAAGTCTAAAATTTTCCTCCTTGTCTACCTTGTCCCCCTGTCCTCCTTGTCTCCCTTATCTTCTCCTACTCCCCACCCGATGTGGTATAAATCTGCAATGCAGTACGCCAAACCAGGTAGCCGGCGGGACTGAGATGTAAGCCATCAGTGGAAAGTTCTGGACGGAGATTACCTTGTTGATTAGCAAATAAGGAATATAAATCGAGATATTTGGCCTTGCGTCTAGTGGCTATGCGTTGTAATTGTTCATTTAATAAGCGAATGCGACTATTGGGAATAGTTAAAAGTTTGTCTCGCCCTTCCCAAGTGGCTTCTTCTGCGCCGTGTGGCAAAATTGACTGAACAACGATTTTGGTTGTGGGATGAGTTTTACGGAGGTATTTGATAATTTGCCGCAGATTCTCTAAAATCACCTCATCACTTTCTCCCCGAATGAGGTCATTAATGCCAATCATGACAAAAATCACCTCTGGTTTAGTGCTATCAAATATATCTAATCTTTTTAAGAGTCCTGTGCTGTTTTCGCCAGAAATTGCTTGATTCAGCCAATATCGATTTTCTGGTAATAATTCTGTGGGGAACCAAAGACTGATAGAATCTCCCGCCAAGATACTTAAATGCTCAGGATTTTTTTCAGTAGCAGCTTGAGCTTCTTGTTTCAGAATATCTAACCACTGTTGGTAATTAAGTTGATGATGGCGGCCTAACTCTGGTGCAACAGTTTGGGATGTATTAATTGTTTGTTGTGACGGCGAACCACTAAAAACGGCGGTCAGTCTCTGCTTTTGCAAAATTAGCAGAATGACCGCCAACATCAGTATGCCGTTGGTTGCCAACGATAACAATGCCCAAGTGGGGAAGGTTTTTACAGAAGTGGTCACGACTAGCGAAATTTGCCAATAATTTGACTCAAATTTTATCCGCTAGTTCGCAAAAGTCACACTATATTTAGTAATTGCTTTTACATTGACCACTATCGGCAAAGATGAGCAAACTGCTGGGGAATTAATTAATAGGTCTATCCCCACCAAATTCAGAGTTGTAACCTTCTTCACCATGTTCGTTGATATCCAAACCTTGAATTTCCGTTTCTTCTTTAACACGGAGACCAATGGTAGCATCAATTACTTTGAGAATAATAAAAGTACCAACTGCGGCAATTACATAAGCAACTACAATTGCTACTAGTTCTACTCCTAGTTCACTAAAGTTACCTTTGAGTACACCATCTTTACCTGCGGAATTAACCTGGGTAGTAGCAAAAATAGCAGTCAAGATTGCCCCAACTGTACCACCTACACCATGTACAGGATAAGTATCTAAGGCATCGTCAATTTGCAGTTTATGTTTGAAACTCACCGCATAGAAGCAGACAAAAGAGGTAATAAAACCAATTAAAATCGCTGCTAACGGAGTGACAAATCCGGCGGCTGGAGTAATACCAACCAGACCTGCAACTGCACCTGTGGCTGCACCTACAGCTGTGGGTTTACCCCGTAGTGTTGCTTCTAAAATCAGCCACATCAAAGCAGCCGCAGCCGCAGCAGTATTAGTAGCAACAAAAGCAGTGGTGGCTAGGTTTGTCGCTACATCACCGGAAGTTCCACTAGCAACAGATAAAGCACTACCAGCATTGAAGCCAAACCAACCAAACCACAGCAAGCCAGCACCTAATAAAATAAAAGGTACGTTGTGAGGCGGGCTGAGGCGGTCGGGGTGAGTTTTGCGAGGGCCGAGAACAATTGCAGCCACTAACGCCGATACACCAGAACTAATATGAACGACTGTACCACCAGCAAAGTCGAGAGCGCCTAAACCGCCATATAAGCCAAGGAATCCACCTTTAGCCCAAACCATGTGAGCTAGAGGGCTATAAATAAAGGTTGACCACAACAAGACAAACAAACTGTAAGCACGGAAACTCATCCGTTCCGCGATCGCACCAGAAATCAAGGCTGGGGTGATAATGGCAAACATGGCTTGATAAATCATGTATGCCTGATGGGGAATTGTTCCAGCATAAGAAACTACATCTTGTGGTTCGGAACCTTGGAGATAATTTGTTGTTTCTAACCCGACACCATTTAACCCCAGCCATTGTAAACCACCAATAATCGCGTTTCCTGGTGCAAAAGCCAAGCTATAGCCCCACAAAACCCAGGTAACACCCACAATCGCCATCAACACAAAGCTCATCATCAAGGTGTTGAGGATATTGCGCGATCGCACAAATCCACCGTAAAAAAATGCTAATCCTGGTGTCATCAACAAAACTAGTGCAGATGATACCAGCATAAAAGCTGTATCTCCTGTATCAGCCGCAGGTGGTGTTGCTGCTGATGTTTGAGCATAAGCACTACCCATGAGCGGCCATCCTAACAGGAATATAGAAAGAACCGCGATCGTCAAAACTTTCTTGAACACTTGTTTCTGTCCCCTTCTGTCAGAAGTCAAAATTTTATGTATACTTAAATACATTTCATTCTGTTTTGCAACTGATTTTTGTCGTGAAAGATACTCAACCGAATTGATTTTTAAAAGATTAACAAAAATATAATCCTTGTGATAGTTGTTCAGACATTAATTAATGTGTATCTATAAAATTTTTACATTATTGTTCTAGTCACCTTATTTCTGTAAGGGTTTTAAAAACGCTGTAGTTTGAGTTAGCATCTTTACCACATAATCAGTGAAAAATTCACAAGAGAAATTGCACTTAATTCCGAGGTGCAAACATGATAATTAGAACACTAAGTAATGCAATAAAAGTCCCAATCAAGTCGTAAGTATCGGGGGTAACTTTATCTACTCGCCAACCCCAAAGCATTGCCATAACAATAAACACGCCACCATAAGCCGCATAAACTCGCCCAAAATTTGCAGGTTGAAAAGTAGAAATTACACCGTACAAAACTAAAGTAATTCCACCCAAAATTCCTAACCAAAATGACTGGTCTTGCTTTAACCATAACCAGATGAGATAACAGCCTCCTAATTCAAATAAACCAGTCCAAACAAAATATATTAGGGATTTCATCATGATCAAAAACTCAAATATTAAATTTACTCTCTACAACTGTCAACTGTAATACCAATTATCTATGAAGATACACTGAATTAAAGAACGAACCACAAAGAGCGCAAAGAACACAAATAAAAAAGAGATAAAAGATTAAATGCAGCCTCGCATAGAATTGGTATAAGCTGTCACTTATCACCTGATTCTGAATAAAAAAACCGCCCGCTAAAAATTCTAGGGGCGGATAGTAGTCAGCAATAAGATGAGAAATTTAGAGACTTACAGGGTACTTGGTAAATCACCACCTGATGAAATTTCTCCAGAATTTGACCCTTCCGAAAAACCACCAGGACTAGCTTCTTTCAAGAATCCACTGTAAGCTTCCATACCGTGTTCGCCGATATCTAAGCCTTCTAATTCTTCTTCTCTGGTAACTCTAATGCCTAAAGTTGCTTTCAGCACTAACCAAAAGATGGTGCTAAGAAGAACAGTCATTCCCCCAACGGCGAGAATACCAACTATCTGGGGAATTAATGTACCAAAACCACCACCAGCGAATAAACCATGTGGCCCGACTGGTTTACCTGCTAAGTCAACCATCCAAGGATAACCACCAGGGCCGACAGAAAATAAACCAACGCAAAGAGTTCCCCAAATACCGCAAACAAGGTGAACTGAAGTAGCGCCTACTGGGTCATCAATGCCGAGTTTGTCAAAAAATGGCACAGAGAAAACAACTAAAATACCAGCAATCAAGCCAATAACAATAGAACTAGGAATGCTGACGTAAGCACAAGATGCGGTAATACCCACTAAACCAGCCAAGATTCCGTTAATAATCATGGATAAGTCTGGCTTACCCAAGTACACCCAAGCCACAACAGTAGCAGCAATTCCACCAACTGCACCTGCCATGTTGGTTGTTAAAGCAATGTGAGTAATTGCATTGGGGTCAGCAGCCATTACAGAACCAGGGTTAAAACCAAACCAACCCAACCACAAAATTAAACAACCCAAAGTGGCAATGCTCATATTATGGCCAGGGAGAGCCACTGCTTGCTTATCTTGATATTTCCCAATGCGAGGCCCCAAAAATGCGGCTCCCATCAATGCAGCCCAGCCACCAACTGAGTGAACGACAGTAGAACCAGCAAAATCCCAAAAGCCCATATCTGCCAGCCAACCAGCGCCCCAAATCCAGTGTCCAGTGATGGGGTAGGCAATACCAACAAGTAACAGGCTGAAAACTAAAAAGTCTACAAACTTAATCCGTTCTGCAACAGCACCAGAGACAATTGTGGCTGCTGTTCCAGCAAATACTAGCTGGAATAGGAACTTAGCAGCTAAAGGAACGCCTGTCCAACTTAGGGCGCTAAATACTCCTTTATAAGCATCGCCAGTTGCAGGGCTATTGTCTGCACCTGCTAAGAATAAGCCACTGAGTCCGATGAAGTCATTGCCATCACCAAACATTAAGCCAAACCCGATCGCCCAAAATGCTACGGTCGATAAGGCAAATACAATTAAGTTTTTGGCGAGAACGTTAACGGCGTTTTTCTGACGGCAAAACCCGGTTTCTAACATACAGAAACCGGCGTTCATAAAGAATACTAAAAAGGCAGCGATCGCTACCCATAATGTATCAAGTGCGATTTTTAAATCTGCTGTTGTTGGCCCCGCAGGCACTGGAGTTTGAGCAACCGCTACATAACTCCATCCTAAAACAATTAAACAAGCTAAAGGTAAACAAGCTCGCCAACTGGGAGACAGCCGCTTAATTGCTAAGTTTAACTGCTTTACTTTTGAGTTAAATCCTGTGCTTTTAGCGTAATTTCTGGCCGATGATCGCCTGATTTTTGTTTTTGATTGTTGTCTTTGCATGAATTTGAACCTCACCCTCCATACCGTCCTGAAAGGAAAAACATCTAGAGCAAAAAGCTAATACTCTCAGTCAAAAGCAATGATTTTTGATCCAGATTTTTCAACTACTTGTTTCCACGCTAGAAAGCCAAACAACCCAAAGATGAGTTTAGGAATTTCACTAAACCCAATGTAAATATTTTTTGCTGTTATCCTTAAGAAATTATTATGTATTATCCGCAACCGTCAAGTCTTCTTTACCCAATCTTTAATCTTGAATTATTTTGCTCGATATGCTTAATTGCTGAACTCAGAAGTAAATTTAATGTGCCAATTCTTAGATTTCAAATTTTGGATTCTGGACTGTTTTTAGTACAACTCCTGCCTCAGACTAGATCAAAAAAATCTAAAATTGTCAATCTAAAATTTCACCGCTAAAATCCAAAATTGTTTGACTGATTTTCTATTTATCAAAACTGTAATTCTGTATATTTAGATACTGTTTTTTGGGGATTGTGTTTTTTACTACGCTAAAAATAATGAGAGCAAAAACCACATGCTTTACAGGTAATGGATTTATCCTCTTCGATCAAGAAAATTCTCAAACAATATTAAATTTTTATAAAAAAAATTAATTAACTGTTACTTAACCAATGAAGTGACAATCATCACCGAAGAAGCAGGGAGAAGAGGACAAGGAGCCGGGAGCAAGGGGGAGAATATTTCCCCAATTCCTCCTGCCTCCGGCACAAGAGCTAGGTCTACACAGAAATATTTGGTTGGTCGGTAAACTACTGGCTTGTTCATCTGGTGTAGAGTACAAGCTCTGTCTTAGACTATCCCCTTGCTCCCTGCTCCCCTAACTCTTTTAACCTGTGGTTAAAGTTCTTCTTTGAGATATTGTTCATAACCTAGCTGTGTTAATTTTGCTTGCTTGTTCATCACCAATTCACAGAGAGACTGGCGGTATTGCTGTACTTTGGCGAATAACTCTGGTTGGTGAGTAGCCAAAATCTGCACAGCTAACAGCCCAGCATTCTTCGCATTACCAATGGCGACTGTGGCCACGGGGATACCGGCGGGCATTTGGACAATAGAATATAAAGAATCAACGCCTTGCAAATTGCGAGTAGCCACAGGTACGCCAATTACTGGTAACGCTGTAAGAGAAGCTACCATACCAGGGAGATGGGCTGCGCCACCAGCACCGGCGATAATCACCTTAATACCCCGTTCATGGGCGGTTTGAGCATACTGCACCATCCGTTCTGGGGTACGGTGGGCAGAAACTATCGCCACTTCCGTTTCTAGACCAAACTCTGTGCAAACTGCGATCGCATCTTTCATAGTGGGCAAATCAGAGTCGCTGCCCATGATAATACCGACAAGGGGAGACATAGAATTTTTGATTTTGGATTTTGGATTTTCGATTAAAGGCTGATTGCGAGATTTAGAATCGTGTCAGACTTAGACTTAGCTACTTTCAGTCCAAGGTGATGACCCAAGCAACACACAAACCCATCGCTTCAAATGTAGATATTATCAATGCGCGTGTACCTGGTTATCAAGATTTACAGATGCTCTTAGTGAATCACGAAGGTGTGATTGAACAAATCTTGCCAATGGGTACGGTATTCAAACGAATTCCACCACCGGATTTACAAATATTGGATGTAGCTGGTGATTGGATTTCATTAGGCGGTGTTGATTTACAGATTAATGGGGCGCTAGGCTTGGCCTTTACCGAACTAACACCAGAAAACGCGGCAATGTTGCCGAAAATTTCCCAATATTTATGGGATGCTGGTGTCGATGCTTATGTACCAACATTAGTCACCACTGCCATCGAAAATATTCAGCGATCGCTGGCCATTATTGCTGATTTTGTTGCTCATTCCACAACTGGAGCGAAAATTCTCGGTGTACATTTAGAAGGGCCGTTTTTGAATTATGGCAAGCGTGGCGCACATCCAGCTGAATATCTCTTACCTCTGACAATTGAGGAAGTTAAACGGGTGTTAAGCAATTATGCCTCGATTGTCAAAATTATTACCCTAGCACCAGAATTAGATCCCAGCGGCGAAGTCATAGCATATTTGCGTTCTTTGGGGATCACAGTCAGTTTAGGACATTCTCAGGCAACTGCCGACCAAGCCCAACAAGCCTTTGATTTGGGTGCAACGATGGTAACTCATGCCTTTAACGCTATGCCACCATTGCATCACCGCGAACCGGGATTATTAGGGGCCGCCATTACCAATCCCAATGTTATGTGTGGTTTGATTGCCGATGGGCAGCATGTCGCGCCAACCATGCTAAAAATTCTTTTGCGGGCGACTCAGGAACTATTCTTAGTCAGTGATGCCCTAGCGCCTTTGGGGCTACCTGATGGGATATATCCTTGGGATAGCCGCCACATTGAAGTTAAACACGGTACAGCCCGGTTACTAGATGGGACATTAACAGGCACGACTTTACCGTTATTCGTGGGAGTACAGAACCTTTTGAAATGGGGAATTTGTGATGTAGAAAGAGCGATCGCTTTAGCTACAAATGCCCCCAGAAAAGCCATGAATTTGCCTGTAATTTCTCCAGGGCAACCTGCTAATTTATTACGCTGGCATTGGGATGAAACTACGAAAGAACTAACTTGGCAGCGATTATAGGTAGAGGTAAACGACAGCAGAATGGTGGATTTTGAATTGGTTATAGCGGTAGTTAGAAAGCTTGAATGCTGGGAATAATAAAACTTTTCCTCCTGCCATAACTACTTCCATAAAAAAAGAGTGGGAGGAGGCATACCAATCGCCTCATTCTCCCACTCAACATTTGCTGCTGTAGCGTCCAGGATTATGTACAAACATTGCCTTTTTATTTAGGGGGCTAAGTTGTGCGAAAATGGCAATGTCTATACATTTTGAATCCTGGTTGCAGCAAATGTGAAGCCTGATTCATTCATCTATTTTTTCAAATTAAATATCTATAATTTGCTATTAAATATATATAGCAATCAACAATGAATTCGGTATTTCATTTGCTAGGTAGACCCTGATAACAAAACCCTTGAAGTCGTTTATCTTTTATAAATTTAGCGCAGTTAATTAGAGTTAGGTTGCCATTTTGGCAGGTTTTTCAGTATTACCTAAAAACTTTGAGTGTTACTCACTCTAAAGCAGAATATATCAAAGTTCCTACTAAGTCAGAATCAAAATTCTGGCAACTTTACTGGGGATCACAAGCGCGATCGCTACATTTGAGATAATTTATTCAAAGGTTTTTCACCTTGTAATAGAGGTTAACTTGAGAAATAGTACAACTGGACAAACAGAGGAAACAAGACAGTATATCTAGAAACGTTGCATTGCCGCAACGTTTCTAAGATTAAAATCTTTGCGCTAATTGTGGAGTCCGCCCCTTTAAGCCAATCATTAGTTTGAGGGCGAATACTTTTAACACTGGGACACGCTGCATTAACCATAAACCCAAACGCCGTACCGCTACCAAAGGTAGGATTTGGTTAGAAAACATTCTATCTAACAAATCGGTGAACCCTAAAATTGTCAGGTTCTCCAGTTTTCGCCAGCGTTCATAGCGTTTGAGGACTTGAATTTTACCGATATCTTCGCCTTTTTTGTGGGCTGTTTGGATAACTTGGGCGAGGGCGGCTGCATCTCGAATACCAAGGTTTAAACCTTGTCCACCAACGGGGTGACAGTTGTGGGCTGCATCACCAACTAAGGCTAAGCGGGGGAGGACATAGCGATCGCTTTGCATCAGTTGGACTTGGAAGACAAAGCGATCGCCAAGTAACTCCAATTTACCCATGTGATCACCGTAGCGGCGGCTAAGTTCTGCCAAAAATTGCTCATCATCCAAAGCACACAAAGCCTTCGCTTCTTCGTGGGGTGCTGTCCAGACAATGCGGCAACGGTTCCCCGGCAGAGGTAAAATCGCAAACGGGCCACTCGGCCAAAATCTTTCGTAAGCAGTATCGTTGTGGGGTTTTTCTGGTTTGACAAAAGCCACTATACAAGACTGCCAATATTTCCAGCCATGAGTTTTGATTCCCGCAGCTTGGCGAATCGGCGATCGCGATCCATCGGCCGCCACCAATAATTTACTGCGGACTGTGTATATCTGCTCAGAAATCTTGATATCAATTGCCACTATATCCTGCTGATGCTGCGTGTTCACAACCTCAGCCGGACAAAGGTAATTCACATTCGGGCATTTCTGGACAAATTCTTGCAATGGCTGTAACAAAGCTTGGTGTTCCGCCACGTAACCTAACTCTGGCGAACTTCTACCAATATCTGCTGCGTCAAATTCCACCACATCAGGATAGTCAGCATCAGAAAGCCGCACATGACGATATTTAGCAATGTGGGGTAAAATCTTGTCCCAAATGCCAATACCTTGGTAAATCAGTGCTGATAACAGATGCACTGCATAAGCTTGCCCTTTGGCTACAGATGCTGATGTTACCTTCGCCTCAATTAGCAAAATATTCAAGCCAGAATCTTTCAAAGCTGCGGCTAGGGTTAACCCAACAATTCCACCGCCGACAATCACCAAATCATAGTCGTATCCCCGTTTGTCTGTTGCGGGTTGCTGAAGGTAAGTAGTTTGAGTAAACTGCGTTAGCGTCATTGTTAAGATAAATTAAGCCATCCTAATTATTATTCTTACGCGATCGCCCCCCATAGAGCAAGTTGAAACCTCAATTCTCAATCCTGCCATCAACACCCATCATTAATTCATGAATTTTTCTAACTAATTTACTTGGCTTAAATGTCTTAAATGTCTTAACTGTCCGCTTCTAATAGAGAAAAAGTAAATTTATTGTACAAATACTTGCTGAATTAATAAAGTGTTTGTAGTCTGGCGTATGGCAATTTTAGTTATTGATAGAACATAATTTACATGCTTAATAAGTCTTAATTTAACTTATCAATTATGAGTTAAAGTTTGACATTTTTTCCACGCTCAAACTAATTCATGACTTAAAAACAGAATAATGAAACGTCTTGTAATTTGTTGTGATGGAACTTGGCAACAGTTAACGAGTGCCTACCCCAGCAATGTTGTGAAACTGGCTCAATCAGTGAAACCAACTGCAAATGACGGAGTTCCGCAGATTGTATTTTATGATGAGGGAATTGGTACCGAAAATCAAAAGATTTTAGGTGGAGCAACGGGATTAGGCATTGATCAAAATATCGAAGACTGTTATCGGTTTTTGGTGCTTAACTATATTCCTGGTGATGAAATTTATTTATTTGGCTTTAGTCGTGGTGCTTACACAGTCAGAAGTCTAGCAGGAATGATTTATTGTTCCGGTCTGCTAGACAGACCGCATATCACCAAAGCCCATGAAGCTTACGAACTTTATCGGAAACGCAATATCAAGCCCAAAGATCAAGAAGCTGTAGATTATCGGAAAACTTATGGCGATCGCGTTCCGATCACTTTAATTGGTTGTTTTGACACCGTTGGGGCGCTGGGAATTCCTGCGTTAGCCGCCTTCAAAAAATTCCACGACCAACTGAATCAGCGTTACAGATTCCACGACACCACATTAAACAAAGATATCCAAAATGCACTGCACGCAATGGCCATTGATGAAATTCGGGAAATCTTTGATGTTACCCCCATGAAACCCCATCCTGAAGCCACAAACCAACGGGTAATTCAAAAATGGTTTCCGGGTGAACATGGTTGCGTTGGAGGTGGAACTGAAGAACATAGCGGCTTATCTGATGCAGCCTTGCAGTGGATGATTGATTCCGTGGCTGATTTAGGACTGGGACTGGAATTTGATACAAGCGTCATTCCTACAGGAATCAACCCCAATTATAAATGTGAATTTAAGAATGACCCTGGATTTTTTAAATTAGCAGGAATCAAGCTACGGGATGTCGGCGATGTCATTGAAGAACTACACGACAGCACAATCAATCGTTTAAAAGTCCGCCAAGACTATCGCCCCAAAAATTTACAAAAGATTATTGCCAAACTATTAGATTAACTTCCAATTTTGGCATTTTTGATTTTACTAGTAATCAATACAGAGGTAATTATTATGGCTGGTAAAAGAGACACATCCAGAGATGGTTTAAACAACAAAATTCAAACATTTGTCTTAACCCATTTTAAAGGCGTTTGGGGATTACTTCAAAGTAATGAATCTATCAAAAGAAAAGTAAATAAAGCATTGCTCAATAGTCTCATCTACAAAATTCCCACTCGTCCCAATCCCTACAGTATGATGACACTAGATAAGCATATTCCTGATACAGATAGAAATAAAAAAACTGATACTTATACTTCCTGGGAATCACTCAACGATCGCACTTATACAGGCAGACACTTACCACCAGATCCCAAACTCAACACGCCAGAAAACCTCCCCAAAGTTGAAGACTTAGCTGTTTTATTCCGCAAACGAGACGGTCAGACTATTTACTCTAGCAAATCAACGATGCTGTTTCCCTATTGGGTACAGTGGTTTACCGATAGTTTCCTCCGCATCGATCATCAAAACAAATTAAAAAATACATCCAACCATGAAATTGACTTGTGTAATGTTTATGGTTTAACCAGAAAGCAAACACATCTTTTAAGAAGCTTTGAAGGCGGTAAATTCAAAACTCAAAAACTCAAACGCCAAGACGGAGTAGAAGAAGAATACCCCCTATTTTATTATTCTGACCCAGCACAAGGTATAGTAGACCCACAATTTGCTGGACTTTATGAACCCATTAATGATGAAAAAAGACAGCCAGCAGATAAAAAACAATATATGTTTGCGATGGGTGTAGAACGAGCCAATGTTCAAATTGGCTATGTTATGCTCAATGTTCTTTGTCTGCGCGAACACAATCGTCTGTGTGATATTTTAGCTAAGAATTATCCTGCCTGGGATGATGAACGTCTCTTCCAAACTGCCAGAAATATTCTCATGGCAATTATTCTCAAAATTATTATGGAAGAGTACATTAACCACATCACTCCTTATCACTTTAAACTATTTGCTGATCCAGAGGCTTTTACCAAAGAAAGTTGGTATCGTACCAATCACATGGCTATTGAATTTGACTTTGTTTATCGTTGGCATAGTGCAATTCCTGAAAAATTTGTTTGTAACGGTAAACCCACTCATGTTGTCGAAACTCTCTGGAACAATAAAATATTAATTGACCAAGGGTTAGGCTCATTAATGGAAGAAACTTGTTCCCAAGCAGGGACAAGAATTGGTTTATTTAACACACCTGATATCTTGGTTGAACTAGCTGAATTACCTTCCATCAGACTCGGAAGAGAATTACAATTAGCCAGCTACAACGATTATCGAGAATTGTGTGGGTTCCCCAGAGTTACCAGCTTTGACCAAATTACTGGTGATGAATTTACCCAACAAAAACTTAAAGAATTCTATGGTCACGTTGATAATATTGAGTTCTTTGTAGGACTTTATGCAGAAGATGTGCGACAAAATTCTACGATTCCTCCGTTAGTCGCAAGGTTAATTGGGATTGATGCTTTTTCCCAAGCTTTGACTAATCCTTTATTATCACCAAAAATCTTCAATCAAAATACGCTGTCGCCTATCGGTTGGGAAATTTATCAAACTACCAACACAGTATCAGATTTAGTGAATCGCAATGTTCCGTCATCGGGTAAAAAGTATAAAGTTACTTTTGACCTCCACAAAGCATAGTTAATTTGAGTTTGATTGATAGAGACAACCAGATCCCCGACTTCTTTGAGAAGTTGGGGATCTAAAACTCTCATGTTTTAATTTAATTCTTCTACTTATCTAGCAACTGCAAAATGAAACTATTTACTGAATATCCAGAACAAGAAGAAGCTAAGTACTGCGCTCTGATGAGTGAGCTAGTCAAAAAGAATATGGATAATCTGTACAAGGGCGAAAAGCAAAAAATTGCCAAGCGAGACACTCACTCTAAAACCCATGCTGCTGTTCAAGGTACTTTAGAAATTTTTGACTTTGATGAAGCCGCAATTAAACAAGAATTGCGTCAACGTACTGCATTAACTGAGGCTGAAATTCAAGGTATTTCCCTCAAACAAGGTTTATTTGCTCAAGCAAAACAATATCCGGTGTGGTTAAGATTTGCCAGTGGAGCCTTTTCTGTCAAAAATGATTATGAAGGTGATACGCGCTCAATGGCAATTAAAGTTATCGGTGTCGAAGGAGAACGAATACCCCACAGTCATGAGTTACACACCCATGACATTATTGTTCATAATCATGATGTCTTTTTTGTGAGAACTATTAAAGACTTCTACAGCTTCTTTTTGACAATTTATCGAGCTGGGTTGTTTCCACTTTTTAGGCTGTTGGTGTTAATCTGGCTCAAGTTACATCCCTACGAAGCTACTCTTTTACAAACCAGTTTCAAACGGTTTCCTAAAAGTTTACTCACAGAACGTTATTGGAGTGCTTCAGCTTATGCTGTGGGACTCAAATCAGATTTTGACCCATCCCAACCAGGTCGATTTCCTGTAGAATATCCAGCAGTCATTAAATATGGGTTTGTTCCGGTTTCTAGTCAAGCACCTCATCAACCACTACCTTTAGAGTCGAGACCAGAAAGTGAGCTTCAACGTGTCAAAACTTCCGGTGCAGAGGATAACTACTACCGAGAAGATATTATGCAAGCTTTAGCCCAGCCAGATGCAGAATATACTTGGGATTTTCAAATTCAATTTCAAACAAAACCAGAAATGTCTGTTGATGATTCCACCATTGTTTGGAGTGAAGAAGAATCACCCTTTTTTACAATTGGTTGTCTGACAGTGAAACATCAAAAAGTCAATTCTCCCCTAGAAAATGACTTTGGTGAAAATCTCCGGTTCTCGCCAGGAAATGGTTTAGCGGTGCATCGTCCTGTTGGTGCAATTAATCGCTTACGTTCTGTTGTGTATCCTATTGTGGCTAATTCCCGTCATACAAAACGCGGAGTCAAGTATCAAGAACCAACAATTGAGACAAAAATTTAAAACCAGTAATTATAAAAAAATCTCGCTGTTATCTGTAGATATCAGCGAGTGTCAACCTAAGTAATTACCTTTCCAGAAATTTGAGAAGATATAAATCTATGCAGAACTATTATTTGTGAGCTTTGTTAGCAGCAGTAGTAGATTTATTAGTTAAATTTGTAGCAGTATGTTTGTGATGCTTGTGATGCTTTAAGTGTTTTGTATGTTTAACATTAGATGATTTTACTTGACTCTTACTATTAGTAATTGCAGCTTTGTGATGAATTTTAGCAGTCTCTGTTTTAGTCAAAGGTGCTGTTTTAGTATTAGATGTTGTTTCCGCATGAACAGCAGGTGTAATCACAGCAAGAGGTGAAGAAACTGCTAAAGCTAGTACTAAAACTTTGATGAGGTTTTTCATTTTATTTCCTAATATCTGCTCGATGAGTTGATGATTTAAATATGCCAATTACTTATGTCATTTGCTTGTTGTTGATATGGATTTTATGTGAATTTTGAAGTTCGTATCAGCATAAAAAAACTGCTGTGATTTACAGCAGTTATGATATGGTACAGGGCAAAATAGTATAGAAACAAATTAATAAAATACCTGGAAAATATTTTCGTTGAGGAATCTAGTAGTTGGACAAAAATTTAGATTTTTTGAGTTATAGCTATAGCCTCCTGTAAAGTTTTATTTGGAGAAATGGCTAATTAGTCTTCTCGAAAATGCAGGTGAAGATGGAAAACATCTTTTAATTTGAGAAGACTAAAGCCAGATTAACCTTGAAGCTAATTACTTAGCGAGAATGGACATCTCATTAGTAACTTACAAACAAAACTATCGCAAAGTAGTGTGTCATTATTTTGTTCTGCATATAAATTTTCTGTGTCAAATTGGGCAAAAATGACAAACTGTTTACTACCAAGTTGCTAGATAGATATTTAAACAACACTTACAGCCAACAACTGTTCTGACATATCAAAATTAGATGTGACATTCTGCACATCATCTAAGCTTTCTAGAGTATCAATTAACTTGAGTAGCGATCGCGCCTGTTCAGAATCTGTAACTTCTACATTATTACTGGGAATCCAGCGCAATTCGGCATCAGTGACTTTAAAACCTTTGTCTTTCAGGGTTTTGTTGAGAATTTCTAAATTAGCCACCTCGGTGAATACTTCCGCTGTTTCATCTTCGGTCATTTCATAAGACTCAGCGCCGCCTTCTAAAGATGCTTCTAAAAGCTGTTCTTCATCAACCACACCCTGCACAACACACACGCCTTTTTGGTCAAACATCCAGCTAACGCAACCAGTCTCACCTAAATTTCCGCCGTTTTTACTAAAAGCCACCCGTAAATCAGCCGCCGTGCGATTGCGATTATCAGTCAAGGCTTCAACTAAAATTGCCACACCACAAGGGCCGTAACCTTCGTAGCGAATTTCTTCTAAAGTGTGATTATCGCCGTTAAATGTACCTGCACCTTTAGCGATCGCTCGCTCAATATTATCATTGGGGATACCCGCAGCCTTCGCCTTTTCAATCGCTGTACGTAGTTGAAAATTCCCCGCCGGATCTGGTACACCATTTCTCGCCGCCACAATAATAGCCCGCGATAACTGCGTGAAAGTTTTTCCTCTTTTAGCATCCACTACAGCCTTTTGGCGCTTAATATTAGCCCATTTACTATGACCTGCCATAACTCGTAACTATTTCCGCTATCTCCAAAGATTAGGATATACAAGTGAAGTATGAAGTGTGAAGTCTGAAGTATGAAGTATAGAAATTTAACTTTCATTCTTCAAGAGTTGCTATTCCCTGTTAAATTAATGATTCCTCTTCTCCAGCGAGTTTTGGCAAGATTTTTGCGTACCAATCGCACATTTAGGCGCAGAAAAAAGAAATTGCCGCAATATCTTAAGCAATCACTTCTATTACTGCTCATAGGTATAGTTGCTTTAAGTGGATGTCAAACTCTGCGTTCTAGAGTAGAAGCAGGTAAGATTACTCATATTACTTTATGGCATGGGGTGAATCCACCACCAAATCGAGATGTCTTACAAAAGTTGGTAGATAAATTTAACCAAACCCATAAAGATATTCAAGTCGAATCTTTATACATTGGGCAACAAGATCAGCAAACACCAAAAATTTTGGCTGCTGTTGTTGGTAATGCCCCACCGGATTTATTGTGGTACAACCCAACTATTGCTGGACAATTGGTAGAACTAGGGGCGCTAATTCCTGTAGATGAGATGTTGGCAAATTCCCCAGTTAAAAACGAAATTGACCCAACCTTATATGCGGCAATGGAATACAAAGGCCAGTTATGGTCAGTTCCCTTTGCTACCAATAACCTCGGCATTTTTTACCGTCCAAGTTTATTTAAAGCGGCAGGTATTACAGAACTTCCACACAATTGGCAAGAATTTCGCCAAGTTGCCCAAAAATTAACCCGCGATTTTAACAATGACGGACAGATAGACCAGTATGGAATGTTTCTGCCCTTGGGTAAAGGGGAATTTACAGTTTTTAGTTGGTTGCCATTTATGTGGAGTAGTGGCGGTGAGTTGGTGACTGGTGATGCCCAAAATCCCGCAGGTGTGAGATTAACAGAAAATGCAGGGGCGATCGCAGCTTTACAATTTTGGCGTAACTTAATTACAGACGGTTCCACAATGTTATCTGCCCCAGAACGAGGTTATGAAACAGACCCCTTGTTATCGGGTAAAGTTGCAATGCAAATCAATGGCCCTTGGAATTTAGGCCAATTTCAAGCTACTAACGTTGATTTTGGGGTGTTTCCCCTGCCAGTGAACAAAAAGCCCGCTACAAATATTGGTGGTGAAAACCTCTTCTTATTCAAAACCACGCCAGAACGCCAAAAAGCAACCTTCAAATTTGCGGAATATGCCATGAGTGCTGATTTTCAAACAGAATTAGCTCTCGGAACAGGTTATTTACCAATTAATTTAAAATCTCGCCAAAGTGCCAAATATCAAGAATTTATCGAGAAAATACCAGAGTTAAAAGTTTTTTTAACACAGGCAGAGTATGGCCGTAGTCGCCCGATTTTTCCTGGTTACAATCGCATTTCCGATAGTATCGGACGGGCAGTAGAAGCTGTGTTACTGGGTAAACTTTCGCCAACCGAAGCACTCCAAACTAGTCAGCAACGGCTAGATTTAATCTTTAAATAACTCCAAAATCACCATAATCAAGGGAAAAATCTGAGCAGTGACATCTTCCGCTCAGATTTTGTTGGTGCTGTTCTGTGTCACTATTAACTTCAGCCATATTCACCAACTTTACGCAAATTATAAAAAAATAATCTGTAAATTTACTCAACTGACTCTCACATACCATAAAACTTCCGCAATAAAACGAAAAATCAATTACTGACTCAAACCCTTACCCAATTGTCTACAGACAACCTTGGTGCATATTTATATTGACGTTATTCCTATAAATAAATTATGATTTTAGATTGTCTGTCTCATTCCTGCTCGGATCAGGTAGACACACCACAAAGGCTAACCACAGCGATTCATCAAGCTCAGGTATATCGCTTTCTCTACAAGAGATTTTTGTTAGCTACCTGTACGGCAACTCCAAGGACAATTTAATGACCTACGCAATTATTGAAACTGGTGGTAAACAAGTTAGAGTTGAGCCTGGTCGTTTTTACGACATTGAACTGCTAACTGCCCAACCAGACGAAAAAGTTACAATAAATTCTGTACTACTAGTACAACATGATGGTGGACTCAGTATCGGTCAGCCTCTAGTATCTGGGGCAACTGTAGAAGGAACTGTATTGCGCCACTTCCGAGGCCGCAAAGTTCTGGTCTACAAAATGAAGCCGAAGAAGAAAACCCGTAAAAAACGGGGTCATCGCCAAGAAATTACCAGACTGTTAATTAACTCCATTACTCTTAATGGTCAGGTATTTACAGCATCTGAAGCGGCGGCTGTAGCTGATGATTCCTCTGCGGAAACCACTGCTGAATCATAGAAAAATAAGCATAACAAGGAAATTATGGCTCATAAGAAAGGAACAGGTAGTACACGCAACGGTCGTGATTCTAATGCCCAGCGTCTAGGTGTTAAACGCTTTGGTGGTCAAGTTGTGCGTGCAGGTAATATTCTTGTACGTCAACGTGGCACAAAATTTCACCCTGGTAACAATGTAGGTATCGGTAGTGATGACACTTTGTTTGCCTTAATTGATGGCGTTGTCACCTTTGAAAGAAAAGGCAAATCTCGCAAAAAAGTTAGCATTTATCCAGTCGCTGCACCCGCAGAAGCCGTAGCCAGCTAAATGCTTGATAATTTGATTCATTAGCCAGAATAGTTGATAAATAAATGAGGGTTGGTCACTTCCACCCTCATTTATTTATCGCATAGATGTATACATAGCAAGTTCTTCATGCAGGATTGCGCCACAAGCTATACCTACCAATGAAAATAAGGATGTAATTAAAAAAGCTGACCTGCCATTAAATCCGGCTGTGTAAAAATCAATTTTTGCTAAGATTGCCGCCGCAATAATCAGTAAGGTGTCGAGAAAGAGGCGAAACCAAGCAACCATCAGGAAAAATAAAAATGCCCCAAACACGGCAATAAAAAAAGTTTTGATGCTCGACTCAAAAAATACACTAGAATAATTAGCCATTGCTAAAAAGGGAATGGCTAAACTTGATAGTAAAACTAATATCCCAACTACGATGACTATCCAAAGAGATAAAGGCATGTGTGCTTCTGATAACACCCAGCCCAGGGTACTATAACTAATCAGGACTAATAATAGTGATGTCCAAGGAAGGTTTTTGAAAATAGACATAAGTTGCCCTTGTTATGAATAAGTAAAGTGATGCTTTAAATAAATTTTCCATAACCAAAAACTTTAACTGATACAGCAGATTACCAGTTAGTAAACTATACAGCTTGAGTCATCAAAGCTAGATAGAAAGCATATTCTGATTTCTGATGTATCATAATCAACTACTTGGTTTTGATATGGGTGCATCAGTGGGTAAAGCACAAAAGCCTTGACTCTAATCTCCTGCGGTGTTGCTCATCTGGCTTTTAGCCATACTTGTAGGAGTTGTGATGCTGGCGGGAGTAAAGGCGATCGCTCTCTTTCAGAAAGCTGGGTTAGTTTGGGTATATTTTGACGAGAATGACTTAGACTATATGTTTATCATCCTATTTTTGCCAAACCTAATCAATAGTCTGTCCGCAAATTTTCTAAATTTCCCAAGAATTACAGTACAAACTAGTTAAATATTTTCGTAAACATTTGTAAACTGTTAGCAGCAGAGTAGCAAAGTATCACATCTGATTAAGGAATTGTCATGAAACAGCTTGTTGTCGTTGAGCGTGTAAGCCTCATCGGTCATATTGTGTCAATGGTGTTTGGGTTAGTAGGGATATTATTGGTTGTACCCAATGCCGAACTCATTTTGAACTTGTCTGAATTTGGACAAACTGCTATGCAGTGGAGTATGGCTGGTGGCGGTGTAGTTTATATGATTTTGGGTGCAGCAGCCGTATTGTTATATGCCTCGCGGACATTGGGTGTGGGTCGTGCTGTGGCATTTCTGCTGCCTGCTGTATTAATTTCTTTAACTAGTGAATTATTGGGAACCAGTACAGGCTTTCCTTTTGGTCACTATCAATATTTAAGCGGCTTGGGATATAAAATTGCTGGTTTAGTTCCCTTTACAATTCCCTTATCGTGGTTTTATTTAGGCTGTGTATCTTACTTGTTAGCTCGTGCAGGCTTAGAAGTAGATACAAAACCAAGCTTGTGGCGGCATATTAGCGCAATTGGCTTGGGTTCTTTGCTGCTAACCTCCTGGGATTTTGTGCTTGACCCAGCCATGAGCCAAACTACCCTACCCTTCTGGTATTGGCAACAACCAGGCGCTTTCTTTGGGATGCCTTATCAAAACTTTGCTGGTTGGTTAGGTACTGGTGCAGTATTCATGACAGTAGCAGCATTGTTGTGGAAAAATCAGCCAATTAAATTTGAGCGATCGCAACTAAATCTACCTTTAGTAGTCTACTTAAGTAACTTTGGTTTTGCTACAGTCATGAGCTTGGCGGCTGGCTTCTCCATTCCCGTATTGTTGGGTTTAGTTTTAGGTGTTACCCCCGCGATTACCTTGTGGTGGAAAGCATCAGCAGCAAATAATCAAGTTACCCTTGAACCAGCAACGAAAGAAGTTTCTGTAGCCAGCATCGAAGTTGCTTTGAAGTAGTAAAAACTTGCAAAAAACCGAGGATGATGGGGAAATTTTTCTGAGTACCTAATCCTCAACTATTTACCAGAAGTCCTAAATTATTGGTGAACAACTAGATCCCCGACTTCTTTAAGAAGTCGGGGATCTAAAACTGATTAAGCATAGTTCTTGAGGCTAAAAATATTCCAGTTAATTTACTTACAACCTAAAAATTACCGTCTTTGAGCATATTTAAGAGATTCATAGCTGAAAGTACAGATATTGTGGGAACCGTTCAATTATTATGGTCTATGATTGGCTTACTCCTAACAATGGGTGGCACATTTTTGGAAGCATATAGTATCACCTGGCCTTGGAGTTGGACTCAACATGGAATTCAAACCTTTTCTTTAGGTGTTAGCTTTCAAATTGGTGCCGTATTACTGGTAGGTTGTTTGGGAGGGCAGAATGCTGGGGCGCTCTCACAAATTGCGTACTTAGTTATGGGGTTAACTTTATTGCCTGTATTCTCCGAAGGTGGAGGTCTAGGTTATGTCAGACTGTCCCAGTTTGGCTATCTTTTAGGCTTTATTCCTGGGGCGTGGATTTGTGGATTTTTAGCATTTCAAGCCAGACCAAAACTAGAATCTTTGGCATTTAGTTGTATTTGTGGCTTGTTAACCATTCACTTCTGCGGTATTACTTATTTGACCATGAGTTACTTTTTTCAGTGGCAAGGTACAGAAAATCTCTCCTTAATCCAAGCAATTCTGAAATACTCTTGGTTTACAGTACCAGGACAATTAGCTGTAGTTTGTGCTGTTACCTCAATAGCTTATTTATTACGCCATTTAATGTTTTATTAGTTATTAGTCCATTGTCATTTGTCCTTTGTCAAAAGCTAATGACTAATGACCAATGACTAATGACGCTGAATTAACTCACTATGAATTTAAAAAATCGCCTGTTTTGGATTGCTGCCTTCACTGCTTTTTTCTTAGATCAACTGACTAAATATTGGGTCGTCCAAACCTTTAAATTAGGAGATACATTACCACTCATCCCAGGGGTATTTCACTTTACTTATGTGACGAACACTGGTGCAGCTTTTAGCTTATTCAGTGGCAAGGTGGAGTGGTTACGCTGGTTATCTTTAGGAGTAAGTTTAGTATTAATCGCCTTGGGTTTGTTCGGCTCAATGCTCAGTCGTTGGGATCAGTTGGGTTATGGTTTAATTTTAGGCGGGGCGATGGGCAATGGTATCGATCGCTTTGTTTTAGGCTATGTAGTAGATTTCTTAGATTTACGTTTGATTAATTTTGCTGTATTTAATATTGCCGATTCATTTATCAGTATAGGTATTGTTTGTTTGCTGATAGCCTCGTTTCAAAAAACACCCACTCCCCCTCGGAGAAGGTGATTTTAATTTCTAGCAAAAGACCGCAGGGGAGTAGGGGAGAGCTTGGTGTTATTGACCATTAACCAATGACGAATGACAAATGACCAATGACTCTACTCAACCATGCTGTAAAAATTCTACTTTGGGTAACAGAGGGTCAGTAACAATCGCTACTCCAAGAAACCCCCAGCGTTTGAGCAAGCTGCTGAGTTGGCTACCTGGAAGAGACTCCACAGCAAAGCGGTTTGCTACCTCTGCTGCATGAGTATTGAGATAGCTTAAAGCATCAAAATTTTCTCGAAACAGTAATATGTAACCTAACTCTTCTGAGTTGGGACGTGCTGTTAAATAACGACCATCTGTTTTGGAACGCACTAGATAATAAACGTCGGAAAGCATATTGACAAAGGACGAATGACCATTGACTAAATTATTTAAGCATCTAACTTAATTCGAGGATCGGCTGCTTTTAACATTAAATCTGCGAGTAAGTTACCGACGTTCAACAGCACCGCACTCATCACCAAACTCGCCATAACTAAGTATTGGTCTTTAGCGATAACTGCCTGTAAGGTTAATCTCCCTAAACCAGGCCAGTTAAAGAACTGTTCCGCGATGAATGCACCGCCTAATAAACTGGCTAATTCAAATCCCAGCAAAGTAATTAGGGGGTTAATAGCGTTGCGGAGTGCATGAACGTAGATAACGCGATTTTCTGGCAGTCCTTTGGCGCGGGCTGTTTGAATATAATCTTGACGCAGAACATCTAACAATTCCCCACGGGTAATGCGTTGTAAACCAGCAAAACTGGTGATACTCAAGGCAATTGTGGGCAAAATCATGTGCCAGCCGATATCAACAATTTTACCGAACCAGGATAAATCAGCATGATCAATGCTGGTCATACTACCGACTGGAAATAAAGGCGAGGTAAATTGAGCAAAGATTAATAAAAATAACGCCGTGATAAAGCTAGGAAAGCCTTGCCCGGCGTAGCTAATGACTTGTAAGATGCGGTCTGTAGCGCGATTTTGCTTCACCGCCGCAACAATGCCCAGAGGAATAGCGATCGCCCATGTCACAATTAAAGAAGCGATCGCTAATAATAAGGTTGCCGGTACACGTTCCCACAACAGCGAAGCTACAGAACGCTGATAGACAAAACTGGTACCAAAATCCCCTTTGGTAAATATCCGCCACAACCACAAGAAATATTGTTCAGGCCAAGACTTATCTAACCCGAACTGTCTCCTAATTTCCTCAATTCGTTCTGGGGAAATTTTGGGATTTTGGCGCAGAGTATCTACATAATCTCCTGGAGACAATTTGATGATGAAAAACGACAGCGCCGATGCCAACAATAAGGTAAACAACGCTTGTAATACCCGTTTCACCACATAAATAAAAGTTTCACTCGTAATTAGCCTAATTAGCCAATCTCGACCGGTCTCCAAAGAAATTTTTGTAGCTGTCATTTGTCTTTTGTCCTCTGTCCTGTGTCCTTTGTTCTTCGTTCTTTGTCATTAGTCAAATGACTAATGACCATTGACTAATATTCAATTAACGAAATAATCGGCACATCTGGGAGTTGTTTCCGCCCTTGTAAATCTCGTAGCTCGATAATAAACCCAAAACCTACGAGTTCACATTCAAGCTTTTGGACTAACTTGGCGGTTGCACCAGCTGTACCACCTGTAGCAATTAAATCATCAATAATTAAAACGCGACTCCCTGGATGTAAAGCGTCTTGGTGCATTTCTAAGCAGTCAGTCCCGTACTCTAGTTGATATTCAATGGAGTGAACGGCGGCGGGTAACTTGCCTTTTTTGCGGACGGGAATAAACCCAGCGCCTAATTTATAAGCTAGAGGAGCGCCAAAAATAAATCCCCGTGACTCCATCCCGATAACATAATCTGCTTGGAATCCCGCTTCATTGCATTTTTTCGTAAAAAAGTCAATAGTGTATCGCAGTCCGTCGCGATCGCGCAGTAGAGTAGTAATATCTCGAAATAAAATACCTGGCTTGGGATAATCTGGAATTTCACGAACTAGAGATTTTAAGTCCATAAACAGTTAGAAAATAAGGAGTAGGTCAAGTATGAAGTGTGAAGTATGAAATGAGTAGTTGAGTTTTTCTGTTCCTCAGTAATGGGTGCTTAATTTTAAGCAGAAATATACTGGGGTGAGAGGCTGAAGAAGAAAATCTAGCATTTTCCACTCCAGACTTCATACTTTAAACTTCAGACTTGAAAAATCGTACACTATAATGTCATACGCTGGATTTGAGGCTCTAGTATCATCATCCATTGACGATAGTGAGAATCTACACCAAGCTTAAATTATGGAATGGTACTCAATACAAGAAGGTGAACTGATGCTGTAAAAACTGGAATTTAAGTATATGCAAACTTTGGAGTAGAACAAGTTAAGTCATGTATACGTCAAGTATTATGGCTACTGCCACAGGTTTAATGTTATTTTTTGGCTACTTATCTTAAATTTAGTTGTACTAGTGTATCTAGTCTGTTGGAAGCGCACAAGGTAATTTATAGAATGAATGTCTCCGCGAGCATAACGCCGTTCAACAGTCCCGCACCTGCATCAACGCCCATGATTCTGGATACGTTACCAGATCCGGCGATCGCAGGACAAGGATGTCCGCCCAGAACTCGGCTACAAATCGACCTCATCTTATTGGCCATTGAAGCTTTAGAACTTGGTGGTTCCGAAGCGATTTTGGCCTTTGCAGAAGAGTTGGATTTAAAAGAAATCATTAAAAATCGGGTAAATTTATGGCGGATGCGTAGCTCTAACCCCATGCGCCGCGCTAATATCCGCAGACCATTAACAATTATAGAAGCCAAGGCTTTAGTAGTTATTGCTTGTTACATTGCTCGGCGGTTAACCGTGGTCATCCGCCAAATGCTGATGATATATCAGCAAATGAATGAAAAACAGATTCCTCTGGAACAAAATTTACGTTTATCTAATTACCTAGAACGCTTCCGAGTGCATTTTAAAAGCAGAATGAATGCGCGGCGCTCTGGAGTACTAGCATTAACTTCTGATGAAAAATTGGATGAGTTAGCAATTAATTTGTTAGAAAAACTTCTATTTTGTACTGGTACGGCCGGAATGCAACGGTTCTGGATTAGTCTTTTTGATGGGGAAGTGGAATGAACATTCAACGGAAATACAGTTTACCTAACTGTACGTTGCTTTTAGAGGGTTTAAGCGATGCTTCCAGGGCAGCACATTTACAAGAACTCCGCCCAGAATTATCGATATTGGTAAATGTAGAATGCTATATATCTGGTTATAAGCAGCCTCTAGTTGGAGGTCGAGAATTTTTTGAAAGTTTGGTGAGGGCTGTAAGTGCTTATGGACAAGAATTTTTAAGCAATGTACCCAACCCCCAAGCCCATAACCAAGACTCAGAATTAGTAGAACTCCAAAAAATTGACCATAACCGTCATCGGCTAATTGTTCATGCTGAAAGCAGTACCGAAGTGTTGGGTTCTCAGCAAAATAAATCACCGATTCAAATTGATATGAACACGGTGCAGTTGTTTGATTTAGTAGAAGCAGTAGATCAATTTTTTGCCGATACCCAAACACTCCCGGAGTTAGCCCTAGAGTTACAACCAATACCCCGACGCTACAGTGGTGCTAGTGAAGTTGTCATCAAACAAGCAGTACCAGCCAGTATTGGAGTTGCGAGTGTAGCCGTTGCAGCTGTGGCTTTTAGTTTGATTCCACCCCCCCAAGTCCGCACACCAGAACCGCAACCAGAAACCCAAAGCAGCGCCACTCCGACACCAACTACGACTGCTGTTCCTACCCCCACCGCAGAAACAACTCCCCTAGCCAGCGCCACACCGACAGCCACTCCGACTACAGCTGCTACAGCACCCCCAACCACAGACTTAGAAGCCCTATTAAATACAACAGCCGAAATTACTGACCCATCTCAACTACGGGCTTTAAATCGTCAGGTGTGGAATCAAATAGACCCGGCTTGGAGCGATCGCTCGACAGTCAAAGAAGATTTAGTTTATCGTGTAGGTGTAGCTGGTGATGGTGCGATCGTTGGTTATAAGGCAGTAAATCAAGGGTCAAACGAAGGAATCAATTTCACCCCGTTACCAAAACTGCTTTACAACCCGGCAAAACGTTCGGCAATTAATAATGAACCCATAGCCCAATTTAAAGTAGTGTTTACCAGCAAAGGTGTGTTAGAAGTTAGCCCTTGGCGCGGTTATGCTGGTACACCACAGGTAGTAGGTCGGAAAATTACAGACGCTAACACAGTTAAAGAGTTAAACCAAAAGCTGTACAACACAATTCGCCAAAATTGGAAAGGGACTCCCAGCTACACCAAAGATTTACGCTATCGAGTCGCCGTCAATAAAGATGGCATCATTGCTGATTATGAACCATTAAATCAAGTCGCCTTTGATAATTTCCGTGAAACGCCATTGCCCAATATGTTTCAATCTGTTTATGGTTCCAATGGCGCAGCACCAAACAACCAAGAACCTCTAGCGCATTACCAAGTAGTGTTTAATCCTAATGGCAAACTAGAAGTTACTCCTTGGAAGGGGTATCAGTGATAGGTGACAGGTAATAGGTGACAGGTGACAGGTAAGAGAGAAAAATAAATGTAGGTTGGGTGGAACGAATTCCTACTCCCCACTCCCTACTCCCTACTCTCACCCTAAATTTCTATCTTTGACAGCAACTCGGTATCAATTTCTACATTTTGTCCCTTGGGGAGTAGCATCAGGATAAAAAGTCACAATTGCTTTGTTTTTCCTGACAAAAACAGTAGGAAAGGTTGTACCTGTTTCTGAGTCACGAACATTATAAATACAAGCACCTTCTTGATTTTGTTGTAATTTAAATGCTCTAGTGGCATCAATTAACATTTCTTCGGCATTGCTGAGATAACTATAGCCCTTAATTTTATCTGTAACTGTTCTGTTATTTTGTTTAATGACTACTCCCAGGGTATAGATGACACCTGGAACCACTTCTTCCCGCTTTTGATTATTGGGTAATCTGCCAGCAATGCCTGAATTTTGGAGTTGCAAATATCTGCCAGCAAAATGTAACCCACCAATATCATTGGCGTTATAGATTTCACCACAAAAAATATGTTCAAATCCTTTATTCTTAAACCAAACATTAGTTAAATCTTCAAGAAACTGGTTTTGACTGCGGCGACCAGAACGGATTTCGCCACCACTAGCTTGTTGAATTTTTCGCAATACATTGGGATAAGATAATAGTAATTGTTTAAACTGATTGGGTTGGACTCTTGTACCAATCGCACCACAAGTTTTCAGAACAGAACCGTCAAAAGTATTAAGTGTGGGTGGTTTTGGTGAGATATCTAATTGCTGTCCTCTAGGAAATCCCACTGGAACTGGGTTATCGATATCATCAAAAAATGGCAAAAGTGCGGGAGTTGGAGACTGGGACAGGGCAGAATTTTGCACTCCGAATATACAAGTTATTGCCAGTAAAGTTAATTGACTAATTATCAGGTGTGGTGCTTTCATATATTTAATGATTTGCTAATTCTGATAATTTATTGAGTACTGCTTGAGCGTGACCTTTGGCTTTGACATTCGGCCAAGCATAAGCAATGATTTTATCTGGGGAAATGAGGAAAGTTGAGCGCACAATTCCCATATATTCTTTACCCATAAACTTTTTTAATCGCCACGCACCATAAGAATCTGCTAATTGGTGTTCTGGGTCACTCAACAAGGTAATTGACAAGTTATGTTTGTTGATAAACTTACAATGAGATTTAATAGAATCTGGGCTAACGCCGATGATTTTAGCTCCCAATTGGCTAAATTCTGAATTTAATTGGGTAAAGTCTTGGGCTTCTGTGGTGCAGCCAGGGGTGTCATCTTTAGGGTAAAAATAAAGGACAATCCATTGACCACTAAAATCATCTAGACTTACTAAATTATCATTTTGGTCTGGTGTCGCAAAAGTGGGTGTAGGTTGTCCAGCTTGGGGAATGTTGCTCATGGTATATCTCAAAGATAGCGATCGCCTCAAGATTTTACCTAAATTTGGCGATCGCACAAAGCAAACTGGGCATCAATGTGATAAAAGTTGCTGCATACTTGTTATTTAAAAGTTAAGAACTAGTTTAACTTTTATAAACCAGCTTCATTTAATGCCAGACTAAAAACATCAACTAAATTTAACTTTTCAGCCCATTCTACAAGGTATACATAGTCTAAATTTTGTGCTTGTAATTTGAGTATCCCCAAAACATCGCGCCATTGTTTTTGAGATTCACTACCACGACTCCATAGCAGCTTTTGTAAAATAGTATCCTCGGCTGAAGCTACCCAAAAAGGTGATATGCCATCTAAATTAATTAAAATCCGATGTGCCATTTGTGATATAGCAAATGGGGACTTGTCACTGATATAAATGTCAGCATTAGCAATAGTTTCTGTATGTGTAATGTTGAGCATTCGCTCTTTTGCTTGTTTCACGTTCTCAACTGCACCTGCTGGGCAATAATAGCCAGCAGTTTCTAGTGTGATTACTAGTAAATCAATTTGGTCAATTTGAACTTCAATCACCAAATCTAAATCACGGGTTGAACGAGGCTCACCGTGAATTGAACTAGCAACACCACCACTGACATAATAAGGAATATTTATAGACTCAAAAATTTGGTGTATTTCACCTGCAAGGCTAATCGAGTCTTGAATCCACATACTTTCATTAAAACCTATTGCTTGAAAAGTGGGAGTAAATTTTTCTCCTAGTACAGCACGAGCGAATATACTGCGAATTATTTCTAAATCAGCATCACGATGTCGAGTTTTAATTCCTGCCAAACATAGTTTTTTCACACCACTATCATGGGCAGCAAAGATTTTTATTCGTTGAGCCAATGAAAGTTTTTGCAGCCGCGCAAATAGATAAATATCTGCATCGATATTTGTGTCTGTAGCCTGTGGTTGGTAATTAGGTTTTACAGACATATAGCAATCCTATTTGATATGAGAATTAAAGAGACAAGGTAGAGATGTTTGTAATTCATTTAGGACTGCTTATAGCCATTTTATTTCATGGGCTATAAGCTAAAAATTACTAGCCTCTCTTTTATTGTGACTGTCTTGGTGGATCTTGGTGCATTAAGGGACGCAACCCGTTTAACCCAGCCGCAATTGCTGAACCATTGTGAATAATTGTCGCGGCTAAAGGATGCAACCCGAAAGTTGTAGCTAATCCCAAGGCGGCTAAATTGGGAACGACGGCTAAACCGATATTTTGTTTAATGACTGCTTTGGTTTGACGAGCGATCGCTATTGCTGCTAAAAAACTGCTGAGGTTATCATCCATCAGGACAACATCGGCGGTTTCTCTGGCTACTTCGGAACCATTACTAAAGGAAATTGCTACATCAGCATAAGCTAAAGCCACAGAATCATTTAAGCCATCGCCAGTAAAGGCGACTGTTTTCCCTAATTGACGTAATTTTTGGATTATTTCAGCTTTTTGGGCGGGGAATGCTTCAGCATGAACTTGCGATAGGGGCAGATGCAGTTCTTCAGCAACCGCTACGGCCCTTTGCTGATTATCTCCAGTCAGCAGATGGATTTCCATACCATACTGGGTTTGCAGTTGCTCAATCACATCTGCACTTTCAGGACGTAGCGGGTCTGTATAATAAATTACCCCTTGAAATTCTTGATTAACTGCCACATATAACAAAGAATCATGGGCAGAAATACGGCAATTTAAATGGTGTGGACAATCTGCATCGTTGCAATGATGTGGTTCATAAAGACAATCGAGGACAACACCGCACTGACGCAAAAAGCGATCGCTCCCGACTATAACTTGTTCACCATCAATTTCGGCGCGGACACCCAAACCAATTTCATAAACAAATTCTTGGCGGGGGAGAATTTCAATCCCTTGTTTTTCGGCATATTTAACTACGGCGGCGGCGACTGGGTGCGTCAGGCGTTGTTCGGCAGCGGCGGCTAGGGCTAACATTCTCTTAGTAGGCATTTTCCCCGCCACGGTTTCAACTTCGACAACTTCAATATCACCTTGAGTCAAAGTGCCTGTTTTATCAAATACTAAGGTGTCTATCTCTGCCAATTTTTCTAAAGTACTGCCACTACGAATTAATACACCATGTCTAGTGGCGTGGTGCAAGGCTGCTAAGAAAGTTGTGGGTAAAGAAACACGAATCCCAGTGACAAAATCGAGGGTGAGAATAGATGCAGCCCTGGCGGGGTTACGGGTGGTGGCAAATACCAAGCCAGCAAAAATTAAAGCTGGCAATACTGCTTTATCGGCAATGTTGGCGGCATAATTACCCATTCGTGTATCGTGAACTGGGGCTTTCTGCACTAACTCAATACTTGCACCGGCACGAGTCGCTGCACCTATGCGTTCCGCTTGGATGTAAATTTCGCCTTCGCGGACTAAAGTAGAAGCGTAAACTGCTTGTCCTGACTGGCGCACGACTGGCATTGATTCACCAGTTAATTTTTGTTGGTCGATTAACGCTGTGCCGCGTAGAATTTGTCCATCTACGGGGATTTGTTCACCAGGATAAACGATTACTGTGTCTTGTGGTTGGACTTGGGTGGCGAGGATGCGTTGTTTTTGTCCGTCTGGTTGTTCTACCCAAGCAAAATGTCCCAAAGAATCGAGTAAATCGGCGGCGTGATTTTCGGTAACGCGTGCAGTGCGATCGCGGATCATATCGCCAATTTCGTGCAGAGTCATCACCAAAGCTGGTGTTAATAAATTGCCTTGGGCAGAAGTGAGAGCGATCGCCATAAAATCTAGGCAATCTATATTTAATTTGCGTTTTTGCGTAATACTAACGTAAGCCCGTTTTGCGATCGGTAAAGCTGCTAATGCTACAGTCGCCGCAATTATCAATCTAGGGATAGGAAACCCTAAACCCAGTAAAGCTAAAACCGTCGCAAAAGCTGGCAACTTCAGACCATCATCATCTACTTCTGCTACGTTTTGACTTTGAATGAGAGAATTTTGACGTTGCCTCGCCTCAATTAACAAACCGACTAAATCCGCTTGTATTAACTCATGATTCTGGCTAAATAATTGATAGCTAATTGCAACAGAACTACAAGCACAATTAATCCTTACTTGTAAAACTCTACTATCAGCTTCTAGTAACTCTTGTAGGTTTTGAGCATAATTTAGTTCGTGGTTTAACAACGGAACGCGAAATCGAATTCTGCCAGGAATTTTATGTACTATCTGATACTCAATTTCTGTAGCGATTTTTGCTTCCTGAGCCACTCGCTTAGTAATAGCTGGTTTGGTGGCGATTGACATACAATTTTAATGAGGCAACTTGTATGCACAATAGCTTAATCCTCTTGCTAATTAATTGCTAGCGAATGCAACTATTTTTTATGTTTATTTCTTCCAGCTTGAGTTTTTAACTCAAGCTCAGGGTGATAAATTTGATATTGTTTAAAAATTTTTAATTCACATAAGAATTAAAGTTAAATTTACTTAATCTTACAAAGATATTTCGGATTGTTACAAAATATAAAGTCAACAGCTAAATCGCCAAGCTGCTCAACTTTTTTTAATTAAAGCAGACATCGAAACCTTTGTAGATTATCGTTTTGAAATTAAGATTATGCCAGATTACCCCAACAATTGCTCATGAGCCAGCAACAGCGTACTGTATTAATAGTCGATGATTCCCCAAACGACAGAGAATTCTATCGGCGGTGTTTGCTCAAAGACAAAGACTATTCTTATAACATTTTAGAAGCAACTCTTGGCAAGCAAGGTTTAGAACTATGGCAGCAGCATCAACCAGATGTTGTATTGCTAGATTACCGCTTACCAGATACCGATGGACTGGAATTTATTGCTACCTTGTATCCTGCTTCATCTCAACAGCTATACTTACCTGTGATTGTTGTAACTGGACAGGGTAGCGAAATAATCGCCGTCCAGACGATGAAAGCGGGAGCGCAGGATTATCTAGTCAAAGAGCAGATTACCGCAGAAAGGCTGCAAATGGCCGTTAACTCGGCGATCGCCAGAGTAGAACTACAAAACCAACTGCAACTACGCATTGAAAAAGACAGATTAATCTCGCAAATTACTCAAAAAATTCATCAATCATTGGATATTGACGAAATTCTCCAAACTACTGTCAGCGAAGTCAGGCAATTTTTGAAGAGCGATCGTGTACTCATTTTTCGCTTACAGTCCGATGGCTCAGGAATTGTCTCCACAGAATCGGTAGCACCAGGCTGGACTTCCCTACTGTCCACATCTTACTACGATCCTTGCTTGAGCGAGACCTATATAGCGGTTCTCAGTTGGGTGCAATATAGTAACAACAGTGAGTAAACCATCCAATAATGTCTTTTTTAGTCACTGCATCTAGGGCATTTGTGATAGCTTGATCTAATTCTTCGTAGGTTCTAGCA
>NZ_JACJSD010000053.1 GCF_014697615.1 Nostoc sp. FACHB-280 | reverse complement strand
AACTGTCTTTGTGAGATCCCACCCTCTAAGTACGCATCAATTATTTTCTGCCGAAAGTCAAGTGAGTATGCTTTCATTTATATCTTCTCATAATCTATATCTTATCTAATTACTGTATCTCATTAGACTGGAAAACGCTATAGAATTTATTAAAATAATTTATGATAAAGATGTTTAGTAGGGGATAGGGGACAGGTTACAGGTGATAGAGATAAAAAGTTGTTTATTAAATAACTATTAATATCTACTAATTCCTGACTCCTGCCTCCTGCCTTCTAACTAGTTTTATCTGCCTGTTTCGTCATGTCTACCACGATGGCGATCGCAGTGTAAGATACCATTAACAGCCCAATTTTCACGTTCAAATTCATCAATGTGAATAGTTATCCATTCTGGCTTGGTATCTAAAGATGTGACTAGGGCGTTAGTAATAGCTTCGACTAGATGCCGTTTTTTTTCGATGGAATGACCACGGGCAATTTTGACTGTAACAAAAGGCATAATTTTGTACTCCAATCCTAAAATTGTTGTGTTGTAGCGTTCGGATTGCTTACTTTAATCTTAGGTTATGAAGTTAGGGTTGCAGTTTGTTTTTCAGCAGCTATTTTTTGCGTGAAATTGGAGAAGCGTCCGTATTTGTAATAAGCTGCACAAGCACCTTCCGAGGAAACCATGCAAGTACCTATTGGTGTTTCTGGGGTGCAGGCTGTACCAAATACTTTACATTCCCACGGTTTTAAAACTCCTTTGAGAATTTCACCACATTTACAAGCTTTATGGTCAGCGACTTTTTGATTTGGGATGGTAAATTTGACTTCAGCATCAAATTGGCTATATTCAGGACGAATTTTTAAGCCGGAATTTGGTAGTTCTCCTAAACCACGCCATTCAAAAGTTTCGCGTACAGCAAAAACTTGATTCATCGCTTTTAGTGCTATTTGATTTCCAGCTTTTTCGACAAGTCGGTTATATTGGTTTTCGACTTCATAACGATTTTCTACTAGCTGTTTTAATAGCATCCAAACTGATTGGAGAATGTCTAATGGTTCAAAGCCAGAAACAACTATTGGTTTATGATATTGTTGGGCAATAAATTGATAGGGGTCAGTACCAATTACCATACTGACATGACCAGGGCCGACAAATCCATCTAGTTGTAAATCAGGGTTATCTAATAGTGCTTTGAGGGCGGGAATAACTAATACATGGTTGCAAAACATACTAAAGTTATGTATGTTTTCTGCGTCTGCTTGGAGGATGGTAAAAGCTGTGCTGGGGACTGTGGTTTCAAAGCCGAGGGCGAAGAAGACTACTTCTTTGTTGGGGTTATCTTTGGCGAGCTGTAAGCTATCTAAGGGTGAGTACACCATACGGATATCTGCGCCTTTGGCTTTGGCTTGTAGGAGGCTGTCTTTAGAACCAGGAACGCGCATGGTGTCGCCAAAGGTGGCAAGGATGACGTTAGGATGTTGGGAGATAGCGATCGCATCATCTAACCTTCCCCTTGGCATGACACAGACTGGACAACCAGGCCCATGTATTAATTCAATATTGTCGGGCAGTATTGCTTCAATACCGTATTTAAAAATAGAGTGAGTATGTCCGCCACAGATTTCCATAATTTTGATATGTTTCTCTATTTGGCGGCTAATTTTTACTATTTCTTTTTGTAGGGCGTGGGCTTTTTCGGGTTCCCGAAATTCGTCAACATATTTCATACAATTTAGGGCTAATTTACTGGATAAACTCTGCGTAACTCCGCGTTTACCTTGGCGTAACTTTGCGTTAAAATCTCTAACTCATAGCGGCGATTTCTGCTAATAACTTTAATGTCTCCGCAGCTTCTTCCTCATTAATTCGATTCATCGCAAAACCAACGTGAACTAATACCCAATCTCCTAAACAAGCTTCGGGTGGATGTTGTTCATCGACAATGCAAGCGATGTTAACTTGACGTTTAACACCTGCAACATTCACAATGGCTAATTTTTTTTGAGTGTCGGTAATTTCGACAATTTGTCCAGGAATTCCTAAGCACATTTGTATTTTCCTTTGAGGAGATAACTAACCGCAGAGGCGCAGAGGACTCAGAGAAGAAGAGTTAATGATTTGTAATTAATCTGGCGGCTGTAATTATGGCTTGTCCTAACGATAAACCGCCATCATTAGTAGGAACTAAGCTATGAGTTAGTACGTTAATATTTGATGCTTGTAACTGTTGAGTAACTAACTGTAATAAGATAGTATTTTGAAATACTCCTCCTGTGATAACTACTTGCTGAATTTGATATTCTTGACACAGAAGCTTAACCATTTTTACTGTAATATGAGCTAAACCCTGGTGAAATTTAGCAGCGATGACTGATTGGGGAATTTGTTGCTGCAAATCACTGAGTAAAGCAGACCACATTGGTGCTGAGTCTATACAATAGATATTATCGGAAAAGTTAAAATTAAAGGGATAAATTAGCTTTTCTTTATGATTGTTTAAGATGTTAACATCCACTAAAGATTCTAAAGCGATCGCAGCTTGTCCTTCATAGCTACATTCTTCAGTAAAAATACCAATAGCGGCAGCTACAGCATCAAATAATCGCCCGACTGATGAGGCTAGAGGCGAGTTAATGCCTTTTTCTATAATCTGATTGAGTAATTTTAATGGCTTTTTATCCAAAAATTTTAATATTTCTAAATCAGTATATTGTTGTTGGCATTTATCCCAAAGATTAGCTGAAATTAATTGCGCGTAGGTATTACGCCAGGGTTGGTAAATTGCTTGTTCACCACCTATCATCGCCACTGGTTTAAATGTTGCTAGTCGTTGAAATTGACGGTAGTCAGCCAGCAGAAATTCTCCGCCCCAAAGTGTGCCATCTTCACCATAACCCAAACCATCAAAAGCAATACCCAAAACTGGTGATGTATTTAAAGCAATGCCATTTTCTGCCATACAAGCAGCAATGTGGGCGTGATGATGTTGAATTTGATGCGGAGGAATTTTATTAGCCGTAGCGAGTTCTTTACCAAGTTTACTAGAAAGATATTCGGGGTGTTTATCAATTGCGATCGCTTCTGGTTTATGCTCAAATAAATTCAAGTATAAATTCAGCGTTTCCTGATAAGCATTAAACGCCGCCGCATTTTCTAAATCACCTAAATGTTGCGATAAAATTGCCTCACCATCACGCAACAAGCAAAAGGTATTTTTTAACTCACTCCCCATTGCCAATATTGGCGTTACCTCCTCAAATCCTGGTGGTAACTTAATCGGTGCTGGTGCATATCCCCTCGCACGACGAACGATTTGAATTTGCTCACCAACCACCCGCACAACCGAATCATCAATACGATTCACAATATCCCGATTATGTAATAGAAAATAATCAGCAATATTTCCCAACTTTTCTAACGCTGCATCATTATCAATACACTGTGGTTCATCAGAAATATTGCCACTCGTTAACACAATGGGTCGATTCATCCGCCGCAAAATTAAATGATGCAGAGGCGTATAAGGTAACATGAATCCTAGAGTATTTTGCTCTGGTGCAACAGATTCTGCTATAAAGTGCTGAGTGCTTTTATGAGAGTGCTGAGTGCTGAGTGCTGAGTACTGAGTGTTTTTATTATTGATACGACTTACAGCAAAACCCTCTTTAACTCCTCTTCCCTCCTCTCCTTCGCGCTCTTTGCGCCCTTTGTGGTTCGTTTCTTCTTTCTTCCCCAACAAAACAATTGGTGCGACAGGACTAACTAATAACTCTTTTTCCTTTTCACTAACTACACAATACTCTTCAATTACTGCCAAATCTCGTGCCATCAAAGCAAAAGGCTTATCATAACGACGCTTACGCCGACGTAATTTCTGCACAGCAACTTCATTTGTTGCATCACAAGCCAAATGAAACCCACCTATCCCCTTAATTGCAACAATTTCACCCTTTTGCAACAACGTACAAACTGCATCCACATCATCCATCATCGAAAACATCGAAGCAGTCACAGGTTTACCATCAGCACGTTCTAGCCAAGCAGAAGGGCCGCAACTATGGCAAGCTGTAGGTTGGGCGTGAAATCTGCGGTTTTCAACATCGTGGTATTCTGCTGCACATTCAGCGCACATCACAAACGCAGACATACTGGTATTACATCTGTCATAAGGAATGGCGTGAATAATACTCAGACGGGGGCCGCAATGAGTACAGTTAGTAAAAGGGTAACGGTAAAACCGACTAAAGGGGTCAAAGATTTCCTTTTGACATTGGGGACAAGTCGCTGCATCTGGGGTAATTTCGGTTTTGATTTTATTGCTGACACTTGGCGAAATCACAAAATCATCACAGTCCAATTCTGTTGTATATCGAGTTCTGATTAACTCTTGAATTTTTGCCAGTGGTGGACATTCTTGCTGTAACCTCACCACAAACTCAGCTAAGGCTTCCTCACTTCCAGAGACACGAATTAATACACCTTCTCCATCGTTACAAACATCGCCCCGCAACCCGCAAGCTTTAGCCAGACGGTAGACAGTCGGACGAAACCCCACCCCCTGAACAGTACCTCTAACTCTAATTTCTTCACTCGCCATTTCTCTTCGCGTCCTTTGCGTTCTTTGCGGTTCGTTTAACTCTATCTATCAAACCCCCACAATAAAACCCGATTATTTCCAGAATCAGCAATTACCGCCGTATTCCCGCAAATTTTCACCCCATAAGGCCAATTCAAACTATCGCGCGTCGGGAGTCCATAATTGCGGTTTTCGCTTTTACTTTGACAGCTACTTTGTCCAATAATTGCCGAAGCGATCGCACCTTGCAATGATAATATAGATTTCGGCTGCTTCCATCCTAGCAACCGCGAATTTGCCGTATCCGCCACTAGCAACCATTCCCCAGTCGTCGCCACCCCATAAGGCATACTTAAACTACTCGCACTCGGCCAATATACCCCTTGATTCATCTCTACAAAATCAAAGCTATTTTGTCCTAACACCACCGCACAAGGCGCATTATTTTCTGTGGGGATACCTTGCCAAATCATCACGCGATGATTACCCGCATCAGCAACAACTAAATTATCATGCCAAATAGCAATATCATGACACCAACGCATACTCGCCGCCGTTGCAGAAGCACCACCATTTTCATTACGAGAAATCATATCTGGTTGTCCCAGAACTATATCCGCAGGCTGACCATTTTCTGTGGGTAATTCTTGCCAAATTAATAACCTGCGATTACCAGTATCCGCAACAAATAGCTTACCTTGATGATAAAAAATACCATAAGGCCAGTGCATTGTATTAGCATTTGCTTTTTGAGTACCGCGATTTGGTTCATTATCAACAAAATTAGCTTGTCCTAATACCAAATCGGCTGGCACATTGCTATCTTCTGGGACATTTTGCCAAATCAAAACGCGATGATTCCAAGCATCAGCCACAGCTAAACCTTGCCCACAAACACAAATTCCAGTGGGGACGCTAAACGTGTTTCTGCCTGGCTTACCTTTAGCATTCTGCCCTTCATGATAAAAGTCTGGTTGTCCAATTACCCAGTCTGCCGGCTGATTATCTTTTGTTGGTAAATTGCGCCATCCTAATAATCGATGATGTCCTGTATCTGACACCCACAATGACTGATTTGCTGATATTAAACAAGCCCCACGGGGGCCAAACATTGTGCTTGGACTAGGTGCTATTGGTATAGCTAATTGTTGCGGTTCAATACTAGTACCTAAAATTACCTCTGCACCAAATGGTGATAAAGGTAAATTAGATAAACTTGCTAAAGCATTACTATTATTAGGAATAGACATGAACCGCCACGAAACACTAATTTTTATTTAAAATTATCGGCGGACATCGGCTTGTATCGGCGGTTGCTATTTTTTAGTTTATTTTTGATTACCTACATATTGAATGCGATAAATCCGGTTATTAGCTTCTTCTGTGACTAATAAACTCCCATCAGGCAAAACTAATAAACCAACAGGCCTTCCCCAAGTAGTTGGGGTACTGGGATTTAACAAAAATCCCGTGAGAAAATCTTCATAATTACCTTGTGGTCGTCCTTGAGTATTAAAAGGTACAAATACAACTTTATAACCAGTCCCGCGATCGCGGTTCCAAGAACCACGAAATGCCACAAAAGCCCCATTTTTATATCTGTTGGGGAAAGTTCGACCATCGTAAAACTGCACACCCAAAGCCGCCGAATGAGCTTGAAATAATACATCAGGTGTACGAGTCCGGGCTGCTAAATCTGGGCGTTTACTTTTACCATTGGCCGTTTGACGGGGGTCAAGTTTATTTGGTGTTAAGTAAGTATAAGGCCAGCCATAAAATTCTCCCTGCTGAATGCGGGTGAAATAATCAGGAACCAAATCATCCCCAATACCATCCCGTTCATTCACCGTTGTGTAGAGTTCCTTCGTCACCGGATGAAAATCCAAACCTACAGGATTTCGCAAACCAAAGGCGAAAGTCTGCTTTTGAGAACCATCCAAATTCATCACCTGTACAGAAGCCCTCGGTAACTCTTCCTCATCCACATTAGAACGAGAACCAACCGAAACATACAACTTCTTCCCATCTGGTGCAGCGACAACATTTCTTGTCCAATGTTGGTTATAACCACCGCCAGGAAGATCAGCAATTTTTGTCCCAGTCCCCGATAGTTGCTTTTGTCCTTTGCTGTAAGGAAACTGTAACACTGCATCAGTATTCCCCAAAAAGAAATAATTCCCCGCAAACGCCATCCCAAAGGGAATATTTAAGCCATTGTTTGCACTCGCAAATGTTTGACTCACATCAGCCACACCATCGCCATTACTGTCTCTCAACAAGCGAATGCGGTTTTCTCTCGTTTCTGTCACCAACACATCACCACTGGGAGTTAAAGCCAACCACCGGGGTGCGTCCAAACCTTCCGCAAAGACATTTACCTGGAATCCTGGCGGTACACGCAACACCGGATTTTGGGGAATAGATACTACCTCTGGTCGCTTCGAGGCGCTTTTGGTAGCAAAAGGTGGCGGTAATTTCTGCAAATTGATGCGAATTGGTTGTGGTGCAAGCGGTTCAGTGCGGATAATATTTTGTGACGGCGTAGAATTTGCTGCCAATAAAGGTGCTGGCTGAGATTCTTGGGTGATGACATCATCAGAAACAGCACGAGTTTGGTTACAACCTGCTGTCATCAATAACAAAACCAACCACCAACAACGCCGAGGGAATTTCATAACTGTGAGAAGTTATACGCAACTTTTGTAATTTAGAATTAAATATGAATTTTTGTCGCCTATCTCAAGTTTGATCTATATACCAATACGGTTCAGATAATACCATTTTGGATTTTAGATTTTGGATTGAGAAAGGATTGACTGGTAAGCTTTTGGGTAATCCATTTGTCGCAATCATTCTTCAATTTGGTATAAGAAAAATAAATTTTAACCAAACCAACAAATAATGATTCAACAAAAGACGAAAAAATGATTTTGGAGGAGGTTTGGGGGACGGTTGCGTCCCCCAATCGGGGGTGTGGGAGAGAATCCCCCAAATCTTGTTCATTGTCTGATAGGTAGAGCAGAAATTGAGAAATCAACTCTCATCACCTTATAATGAACTATATTGTCTTATAGCCGCGATTTCAATCGTCAGACTTCCCTGGTAAAAACAAACTTGTCTCTAAATAATTACGTAAGTTGGGAGAAACATCTGTTGCGGTTTTTAAACAATCTAAAAGTAATTTGTTAGCATCCCAATACTGTTGTATTTCCTCCAAATCTTGAACATTAAATTGCCAATTATACCCAATTTGTCGGGTGGTAATCATCCAATTACGTAATACTTCTGTCCAGTGTTCACCATTTTCTTGCCACCAGATTTTTAACACTTCTCCACCTTGGCTAGGGGAAGGTAACTGATTTTTGATATTTTGCAATGCTGTTAGCAATTCTGGTTGATCTGCTAACAAATGCTTAAGGTCGAGGGACAAACTCAAAGCTGAAAATCGTGGTAAGAAAATCTCAGGATTTATGCCTAAACTCACTGTCAATCCATGTGTTAAAGCCAAGTCTAACGCTAAATCTGTGGCGAGATTACCTGCAAGCTGATTATCCAAAAGTATTGCGAGTTCTTGATTACAGGCTAAAGCACATTCTGAAGGCAATGCCAAAGTAAAGTAAAAAGCCCGCACACTTGCTACATGATAAGGTGTGTTGACGGCGGCGGCTTTTTGCCTCAACCAAGTTAGAAAATGATGTAGCTTAGAATTTTTGCGAGATAAATCCTCAATCTTTTCCTTCATAGATTTTAATAATTCATCGCAAGGGTTTAACATCCCTGCACTGAGTAAAAAAACTTCTCGCCAATATTTTTTACTCAGGTGATTCATCAATTCTGCTAGTGTTTGGGAATTGATGTTAAGCACTATTTCTTTAGCAGTGAGATATTGCTGTAAGCTAAAATGCGAAAAAGCGTAAATTCCCAGTGCCTTTTGCATTAATAATCCGTGTTGGGATTCAATTGCCTGCAATACAGATGCACTTTCTATTTCTAAAGCTGCGGCATCGTGAGGTGGATTAAAATTTTGCAGTAAATAATCTGTTATTAGTCGGCAGAGATGAGATCCAGGCTGAAAATAACTGCTTTGCGGAAAGGTAATTGCCGCTAGATGACTGAGTAATTTAATTTTGTGTAACAATGAAAAATTAGGATAAATTTCATCTCTTTTAATGCCTTTAGCTTCATCCCAGCGAAAGAGCAGTAAGTCTAAAATTTGTTTATAAATTTCAGCCCGGTTAGTAGGGAAATCTTCAGTAAACTGAAAGACTAAACAAATAAAGTTCAGTAAAAGTGGTGTAGTTGCTAAATCTAAAATTGGGAAATTTGCTTTTAATTCCAGCTTTTGCATAAATCGACTGGCTAAGTCTTTAGCTATGGCTGGAGGTTGCTTGGCAACAGCCAGAAACCACTTTTCGGCAAAGTTCGCTATTTGCGGTTGACTAAAATTGCCAATTTCGACTTCTGTAAAGCCATAAAATTTATAATTTTGTACGCCTAGTCTACAAGTAATAATTATTTTATTTTTGTAAAATTTTTCGGTAAACTGACGAATTTTGCTGATGATTTTACTGATATCTTTAGCAACAACTTCATCTAAGCCATCTAATAAAATTAAAGCCCGTCCATGAGCAAAGACTGTATTTATTTCTTGTTCACTAATTCCTAGGTTGAGAAAAGATTCACACAGATAGTTAAATAAACTAATTTGACTAGAGCCGCGAATATCTTCCGCAAAGTCTTTTAAACGGATAAAGATTGGTAAATAATCAGGTTGAAACAATCCTAAATTACAACTATTGGCGATCGCCTGCAAAAATGTGGTTTTGCCAGCACCCGGCTGACCTAACACCATTAGCTTATGATATTTTGTGACGGCTGCTATTCCCGGACTTCTTGTTTGTGGCCAGTCAGCTACACCCAGGCAGTTATTTTCTTTCATCCATACCTGGGGAAATTTCTTAATTTCTAGCCATCTGCGGCTGTTAATTTCTTCTAAAATCTCGATATCAACATAAATATCATTGAAGTGTATCGGTTGGGCAACATCCAAGATTTGCACAGTACCGCACTGCATTTCAATGTTTTCGTGATAAACAGACCGCAGTTTTTGTACAACTACCTCAATATCTAACGACAGAGATGCACGGCTGTCTAACACACTTGATTCATCTGTGGTGAAAGACTGGGCAATTTCTGCGGTATCCAGTTCCAGGGCAAAGCAGATATCGTTGAATACATGACGGTCTATCCGTTGGCCGGTAAAAAACTTCCAAATGGCTTGGCGTGTCTCTAAGCCTACCTCAGCTGCTAGATATTCCTGTGTCCAACCTTTGCGTTTAAAGGCTTGTTTTGCTTTTCTGATCCCTTCAGCTGATGCTTGGAGCGATCGCTTTGCCATAATCTACCACCAAAATTTGTATCGGGTTACGCTTTCGTATACAACTTATACAAGTTATACGCTAAGTTAAACAAAAACCCCAACATCATTTCATACATCGGCTAGACATAATAGTAATCGAGTCAGCCAAATCTACATACCCAACTAGCTGAAGGCATTGTCCAGACAGCAAACGCTTTTTGAGCAATGCCCAAGCTTTTATTTAGTGCTGAGACAAAATTGCAGTCCAAATTTATAGACAAAACTCAAGTCACCGCTACACTGAAAAACCCCTGAGTAGAGGGTCTTAAGTAAAAATACTATCTCTGAGCGGAACCTAGTTGGTAGGAGTGGGGAATTTTAAGTACTGAGTGCTGAATGCTGAGTGACAAGAGATACTTCCTTATTGTTGCAGGGAAGGGTGACGGTTACAACAGTGTATTCATGGGGCTTACTGTCAATTTTTAGGGTACCACCGTGCAGTTCTGCTAATTTTTTGGCGATGATTAAGCCTAACCCAGAGCCTTGTTGTTCATGAAGTTTACGCTCAAATTGCCGATAAGCACCTAATTCAGCAATTTGCTCACGGCTCATACCCCGACCGCGATCGCTAAAAGATACACTAAAGGTATTATTAATAGTTTTTGCGGTAATTTTAATCGGTGTACCGCTGACAGAAAATTTTAAAGCATTATCCAGTAACTCTTCTATAATTCTGGTCATCTTGCTCAGAGAAATATTCACAACAGATGGTGATAAGTCTATTTGCATATCATTTTCTCTGCCAGCATTTTTAACTCTTGTACCTATCAAATTAGTGAGTTCTGGTGTAGGGAATTCTGTTGACTGCTTTTTAACTTCACAGACTCGCTGCGGATCTGTTGCAATAATTTCCAGTTCTGCGTATAGTAAAAACTTTTGAATTAAATGAAATAAACGTTGACTTGACTGATGAATGAATTCTGCCATTTCTTTGATGGATGCGGCATCTAGCAGTTCACTTTCTTCCATCAGAATTTGCGAGAAACCTAAAATCCCATTTAGTGGAGTGCGTAATTCGTGAGGCAGTGACAAAGTAATACTAGTGCGTAATTTATCGAGTTTCTCTTGAGTTTGTTGATAAATTGCCGTTTGTTTTTCTAACCTACAAGCAATAGCAGTTAATAATTCTGTACGCGAAAATGGTTTAACAATGTAGTCATCGGCTCCCAAATCCATACCTTTGCGAAAGTCAGTTTTTTCTGATTTTGCTGTTAAAAAAATGAAGGGAATAATTGCTGTTTTCGGATTTTGGCGTAATTCTTTTAGGACTTCATAACCATCGATTTCTGGCATCATCACATCGCAGATGACTAAATCGGGAATTTCTGTTTGTGCTAACTGTAAACCAAAGTAACCATTTTCGGCAGTAATAACGTTAAAATTTTCCGCATAAAGTAAATCCACTAAATTTTGTCGCACATTTATGTCATCTTCAATCACTAATATTTTATTCATATATTTAATTAAATGTGAATAAATATAAAATTCTAAAAATAGATTTTAAATAATTTCTATAAATAAGATATGACATAAATATTTCATGATATGCACCCATTTTACTCCTCAATACCTAATTGAATTATATATTTATCTTTCTTTGTGAAATACAAAAATATCATGTAATCAAAACAGGGATTATAAATTTTATATAAACTTAGATATATAAATGCCGATTACTCCATAAAAAATTTTCAAACTCTGCTGCTGGTAATGGACGGCTGAATAAGAAACCCTGCATATAATCGCAATGAGCATCACGCAATAAATTCAATTCTGCTTCTGTTTCCACACCTTCAGCAACTACTTGCATATTCAGGTTATGCGCCATTTCAATTAATGCTTTAGTAATGGCTGATTTTTGCTGATCAACAGCTACGTTATGAATAAAATAACGGTCAATTTTTAAGGTATTAATTGGTAAATTTTTCAGATAAATTAATGAAGAATAGCCTGTACCAAAATCATCAATAGCAATTTTTAGCCCTAAAGATTGTAATTTATTCATAGTAGTTATCGCACTATTAATATCTTGCATAATCATGCTTTCTGTCAGTTCAATTTCTAAATATTGAGGTTCGAGATGATTTATGTGTAAAAAATCAGTAATTTTTTGGATTAAATCTGGCTGATGAAATTCTATAACTGACAAGTTAACAGTCATTTTCAAATAAGCAATTCCGACATCATGCCAAACCTTAATCTGTTTACAAACATTTTGTAATACCCATTGATCAATCGGGACAATTAACCCTGTAGATTCGGCAATTGGAATAAATTCTGTGGGAGTAACTAAACCTAATTCTGGACTTTGCCAACGTAATAAACTTTCAGCTGCAATAATTTGGCCAGAAGCGATATCAACAATTGGTTGATAATAAACTTCAAATTCTTGAAATTTTTGTTTTTGAACCACCTGTTGCAAGTTCATTTCCAACAACTGAACTTTGGGTGAGACAGTCTTATTAATATTCGTTGGATGAGATAGATATTTTTTTAAAGTAGCCTGTCTCTCTAAGCGGTTCATAATTGCACTTAATAATTCAGCCCGCGTAAACGGCTTAGTTAAATAGTCATCTGCACCCATATCCATCCCTTGACGAAAATCAGATTTTGCAGATTTTGCTGTTAGAAAAATAAAAGGAATTGTGGCTGTTAGTGGGTCTTGTCGTAATGCTGTCAAGACTCCATAGCCGTCAACCTCTGGCATCATCATGTCACATAAAATTAAATCTGGAGCCTCAGCTAATGCCAAATCTACGCCTGTTTTGCCATTAGCAGCAGCAATTGTTTGAAAGTCTTCTGCTTCTAATAAATCTAAAAGGTTTTCTCTGACAGATTCTTCATCTTCAATCACCAAAATTTTAATCATGTTTTTCCTCAATTTAGATTGTGTTATTTAATGGCAAAGTGACAGTAAATGTAGTACCCACTCCCAAAGAACTGGTGACAGCAATTTGACCTTTGTGTATATCTACACACTTTTTCACAATTGCCAGCCCTAAGCCAGTTCCCAGAATATTGCCTACATTTTTAGCACGGTGAAAAGACTCAAACAAATGTGGTAAGTCTTCTGGAGGAATCCCAATTCCTTGGTCTTGAATTTCTAAAATTACTTGTGCATCTGCACAAACTAGTTTGAATTGAACAGTACTCCCTTCGGGAGAATATTTAATTGCATTTGAGAGTAAATTACTGAGAATATGTCCGAGCAATTTTTCATCCATACAGCATGATATTGACGGATGTGGACTCGTAAATGCAATCAAGCAGCGATTGTTTTGATTGAGTTGTGCTTCTTCAATGATGTGATCACAGTAAGCTACTAAGTCAAAGGTAGTGGGGGTGTATTCTAGTTTCCCAGCTTCTGCTTTCCCAATCACTAGAACATCATTTAACATTTCATTGATGCGTTTCACTGCGGCTTGAATGCGATGCAGGTGAGTAATTTGTTTTTCTTCTGTCCATTTATGACGATAATGTTCTAGTAATTCGGCAGACGACAAAATTGTACTCAACGGTGTGCGGAATTCGTGAGAAGTCATCGAAACAAACCGAGATTTTAGTTCATTCAGTTCTTTTTCTTTCTCTAGGGCGACTCTGAGTTCCTGTTCTAATTGCTTGCGTTGGGTGATGTCTGCCAAATAACCAACCATTTCCAATGGATTACCAGCATCATCCCGGACAAGTTTACCTTGGTCAGATACCCAGCGGTAAGTACCATTTTTGTGGAGAAAACGATATTCTAAGCTGTAATGTTCTTGCTGCAAAATTTTATTGAGTTCGGCAAAAACATTCATCACATCTTCGGGGTGAATATGGTTCGACCAAAAGTGAGGGTTTTCGGTAAAATCCTGTGGTTGATAACCAGTAATGGAACTAATATTGTTGCTGACAAAGGTAGGGCCAAAATTCGCGGCGGCTTTATTTGTGTAAATGACGGCTGGACTAGATGACAGTAAATATTGCAGTCGCTGTTGACTGACTAGTAAAGCTGTTTCTGTTTGTTTACGTTCAGTAATATCTGTTTGAATGCCGATGTAATGGGTGAGTACACCGTCAGCATCATATACAGGAGATATATTCAGTTCATTCCACCACAGACTGCCATTTTTGCGATAGTTCTGCTGAACTACATTGTAGGCTTGACCAGCTTGCATAGCAGCATTGAGTTCTTGTAAAGCAGATTGTTCCATATCTGCACGTTGGAATAAACGAAAGCTTGTCCCGATGACTTCGGCGGCGCTGTAGCCTGTCATCTTTTCAAAGGCTGGATTAACGTAGATAATTGGGCCGTTGGGAATGCTGGCATCGGCAATGATAATACCATTACTGCTGGCGGCGATCGCGCGATCGCGGAGTTTTAATCCTTCTTCTGCTTGTTTGCGGGGTGTAATATCTGTATGGATACCAACCAATCCTGTGATTTTCCCAGTTGCATCTTTAATGGCGTTAGCTCGTAAATAAATTTGTAATAGCCTTCCATAACGGGTTTGCATTGTCACCTCACCCCGCCATGACTCGCCATTGGCGATCGCAGTTAATACCTGAGTTAACTCTGCTGGATACTTGAAAATACTAGTTGAACCGCCAACCGCTTGATATTCTTCTAAGGTATAACCGTATATTTCCGTAAATCCAGAATTAATATAAGTGATGTTACCTGTAATATCTGACATACAAACAGCATCACTCGTACTTTCGATGGCTTTTTGAAAGAGAGTTAAAGATTCTTCGGCTAATTTACGTTCTGTAATATCTGTAGATAAACCACAAACAGCGTAAGGAATCCCATCGGCATCTTTTAAGGGAAACTTCACCGAAAAGTAAGTGCGTAACCCATCCTCTGAGGGGACGACTTCTTCCACTGTGACGGGCAGACCATGAGTGATTACCTGAAGGTTATTCTTCACAAATTCATCAGCAATTTCTGGTGTCCACAAGTCATAAACACTTTTACCAACAATTTGCTCTTGGGTGATGTTGAGTAGTTGTTCTATATAACGGTTAACCAACATAAATCGATTGTTGGTATCGAAGATATAAATTGCCGCAGCGGAGTGATCTAAAATTGCCTGGAGTTGCTGTTGAGTTGCTTTTAATACTGTCTCAGCTTGTTTGTGTTCGGTAATATCTCGATTTGTACCACGATAGCCAACGAATTTGCCGTCTGCATCAAAGACCGGTACACCACTGGTTTCTAACCACACTAAATGTCCATCTTGATGAACTTGGATGTTTTCTAAACATTTAAACGGTTGTGGTGAGGCGAAAATTGCTGCAAAACCAGGGGCTAGGGTTTCATGCAATTCTGCTGGCATGAAATCTAGGGGTGTTTTTCCCAAAACTGCTTCTGGTTCGTAACCCAAAATGTCTTGGATTTTGGGGCTGACATAAGTATAAACACAGTTGATATCCACTTCCCAGATGATATCGTAACTAGATTCCACTAAGTTCCGAAAGCGTTGCTCACTATTTTGCAGCGCCATTGCGGCTGTAACGCGGTCATCGATGTCAGTATTTGTGCCAAACCAAGTATGAATTTCACCTGCTTGATTTCGCCAAGGAACTGCCCGTATCAGATGCCAACGATATGTTTGATCAGTACCTCTGAGCAAGCGGAACTCAGCTTCCAATGGTTGACCAGTGGCTAACGATGTTTGCCAATTTGCTAAACATTGGGGTAAATCATCGGGATGTAGCCATTGCTGCCATGCCTCACCACAAACCTGTTCTGGAGTGCAGCTATGATAATCCAGAGCTTTTTGGTTAACGTATTCGATGCTGCCATTGGCATTAGCCATCCACACATGTTGGGGGATGGATTCTGCTAAGAAGCGAAAGCGTTCTTCACTGATTTCTAAATTTGCCTGTGCTTGTTGGCGTTCTGTAATGTCTTCTACTGTCCCCAAAAGGCCAATTACATTACCTGCAAAGTCATGTATGGGGATTTTCTTAATTTCTAACCAACAGCGTTTGCCATTGACAAGTCGCAGGGGTGAAATCAGATGATGTTCTGGTTGATTAGTCTCAATTACTCTGGCATCGCACTCATGGTGAAAGTCGGCTTCTGATTTATGCGCCATAAATTCAGCTGCGGTTTTGCCGATAATATCTTCTGGCTTGGCGACATTCACAAGTTTGGCAAAGTTACGATTACAACCCAAAACCACAGAGTTGCAATCTTTCCACAAAATGCCTTGGGGAATGGCATCCATGACTAATTGCAACATACTTTGAGACTGTCGTAGTTGCGCTTCGACAATCTGGCGTTCGGCAATTTCGGTTAATAATTGCTGATTTGCTTGCTGTAGGGCTGTGGTGCGTTCGGCAACTCGCTGTTCTAATTCTTGGTTGGCTTGTTTGAGTGCTGCTTGGGTTTGTTTGAGTTCGGTGATGTCTCGTCCTTCGCTAATTAGCAGTAAGATTTTGCCAGTTTCATCTTTGAGGGGTTTCAGGGAGAAATCTATGGTGCGGACTGTTTGGTTAGCACCTAAGATATCTACTTCGTAACGAATAAATTCTCCCCTAGCGGCGATCGCAATTGCTTGTTTTAATTGCTGTGGAATAATCGGCGAAATCTGCCACCAGGGAGTTTCCCAAAACAATTGACCGACTACATCTGAGGCTTGCAGTCCCCCAAAATCTAGTAATGTCTGGTTGGCTTCGAGTAAGTTCCCTTCTGGGGTGAGTAAGCCAGAAAATTGAAATGTGCCATTGAAAATTGCCCGGAATCTTCTTTCGCTTTCGTGCATGGCTGCTTCTGCTTGGATGCGTTCAGTCACATCTACATCTATAGCGACGAAGCGATAAATTTGTCCATGATCATTTTTGAGGGGAAAGATTTTGCTAGAAATCCAGCGTTGCTCACCATCAGGGCGAACAATTTGATATCTTTCATAAAAATATTCACCAGTTAATAAATTTTGAAATGCTGCCACTACGCGATCGCGGTCTAGATTATCAATGGCGGCAAAATATGATTGGGGATCTTCAATCAGGCTATCTTGACTTCTTCCCCAGATTTTTTCATAAGCTGGGCTAACATAATGTAATTTTTGTTGATTGGCATCCCAGACATAAAAAGCTTGGGGGAGATTTTCGGTTAATTGGCGAAATAATTCTTCGCTCCACTGTAAGGCGGCTTCTGTTAATTTGCGCTCGGTGATGTTGCGGTGAATAGCTACAAAGTGCGTCACTTGTTCTTGCTCATCTTTGATCGGCACTAGGTTCATGTCCACCCAATAAGTTGAGCCATCCTTGCGATAACTGAGTAACTCGGTTCTAATGGGCAAACCCGCTTGCACAGATGCAAACAGTCGACTCATTTCGGTACGACTAGTTTGTTCACCATGTGAAAATCGTGGTGTTTGTCCAATGACTTCTTCTAGGGTGTAGCCAGTCATCTGAGTAAATGCTTTATTGGCATAAACTATCCGTGGTTCTATCTGACCGTTAATGATGTGAGCGGCTGTAATTAAAATTGAATCGTTGGCATTGACTACTGCTGACTCTAGTAAACGCAGTCTTTCTGTATCTGCGGCGCTTTGAGTTGATTTTTCCAGTACTTGACAAATACTTTTGGGTGTAACTGTGCCAATTAGTTGATCTGCTTCATCAAGAATTGGCAAAATACTTAAGTTATGCTGACGTAACAGTGATAATACTGCGGTGATATCCTGCAATTCAGATACCTTCAGTGTAATTACTGGAGATTGCATCACCTCAGTAATTTTGGTAGTTTGACAGTCAATATTTGCGGCTAAAATTTTAACCACATCTTGCGCTGTCAGCCATCCTATTACTTGCGAAACTGAAACTACTAACACATCCACACCACACTTTGCCATCAGCGAGATTACCTCTGATACTGTTGCTTCCGGCTGAACCGTTAGTGGCGAAAAGTCAATTACAGCCTCTAAGCTTTGTAGCCAGAGATGTTGTTCTTGCGTATACATAGATAATCACGATAGCTATCATCAATGAATAGTTATCTCAACTTATATATTCCCGTATGTTCTGGGATTAGGCAGGTAAATTAATAATATTATCCTAATGAAAAATACTGTAAGTGTAATGTAAATTTTGGATGAAGAACTCAAAATATGAAGAATAGTTAATATAGATATTCGGTTTGGTTGATAAATTTATTCGTTAAGATAGTCAACGGGGAATAGGCAACAGATTTGTTTGGCTCTCATTTCAAACTGCTATAGAGTCATTAGTCCTGATGAATTCTTCTCCCTTGTCCCCCTTGTCCGCCTTGTCTCCCTTATCTCCCCTACCGTAGTTGCGATCGCCTCTCGCCATAACGCAACAACCTTTCAATCGTGGCTAGGCGGTTTTCCCAAACTTTGACTTGATAAGGGTTATTAGTAGCTGCTTCTCGCATCCAAATCCGAAATTGCGTCTGGAAGCGAGTCAAAGAAGCTTTGGCTGTGAGTAGTTTAGCCGGAGAAGGTGCAGCCGCTAATTGAGTTAAGGCTTTTTCGACTACTTCTATTTGATTGTTAAAATCGGCAATATTAATAGCTGGGAAGGGAATTTGCTCGTTTTGGATGACTAACTGCCATTCGCGTTTTAACAATCCATAACGCACCACAGCTGTTTCAAAAGGTTGGCGCAGTGGAATTGGTTCATTTGGTATAGATGGCACTTGACCTTGAGTACTATTTAAGATTTTCAGCAAGTCGTTATTAAAATTCTCGGCAGCAAACAGAGCATAACCACTGGCGGGTAAATCTCGAATTAGTTGTAATTGGTCAAAGGCGGCTAAATTTGGTAACGAAAGTAAACGAATTCCTGGTACTAATAAAGTTGAACCCAACTGACTAGAAGCTATCCAAGGTTGGGCAAGACGTTGGAACCTGGCTGTATCTTGAGCATAAGTCATGGGGACAATTACATCTATATCACCCCGTCTTGCCCACACTTCCCAATGTTGTTGGAGTTTCTGAATCCGTTCTCGTTCTGGTAAGGGAAACACCGCCACAGACAAAATTAACTCTTCGCGCTTTTGTCGCACCATCTTGGATACATCAGCCACAAAGCTATCGATTTGTTGGGTGCGAAATTCTGTCCACTTTTGCCATAACTCGGTTTGGCTAGGGGAAATAGTCAAGGGATCAACGCCCGTTAACTGCTGAAATTTCGCTCTGGCGGCTTTGCCATAACCATAACTTCTACCAGCAAAGGGATCTTGGAAAGGATAGCGAATGTAATCTAGCTGTAAACCATCTACTTGATATTCGCTGACAATTTCCTCAAACAACTTTAGGAGATATTGCCGCAGTTCTGGGTTGGCTGGATCAAAAAATGGTTTAGTTTGACCAGGGGGAATGGTGTTGCCTTTGTTGTCGTAATTTGCCCAATCGGGATGGGCTGCTAGGACTGGCCCTGGATAATCGGGATGAACATTAATCACTTGGTTGTGGCGTTGGTTCCCAGCAGCAAAAGCCCACACCCAAGCGTGCAGTTCCATATTGCGTTCGTGGGCTAATTTCACCGCCACAGCTAAGGGGTTCCAGCCTCGAATCAGGGGGTTTTGCTGGGGTGCAACTTTACTGGGGTAAATGGGATAACTGGCGTTGACAGTTTCAAAAAAAACCGTGTTAATGCCTGACTGTGCCAAGCGGTCAAAAATTTCGGCTAATTTCTTTTCACCACCAGCCCGGACAATTGTCCCCCTATCTAACCAGACGGCGCGGATTTCGGCGGGGGCTAATCTTCGGTTCAGGGGAAAATGTTTCCACAAGTTGGTTCTGGTGGCTAACCATTGTTGTCGGACTAGGGCATAGTTTTTATTAGCTAAGAGTTGGGGAATGTTTTTGGCGACTAGTCGCGCTTGGGCAATGGCTTGTTCTTTACTCTGGCTAGATAACCCTGGTCTGGTGGAGGCGACACGGGTTTCATCTTCTTTTAGGGATTGGGGATTACTGGTGATGGTTTCATCCAGATTCGCTGTGTGAACTGAGGCGGCTAAATGGGCGCTTTCTACCCGACTAATTAAATTTTCTAATTCTTGCTGGAGAGCGATCGCTTCTTTTTCATCAATGGGTGCATTAGAATTTGGTTCGACATTCCAATGTACTGTTTGTTCTAGCTGGTCAATGGCTTCGGCTGGGGATGATGGCCGCGGGGCGCGGGGAATGAATGGTGCTTGGGGAATTACAGGCGGAATATTCGCGGTAGCCGTCTCAATGGTCGTTGCACAGCGAGAGTCAGCCCCAGGAATTTTTTGCTGTCCTGAAGATGAGGCAGTCAAATGATGATTGATGGCAGCTTTTAACCAAGCATTATCTAACTCAAAACTCGAAGCTGCATCTGTTCCCCAGCGCCAACCAAGTACGGTAGACCATTCTGTACTAACAACGGCGGCGGGATTATCTTGGGCATTCCAAACGGCGGTGGCTTGACTAGCCCCACCGTCAGGTACAATCACACCACCACGCACTTGCCCAAATAGTTCTTTTTGGTTAGCCCATCTTTGTGGTTTATTTGTGGCTGGTTTTATTTGTTGTGTTTCATCTAAACCAAAGCCCCAATAACTCCCCAGGAGCGATCGCAACAACTGTCGAACTCCCGGTGCTGATAAACTGCCCACAGGGCCACTAGCGATGACTTTGCCGCCTTTACTCACCCAGGATTCTAAAGCGATCGCTTGGGCTGGGTTTATCGTCTCAACGTTAGGTAGAAATAATAGCCTGCGATCGCCCCAATCAGCACTGCTTCTCACTTGCGTTAAGGGAATTACACAATAGCTTACACCTAGAGCTTGTAAGCGTTTAGTAATTCCTATCCATTGCTGTTGATTTTCTGCACTCTGGACTACACTTAATACAGGTTCTGCATCTGCCGCTCTGACAGATAAAATATTAAAACTAGTTAAACAATTAATCATTAAAAAGTTAAAGCTAAAAATGAAGAATCTGGCTCTTTTTGTGACTTTGATTGCAGTTTCCTGATTCTTCACTTTTAACCCTCACTTTAATTTAGTATTTAACAGCACTTATTATTTATCATTCAGCATAACAATAAAATACCTCCGAAAAACAACTGATGTTTTTATATTTGTCAAATAACAGTCAGGATTCAAAATTTAGGTTTTAACGTAGACGCGAAGCGGCTTCCCGCAGGGTACCGCAAAGGGCGCAAAGAACGCAAAGAAGAAGAGAGAAGAGAGAAGAAAAAATTACGCATGATTCAGTACTGCTATGAATGATAAGACTTACGTAATAACTCTCTGAAACTCTTTAGGAATTACGCAGACTCTACGATTTCTTGGCGTTCTTGGCGACTTGGCGGTTCGATAAATGAAGCTTTTGGGTGATTTTTACGTAAGTCTTGGAATGATTTACACACAACTCTCTACCTTGTCCCTATTGTCCCTATTGTCCCCCTTGTCTCTTTTACTCAAACACTCATCCTATACAAGTATTAATCAATTCTTCCACTCCCGCGACTGGCAAGATTTTTGTATTTAATTTTGTTGCTAAATCTGCAACTTTGACATCATCTAAAAATACTAATTCGCCATGTTTAAGCATGACATTTGGCAGCAAAATTCCATCACCTAAATCTTTATTTTGCAAATTTAAAAGTAAATCATGACCTGTAAGTAAGCCAGTCACACTAATAGCTTGCCCCCAATAATCACTGGCTAAAGCCATCATATTTACTTCTAAACCATCAACAGAATTTAGGCGTTGCAATATCGGTTGAAATGCTTTTTCAACGGCGTTACCTACTACCCAAGTCAATTTTCTGGGTGGAGAAATTTGGCTTGGGAGTAATTGCGTTGCGGCAGATGCAAATTGCTTGATAAATAACTGAATTGAACCGACACCGTTATCAATTTGCGGATAGTCTTCGTATTCGGCTTCGGTTGGTAGTTCTTCCCCGGCAATTAAAAACCATTCATCGGCTAACCAGAAAACATTTGAGCCACATTTTTGGCGAAATTGTTTGGCGAGCGATCGCACCTGTAAAATAACTTCTTGGGCTTTTTCTCTGGTAACAGGTATCAGTTCATCTTCTGGCGGGCGAAACCGCGTCAAACCTACCGGCACGACTGCCACCGATGCCACGGCAGGTACATCACCAGTATAAAATGACGCTAAATCTTTGAGTGTTTGTTCCAGATGTTCGCCATCATTAATTCCTGGGCAAACCACCACTTGAGCATGAATTTGCAAGCGTCTTTTTTGGAACCAGCGCAATTGTTCCATAATTTGTCCAGCACGTTGATTTTTCAGTAACTGGATTCTAATATCGGGTTCGGTGGCGTGAACCGATACAAATAAGGGCGACAAGCGCATTTGTTCAATTCGCTGCCATTCTCGTTCAGGTAAATTGGTTAACGTCAAGTAAGAACCATACAAAAAGCTCAAACGATAATCATCGTCTTTAAAATACAAGCTTGAGCGTTTACCTGGGGGTTGCTGATCAATAAAGCAAAACGGACAGCTATTATTACACTGAATTAACGCATCAAATAAAGCGGTTTCAAATTCTAGCCCTAAATCATCGTCATAGTCTTTTTCAATTTCAACGTGATGGGTTTTGCCAGTACTATCTAAAACTTCTAATTCTAAAAATTCATCTGCACAGAGAAATTGATAATCAATTAAATCGCGGGGACGGGTACCATTAATAGCAACGATCGCATCCCCCACCTCAAAGCCAATCTCAGCGGCTATGGAGTCGGGTAGCACCTTGGTAATTTTGGCAGGATGAAGGTTAGTCATGGGAAGTGTGAAGTAAGAAGTGTGAAGTATTATTTTTTCATTCTTCACTCTTCATAATTTATCCTTCATCCTTACGGATTAACTATTTTTCAAAATTCCGGCACTGATAGCACTTAAAATAGCTATACCAAAGGCGAGGCGATACCAAATGAATACCCAAGTGCTTTTGGTTTTGAGAAAGCGGAGTAAGCCCGCAATGGATATATAAGAAAAAATCGCCGCCGAAATCACACCAGCAATTAACGGTAATATTCCTGTACCGCTAACTTCGCCCAAAGCACTTTTTAACTCTACTAAGCCGGCTAGGGTAATGGCAGGAATGCCCAGTAAAAAGGAAAATCTGGCGGCTGTTTCCCGTTGTAGAGTCATAAATAACCCGGCTGTTAAGGTAGAACCAGAACGAGAAACCCCAGGAATTAACGCCATAGATTGGGCCAAACCCATCAATAGCCCATCATTCATGGTTAATTGTTCAAAGTCCCGTTCGCGTTTGCCAAGTTTTTCTGCTATTCCCAACAATATAGACATGACTATCGAGGCGATCGCGATCGCGCCGATACTTCTAATCGGTGAATTATCATAATCTGGGATAAATCTTTTAATTAATAAGCCAAAAAAGATAATTGGCAAAGTTCCCAAGGCAATGCCGATAGATAAACGCAAATCATAATCACCATAATCTTTTTGCGCGATCGCTCGGAATGCTCCGGTGGCAATTTTTGTCAAATCTCCCCAGAAATACCACAGCACAGCCGCAATACTCCCCAACTGAATCACCGCCGTAAACGCCACTCCCGGATCACCCCAACCAAGAACTATCGGCACAACTTTTAAATGGGCGGTACTACTAATCGGGAGGAATTCTGTCATTCCTTGTACAAAACCTAAAACAATTGCTTGCAAAATATTCATTTGCTGCACTCCCCCAGCCTCTGGGGTGGGTGGAGTACTCAGAACTTTGAGTGGAAACGCCGCAACTGAAATTATTGCCGAGGCGACACTCATAAACACGAACCATTGACGTTTTGATAAAGCCATCAGTCTACCTGCGATCGCTGCGATTACAATTACACAAACATCTTTTCGAGAAGCTCACAGGATACTTATACCCGAATTTCTCACGTATGGGTGGGGAGTGTGGGGAGAGGGGGAAGTGTGTGGGGAGTGAGGGGGGAAAGATTTCTTTACTATCCTTCTAAACCTCCCAAACTTCCCACACCCCTGGATTTCTCTCTTGTAATAAATCCAGGTTACAGCAGGGGATAGGTTACAGGTTACAGGCAAAAAGTCTATCCGTTCAAACTGTTTGTCAGCCCATATTCTCCCTCATCTCCCTTGTCCCCCTTGTCTCCCTTGTCTCCCCACACCCCTAAACCCCTCATCCCCTCACACCCCTCCAAAAAGACATTCCAAATTACGCAAAATCTCGGTACAATAAAAATGCCCTAGGGGGGGATTTTTGAGTATGTTATCTTAAATAAGATAAAGATTAGTTACAATTATTAAAACTTTGATTAATAACACATTGTTTAGTTACAACGCCTCTACCACCACTATTGATAAGAAATTATCTGTAAAGAACCCTGGTTCGCTGGGTATAGAAGAATTAGAATCTACACTTTCTGCGTCACCATCTTTACCATTGTTAATATCGTCCCGACAAACTTGGTTAGTGTTGGCGGCGGCGGTGTTTTTAGTATCAGTGCCAGTATTTATTGAAGCACCACTGGTGCGATCGCTACCCAGCCTCAGTTTAGCCATGACCGGATTTTGGGTATGGTTGAGTTTTCGCTTAATGTCTCGTCCTGCAACATACCTCTGGGGGGATTTACTCTTAGGCTTTAGCTGGAGTTGGTTAGCAGGGGCAATTTATTGGGGTTGGTTGCGTTGGGAACCTTTGTGGCATTTACCAGTGGAATCTATCGGCTTACCCTTTGCTTGTTGGTGTCTCGTAAGAAACTGGTGCAAGGTTGGTAACTGGTTTTATTTAGGTTCTTTATTCGGTACAGTTTTAACTGATGTATATTTCTATATAGTTGATTTAATGCCCTATTGGCGACAAATCATGCAAGTCGAACCTGAAAGCGTGTCGCCAATTTTACAAGCTGCTGTTACTCAAGTCCGCACACCTTGGGGTGAAGCTTGGGCTGTAGCATTGGCAGTAGTATTACTCACAGCCGGAATTTTACCTTTACGTAACCAAGAAAAACACTGGTTTGCTTTTGGCGGTGCAGTTTTAAGTACTATTTTGGTAGACAGTTTATTTTTACTAGCTGCTTTAGTCGCGTAAATTCACAAAATTTCTGAGTTGACTGACTAAGGTTAGATAAACTATCAAATAACTGCAACATCAGTAGTTAATCATTCATAAAATCTGCACAAAAAGCTGTAAACTTGTGGCGATCGCACTTCGGGGATATCTCTGCAAATCGCTAAATATCAGGATTTACAAGTTCTTGTTGGTAATCTTTGAGCAGAGGTATTTATGACTGAAATTAACATTGAAAATCTGCCACTTTGGGTACAGGAAAGAGACATCGTACTCAAATATAATACTCAGGCAGCGTGGCGTTATGGTGAGCAACCAGATTACACTCGCTCTAATGAAAATTTAGCTAAAGAAAGTCTGTGCAATCATCCAGAAAATTCCCTGGAAAAACTTGTTCAGAATTTGGTCAGAACTTTCGACATTGAAGCGAATTTCAAAACAAATCCTCAAGAGTGGTTGTCTGTAGTTCAAGATAAATTTCGGATGAGTACCAATGGCGGTACTAGCTATACATTAGAGGATTTAGTTCAAGCAGGCACTTACAAACTGTTGATTGGTAATACCCAACACTATCAAGCTACCCAAGAAGATTTTGAATCTTCCACTCAGCTATTTCATACTGCATTTCCTGATGGGTTTTTGTGGGAAGTATTAGAAGTTTATTCTGCACCCCCTACTATTACTTTTAAATGGCGGCATTGGGGACATTTTCGCGGTACTTTTAAAGATTATGTTCCGACTGGACAGATGATTGAAGTGGTGGGGATGAGTGTTGTTCAAGTAACAGAAAACTGCAAAATTCTGTCTTTGGATCACTATTACGACAATGGAAAATTTCTCAATCAACTAACTTCCGGTGGCAAAATGGGAACTGCTACTCAACAACAGCTAACCCCAGCAGGAACACCAGAGGCTAATTCTGGGAAACCAAGTTTTTTGGGTTTTTTCCGGCGCTTTTTACCAAATAGAAATAAACCAGCATCGCTTAATACAAAAGCTAGTGGTTGTCCATTTGCCGCTTTGTTACGTTAATCTCCGCACTGGGTGTAAGGGTTTAAGGGTGTAGGGGTATAGGGTCTGAATATTATGTCCGGTAAATTCAGTTATGATTCAACACATCCGTGCAGAAAGATAAAACTCTTTCTCCCCCTGCTCCCTGCTCCCTGCGCTCTTGATGATTTCCCAGTAGAGCTTTATAAAAAGTTACAAAGTTATCAAACAGTAAATTCAGGCTGCAACTCTAGCGTTAGTCTGTCAGGAAGCAATATCAGCGAACAAGCTAGAGTATCCTAGCCAAGGTTCTGGGAAGTACAGCACAGATGTGGCGATGTCAGTAAGTCAGAGAAGTAAAATAATTTTTGCCAAAAATAGAGTCAAACCCAGTAACAGTAAATATTGTGGATATTAATACGCTGTATATTAGTTTCTGATGACTGCTGTGTGTTGATTGAGCTATCAGTTCTTAGTCAAGAGTCGCTAGTGCTGTTATCGGCTGTGCCGAGTTATAGCAACTGGCGTTGAAAAATCAAGAGTCATAACTATGGCTCAAAGATTATAAACTGTTGACAGCTGTCAGCTTAAAGCCATTATTCAGTTTGATGGAAAGAGGTAAAAAAGTCGTGAAAAGATTGGTGCGTTTATTAACAGTATTTAGTTTGTTGCTGGGTTGCTGGGGATGGTTAGGTACAACAGGTGTAGCCCAAGCTGCTGGGATCAACAGTTTGGCTTTACCACAAGTGCCTGTTTTAGCAGTGGAGTTACGCAACCGGGCAGATCAAAAGTTAGCAACGGAATTTGGTAAAAAAATTGATTTAAACAACACCAATGTCCGCGCTTTCCAAAATTACCCCGGCTTGTATCCTACCCTGGCTAAGAAAATCATCAAAAATGCTCCTTACAAAAGTGTAGAAGATGTACTGAATATTGAAGGATTGAGCGATCGCCAAAAAGAAATCCTCCAAGCTAATTTAGACAACTTCACCGTTACCGAACTAGAATCAGTCTTCAACGAAGGAGACGATCGCTTTAACAACGGTATCTACAGATAAGCTCAATTATCGTTAATGTAGACATATAGTAGTCCACTCCCAATTTTTGGGGGTGGTTCTCTTATAAAGTGCTGAATGCTGAGTGTTGAGTGCTGAGTGTTGAGTGCTGAGTGCTGAGTGTTGTACACTGAGCGAAGTCGAAGTGTACTTGCTGAGTTTACAAGCTGGTTTTCCAAAAATTCGTAAAAATTTTCCCCTATCTAAACTTTGCCTGAAATAGAAATTCCTCGCCAATTTGATGTGATAGTAGTCGGCGCTGGCGCTGCTGGACTATACACAGCGTTGTGTTTGCCAGAATCTTTGCACGTCGGCTTGATTACTAAAGAAACTGTGAGTTTGTCTGCTAGTGATTGGGCGCAAGGTGGTATTGCGGCGGCGATCGCTCCTGAAGATTCGCCACAGTTGCACATTGAAGATACAATTCAAGCTGGTGCTGGTTTGTGCGATCGGCAAGCTGTAGAATTTCTCGCCCAAGAAGCGCCTAATTGTATTCAATCTTTGGTAAATTTGGGCGTAGCTTTTGACCGTCATGGTAACGCCTTAGCTTTAACTTTAGAAGCCGCCCATTCTCGTAACCGCGTGCTTCATGCAGCTGATACCACCGGTCGAGAAGTCACAACTACCTTAACAGCGCAAGTATTACATCGCCAAAATATTCAAGTTATTCAGCAAGCTTTAGCCTTGAGTTTGTGGTTAGAACCCGAAACAAATCGCTGTCAAGGAATTAGCCTGTTTTATCAAGGTGAAATTACTTGGGTAAAAGCCAAAGCCGTAGTTCTCGCCACTGGTGGTGGTGGTCAAGTTTTTGCCCAAACAACTAACCCCGCCGTCAGTACAGGTGATGGGGTGGCGATCGCTTGGCGGGCTGGGGCTATTTTGCGAGATTTGGAATTTGTGCAGTTTCACCCCACAGCTTTAACGAAACCAGGTGCGGATCGCTTTTTAATTAGTGAAGCTGTCAGAGGCGAAGGCGCACATTTAGTTGATGATACCGGGCGACGCTTTGCCTTTGACTATCACCCCGCCGGAGAACTCGCACCCAGAGATGTGGTGAGTCGAGCGATTTTTAGCCATCTGCAAAAAACTGCGGTTGATCCAGCTACCGCCCATGTCTGGCTAGATATGCGCCCCATCCCGCCTGATAAAATTCAGCATCGTTTTCCTAATATCATCAAAGTTTGTCAGCGTTGGGGAATTGATGTGTTTCATGAACCAATTCCCGTTGCGCCTGCGGCGCATTACTGGATGGGTGGAATTGTTGCTGATTTACAAAATCGTACTAATATTCCGGGTTTATACGCAGTCGGTGAAACTGCGAGTACGGGAGTACATGGGGCAAATCGTTTAGCCAGTAACTCCTTACTAGAATGTATTGTGTTTGGCGCACAGATGGCTAATATCCAATTGACAGATGTGGAACTACAACCAGAGTTGTCAGAATTATCTGTGCGGGAATTTAATTTAGATGAAAATGCTTGGCAAGCCCAGCAAGCACAAATAGCAGCATTGCGAGAGAAGTTACCGCGTTTAGTGTGGCAAAGTGCCGGGATTTGTCGAGAACAAGCACTATTAGACGAGGCGATCGCCACTGTAGAATCATGGCAGCAAGATTTTGCTATTTTACCTTTGAGTCAATTTTTGCTGTCTTTGCGTGCCAATGAAACTGTTAAGTTCCAAACGCTGGGTATAGAACGCCAATTAAGACTTTGGGCAGAAACGCGCAATTTACTGGATGTGGCTAGTTTAATTCTCAGAAGTGCTGCTTTCAGGACAGAAAGTCGGGGCGGACACTACCGTATCGATTACCCAGAACCCAATCCACATTGGCAAATGCACACACTTGTACAAGCACTTCATTGGAGTAAATCAATACCTGTAAGTTAATTTTAGAGGGTTGAAAACTGTTGGTTTCTGTATTAGTTAAAGCATTAGCTACTAAATCGTGAAAATTTGCTCTAGCATCAGCAATTTTCGGAACCACCAAGCAGGCGCTCACACACAATATCAAAATACTTGTGATTTTTAAGTTTGTCGCCATCAAGTTTTTATCCATTTCTTGCATTCCGATTTCACCCAGTATTTTTTTTACCTACATCCGATACGGACTTCGTTTCGTTGAAAAATTAAACTTTAGTAAAATTTTTTATTCGTCAGAAAAATTTTTGAGTAAAAAACTTTGGGTAGAAAATCTGCTCAACACTTAAGAAATATACCTAAAGGTTGCAGACAGACATCAGCCAAAAGTTAGAACTCATAACGATGATGCTGTTAGACGTTCGTTAATTACCTCTAGAGTTAGACGCGAAAATATAAAATCTTAATAAATTCTTTATATTCTTGCGTTAAAATCCCATCTTGACCCGTAGCAAATAATACCAATTGGGACAGTATTTCCGAGGTAAATTGGTTACATCTCCGCAAAAACCAGGAGTGAGAAGTACAAAAATGGCTCATTTCGTGATTTCTTTATCAAAATTTAATTTATGAAACTAAGTATAATTCAAAATTTGTTTAAGTAGTGTTACTCATATATAAATTTATAGACTAAATAAATCACATGACAATAAATCGTTACAGAGTCAGTATAAATACAATTGTACTATAAAAATCTAGACGTAAAACATTCAGCCATTGGCTGAATGGCTGAGACTGCTGTTTATTGTTAAAATTACTGATTTTTTTTATTTTTGTTGACTCATCAAGTCAACTCATATCGGTTTTTACCTAAGTGTTTAGCGCGGTACATAGCTGCATCTGCTTGTTTAATCAGGGTTTCCGAGTCTTGGCTGTTAATGGGATAAACACTGATGCCAATGCTGGCAGAAATTTTTGTGGTGTATCCTGAGAGAACAATTGGCTCAGTGAGGCTGGCGAGAATTTTTTCTGCAACTCTAGCTGCGACTTGAACTTCAGGAATTGCGCGGAGAATGACGGTAAATTCATCACCACCCAGACGGGAAACAGTATCACTACCGCGTAAACAATTACTGAGTCTTTGGGAAACAATCACCAACAAGCGATCGCCCATATCATGCCCCAAAGTATCGTTAATATGTTTAAAGCCATCCAAATCAATAAACAACAGTCCCAGCAACAAGTTGTTGTTTTGCGACCACTGTAAAGATTCTTGAAGTTGTTCAATAAAGAATTTGCGATTGGATAACCCTGTCAGGGGATCATGATAAGCCAAGTAGCGTAAATGGTCTTCTTTGAGCTTTAATTCCGTATTAGAGCGAAATAACTCAGCCGCAGTGCGTCGTAGTTCTTCTTCCATCAGCTTACGCTGGGTAATATCTCGAATCACTCCCACTAAGAAAAAATTACCAGCCGCATCTTTGTGTAGCGATCGCTTCGTGGCAATCAAATGAGTTTGACCAGTGGCATCCGTAAATTCTTCTTCATTTTCTCGTGGTTTTTGGGTGAGAAACACTAAATTATCTTGTTCTCGAAAAACATCAGCTTCATGACGCGGGAAAAATTCATAATATGATTTTTCCAGCAACAAACTATCAGGATAACCAATGAATTGGCAGTAAGCATCATTTAACACAATCCACTGATGTTTTTCATTTTTGACAAAAATAGGGTCAGGAATAGAATTGATGACTTGATGCAAAAACTCCTTAGAGCGTTTCAATTCTTCCTGCATATATGCAATATGAACAATCATCCAAATAGAGGCGCTACTACAGCCAAGAGTTGCTGGAATTAATGGCAGCCACCATCCAAGTACAAAAGCTATATAACTACTCAGAAAAAGTATTAACAAAGATAATAAAAGGCTGGGAATACTTTTACTAAAAGTTTTAATCTGCCAAATAATTAACGAACCCAAATAAGACCAGCCAAAAATCCATAAACACTCCCATAATTTTGCCCAAACTCTTAACAACGGTCTTCCTGTCAAGGCAGATGAAATTAACTCACTCACAAAATAAGCTTGCAGTTCAATTCCTGCTACTGGCTTGGCAGTACCCAACATTTGGCTAGAGTAGGGAATAAAGGCAAAATCTTGCAAACTGGTAGCTGTTGAACCAATCAAGACAATGCGATCGCGTATCCAACTAACTGGCGCTTTGCCATCCAAGACATCACTCATGGATATTTGGCGGAAACTACAGAACTCACCAGTCGATTTTTTACATAATGGTTTTGGGAAGTTAGCTAAAATTTGATAACCTTTATCATCAGCCCTCACATAACCACCGTCATTGGCTTGAAAACGAGTAAATATAGCCTTACCTAACCGGACATAATCACTATCCTTAGCAGCTTTTTGTGGTGTAATCTTCTTATCTTTTAAATAGATTAATGCTAACTTTAAAGCAAAACTTTCGTAGTGTTTATCATTCATGTGTATATACAACAAGTTTCGCCGGACTCGACCATCAGTGTCGTATAGTAAATTATTAAAACCAACCTGATTTCGATTCAATTCTAGAGGCGGTAAAACACGCGTATTTTTGTTTTGTGTTAATAGTTGAATGCCAACTAAATTTGGCATTGAACTATAAAGATTAACTAGTTCTTGATGTCCAGGATTGACTGCTAAATCCCGATATATATCTAAGCCAATAGCACGAGGTTGATGGACTTGTAATTTCTGCAATAAATCAGCAATCACACCATCAGGAATCGGCCAAGAACCTGCTCGACGTAAAGAATCTTCATCAATCGCTACAATTGTGATTCGTTCTTCTGGCTGTTCGGTTGGACGTAAGCGAAAAAATTGATCCAAACCGGCTAATTCTAAGGATTGAAACACTCCTATGAATCGCAACAGTATAATGCCAGTCGCCACAATACCCGCAACAACTAATTCTTTATATTTTCGCTCAAGTGACTGTTGCAGGTTCCAATTCAAAGATAACCTGACAAAACGCTTGTCTAGCTGCTTATTCATTCCCAATTACCTAGTGGGGAGAAATATTCTTAATTAGTACAGATATCAAAAACTATCTAATGCTCAGTATATATACTGAATATATTCCAGTGTTGATTGGGGAAAATTTTATCAGTATTGTTATGTTCCACGAAATAATTTGAAATAGTGTTAACAGAGAAGAACTCATAATGGCTAATGATTAAAGAAAGGTTAACCAGTATTTCTGTATCAAAGAGGAACAGGTGCAGTATAAATATTGATTGCTAATAACAAAAGTATATTTTCGTGGCCTAAAAAGTGACAAATATTTTATTTAGATGATCAGAGCCAGACGATAGTAGCAGGTCTGAATCCTCCTACTAATTGAAGACTACTAAATTTTGGATCTAGTAGGGGTATTAAATTCACTTACTCATCCCCAAATCTTACAGAATTCATCCTGAATTCTAACTGTCACTTATACTAACGCTGAAAAACAAATTTGCAAAAAATAAGTCAACTGGGAATACGATGTTGAGATTCAGCCAGTTGACGAGCAAAGGTGAGAATTAATTTTAGAACAACAATTGCAATGAAATTGATTACTTAAAATACTTAAAATTGCTTGGGCCTTTATAACCAGTAATCTTGGCTAGTTCTGTGAGGTTTTGGACTCCACTATAAGTTTGACCATTGATAATCCAAGTGGGGAACGCTTGGATATTGGCAGCTCGACACAATTCTGGTTTACCTTTAGGACTGTCACCAGCGCACTCTACCTTAATATTATCGTTAATGATTTGGTAAGCTTCTTTACCGAAAATTAGCTTTTGTTCGTGGCAGTGGGGACACCAGTAGGCAACATATTCTTTCGCACCTACCTGGACAAGATGTTTGGCTAAGGCGATTTCTGCTTCTCCAGAGGTGGTAGTGATTTCCCAACCGTATTCCGGGTTAGGAGTTTGTGCTGGTGTCGGGATAAAGGAAATTCTTTGTTGTCCTGTGGAACCAGGTGTTTGTGATGTATTCACACCTGCATACACACCCAAAGTCCCAATCAGTGTCACCATTGCCACAATCAAAGCCGTAAATAAAATTTGTCCGATATCTTCCCAGGTACGTCCCAGAATTGTGAGAGTTAACAAACTGAGGGAGAAGAATGCCGAGGCTAGACAGTAAGGACACAAGGCTTTGATTTGAAAAGCCAGCACATACATTAAATAGCCACTGAACACAGACATGGCAATTGCTCCCACCAACAACAGCAGCCAAGTCAAATTTTCGATTTGTTTACGCTGGTTGCTGTTCTCAGAGTTCACAACTAAGGGCGCTAAAGCAAATATCACCATACTGATATATGCCAAACATCCAAATAATGCTAGTGGCTGACCGAAAACCGTACCCCAAGGGCTGGAAAGTACGTCATTACAACCTCTCGTGCCAGCTTGTGCTATGCAGGCGGCACTGCCTCCTGTTAACTTTTCAATGGTGAGATAGCCAGTGACTAAAGTACCACATCCGGCGATCGCGGCAATTATTGGGCGCGACCATTTATGAATCCAAGGAGTAGAACGGCGGCGAATCATAACTGCGAAGTACGAAGTATAAAGTGTAAAGTCTGAAGTGTGAAGTCTGTAGACACCCTTTGGGTGGCTTCCCGGAGGGTAGTGTGAAGTCTGAAGTATACAAATCCTTCATACTCCCTACTCCCCACTCCCTACTTACTAAGAATGTAACTTTATTTGTTGGGTTGATTTGCTGGGGCTTTTGGAGTTCCAAGTGCGATGGGCTGCTTCAACAAATTGACTGACGCGAATCGGATCAATTGGTTGCTCAATGCGACCATGACGTTTTAAGGAACTGGAAACTATTACCCCATCTGCTGCCTGCAACAGTGTAGCAACATTTTCCCAGTCGGCTCCACTACCAATAAATACTGGTGTGCCTTTGGCTGCACCGCTCGCTAGTTCTAAATCTTCCTGAGTGGGAGGACTGCCTGTGGCCCAGCCAGATAAAATTACTGCGTCTGCTAAACCGCGTTCAATTGTGTCTTGAACCGCAACTGTTAAGTTAGGTGAACTTAAAGGCCGGGCGTGCTTAACTAAAACATCTGCCAAAATTTTGACATCAGAGCCTAATTCTCGGCGATAGCGTAATAATTGATGGGCTTCACCTTCAATTAACCCTTGGTCAGTGGCCATAACTCCAGTTAGCACATTCACGCGGATAAATTGCGCCCGCACACAACTGGCGATCGCGATCGCACTTTTGGCATCATTCCGCAATACATTTAAACCTAGAGGCAAAGTTACTAAATTTTGTATCCTCTGCACTACCACAGTCATCGCACTCACAACTGCCGGGTCAACTTGGTTTTTCGTAAATGGCGCATCGAAAAAGTTCTCTACAATAATGCCATCTACGCCGCCACTGGCAAGAGCAGTTGCTTCTTGTTCAGCACGGTCAATTACGGCTTTTAGGCTCCCGCCCCAACGGGGTGAGGTGGGTAATGGCAGTAGGTGAACTACGCCAATAATTGGTGTACGAGTTTTAAAGGTCTGATATAAGTCCACGTCTTCAAAATATTATTCAGAGATCAGGGATTAGGGATTGGATTTTAGGATTAAAATTCACCTAGCTCCTATTTTCTCGTCTCACGTCCCTAGTTCCTTGATTAGCATTGATATGTTTGCTGGCACTGGTTTTACTACCTCCATCTGTGGATGGAATTTGGCATAAAACGTTCCATAAGATATGTTAAGATAAAACCTGGCTACAAGAGGAGTTTGCCACTCACAAGACGCAAGGCAGCTTCCCGTGACTTGGGCATCTTGCCTAAGCTTTTGGGTAGCATTACTGCTTGATTAGGCGTAGTCGCCAGCGCGATTTCCCTGAGGGTAGCGACTTCTCACAACCAGCCTTTTGGGCGGCTTCCCGACGGGTAAATTAGCAACGCATACGCTACGGTAGTGTAAAATACTAACAGGCGATTTGTTAAAAAATATTACAAGTGTCCAAAATAGTTAAAGGCACTTCAATTTACCCTGGGAAACAAACTAATAGTAGACGTATCATAACATGGCCTCAATTTGTATAGGTCATAGCAAGGACAGTTACTGGTAGTGGAAAAATCCACCTAAGTGTTGTCAACATCAAGGCGTGCATCACAAAGCGCAATGACTTCGCTCTTTGTGTGACTAAAAAGAAAAAACCTTAGATATTAAAGTATGGGTGAAAAGCCAACAATAGCAATATCTCATTTGGGCTGCGAAAAAAATCGAATAGATACAGAACATATGCTAGGGCTGCTAGTAGAAGCAGGTTATGGCGTAGATACAAATGAAGAATTAGCAGATTACGTTATCGTTAATACTTGTAGTTTTATTGAAGCAGCAAGAGAAGAATCTGTCAGAACTTTAGTAGAATTGGCAGAGGCTAATAAAAAAATCGTGATCACAGGCTGCATGGCGCAGCATTTCCAAGAGCAATTATTGGAAGAGTTGCCCGAAGCCGTAGCCGTGGTTGGTACAGGTGATTATCACAAGATCGTCAATGTGATCGAGCGAGCTGAACAAGGAGAGCGCGTTAAACAAATTAGCGCCGAACCAACTTACATCGCCGATGAAACGACACCGCGTTACCGCACGACAACAGAGGGTGTTGCCTACCTGAGAGTGGCTGAAGGATGCGATTATCGGTGTGCGTTTTGTATTATTCCGTATCTGCGAGGTAATCAGCGATCGCGTACCATTGAATCAATTGTGGCCGAAGCCGAGCAGTTAGCCAGCCAAGGCGTAAAAGAAATCATTTTGATTTCTCAAATTACTACTAACTACGGATTGGATATTTACGGTAAGCCCAAACTCGCCGAATTACTCCGAGCCTTGGGAAAAGTGGACATACCTTGGATTAGGATGCACTATGCCTATCCCACAGGATTGACCCCAGATGTGATTGCGGCAATCCAAGAAACGCCCAACGTCTTACCTTATTTGGATTTGCCATTGCAACATTCTCATCCAGAGATTCTGCGCTCCATGAACCGTCCTTGGCAAGGGCGAGTCAACAATGAAATTATTGAGCGCATTAAAACTGCACTACCAGAAGCTGTATTACGGACAACCTTGATTGTTGGTTTTCCCGGCGAAACAGAAGAACATTTTGAGCATCTACTCAATTTCGTGCAGCAGCATGAATTTGACCATGTTGGTGTTTTTACCTTTTCACCAGAAGCAGGAACCCCCGCCTACAGTCTGCCCAATCAGTTACCCCAGGAAATTATGGACGAGCGGCGGCAGAAAATCATGGAAATTCAGCAGCCCATTTCTTGGCACAAAAATCAACAGGAAGTCGGCAAAATCGTTGATGTCCTGATAGAGCAAGAAAATCCTGAAAGTGGGGAATTAATTGGTCGTTCTAGCAGAAGTTCGCCCGAAGTTGATGGTTTGGTGTATGTCACAGGCGCAGCAAAATTAGGAACCATTGTGCCTGTTGCAATTCGCAGTGCTGATACTTATGACCTCTACGGTCAAGTTGCCCTCAGTCCCACATAGATTTCGATTTCCCAATCTAAACAAAAAGTCAAACAGCAAAATCTAGGAGAGTTGATGAATCTTTCGTTTATTGAACTAGGAATTTCCCAAGAACGCGCTGAACAATTAGAAAAAATTGGTTTTACCGCACCAACTAACATTCAAATCCAAGCTATTCCCCAACTGTTGTCAGGTCGGGATGTAGTAGGACAGTCTCAAACTGGTACAGGCAAAACAGCCGCCTTTTCCCTGCCAATTTTAGAACGGCTGGATGTTAGCCAAAGAGCCGTGCAAGCTGTAGTTTTAACCCCAACCCGCGAATTGGCAATTCAAGTCCATGATGCTGTTAGCCAATTTATTGGTAACAGTGGCTTACGGGCTTTAGCAATTTACGGTGGTCAATCAATTGACCGTCAAATTATGCAGCTCAAACGCGGCGTTCACATTGTTGTCGGCACTCCCGGCCGAGTGATTGACTTGCTAGAGCGCGGTAGCTTGAAATTAGATCAAGTCAAGTGGTTTGTGTTAGATGAAGCCGATGAAATGTTGAGCATGGGCTTTATCGATGATGTTGAGAGAATTTTGTCCCAAGCACCCCAAGAACGTCAAACAGCATTGTTTTCTGCCACAATGCCCCCGTCAATTCGGATGTTGGTGAACAAGTTTTTGCGATCGCCTGTTACAGTTACTGTTGAGCAACCAAAAGCTGCACCCAACAAAATTAACCAAGTAGCTTACTTAATTCCCCGCCACTGGACAAAAGCCAAAGCATTACAGCCAATTCTGGAAATGGAAGATCCAGAAACAGCTTTAATCTTTGTGCGTACCCGTAGAACTGCGGCAGAACTCACCAACCAACTGCAAGCTGCTGGTCACAGCGTGGATGAATATCACGGTGATTTGTCCCAACAAGCCAGAGAACGTTTATTAACCCGCTTCCGTAATCGCCAAGTGCGCTGGGTAGTCGCCACTGACATTGCTGCACGCGGTTTAGATGTTGACCAACTATCCCACGTAATTAACTACGACTTACCCGATAGCGTAGAAACCTACGTGCATAGAATTGGTCGGACTGGTCGCGCTGGGAAAGAAGGTACAGCCATTACCTTGGTTCAGCCTTTTGAGCGTCGCAAACAGCAAATATTTGAGCGTCATAACCGTCAAAGCTGGCAATTACTGTCCATTCCCACCAGGGCGCAAATTGAAGCACGGCACATCAACAAATTGCAAGAACAAGTCAGAGAAGCCCTAAGCGGTGAAAGACTGGCTTCCTTCTTACCCATTGTCAGCGAATTGATTGAACAGTATGATGCTCATGCGATCGCTGCTGCGGCACTGCAACTTGCTTACGATGAAACCCGTCCCGCTTGGTTAAGCTCTGAGGTGGAAGTTCCCGAAGAAGTTCCCGTTGCTAAACCCAAAATTGTGAAGCGTCGTGAATTTTCTGGTGACAGAAACCGTTCTTGGAACAAGTCAGATGCTAACAACAATGACGAAGGACGCTCCACACCCAAGCCCAAACTACGCTCAGGTCGTCGTGAAGCCCCCGTTTCTGCCAATCAAAAGCTAGGTTCTTCTGGTGCGAGAGAATCTGCCTCTTAAGTAGTGAGTGTTGAGTGCTGAGTCACCGAAGTTTGCTCAACGGGGGGAACCCTCCGAACTTTGCTCAACGCGGGGAACCCGCGCACGCAAGTTCTCTCCGCACGCAACTTCTCGCTGAGTTGTTTTGATGTGTACTCAGGACTCATAACTTACAACAGTCGCTCACCGTTTCTATCAGCTTGTAGGAACATAGATAAAGATGTATTTTCTGTAGTTTTATGTTCACAATTGCAGATTTAGAGCAGCTACAAGCTGAACATCCAGAATGGCAGATGGAACTGGTAGATGGAAGCATCCTAGTTATGGGGCCATCAGATTATATTTCAGAAGAAATCGGGGCTGAGTTAATTCGCTTACTCGGCAATTGGGTACGTCCACGTAAGCTAGGAAGAGTTACTGGTTCTAGTGCTGGTTTTATTCTGCCTAGCTTGGAAACTAATTATGAAAAACGTAATCTCCGCGCTCCAGATGTGTCTTTTGTGCGTGCTGACAGACTCAAAACTAGCAAGCGCGATTTTGTAGAATTAGTACCTGACTTGATGGTAGAAATTAAATCCAAGTCAGACCGTGTGAAAACATTAGAAGAGAAGATTAAATTATTTTTAGAACTTGGTTGTACTGTTGGGATTTTGATTGATCCAGATGAGTTGATATTAAAAGTTTATCGGCTGAATCAAGCACCAGTAATTTTACAAAATAACGATAAATTGACACTGCCAGATTTACTTCCTGGTTGGGAGTTAACGATATCAGAATTGTGGCCGCCTGTATTTGAATAAGAGGCTAGAGGCTAGGGACTAGGGACTAGAATTTAGAGAGTTAAACAGCAGATAAACTTGCCTTGTGTTGATAAAGTACTTATGACTCAAGCTCTACGTAAAATCACAACATTTGCAGAATTCGTCAGTTGGAAACCTGATGGAGAAAGTTATGAATTGCATGATGGAGTAGTTGTTAAAATGGCACAACCATTAGGAGGTCATGAAGAGGTTACAGGCTTTTTATCTATACAGTTAGCTGTTCAGTGTTATCAATCATGCCTGCCTTATTTGATACCTAAAACAGCATTAGTTAAGCCAATTGATAGCGAATCTGCTTATTCACCAGATGTATTAATATTAAACCAAACTAATTTGATGAACGAGCCTTTATGGCAACAAGAATCAACTGTGAGCTATGCAGAATCTATTACCCTAGTTATTGAGGTCGTAAGTAGTAATTGGCGCGATGATTACTACAAAAAATATGGTGAATATGAGGGAATTGGCATTCGTGAATATTGGATTGTAGATTATTTAGGATTAGCTGCTAAAAAGTTTGTTGGCGACCCGAAACAACCGACTATTTCTATTTACTCGTTGGTTGATGATGAGTACCAAGTGAGACAATTTAGAGGTGATGATTGCATCCAGTCGCCAACATTCCCAGAGTTAAATTTAACTGCAAAACAAATTTTTCAAGCAGGTAGTTAATTCAGCCAAGGACGAGTAATTTTTTCTATTTCTGCGATTTCATCGCTATTTAATTGCCAACCTAAAGCACCAGCATTTTGTTTGACTTGTTCGGCTGTTTTTACCCCAGCTATAGGAATCACATTACCTTGGGCAATTAACCAGTTGAGTGCAACTTGCCCTGGGGTGCGATCGCGTTTTTCGCCAATCTCACGTAATAAAGATATCACTGGGGCAATTTTTTGCAAGCCTTCTTTACCAAATTTTGGGTCTATCTTTCTAGCACCGCTTAATTTGTCGAGATTTTCCGGCGTGTATTTACCTGTGAGTAATCCTTGGGCTAGAGGACTGTACGCTAAAATTGTCACACCAAGCTCACGAGCAGTTGCAATAATACCACTACTTTCTACTTGGCGCGTAAGCAGAGAATAACGTACTTGGTTGACAGCTAAAGGAACACCCCTAGCTGCTAATATTTGATGGGCTTCTCGCATTTGGGCGGCTGAGTAATTACTGACACCGACTGCGGCAATTCTGCCTCGCTTCACTTCATCGGCTAAGGTATTCATCAGTGTTTCTTGACTCAAAAAGAAAGCAAACGGCCAATGCACTTGATACAGTTCAATTTTTTCTAGTTGCAGACGTTTGAGGCTTTCTGTTAGCGCATCACTGACAGATTGTCCGGTAAATCGCCAAGGCAGAGGGCCGAATTTTGTGGCAACTTGCACAGGTTGGGTTGTCTGTTTAATAAATTGCCCTAAAAATTTTTCTGACAGTCCCATTCCGTAAACTTCGGCGGTGTCAAAAAAAGTAACCCCCGCTTCTAAAGCTGCTATAAAGGCTGCTTGTAATTGTTCAGGGCCGTAGTCACTGCCATAATTCCAAAACAGTTTATCACCCCAAGCCCAAGTTCCTATACATAGGGGTGGAACAGTCGGGCCATTTTTGCCTAATGTGATGATTTCCACGATCGCAATATCTACACGTTTACATTTCTTTACTTTTTTAGTGTAGCGTTAAGGACAAAAAGGCGAATAGGGCATTAGATATAGTTAATTAGGCAAAATTTTTCTGTTTTACTGAGTCCAATCCTCCAATACCAAGTCGGGAATTTGAGAAAAATCCTTGTGGTTTCGACTAACCATCACTGCATTTGTCGAAAGAGCGATCGCAGCTATTCGTAAATCTTTTTGTAGTCTTTTCTTATTTAATTGTTGGTTTTCTTTAAGTAACTTTTCATAGTAACTGTAGGCAGAATTGTCAAAGTTAAGTATTCTCACTCCTTTGAAATACTCTTGAGTAGTCCAGAGTTTTGTATAAAGGTTTACTAAATTTTTAGATTCAGTCCGGTCATTAATTTTGACTACCCAACCGTTAAAAATTTCTTGGACTGTGATAATTGTGATAGCCAAATTAGGATAAACTTGAGCAACTTTAGATATGACAGCTTGGTTTCCTTGAAGTAAAAGCGAAACATGGTCTGTATCGAGTATATAAAGACTCATCCTACATTTCTTTAGTTAAATTGCACCCTCAGCTATTTAATCTTCATCTACTGCGTTACGTTCTGCTCTGAGATTATCAGCAATTTCAATAAAATCTGTATCATCTTTAAATACACCTGCAAATTTCATCCAGGGATTTTCTACTTCGCTTTGATTTAACGAAATTTCTACTGGAATAATTTCTGTCTTTTCCAGACGAGTTGACAAAAGTTGTTTTAATTCTTGTACAGCTTGTTCTTGAGTCGGTGCTTCAATCCGAGTGTTGGGAAATTCCAAGACGGAAGCTATGAAATTTCCTGCATCACTACGTTCTAGTAAAATATGTAAATTTAAATTTCCTGATTGAGATAAATATGCGGAAGATAAATTGATAACCATATATTTGCATAGAGGAATATTGAAAAATAACTTATTCTTCTACAAAGACTAGTTTAACTCAATCTGTGTTTCTTGAGATGATAGTTAGTGCGATCGTTCTTTACTATTCAGCTTATAACCGTTCTACTATTCAAAATCCAGCGCATCGGCTAAATCTAGAGGTTCTTCTAAATCTGAATCTCTTCCTTCTAGTTCCAATGTCAACTGTTGAGATATGGGTTCTAATTTAACATCTCCTTTTTTAGAGACATAATCAACCAGCTTCATCCAATCAATACGACCGTTACTAGTAAAATACTGCATAAATTCAAAAGTCATCTCATTAACTTTTGCATCCAGAGTAGACTTAAAAATTTCATCCTTTTTCTTTGCCTCTTCTCCAATAGGCACAATCATTTCTTGATAAAGGTTGGGATTTTCTGAGATAAATTCCCAAAACTCTTGCCCCGCATATTTAAAATATGTTTTATCAGTATCTACATCTTTCTTTAAAGGATTACTATCTTTGCCATACATACAACCATTAACCGCAATGATATTGCCTGTAACACCTTGTTTGATTAAAAACTGTCTGGCTTTTTTAAAATTATCTTTCATCTTACTAATTTGGTCAGAATTACCCCAATTAGTACCAGATTTAATCCCTACAATATAATAATTTTCATCCCTGCTAAACTCTAAATCAATACTGTTGAGCTTTGATTTAAAACCACCGTACAAAGTTTCAGATATATGTATTGCAAAGCCTTCTAATAAATTGCCAAAGATGGTTTCTTCTTGTGAAGAAAGGAAGGCAGTAATTATACTATCAACGAAATCTTGAACGCGTTCAATATTTTTCGCCTTGAATAAATAAGGGTTTTTTCGTTTCAGAACATCTTTGAGCCTTAATTTGCTCAATTTCTCAAATCTTTTGTCATAGAAAGGTGTAAGAACGTATCGAATCAAATAATCATGATAAATTTCAGAGTTTGAGCCAGCCACATTTAATTCCTCATGCTTTTGATTACTGTTATTTAAAATTTGAGTATGAGAAACTGCCGTTTTAATATTCAGTTCTGCTAATTCACAATATTCTCTTTTAATTTCAATTCCTACATAATTTCTGCCTAGTTCTTTAGCAGCTACGCAAGATGTTCCTGAACCTGCAAAGGGGTCGAGTACTACATCATCTACATCAGTGAATAGCTTGATAAACCATGAGGGGAGAGTTTTAGGAAAAGCTGCACTATGATTTTTATTGCCACATTCAGTTGCTAAATGTAAAACATTTGTTGGATAGGCCATTTTCCGCTCTACCCAATTAGAAATATTTTTACCAAATCCACTGTCAACTTTAGAATTATCACGTCTTTTATCTGTCTCGCTCAAATTCTTGAGACGTGATTTTGCCCAATCTCCCATAGGAACCATGACAGATTCCTGATACATTTTAAATTTCTTTTGCTTGTTAAAGTGTAAACAACGTTCCCAAGAATCTCGAAAACGATTAGACCATTTGCCAGGATAACTATTTTTTTTATGCCATATATATTCTTCAGTCCATAACCATCCTTGCTGCTGCATTCCTAAAATTAAATTCAACACGTATGAATGTCTTTGACCATCAACAACTTTCTCTTTAATATTAAGAATGAATGAACCTTCTGGTTTGAGAACTCTTTTTAGTTCTAAAGCTCTTGCTAGAAACCAATTTGTATATTCATCGGGTGAAATTCCTCCATAGGTTTTTTTCCGACTATCAGCATAGGGAGGTGAAGTAATAATTAAATCAACGCTTGCAGAAGGAAGTTTTTGGAGTACTTCTAAACAATCACCAAGAATCAGCTTGTTTTTCCAGGCTTGTGGGTTATTCTGATCAATGAAATCCAACTCTTGAATAAGAGTTTCCTCAGATCCCAAGGTAATATTTAGTGCTGCTTCTGCCATTACCGAACCTATTAAAATGAAATCTTGCTTGACCAAAATATACTAAAGATAAGTATGCAGCACTCTATACTACCTCAAAAGATGTATAAAGCTATGTCAGTTTTTTGATGAACTCAGCTATTCTGGGTGATTAATTGCGTGTTGTACCAAGTTAGCTGTACATAAAGCTCCACTGCACGGCTATATTGCTATTTTAAGCCGTCCGATTACCACATCAAGCCCAGGCGATCGCTTGATTGCAACTACCGCAGTTTACCACCAGTTGACTTTAGCTACAGCCGATACCCAACAATTTAAGTTTGATTGTTATAGACGGAGTGCGATCGCAATATCTATATATTTACATTTCTTTACTTTCTTAGTGTAGCGTTACAAAAAAACGTGCGAACATAACATTGGATCTAGCCATTTTGTGGAAACTCTTTTGTTTTACTTTGTTCAGTCCTCCAATAGTAAACCAAGAATTTAAGAAATATCCTTGTGGTTACGAGTTACCATTACGCCATTTCTTGAAAGAGCGATCATTAGTTATTACTCAATCAGGACTTACGCATAAGCTAAGGAAAATCGAACCACAGAGACGCAGAGTTCACGGAGGAATAAGAGTTGGGGGTTTTGGCTCTCCCAGACTAGATATGTTAAATTAACAACAGAAATACCAATTTAGTAAAACCCTTCTTCTAAAATTATTAAAGTTAGTTAAGCCATAAGCCCTGCGTTTAATGAGCTTAATCTTCTGATTAA
>NZ_JACJSD010000052.1 GCF_014697615.1 Nostoc sp. FACHB-280 | reverse complement strand
AGCAAGAACTTATTCTGATTTAGCGAAAGCGATTGAAAATGCTTTTAGCCAAGTCTCATTAAATGACATTTATAATTGGTTTACACATTCTTGTTACTGCACCTCACCAGAGTAGAAAACGCTATATATATAAACATAGAGACGGGAAATTTCCCGTCTCTTTTAAATTTAAAAAATAATTGCGTTTTAAGAATTTAGTGATTACAGGCTAGATAAAAGCCCAAAAACGCCATGTCCAGTAAATACTTCTAATGCTATCAGCGAGATAAAACCAATCATTGCTAAACGACCATTGAGAAGTTCTGCATAGGGTGTAAAGCCAGTGCGATCGCCTTGCTCATCTACATAAACTTTTGGCTCAACCGCAAAGTTATTCATCTTGCCCTGATCATCAACAATAGAACCGTTGGTACGCATTGAATTTTCCCCAATTGCTTTCGCTTGTAAAGAAGTGTAACAGTATTGGTAAACTTTTGTAAAGTATCTGAGTCTACCCAAAGCTATATGATGATGGTCTGAGTTTTGAGTCATGTGTCACAAACAGGCTCTACTCCTCATGTCAACTCTGAGAAAACCCATGCAGCGATTCCGAGTAGAGGTTATTACCAAAACACCAAATCCGCAGCAAGTTATTTACGCTGCGATGCACCAGGACTATACTGACGCATTTGTGGTTGATGAACGAGACTCATGGCCTTCGGAATCACAATGCGGTGAAGTTATTGTTAAACGACTGTTAGCAGGAGAACGGGGACACTACGGGCCGCTAGAACATCCGCAAATTGTCTTCAACTGTGGTTATTTTCCCCACAGCGTCATGCAACAAGCCCGGACTCATCGCGTCGGCGTGAGTTTTGATGTCCAATGTCTGAGTGGAGATAGTGAGGTTACTTTTGTTAAAACTTCGGGTGGTTTAACAAAAATCAAAATTTCCGAACTTTACGATTTATGGACTAACGGTGAAAAAGCCCTTCGTGAAAGAAAAATTCGAGGACGTAAGGGAGAAGCACCAGGAATATATCGCAGAGATTGTAAAACACGACTGCGAAAAATGAAATTGCGTGTTCTAAATGAAGAAACGGGCATTTTTGAAATCGGCAACATTAAAGAAGTTTTTGACCAAGGACTACAACCTGTTTACCGCTTAACTTTAGAAGATGGCAGAACGTTAGACTGTACAGAAAATCATCGCTTGCTAACTGAGCGAGGTTGGCAGACTATGGGAGAAGCTTTAGAGTTAGTAACGAATAATAATAGAGAAGTTATTACATATAACCAAAATTGTTACTTAATGACCAACGGAGTTATTGTTGGTAAGGGGTTGTATCAAGATAAAACTTGGTTGCAAGAACAGTTATCGGCTGGTTTAACTGCGAGACAAATTCATAACCAGGGATTAGAACTAGAATTTGCCCAAAATTTTGTTCCTATTGTGGCTCTTGCTCAAAAACCAAAACCCACGGGACGAAAATTAAAAGCGCACCCAATGAAAGTTGTGCAAGTGCGTTATTTAGGGTTGCAAAAAACTTACGATTTAGAAGTAGATGGCAAATGGCATAATTTTGTCGCTAATGGTGTAGTTGTTCACAATTCATTTCGTTATACAGGTAATCAATTTTTACAAGTATTAGAAGGAAAAAAAGACATAGAAGATGTATTCTATCTGCGTCCTGTAGGTCATTACACAGATAGACAAGGAAAAAAATATTACTACTCACCAGAGCAACGAGCCGCAGATTTAGAGTGGTGTATGGAAGCTGCTAAAAGATATGCGGCAAGTTTCCAAGCTGGGATGTCAGAAGAACATGCTAGAGGAATAGTACCGTTTGATTATCGCCAGCATTTTGTTGTGAGCTTTAATGTCAGGTCATTTTTGCATTTTTGTGACCTGAGAAATAAAAAAGATGCCCAATTAGAAATTCAGAAGTTGTGCGAATTAATGTGGCCGCATTTTGCCGAGTGGACACCAGCGATCGCACAATGGTATGAAAAGCAGCGTCTAGGTAAAGCTCGATTGGCACCTTGATTTGTGAGGGTAGGGGGACAAGGTGGACAAGGGGGACAAGGTAGAAATTATGTTTCTTCTCCCTTATCTACCCCCTCTACCGTGTCTACCCTCTCTACCTTGTCTCCCTCCCACTCCCTACTACTCAACTACCTCATTCACTGGGAACCTATCAATTAACTGCATCGCCCGGTAGGCGTTGCGTTGCAAAATGTCTGGGAGATGGGGAACATGGGGAATTTGAGATAATAAATCGAGAGTGCGGCGTAAAATTCGCACCACATCGCCTTCATCTAAGCTGGTGTGGCGACAAAGTTCTGTCCACTCCGTACCCAATGCCCATTGTTCAACGATCGCAATTAACTCAAATTCTAACCAGATAGGTAACGCCACATTATATCGCCGTTGCAGTTGGAACATTTGACGGCGGATACCCCGGAGTTTGGCTAAAGCCTCAACCACTTCTTCACTTAAATCAAAGTTAACTCGACTATCGGGGCGGGGAGTTTCTGTCACCAAAGCGGCGACGGCTGCGGCTAAGTGCTGCGGATCTAATTGGTTAAATTCACCACTCGCAAACACTAAACCAAGCCATAATTCGTTTTCACCCCGAATAGCCGCAGCCATTTGTCCTAATTCTGTAGGGACTAAGTTATCCAAACAGCCGAAGTGTTGCAAAATCTCAATTAAATTGAGAAATTCTTCCCAATGGCGTTGTGATTGTTGGGCGACTTGTCCTTGCAGCTGTTCAAGTTCGGCTTCAAGTTCTACATAACGCGCTCGGCGTTTAAAAATTGTCGAAGCATTACCAGACTGGCGCAGTGGATGATTTTCGATTTGTTCTTCCACGGCGGTAACGCGACTGAGTTGTTCGGCAACTTCTGGTGGTAAATTTAGAGTTTCATCGGGGCTGGGAATAAGTTTAGCGATCGCGGCTGTTTGTTCATTCCCACGGTAAGATTGTCCTGGCTTAAAGATTAATTCTGATGGTGGGAGGATATCTCCTGGCACGTCCAGGCGGGGTAGTTCCGCATGTAAATTCATCACATCTTCCGTTGTCGCCACATACCAACGGTTATCCTGTCCCAAACAAACCAAATATGGTGCTTGTACTCCAGGGCTTTTACCAACTAAAACTGCCATCACAGGTGCAGAAACAGTGATATTTTTGCCTTTGAGACTTAATAATGTGCCAGAAACAGCAAAGCCCAACATCATGACTAACTCTTCTTGACGGTCATCTTGGGCTTGTCTTTGCAGAGTTTTTAATAACTGGCGTTCAGTTTTCAGACGTTGGCGTAATTTCTCATAAATAGCAATTTCGTTTTCATCTACAGCCGCGATTTGTTCATGGAGTTGAGCTAACTGGGCTTGCAGTTCAGCAATCTCATCGAATTCTGGTTTGAGGTGCAAGTTAGCTATATACTGCCCAAAACTGCGTTCTACTAGTTCTCTGGCTTGTTCTATGGTGTGAGTTTGCAGCAAATTCAACACCATACCGTAGCTTGGTGTAAATTGGCTGACTAGAGGATCTGGTTTTGATGTTGCCAGATATGCTGCTTCCTTCGCGCCTTCAAAGGGAGTTTGGACTGTCACCACATGACCTTGTTTATCCATCCCCCGCCGACCAGCCCGACCAGCCATTTGCAGAAATTCGGAGGCATTTAACAAGCGGTGTCCGGTATCGGTACGTTTTGACAAGGTGGAAATTACTGTGGTACGGGCAGGCATATTAATCCCTGCGGCTAAGGTTTCCGTCGCAAATACCACCTTAATCAACCCTTGCTGGAATAATTCTTCCACCAGTACTTTCCACGCAGGTAAAATCCCGGCATGGTGGGCAGCAATACCGCGATAAAGGGGGGCAATTTGTCCCGAACGTCCGGCTTCGGGGTTACGGTTTAAGAAGTCGTCGATTTGTTCTCGTAAAATTTGTGACTCTTGGCCATTCACCAACCATAAATCACCCACCTCGGCCACAGCTTTATCGCATCCCCGACGGCTGAAGATAAAGTAAATGGCGGGGAGCATATCTCGCTGTTGGAGTTGGCTTAAGGTATAGATGATGCCTGGGGCTTCTGGTCTGCCGTTTTTACCTTTGTCAGCTTGTCCTTTGCGATGTTTCTTAATGAGGCGGGGATTAATTTTGTTTTGCGTATCATTCAGCAACGGAAACAGACCTTTGGGATTACAGAAATGAAATTCCAAAGGCACTGGGCGAAAATCAGAATAAATCAAGTCTGTGGGGCCGTGGACTTGATTTAACCAATCTGTTAATTGTTCGCTGTTGGCAACTGTGGCGGAAAGGGCTACAAGTTGCACTTCACGAGGACAGTAAATAATCGATTCTTCCCAAACTGTACCGCGTTGGCGATCGTTCATGTAGTGGCACTCATCCAATACCACTGCTTCTACATCAACCAAGGAAATGCCAACTTGCCCGATGGGTGTGCCATAGAGCATATTGCGGAAGATTTCTGTGGTCATAACCAGAATTGGTGCATCTCGGTTAATAGACGCATCACCGGTTAACAGTCCTACTAAATCAGCACCAAACTTCTCCCGAAAATCGCGGAGTTTTTGGTTAGATAAGGCTTTGAGGGGTGTGGTGTAGAATACGCGCTTTTTTCGAGCTAGGGCGCGATAAATAGCGTATTCTCCGACTAAGGTTTTGCCAGAACCTGTGGGCGCACATACAACTACGGAGCGTCCAGCGTTAAGGGACGCGATCGCATCTTTCTGAAACTGATCCAGATCAAAGGGAAATATCGACCCTAAGTTGATTTCTGGAGACGGTGCGGGATAGTTCACTCAATCACATTTGCAACCAGACTGTTTACTATATTAACGGGTCTTTTGTCAACTTCGTCATTAGTCAATGGTCATTTGTCCTTTGCTATTGACTAATGACCATTGACAAAGGACTAATAACTATTTTCCCAATTCTTGCGATCGCGCTGTGGCGGCTTTGACTGCTTCAATTAAGGCAGAACGAAATCCAGCTTTTTCTAATTGGCTAATGCCAGCAATGGTTGTCCCACCAGGACTAGTTACTCGGTCTTTTAATTCTGCCGGGTGCATTTTGCTGGTGTGTAGTAATTGTGCGGTTCCCAAGACAGTTTGCAAGGCGAGTTGATTGGCGATGCCTCTAGGTAAACCTGCGGCGACTCCACCATCCGCTAAAGCTTCTACTAATATGGAGACGTAAGCCGGGCCACTACCAGATAGGCCTGTGACAGCATCCATCAAGCTTTCGGAGACTTCCACCACTTCTCCCACGGCGGAAAATATCTCTGCTGCTATTTGGTGGTGTTTAGCGTTGGTGTATGCACCTAAACAGATAGCTGTCATCCCCGCCCCAACTGTGGCTGGGGTGTTGGGCATAGCTCTAATTACTGGTAATCCTGGGAATGATGCTTCTAGGTGATGTAAAGGCACTCCTGCCAAAATCGAAATCACCAAAGGGGAATGTTCTGTTAAAACAATATCTGCTAATTCTTGAGCGATCGCACTAAATACTTGCGGTTTTACAGCTAAAAATATGACTTCCTGAGCTTGTTGAAATACCAAGCTATTATCTGTCGTCACAGTCACATTGTATTGCTGCTGTAAAAAAGCCTGACGCGTCGTTTGGGGTTCGCTAATGATTACTTCTGAGGGCTGGTAGATGCCCCGATCAAGCAGGCGGGATAACAGCGCCTCTCCCATTACCCCACCACCAATTAAGCCAAATTTTCTAGTCATTTATGATTGGTCATTAGTCACTTGTCATTAGTCATTTGTATCTTAGAACGAGGGACAAAGGACGAAGGACAAAAGACTAACGACTAATTTCAATTTATTGCGCCATGCGATTAGGTTCATTACCCCAGTTTGGTGTGGCAGTTGGGGCGGTGCGTACAGGACGCGCTGGCGGTTGTGGTACTTCATGAATAACTCCACCTTGGGTGCTGACTTGCACGCAGCTTGGCGTAAACAAAAAGATGCTTTCTCCAATCCGCTCTTGATGTCCATCTAATGCGTAAGTTCCACCAGCAACAAAATCAACTGCTCTTTGAGCTTGATCTGGATCCATGATTGTCAAGTTGAGTACAACTGATTTGCGCTCACGTAAGGCTTGAATTGCCTGGGGCATTTCTTCAAATGTACGAGGTTCAAGCACTAATACTTCAGAAATCCCGTTTACTGCTCCTGGCATACCAATTACGTTCCCCATCGTAGACTTTGATCCTGTTGCTACATCATTACCCATTGTAGACATGGGTTCCCGCCAACGTCGATTCTGTGTAGTAGCTTCCGCTGGTGCAGGTTGAGGATTTTCCTCTTGATACAAATTTTGGTAGTGATCTGTATCTGGCTCTTCCTCGTAATATTCGTATTCTACCTGCTCGTTCAGCCCTACGAAATCTCGCAGTTTGGAAAATATATTGTTCATTTGGTACGCTCCTGATGCAAATTACCTTTATCGATTTGGCTGATAGTTGATGTAGCCACTAAAGATCACTACAAAGGACGGACAATCTAGTAATCTTATCGTTGTTTGTAGCTTCTGTTACAACTATAGATAATGAATGGACGCTTTTGTAAACGCCTGTACCTTAACCTAGATACAATAATGAGTCAAGATTATATCCCAAAGATTTTAGGATATAAAGCTTAATTGCAGGTTTTTTTGATGTTTCGTTACTTTTGTTAATAATTTTTTTAGTGTTTTATTGTACCAGCAGTCTAGGACTATTATCTGTATTTCCTACCTAGAACCTCTGGTACAAATAATAAATAATTGCTGTCAGCAAAATTAATGGCGATCGCCAAATAAAATAGTTCCCAATCTTACCATCGTTGCTCCCGCTTGGACTGCCAGTTGATAATCTCCAGACATACCCATCGAAAGTTCCCGCATTTGAATATTTGGCAAGTTTTGTAACTGAATTTGTTTTGCTAAATCGTATGTGCTATTAAATACATTGAGAATTTCCGCCTCCGTTAACCCCAGAGGCGGAATTGTCATCAATCCTTGAATTTGTAAAAACTGGCACTGGTTGAGTTCCCCTAAGTCAGCCAGTAATTCTGGAACAGTCCAACCTGATTTTTGCGGGTCTGGAAGGATTTTGACTTGCAGACAGACTTTGGGGGAAACTCCTAGCTGCTGGGCTAATTGATTTAATCGCTGCGCCAGCTTTAAATTATCTACAGAGTGAATCCACTCAAATAGTTCTAGTGCCTTTTTGGCTTTGTTACTTTGTAAATGTCCAATCAAGTGCCAAGTAATATCTGATAAGTCTTGCAACTGAGCTTGCTTACTGGCAGCTTCTTGGATACGGCTTTCGCCAAAATCACGAATTCCGGCGTTGTAAGCTAAACGAATCATCTCCGCCGGAACTTGCTTGCTGACAGCAATTAACCTGACAGAAGAGGGCAGCGTGGGGCGAATATTGGCAATATGTTCGTCAATCGAACTAATCATTGGAACGTGCGTTGGAAAACACTCTGAAGCTGATCGTACTCCTGAGATGAACCATTACGACGTATAGTCCGTAAACGATTTTCTAACATCATTCTGGCTTCAGTGCGTCCAATGGGTTGAAATTTAATACCTTTAACGTCGTTTGTTACCAGAAAAAATAAGCGTTGGGCATAAAGTGTAGTGAACATATCTTGGTTGTCGTCAACCACACAAATCCGATAAAGTAAGCCCCAAGTTGGATGATTGATGTAGATTTCAGGATTTTCTGGAGTCATTTAAGAGTCAAGGTAGGAGTATGTATATTGATTTGTAGTTTTAGACAAACATCCAGACGCTGATCATACCTGTTCGTCAGAATATTTAGTTAAAACTACTCCAATTGAGTGATTTCTGCCATCGCTTGGCAGTGATGAAATCCTTGATGATGCCTAGTAGGACTTCGCAGTAAGACGAAAAACCACGGGTGGAGGGGCGGAATCAAGTCAAAAGTCAAAAGTTAAAAGTCAAAGATTCTCTGGCTTTTGAATTGTGACTTCCCTGTAAGGGTGTAGGTGTTCAAAACTCTGACACCGTTCGGCTGACGCAGAAATTGAGCAGTTGGCAAGCTCACTGTATCACTGGGCGCAACTCACCTGTAACCTGTCACCTGTGACCTATCACCTGTAACCTATCCCCTGCTACAAAAATAGCCAAAGCTGACCTAAAACTGATGTTGGCGCTGGCTTCTCTCCATGTTGCCATAATTATTATTTTGTGGCAAAAAATTGCCAACAATTGCCAACTTTTGATGAGTCATCATTCAGGAATTAGGTGTTGCACCAATTTAATTCAGCGTGATTCATGGGTGATTTATGAGGTTCAGGGCTGCTAGTTGTGCTTGGGCTTTGTGCAGAGATTCATACCATTCTCTTTCAGGATCACTGTCTGCCACAATTCCTGCACCCACTTGTCCCCAGACAGTTTTGAGTGCTGAGTGCTGAGTCAGAGATTCTTCCTCTGCCCCCTGCCCCCTGCCCCCTGCCCCCTTGCTTCCTGCACCCTTGTCCCCTTGCACCCCTGCCCCCTGCGCCTCAGATGGAGATGCGGGTGCTAACAGTAGGGTACGAATCAAGATATTTAAGTCCAAGTTACCGCGCCAGTCGAGATAGCCACAGGAACCATAAAACAGGCTACGCCGCACAGGTTCTAATTCTTCAATAATTTCCATGCACCGCACTTTAGGACACCCTGTGATTGTGCCGCCTGGGAACATGGCACGAATCAAATTAACGGCGCTTTGGTCAGATTTTAAAGTACCTTTAACGTTGCTGACAAGGTGCATAACGTGGCTATATCGCTCAATTGTGAGCAGTTCGTCAACTTTTACTGTTCCCCATTCACACACTCGCCCTAAATCATTGCGTTCTAAGTCTACCAGCATGATATGTTCTGCACGTTCTTTAGTATTGCTGAGTAGTTCTTGTGCCAGTTGATGATCTTGTTCTGGGGTTTTACCGCGCGATCGCGTTCCGGCTATTGGTCGAGTCTGCGCTTCCTGATTTTGCAAAAGTACCAACCGTTCTGGTGAACAGCTAACTACTTCACCCCAAGGAGTCTGCCAGTAGCTGGCAAAGGGTGAAGGATTGATTTTCTGTAATGCTTGGTAAATTGACCAGCCAGAAGCCGTTGTAGATGCGGCAAATCGCAAAGAAAGATTCGCCTGAAAGATATCTCCAGCCTGAATATATTTTTTGGCGCGGTTGACTGATGTTTCATAATCTGACTGCGATGTGAAGAACTCAGGGGCAGAAGTGATGGGTATATGCGGTGAGGAGGTAACTTGGTAGAGTGAATTCCCTGAATTTTTATCTTCTAAAAGAATTTTTAACCTATCTACATCATTAATGTCACTACCTGCTAACCAAAGAATTTGTTCAACATGATCTAAAACGGCAAACGATTCCGGTTCATACCAAAAAGCCACGGGGAAGGGTAAAGTATCAGATTTAGCAAAAGGTAACTGTTCAATTTCCCAAGCAACATCATAGCCAAGCCAGCCTAGCCAACCGCCGGTGAAGGGGAGATTAGGAGGTGGGGGGTTAGGGGTGCAGGGGGGCAGGGGGGCAGGGGGCGATGGGAGAAACATTTCTTCCCCTACACCCTTATACCCTTGTACCCCTAAACCCCTACTTTGTAGCAACTCCTCCAAAAATGGGAAAACCTGACCTAATTGCGGTGTCCACATCTGCGGTACACCATCGATGATGCGGGGTGCGCCTGCACAGATGGAATAGCGGCTGAGTTGGGGTTGACTTGTGGGGGTTGGGTAGGGGCTTTCTAGCAGGGTAGCAATGCCTGATGATGTGGTATGGAGAAATAGGGCGGCGAAAATTTCCGCGCCAGTACGATTTTCTAGGGGGAGCGATCGCCAATGCCAAGGCTTGGTCATAATGAGTGAACAGCTTAAAATTTATTACCGGAAATTACCCGCACTCCCCAGAATAAAGTTAAAGTGGCGATCGCAAACCAATCCCATCTTTTGAGTCGTAATTCATGCCACTGCACTTTGTGTTCGTTAGGGCTGGTAAAACCGCGCACCATCATTGCATTTGCCATTTGGTCTGCCCTTAAGAGCAAATTTTCTAACAGTCTTTCGGCGACAATCATCCAAACTTTAACCGCACCTTTTAACCCTAGTTTTTTCCAATTAATCGCCCTGGTCATGACTGAGCGAATCAAATTCTGTACTTCTTCTAGAACTAGGGGAATAAATCGCAAAGATAAAGTTAAAGTCAAGGTAATTTCGGTTACAGGCAACTTGAGTCTGCGTAAGGGCTGCATAAGACTTTCAATAGCCGCCGTGATTTCTTCTGGCGCAGTTGTCAACAGATACAAGTTGGTGCTGTAGATTACCGTAAATAAAATGGTACTGAGGCGCACTGCCAAATCTAAAGAACGGCGGGTGATTCTGACTGGCCCTTGATGGAAGAGGACGTAGGAGTATTTCTTAGTGCTGAGTGCTGGTTGGGGAGTTGGGACGGGTGAGTTAGACTTAGGAGCTAATATTTGCTCATTAGCTGGGAGACGGGGTTGATAATTCACACCCAAGCCATCGGGGCTAACGGCGGCAATAAATAATACTAAAACTGTAAGGGTTAATAACCAACCTAATTGTTGCTGCCAAACTCGGCGGGGAATTTTGGCAACTAAGGTAAACAGAATTAACAGCACGACTAACAAGATGCGCCATTCGTTAGTCGCAAAGCTGTAACTCGTTAAAAAACTCATCAACCAAGCAATCTTGACGCGGGGATCAAGTTTATGCAGCCAAGTTTGCGGTTGTTCTAAATATAGCCCTAGTGGGAGCGATCGCAGTAAATCCATAAGATAAGGTAAAAGTTAAAAGGCAAAAGTAAAAAGAGAAAATTTTACCTTTTTACTTTTTACTTTTTACTTCATTACACGCGAGTTGCGCGGTTGACATTACCACTTTCCATATCCCGGACTTTCTTACTCCGCCAGAGTAGACGAATGGGTGTACCTTTAAAGCCTAGTTGTTGGCGGAATTGTCTTTCGATATAGCGGCGGTAGTTGTCGTTGAAGCGTTTCGCATCGTTTACAAACAGAGCAATTGTCGGTGGTTGGCTGCTAACTTGAGTACCATAATAAATCCTGCCCTGACGACCACCGCGAGAAGTTGGGGGTGAGTGCCATCTTACCGCTTCTTCTAAAACTTCGTTGATTACCGATGTCGTCACACGTCGCTTGTGTTCTGCTGCTGCTTGCACAACTAATTCTAAAATTTTTTCTACCCGTTGTCCTGTTAAGGCGCTGACAAAGATAGTCGAAGCCCAGTCGGTAAAGTGTAGTCGCTCTTGCAGACTTTTTTCGTAATCGTAGATAGTATGAGAGTCCTTTTCAACAGCATCCCATTTATTGACAACAACGATGCAAGCTCGACCTTCTTCGATGATCCGCCCTGCTAATTTTTGGTCTTGTTCGGTAACTCCGTCTAAAGCATCTAAGACTAATAAAACGACATCGGCGCGGCGAATGGCTTTAAAAGCACGATTGATGCTGAAAAATTCCGTCCCGTAGTCTATGTTTTTCTTTTTGCGAATCCCGGCGGTGTCAATCAGCCGATATTGTTGTCCATCGCGTTCGATAAAAGTGTCTATAGCATCTCGCGTTGTGCCGGAAATAGGGCTAACAATGGCTCTTTGTTCACCCACAAAAGCATTTAATAAACTTGATTTCCCCACATTTGGCCGACCAATGATCGCTACTTTAATTTCTTTGGTTTCTGGTATTTCTGTTACCGACGGAATGTGTTTAATTAACTCGTCGAGTAAGTCGCCTGTACCGTTGCCATGAATTGCAGAGATCGGGTACGGTTCTCCTAACCCCAATTCCCAAAACTCGGCCGCTTGAATTAAGCCTTGTTCTGGAGATTCGCATTTGTTCACAGCCAGGAGTACTGGTACTGGTTGTTGGCGTAACCATTCAGCGATTTCTTCATCAGCTGATGTGGGGCCTGTTTGACCATTCACTACAAAAATGGCCGCACTTGCTTCGTTGAGGGCTGCTAGTGCTTGCTGACGAATCAATGGCAAAAATTCGGTGTCATCGTTAAAGACTAAACCACCTGTATCTACCACTAAATACTCGCGATCATTCCAAAAAGCAGGCAGATAAGTGCGATCGCGGGTCACACCTGGTTCATCGTGGACAATCGCCGTTTGTTCCCCAGCGAGACGATTAACCAGGGTGGATTTGCCGACATTCGGTCGGCCGATAATTGCAACAATTGGCAGTCCCATAAAACCAGGAGTAGAGAAACAGTAAGTATATCACATCTGTTTATTTTAGCGACTTTAAGTCTTTATTTAATTTTCTCTGATAAAAGAAAATTAACCTCGAAATTTTAAATAACAAGCTTGGCAAGAAAACTGGCAATCACAGCGAAGGAGATTGTGTGTTGAAAACTCGTAAGTGGTTGATAAAAGCCAGCAGTTCAGCTTTTCGATGTATAAGATTGTGCTTATTGCTTGGCTGCTGCACTTTACTATACGCCCATTTAATTGAACCGAATTGGATTGAAATTAATTCTTTACAACTGACATTACCCAATCTCGCCGCAGAATTTAATGGTTATCGCATTGTCCAAATTAGTGATATTCACCGCGATCGCTGGATGACTCCGCGACGACTCAAGAGAATAGTCAGACTAGTTAACCAACAAAAACCCGATTTAATTGCAATTACAGGTGATTTAGTCACACGTAATTTACCACAATTCATCCCTTCATTAACAGTTTCTTTAAATCACTTCACACCCAAAGATAAAACTGTAGCCATATTAGGAAATCACGACCACGAGAATGATACTCCAGCAATTATCAAAGCCATAAAACAAAGCAATATTGTTTACTTAGGCAATGATACTTACACACTCAAACGCGGAAATGCAATGTTACATATTGCGGGTGTAGATGATGTGCAGATGGGTAAAAGCCGCCTAGATTTAGTAATGCAGAAATTACCCAAAACAGGCGCAGCAATATTGTTAGCCCATGAACCAGACTTTGCTATTACCAGCGCAGCAACAGGACGATTTGAGTTGCAACTGTCAGGACATTCTCACGGTGGACAAATTCGCCTACCGTTAATTACACCGCCTATACTCCCACCTTTCGCAAGACAGTATTATTTAGGAAAATATCAGGTAGGTAAGATGTTTTTGTATACTAACCGAGGTTTAGGAATGACAGGTTTACATCTGCGTTTCTTTGCTCGCCCTGAAATTACTGTGTTTACATTGGTTGCACCAATGTATTGAAATAATTGAGAGTGTAATTTATAAATTCCAATTGCGGCGGAAATGGAAGAAGCCTTCTAATTTATCTTGCACATCGGGATGGTTATTTAATCTTTGCTGATATTCTTGGACGGTTTGGGCGATAATTTCGGAAAAATTAGGATATATGGGTGCTAAGTTAGCTAAATCTTTAACTATAATTTTTTGGTTGATGGCTAACGCAATTACATTTATTAACTCTCCGGCGCTTTTACCTAAGATAGTCGCGCCTAAAATTTCGCCGTTATGTAGGACAATTAATTGACAAATACCTGTAATGTCGCTATTAATTTGGGCTGCTGCTAGAGATTTAAAATACTGTCGTAAAACTAAAAATTCATCAGGGTGAAATTGCCTAATAGCTTGGGCTTGGGTTAAGCCAACTTGCGCTAACATTGGCTGGGTAAATATTCCCCAAGGTATGTCTTGATAATTCACCTCTAATCTAGGGAAAAATAGGGCATTGTTGAGGGCAATTCTGGCTTCATAATTAGCAATGTTGATAAAGTCATAACCACCGATGACATCACCGCAAGCATAAATACGTTTGTTGGTAGTTTGCAATTTATTGTTGACTACTAAACGATGCTGATACCATTTCACGCCGACGGCTGCTAAGTTTAAAGAGGCAAAATTTGGTTGTTGTGCAGTAGCTACTAAAATTTCATCAGTTTCAATTGCTTTATCTCCGGCTTGCACCCATTTTTTATCATCAATTTGTCTGACTTGCGTGACGGCTGTTTGCGTCAAAATATGTACACCATCAACTTCTAATTGGGCTTGTAGCAGTTGAGCAATTTCTGGGTCAATATTTGGCAGAATATAAGGATGTTTAATAACTAATGTCACAGTACAACCCAAACGGGCTAAAGTTTGGGCGATTTCAATACTTTGAGGCACGCCACCCAGTATTACCCAATTTTGGGGTAATGTTCTTTTTTTCAAAGATTGCCAAATATTATTTACGGTAATGTATCCAGTATTTTGTAACCCTTCAATATTGGGAATTTTGGTACGGGAACCACTGGCTAATAAATAGGTGCGTCCCCTTAACAAGCGGAAGATTTGCTGAGGTGCAGATTGGGTTGATTTTTCATCATTTTGATAAACAGCAAATGCCAAATGTGGCGAAGGTTGAAATTCACCTTTGCCAAAAATGACATCAACGCCTTGTGCGGCTAATGTGGCTGGAGAATTCAGTTCTTGGATGTTGGCGGCAACTGTGTCAGCATATAGTATTGCCTCTTGCCACGCGAGGGATATATGGCATTTTTCGGCGATGTCCGCATGATTGGTACGAATACCAAAACCATCAGCTTGATTGAGAGACTGTAAGCGGTTGGCAATTTCGCTGAGGGTGTGATGATAAATAAATCCGTAATTTATTTGTGGTTCTACTAGGGCAACTTTAGCGTGTAATTTGGTTGCAGCTAAAGCCGCATAGCGTCCGGCGAGGCTACCGCCAATAATCACGACATCATAATCAATGGTCATTAGTTGTTAGTCAATGGTCATTTGTCATTAGTTAATTGTAGAGACGCTAATCATTTCGTCTCTACAATTGTTGGGTGACGAATTACTTACTAATTGTTCAGTAATGCTTGCAGGGCTGTTAATAAACGTTGGTTATCGGACACAGAACGCACAGCGATGCGGAAGAAGCGATCGCCTAATTCTTTAAAACTCAGGCAATCTCGAATTAAAATCTGATGATGCTGGAGTAATTGTTGCTGTAACTGCAAACTCGATTTTTGTGATTGCACAAGTAAAAAGTTGGCAGCACTGGTGTAAGGTTGCAGTCCAGGAATGGCGGCTAAACCTTGAAACAGTTGGTTTCGGGTAGGTGGTAGCCATTGCCAAGTTTGCTGTTGAAAATTTTGGTCGCTGATGACTGCAATAGCGGCGGCCGCAGCGAGATTGTTGACAGGCCAAGGATCACGCCACGTCTGCCACCGTGACAAATGATCCGGGTGGGCGATCGCATATCCCAGTCTTAGCCCCGGTAGACTGTAAAATTTGGTTAGCGATCGCAACACAACTAAATTCTTATGTTCCTGCACCACAGAAATCAGGCTTTGTTCTGCTTCTGGTGGCACAAAATCCATAAACGCTTCATCCACTACCACTAAGGCAAATTCTTCTAACAGGGGTAAAATTTCCTGCCGTGAAAACATTTTGCCTGTAGGGTTGTGGGGATTGTTTAACAATAACCCATATTGTTTGGTGAGTGAGCTAGGGGGCAGGGGTTGAGGGGTGGGGGGGAGAAAAACTTCATTTTGTCTCCTTGTCTCCTTGTCTCCCTGTCCCAAATTGATCGGGAACTCCAGAACTTTAGCGTTGTAAGCCGTCAAGGTGCGGTAGTAATCACCAAAGGCTGGAGTCAATAAGATTGTTGCAGATAATTCTGCTAATTCTCTACCTACCAAAGTTAATAATTCGGCGGAACCGTTACCCGGCAAAATCCACTCTGGCGGTAATTGATGGAAGTGACTGAGAGCAAGTCTCAGTTCACTATATTCTGGTTCGGGATAGTGCCTCAGACTACCAATTTGAGATTGAATCGCAGCGATCGCACTATCCGGTGGCCCTAATGGACTGATGCTCGCAGAAAAATCAAGAATAGCATCACGGGGACAGCCAGCCAGTGCTGCTGCCCAGGCTAAATTTCCCCCGTGTGCTGGTTGCTGCATCAAAATCAAAATTCCCCAAATTAAACCTAAGATTTTGGGGGTGCAACTCTTTCTCTAAAGAGTTTACCAGCAGAGAAAGCAGGCACTTTAGTTGCGGGAATTTCCATTTTTTCGTTTGTTTTGGGGTTACGACCTTCACGGGCTTTGCGTTCCCGTGATTCAAAGGAACCAAAACCGACCAGTGTCACCTTATCACCAGAAGAAACCGCTTCAATAATGGTTTCTAAAGCAGCAGTTAAGACTGCATCTGCTTGTTTTTTGGTAACGCTGGCTTTTTCTGCGACTGCATCAACCAATTCGCCTTTGTTCATATAAACTCCTTCAGGTTTAGTTGAGATTTCTTTTAGATGTACTGTGTAGCATCTTTACTGAAACCTCTGTTTGCGGAACTACAAAAGTCGTGTTTCGGGAGTATTTTTACTCAAAATCGCTACACATCCCTTCTGCTCGACTTTTCAATGAATCATTCTAAGGTGTAGTAGCCAGAAGTGGATATATGAAACCGTTAATTTATATGGATTTCAGGATTTTTTGGGTTTTTTGGGGGTGTGTTGCACTCAAAACCACCCTCAAAGTAGGAATAAATACTTAGTAAAAACCCCTGTTGTGAGCGCAACAATTAAATTATTGGGCGAGAGAAAAACCCCTGTTGATGTTTCTTTGCTGCCTGATTTCGCCAAATTTCCCAGGTATGATTTCCCTAGTAGCGATCGCGCTTCATTTCTCTGGATTCAGGACATTCAGACGATTCCGCCCATTCGCAATCACCTGATTTTTGCCTTTAGCATCAGTTATTTACGCCCTTGGACAGTGATTTTAAGACTCCGTGCCGTGTAATTGTAAAATAACTTAACGTTTTACAAGCCTGGACGATGCTGAATCCAAGGTTTTGCAGCTTCAATTTGGGCGGCGAGACTAATTAACGTGGCTTCCGCCGCAGGTTTACCCACCAGTTGCACACTCACAGGTAGACCATGACTATCAAAACCTACAGGTAATGCGATCGCAGGTTGTCCGGTGGCGTTGGCAGGGGGACAAGGGGCAACCCAACGCATAATATTCTGAAATGTCTCTTCGGGACTCAACGCCGCCCACTCGCCGACGCGAATGGGGGAATGTAAATACACTGGCAACACCAACACATCAAAATTCTCGAAAAATGCCACAATTTGCCGGGAGACGATTTGCAATTGGGATAAAGCCCGGAGATATTCAGCCACAGAACCAGTACGCGCCAATAACCAACGGTTCACAGGCTGCAAAGCTTCCACAGGCAATCCCGATGCAGATACTCCTGCTTGCCAAACCATTTGGAATGGTTCGACCAAGCCGCTAAAATCTGGGCAGGCTTCTGTAACACTGTTACCCAATTGTTCTAATAACTGGACTGTTTGCAATACACCTTGCTGACAGTTCGCATCAGCCGTTCCCAAAGGCAGGATTTTTGTTGAGAAGGCAACGTGTAAGCCCGAAACTTTCGCTTGGGTAGCAGCCAGAAAAGAAGGTTCAGGATCAGGTAGCCAGTAAGGATCACCAGTGAAGTAACCAGAAATAGCATCTAACATCGCGGCTGCATCAGCCACAGTCCGGGCGATGGGGCCATTAACAGCAATTCCCCCCAAGCGATCGCCTACCGGGGCTTTGGTGACTCTGCCCCGTGAGGGTTTAATCCCAACCAAACCACAACAAGCCGCCGGGCCACGAATTGAACCACCACCATCAGAACCTTGAGCGATCGCACATAATCCGGCGGCGACGGCGGCGGCTGCACCACCACTAGAACCGCCGGAAGTATATTCTAAATTCCAAGGATTTCTAGACGGGGGAAAACCTGTGGGTTCGGTGTAAGGAAAGGAACCGATTTCGGAGGTGGCAGTTTTACCAAGAATAATGAACCCTGCCTGTTTAATCCGCGTTACCACGCCATCATCATAATTAGGAATGTTGTTTAATAACGCCGGACTGCCGTAGGTACAAGGCACACCAGCCACGGTATTCAGGTCTTTAATCGAAATTGGCACACCAAAAAAAGGCGGCAGTTCGGCGGCTGTTGCCAGCATTTCGGTTTTTGCTTGGGCATCAGCGATCGCGAGTTCTGCCGTTACCGTAAAATAACTTCCCAATTGGGGATTCAACCGCTCAATTCTTTGTAAATATATTTCCACCAACTCCAGTGGCGACACCTCCCGATGGCGGATTAATCGCGCCAACTCCACCGCCGGAGTAAACGCTAAATCAATTTCATTCATATTTGACTTTTATTACCAATTGTGCATTTATCGAAAATTTTTCAATTGAGTTTGTTACTTTCGCAGTAGTTTCGGGAAGTATGAATCAATAGCGCCTCAGATTTGCTATCTATCAGGACGCTGAATCTACCACCAACTAAGACGAAGCTTGTTTTCAAGCTACCACCTTGCTGCATAGTCATTTTAATTGTTTCACATCAACTTTCGGCAAATCCCCAAGGGATATTTATGGCTGATTTAGAAACGCTGGTAAATGAATTACCAAAAATCGTGCATAGTCTGAGGCTAAATATTGGACATGCTCATGACATCATGCAACAGATTGTCATGATTAATCATGCTCAAGAGCAAATCCGCAATATTCAAGAAAAAATCAAGTCTAGCCAGTTAGAGAAAACACCGATAACGACAGGCGCTTATTTAGATGTAGCACCAAAGCCAGTTATAGATGGAGATTACACAGTCTACATATATAAATATGATTATCCTGGGTTACTGACAGGGAAATTTGGGCAATTACCAGTAGATATTTCCCTTAAGCAAATTCAGTCCAAAATCGAAGTTTGGGTTGATTGGGGTGATTTAATCCAAGCGATCGCAGCTGATATTCTAAGTGATATCAAATTAGTCCAACAACTCAACCTTGATGCTAGTCATGACAGTATTCCTGCCACATTTCAAGCTGTCGAAGAGGTTTTAAAAATCCAACTCGATTTGAATAAGCCAAAAATCTTACAACAACAAATTCAGCAGATTATTCAAGCTCAAGAAGATGCTTTTAAAATTAAGGAAAGATTAGAATTTATTTTTGACAATATTAAGCAAAGTCATAACTTATTGAGCATTTTACTCGGAGTCTCAGCTTTTTGTGGTCAATCCGGCTTTGCCCTAGAGTGGTTAGACGATGATCAAGAATTAATTATATCTGGTGATGGCAGATTACAAGAATTAACAGATATTATCAATGATTGTGAGTTTTACCAAAGTAAAATTGATGCTTTAATTTTGCAGATTAGTACTTTGAGAGTTAAATCAGAAAAAAAATTACCTAAACCCAAAACTGAACAATGGAAATTATTTGAGTTTAACTTGCCAGAAAAGTTTAAACAGCAACACTTAACTCATTATGGCGGAATATTTGTGGTGAGTTTATTAGCTTTAGGTTTTGGGGGGTGGATAATTAAAGCAGAACTGCCTAAACTCCAACAACTGCGCTCTAAAATTAATCAAGAAGAAACTGCGATCGCTAATTTAAAAGCTGCACAAAATCTAGGTTTAGAAGCCTCTGGGTTAGTACAATCACCACCTCATCCTTTAGTTGTTTGGCAACAAGCCGAATCTAAATGGCAAGACGCAATCAAATTACTAGAAAACATCCCTCAAACAACATCTGTTTTTATTAAAGCGAAAGATAAATTAGTACGTTATCGCTTAAATCATCAAGCAATAAGTCAAAAAGTAATTACCGAAAAACAAGCTTTAAACAATTTAGCAACAGCCCATAAATTAGCTATAGAAGCAAACTTTTTGATTCAAAGTTCACCTCATTCTCGTTCAATCCGCCGACAAGCCAAATCTAAATGGCAACAGGCAATTAATATTTTAAAGACAATTCCTGCAAATACATTTGTGTCGCAACAAGCTAAAGAAACACTAGTAAATTATCAAACCAATTACCGAGAAATTAGTAAAAATATTTAAATACAAGGAACAGAGGCTAGGGAAATGTGCGTTACTAGGATAAAAACGGATGTAATATGATACTCATATTTGATTTTTAAACAGGTAATACCAATTCACGAAATCACTGATACAAATCTCTTCCTCTGAACCTCTGCTTTCTCTGCTCCCTCTGCTTGTCAATTTGTATCATTCTTAAAGTGAAACGGTATAAGTATACATGTAGTGGCGTTGCAAGGCTAAAATGTTGCATTCAAAAATCTCTCTTATCTGCGTTCATCCGCGTTTATCTGCGGTTAATTTTTCCAATATAATGTACTACTACATTTATATTTATCTGCCTTGTCTCCCTTGTCTTCCTTGTCTCCCTCATCCCCCAACAATGAGATATTTTCAATTAGATAATAAATGCCCTTCCACCCAACTTTCTAAATCAGCTAAAACTTCTTGATAATTGAGGTCATCTTGCAGTTCATGATATGCGTCTGGATAGACAATTATAGTCTTATCTTTACAAGTAGTTAATTGCTCATAAAAAATCTGGCTTCCTTCTGGTAATGTAATTCTGTCCGCGCCACCGTGGAGAATTAATAATGGTAATTGCCATTTGTTAGTGTGATGATTAATCCAACTAACAGTATTCAAAAATTCCGTTGCTAAACGAGCCGTTCCTAAAGTGTGTCGTAAAGTATCTTGAGCATAGATAGCTAACACTTTTTCATCTCTTGTGCCAGCAGATAAATCAAGACCAGTATTTAAAGTGAACCTTGGCCATACTCGTGATAGCAATTGTCCCAGTAATAGCTTAATTTTTGACACCCCAACTTTTCCTAAACTGGGGGCAAGAAGAATCACACTTTTCAGCACAGCAGCAGCTTGGGGATAACGTAAAACATAGTCTAAAACAACTATTGAACCTAAACTATGACCTAACAGGAAAATTGGTAATTTGGGGTATTGAGCTTGAATTAATTCTAAAAAAATTCGCAAATCTTCGCGGAACTCAGCCCAAGAATTAATATATCCTCTTTGTCCTGGGGAACGTCCATGACCACGCAAGTCAAAGCTATAAGCAGCATATTGTTTAGGAATAAAATGTTGAACTATGTTATTGTATTTGCTACTATGACCGCCTAACCCATGTACAATCACTAATACAGCTTTGACATTATCTGTTGGTTGCCAGCTTTGGTAATAGAGGTCAATTTCACCAATACCCCGAAATGTACTTTCGTTGTGGTTAATCATAAAATTAATTTTGCAATTTCTCTATACAATTTATAAGAGAAATTTTTGATTTTATACTGATAATTAAAATTTGTATATTATTCTCTAGTCTACATAGGCACAAGTTTATCTATTTCCATCTGCATAGCCTGCGGTAAGCATCTCGTGCTTATACGTCTGCGTTGATCTGCGGTTAATTATTCTTGCTTGTATCTCACTAGAATGAGAATTGCGAAAATTACACAGATGAACATTTTCATTTCTAAAGTTCACTAGATTCAGAACCCTGGCTTCTTGAAGAAGTCGGGGGTTTCTGTTTTTAGTGATTATCTATGATTACCATAGATAATCTATATGATTAACATCAGGTTATCAAAAGAATTAAAACTATAAATCATTGTTAATGATATTTTTTTATCTAAATAGTATTTACTATATTTTATGATCTACGGTAATTACTGATGAGAAGCACAATGGTTTAGTGCAATCCATTTGACAATGCTTCATAACAGTCAAATATCGTAGATAAATTTTTTGAATATTCTATATCTGTGAGGAGTTGTCATGGCTAAGTATCTCCTAGCTTCTGCTAGTGGAGCTAGTTTTTTATGTTTAATTAACGGATTGTTACCCATACAAGCCCTAGCTGACTCCGTACCAATAGATAATAATTCATTGGTAAATGTTCCGCAAAAATCAGCAATTATCAACAGCCAAGTTGCTGGTACTGAAACTAAGTTGATTCTCGCTGATGGTAGCCAACCGGAAGCACCAGCTATCAAGGGTAAGCCAGAGGTACAAGATTCCTCACCATCTAATAAGTTGCAGACATCAGACAATAACGACAACCCTCAAGTAACATCTGTATCACAATTATCTGATGTGCAACCAACTGATTGGGCTTTTCAATCCTTACAATCTTTAGTTGAACGCTATGGTTGTATTGCTGGTTATCCCAATGGTAGTTATCGTGGCAATCGTGCTATGACTCGTTATGAGTTTGCAGCAGGCTTAAATGCTTGTTTAGAACGAGTTAACGAACTCATCGCCACAGCGACTTCTGATTTAGTTAAAAAAGAAGATTTAGCAACCTTACAAAAATTACAAGAAGATTTTGCAGCAGAACTCGCAACTCTCCGGGGACGAGTAGATGCACTAGAAGGACGCACAGCCGAACTAGAAGCCAATCAATTTTCTACTACTACTAAACTCAATGGCGAGGTAATTATTGCCGGGATTGGTGCTACAGGTGGCGCACCTAATCAGGGCGATCCTAATATTATTTTGGTAAACAGAGTCCGGTTAAATCTCAACACTAGCTTTACTGGGAAAGATTTATTAATAACGGGTTTGCAAGCTTACAACTTTTTGGGTGGTGTAGATGGAAGTGGAAGCTTACAAAATAGTTTAGGGTTAGCTTCGGATTTATTGGTTTCTAGTAGTGCTAGGACAAGTTTTGAACCGCTTTTTCCTGGTTTTGATGTGAAAACTTTATCAGCGCAGTCAGCGAACAGCGTACAACTATATAAATTACTGTATGTTTTTCCAGTCGCGGATAAACTAACTTTGTTTGCGGGAACTGCGGCGGAAGCAACAGACGCTTTTCCTGCTATCACACCTTTTTATGGTGAAGGAAATGAGTCGATTTCGCGGTTTGCAGGTTTAAATCCTGTGGCGCGAGTTTCTGGTGGAACTTCGGGAACTGGTTTAGCATCGGCGGCGGGATTTATTTTTAGTATTTCTCCTCAGTTAGATTTAAGAGCTTTATATGGGAGTGTTAACGCTAACATACCTCAAGAAGCAGGTGATATTGTTCCTGGGGTTTCTAACACGCCTTTAGGTGCGGGTGTGTTTGGTGGTAGTAGTGTGTTCAGCACTCAGTTAACTTTTAAACCTACTAGTTCGATAGATGTGGGTTTAAACTATGCCCACAGTTATCACGAAATTAACATCTTAGGTACGGGATTAGTTCGTGATGATATTGGCGCGTTAGCTGGCGTTGATTTAGGAACACCTGTAACTCTCAATTCTGTTGGTGGTACAGTAACTTGGCGCTTTTCTCCCAAGGTTGCTTTGTCTGGTTATGGTGCTGCAATGTTTGTGGATGATTCTTCGGGTGCTGTTGATGCTTCCACTACCTTTACTAGCTGGATGGTAGGGCTGCACTTTAATGATTTATTTAAATCAGGGAATAATGCCGGGATTCTTTTTGGACAACCGCTGTTTCGTTCGGATGCTAGTGGTTCGGCACAACTGGCTCCAGATGGAGTAAATCGTGCTACTCCTTATCATTTAGAGGCGTATTATCGCTTTAAGCTGACAGATAATATCAGCATTACTCCTGGTGCTTTTGTGTTGTTTAACCCTGAAGGTGACAGCAGAAATGAAACGACAACTGTAGGTGTCCTGCGGAGTACGTTTACTTTTTAGGGAAGAATTCAGGAGTCAGAAGTCAGAATTCAGAATGATTAGTGAATCGAGCTTTTGCTAGATAGAGATGCTCATAATTTAGAAGTCGAGTATTAAACTGCGATCGCTTCTGAGAGAGGATTGATAAAGTAAACCTCAACTAGTGGCGTGGCAACACTAAAGTAGGGCATAAATATAATTCTTGTAGAGTGGACATCCTGCCCGCAGCAGACGGGCGAGAAGCCCATCCCATAAGAAATTTATCATGCAATATTTTTAGCCTTGCCACGCCACTACGAGAATTTTTACTTTATAAATAACCTCTGAGTTCTTTATTCTGTATACTTACCATTTGAAGATTCGGGAAGTGGCTAGAAAATATGCAAAATCCAGAATTAGATATAAATAAGTATGTTGAGCAAGCTGCTTTATTATTAGATTTGCCAATTAAGGATGAATATTATGAGGGAGTGGTAGCGAATTTTGCGAGAATTCAAGCGATCGCCCAAATAGTAAACTCATTTCCTCTACCCGCAGAAGTTGAGGCTGCACCTGTATTTGAACCATAGTTTATTATCATTTCCTTGATGCCTTACGTAAATGCACTGAGTTTTCATAATAACTAGCAAGACTAAGATATTAGCCGATAATGTCATTGGAAAAATGCCATGACGAATTTCAATGCTGCTAGTTCTTTGAAGTCTGCGGCTATCGGCAAATTTTTGGTGCGGGTGCTGTGGGTAGTGGTGGGAGTTGGGATTGTTTCGACGTTGTTCTCGTTGTTAGCTGTCATCGCGCAACCAGTTTATCAAATACTGGCAAGTTTAGATGGAGTAGTATCAATAGTGGCGTTGCTGACGAGTATCGCTTCAATTATTATTTTTTTGATTTGGCTACATCGTATCCATACAGATTTAAAAAATCTCTTTCAAGAATATCCGATTAGTCCAGGGGGTGCGATCGCTAGATTTTTGATTCCTATCTACAGCCTTTGGGGTATAGCGAATACTTTATCCACCTTTGCGGACAAATTTAAAACCGAAGGTGGCGATTTAACCAGTGCTGGTGAACAAGTGAGATCGTTAATAGCTCCCCTTTATGGTTTTATGATAGGCTCAAGGGCAGTCAATCGCGTTGTTTTTGAAGCTTATAAACATCCTGAAGATAAATTTCTGCCTGTGTGGCTGTTATTATCTTGCTTCTTAGATTTAGGTTTTACCGTTGTTTTATTGCAACTCATCAAAACTATGCGAACTGCTGTGACTCAAAAAGCTAAACGCACTGTTGCCTAAGTGATGAATTTAGATTTAGCTGATGCCTTATCAATAGCGGCTGCTGTGTGCAGTGGTCAAGTGAGTGCAGTCGAAGTCACTCAAGCTGCACTCACAAAAATTGCCACCATAGACTACAAAATTAACAGTTTTACCACTGTCACCACAGAAATAGCTTTAGCAGATGCAGCCAAAATTGATCAAGAAATCGCCCAAGGTAATCATCCAGGGTTACTGGCTGGTGTCCCTTTTGCTGTGAAAAATCTGTTTGATATTGCTGGTATCACCACCTTAGCTGGTGCAGAAATTAACGCCGAAAATCCCCCAGCTACCCAAGATGCAACCGCAGTCGCCAAGTTGAAACAAGCTGGTGCTGTGCTGGTTGGCGCTTTAAATATGGATGAGTACGCCTATGGATTTGTTACGGAAAACTTTCATTATGGTGCTACTCATAACCCTCATGATTTACAACGCATTGCAGGTGGTTCCTCTGGTGGTTCGGCGGCGGCGGTGGCGGCTGACTTAGTTCCCTTCACCCTCGGTTCTGATACGAACGGTTCCATTCGTGTACCGGCGGCTTTATGTGGTGTATTTGGTTTCAAGCCAACTTATGGAAGGTTATCCCGTGCTGGTGTGGCTTTATTTTCTAGTAGTTTTGACCATATTGGCAGTTTCGCCCGTTCGGTAAGGGATACGGCGGCGATTTTTGATGTGTTGCAAGGAAAAGATGAACGTGATCCGATTTCTAGCCAACGTCCGCCAGAATTGTGTTTAGCCCAACTCCATCAAGATATTTCTCATCTGCGAATTGCCATAGCCGATGATTATTTTATTCAAGGTGCAACCCCAGAAGCTTTAGCCGCAGTTCACAAAGTTGCAGAGGCTTTGGGAGTAACTCAATCTGTCACCATACCAGAAGCTAAACGCGCTCGTGCAGCAGCTTTTGTGATTACCGCCAGTGAAGGTGCAAATCTGCATTTAGATAAATTGCGATCGCGCCCCCAAGATTTTGACCCCGCAACCCGCGATCGCTTTTTGGCTGGGGCGTTAATTCCTAGTAGTTGGTACATCCAAGCCCAACGATTTCGCCGTTGGTACCGCGATCGAGTCCGCGCGGTTTTTCAAAATGTCGATATCATTCTCGCCCCCACCACACCAATTGCTGCACCATTCATCGGTCAGCAAACCATGATTTTAAATGGTGAGGAAATTTTAGTGCGTCCACATTTAGGATTATTTACCCAACCCTTATCTTTTATTGGTTTACCTGTTTTATCAGTGCCAATTTACCATCCAGATGCTTTACCTTTAGGTGTGCAGATTATCGCCGCCCCCTACAACGAAGCATTAATCTTGCAAGTTGCAGCATTTTTAGAGTCTCAAGGGGTAATATCGTGTCCGGTAAAAGACTTATGATTAAGACCGCAGGGGAGCAGGGGGCAGGGAGCAAGGGAGAGGGTTTGGAGCTTTATTTACCATTAAACATAGTGCAATTTAAATGACGATTAGCTTAACATCCTGCCCTGTAAAAGACTAATCATCAAGACATCTAGGGGCAGAAAGAAAAAGTTTCTCTAATTTTTGACTTTTTCAGAAGATTTTGCAATCTCGTAAATAGCATTAATCGCAACATCAATATCAGCCCGCGAAACATCTAAATGTGTGACGGCTCGAATCGAATTACCAACGGCTCCCATTTTGACACCACGCTCTTGTAATAAAGTCAGAAATTGACCTTTGTCAATTCCGAGTCCAGATACATCAAAGAAAACAATATTTGTCTCTGGTTGGGGATTTTGGACTGTAATTCCATTAATTTCACTCAGTTTTTTAGCCAAGTGAGCCGCATTGTCGTGGTCTTCTTGTAAACGTTCAATATGATGATCTAGTGCATACAGACAGCCTGCGGCTACAATTCCGGCTTGACGCATTGCACCACCAAAAATATGTTTATATCGGCGTGCTTGGGCGATAAATTCTTTGGTTCCTGCCAACACTGCACCGATGGGTGCGCCCAGTCCTTTAGTAAAATCAACCCACACAGAATCAACACAAGCAGCAAAGTCTTTGGCTGGAGTTTGCGATGCAATCACAGCATTTAGTAATCTTGCTCCATCCATGTGGGTAGCTAAACCTTTTTGCCGGGAAAAATCACAAACCGCACGTAGTTCTTCCAATTGCCAAACTGAACCGCCACCAAAATTGTGTGTTTGCTCAACACACAATAAGCGAGGATTTGCTGAGTATAAGTAAGGTGCAGTCGCAACTCTTGTCAATGCTTGCGCCACAGCATCAACTGTAAAAATTCCCCTCTCGCTGGTCACTGCTTCCATTAACACACCAGAAGTCATGGCTGCACCACCAGATTCGGCGCGGATGATATGTGCCATTTGTTCTACTAGCACTACATCCGCAGGGCGAGTATGAGTTTTAATGGCGACAAAATTGCAAATGGTTCCACAGGCGAAAAACAGAGCTGCTTCCTTGCCGAGTAAATCTGCAACTCGTTCTAATAATAAATTAACAGTCGGATCTTCGCCTTTCTGCTCGTCGCCTACCTCAGCATTAGCGATCGCCTGTCGCATCGCCTGTGTCGGCTTTGTTTCAGTATCACTTGTTAATAAAATCATCGGCACTCCTAGAAAATAAATATATTAGTTTAACCTTGCATAAGTTTAGAACTGCTATCAATAAATATAAGACTGCCTTGGATTCATCTCATCAAAAGGCAGTCCTGATTCAGTGGTTATTTTGTTCTAATTGCATCTATCACTTTAGCTGAGGTTTTTCCTACAAAAGTGTTATTTAGCATTGTGTGAGAATCATCTGTAGGGCCAACATCAGAATCTGGATGATAAATAATAATTCTTAAAGAATCATCAATTGCAGAGAAGCTATGTAACTTGTTTTCGGGCAAACAGAATACTGTTCCTGGCTGCATTTTGAATGTTCCCTCCTCTACCTGACAAGTTCCATTACCCTCAGCTACCAGTCCAATTCGTAATGAAGGATGAGTATGGGGAGTTTGCGACACACCAGGAGGAACATAGAGGAAATTTAAGCAAGGTTCACCACGTCGTAAAGGGTTAATCAACACTGTTGAAGAGCAACCATCAATATAATTTAATCTTCCTAATGGTTCAATTGGCCCGCCAATGGTGAAAAGTCCAGTGTAATTAAGTCTTGTTGCAACTAATACTTTTCCTGAACCATTTAAAGAAAAGTTTCCTGGAACTGCGGCAAAGGTATTTTTCTGCAATAAAAACTCTCCATTAGCACTTTTGAGAGTAACTTCCCCTTCAGAAACAAATATGTAGTGTGTGTCCTGTTCACTTTCATTAACATCAATCGAATTAATCACCCAATAAGCACGCGATGGATGATTTGCCATTGTATAGTCAATTTCTCTTGCTTCTAAGAATCGCTGACAGTAAAAATTCTGCTCTGACTGCATAGAAGTGCTGAATATATCCGACTCTATCGCAATATTTTGTCCTTGTTTTTGTAGTAGGATTGCAGTTGTTTGTTGCATAATTTATTGATGTTTTTTGTCTTACTCGTTGCAAAATTTCTGAATGCAGTATTGAAATAGATTCTTTACCTGGTGTTAAAAATTGAATATTGCCTTAAATGAAATATGCTGTTATGGCTAGTAAAATCTGCTTTTTTACTAATCAAAAGCATTAAAAATTGAAATATGCCTATTTCGCCACTATTAGAAAAGGCAATATATCAAAAGTTTATGAAACGTTGATTTCCAATACTACATATCTAATTCATAGATCAGTACTTGCAGTTCAGTACTGTTTGGGTGAAAGCGGATAGAATAATCTTTTGATTTTGTTTTGAACAGCAGAAATTAGTAAAACTACTGATGTACACAAAATCATCATAGTACATTTACTTAAGTCGTTTTCTGAAGATTACATGAAGAATCAGTACAAATATTTTTAATAATTGTATTTTTTTTATGTTATTATTTTTACTTTCCGGTTATATATAAAGTTTTAACAATCCTAAAAGCAAATCGCACCAGGCAACACAAGCTATTCCTTGTCTTGAATTTATTTCAGTATCATCTTCAAATTCAAAAAACCCGATGCTGTCAGACTTACGTAATTTAGAATTAGCTATTGGTATAACTAACTCCATCCTTGCATTTCCACTAATTCTATACATAGTTCATTAATCTGTTCCAAATCAGGTTTCGCAGGTAGAGTTGATTTCTCATAGACAGCATCCATTTGTGCTACTAAATTTTCTGCCATTTGCATTAACTGTTCATAACTATATTCACCTTTGAGAATAGCTTTTAAATCATCAATATCTCCAGCCATTCTTCTATCAACAATTAATTCGCCGCGTTGCAATATTTCTAAGCCACTGCGAAGTAATCTAATACAGTGCATTCCATGTTTCAGGTCAAATCCAGACTGTCTTTCCATTTCGGCTCTAACTGGATTGCGGTTTTTTTGCCAAGATAAATATGCTTTCCATTCGCGCACAGCAATTTGATAACTTTGACTTTTTTGCAGCAGTCGAATAAAGTCTTTCCGACCATAAGTTAATTTTTCGGTATATTCTAAAGCTTCATTGGGTAAAGTATATTGTTTGAGTACTCCTTTAAAATCAATATCTGCTGTTAATAATTGATATAGTTGCTCGGCTTCTTCTAAAAACTCAATTCGCCCTCTAATTAAGAGATACAAATACTCCAAAAAAGCATTTAACTCATCTTTACTGAGTGGCTCTTCATTTTCTATCCCATAATCAGCAGGTAACGGTTGCTTTTGGGGTGGATTTAATAACCATTTGCGATGGGTTTCCATCTTTTTGATTTGAGCAAAAGCATAACCTGTATAAGTATGCCTAACTTTCTTTGTTAAAAATAAATGTCTATGTTTAATTAAATATTGTCCGACTTCTGTTAATACAGGATATTTATGCAGCCACAGCAATTCCAAAACATTAGGATTTGCCCCTGCTAATAATTGCAAGATTTTTCTTAATTCATAAATAACCGTATCTTTATTGCCATCAATAAACGGAAATATCCCTGGTTCATCCCAACCAGCGTCTTTTTGTTCTATATTGTCAAATCCCAAATAATATCTTTTAGGCGCAATAAACACGCCCCGAAAATCTAAATCTGAGTCGGGACGATTTAACCCATAGCCGTGACTACCAGCTAAACCAATCAAAATGCTTCTTTGTTCGACTTCTATTCTTTTCATATCAAATGATTAAAATAGCTATCTTAGCCTGAATTCAGAAAAATACTGTGTGTTTCGGGTCAATGCAGTATCAGCATACAACCCAAAATTATGTAAGTATGTGGACACAATTATTGAGAAGACGTTTTTAGGCTTTGCTCAAGTATTTCAAAGTGAGAGAAAATTTTTAAAGGAAGATTAACTTAGATAAATTTATGTGTTGGGTAATTTAAATGCACCAAACTGCGAAAGTTTCAATTATTATTCCCACTCTCAACGAAGCCAAGAATATTGCAGGTGCGATCGCCAGTACTCAATCTGGTAAAAATATAGAAGTGATTGTTGTCGATGGTGGCTCGTCTGATGACACTATCAATATTGCTCAGTCTTTGGGTGCGAAAGTGATTTCCTCACCACCTGGACGCGCAAAGCAAATGAATGCAGGTGCGGCAGTGGCTAGTGGTGAGGTGTTGTTATTTCTTCATGCAGATACTCGTTTACCTGTTGACTTTGATGTTTTGATTTGTACAGCTTTGCAACAACCGGGAGTGGTGGCTGGTGCGTTTGATTTGCAGATTGATCACCCAGCTTTGGGGTTAAGGTTGGTGGAGTTGGGTGTAAAATGGCGATCGCTTTTTTTCCAAATGCCCTACGGTGATCAAGCAATTTTTTTAACACCAGAAATCTTCCAAAAAATTGGCAATTTTCCTGAACTGCCCATTATGGAAGACTTTGAATTAATTCGCCGATTAAATTCTACAGGACGCATTGTAATTATCAACACGCCAGTAGTAACTTCAGCGCGGAGATGGTTACAAAAGGGAATTGTAAAAACTACCTTACTTAATCAAATTATTGTAATTGCTTATTTATTTGGTATTTCACCAACCCGCATTCGTAGTTGGTATCGTCGGGAAAAATTTAAGCAGAATTAAGCTATTTTTCATTTAAATGGAGTAATTTAGTTAAAAGAGAGATACTGGCACAAATAATTTAGGATGCAAAAATTATGGTGACACAACCACAGCCTAAATTCCAAGGTAAACTGAAATTTATTCTCTTAGTGATACTTGTCGCCGCTTTGGTTATTACTGCTAGGTTTCTTAATTTTTCAGCAATTTTTACTAATTTAGTTGCTCAAGTCAACAGCCTGGGAATTTGGGGTGTTGTTGCATATATAGGTGTTTATAATTTAGCTACATTGTTATTTATTCCTGGCTCTGTTTTAACTTTAAAAGCTGGCTGTTTATTTGGCTTAGTTTGGGGTTCAGTATATGTATTAATTGCCGCAATTATTGGGGCAGTTTTGGCTTTTTTGATTGGGCGTTATTTTTCTAGAAATTGGGTGTCAAGGCAAATTGAACACCACCCTAAATTAAAAGCTATTGATGTCGCAGTAGCTAAAGAAGGATGGAAAATTGTTTTACTCACAAGGTTATGTCCCTTGTTTCCTTTTAATTTATTAAATTACTTTTTTGGGGTCACGCAAGTTTCCCTTAAAGATTATATACTAGGTTCTTTCGGGATTTTGCCAGGGACAGTTATGTATGTCTATATTGGGACATTAGCAGGCAATTTAGCTATGACTAATATGTCTAGTCAAACACTAACGCCCGAAGCCCAAACTTATCAATTAATGATGCAGATAATTGGCTTAATTGCAACTGTGGCTGTAACTATTTATATTACCAGAATTGCTCAAAAAGCTTTATCGCAAAGTATGGCAGTTACAGAAATAGTTCAAGAAAAGAATCAATAAGATTTGATAATGATGGAAAAAATATTTTAATTTAATAAAATGGAAAACAAATTTTTAGTAAAAAATTATCATTGGCAAAACTTAATTAAGGCTCATCATTTATCAAACATAGCTTTGATCAGTGTAGCGATCGCCATTTTACTTCACTCAGAATCAGCCTTTGCCCAAACAGCAGCACAAAGCAATACATTTAATCCCCAAACCCTTTTACGTGATGCTTTACAATGGATTGATAGTCAAGGAACAGTAGGTGCGATCGCGTTTATTGGGCTGTATATTATTGCTACTGTAGCTTTCTTACCTGGGTCAATTCTCACCTTGGGCGCTGGTGTTGTGTTTGGTGTTGTTTGGGGTTCTTTGTATGTATTTATTGGTGCAACTTTAGGCGCGACAGCAGCATTTTTAGTAGGACGTTATTTAGCTAGAAATTGGGTTGCAAATAAAATTGCCAATAATCAAAACTTTAGCGCCATTGACCAAGCAGTTGGTCGAGAAGGATTAAAAATTGTTTTATTAACTCGACTTTCGCCTGTATTTCCCTTCAATTTATTGAACTATGCCTTTGGTGTCACCGGAGTTTCCCTAAAAGATTATTTTATTGGTTCAATCGGGATGATTCCTGGCACAATTATGTATGTTTATATTGGTTCCTTAGCCGGAAATTTGGCATTAATAGGCACTGAAGGTCAACCGAGTAATCCTACCGTACAATGGGCAATTCGGATCATTGGCTTTATTGCCACAGTTGCCGTTACTGTTTATGTTACCCGCATTGCCCGGAAAGCTTTAGCAGAAGAAGTAAAAATAAACGAAGAAGCATCCAGCCCCGACGAATGGAATTCGCGGCTATAAAAACGTAGACGTGCAAGCGGCTTCGTTTGGTGCAAGATGTGAATATACAAATTTATTCATATTGATTTGGTATTACATTTCACACTTCACACTTCACACTTCACACTTAAAACTATGTCTAATTCAGAATTATCAAGAGTTATTGTCCGCCCGGTAGATGAATACAATCAAAAATTAGTTTCTTATGTACATCCGCCAGATTGGGTAAATCCACAGCCTGCTGATTGTTATGATTTAGTTGTTATTGGTGCGGGAACAGCCGGTTTAGTAGTCGCTGCGGGTGCAGCAGGTTTAGATTTAGGTTTAAAAGTCGCATTAATTGAAAAGCATCTCATGGGTGGAGATTGCTTGAATGTGGGTTGTGTACCATCAAAATCTATTATTCGTTCGGCGCGGGTAATTGGTGAAATTTGGCACGCTAAAAATTTAGGAATTAATATTTCCAAACAACAAGTAGAAGTTGATTTTGCCGCAGTCATGGAAAGGATGCGCCGCATCAGGTCGGGAATTAGTCATCATGACTCCGCAGAACGTTTTAAAAATTTAGGTGTTGATGTTTTCTTGGGGAATGGTTGTTTTACTAGCAACCAAACTGTAGAAGTCGGTGGTAAAATTCTGCGGTTTAAAAAAGCGGTAATTGCGACTGGTGCTAGGGCGGTAAAACCATCAATTCCGGGAATTGAAAATGTTGGTTATTTAACTAATGAAACTGTGTTTTCTTTGATTCAGCGTCCAGATAAATTAGCTGTGATTGGCGGCGGCCCAATTGGTTGTGAATTAGCACAAACTTTTCAGCGTTTGGGTTGTGAAGTAACGTTGTTACATCGCGGTTCTCATCTGTTAAATAAAGAAGATGCAGATGCAGCCGAAATTGTTCAAAATGTGTTAATTCAAGAAGGCATTCGTGTAGTATTAAATTGCCAATTAGAAGAAGTGGTTGCTGTTACTGAAGGTAAGCGACTTTATTTTTCTAGTAACGGTTATCGAGATTCCGTCACCGTAGATGAAATCTTAGTAGGTGCGGGACGTGCGCCCAATGTGGAAGGTTTAAACTTAGAAGCTGTGGGAGTAAAATACGACACTCATCACGGTATACAAGTCAATGATTATCTACAAACAACCAACCCAAAAATTTATGCGGCTGGCGATATTTGTATGAATTGGAAATTTACCCATGCGGCGGATGCAGCAGCCAGAATTGTGATTAAAAATACGCTGTTTTCTCCCTTTGGTTTAGGACGTTCTAAACTTAGCAGCTTAATTATGCCTTGGGTAACATATACATCCCCAGAAATTGCTCATGTGGGAATGTATGAACATGAAGCAAAAAAACAAGGGATTGAGGTAGCAACAATTAAAATTCCTTTTAGTAGTGTAGACCGTGCGATCGCAGATGGTGAAGAAGCTGGATTTCTCAAAATTCTCCACAAAAAAGGTTCTGATCAAATTCTTGGTGCTACCATTGTTGCCATTCATGCAGGTGAGATGATTTCAGAAGTCACCACCGCAATTGTAAATAAAATTGGTTTGAGTAAATTAAGCAGCGTTATTCATCCCTACCCCACCCAAGCCGAAGCCATTAAAAAAGCCGCCGATACTTACCGTCGCACTCTTTTGACTGCAAATACCAAACGCATTCTCGGATTTTTGACTAAGTTTTCATAACGGTTCAATGTCCTGGAAAATTGTGAATCTGAGCATCATTCATTTTTTATCTGGCGATGGTTGGGTGCAAAGGCATGAACAATGAAAACAGTTTGAGCTATGATAATTCCCATTGCGGTACTTCCAAGAGCAACTCTAGCTTGAAATCTATCAAGCTCATCAAGCTTTTGTGTCTCAATTCTAATTGCGTTACTGAGACGGAATTTCCAAAAAGCTGCTTCTCCATGAAAAAGAAAGCTCATGGGCAAACTAACAGCATAACCAAGAATAGTAAATGCTAAGGCTGTGGGAATGGTCAGCTTTAAGTTTTGCCAGAGTAAGGAGCGCATAGTGAAAAAATTATGTTTGAAAATATCTTTAAATATGTAGCCATATTTATCAGTATAGTACTCAAAAATAAAAGCGATCACCTGTTGTGTTCGTGGTGCGATCGCCCTTTACAATCAATCTATAACAATCCTAAATGATAGACAAACACTCTCCCTTGTCCCCCTTGTCTACCCTGTCCCCCTTGTCTCTATTGTTCCCCTATCAAATAGGATGATTAATTTCTGCTATTCGGACGTTGAATAATTGTTTCCACAACTCGCCGTTTAGCTTTTGTGTCAATTCCTACCAAGCGGACATATTCACCGCTATATTCAGTAAGATGGGATTCTAAAGTTGAAATCGCATCCGATTCCGCATCGATGTGAATTGTCCCGCAACTTTGCCAAGCACCTGTACGAAAACGCCGTTCATCGACATGTTCAAAAGTAACTTTCAAACCTTGAGACAAAATTTGCCGAATTTGTTCTTGTGTTTCTAGCGATATATGAGTGTTGGAAGGCTGCTGTTGACGAGATCCATTTGTGGACGGCTGAGTAGTGGGTGTTTCCGCCACAGATGACGCTGGTTGATAATTTCTTCTACCTCGATTCAAGCGATTATATTCATCCACCAACTGCGAATTTTCCACCCGTTTTTGTTCACCCACCATAAAATGACCAGACTCAATTAAGTGAGACAAACTAAAATCTGGCTTTTTAAATTCTGGCGGCCCTTCCACACTATTGACCACACGCAAAGATATGCGTTCATAACCGACTTGATGAATAAAGTCGCGGATTTGTTCATCATAAATTCGGGAACGCAATGCACTAAAAAAGTCAATTGATTGATTAGAAAAGGTATCAACTAACTGTTCAATATCCCGCTTAGAGAGTCCATCTGGTGCAAAAATCCCGCCGACAATTCCAACTTTGTCATCCCGGTTAGGTTCCCAATAAAACTTTTCCATCCGTCCGTCTCGAATTAACGGCGCATACAAAGTGGAAAAATCATTACCTGTAACGATAATTGGTACACGCCGGATAGGATTTGCATCATAGCTTCCCGGTAACTGCACATCTGTGGGATTGTCTGCAATATTCATCAGTGTGGCATTTACCAACTGTGTGTTTACAGTATATTGAGTTCCTTCATCAAAGCGGCCTGCACCTGCGTCTAAATCGTTAATCATCAGTACGCACATTTTACCGCGCACTTTAATCAGTTCTGCTGTTTCTCGATAGCGTAGCCGAATCAACCGCGCCGGGTCTCCCGCATCTGGACTTTCTAATTCACCGCCAGAAATGAGTGTCACTTCCACACCCATTTTTTCAAAAGCTAACTCACACTGAAAGGTTTTTCCTTCACCTTTACGTCCATGAATGCCTAAAATCAAAGGAACTCTCACACCAGGAAGATTTAAGAAGTTCTTAGTGATGTGAACAGCAATTTTATCCAAAAATCGAGGAGCAATATAATAACTCATAAATATCCCTGGTGAAGACTAATTTATTAATGCTAAGTTTTTTTGGTGACTAATGTTTATTAATCTTGCGGTAGAATTTCAGCATCGCTACCACAAACGCTTAATCGGATAAGCATCAAAAATTGTATCAGCACTTAATATAGGTAAATTTTCTACTATTGCCTGAGCAATTAACATTCTGTCAAAAGGGTCACGATGGTGTAATGGCAGTTGGGAAACAGTACTAACGTGACCAATTTTGATATCTAATACACTGAAGTCATTAATACTAATTTGCTGGGTAATTAACATTTCTAATGGGAGATTAAAAGTTAACTTTCCTATACCCTGCTTAATTCCCATTTCCCAAATACTAGCAATGCTGATAAAAATTCTGTTATCTTCATCATTGATTAACTCTAGTACTTGATTACTTAGTCTTAAATTATCTGTTACATACCAGATAAAAGTATGTGTATCCATCAAAAAAAGCACTACATATACTCCTGAAAATCTTCTAAAGGCGCATCAAAGTCATCAGCCATAGTGATTAATCCTTTTGCACTTCCAGGTTGACGACGGCGTTTCACTGGCAATATAGGAATTAACTTCACAGCCTGCTGATTATCTTTTGTGATGATAATTTCTTCACCATCAAGCGCCGCGTCAATCAATTCTGATAAGTGTTGAGATGCTTCAGCTAAATTAATTTGCTGCATAAAAAATACCTTTTGCTAATAAAATTATAGCGTTGAATAAATAATTTAAGATTTATTTGCTAATTGTTGTATAAATATTTGATGTTCTTGTGAGTTTAAACCTCTTTGCAGTACTGCCAAAACTTGGGTCATTTCTCCAGTTAACAGCGCAGTTACATCCAAGCATAAACCAGGAAAGACATGACTTTTAATAATCCCATCTATATCTGGTGTTAATGATTTATATTCACCATTCTCTAAAATAAACCAATCAAATTGATTCTCAAAAACCTGCCAAACAATATATTCTTTTACACCATTGCGTCGATATACGCGCTTTTTATCATACAAGTCATTAGCCGCACTACTCGCAGCAACTTCGGCAATTAATTCTGGTGCGCCTTCTATATAATCATCTTCACTAATACTTGTTTGTCCACCCAGTTGTTCATCAATTAACAGCACAACATCTGGCTGTAGTTCATTATCTAAATCTAAGCGGACTGTGGAATTATCACCCAACTCTACACCAGGGGTCGCAACTTTGTAATTTCCTAGCCAAATTATCAAGTTTCCGTGGGGTTTTCCATGACTTTTAAAACGTAAGGGTGAAGCCACGTATACAACTCCTTCTATTAGTTCTGCTTTTTTAGTATGAGGCATGGCATAATAACGACGTTCAAATTCTTGGCGAGTTAGGCGATCGCCACTTTCTAAAGGTGGTATTTTAATATCTGATGCTGTCATCTTTAGATTCCTTGCAAAAGTTTTACTGCCTCTAGTATAAGCAATTCTTAATTAAACCAATTTAACCAAGACTCCCAATTAGTAACAAAATGATTCGCATAAAACGCAAATTTTCACTTCTGATAGTGGTTGGTTATTCATTTTTTTAATTACCATATAAGTTTAATTATTTATTTAATATATCCGCCATGAATATTCTTGAATTTATTTAACAATTCAATATTGTTATTCCAATTATGAGTCATAATAGTTATTTATTGGATATCTTATTAGAGACATTTACGCCAAAATTCTCCACAAGCTAATACCAATTTAATGTAAAGTTGCACATATTTCGATCCCCCTAAATCCCCCTTAAAAAGGCAGGAGGCAGAAGGGAAGAGGATAGTAGCCTTGTTTACCTTTCTTAACTTAGTTATGTTTTTTCACGTCGACTTACTTATTTACTAACAATTTTGCCCAGCCATTATTTTATTTAATCTCAGAAACTACCGTTCCTTATGCAGAGATTATAAATTTATATAAAGGTTGGATTGCTAAAGTCAAAAAATCTAATGAAAAATTTTTAGAAGTGATTTGATGGCAATTAAGATTAAGTGGACAATGGCAAAAATTTTGTTAAACCCTGATTTTTATGTTGAGGGTATTGCCCATCCCACTGGCGTAGCAAGCTTTAAATGTTGCACTAAATTTAGTGTTGACACGTCACTAGACCCTTTCATTCCTGTGTTTTTTCAGAGTATGAACGCAGAAATTTGCCAAAGTCCCTTGCTTCCCTGAGTTCAATGTGTGATACTCTTAATCCAAGATGAAAATACGGTAAATCGATATAATTACCGTTTTTGATAAGGATAAGACTCATGCAGCTACTATGGTTCATCCCTACCCACGGCGATGGGCGCTACTTGGGAACAGCCACCGGCGGGAGGTCTGTTAGCTTTCCGTACTTTCGACAAATTGCACAAGCAGTAGATGACCTAGGTTACACAGGGGCATTATTACCTACTGGGAGGTCTTGTGAAGATGCCTGGGTTGTGGCATCAACTTTAGTATCCCTAACTCAAAGGATGCGTTTTTTAGTGGCGATACGTCCGGGGTTGATGTCGCCAACGTTAGCTGCAAGAATGGCGGCGACGTTTGACCGTTTGTCTGGGGGGAGGTTGTTGATTAATGTTGTGACTGGTGGTGATCCGGTAGAGGCGGCTGGAGATGGCTTGCATTTGGGTCATGATGAGCGTTATGAATTAACAGATGAATTTTTGACGGTATGGCGATCGCTTGTTAGTAGCGAAACAGTTGACCTCAAAGGTGAGTATCTAGATATTCAAGGCGGCAAAATTGTGTTTCCGCCTGTGCAGCAACCCTATCCGCCGTTATGGTTTGGTGGTTCCTCGGCTATTGCCCAAAAAATCGCCGCCAAGCACGTTGATGTTTATTTAACTTGGGGTGAACCACCAGCGCAAGTTGCCGAGAAAATTGCCGCAGTTCGCAGACTTGCAGAGATTGAAGGTAGAACTTTGCGGTTTGGCATTCGGCTGCACGTCATTGTGCGGGAAACTGAAACTGAAGCTTGGGACGCAGCCAATCAATTGATTCGCTATGTAGATGATGAAGCCATTTCCAAAGCCCAAAAAGTTTATGCGCGGATGGATTCAGAAGGACAGCGCCGCATGAGTCAGCTACACAAAGGTAGCCGCGAAACACTCGAAATTAGTCCCAATTTGTGGGCGGGTGTGGGTTTAGTGCGCGGTGGTGCAGGTACAGCACTGGTAGGTAATCCTGATACAGTCGCCGCCAGAATGCAGGAATATGCAGACTTGGGAATTGAAACCTTTATTCTTTCTGGTTATCCCCATTTAGAAGAAGCTTATCGCGTTGCAGAATTATTATTCCCCCGTTTGCCGTTAGAGAACTTGCCCAAAGTCGAAGAACAACACATTATTAGTCCCTTTGGCGAGATTGTTGCTAATGAAGAATTCCTGAAGCAGCAGCCTCAGCACAAAGCTGCGTCTATATCCTAAAAAGTAAAGGGATGAGAGATTACATCATATCCAGTTAATCAGTTCTGATTCCAGAAATCTGTGCAGAAACGTTAAAACTCTCTCCCCTCTTCCTCTGCGGTCTTAATGATAAGTCTTTCAAAGAACACAATATTAGCCGCTATGTTACATCAACACATTGACGAACAAATTGCACAAAAAGAAGCTTGGGCATTGCGGCGACAGTTAGGCATACCCAACAATAAACGTTTGTGGGTATTAGCCTGCATGGATGAACGTTTACCAGTAGAAAAAGCTTTAGGAATTGGCGAAGGCGATGCACATATTTTTCGTAATGCTGGCGGGTTAGTTACAGATGATGCCATTCGATCAGCAATGTTAACCACACAGTTTTTTAACACCAAAGAAATTATTGTGATTAACCATACCGAGTGCGGCATGATGAGTGCTTCTGGAGACTTTCTCAGTGAAGTGTTACGCAGCCGAGGAATTGAGGTGGATGAAGTTGCAGTTGATCCCGCCTTACCAGAGTTGAAACTACCCAAAGGTGTGTTTTCCAAATGGATTAAAACCTTTACCGATGTGGACGAAATCTGCAAACAGCAGGTGGAATTGCTACGTCAATCTCCGTTGATTCCCGATGATGTGGTGATTCATGGCTACATTTGGGAAGTTGAGACAATGAGTTTACGCCGCCCCTACCAACGTTTAAGTGAGAAGGTCAACACAGCCGAGGCTATGCAGACCAAAAAGACAAAATCACCGTGAATTAATTGTATAAATTAGGAGTGTATTTACATGACTCGGATTTTAGCGATCGCTGGTAGTCCTTCCCATCCTTCCAGAACCTATGGAATTTTGGAATACACAGCCAAACTTTTAGAAAAAGAAGGCCTACACATAGATATTATTTCTGTGCGCGATTTACCTGCGGAAGATTTAGTCTTTGGCAAGTATGACAGCCCCGCCTTAGAACAACCCAAAGCTTTATTAGCCCAAGCCGACGGCGTAATTATTGCCACCCCAATCTACAAAGCAGCTTACACAGGCATACTCAAAGCATTTTTAGACCTACTCCCCCAAAAATCATTGACTGGGAAAGTTGTATTACCATTGGCGACTGGCGGCACAATTGCCCATTTACTAGCTATTGAGTATGCCCTGAAACCCATCTTAGGGGAGTTAGGCGCACGGCACATTCTCGCCACTGTGTATGCAGTCGATAAACAAATTCAAAAGCAACCCGATGATAGCGTCCTGCTAGATGAAGAACTCGAACAAAGGCTCAAAGATGTACTACAAGAGTTCGTCAAAGCTGTGAAATTCTCTGCTATTGAATCTCCACAACTAGCACACGCCAATTAAAGCACAAGTTTATACCTCCGCTTACTTGCTACAGATGGGTAAATTTTATCCATCTGTTTACTTTTGAGGAGTGCAGACAGAATTTGTATGAAAGCTGATATCAATTCACAAAATTACTGATACAAATCCTGCCTCTACTTGCTGATATGTATCATTATTTAAAGTGAAATGGTATTACTCTATCTCCCTTATCCATTCATGATTTCCTCAGAACCGAAATCCCCCCTCAAAACGCGCCTCAAAGGTATTTCCACTCATACCCAAGCGAGATTCCCAAAAAATACCATCACTCGGAATCTCACGCTTAATTAATAACCCATAAGAAAAATCATTAACTCTGCTTCTAATACCACGGCTAATATCTCGAAAATTTTGCAGATAAGCACCAAAATGCCAATTATCATTTATCTTCTGCGTGCCTTCTAGAGTGTAGAAAAATTTTTCACTGATTTCTACCGTAGTTTTCAACTCTACTCCTGTACTAAATTCCCATGCACCTTGAAAAAATCCTGCTTGTCTGAGACGACGAATTTGATCATAAAATATAATTCCTGTAGTCAATGAATAATTATTCCTGTCTTTATCTTGACGAATAAAAGAATAACTCAAATTAATATAAGCAGGATTTTGATAATTGCTGCCACTATTCCAATGAAATCTTAATGCAGGAATATGGCTAGTAATAGCTTGAGGTTGCCCAGCAGCATTTAATTTTATATGACTATTAATATAGTTTAATAATCCATTAGTATAAAAACCTAATGCTGGCTCGGAAGTTCCAAGTTCATTAGTAATATCAAAAGCATTATTTGAATTTAAATTCAACCAAATCCCAGAATTAATACTATAGTTCCAATTACCAGCAGCCCCAGCCCATAAAGTTTCGATTGCAGGTAAAGATAAATAGCCATTAAAAGTTTTTATATGAGTAACCAGTCGTCCATTCTGGCTGAGTTCAATATTGTCAAAAGCTAAATCAAATGAACGTATATTTACCGGAACTGTTGTACTATCAGATGAATTATAGTTTTGGACAAAACTCTCGCCGTTAGGACTAATTAAAGCCACCTGTAAAGCTGCGGAACGGTTATTAGAAGCTGTCGGTATTTGTGTTGCAGGAATCGGCACATTCACCGAACTTAAACGGCCAAAACTGTGATTAGAAACATCTATTTTAGAAATATAGGTTTTACCTTCTCTCCAAGTACGTTCGCCATTGATAAACTGCACGGCTCGACGATAATTACCTGTGCGAATTTGGAAAATACTAGAACTAGTTGGTGTAATTGTACTGGGAAAAGTATAAATTCCAGAAATTTGTTCTAAACCACTTGTCCGATTACCTAAAAACAGAGTTCTGTTGAGAATTTGATTAATTTTTCTTCTCTGTTCTGGTGTAGCTTTTGAGTTAATAGGCGCAAAATTTTCTTGTCGAGAGAATCGCGCTTTGGCTTCTTGTAAACTGCTCGTTATTTCAGGAGGATTGATAAATTCAAAAAAACCTCCTAATAGCATTCCCAAAGAATTATTAGCAGTTTGGATTTGATCGACATCTATTGGCTCAAGAGAAAAAGACAAAGAAACACCAGGATTACTATAAATATTAGTGTAAGTTGCTTTGTTGACTAATGAATCATATTGCAACAAAGTCCGATTATGGGGACGACTGAAATAAAATCTCTGCCAATTTTGATTTTCTGTTTTATCTCTAGTTCTCAATAGCGTTTGTTGTTGACCTAAAGTCACCCAAAATAGCGAATTTAGGTAAGATAAATTACGTTGTTGGTCACTAATATCAGGATTTAGCAAAATGTCAAACAAATCAGAGTTATCAAATTGTTCTCGACTCCCTGGTTTGATTCCTGGTATAGAAGTAGTTGGAGCTTGAAATCTTGTTAGTTCACCAGTTAAAGGATTTCCCCAAATAAAACCAGCTTGTTCTAAATTATTTTGAGGAACTACCGTACCTCTATGTAGAGTAACATCTCTTAATAATGGTTGTAAGTTACTAGTGGGAAAAGATTGTAAAATTAAAGGAGGACGATGAGTATTCAAGCTAGAAATATTAGGAACTATCGAAGTTATTTGTGAACCATTGGCTGTAATTGGACTATTAATTTGAACAGGCGGTGCAGGAATACCTACCGGATTGACTAATTCAGCAGCAATTGATTGAATAGAAAATTGATTGAAGCTAGTTCCTCCTACCAGTTCTTGAAAGTCTTGGGGAAGGGAAGAAACAGCTTGCATTCCCCAAAGTCTCTGCGTTAACCGCACAATTTGAATACGTTTAAAGTCTGTGGTTTCTCCTTGATATGAAATACCAGTTTGCCAACCCTGAGTTTCTACTACAATTCGATTATTAGGTAATACCCAATAAAATTGATCTGCTTGCGGAAAGTGGGTAAAATTAAATCGATCAACTATGGGAGCTTTTGCGGAAAACTTAATCGAAAAATCAATATAATTGGCATTTTTAAAAGGATTGAATGAGGATGTAGCAAAATTTAAGTTATATCTGGGGTCAATTATCCAAGGATATCTCGTAGCACTGTTAGTCAGAGCATTAAGCATTAATAGCTGTAACTTTTTTTTGCTGTCAACAGAATTCTGTTCCGGCTCATTTAGATTAGTCGGCTTTTTAATATCAAATTCAGTATGATAAAAATCTGGGTTGAGAATTGGACTAAATAAATTTGGCTGATTTAAATTATTAATATTGGGAAAAACTTGGACTGGTTCTGATTTTATACTTTGTGCATTACATATATTTATGGAATTACATCTAATGTTGTCCCCAAACTTGTAATTAGCAAAATCTTGGTTATCTGTATGTTGAGAATTGATTAACTCTTGAATTGAGATAGTTTTAGCTTCTACTTTTTTAGGAATTAATTGAGGTAGAAATAATAATGTAAACAGCAATAGATAATAATATTGCTGTTTATGCAAAAATAGGCTAAACATGAGCAAAACCAATATATAAATTTAGACTTTAATCCAGCAATAAAGTCCTAAATATTTGATATTTTTTTTGTGTCCTCTTTGGTAAAATATTATGTCTTATATTAAGTGTAGATACACCCTACATATTGCTGAAAATTTTAGGCGATCACAGTCTTTAATTCTATTGAACTAAAGACTGAATTAACTATCAGCCTCAACAGCTATATTAAATAGTTTTAGGTGAGTTTAATTCTGGAATAATGTCTTGAAAATATGTTGAAATACTCAAATTATAAACTAAAATATTATATGATTAACTAATGGGCGATCGCACTTAGCAATCAACCCAACTTAAGCTCTAGCTTCAGATTTTTACCAAGGTAGCTTGCTCCCATCCCAGGAAAAAAATTGCCCATTATCGCCAGGTTCCAATTTTTCAATTACAGTTAATAATTGGCTTACAGTACGTTCTACAGAAAATAATTTTTCTGGGGGTACACTGCGCTGAAATGGACGAGAAAGGCGTGTATCTGTTGTTCCTGGATGTAAAGTCACAACCAACGTTTGAGGACAACTTCTACCATACTCAATTGCGGTTGTTCGCATTAACATATTTAGCGCCGCTTTAGAAGCACGATAACCATACCATCCACCTAATTGATTATCGCCAATGCTGCCCACTTTAGCAGATATAGAGGCAAATACACTAGGTTCTTGATGACGAAATAAAGGTAGTAAATGTTTAGCTAATAACACTGCACCAATACTATTAATTTGAAAATAGCGCAGTAAATTTTCGGGATTAATATGTTTTAAGCTTTTCTCTGGTTGTAAATCCCCTTCATGTAACAGTCCAACACAGTTAATTACTAAGTGCAGCTTATTGATTTGTGTGCTGATATTTTTTACCACTGTAATAATCTGTAATTCATCAGTAATATCCATCTGTAGAGAAGTTAATTTATCAGGATATTCATCTGTTAACTCTAGTAATTCTTGGGCAGTTTCTTCTTGTCGATATGTGGCGTAAATTTTGTTAATTCTGATATCTTGAATCAATTGTTTAACAAACCCTAACCCAATGCCTTGACTGGCTCCGATAATTATTACATTGGCATTGTTAAAATTTTCTTTAAAAGGCATTTCAGTTAGTTTGTTAATTTAGTAATTCAATAATATTACATTTTCTTGATTGATTATCAAGCTTTTAACCGATAAAACAAATGAGGTAAATTAGCATACATCATTTCTCTCTCATATTTAAAACCTAACTTTTCCATCACTCTTTGCGAAGCTTGATTTGTTGTTAGGGTAAAGCAAACTAATTCTTGTAAATCTAGGAGTTTAAAACCAATTTGCAAGATTTTCTCACCCATTTCGGTAGCTAAACCTTGTCCCCAAAATTTAGCCATCAGAGCATAGGCGAGTTCAACTTCGTTAATCCCATCTATATTAGTATTACGCAGACCAGCACGCCCGACAAATTGATGATTAATTTTATCTCTAAATACCCATAACCCATATCCATAACGCTGCCAATGATGTAAGTTATTGAAAATAAACAGCCTTGTTGCTTCATCAGAACGTACACCACCTAAAGTTGCCATAACTTGTTTGTTTTGGTGCATCCGATTTAATTCATTTAAATGTTGAAATTGCAGCCTCTCAGCTAACAGTCGATGCGTCTTAAATGTCTCTAATGACTGCATATTCTTATCCAATAAATTGTTGCTTAAGACTTAATAACGAACTGCGAAAAACGTTTACAAACATCTCTCTCTTGTCACCATATCAAATAAAACTGCTATACTAAGCTCTTGTGCATTTAAATTGTGATAATAGTATCGCCTTTATTTTTGAGTTTTCGTCCCCATTTAATAATTAACGCTCCTTCATTTAAGAGTTGATGTAATAAATATTCTAGGTCTTCAATTGAT
>NZ_JACJSD010000051.1 GCF_014697615.1 Nostoc sp. FACHB-280 | reverse complement strand
TTCCCTTCTTTGATTAATGAACGTGATGCTTTGAGAATTTTAGACAACTAAAACTTATCTTTGTTTCTACTTGACTACCTACTCAATTCTTCTGTTGTTTTTTCACGACTTTTTCAGCAAGCCCTAATTACTGATTGAGACTGAAAAATTATGGGGAGTGCAAATAATCAGGGAATTTGCTGGTGGTTTCTCGCACAGTTTACCCGCTACAGTTTAACTTTATTCCTGAGTGCGGTAATGTTTGCTGATGCTGTGGCGGCGATACCGAAAAACCAAGGCTTGCAGATAGAACAGCAAACCACTCAACAAGATACCACTCGCGCTGCTGCGGAACGCCTTTTTCAAGAGGGAATGCAGTTTTATCAACAAGGAACAGCAGAATCACTGCGACAAGCAATTGGTAAATACCAAGCAGCTTTGAAGCTTTGGCAAAAACTTGATGAGCAAAGCCAGGAAGCCGAAACCCTCAATCAAATTGGCTTAGTCTACGACGATTTGGGAGAAACACAAGAAGTACTCAAATATTACAACCAAGCTCTACCAATACTCCTCGCAGTGGAGGATAGAACTGGGGAAGCCACCACCCTCAACAATATTGGCAAAGTTTACCTCTCATTAGGAGAAAGGGAAGAAGCACTCAAACACTTCAATCAAGCTTTACTTATCAGCCGTGCGGTGGGGGACAAAAAAGTAGAAGCCTTGACTCTCAACTATCTTGGTGTTGTCTACAACTCATTAGAAGAACAGCAAGAAGCTCTCAAATACTATAACCAAGCTTTACCAATACTTCGGGCAGTTGAGGATAGGGAACAGGAAGCCAGTACCCTGAAAAATATTAGCTTAGTCTACGCTGCTTTAGGAGAAAAGCAAGCAGCAATCAAATACCTCAACCAAGCTTTATCCATAGGTCTTGCAGTGGAAGACAAAAGAATTGAAGCCCGTACCCTCAATGATATTGGCTTTGTCTACGCCTCATTGGGAGAACCGCAAGAAGCTCTCAAATATTTTGACCAAGCTTTACCCATACTCCGTGCCGTGGGCGAGAAAAGAAGGGAAGCCACTATCCTTCACAATATTGGCGGTATCCATAAATCATTAGGAGAACAAGAAGAAGCCCTCAAATATTACAACCAAGCTTTATCTATACGTCGTGCAGTGGGGGACAGAAAAGGGGAAATCCTCACTCTCTCTAACATGGCTTCCCTAGAATACAGAAGGGGTAATTTACAACCAGCCCAAACACACATTCAAGCAGCTATTGAAATAATTGAAGATTTACGCGCCAAAATCACTAATGCAGAACTACGTGATGCTTATTCTGCATCAGTGAGAGGCTATTACGAGTTCAACACCTATCTATTGATGGAACTGCAAAAAAAGGATTTATAAATTGGCAGTGAAAGTTAGCGATCGCTCCTATCTTCTCATGAAACTACTTGGTTAGAGTTCTTGGAAATTCTCGATTGTCAAGAACAATTCCTCGTCAGCTTGTTGAAAGCTGTAGTCGATGCTAATTTGGGTGGGATAACCACGCTGACTGTTATATGTTACCTCAACATTATCTGCTCGACGGGCGATCGCATCTGCAATCACATTAAACAGTTTGGGAATTGTTTTATATCTTTCAAAAAATTCTGGGTTACTAACCGGCTCACCTGTGGTGGTGGTGATGGATGCTGTAATCCCATTTCTAACAGTAATAATTACTGGCCCTCTGGCAGCAGGCGCACAAAAACAACTCCTTGATAGTGTATAGCGATAATTGCGGATATTTTGCTGATTCCACAACCTACGGTTACGTCTTAATTGTCTTAAATCTTCATTTGCTGGTCTTTGTGCTATCTCTACAGTTGATTGAGATATTGCTGGTGTATTAAAACTTAAAGGCATTAATAATGCTGCGCTCATCACAATTGGCCAGCGCAACTGCATTAGTTGAGTTTTGAAATTCTTCAGCATTGGATTATCCCCTGGTGTATTTGCGGTTACAGTGCTTTATATAACACTTAAAAAATTAGGGCTTAATCCTTGACTTGTCAAGTTACTCAGACTACATATCAACTCTTAATTGATGGCTTTTTTGACACATCCCAAATATCTTGTCGGGTCTGCTCTTTTTCAATTAATAACTGAATTTTCATCGGTAATTTTAAAGCTGGTCTTATAGACCATAATTCCTCATCTAATAATTCTCTTTCTAAAGGCATATAAATCATTATTTTATCCTTAATATTCAATTTCAGTCAAAAATGATCGCCAAAATTGTCCACAAATTATAAAGCCGGCTTTTTGGTAGATGAGTTTTATCAAAAGCCGATAAAACATTTAATAAATACAGCTTATCTATTTATAAAAAATAACTTTGAGAATTTATTTTTTATAAAAAACGTTAAATCGATAGACAAACCGTATATTATTTATATAATCTCTCACAAACTGTTCTAAAAATCAAGCTATTAGCAAGGCAAGGCAGCAATTTATTGATGAGCAATGTAGCCGTGAACTGTTAATTGGGATAAATATATGGCAGGTAAATTAGAAGGAAAAGTAGCAATTGTTACTGGAGCTTCTGCGGGGATAGGTGAAGCAACTGCGATCGCCTTAGCCGCAGAGGGAGCGCAAGTAGTAATTGCAGCCAGGCGTTCTGACCGACTAGATGCAGTAGCGCAAAAGATTACGGAGAATGGTGGCAAAGCATTACCGATAGTTACAGATGTTACCGATGAAACCCAAGTCCAAAATTTGGTAGAGAAAGCGATCGCCGCCTGGGGAAAAGTTGATATCTTAGTCAACAATGCCGGCATTGCTGTTATTGGCGAGATTGACGGCGGTAACACAGCAAATTGGCGACGGATGATTGATATCAACGTTTTAGGCGTGCTGTATGCGACACACTCCGTTTTGCCAATTTTGAAAGCACAAAATTCTGGACATATCGTTAACATCTCTTCAGTAGCGGGTCGTACCGCTAGAGCCGGGATTGGGATCTACAATGCCACAAAATGGGGTGTCAATGGTTTTTCGGAAGCACTACGTCAAGAAGTTTATCAACATAACATCCGCGTCACGATTATCGAACCCGGTTTAGTTGATACAGAAATCAACGACTTGATTGACGACCCCATCGCCAAGCAACGTAGTGAAGAACGACGTAAAACAGTCACCCCACTAGAAAGCGAAGATATAGCCGCAGCTATTGTCTATGCAGTCACTCAACCGCCACGGGTGAATGTGAACGAAATTCTCATCCGTCCCACACAACAGGGATGGTAATACTGTTTCACTTGAAGAATGATGCAGATGAGTCAGCAGCACCTCGACTTCGCTCGGTGACCGGGAGCAGAGGAAGTGATTTATCTCACTAACTTCTTGAATTCGTGTAACAAATTCCGCAACATTATTTGAAATTACAAAAATATGACCACTCCAACTACAGCATCTACCTGGGAACAGTTATCGGAAATTGCTCAAAAACACACCCCAGCGCGGCGGGTACGACGACCAGGCCAGTCTCCATCTACTGCACCTATTCCTAGCAGTCTGCATAAACTACCACCAGACACCACACCACCCGTATTGCTTTACCGCGATACAAACTCTTGGTGTCCTTTTTGTGAAAGAGTGTGGTTTGCTTTAGAAGAAAAACAAATTCCCTTTGAAACAGAGTTTATTGACTTAAGCAATAAACCCAAATGGTATACCGATTTAGTCCCCACAACCCTTGTCCCAGCCGCCAAAATCGAGGGTGAGTTAGTCTACGAATCAAAAGATATTCTCTTAGCTTTAGAAGCCAGATTTCCTAGTCCGTCACTACTTCCTGAAGACCCAGAAGAAAACGCTGTAGCTAGACAGTGGGTGGAAGATGCAGAGACTAATGGTTTTCGCAATCTTGCTTATAAATTCTTGCGGGAAACTCCAACCGATGCGGATGAGTTAGCTAACTTGCAAGCCACCTTTGAAGCCAGTTTAGACGAGTTAGAGCAAACTTTAGGCAAATATCCCGGCCCTTACTTTTTATCAACCTTTAGCTTAGTTGATCTTATGTATAGCCCTCATCTAGATAGACTGGCGGCGAATTTACCTGTGTATCGAGGCTATCAAATTAAAGGAAATCCCCGCTTCCCTCGGATTAATGCTTGGTTTGCAGCATTAAATGAACGTCCTGCTTATCATCGGGTGAAATCAGACGACACTACTAATAATTTACTGCTGCGGCGGAGATTTGGTATTGAACCAACAGGAAACGCCTTACCTTTAAATACAGCAGATAGTAATGCTATCCAATATCGTGCCGAAGCAGCAGAAAGACTCAGCGATAACCATGAAGTTGCGATCGCAGATATTATCAAAAATTCTGGTGTGCAAGCATTAGCTATAGATGGTGATATTACCACAGTTAAAGAAGCAGTAGACTTGCATTTAAGACTGCTGGCAGAATATCTGATTCATGGTGATAGCGCACCTTTACCAGGAGGTCGGACTGGTGGCAAAAATAGTATAGAAACCACAATATCAGCAGTTGGCGCGATCGCTCTTGCCTACGTCAGAAATCGCGTCTGTGCGCCCCGTGATATGAGTGCTGGTGCAGCTACCGCATTCCGCGCCGCAGTTGATAAGGTTTTGGCTTCTTTGTATTAAGCTGAATCAGCATTACATTAATATAGGACTTACGCAAGAACTCTCTCAAACTCTTATAACTTCGTGTCCTTTGCGCCCTTTGCGGTTCGTTTTTTCATAATTTTGCGTAAGTCCTGTAATACTGAAATTGTAGGGGTATACATCTGTATGCCCCTACAATTTTTGGAGAAAATTTCTCACTTCTCAATTTGAAAGCTTGGATGCCAGGAATAGTAAGACTTTTACTCCTACCTTCTGCTATAAAAATGGGAAGCAGAAATTTCTACTTCCCAAATCACCGAACCGCAAATTTAATCACTTACTCAGAATTATGAAGAGTGAGAGTAGGTGAAAAAAGCTAAATATTACTTTTGAGCAACTGCAACACCATTAGGTTCACCAAGAACTTTAGCGAATCTTTCTAAATAGAAACTCACAGGATTTGCCACTGCTTGAACAGACTCACGACTTTCTACTGCATTCCACCATTGCAGCAAGCGGGGTGTTTCTGCTGGTAAGGTGAACTTACGGAAGTGTTCGAGGACGGGTAAACGCTCAAACCAAGGATAAAAGCTGATATCAACTAAACTAAACTGTTCACCCAACCAATAAGGGCCGTTACCAGATAGCTTACCTAATCCTTCTTGTTCAATATACAAAAGTGCTTCGACAAATTCTTTGCGCCCTTGTTCTTGTTCTTGAGCATCTTTACCACGCAAGAATTTATTAAATGCGGGGACAAAACGAGTATTGGCATAGTCAATCCAAATCCGGGCGATCGCTTTTTTGGTAGGATCATCAGGTAACAAAGCTGGCTCTGGAAAGACTTCTTCTAGATATTCATTAATTACCGCAGATTCATAAAGTTCTACATCCCCATGCTTAATTGCTGGTACTTTACCATAGCGCGAAACCTGCGTGAAATCTGATGGTTTGTTCTGTAAGTCAATTTCAACCGGGGTAAAGTCAATTTTCTTTTCTAGCAAAACCACGCGGGTTCTTTGAGAAAAGGTAGAGGCTTTGGCGAAGTAAAGTTGTAGGTTACTCATGAATTTTTCCTTGTATGGTAGTTTTAATGCACCTTAAAGTCTAAGCAAACAGAAGTTTACTGAACTCTAAAAGTACGATAAATCTATAGGGTTGCCGTAGAATATCAAGAGTATTGCATATCCTTTGGGAAAACACAACATTACTCCCAACATATCTGCCGTGTCTCCCTTGCCTCTTTTATCAATAAAACTGCTAGATATGTAATACTTAGTAATAATGATTGTTAGTAAATCTAACTATCACCAGTCTGTTAGGTCACTTTACACCACAAAACATCAGACCAAGACCAGATATCAAGATGATGAAAGAAATATCACGTCGCCAATTTATCACCACAGCCACCCTAACGACAGGCTTTGTTTTAGCCGTGCAGCCTGTATTTGCTAAAGTAATTACCACCGATAGCAAAGGCTTAACGGCGGGTGCAGTGAAAATTCCGGTTAAAGATGGCGAGATTCCTGCTTATCGAGCCGTACCTGCAACTGGCAGGAATTTCCCAGTGGTTTTGGTAATTCAAGAAATTTTTGGTGTTCATGAGCATATTCAAGATGTCTGTCGTCGCTTTGCCAAGTTGGGGTATTTAGCGATCTCACCAGAATTATTTGTGCGTCAAGGTGATGTGTCAAAATTAAGCAACATAGACGAAATCCGTCCGATTGTCAGCAAAGTTCCTGATGCACAGGTACTATCTGACCTAGATGCAACAGTCAACTGGGCAGTAAAATCAGCCAAGGGAAATACCAAGAGGATTGGAATTACAGGCTTTTGCTGGGGTGGAAGAATTACTTGGCTATATGCTGCACATAATCCCCAAGTCAAAGCAGGTGTAGCATGGTATGGCAGACTTGTGGGTAATTCTACAGAACTCACACCCAAACATCCCGTTGATATTGCTTCCACATTAAAAGTACCTGTTCTGGGACTATACGGCGGGAAAGATACAGGCATACCTGTAGATACTGTAGAACAAATGCGCGATCGCCTCAAATCCAGTAGCAGCAAATCTCAAATTATCGTTTACCCAGATGCACCCCACGCCTTTTTTGCAGATTATCGCCCATCTTACCGCGAGCAAGAAGCCAAAGAAGGCTGGCAAAAACTCCAAGCATGGTTTAAGCAAAATGGGGTTTAATCACAATTTTGGATTGATAGCTGAATTTTAGAAAAACACATCAAGTGGGCATTTTCAGCAAAACTCTGAATCAAACTATAATGCCCATTTGAGAAATTGAACAACAAGAATTTTCAGGTTCACGCAGAGAGAAGTTGCGTGCGGGGGTTTCCCCCGTTGAGCAAACTTCGGTGGACGCAGAGGCAAGGCAGCGCGTTGCGGGGGTTCCCCCCGTTGTAGCGACTGCCGCGCGGAGAGTTAGTTAGAGGTGAATCATATCGAAATTAGCTGAATTAGCGAGATAAACACTAGTAAATTAAACTTGCACTGTGAATTGGAGAAATAAACTCAATGACAACCACTGCATTAATTGTTGGTGCTGGTAATGGACTGAGTGCATCCTTAGCGCGGTTGTTCGCGGCGGAAGGGATGAGCGTTGCTTTAGCAGCACGGCAGATTGATAAGCTGAATACATTGTCTCAAGAGATTGGCGCGGTTAGTTTTGCCTGTGATGCTTCTCAACCAAACGATGTCAACCAACTGTTCAACAATGTAGAACAAAAGTTAGGAGCGCCAACCGTTGTAGTTTATAATCCGAGTTTCCGAGTTACAGGGCCGCTGATTGACCTTGACCCTAGTGAGGTGGCAAAATCTCTGGAGATTACTGCTTATGGTGGCTTTTTAGTAGCCCAAGCCGCCGCAAAACGAATGTTGAAATTAGGAGAAGGGGCAATTTTCTTTACAGGTGCGTCGGCTAGTGTCAAAGGTTATCCCCGTTCTGCGCCCTTTGCAATGGGTAAATTTGCTTTGCGGGGTTTAGTGCAGAGTATTGCGCGGGAACTAGCACCGCAGAATATTCACATAGCGCACTTTATTATTGATGGTGGGATTCGTTCAGACATACGACAAGAAACCCCCGATAAACCAGATAGTTTACTAGATCCTGATGCGATCGCCCAAACATACCTCAACATTCTCCGTCAACCCCGCAGTGCTTGGACATGGGAAGTAGAATTACGTCCTTGGGTGGAAACATTTTAATTGCATTTTGTACTTAACGACGTTGGCGATTACAATACAACACCAAAAATACAAATAATCCTAGTCCCACAAGATATTTAATTGGGTCTGGTACATTTGGATTAGGCGAAAAAAAGCCTTCTATTGTACCAGCAATAATTAACATAGGCACAATTCCAAAAACTAATTGTGCCGCTTGGAAACTATAAAACTTTAACGCATCACCACGGCGATATTTACCAGGAAATAAAATTGCTCTAGCTAATAATAAACCTGCACCACCAGCAAAAAATATCGCAGGCAATTCCAAAGCCCCATGAGGAAAAACAAACGCCCAAAATGGATAAGCTAAATTATTTTGACCGACTAAAGTACCAACAGCACCAATTAATAAACCATTAAATACCATTAAATAAGTTGTGTATAATCCCACCGTAATTCCCCCAGCAACCGCACCAAAAGACACTGAAAGATTATTAATCATGATGCTGCTGGATGCTAACGGTTCAACCCCCACAATCGACCCCATCCATAATTTATGCTCATCTCGTACCTGAGAAATTAAGTGTTGTGGCACTACCAAAGACATAAATGTTGGGTCTTGCCAAGCATACCACCAAGCAACCACAGCCCCCAGCAAAAATAAACCTGTAGCCAAAGCAATATAGGGAAATGTCTGCTGCACAACTAATGGTAAACCCCAACGGTAAAATTCCAGCGCCGCCCGCCATTCTTGTCGCCGCGAACCTTGATAAATCTGCGTGTAACCGCGAGTTGTTAAAATTTGCAAACTTTGGATTAAAGTCTGACCAATTTGTTGTGTACGGGCGCGGGCTAAATCAGCCGCCACGGAACGATACAAACTAGCTAATTCTCTAATTTCCCCAGCGCGTGCAGATTTCAGTCCTTTTTTTTCTACTTGCTTTAATAAAGCATCCAAACGCTGCCAATTCGGTTCTCTGCGGGCAATCCATCGTTGAATATTCATAGAGTTGGGGAGTAAGGAGTAGCTGGGTAAAAGGAGGGTGAGGGAGACAAGGGAGACAAGGGAGACACAGGAAAAAACTATAAATTACATCTTCATCAAGAAATGATATGAGCAATGAGGATTCATTTTCTAAAATTTAGTCACTAACGCTGCCTAAAAGCTCGATTATGTCTATATTTCTTAATTACGAATTACAAATTACGAATTACGAATTGCTCTAACCTACCTTAAGATAGCCACAAATTCACAACTGTACTTTCAAGGAAATTTGGCATCATGTCTGGAAACATTGGTTCTCCAAGCCCTATGCAACCACTCAGCGTGGGAAATGTTGTCAGTGCAGGTATAAGGCTATATCGCTCTCATTTGAAGGACTATTTTTTATTGGCCTTGAGAGCTTATGTCTGGGTATTGATACCTATATATGGTTGGGGAAAATGTTACGCTCTTATCGCGCTGATTTCGCGCTTGGCTTTTGGCGAACTAGTTAATCAACCCGAAAGCATGTCATCAGGCGAACGCTTTGTCAATTCTAGAATGTGGCAATTTTTACTGATGATGCTGTTAATGGGTTTTTTAAGCTTAGGTGTGGTATTGGGAGTGGTTATTGTATTTGCCCTGTTTAGTTTTTTGTCAGCAGCCTTAATTGGGGGATCTGGTCAACAGGCAAATCCTGCTAGTGTGATTTTATTGGTTGCGATCGCACTTATCGTAGGTATTGGAATTTTTCTGGGAGTTTTTTGGTTTTTAACTCGATTCTTCTTGGTTGATGTACCTTTAGCTATTGAGGAAAATATTGACGCAACATCATCTATTAGCCGTAGCTGGGAGTTAACCGAAGGTTATGTATGGCGGATTTTATTAATTTCCTTTATTGCTTTTTTAATTACCATCCCAATTCAAATTCTCGTGCAGATTATTACTAGTATTATTCAGGTTGCTTTTTTGGCAATTACCAGAGACAATTCTGGATTGTTTGCGGTGCTTTATTTTGTCGTAGTTTTGGCTTTAAGTTTTACTAGTAGTGCGGCAATTGTACCGTTGTGGCAAACAATTAAAGCTGTGATTTATTACGACCTCCGCAGCCGCCGTGAAGGGTTAGGCTTACAATTACGCGATCGCGAAATCTAAAGTAAAAATATTATTTATGCACTTTTTTAACCGCGTTAAATTCCGCACCCCCGAAAGCGTTGAACTAGAATTTACCCTCGCTGGCATAGGAAACCGTGCGTGGGCTTTGCTAATTGACTATCTAGCATTAGCTGTAATTATCTTAGTGTGCATCTATGTCTGGATTTATGTATCTGGTCAGTTAGCTGATATTTTGGAAGGACAAGAGGCTATTGGTTCGCAAGTAGGACTTTGGCTAATTGCCATTACCTTTTTACTTCTCTTCGGAATTTACGTTGGTTATTTTGTATTTTTTGAAACTTTATGGCAAGGGCAAACTCCAGGAAAACGCTTGGCGAAAATTCGGGTTGTGCGAGATGATGGTAGACCCGTTGGTTTAGCACAGACAACTTTACGCGCCTTACTACGACCTTTAGACGAATTTTTCTTTCTGGGTGCTTTCTTTATTGTCTTTAGCCTCCGTGAAAAACGCCTGGGTGATTGGGTCGCTGGTACAATTGTGATTGAATCTGAAATAGCCACACCATCGGCAACTTTCACCATCTCAGAACAAGCAAAGTCACTGTATGCAGAGTTACTAGATATTGCTGATTTATCGCAATTATTACCAGATGATTTTGCCGTAATTCGAGAATACTTGCAGCGACGTGGCGCAATGGCAACCAAGTCAAGAGTCGCACTTGCGTCTAAGTTAACTCAACAAGTAGCAGCTATTGTTAACTTAGATAACTTGCCAGCAGTTGCTCCTGATATCTTTTTAGAAGCTGTTTATTTGGCTTATCAACACAAAGAATTTGGTAGTAGTGCATAGTCATGACAGAATCAGGAAGTGTGGTTCAATATCAGAGCTATGTACTGTCTTAAATGCAACTCAAGCAATATAGTTAAAAATGGAAATACTCACTAAGAAAAACAACACTTAAAATGTCAAGATTGTCGGCGACAAATTGTCGAGAGTCTGACCAGACAAGCAATTGACGATTCAACACTTACCTTAGTCCTGACTCTTACCAACAACTAATGACAGCGCCAACTTATTTATTCAACAGCTCTGAGAAAATAATTAATCACGCTCGACACAATTGACAATACAATTGAACCCAACAAAGCGGGTAAAAAGCCTTTAATCTCAAAACCAGTACCGGGAGTAATAGCACTGGCTAACCACAGAGATAAAGCATTAATGACAAATGTAAATAACCCAAAAGTTAGTAAAGTAATGGGAAAGGCTAACAGGCGTAAAAGTGGTCTAATAAAAGCATTGACCAACCCAATAACTAATACTGCTACTAAAGCCGCAACAAAATTATTGACAATAAAACCGTCGACAATTCTAGAGGTAATCAGTAATGCCACCGCAGTAGCCAGCCAAGTTAACAAAAAGTGTTTCATATCAAACAGGTACTACTTCCATCACATAAATTAAGTAGAGATGCCATACACCATCCCTACTGAAAACTGACATAACTACGTATTATTAGCCTATCTTTGCCCAGGCGATCGCCGCAAGAGAATGTCCCAGGTAGCACCACCAGCCACACCATCTTCTTCTAAACCATAGCGCCTTTGCAACGCCTTCACTGCGGTTTCGGTAGTGCGCCCAAAATCACCATCGACATTACCACTATTCAAAAAACCAAACCTTTGTAATTGTTTTTGCAACGTGACTACATCTTGACCACTCATTCCTAAACGCAAAATGGGGTATCCTTCCGCAGTGTATTGAATTCCTGGAACTTGGCGAAAGGTAATAGTTGGTGCTGCTGGCTTGGTCTGAGTTCTGCGTTGCGTTGTGGGAGTTCTGCGGTTAACTGGTTTTGGTTCTGGTGCGAGTGTTGGTACTTGGGTGCTTCTAGTTCTGGGAGTAGCAGGTTTTGGTTCTGGTTTCCCTACAGTAGCGTTGGTAGTGCTTGGTCGTGTTGCTGACAAAGATGCAGCTGTGTTGGTAGATGCAGGTTCTTTAGGAAACAGTTTTTGCCAAGTAGCCGCATCAACTACCCCATCAGGATTTAAACCAACGGCTTGCTTGAAGCGAGAAACTGCATTTGCCGTATTTTCGTTATAAACTCCATCAACATTCCCGGTGTAAAAGCCTAAAAGCTTGAGTGCGGCTTGCAATTCTGAAACACGTTCCCCTTGGGAGCCGATTTTCAGCGTCGGACGAGAAATTGCAGCATTCGGCACAGCTTGAGCGATTTGCAACGGTGCAGCCAATGAAACTATAGACGAAGAAGCCACAAGTAAAGGCGGAGAAAATAACAGCAGTAACCAATACAACTGATTAGCACTCAAGCAGCGCAAGCCTGATCGTAACCCTAAGTACTTCAAGAAACATGCTGTTAGGCTGCCGTTCATGGAATTTACCCCCAGAATCTTCTGTTGCTAATATTACCAGCCACTGGAGTCCAGAAAAAAGCTAGTACAGCACAATATGGTGGGTTGTGGTGCGATCGCCCCAACTCCAGCGATAATTACAATACCCTAGATGAATGAGTGCGATCGCTCCCAGTCAAGGGATAATTACAATGCACTAAAAGTCAGCAAACAAGTAATGATGAGTGCGATCGCTCCAAATCCAGAGCAATCAAGGTACTCCGCATTGAATCTAGAAACCCTTTAGGAATCATTCAACGACCAAGATAAACGGCGAAAAAACAACTATAACGAAGCGCAGAGCCTTCAAATCGCCGCTTCATCGACTTGTTAGCTGGCTGGCTGACAACCGTCAACCAATTCAAAAATCACGATAGAAACTCCAGAACTAGCTGATTGAATTTTTGTGGATGCTCGATCGGACTCCAATGACCGCACTCTTCAATAATCTCCAACTGAGCATTAGAAATAATCTTAACGGCATTCTGAGCATGGGTTACAGGAACCATCGGATCTTGTCTGCCCCAAATAATTAGGGTCGGAGCCTCGATAGTATGCAATTTGTCAGCAATTGACTCATAGAATTGCCCCCAGATATTAAAGTTTGAACGACCTAGATTTAATGTTGCTTCTGCTGCTCCAGGAAGCGTTGCCATTTGATAAAACTCTTCGACAATTTCATCAGTGATTAGTTTTGAGTCGTACACTGCCTGTTTACACAACATCGCTACACCTGATTTGCTTGGTGAACTAAACAACTTAGCTAAACCAGGAATTGTGGTAACTCGAAGCAGAAAATTAAGTTCTTTCCCTAGACCTGCACTGCCAACCAGAATTAGTCGATCAACTAATTGTGGGAAGTTTAACGTTAAAGTGAGTGCTACTCCACCGCCCGCAGAAGTTCCAATCAAATTTGCCTTGGATATCTCTAAAACCTTCATGAAATCTCGCGTAAACTGAGCCATGAAGTCAAAGGTGTAATGAGCAGCATCGGGTTTATCGGATCGACCTGCACCCACCATATCAAACGCATAAACGCGATGATGTTTGGCTAATTCAAGGATATTGTACTTCCACAACTCAATGTAACCGCCACCGCCATGAAGCAAAATGACCGTGCTACCTGAATCTCCAGCTTGCCAATATCGGGTATTTACAGAGCCAACTTTGACATACTGATCTTGCAATTGTTCAGCTTGATTCATCTCAACCTTACCAAACTGTAACTTAGAGGATGTTTGAAAAGTAAGAAAGCTCACATCACGGTATCCTGTCTGTAGAAAAAACGCTTAAGTAGACAACGTGACGAAAGCAATGAATCCATCTTACTAAGTGTACGATTGCTCATTTGGCCCTAGGTACAACAGCATCAGGAAGTTATGCAGTATTGGCAGATGAAAGCTTCACCATTAAAGCATTTGAGTAAATAAACAGATTTTTTCTGGAATTAATTTTCTTACCTTCGCTCTATTTGATAAGTAAATATGGCGTTTCCTCGTCTGCTGAGGTAGAAATTTATCTGGGTTTATCTGCGTAACCTACAGCAAGTAGCTTACGCGCCTACATCTGCGGTCAATTATTATTGCTTGTATCTCAGTAAAATAAGAACCTATATAAATATAATTTTCGCGCAATCATTATTGTAATTGTGTTTGATTTTACCAAAAATATTTATGTTTAGTTCCTAAAATACCAGTAATTATGAGCTATATTGAACTTTCCATTGTTTTTAATACTGAAAGGAAAAACATTTTATGCGTTATTTATCACCTTATTTATTCAGCATCTTAACGGTTATTGGTATTAGTGCTAATACTGTGGTGCTGGCAAATACACAAACCCAACCGACAAAAACATATTTAGCGCAAAAACTCAACTGTAACGATCCTCAAACTCAATCAGCAATTAATATCTGCTCACAGTTGTCATATCAAGATGCTGATAAAAAATTAAATCAAGCTTATAAAAAACTATTAGCAAAGTTGTCAAAATCTAGACAACAGAAATTAATTGCTGCACAGTTAGCTTGGATTAAGTTTCGTGACGCTAGTTGTGAGTTTGAAAGAAGTGCATACGAAGGGGGAAGTATTGCACCTGCGATTTATGCGGGCTGTTTAGAAGAAGCTACAAAACAACGGACTCAACAATTGCGTGAGTATCTTCAACATGATGGTTAATAACTATCAGGCTGACGCTGGAACAAAAGAGACAAGGCAGACAAGGAAGATAGGGGAGGGAGACAAGGGAGATAGTTGATTAATTGCTATATAAGCAGAAGCTAGAAGAGAAAAGTAGTTTATGAAGCAGTTTTTTGCTGGGATGCTTCACTTAAACGAGGAGCAGATTTTTTGTTAAAAAATGTAAATGGAATTCAAGCTAAAATTGCGTTTAATTAAGCGATCGCAATGCGGGAAGTCACTCACTGCGGTAGTCTAGATGAATGTGAATGTATCGCCTGGTTTGACATAACGTTATTATGACTTCAGTTGTTTCCAGTGCAACCCGCACGATTCGTATTGGTTCTCGTAAAAGTCAACTTGCTCTAGTTCAAACATACTGGGTAAGAGAGCAACTACAAAAAAGTTTCCCAGATATCAATTTTGAAGTCCACACCATGTCTACCCAAGGCGACAAAATCCTGGATGTAGCGTTGGCGAAGATTGGCGATAAAGGACTATTTACAAAAGAACTCGAACTGGGAATGATCAACAAAGAAATTGACTTTGCAGTTCATTCCCTCAAGGATCTGCCGACTAATTTACCCGAAGGCTTAACCTTAGCAGCAATTACCGAACGGGAAAACCCCGCCGATGCTTTAGTTGTGCATGAAAAGTATAAAGACAAGCAAATTGACACTTTGCCAGAGGGTGCAGTAATTGGCACATCCTCACTGCGACGGTTAGCACAGTTACGCAATCGCTTTCCCCACTTTACCTTTAAAGATGTGCGCGGTAACTTGAATACCCGCTTGGCAAAACTCGATGCTGGCGAATACGATGCCCTGATTTTAGCAGCTGCTGGGTTACAACGTTTGGGTATGGGCGATCGCGTTCATCAAGTTATTCCCAAAGAAATTTCATTGCACGCTGTCGGACAAGGTGCATTAGGGATAGAATGTCGGGCTGATGACCAAGATTTGATATCTTTACTCAAAGCGATTGAACACCCCCAGACTCGCGATCGTTGTTTAGCAGAAAGAGCATTCTTACGTGACCTTGAAGGTGGTTGTCAAGTACCCATCGGTGTAAATACAGAAATTGTTGATGGTAATTTAACATTAACAGGTGTAGTTGCCAGTGTAGATGGTCAACAACTTGTTAAAGATACCGTCACCGGTGCAGCCAGCAACGCCGAAGCATTAGGGACAGAATTAGCTAACCGTCTGCGGGAACAAGGCGCACAAGAAATTCTTGAGCAAATTTTTACCGAAATCCAACGGGGTTCTTAGGATACTGGCAAACAGATGTGGTTAGATAAGAATTGAGTTCAAAGGATGAAGTGTAAAGGATCAAGATTCTTTGATTAAACTGCCTTTATACTTCAGACTTCAGACTTATGAAAATATAGGCAGAACCGGGGAAACAACAAAGACCATGCGGATTCTATTCGTTGCAGCAGAAGCAGCTCCCGTTGCGAAAGTAGGAGGAATGGGTGATGTTGTGGGAGCATTACCTAAAGTCTTGAGAGAAATGGGGCATGATGTCCGCATCTTCTTGCCTTACTACGGGTTTTTACCAGACAAAATGGAAATCCCCAAAGACCCGATTTGGTGGGGGTATGCCATGTTTCAAGACTTTGCAGTTTACGAAAGTGTGCTGCCCGGTACGGATGTGCCTTTGTATTTATTTGGACATCCTGTATTTAATCCCCGCCGCATTTATTCGGGAGAAGACGAAGATTGGCGATTCACCTTTTTTGCCAATGGTGCGGCTGAGTTCTGCTGGAATTACTGGAAGCCAGACATCATCCACTGTCACGACTGGCATACAGGGATGATACCCGTGTGGATGCACCAAGACCCAGATATCACCACGGTGTTTACGATTCATAACCTGGCTTATCAAGGGCCGTGGCGTTGGTATCTCGATAAAATTACTTGGTGTCCCTGGTATATGCAAGGACACAACACAATGGCAGCAGCAGTACAATTTGCTGACAGGGTAAATACCGTTTCCCCAACTTATGCCGAACAAATCAAAACACCCGCGTATGGTGAAACTATCGAAGGTTTGCTGTCATTTATCAGTGGGAAGTTATCAGGGATTGTCAACGGTATAGATACTGAGGTTTACAACCCAGTTGATGATAAATATATTGCACAGACATTCTCGCCAGACACTTTAGATCAGCGTAAGAAAAACAAAGTTGCCTTACAAGAAGAAATGGGGTTAGAGGTCAACTCTCAAGCCTTTTTAATCGGGATGGTGAGCCGATTAGTCGAGCAGAAAGGCTTGGATTTGGTCATTCAAATTTTAGACCGCTTCATGGCTTATACAGATGCTCAATTTGTGTTGTTAGGGACAGGCGATCGCTATTATGAAACTCAAATGTGGCAATTAGCATCCCGCTACCCCGGACGTATGGCGACTTACCTTTTGTATAACGATGCCCTATCCCGCCGGATTTATGCTGGAACTGATGCCTTTTTAATGCCCAGCCGCTTTGAACCCTGCGGTATCAGCCAAATGATGGCAATGCGCTATGGTTCCGTTCCCATCGTCCGCCGCACTGGGGGATTAGTTGACACCGTATCTCACCACGACCCTATCAACGAAGCTGGTACAGGTTATTGCTTCGACCGCTACGAACCATTGGATTTGTTTACCTGCATGATTCGCGCTTGGGAAGGTTTTCGTTTCAAACCTCAGTGGGGGGAACTGCAAAAACGCGGCATGAATCAAGACTTTAGCTGGTATCGTTCAGCCAAGCAGTACGATAAACTGTATCGTTCCATGTATGGCTTACCCGACCCAGAAGAACAAGCACCACAGCCAGAGTTAGTTTTAAATCAGTAGTTTTAAACGCAGGGTTTTGTTTGTGTAGCTGCGACTTCAGTCGCTTGGTGCAAGATATGAATTAACGCAGAGGAACACAGAGAGTTTTGGTTTTTCATCTGCGTTTATCTGCGTTTAATTATTCTCTAAATACAATGACTGAGGAACTCCAAAGAGCCGACAATGATTCGCCGTGGAAAGAAATATTAGAAGCATACTTTCCCCAAGCAATGCAGTTTTTCTTTCCCCAAACAGCCGCACTAATTAATTGGGAACGTCCCCACGAATTTCTCGACAAGGAATTTCAACAAATTGCCCGCGAAGCCGAACTTGGAAGAAGATACGCAGATAAGTTAGTCAAAGTTTGGCAAATTGACGGGGAAGAAGTTTGGCTGTTAATTCATGTCGAAATTCAGGCGAAACCAGAAGATAACTTCGCCGAAAGGATGTTTTTGTATAACCTGCGAATTTTTGATAAATTTGCCAAACCAGCCATCAGCCTAGCAATTTTATGTGACGCTGACTCTACTTGGAGACCGAATCAATACAGTTACAATTATCCTGATTGCAGTCTGGTTTTTCAATTCGGCACTGTCAAATTGCTAGATTATCAAAATCGCTGGACAGAATTAGAAACCAGCAATAATCCTTTTGCGACAGTTGTCATGGCGCATTTAAAAACGCAGCAAACCAGCAAACAGCTAGGAGAACGGAAAAATTGGAAATTCAGCTTAATTCGGCGACTTTATGAACAAGGGCTAGAAGAAAGAGACATTCGTAACCTCTATCGTTTTATCGATTGGGTTATGATTTTACCAAAAGCATTAGAAGCAGAATTTTGGCAAGACTTTAAGTTATTCGAGCAGGAGCTTACTATGCCTTACATAACTACAGGCGAGCGCATTGGCTACGAGCGAGGCAAGGAAGAAGGGAAGCAGGAAGGTAAACAGGAAGGTAAACAAGAAGGTAAACAGGAACAAACACAAATACTTGTTTTAAGACAACTGCAAAGAAGGGTGGGCAATTTACCCGACGAAGTTCGTCAACAAGTTCAAGGTCTTTCTTTAGAACAATTGGAAGCACTGAGTGAGGCTTTATTAGATTTTAGTGCGATCGCTGACTTACTCAACTGGTTACAAACCAATCAAACAGCATAGTTTAACTTGAAAATTAAATTACCACAGGCGATCGCTTGTAGTGAGGCTTTATGAAATTTTAGTGCGATCGCTGACTTACTCAATTTAACTAAATTATCCGTTATTCTGCGCCTTGAATATTCTCTATTCAAGAGTTAGATAGAGTTTTAAATATTATTATCTCGCAATATTTCTGTAATAAAAGTTCTTGTTTTTTAATTCGCTTAAATCAGTGTAAATACGTAAGCTAATTAGTTTATTCCATATTATAAAGAAATAGCAAAGAGAGCCAAATATTTAAAAATTAACTACATAAAACCGTCATTTCTTCTACTTATAAAGAAGATATAAGTTTTGTGTGTAGTTAGAAAAGTTTAGGCATAGGTTTAAAAATGAGCAATAAGTTATATAAAGTATTTGCAGATGTAGAACAAAATGCAAAGCTTCTATCTAAATATTGGCATAATTTTTCTACAGAAATATCAGAGCATTTACCAGATACATATCATCCAGAACTGCAAGAACTTTCTGACAAATTAGAAATAGCTATTGATAATTTAGTAGATGAGCTTCAAAATCCTACTCTTACCCTTGCAACAACCGGAACTACCAGTAGCGGTAAAAGTACTTTAGTCAATTTGTTATGTGGAGCCGAAATTGTTCCTGTTGCTGTGAGTGAAATGAGCGCAGGAGCAGTAACAATAGAATACAGTGAGCAAAAATCTTTGATTATTCATGAAACTCCCGGCGCGTTGTGGGAGTGTGGAGAATGGAAAGGTATTAATGACGAGCGAATTTATCAACGCTTGTATGATGTAATGATCAGTTACATCGATAACAGAGAAAAACAACCTAATTTAGCTTGTCCACAATCAACAATTTCTTATCCTTTTAGACTCATCAAAGAATCGAAACTGGAATTACCCAGAGGAGTCAAGGTAAGAATTATGGACTTACCAGGTTTAGCTTATGTGGGTGATGAAGGTAATTCAAGTGTAATTAAACAGTGTCGTGAAGCATTATGCTTAGTAACATATAACAGTGCAGAAACCGACAAAGAAAAAGTTAGAAGCTTGCTGCAAGAAGTTGTAGAGCAGGTAAAAGATTTAGGTGGTTCTCCTGCACGTATGCTATTTGTTCTCAATCGTATTGACGTTTTTAGAGCCGATAGAAATTACCCAGAAACAGAAAATCGCTTTGTTGAAAATGCAATACGTAGCATTAAACACGAACTCACAGAGCATTTAAAAGAATATACAGAAGACATTGAAAAATTACAGGTAATAAAACTTAGTACTTGGCCTGCTTTACTAGCACTTCAAATTCAAAAGAATGATGAGATTTACAGCATAGAAGCTTGTACCAAAGCAGATAAGCATTTTAATGGGTTAATTGATGACAATATATTAGAAGACCTACCACGTAAAACAGAAAAATGGTCTAGACATGACCGAAATAGAGTTGCTGAGGAATTATGGCATAAATCATACGCACAAGAATTTCAGCAACACTTAAGAGAGCATATTAGTCAACATTTTCCTCGGTTAGTTATTCCCCAAGCAATTGAACGTTTTAATGTAGCGGCGGGCAATGCTGTAACAGAATGGGCTTTACAAACAACAACGGCTATACTAAACAGTTCAGTAGAAACTTATCAATTGGAATGTGAAAATATATCAAACATTAGATCGACTCTTGAAAAATTTCTGCAAATTAGCGATGCAAATTTAAGAAAACCATTTGAAACAATTAAACAAGCCATAGAAAACGAGTCAGATGATACAGTTCTTCGAGTAATAGAAATAACACTTTCTAAACTTACTGATGTAGAACCTTACAATGAATTAGGCAACAAGTTAATTCCTTTTCAAGATTGGGAAAGTGAGCTAGGTAAAGGAATAATCCATGTTCTCGATGCTGTAGCGAAATCTTTAGAAAGTGGAAAAATATCTCTAGATATACCAAGTTTAAAAAAAGCCAATATTGTCTATTTAAATTTACTGAGTAACTGCTTAAAAAGATTGATTAATTTGGGTTATACAAGCTCAACAGCAAAAAATGGAAAAAACATCGAAGCAAGAACTGAAGATGACAAGAAAAATCTCAGACAACTTAATGAAGAATTAAATGAACTATCTATACATCTCAACATTGTAATGGAAGATGTAATGAAGCAAATTTCTAGTCAACAAATAAATAGAATGTATGATGCTTCTGTAGAACTTTTCAATTGTCATTTATCACATATTGAGAGTGAATCTAATAAAATTGCGCCCAATATATCTATTAAATTTCCTGAATCTGAATTAATATTAATTAATAGAAGTCTTGAGTTTAAATTTTCTTTTGCATCTGGTTTTGCAATTACACCAGGCAATTGGAAGGAAGAAATTAAAGAGACTGTAGAAAAAAGAGTTTTTTATCATTGGTTTTTTCTAGTTCCAAAAAAATTCGATACCATCAGATATGAAACACGTTCTAGTGAAAACGCCAAAATTCCCAGTATAGAGGATTTACTTTTTGGATGGATGGAGCAAGCTAAACAAGAACGTTCAAAAATTGCGAAAGAAATAGCATCTTGGTTATTAGAGCAAATTAACTATCTAAAAAAAAGTGTGGATGATCAACAGAAAAATATTTTTGATCGTTATCGAGAAAGATTAGACACAGCAAAAAAGGAAATTACCATAGATTATGAAATCAAAAAAAATGTTTGGATACCTATGCAGCAAAAAGCTCAAGATATGGTAAAAGAATTTTCTCACTTGGATATACTAATGAAAAATTAAATCAAGATAAAAGTGAACAATATGACATATTCAAATAGTGATTTATTACAAGAAAACTATCTAACTAGACAGTGTTATCAAATTTATGAAGAAGTTTATGATGATATTAAAGATGAAGATTCAGGCATTCTATACAAAGTAATAAAAAAAATAGTTAATACGAAAGAAAATCATAATGAAATATTGGAAACTATTTGTAATAACTGCAATATTCGAGAAAATGCAGACTTAGAAGATGACATTGATTCTTTAGGTGATATAGTTGTACTTTTCTTAAGTAAACCAGATAGAAAAACTAGGCATAGTTTTATTAATACTATTAAAACACAAGTGAATGTCGTCCGTAAATCTGTTGTTAGCCGTATCGAAGATAAAGATATGAAATTGTATCAAGTTGTTGTAGGTGCATGTATATTGGTTGGATTTTATTTTGTGGCAGAATATACAAATTCTACAAAGAATAGGGCATCAAGTAACCGCAATAAAAAAACTAAAGAAACAGGACGAACATCAACTTCTTATCAAAAACAAGATGAACAATCGATAAATATTCATGAAAGACAATCAAAATTAGAGCAAAAAGTAGCTTTATGCCTTGTTGTCCCAGCATTTATCGTAGCTGAATTAAGAGAAAATGATTTAATCAATGGTTCTGAAATAGAAAAATTAATAGATAACGCATCATATTTTTTATGTAAAACAGTTGTTGATGCTGATTCAGTACAACAGCCTTTACAACCAATAAATGAAAATCTTGCACATATTGGTGAAAGAACTCCAGCTTATATCAAAATTTATATTGATAGAGGGCAAGAGATGATTGATAAAAAAGTTCCATATAGTTTAAAAAGTAATTTACCACTTAATTGTCAAGGCACTGTTGAGCAACTAGTTTATCTAAGAAATTTATCAGGCTTAGAAGCATTTAACCGTGTTTAAGGATTATAAAAATGGATTGGAAAACAGCATCTTCCTACTATGAGGCTCGTCTGAGTGAAGCTTTAAATATACAGCGACACGCGGTTAATTTAGCTAATTTACCTCAAGCTGAGGTTCCGTCAACACTAACAGAAATACTATTGCAAGAATCAGAAATAGCCCGTCGTCAACTTGAAAGGTTGAGAAAACGGGAGTTTCGTATTGCAGTTGTGGGTTTAGAAAAAGCGGGAAAAAGTACTTTTATTAATGCTTGGTTAGAATGCGATTTACTTCCAGCTAAGGGTGGAAGATGTACATTTACAACGACACAAATTTATTCTGTTCAAAACGATACAGAACAAAAGCTGGAAGTACAAGCGAAAACTGAAGAACAATTTATCAATTTACTAAAGGAACTGGAATCAGCTAAAGCCCAAGAAGATATCAAAACTATCCGAGAAAATGAAATTACTTTACAGCAAGTAAGAAAAGAAGGTAATCGGACTTTTCCATTTACTCGTTTAGAAGATATTAAAGAATCACTTAAGAAATATGTCGCCGATGAGAAGTATGCACATTCTGTTTTAGAAGCGAGACTTTATACTAACAAACTTGCTCAAGCTGAAGGAATTGTATTTTATGACGTTCCTGGTTTAGATTCAGGTTTAGCAAAGCACGTTGATGAAGCTAGAGAAATGCTGTCAGATTGCGATGCTGTTATATTAGTACAGCGTTTTACTAGCTTGAGAGAAAAGGAACTAGAAATTATCAAATTCACTGAACTTGGTGACAAAAATATTACTGTTGCTGATAAACTTTTTGTATTTTTAAGTCGTGTTGACTCATTAGCAACTCCCGAAGCCCTAAAAACACATATTGAAGAAGCATCTCAGGATTGGTTTAAACGTGCCAGACTTCCACAAGAACGAATTGTACATGGTTCTGCGGGAGCATATCTGCTTTTGAATGGATTAGCTGGAGAACAGACTAAATTAGAACTTGGTGATGCAGATAATATCCAAGCTCAGTTACAAAGACTAACTGGCATTATCGATGAAGAAACTTTAAAAAAGCAAGGTACTGGGATTCCAGCAATCAAAGAAAAAATATTTAATTATATTAATACCGAACGTGTATTTATCTTAAAAAAGAGATGCGAAGCTTCTATAAATACCATCTTAAGCACATCGGAAGAAATTTATAACTTAGTCAGAAAACGATATTCGGAAAACCCTGAAGAAGCAAAAAGATTTGAAGAAGAAAGGCGACGAGTTTTATTTAATGAATGGTGGAATAAAAGATGGGAACAGAAAAAGGCTGATCTACAAACTTTTTATGGCTCTTCTATTGCCAATAACTCTTTAGATTTAACTGATAATTCGACAAACAGCATAACTCAATTTAAAGAAAGATATCTCCAAATTGTTGCCAATGAAATCAAAAAGCTGAAAGAAGAATCATGGCGAAAAAAAGATATTATCTTTGCTGCTAACTCCTTCCCTCAATTTGACCGGATGAAAGCTAACTTTGCTTGGCGTGAAGATTTGTATGGAGATATGAGCAAGCTGTTATCTTCTGTAGCGAGACAGCTTGCTATGGAATTGAAAGATGAAGCGTTAAATTTAGTTGAATACATAACGAGCTTATTGTGGGGCAGCAGTCAAGTTAAAGAACGATTGATTGAAAAATCAGAAGAACACTTTTTATTTAAGCTAGAGATTAGCTTAAGTGTGCTATTTTTACGTTTTGCTCGTCCTGTTGCAGACGTACTAATTCGCGCCCCACTTAACAGCGATGCCCGCGATAAAATTACTCATAGCCTTGGTGTAGATGTAGAAATAGTTGACAATTATTATTCAGGGGATGAAGCGGCTTTTGCAGTTCTCAAAAAATACGCTAAATATGGTTATCACTTACTCTATAATCCCGAAATACGGAAAAAAGTTTTGGGGAATACAGCACCTATAGTTAATGTTGCACTGCAAATTGCTAGAGATGTTTATAGTGAATTACAACCTCCTCAACAAGATGTAATATTTGAAGTTGAAAATGATATTGATGCCTTTGAAAAATACTTATGTGCGGCAATTTTTGAAGCAGCAGGATTTGAATCTTTTTATATTCAAGAACTTCAAGGATTAATTGATAGTTTTAGAGAGAAGCAAGGCACATGGACAGGAGTTGCCCTAAATGAATGGTTGCAAGGAAATCCGCGTCTATTAGCAGAAATCCCACCAGAATTGCGATCGCAAGAATCAAACTTAGAAGTTAGCGAACGCTTGCGACAATTATCAACAGCATTACAACATACTCGAATGCCACCAGTACAATCAAATCCTGTACTTATTGAAGTTTAATTACTAGATGTCTTCTTTGCGTCTTTGCGCCTTTGCGCGAGATAAAAAATTGGGCTGTGCATAATTCGACTATGCAAAGCCCAAAAACACTAATTCTGATCAACCCACTCCCAAATAATTCTTTACAATTTGCAAAATTCGCTCGGCTGCATGGCCATCACCGAAAGGATTAATTGCATTAGCCATTGCATCATAAGCCGCAGAATTACTCAATAACTCCGCCGCCGCCGCCAAAATACTCGCGCTTTCAGTTCCTACTAATTTAGCTGTACCCGCCGTTACGGCTTCAGGACGTTCTGTGGTTTCTCGCAAAACTAATACTGGTTTACCTAAACTTGGTGCTTCTTCTTGCAAACCACCAGAGTCAGTTAATAAAAAATGCGATCGCCCAATTGCACCCACTAATTCGGCATAATCTAAAGGTTCGGTCAAAAATACGCGCGGATGTTGCCCTAATAATGATTGCAATGGTTCCCTAACTGTCGGGTTGCGGTGCAGGGGTAACACCAAAGCAGTATCAGGAAACTTATCTAATATTTGCAGAAAACCTTGAGCGATCGCTTGTAATGGTTCTCCCCAATTTTCCCGGCGGTGAACTGTGGACAACAACACGCGATATTCATTCCAATTCAACCCCGGAACATTACAAGCTGGCTGACTCGCCGCCACATTCAACAGTGCATCAATCACAGTATTCCCCGTCAAGTGAATTTCGCCCAACACCCCAGAACGTTGTAAATTCTCCACCGCCAAAGTTGTTGGTGCAAAATGCAGTTGCGTAATTTGGGAAATTAATCTGCGATTCGCTTCTTCTGGATAAGGATTGTAAATATTATCTGTTCTTAACCCGGCTTCGACATGACCCACCGGAATTTTTTGATAAAAAGCTGCCAAGGCTGCGGCAAAAGCTGTTGTCGTATCTCCTTGGACGATAACTAAATCTGGTTTACTTTTTTGAAATAACTCTTCTAGTCCGCGCAAGCTGCGACAAGTAATATCGCTTAAAGATTGTTTCGGCTGCATAATCTCTAAGTCATCATCAGCTTTGAGGTTAAACAGTTGCATTACTTGTTCAACCATTTCACGATGCTGTCCAGTTAAAATTACTTGCAAATCAAACTGCGGTGATTGTTGGAAAACTTGAATCACAGGCGCTAGTTTAATCGCCTCTGGACGTGTACCTAAAATAATGGCAACTCGTTTTTTATTAGTCATTTGTCATTTGTTATTAGTCATTTGTCAATAGTAAATACTCAATCGCCATAAATGACAAATGATAAACGACCAAGAACAAAGGACAAATGACAAATGACTAAAGACTAAAAATGAAAAAACCCGGCTGAACCGGGCAGATGTACTGTTTGTCGTGTTTAACGCAATAGTTTTATTTGATTTCACAAGTTAAAGGGCAAGCTGCATATACAGAGGTCTTTTGTAATTCTTCAGCCTCTCCATGCAACCAGCTTAACCATTTGATGTCACTGGGATGTACACCTTTGAGGGTGAGAACACCAGCTGCGATCGCCACTGCCAAAATATTGAACAAAATTAACCCACCGCCTACTAGTAAAACCGCACTAACAGGCATGACAGATTGTAAAACAATCGACAACAGACATCCGACCGTAGCCATCAAAACAACTAATGGAAAACCGACAACTAACAAACATACTGCCAACGTGAAAGTCCATATCAAGAAGCTTTTAATCATCATTAAGGAGTAGGTCTTTCCGAGATTAGAGCCTTGAGCCGAAACCATGACTTTTCCTCCTAAGTACACAGCAATCAATTTAATATCAGTGATATAACGCTGTTGGCGAATCAACTGATTGTTTCAGTGAATCCCAGTATATAAAAAGGAATAGGAAAAATGAGCATTTAGTAACTTAACTTTACAGTTAAGTTTTTCTAATTATGAATGTAAAGTTCCGTTGATTTCTTGGTAGATAACTGGTTTCTGCCATCTATCTCAAGGAGTAGAAGCTGGTTCTTAACAGCCTCATCACAATGTTTTCCACTCCTCAAATTGATCCCCTTAATATTTCTTATAAAAAATGGGGATGTCTCTCATAATTCACTAATTTGTCTGAAAAAAATACCTGCTGCTGATTTGGCTTTTAGCTGCTAGTCAATTGTTGGAATTTCACGGAGAAATTTCTCATCTAATAGCAGGATGTTTTCATATTTTCTTGAATGTATTATCAATTACTTTAATTTATAAGCATTATCACTGAAGGATATATCAGGATACAGTGTGCTAAACAAGTTTATATGGACTTCAGGATTTTTTAACCTAATGGAGAGATTTACAGATTATCTAAAAAAATATACTAACAGGCAAGCTAGGTGTAACGATATGTTGCGATAAAGTTCTTAGCTAAGGAACAGCAACAAACCTCCTTTCTGCCGTCCTTAGAACCACCAAGACAGATTTTTTGCAGATTGAAGTTCATAACTCCCTAATTTTGAAGATATATGACAGAAACACAGAACTCTGCCAATTCCCATCCGGCTGCTCCTCGGAATGTGCCACCTATGCCGCCGCCACCACCATCATTAATGACGCAACGGCAGCATACACAAACATTAGATATGTCTGCTCATCGGAATACAACTCAACCTGCACCACCGCCACCAGTCGCAGGTAATCGTCCCACAAGTCCACCACCAGCCGCAAAAAATCCTTCTGGGTTAACGTTAGGAGGAATTATTAAAGAAGCTTTTGATAATGGTTATTCAGATATTCACTTGGGCGTAGGTGAAGTTCCCCGCTTCCGCAACCGTGGCGAAATTAACCCCACAGAATATCCCGAAACTGATCAGGAAACCTTCATGGCTTGGTTACGGGAAGTGATGACAGAGAGAGAAATTCAACAATTTGAAGAAAACCTAGAGTTTGATGGTGCAACTCAATATGAATTTGCTCGTGTTCGGCTTAACGTGTTTGGCTCACTGAAAGGCCATGCAATGGTACTGCGGTTGATTCCCCTGAAAATTTTATCGATGGAACAGTTGCGCTTACCGCCAGTTTTCCGAGATATCTGCCACTCTCATAAAGGCTTAATCTTAGTCACTGGGCCGACTGGTTCTGGTAAATCAACCACAATGGCGGCGATGATTGACTATATTAATCGGGAAATGGCCAAGCACATCATCACCATCGAAGACCCGGTAGAATTTGTTCACCAAAGCCGCAAGTCATTGGTAAAACAACGGGAAGTGGGGATGCACACCCGCAAATTTGACAACGCTTTAAAAGCAGCTTTGCGGGAAGATCCAGATTTGATTCTGGTGGGGGAAATGCGGGATAAAGAAACAGTCAACACCGCCTTAAAAGCTGCCCAAACAGGTCACTTGGTAATGGGAACTCTACACACCAACAGTGCGGTAAAAACCATTGAACGGATTCTGAATTTATACTCTGGTGCAGAACAAGATGCGATGCGGGTAGCCTTAGCGGAATCTTTGGTAGCAGTCATTGCCCAAGGATTATGCCGGACGACTGATGGTAAACGTGCGGCATTCCACGATATCTTAATTAACACTGAGGCGGTTAAAGAATGGGTCAAAGACGGTAAATATGATGAAATTACCGAATTGATGAAACAAGCCAGTTTCGACGGCATGATTACAATGAATCAGTCGCTGCTCAATCTTTATCAAGAAGGTCGCATTACTGAAGAAACAGCTTTAGAAATGTCACCAACTCCTAACGAAATGGCTCAGTTTCTCCGAGGACGAGTTTAATTACAGTAAAGGTAAAAAGTTATCGCCTCGACTTTTTACCTCCAAGTTCCCCAACCCCTGTAACTAGCTTGACTACACCTAAACTATTTTTACCCAAAGTTTTTAAAGGCATTGCCTTATTTACACCTGGAGGCGATTTAATTTACTGCATCGATCCCAATAAACAGGGTCGATGGCATTTGCATTTGTGCGCTGCTTTACAAGAAATTCTCGATTTATCGGAACCGCCACATTTTTTAGTTCCCTGTTACACTGCCACCGTTGACCACTGGTTAGATCCCCATACGCAACAAATTCGGACTTTTGCAGAGGCTTATCCGGCAGTATTACAACATCAAGCTTTACTGAATGCAATTTTCCATACGGGCGATTTAATCTGGCAAGCGGCACCTTGGCAAGATGGTTTGTGCGATCGCATGGTGTTAGGCACTTATCGTTCCACATTTCCCCAACTTTGGGAAGACCACGACTTAATTGTGAACTTAGATTTATCCGAAAAGGCTCCCAAATACTATCCACCAGCCAGAACCACACAAAACCTGCAACAAAAAACCCAATGTTACGTTTTGCGTTTATTTATTGCTGGTCATAGTGCCAATACGGAACGGATACTGCACAATTTACACGAAATGTTAGAGCGATCGCTCAAATATCCCTACACTTTAAAAGTGATTGATGTTTTAACTCATCCAGAACAAGCAGAAATTGATCAAGTGTCTGCAACTCCTACGCTGGTGAAAGTTTGGCCGCAACCAATTCGACGCATAGTCGGCGATTTAGATAACGCCGAGAAAATTTTACAGATGTTAGGGGCGACAGAAAAGTTATAAAAAATTTATCAGATTTGGTATTCTGGTTTACAAAAAAAAGAAGCAATTAGTTTTAATAAAAACTCTTTAAAATTACATCATATTTCTAGTGAATGAAGTACACAATTTAGTTCTTACAGTTAGATAGAAAGCTTAGTCTGATGCTAAATTATAACTTCTGCCATAAACTTAATTTTTAATTAAGCTTTTAAATTTAAAAAGATTTGTATAGTTCATTATACTTTGGTCTTTTTGGTAAAAATGCTGACTTTACTGTTAAATAAGACCATACATTCTACCTTTGGTAAGAATTAGCTTCAGTTTTTATAGTTTAATTACATACTGTCTTGACAGGTATAAGATTTCCATGCTTTATAATTAATAATTACAGTAACTCGATGGAGATACTGTAGATAATGGGGTAAAATGTTTGATGAACAAGTCGCAGCATCCGGCTAATATACATACTTGCATTGAGAAAACTGGACAGTTAATGCAAGTTTTGTATCAAAAAATCGTGAGAATTTGGTTGAAACAAAGCTCTGTTAAAAGATTTGCATATTTATGCTTTTTAGGTGCGATTTTAAGTGTAGCTATCTCTGCTTGTGCGGGAAGTTACTCAGCTACAGAACCAGAAATTAAATTAAGACTAGTTTCTTTCTCGGTCACTAAAGCAGCCCATGATCAAATCATTCCCAAATTTGTCGAGAAGTGGCACAAAGAACACAACCAAAAAGTGATTTTTGACCAAAGTTATGGCGGTTCTGTTGCTCAAGCAGTTGATGTAATTTCAGGTAAGCAAGAAGCAGATATAGTCCACTTAGCACTGCCATTAGATGTCATTAGAATTCAACAGGCTGGTTTAATTAAATCTAGTTGGCAGATTAGAACTCCCAGAAATGGTATTGTTAGCAGATCAGTAGCCGCAATTGTTACCCGTGAAGGTAATCCAAAAAAAATTCAAACTTGGGCAGACTTAGCCAAAGAAGATGTGCAACTCATTGCAGCTAACCCTAAAACTTCGGGAATTGGCATTTGGGAATTATTAGCTTTTTGGGGTTCAGTTACGCAAAATGGTGGAGATGAAGCAACAGCTTTAAACTATATTGCCAAAGTTTATCAAAATGCGGCTGTTCTAACAAAAGATGCCCGTGAAGCTAGTGATGTATTTTTTCAAAAAGCCCAAGGTGATGTTTTAATTACCTACGAAAATGAGGTTAATTTAGCGGAGAAAACTACCTCAAAACTACCTTATGTCATCCCAGAATTAAATATTTCTATAGATAATCCTGTGGCTGTAGTAGATAAAAATGTTGATAAACACAAGACAAGAAAAGTAGCCGAAGCATTTGTTGATTTTTTGTATTCCTCAGAAGCCCAACGGGAATTTGCTAAATTACAATACCGTCCGGTAAATCCTACAGTTACCCAAGAGGTAATCTCACAATATCCCCCCATTCAAACTTTATTTACAGCCCAAGATTTAGGGGGATGGGACATAATTCAAACAAAATTTTTAAAAGATGGGGCAATTTTTGACAAAGTTAAAGCTAATAGCAAAGCATAAATCCTCATCCAAATTTAGGGAATTAGCAATTGTATGAATTTTATTTCTCAATGTAAAAATAACCTATTATTGATGTTGGCACTTGTAATTAGTTACAGCATCACGGGTTGTAGTAGTCAAAACGAAAAGCAACAACAAGTCAGTATTGATGGTGCAGCTGTAGGATTTCCGATTTCTTTAGCAGTAGCGGAAGAATATCATAATGTGAAAGCTGACGCTGTCGTGAGTGTTGCATCTAGTGGAACTGGGGGCGGAATCAGTAAATTTTGTGCAGGAGAAATTGATATTGTTGGTGCTTCACGTACCATTAGAGATGAAGAAATTGCTAAATGTAAAAGTAAAAATATTGAATTTTTAGAAATACCCATCGCTTTAGATGGTATAGCTGTGATTGTGAATCGGCAAAATGATTTTGTGCAATGTCTGACTGTTGATGAATTAAAAACAATTTGGAGTGCTAAGGCAGATAGCAAAATTTTAACTTGGAATCAAGTTAACCCGAAGTTTCCTAATGAAAATATGAAACTTTATGCGCCTGCATCGGATACAGGAACATTTGATTATTTTACCCAGGCGGTGACAGGTAAAGCAAAAAATGGTCGCACAGATTATACTCCCAGCCACAACCAAAATACTTTAGTACAAGGGGTAGCAGGAGATAAATATTCTTTAGGTTATGTGGGCATTTCTTACTACATTCAAAATCAAGATAAGCTGAATTTAGTAGCTGTAGAAAACTCTAATGGCAAGTGTGAAAAGCCTGTACCAGTGGATAATGTTGTGAGAAATATTTACACACCATTGTCTCGACCTTTGTTTATATATGTGAGTAAAAAGTCGTTAGATACAAAGCCAGCAGTACGAGAATTTGTCGATTTTTATTTAGAAAATTCCTGGAAATGGGTAGATAGTGCGGGTTATGTGGCTTTACCTGATGAAGCTTACGTGAAAGTTAAACAGAAATTTCTCAAGGGAGAAACCGGCACAAAATTTAAAAAAGCTAAACCAGGTCAACCAATTACTAACTTTATTTAATTTATTAACTTATGAGTGCCATCAATCATCAAAATGGTTTTCAGGAAGATTCTCGGCGATCGCTAGAAAAAAATCCATCTGAAGATATTACCGAAAAGATTATCGCCACAATTTTATTTTGCTGTGGTTTAGTCTCCGTTTTAACAACATTTGGTATTGTCGTTATTATCTTCCAGGTAACATTTGAGTTTTTCCAAGAAGTCCCCTTAGCTGACTTTTTTCTCGATACTAAATGGACACCTTTATTTGCTGAAAGACATTTTGGTATTTGGCCTTTAATTGCTGGGACTTTCTTAACTACTCTCACCGCTATGGCAGTGGCGATTCCTTTGGGTTTATCTTCTGCAATTTATTTAAGTGAATATGCCCAACCTAAAGTCGCCGCCATTTTGCGTCCAGCAGTGGAACTTTTAGCAGGGATACCAACAGTTGTATATGGATATTTTGCCCTGTTATTTGTTACCCCATTCCTGAGAAATTTTCTGCCTCTAGAAATATTTAATGCTATGAGTGCAGGTTTAATGATGGGTGTGATGATTACCCCAACAGTTGGTTCTATTAGTTTAGATGCTATCCAAGCCGTGCCGAATTCTTTAAGAGAAGGCGCGTATGCTTTGGGAATCACTAAATTAGAGTCGATTTTTAAAGTGTTATTACCAGCAGCACTTTCAGGAATTACAGCTTCAATTATTTTAGGTATTTCTCGTGCTGTTGGTGAAACAATGACTGTGGTAATTGCTGCTGGACAACAGCCAAAACTGACTGTGAATCTGATGGAGTCAGTAGAGACAATGACAGCTTATATGGCACAGATTTCCGGTGGAGATAGCCCAAGAGGAAGTCTAAATTTTAAAACTTTATATGCTGTCGGGGCTGTGTTATTTCTGCTAACTTTAGCATTAAATATTGTTAGTTACTGGATTTCCCATAGATTTAAAGAAAAATACGATTAATCAATATGGCTACAAGTTATCAAGGTAATGATTTTTTCGATTCTAGTGCAGAATTTACCGATAATATTGAAAAGAGAGAGTCACTAGGTAAGGTATTTGAAATCATTTTTTTATTGGGTTTGTTGATTGGTTTATTTATATTGGCATTACTGGTTTTTGATATTTGCCAAGATGGATTAACCAGATTTTTAACCCCAGGATTTTTAACAGAAACCCCATCCCGGTTTCCAGATGAAGGAGGTATTCGTCCCGCAATTGTAGGGAGCATTCTTTTGGCAATTATTGTGATGTTAGTTGCAGTGCCAATTGGTGTGGGAGCAGCTTTATATTTAGAAGAATACGCACCTAAAGCTTGGTGGACTGCCATCATCGAAATTAATATTAGTAATCTTGCAGGTGTACCTTCGATTGTGTATGGGTTGCTGGGTTTAGGAGTATTTAATTATTTGCTAGGTTTTGGCCCGGCTTTAATTTCTGGAGCTTTAACTTTATCTTTGTTATCCTTACCAGTAATTATCGTTACATCTAGAGAAGCGATTCGTGCAGTTCCAGATTCTTTAAGACACGCTTCCTATGGTTTGGGTGTGACTAAATGGCAAACTATTTACCATCACGTTATCCCCTATGCGATTCCTGGGATATTAACAGGGGTAATTATTTCTGTATCTCGTGCGGTGGGTGATGCAGCTTGTTTAATAGTAGTTGGAGCTGTGAGTTTTTTGACTTTTAATCCTGGTTTATTCCAGAGATTTATGGCTTTACCAATTCAAATTTTTAGTTATCTAAGTCGTCCAGAACCAGGTTTTGCTAATTCATCAGCCGCAACAATTATTGTGATGTTGTTGCTGATTTTAGTATTGAACGGGATAGCGATTTATGTTCGCCAACGCTTTTCAATCACTAGATAAGTATTGATTTAGATAACGGCAAATTTTTGCAGATATCAAATAGGAATCTTCAATTAGGTGTAACTATCATGACTCACAATGACAATAGAAGTAGACAAATTAACAACACACTGATTCAAGAAAGAAATGTGTTTGATATTGAGGGTCTGAGAGTTTACTATAGTGGTTTTTTGGCTTTGCTGGATGTTTATCTGAAAATTCCCGAAAAGCAAATTGTGGCTTTTATTGGCCCTAGTGGTTGTGGTAAAAGTACTCTGTTGCGGTGCTTTAATCGGATGAATGATTTGATTCCGGGTGCGAAAGTTGAAGGTCGATTAAATTATCGCGATCGCAACATTTACGATCCTAAGATTAACTCAGTCAAATTACGCCGCCAAGTCGGGATGGTGTTTCAAAGACCAAATCCTTTCCCAAAATCTATATATGAAAATATTGCTTTTGGCCCCCGTTCTAACGGCTATAAAGGTGATTTAGATGAATTAGTCGAAGATTCCCTCAGACGCGCAGCCATTTGGGATGAGGTCAAAGACAAACTCAAAGCTAAAGGTACAGCATTATCGGGTGGACAACAACAAAGGCTGTGTATTGCACGGGCGATCGCTATGAAGCCAGATGTATTATTAATGGATGAACCTTGTTCTGCCCTTGACCCAATTTCTACCCGCCAAGTAGAAGAACTCTGCTTAGAACTCAAGCAGCAATACACCATTATTATGGTGACTCACAACATGCAGCAAGCTTCGAGAGTTGCAGATTGGACAGCATTTTTTAATACCGAAATTGATGAACATGGCAAACGCCGTGGTAAATTAGTCGAATTTAGTCCGACAGTTCAACTTTTCTCTTCTCCTCATACTAGAGAAGCAGAGGAATATATTAGTGGTCGTTTTGGTTAGATGAAAGAGGCTAGTACAGTGCGGCGTAAATAAACAGACCATAAGGAACTGCTAAAAGGCTTGTAGTATAACTATCCTTTGTTTTTACTTTTGCCTTATTGTACTAGCTAGTTTTTAGTTTACTCATATTGCATCGGTTCAGATTAATACAGTCTTGCTAACTGAGTTATGCTTACTTCTGTGTCGATACAAATTTCTTTTTGATAGCAATACCAAAGCCTAGTGCTGTTAAACTACCAATAAAAGTGATAGGTTCTGGTACTTGTGGGCTAAAAATAGTATAAGTTTTTCTAGCATAAAGTAAACTGCTACCTCCGAAGGGGCCTTCTCGTAATACACCACTGTAACCATAGTCTATATTCCAGAAACCTGTCCACCAAACCCAATCCCCAATAATACTCCACGTATACTGTTTATTACCTGCCAAATCTTCTAAGGCAGTAACGCGCAATCCATCCGGTAATCTCAAACTGCGTAAAGCATCTGCAATGGTACGATGGGCTTCCAGTGCGCGATCATTGTCATAGTTGAGAATTTTTAGTCTTCCCAATTCTTCAGTAGAACCTGTGGCAAAACTTATATTATAAGTTTCATTCCGATCATTAAAGAGTTTTAAGTTCTTAATACTCTTGACTGCATAGCCATCATAAGGGCCACTTCCGTCAAAATTAACAATAAATGTTGGCCCATTAGGGTTAGGAGTATAACTAGTGAATGGAGTTAATTGAAAAGCTTCAGCTTTAGTTATTATCGTCAACCAAGCGCCAGCAGAAATCGCTGTAGCAATAACTACTGATTTTTTTTTCATGACAGTATTTTCCAGAGGATTGTTACCTGGAAACATCTCATAAACACTATCTAACAAGCAATATTCACTTAGATAGATTTCAGGACTTACGCATACTTGGCCGTAAGATTTTTTTATGAATATCTGACATAAAAAATTTTGCTTGCTAAACCCTAGCCTCCAGCACCTATATTCATAAACAGTGTTCAATTGTTGCTAACACAGATTGAGAAAGTGCCGAAAAATCATAACCACCTTCTAAACCAAACAGAATTTTTCGAGTTATACCCAAACAATAATCAGTAAATAAACCATAATCTTCTGGAAGTAAATTCATACTTGCCAAATGATCGGCGGCGTTAGCGTCATAACCGGCGCTGACAATTAATAAATCAGGTTGAAAGTTTTGTAAGAATGGAATTATCTTACTTTCTAACAGTGGGCGATAAGCGTTGATATCACTACCTGGGGGCAGTGGCACATTTAAAACGTTATTATGATAGCCACGTTCGGAAGCTCTACCAGTGCCAGGATAGCAAGGATACTGATGAAGAGAACAGTAGGCAATTTGGGGGTGAGTTTCCACGATCGCCTGAGTTCCATTACCATGATGTACATCCCAATCCAGAATCGCCACACGCTTAACATCTGGTTGTTCTAGTGCATAAAAAGCTGCGATCGCAGCATTAGAAAATAAACAAAAACCCATCCCAGCATCACTTTCGGCATGATGTCCCGGTGGCCGCGCCAGCACAAAAGCCGGATTTTCTGTAGCTAAAACAACATCAACACCATCTAACCAAGCACTCACCGCCAACAACGCCACATCATAACTATTGGCGGAAACGGGTGTATCACCATCAAGATGGCCACCGCCACTAGCCGCAATTTCTCCCAGTTTTTTGACATAAGCGGGACTATGGGCTTGTAATAATAAAGACATCAGCGATGGTTTGTCGGCAACTGGAGTAGGTTCACGCCAAGCAATATTTTCTGCAAACGCCGCTTCTTTTAACGCTGTGACAATGGCTGTTAGACGTTCTGGGTTTTCTGGATGATAATTTCCCGTCTTGTGATTCAAAAACTCATCCGAATAGATGACTGGTAGCATAGGTGGCAATCATCAAAGTTACTGAATGCCATTGTATAGCAGAAGGCAGGGGGCAGGAGTTATCAACTCTTAAACCTACTATCTTGAGACTGTCGTTAGTATTGACGGATGACTAATGACTAATCCCGCATTTCTCACAAGCTGCTTTGCGTACAAGTAATAAGTAATGAGTAATAAGTAATAAGTTAAGAATTTTACTCATTACTCCTTACTCACTACTCATTACTCCTCCATTCGAGGTGTGGTGAGAAATCCGGGTAATGACCAATGACAGCCTAAACTAGGAAATGTGCCACTTGAATCCAAACTTGTTTATTTACCCATTTCTGTAAGTAACCGTTGAATTACCACTGCATCTTCAGCATCAGGAACCTTGGATAAGTAGTTTTGTAAGTCTGTGACTGCTTGCGGGTAATGTCCTAATTGATAGTAAAGCAGACCGCGATCGCGGATTTCTAACATCGCTGCCGGAAATAACAATAAAATTCGTTCTACAGCAGAGAGTGTTTTGCCCAAATCTTGCTGTTTAAGATATATGTATTTTAAATTCGTCAGTATCCTCGCCAAAAATTGCCGATTGCTGACAGTGGCTAAAAATTCGGGTTTGAGGTTGACAGGTTGTTGAAACATTTGGGTGAGTCGTTCCTGACAATCTTCTGTAAACATTACCTCACCCCGATTAAAAGCATCCACAAAAATCTCCATATCAGGAATATCAGGACGGATGAGAAAATGTCCTGGTAATCCTATACCTACCATTGGGAACTCAATTCTGTGGGCAATCTCTAAATAAACCAGTGCGAGAGTGATGGGAATTCCCATACGGCGGTCAATCACATCATTTAAAAAGCTGTTGCGGGGGTCATAGTAGTTGCTACTATTGCCTGTAAATCCCAAATCATCATAGAGATACTGATTCAAGCTTTGAATCAACCGCAATGGATAGCGTGGAGTTGGTAAACGTTCTTGAACCTCTTGTGCCATTGTATCAAGGGCATTGAGATATTCTTCCGGGTCAAGGTTGGGATATTCTTCTTGGGCAATGTATAGTGCTGCCTTGGCCAAGTTGATATACTCGTCAGGTTGCTGAATCTCTTGGTAAAAATATTGTCTTGCTGACGAGAAATTCATAAGCAAATTCTGCTGTAAATCTAGAGATGAAGCTAGGGCAAATAAGGACTGAGCGATTTTTGCACTTATCTTTATCTTAAGTGAAGACTATGAAAGTAAAACGCCGAATGCCAAATCGCGCAATTTTATCTCAATAGAATTCAGGAATCAGCCGTCAGAAATCAGAATCATAAATTAAGTTAGGAGTCTGCTAGATAGAAATTTTCATCACCTAATAGTACTGATTCTCAATCTCGCTCACCATTCTGAATTTTGGCTTCTGTCTTCTGAATTCTTACTAAGAATGTAAGTTTTTCTACTCAAAATCTTTACCATAGCTAGACGAAAAAATAATAAAAATTATTAAAAAATATCATTTATTGTGATTTTGGTTTATTTTTATCAAAAATTGATTTATGGATAAACTATATAAAAATTGGTTTATATCAATTTAAAATTGACCTTATATTTTATTAATCTTATTTTCATACTGAAATATAAAAATATTTTAAAGGAATTGGATTGATTTACAAAGTTTTATTGGTGAGTTTACACTTGCAATTGTCTCAAGCAGTTATCAAATCAACTTTTGCGAGTAGATATACAGAATTAAAAATGTAATTATTGTGTAAACGACCGTATTTCTACTATCCAAAAAAATAGTTAAATACTAATCTAATTAAATAGGTAAGCGAGAAGAGAGTAAAAATTAACTCGCTAAAAACCGACATAAATGTGTTTTCAAATTGTGGTTACAGCAATATGTTGATAATCAGCGATCGCGGCTAGAGATGAATTCAGTTTGCAACCATCACACTTGCTACTTTTTGGCATATTTTTTGCTAAAAATCTCCAAAATTCGCAAAACAAATCTTGCCAATCTTCACGTTTAGTTGGTAGAAAAACATGAAATCTCTCCAGGATTTTCTCAAAACAGGTGCATTTTCTTTATTAGGTTTAGGATTAGTAACTGCACCTGCTCAAGCGGTCAACATTACTACTAGCAGTGACCCGAATCTATTAGTTAACAACATTTTAGGTTCAGGCATTACAATTTCTAATGCTACCTATCAAGGCGCACCAATAGCATCTGGAATTTTCACAAATGGTTTAGCTTCAGGTATCGGTATAGATAATGGCATTATTCTTACCACTGGTAATGCAAAATTGGCATCCGGGCCAAATACTACCGAAAGTGCATCTAGTAGCAATAAACTACCTGGCGATGCTGACTTAAGTGCTTTAATTTCTGGTGTAAAAACCTATGATGCTAGTGTACTGGAATTTGAATTCACATCAACAACAGGCAATCTATTTTTTAATTATGTTTTTGCTTCCGAAGAATATAACGAATATGTAAATTCCAAATTTAACGATGTGTTTGGATTTTTCTTAGATGGTAAAAATATTGCCTTAATTCCCGGAACTAATACACCAGTTTCTATTAATACTGTTAATGGTGGTAATCCATTTGGTAGCAATGCCACCAATCCGCACTTATTTAATAATAATGCTTTGAGTGATGGGGGAATTTATAATCTGCAATATGATGGTTTTACCAATGTATTTTCTGCACAATTTTTGGGATTAAGTGAAGGCGTACATCGGCTGAAAATAGCAATTGCAGATGTGGGAGATTATCGTTACGATTCTGCTGTGTTTATTCAAGCAGGTACTTTTTCTTCTGGTGAACCGCCAAAACCAGAAATACCAGAACCCACTCCAGTAGCAGAGCCTACACCAGTTCCGCAACCAGAAATACCAGAACCCACTCCAGTACCAGAACCTACACCAGTTCCGCAACCAACAACTCCTGTACCTACACCAGTCCCCGTACAACAAGTACCAGAACCCACCACTATTTTCGGTGTATTGGCTAGTGCAGCCTTGGGTCTGACATCCCTCCGCAAGCGGAGGATAGTAACAACCAAAACTCTCCGCTAAATTTTATGTAAAAATACGGAAACTTCATTATTAAATTACAAAGAAAGAAGTACTCTATAAAAGTAACTTCACAGAAATAACACGTAGTAACATGACTGCAAAGCTCAAAACTTGCTGTCAAACTCATTGTTTACCAGAATTTGCTGCGTGTTCTGTGATGCGATCGCCAATCAGGAGTAATTGTCCCCTAAAACACAGTACCCCTAGACAAGTTACTTAACAAACCGCCCGTATTACTACTGGCCTCTTTCTTTGGAAAAACATTCTACTTAAAGTATGGCTAAATCAAATTTTTTTTCCACATTCAGTAAATTAGGACTCACATTAACCACCATCACAGCCATAGGCATGGCAACATCTCATACAGCTAGTGCCGCCACCCTACTATCTGACAACTTTGATAGTGAAAATGGTGGTGTGGGACGTTTAAACTACAATGCTTTTACTAACTGGAACGTTTCTGGTGGCACCGTTGACTTAATTGGCAATCGTTTTTTTGACTTATTCCCTGGTAACGGACTGTATATTGATACAGATGGCTCAACCCGTAATGCTGGGATAATTACATCAAAAACAGCATTTACATTTAATCCAGGAGATGTAGTTGACATCAGCTTCGATCTTGGTGGTGCAAGAAGACGAGGCCAAACTAACTCCGTAATTGTCTCTTTGGGCAGTTTGTTCAACGAAACATTCACCTTACCAGCTAACCAAGCTTTAACCACCTTTACCCGCACCATTAATGTCGCCGCACTGACCACGGCTAATTTAGCCTTTGAAGGTGTTGGTGGAGATAATGTTGGTTTAATTCTGGATAACATTACTCTGTCACGCACGACGACATCAATTCCTGAACCTAGTGCTTGGCTAGGTGTATTAGCATTGGGGGCTTTAGGTACAGTTTCAGTATCTAAGCGTCAACTCCAAAAACTAAAAGCTAAAGCATAAATAAATTTTCATTCAACTTTGTAGCGCCCGTGTCAGAATACATCTGACGCGGTGTTTTTTGTTTTTAGCCTCATTTCCAAAACAAAACACTGGTCTTAAGGAATTACTAACGGAGTTATGCCCCCTTCCGGTGCTACAGTGAATCCCCAGAGAGTTAAACCTAGCCCTTTCAAGGTGTGTTATTTTGCAGCTTTTTCTGGGTTATAATTTTAGCAGTTGAGATATGGGGCTTGCTTGTTCTTGAGGTAAGTTCGTTTTGGTTGAGCTTTCTTTAGACCTCGCGGATAAAGGCGAAAAGTTCTCAGTTTGACAAGACCTGCCAGATGTTTGAGAGTTTGTGATAATTCTGTGAAGGTCATGTTCTGAAAAACACACCACTCATCAGGGGGAATCGCAATCATCATTCCTCTTTAAGTACCCTTGATTTCATCGGCTAAATAGTAGCTGGAAACTTCGGCTTCTATCTTCTCGGTTCCATGAATACTTCTGAGGGCTGCCTGAACGGTAGACAGTACGTTATAGGCAACTAAAGCGATACAGAAGGTAAACAAAGCTGCTTTTGGATAGCCTAGTGTATTCATCTCGCAGCAGAGATTTTCTGTCAGAACTTGGAATAAGGTTTCGAGTTTCCAACGTTTGCGGTACATTTGGGCTATCAAAATTGCATTTACCACCTCAAACGGCAGATTTGTCAGAATAAAAATTTCTCTGTCCCCGTCACGATTAGGCTGCTTCAAGCAGACCTTTATTCGTCGTGCCTTTAACAGTTGACCATCAAATGTGTCAATGTACGATTCTGTACAGTGACTAATTAAATGTCGTTGTGACAAATTATTGTCATCTGGTAAATGCTTGTACAGCAAGAGTTTTCGCTAGTCAAAAAGTATTATCTTATTTCTCGACAGTGACAAATTGGCTGTCGTTTGTCCTGATTGTGACAAATTAAATGTCGCTTCAGAAATTAGAAAAAAGTTTTTGTATATTTTCATAATGACAAATTGACTGTCGTTTTCCCAAGTATTAGGATAACATTATGTATTTATAATTTATTTTTGATTCATGAACAGAAACATTATGTCTGATTTCACTGTTCATACGTCGGTAAATACTGCCCAAGCCGTATCAGAAGAAAGCAACACATCTCCTGAGACTAATGTGATTGTTACAGAACTCTCAGAAGAAGCCCAACTGAAGTTAGAGGTAATCCAAAGTTTGCTGGAACCATGCGATCGCACAACTTACGGGCAGAAGTTGAAGGAGGCTGCGGAAAAACTAGGTGTGACAGTGCGAACGGTGCAGCGTTTAGTAAAAAAATGGGAAGAGGATGGCTTAGTCGGATTCACTCAGACAGGTAGGGCTGATAAAGGAAAACATCGAATTGGTGAGTTTTGGGAAAACTTCATCATCAAAACTTATAAGGAAGGTAACAAGGGTAGTAAACGCATGACTCCCAAGCAAGTTGCCCTGAGAGTTCAAGCTAAAGCGCGAGAACTAGGCGACTCCAAGCCTCCTAATTACAGAACTGTTTTACGGGTATTAGCTCCCATATTGGAACAAAAAGAAAAAGCTAAGAGTATCCGCAGCCCTGGTTGGAGGGGGACAACACTTTCAGTTAAAACTCGTGAAGGACAAGATTTATCGGTTGACTACAGCAATCATGTTTGGCAATGTGACCATACCCGTGTAGATGTTTTGCTAGTAGATCAACATGGTGAACTACTAAGTCGTCCTTGGCTAACAACTGTAATTGATACCTATTCTCGTTGCATTATGGGTATCAATTTAGGTTTTGATGCGCCTAGTTCAGTGGTAGTAGCTTTAGCATTACGCCATGCGATTTTGCCCAAAAAATACGGTGCAGAGTACAAACTGCACTGCGAATGGGGAACTTACGGTAAGCCAGAACATTTTTATACTGACGGTGGTAAAGATTTTCGTTCAAACCACTTAAGCCAGATTGGGGCGCAATTGGGGTTTGTATGTCATTTACGCGATCGCCCTTCAGAAGGTGGAGTAGTTGAGCGTCCTTTTAAGACATTGAATGACCAACTATTTTCCACGCTACCTGGATATACCGGATCTAATGTACAGGAACGCCCAGAAGATGCAGAGAAGGACGCAAAACTCACCTTGCGTGAACTAGAACAGCTACTTGTTCGGTACATCGTTGACCGCTACAACCAAAGTATTGATGCGCGAATGGGTGATCAAACTCGTTTTGGGCGTTGGGAAGCGGGATTACCTTCAGTACCAGTGCCAATCGAAGAACGTAATTTAGATATCTGCTTGATGAAACAGTCACGGCGCACAGTACAAAGAGGTGGATGCTTACAGTTTCAAAATGTGATGTATCGAGGGGAATATCTAGCAGGATATGCGGGGGAAACGGTCAATTTAAGATATGACCCCAGAGATATTACAACTGTGCTGGTTTATCGCCAAGAGAAAAGTCAAGAAGTTTTTCTGACTCGCGCTCATGCTCAAGGTTTGGAGACAGAGCAACTGTCATTAGATGAAGCTGAAGCAGCTAGTCGTAGATTGCGTAATGCGGGTAAGACTGTTAGCAATCAAGCCTTATTGCAAGAAGTCCTTGAGCGTGATGCTCTAGTGGCAAAAAAGAAAAGTCGCAAGGAACGTCAAAAATTAGAGCAGGAGATTTTGCATTCTACTGCGGTGAATGAAAGTAAAACTGAATCTTTACCATCTCCAGTTACGGAAGCAGTAGAAGTTGAATCTACTACTGGGCTTCAATCTTCATCCCCAGAAGTAGAGGTTTGGGATTATGAACAACTGCGTGAAGAATACGGATTTTAAACAATGACAGATGCAAAAGCGATCGCCCAGCAATTGGGTGGGGTAAAACCGGATGATGAGTGGTTACAAGCAGAAATTGCTCGTCTCAAGAATAAAAATATTGTTCTATTACAGCAAGTAATAACTCTTCATGATTGGTTAGATGGAAAACGCAAGGCACGGCAATCTTGTCGAGTTGTCGGAGAGTCAAGAACGGGTAAGACCGTTGCTTGTGACGCTTACAGGCACAGGCACAAACAACCCAAAGAATTAGGGCGACCGCCATTTGTGCCTGTAGTTTATATTCAACCTCCGCAAAAATGCGGCTCTAAAGAATTATTCAAAGAGATAATTGAACACCTCAATTTTCGAGCGACAAAGGGAACCGTATCAGATTTGCGTGGTAGAACAATCGAAGTAATCAAGGGTTGCGGGGTAGAAATGCTGATTATTGATGAAGCTGATCGCCTCAAACCTGAGACTTTTGCAGAGGTGCGTGATATTTATGACAAGTTGGGCATTGCTGTTGTTTTAGTAGGAACTGACCGTTTAGAGGCAGTAATTAAGCGAGATGAACAAGTTTATAACCGCTTTCGGGCTTGCCATCGCTTTGGTAAGCTATCGGGAAAAGATTTCCAAGACATTGTACAAACTTGGGAAGATAAAGTTTTAAAGTTGCCATTGCCTTCTAATCTCATTAGTAAGGATATGCTGCGGATTTTGACTTCGGCAACAGAGGGTTACATTGGTCGGCTAGATGAGATTCTCAGAGAATCAGCAATTCGTTCTTTATCAAGGGGATTAAAGAAGATTAACAAGGCTGTTTTACAGGAAGTTACTAAGGAGTACAAATGAAAGAGGCACCAGATGTTGAGCCTTGGCTATTCTTGATTGAACCCTATGAAGGAGAAAGCCTGAGCCACTTTCTTGGTAGGTTTAGACGTGCTAACCATTTATCACCCAGTGGGTTGGGTCGTTTGGCAGGAATTGGTGCAGTAGTAGCAAGGTGGGAGCGATTTCACTTTAATCCTCGTCCTAGCCAAAAAGAATTAGAAGCGATCGCATCTATAGTAGAGGTAGATGCAGACAGGTTAGCTCAAATGCTGCCACCTCTGGGAGTGGGAATGCAGCATGAGCCAATTCGCCTGTGTGGTGCTTGTTATGCCGAAGCACCTTGTCACCGGATTGAGTGGCAATATAAATCGGTGTGGAAGTGCGATCGCCATCAACTCAAGCTTTTAGCAAAGTGTCCCAATTGTCAAGCACCTTTCAAAATACCTGCGCTATGGGAAGATGGGTGTTGTCATAGATGTAGGATGCTGTTTGCGGAAATGGCAAAGCAACAGAAGGGTTTGTAAATTAAGAGAAAAAAGCATTAAATAAACCAAGTCTCTGGATAAATTGTTTTGGTTGTCCAAAGAATTTATGCAATAATTCTAATTATTTTTACTCTTAATTTTGTCTAAGTAAGTAGCTCAGTGTTAAAAATCATCGTTGTGGAAAGGCAGGAGGCAGGAGGCAGAAAGCAGAAGGGAAGAGGATAGTAGCCTTGTTTACCTTTCTTAACTTAGTTATGTTTTTTCACGTCGACTTACTTAGAATGACTTTTTCTAATCTCATTAAAATTAATATATTAACTTTTGCTTAAGATGTGAAAAGCACAACTAGCCGATTGGCAGTAAAAGGATTAACCATCAAAATACTGAATTATAATAAACTTTTTTAAAAGATTGAATTTTGTCACGAAAAGGATGCTTTGCCCAATTCCAAACGTTGGGTTGCCCTAGAACTTCACATATAAGCTGACGTAAAAATTGAGAAGGAAGCTTTTCATCCACCTTAAAAACAAATCTTTCTCTATTAGTTGACTCATAATATAGATAAGATAAATTTTCGGCTTGATATTTTAATAGTTCTACCAAATCCTCAATCTTTTCAAAGTCAAAATTTTCTTTTAGCAGATTGTGTATATCTTTATCAAATGGGATTAGGTGTATATGTGCATTGTCTATACAGCCTCCACAATCACCAGAATATATTAATGGCTGGGCTATACAGCCTGCACAGTTACTAGAATGATGATGAAAGGCAGCACCACAATATTCAAATACTGTAATATTTTGCATCCTTTATTCGCTTTTTACGTGTTTACACAGCTAGGTGCAAGATATGAGGACAAGCATCATGGTTTCAGCTTATTCGGAACTCGTTGCATCTAATTTGCATATCCTTCAAAGAATGAGAGATATATATTTTGTAGAATTGCTCATCTGCTGCTGACTGTAAAATATATGCGTTATTGCCAACTGAGTTTAACCACATTCATCACTCTCATCTTGACTGTTGCGCCACCTATTGCCAATTTACCAACAGTATTTCCAGCGTCGCAGCTATTGGCACAAACACCAGCAGACAAAAAAGCCGAAGCAGATAGACTATTACAACAAGGTATTCAGCAGTTTCAAACCAGTCAATTTGAAGCCGCATTACAATCTTGGCAACAAGCACTAATTATTTACCGTGAAATTAAAGACCGTAAAGGCGAGGGATATGCACTGGGAAATCTCGGTATTGCTTACTATTCATTAGGAGACTACGCCAAAGCCATTGAGTACCACCAACAGCTCTTAGCCATCGCCCGTGAAATTAAAGACCGTAATGGTGAGGGAGCCGCACTGGGAAATCTCGGTAATGCTTACAATTCACTAGGAGACTACCCGAAAGCCATTGAGTACCACCAGCAGAGTTTAGCCATCGCGCGTGAAATCAAAGACCGTCAAGGTGAGGGACGATCACTGGGAAATCTGGGTCTTGCTTACAATTCACTAGGAGACTACCCGAAAGCCATTGAGTACCACCAGCAGAGTTTAGCTATCGCCCGTGAAATCAAAAACCGTCTAGGTGAGGGAGCAGCACTGGGAAATCTGGGTCTTGCTTACCTTAATCTAGGAGACTACCCGAAAGCCATTGAGTACCAGCAGCAGAGATTAGCCATCGCCCGTGAAATCAAAGACCGTCTAGGTGAGGGATATGCACTGGGAAATCTCGGTATTGCTTACCAGTCTTTAGGAGACTACGCCAAAGCCATTGAGTACCACCAGCAGTGTTTAGCCATCGCCCGTGAAATCAAAGACCGTAACGGTGAGGGAGCAGCACTGGGAAATCTCGGTTTTGCTTACCAGTCTTTAGGAGACTACGCCAAAGCCATTGATTACCACTCCTCAAGTTTAGCCATCGCCCGTGAAATTAAAGATCGTCAGGGTGAGGGAAATGCACTAGGAAAGCTGGGTATTGCTTACTATTCACTAGGAGATTACGCCAAAGCCATTGAGTACCAGCAGCAGAGATTAGCCATCACCCGTGAAATCAAAGACCGTCTAGGTGAGGGAGCAGCACTAGGAAATCTCGGTAATGCTTACCAGTCTTTGGGAGACTACGCCAAAGCTATTGATTACCACTCCTCAAGTTTAGCCATCGCCCGTGAAATCAAAGACCGTCAGGGTGAGGGAGCAACACTGGGAAATCTCGGTAATGCTTACGGGTTTTTGGGAAATTACGCCAAAGTCATTGAGTACGAGCAGCAGAGATTATCCATCGCCCGTGAAATCAAAGACCGTAACGGTGAGGGAGCAGCACTGGGAAATCTTGGTAGTGCTTACTATTCACTGGGAGACTACCCTAAAGCCATTGAATACCAGCAGCAGAGTTTAGTGATCGCCCGTGAAATTAAAGACCGTCTAGGTGAGGGTAATGCACTGGGAAATCTCGGTAATGCTTACTATTCACTGGGAGACTACGCCAAAACCATTGAGTACCAGCAGCAGCATTTAGCCATCGCCCGTGAAATCAAAGACCGTCAAGGTGAGGGACTGTCTTTAAACAATTTAGGACTTGCTCTCTACAAATCTGGTAATCTCGCCGCAGCAGAAAAAACACTGTATGAGGGAATTAAAGTTTGGGAATCTCTGCGAGATAAAAAATTAGCTGATACTAATAAAGTCTCAATTTTCGAGACACAAAGTACAACTTACCGCACTCTACAAAAAGTTCTGATTGCTCAAAAGAAAACCGATGCAGCTTTAGAAATATCAGAACGCGGTCGGGCTAGGGCGTTTGTGGAGTTACTTTCATCTCGCTTGAATCAGAATAACAGCGAGATGAAATCACTGGCAGCACCAACAATAAATGATATCAAACAAATTGCCAAGATTCAAAATTCTACCTTGGTGCAATATTCAATCGTTTATGATGATTTCAAAGTACAAGGTAAACTAGAACCCAAAGAATCAGAAATTTATATTTGGGTAATTAAGCCCACAGGTGAAGTCACCTTCCGCAAAGCTGATTTAAAACCTTTGTGGCAAAAAGAAAACACATCTTTAGCACAACTAATCAGCGTCAGTCGTCAATCCATTGGTGTGAGAAGTCGCGGTGGTATTAGCGTTGCAGGAAATTCTAATGTACCCACAACCAAACAAAGATTTCAACGGCTACACGAACTACTCATCAAACCCATCGCGGATCTTCTCCCCACCAAAGAAAGCGAAAAAGTCATCTTCATTCCGCAAAGTTCCCTATTTTCTGTTCCCTTCGTCGCATTGCAAGATGAGGAAGGTAAATACTTAATTGAAAAACACACTATTCTAACTGCACCATCAATTCAAGTTTTAGATTTAACACACAAGCAAAGAGTCGGAATTGATGATTCAAAAGTCGGGAAAGAAGACATTTTAATAGTTGGGAATCCTACTATGCCAAAAATTCCTATTACCAATGAACAGCTAATATCTTTACCTGGTGCAGAAAAAGAAGCAATTCAAATTGCAGATTTATTGAAAACCAAAGCAATTACAGGTAACAAAGCTACCAAAGCCGCAATTCTTCCTAAGATGGCGAAAGCCAAGATTATTCATTTTGCTACTCACGGCTTACTTGATGATTTTAAAGGCTTTGGTGTCCCAGGTGCGATCGCTCTTGCTCCTAGTGGTAAAGATGACGGTTTCTTAACAGCAGGTGAAATCTTTGACTTGAAACTCAGCGCCCAACTTGTTGTTCTCAGTGCTTGCGATACTGGCGGCGGCAATGTTACAGGTGATGGTGTGATTGGTTTATCGCGTTCTTTAATTAGTGCTGGTGTGCCTAGTGTGGTAGTTTCACTGTGGGCTGTAGATGATAATTCTACCGCTTTTTTAATGAGTGAGTTTTATCGTCACCTCCAGCAAAATCCTGATAAAGCTCTGGCGTTACGTCAAGCTATGCTCACAACTAAAAAACAATATTCTAATCCTCTTAACTGGGCTGCTTTCACCCTTATCGGGGAAGCTAATTAAACCAATTCGCAATTAGCAGTAAGATTTTAGCGATCGCACTCAATTAAAGGTGATTGATAAAAGCCTGAAACAACATATTTACCTTGATACACAAGATAGTTATTTTGTACAGTGCGTAATTCCTAATTTTTATGAATAATATTGATTCTTTTTCTGAAGAAAATACAACTGTTACAGACTCTCAATAAACCATGTTATCTCGTTCTGCTTGAAATAGTGATGGCTCTCCCAGAGTAGCTATGCTAGAATAGCATGAATAAAATCAGTATAATTCAATAGAATTAGCAGTAATTGGTGGCAAAAGCCCAAGTAGGGAAAGAGTTATACAAGCAATTGGCAATATAAACA
>NZ_JACJSD010000050.1 GCF_014697615.1 Nostoc sp. FACHB-280 | reverse complement strand
TTTTGACAAATACTCAGCACTTTCTTGAACTTCTAGATTGAAAGGGCGTGCCATTGCTTCCTCATGAGTCTTTTTCTTCCATGTTCTTTATTCTACAGTTCTATGCACGCTCATTTAGACTTGGTATTAGCACCACTTAAATCTATACCTCCCAGGTTGGCATCTGCTAAGTTTGCTCCACTAAGATCACATCCTGGACAAGCTTGATTTCGCTGTAAACGCTCAATGTCTTTAGATACTGACGAAGATGTATCTGTGGTTGATGCTGCTTCTGGTGTTGGAGATGCAGCTTGATTTGTTTCTGTAGGAGTTGCGGCTACTTCTGGTGTTGGAGATACAGCTTGATTTGTTTCTGTAGGAGTTGTAGCTGCTTCTGTTGTTGTAGATGAAGTATTAGATTCAGCTTTTTGAACACCATTACATCCTGCGATAAGTAACAGTGTAGTTACGTACAAAGTAAAAGATAAATTTTTTAGCATTCTCACTAATCTTAGCTGTAATCCATATAAATTTCTCTTAAATTTCTCTGTACAGACATTAGCGCAATTACTCAATTTGTCTCATATAAAAACTTTAACAACCGTATTTGTACTATTGTTCAAACAAAACAACATCATTAAACCTCTTGCATAAACTAAACAAATGATCTTGTGTAACTCTTTGCGTCTTTGCGGCTTTGCGTGAGGCTTAAAATTCTAGTTTTCAAACAGTTGTGCAGAAATCTATTTTAGTTTTGCATCAAAGTCTACATTTCTAGCTCATCATATATTCAGGAAACTGGCGCTTTAACGCTGGAAACACAGGACAAGGGGCTTGTTCTTGTAAATTATCTGGTTTACTCCAAGTGAAAGGTGCTTTTTGCGCCGCAGACATCCATAACAAACGTTTGGCGCGTGTCATCGCCACATAAAGTAAACGATATTCTTCCGCAGTTTTTAAGTGTTTGGCTTGTTCCCAAGCTTGGCTGACATCTGGTATACCCGATTCTCCGTGGAGTGCGGCGCGAATTTGGGCGCGGGCGACTTCTGATAAGGTGAAGTCTCCTAAAAACTGGCTTTGCGGTGGAACCCAAAAGCGACCAGGAATCAAATTCTCATGCAGAAAGGGAATGAAAACATAGTCCCAATCTAACCCTTTGGCTTTGTGCATGGTAATAATGGTGAGTTGATTTGCACGGGTGTAATGTGCTTCCAAATCTTCGGTTTCCACAGGTTCAAAGCGTTCGGAATTGACAATTTCGCTTAAAGCTGAGAGCATTGCACCCATTGAACTACCACCAGATATTTGCTGATTGACTCGTTCTGCAAGTTTGTCAGCAGTTGCTAATTCTGCTTGGTCATAATTCAACGCCAAAGCGAGAAAGGATATCAATTGATAAAGCGGTAATTCCAAACGGGCGCGGAGTAAGCTACGACACAAATGAGCCGCTTTTTCGACTGGTTCGGCTTGGGGTGCAGCTAAGGGGCCTGGGTATAAAAATTCTTCCGGTAAACTAGCGAGGGCGTTGAGGTCTTGGGTGGGAACTAATTGCCGTTGTACCAGTACTTCTAAGGCAGCTTTCAGGTAATCTGGTGAGTGGGGTCGATCGCAAAATTGCAACAATGCCAAAATTTCTTGGGGTACATGAGAACGGCGATCGCGCTCACCCACATCGTAAAGTGTAATATTATGCTCTTTACATAGAGGTGCTAACATTTCTGCTAACCATCGACCTTGGCGATTTTCCCTCACTAACACCGCCGCACGGGTATTACTAGGGTCTGGCGTGAATAACTCAACTACTCTTTTACCCAGCAGTTCGACTGTGTGATGAATATCGCGGGGTGTATATAGTTCCAGTCCTTTACCCTCTGCTGCTGGGTTAGCATTTTTTTGCGGATCATTCGTACTCACTGGGTAAATTATCTGCTGACGGAAGGGAGAAGCAGCCGGAAGACGTGGCGATTTTTGATTTTTCGCACCATAAAAACTATTCACCCATTCCAGCGCAAAGTTAGCCGCAGCAATAATAATTCTTGTACTGCGCCCAGCTTGATTCATCGTTGCCAATTTTGCCACGCGATCGCACTCTTCACAAAATTGCCGAAAATAAATCGGGTCGGCTGGTGTAAACGTGGAGTTAATTGCTTGGTTAGGATCCCCCACTCTCACAAGGTTGAGTGCTGAGTATTGAGTGGGGAGTGGTGGTTCGGCTACTTCGGCTGCGCTCAGTACAAGTTCGCTCACCAACCGAGAGTGGGGAGTGGTGGTTCGACTTCGCTCACCAACCGAGAGTTGAGAGTTGAAAGAAACCCCCTCGTCTCCCTTGTCCCCCTTGTCTCCCTTGTCCCCCCTGTCTCCCTCATCCCCATGATCATCACTTGCCAAAATCTCTAACAACCGAGTTTGCAAAGGGCTAGAATCTTGGGCTTCGTCTTCAAAAACGGCGAAAACTTGATTTTGTTCAATGCGGCGGGCGCTGTTATTTTCTAATACGCGCAGGGCGGCGAGAATCATATCGTCGTAGTCGATGAAGTCGCGCGATCGCATTAAGTTTTGGTATTGTTCGTACAATCCCGCCGCTATGCTTAAAATGGCGTAATTATCTGAAGTTTCGTGACTCCAGTTTTGTAGTTGTTCTGGCGATATTCCTGAACTTTTGGCTTCGTGAATGACTGTCGTTGCTAAATCTGGTAAAACTTCAGTTCGCAATACCGATTGACGACGCAATCTTTCTGTTTCTTCGCCGTCAAATTGTTGTCCTTCCAGTAACCGGAAGTATATTTCAGCATTATTATTAATCCATTGTTCGACGGCTGTGCGAATTAAGCGATGGCTTTGACTAGGGGTAATTAATGTCAGATTTTCTAACTCTAACCCCGATAAATCAGGATAACGACTGGCTATATTCAGTGCCAAACCATGTAATGTGTAAACCGCAAAACCTGTTTGCGGCAAAGATAAATCGTCACGTAAATATTTCCGAATTTTCGCTTTAATATTGGCAGCCGCAGAACGAGTAAAGGTCACAACTACTAACTGACGATGAACCGAGGAACGCGATCGCGCCAAACGTTCATACTGACGCGCAATTGCGATCGCCGCCGCCGCCGCCATCCCCGTCGATTTCCCCGCACCCGGAACCGCAGAAACCGCTAATGGCCCCGATTCCCAGTCAGCCATCTGTTGTTGTCCTTGGCGTAAGCCGTTACGAATCGCCAATATTTTTTCGCGCAAAGACAAAACCTGTTGCGATGACTGAGATAATTCCGATGGAGCAGATTCTAAAGGCACAGTAGCAGTAAAGTTGGTATCTGACATATCACCATCCGAGGCTGAGAGAATAAAAAGTATTAAGTCTAAAATTTAATTATTTGGTCTGCTGCTTCCTACTTTTAACCAATGACCAATAACAAATAACAAATGACTAATAGTAGACATTATCTCGGTTTAGTTGGGGCGATCGCTCTGGGTGCAATTTTGCGCTTTTGGCATTTAGATTTAAAACCTTTGTGGATGGACGAAGTGATTACAGCCATCTTTAGTTTAGGTAAAAATTATCATGATTTGCCTTTAGATGTTTTATTTCCTTTAGAGCGTGTTCAGGAAATTTTTACTTTTCATCCTGGTGTCAGTTGTTCACAAATCGCCACTAATGTTGATACCCAGTCTACCCACCCACCTTTATTTTTTTGTGCGATGTATCGGTGGTTAAGTTGGATGACTCCTTTAGGAACAGAGTGGGTGACAAAATTGCGATCGCTACCTGCGTTATTAGGTGTCGCCACAATCCCAGCGATGTATTGCTTAAATCGCATTGCTTTTTCCAAGTCATCGGGAATTATCGCTGCTTTGGTGATGGCGACTTCCCCCTTTGCTGTCTACCTTTCCCAAGAGGCGAGACACTATACTGCGCCAATGTTTCTGATTACTTTGTCGTTACTCGGATTGATCCAGATTCAGCGCGATATATTTGAGCGATCGCGTTTGCGGTTTTGGGTTTGGCTATCTTGGACAGTTGTGAATATTCTTGGTTTTTATGTCCACTATTTTTTCGCTCTCGCTTTTATTTCAGAAATTGCCACTTTAATATTTATAGCTTATCGATATCAACTTAATATTGTAATTATCAAAAAAATCTGGCTATTTTTATTAATTTCTCTGACTACTATTAGCATCAGTTTTCTTCCTTGGTTACTAGTTGTCTTCAATCATATCCGGCGTACAGAAACAAATTGGTTGCCAACTCCTAGCTACTTTTCCCCCTTGTATCAAACTTTGATTAACTGGGTCTTGATGATCATTAATTTCCCGGTAGAACATCAACTTCTACCAGTGGCAATCATTAGTGTTTTAATCATGGTGTCTTTTTCTATTTGGACAGGACGCAAAGTTTTTCAAGGATTACATTTTTTATTATCCAATAATCAAAATTATATCTCAACTATTACTTTATTAACTTTTACTATTGGCGTAGTTTTAGAATTTTCAATTATTATTTACATTTTCCAGAAAGATATTTCTGTAGTTCCCCGATATCATTTTGTTTATTACCCTAGCTTTTGTGCTTTATTAGCAGCAGGGATTGATTTTAGTAGGAAGAATCAAAAATTCATTTTAGTTTTTTTAACTATTAGTATTATCAGCTGTATTTTTGTGAATTTTAACCTCGCTTTTCAAAAGCCTTTCCTACCGGAAAAGGTGGCTCAAAACATGAATTTAAATCCAACTATCCCAATCATGTTAGTTACTGGATATGGCAGTTATCAAGATGTGGCATTAGGATTAAGTTTTGCTTTAGCTTTAGAACAATTAAGAAATACAAATAAATTAGATAATTTTGCTTTTATTAATCAAAACTCGACTGTAATTCCTTTTTGGCAGAAGCTTGCACAATTCTCTGTACCAGATGTATCTCAGCTAAACTTATGGATAGTCGCCCCTGGTTTGCGAAGACGGGATTATCAACCACAAGTTAAGTTATCTTCTGGGCAAATAGTTTGTAATATAGACCCGACAAAACATTATCGGATAGGCATTCCCTATCAACTTTATCGTTGTATAGTAGGAGGCAGTGGTTCGGCTACTTCGGCTGCGCTTAGTACAAGTTCGCTCACCAACCGGAGGCAGAAGGCAGAAGTTAAAAGTCTTACTATGTACTGAATTCAGCTTTTTATTATACCCAATTTAAATGCTTAACAGCTTACTAGCTAAACAAAAAGAAGTTCCACTTACTAACGAAGAGGAACAAGAATTAACTGAGTATGAAGAGTTAGACGATTATTTAAGTTTGATTAATCGACTGATTAGAGGTTATTGATAAAGCAAATATTAAGTAGGGTGTGTTACGGCTATGCAAGGATTTGGGAACTTCAGAGAGTGATAATTAGCCGTAACGCACCGCCTTTATCAGTAAGTTAAGCCTTGCGATAACACAATACGGTTCACATCAGAAAATTCAATCACAACCAAACTCAAAAAAGAATGACTCAACAAAAAACGAAAAAATAATTTTGGAGGGGGTTTGGGGGACGCAACCGTCCCCCAATCGGGGGTGTGGGGGAGAATCCACCAAATCTTGCTCATTGTCTGATAAGTAGAGCAGAAATTGAGGAAGTTATTATTCATCAATTAACCAAGGCTCTTTAGTTACTTCCTCGTCCAAAATTTTCTTTGGACGCACAATGACAATTAATTTACCCAAGATAGAAATTTCTGGTTCTGTTTCTAACCATTGAATATCTATATTTCCATTATTATCAATCACAAAATAGCTAGAGTTGTCCCATTGTCTTTGAGCGCGGTCAACAACTAAGAGTACTTCTTCTCGTCTGTTTTGTGTTTGGGCTTGATTGGGCAGACGATCGCTATCTGCTAATATCACTACTGGATCTTCGGCATTTAACAACGCTTGCCAACCCGGTAAGGGAACCCATGCTTGTTCGCCTGCAAACTTGACCATTTGGAATGGTTCACTAGCTGTAATTAAAGGTACGGCTTGCAAATCTTGGGGTGTTAGAGGCAATTTCCCCGCCACCGCTAAAATCCGTGGTAGTTCATCTTCAGAGTCAAAGCGGTAAAATGGCAGCAATGGAGCCGGACGCTTGGGTACAACAGTAAAATCGACCAAAAGTTGCTCTAGTTGCTTTCTCGCGGAATCTGTGTGAGCAAAACGCAAGCCTTTAGCTATTAAACGCGATCGCTCTGTCAAATCAGAATTTTGTCTGGCTAATTTCCAAGCTTGATAAGCCACCGCATCCCCCGCATCCGCCGAAAATCCTTCGGGTAAAGTGCGTAACCAAGAATAATCTTTAATGGCCTTAGCTATTTCTCTCGCCCCATCAACATCAAGTTTATGTATAAAAGTTAATTCTGCCGCCGCAGCTCTTTCTTCTTGAGAAAGCAAGCGTAATTCGTATAAAACATCACTACCTCTCGTACTGTAGTGCGATCGCGCCGCTTCTGATGCCCCGGCTTTTTCTATAGAATTGTAAACTTGAGCGCCCACCACAACTTGATTTTGTTGAATTGGCTCAAATCCAGTTGCTTCAAAAATTTCTTGTTGATTATAGCCAGACTTTTGCAGAGTGGTGATCGCTGTTCCCCATTCCACCCAATTACCTTGCTTTTGCCTTAGCTTACGCAATAACTCCTGGGCGTTATCATTTCCAGAGGTTTCAGGGTTTGGGGCATTTAGTGGTAAGTCAGTCATAATTGGGAGGAGCAACTTGAACAGATGAAACTACCGATACTTAATCGGCAAGTCTTATTCTAATCTTTAATCGCAAACTATCTCTCACTCTAGCACCAAACAAAATTATAGGTTATCAATAGTACACGCAAGTTCTGGATTAGAACTGATCAGTACCTTCACGCAAGGCTTACGCACCATTTATCAACTAAGCTTGGTGTGGAATATAACACTATAGTAAATTATTTACAGGAATTATCTCATGGATAATCCCACGCAGGAATTAAATACAAGTCGTCGGCAAACAGCTACTTTAGAGAGAGCAAAAAAACTCAAAATATTAGTAGTGGATGATGAGCCAGATAATCTCGATTTACTGTATCGGACTTTTCGGCGCGACTTTCACGTTTTAAAAGCTGATAGCGGTATCAATGCCCTAGAAGTTTTGGCAGCAGAAGGCGAAGTGGCAGTCATTATCTCTGACCAAAGAATGCCAGAAATGAAGGGGACAGAGTTTCTGAGCAAAACTGTGCCGCAGTTTCCTGATACAGTCAGGATTATTCTGACAGGCTTTACGGATATTGAAGACTTGGTAGAAGCCATCAACGCTGGACAGGTCTATAAATATATCACCAAACCTTGGGACCCTGGCGAACTCAAGGCGGTCGTCCAAAGAGCCGCAGAAACCTATGATTTGTTAAAGCAACGCACAGAAGAATTACGCCGTGCCAATGCTCAAATGGCATTATTGTCTGTGTTAGTGCAAGTTACACAAGCCGCAGATACTTTAGAATCCATTCTCAAACCTATTGCGACAGCCTTTAGTGATAGTTTCTCCACTGATGGCTGTATTTTGCAGTTGCTAGAAGGAAAGCAATTAGCAGGCGTTTCTGGTTCTCATAGCCGTGCTGGTACTACTCTCAACTGGCTAGACAAAGACCCCTTGGTAAACGAAGCGATCGCTACAGGACAAATCCAAGTGGCCTTAAATGTCGCTAAAGATCCTAAACTTGCTGGCGCATCCCACTACCAAGAAACTGGTGTGCAAGCACATTTAGTTATCCCAATTACCTACCGGAATGATATGTTAGGTGTGTTGTCACTCCAATGGCAACAACCTTGCTCTTTGCGAGAAGATGAACTGAACCTGATTAATTTATCAGCTCAACTAGTAGCGATCGCTCTGACTAGTAGTCGTTGCTATCAGTCAACTTTGTAGTTATTTGTCATTTGTCCTTTGTCATTGGCAAGTGACGAATGACCAATGACCAATGACGAATGACCAATCACCAATGAATCAAGAAGTTCGTGCCATTTTTGACAGTATTGCTCCCGTATATGACCAGCTAAATAATTGGTTGAGTTTGGGACAACACCGGATATGGAAAGAAATGGCGATTAAATGGAGTGGCGCTAAACCTGGAGACACCTGTATTGATTTGTGTTGTGGAAGTGGTGATTTAGCGTTGCGTTTAGCACGGCGTGTAGGCAATACAGGATATGTTTATGGTGTGGATTTTTCACCCAACCTACTCGCCAATGCTCAAGAACGCTCTCAACAACAATACCCCCAACCTGCCATCACTTGGGTAGAAGCTGATGTTCTCAATTTACCTTTTGAGAATAACCAATTTGATGCGGCCACAATGGGTTATGGGTTAAGAAATGTTACCGATATTCCCCAAAGCCTGAGAGAAATTCACCGGGTTCTCAAGCCCGGTGGAAAAGCAGCAATTTTAGATTTTCATCGCCCAAACAACCAGCAATTAAGAGCGTTTCAACAATGGTACTTAAATTCAATAGTTGTACCAATGGCTGAACGTCTGGGCTTGAAAGAACAGTATGCCTACATCAGTCCCAGCTTAGATCGCTTTCCGACAGGAGATGTGCAAATAGAATTGGCTCGACAAGCTGGTTTTGCATCGGTTACACATTACCCCATTGTGAACGGTATGATGGGAGTGTTGGTAATTGGTAAATCTTAGATTTGAGATGTTTGATTGCCTCTGCTGGCAAAGAAGCAGAAGTCATTGAGAAATCAATATCAGAGTCTAAATTTCCAAATTCAAAATTGGCAAGTCCAAAATACTGTGGATTGGTCTCATCTTTGGCTTTATGTATCTCCCCCGATATTAGGTGGGGTAATTGGCTATTTTACAAACGATATAGCCATCAAAATGTTATTTCGTCCCTACCGAGCAATTTATATTGGTGGACGACGAGTACCTTTTACTCCCGGTTTGATTCCTCGCAACCAGGAGCGTTTGGCGAAAAATATTTCTAATACCATTATGGGTTCGCTGCTCACGCCAGAAGAATTACAAAAGCTGGCGCGGCGCTTATTACAAACAGAGCGAGTCCAAGGGGCAATTCTGTGGTTGTTACGGTTAGCAATTGAACAAATTAAAGCAGATAAAGACCAAAAAAGTGCTAAAATAGTCGCCGGAATTTTGCGTGATTTATTGGGCGAATCTTTGCCACGCTTGTTAAAAGTTTTAGCCAGAAGAGAAGACTTTTTAGAAGCGCAAATCAATCAAATTTTTGATCAAGTCCTGCTAGATTTGCAATTAACCGATGAACAAGCTACAAGATTAGCTGATTGGTTATTGCAGACAGTTTTACCTCCTGATATTTTACGTCAGGCGATAGTTGATTTTTTAACAGATCGCACAATCCAAATTATCGATGAAAGCTTTCGGGAAAAAACAAGCGGTACTTATTGGGTAGTCGCTAATTTGTTCGGCTTACGCAATACCCTTACTCGACTGAGAACTTTTTGTTTGGATGAAAAAGAAGCCACAAATGCGAGGTTGCAAGAATTAACCCAAGATTTACAAGTGCGCGATCGCCTGAAAAAAATCCTGCAAAATTTATCACTACAAAATTTACCCATTGGGACAGTCAGACAGTTGCGGAAAACCACCCGCGAAACAGTCCGCCATTATATTCAAAGTACTGGTGGCGATTTGCTACAAGGATTCACTGATTCTGTAAATTGGGAAAATATTGCTACATTGTTGCTGAATCGCTTGAGTGCTTCACCTGTGGTCAATTCTTCTTTAGAAGTTGTCAGCTTAGAATTAGCTTTGATTTTAGAACGTTATTTAGAAAAAGATTTAGAAGCTATTGTGGCGCAAGTTATTCCAATTTTGTCCATCGACCAAGTAATTATTGACCGTGTAAAGTCAACTTCTCCGGCTGATTTAGAAGCAGCCATCGAAGGAATCGTCAAAAATGAATTGCAGGCGATCGTAACTTTAGGTGGTGTTTTAGGTTTTATTGTCGGGTTATGCCAAACAGCATTTTTAATCTTGAGTCAGCAGTAATTATGAGACTTCTTGCAAAAGTCCTGATTTTCGCCTTTTCCTTTGCGTCTTTGCGTCTTTGCGTGAGGCAAAAAAATATTTATACAAGAGGTCTATTGATGTGAAGTGGTAGTGAAACGCCTAACTCAAAATTTGTGCTAAATCCAAAATGAACCCTGGTAAAACATCCTCTCCACTCAAGCTACCAGGAGATTGTAAAATTTCAACTTCTTGTCCTTGTCGATAAATTTCGACTCGTTGATTTTGCGGATCAATTAGCCAGCCTAGACGCACACCGTTATCCATATACTCCTGCATTTTAAGTTGCAATCTTTCTAGGCTATCTGTAGCAGAGCGCAACTCTATCACGAAATCAGGAGCCATAGGTAAAAACTTGGCAGGGTCGGGATTTAAAGCTGCGATTCTTTCTCTTTTTACCCAAGACGCATCAGGCGATCGTGTTGCACCATTAGGAAGAATGAAACCCGTAGAAGAATCAAAAACTAAGCCAGTACCATCAATATCTGCCCAATTATTCAATCGTTGGCTTAAACGACTATTACGATTTCCACTTTCCCATCCCGTAGGCGGCATAATAATGATTTCTCCTTGCGCTGTCCGCTCAAAACGTAGGTCTCGATGATTTTGACAAATTTGAAAAAACTGCTCATCCGTTAACTCAATGACGGGGCTGAGGTCAAGAATCAAAGCAGTCATATTTGTTCCTCAATCTTGATATATGTAGCCTAGCATTGACTACTTATTACTAACCTTTAACTTCGGATAAGCAATACGCTTGTGGTGAAATTGCTGCCAAACTTCAACAAAAATTTCGGCAATTTGCTTCATTTCATCCCGCGTTAGTCCAGATTCTTGCAGTTGATTGTCTTGCCATCTGGCACGCAAAATATTATTGAGTGTGGTTAAAGCTTGTTCGGGTGTAACTTCTTTGAGCGATCGCAAGGCGGCTTCACAAGCATCTGCTAACATCACAATTCCCGTTTCTCGTGATTGGGGAATAGGGCCATCGTAGCGGAAATCAGCTTCGTCTAATTTGATGCTGGGGTCGGCTTGGGCTTGCTGCTGTGCTTGATGGTAAAAATAAGCAATCAGCATTGTACCTTGGTGTTCGGGAATAAATGCTTGAATTGCTGTCGGTAAAGAATGTTTACGCGCCATCACTAACCCTTCACTAACGTGCTTTTTAATAATTTCGGCACTTTTCCAAGGGTCTTGAATTTCGGTTTCGTGTTTATTCGGCCCCCCCATTTGGTTTTCAATAAAACCCAAAGGATCGTGCATTTTACCAATATCGTGGTATAAAGTCCCAGCCCTGACTAATTCGACATTACAACCTAATTTTTTCGCCGCCGCTTCTGCAAGGGTGGCGACAAATAAAGTGTGTTGAAAAGTTCCAGGTGTTTCTGTAGCCAGTTTTTTTAATAAGGGACGGTTAGGATTTGCTAGTTCTGCTAACCGAATTGGTGTAACTAAATCAAATAATTTTTCTAAATAAGGACTTACACCCAAGGCAATGATACTCCAAGCTAAACCGGATAAAGCAAACAGTCCGGCTGCTTGAAATACCATGTACCAGCCTGTACTAAATGCTGTACCTATTAATAAACTCACAATGAGATAAACACTACCTTGGGTGGCTGCAATCGCTACACCTAATAACGCTAATTCTTCCCGCGATCGCAGTTTTTGGGCGATGTAACTACCTAATATTCCTCCAGTTGCACCAGCTACCAAGGCGACTTTACTAACTTCCAAACTTGAGGGTATAACTAGCAACAATAACCCTATGACTGTTGCCCCCAAAGTCTGTCCATAAAAGCTGCCTAATAGTAGACCAACAGCACTCCAGCTAGTATGAAATATTCCCATCGCGATCACACCAGGAGTACTCAAAGTTAGCAGCAATATTAATAGGCGATCGCGTTGTCTTAATCGGTACTTATGGCGCTTTTCTACCCAAACAAAAATCCCAATTGCGCCCGTAACTATCACTGCTAACTTCGCCAGACCTAGCCAATTATTTTCCCGACGAATTAATTTATACTTTTCTAAAACATCAAATTGCCACTCCGTAATTTTTTGACCTTTGCGGATAATTATTTGACCTTGATGCACCGTTACTATGATTGGTGAAACTCCTTCTGCGGCTTCTTTAGCTTGTAGTTGAGTTTTTTCTTCATCTTTTTTTAAGTTGGGTTCTAAAACTGCCAACAACAGCTTAGAGGCTAAAGCTTCAGCATCTTTCGGCACAACATCTTGGACATGAGTATTAACAGCATTTTGTAAAATTTTCGGTGGTAATCCTTCGGGAATACCCTGAGTCAAAATGCGATCGGCAATTTGGTTGATTTGTGTGTAAGTGTTTGACCAATCATCGTCTGATAAATCTAAGATGACTGTTTCTTGATAAATTATCCCTGGGTTATTTGTGTCTAGCTGTAAAAATTGTGACTTAGCTTGGATGTAAGCTTGGCGGATTTTCGATATTTGCCGCATTAAAGAAGATAAATTTTGGGCTGAGGTAGTGATTCGGTAAGCTTCTAATTCTCCTACAGCTATTTGAAAGTCTTTGCTTTGGGTAATGTTGCTAGGTTGAGGCGACTGAGATGGTACAGTCGGGATAATAGTTATTGGCTGGTTCTGCTCCGTGGATGATCCTGTGGCAGATGGAAATAAAGGAGGATATTTAGGGAAGTGATGTTTTTGGGAAAATTCTAGTGAGAGTTCTAATTTTTGTTTACTCTTGTTTTCGACAGTGGCTAATAGTGCTTTCCATTCTGCGTCGGAACAAGCACGTAGATATTGCTGGGTAGGTAAAGATAAAACTGCGGTGTCAAAAAAAGGAAAAGGCCCAGCAACAGAACGAATTTCATTACCTTGGTCGAGAATTTGTTGCAATTTTTGGCTAATCTTGTTGGTGGTCTTTTCATCAACCATTAAGACTGGTATAAAGCTTTTACTAACATCTTTCCGTCGAGCTTCAGTTTGTTTTTTATCTTCAATGCTGATAGAGTAAGGTGCTTTAAAAGTTTGTGGTGCATAGGTTCCTACTTGCAGTTGGGGTCGGTTGTATAGCTTATGACCCAGTACCCCGGTTAAAGAAACAACTGCGATCGCAAACACCACGGAAGAACGTTTTTCATGTACCCAGCCTAAACCGACTGCGATAATTCCAGTCTGAGTTTTGAACGATTTTGTCATTGTTCTGGGTACCGTTGGGCGTTTATAAATTTAATTTTATGTAAGTAGTTATATTGATCAAGGCTTAATTAACGTGAGCGAATGACGCGCGGTGCAGCAAAGACAGAAACAAAATTTTGTTTGTCCAGCATCACACATCCGTCTAAAGTCAATGGTTTGGGATGTAGGGACAGGTTATATACTCCTGACCATACAGCTAAAAGTGCATCGGTTAATTCTAACATCTGTGGATAATTGACCAGTATCCCAGTAGAGTTATCGGCTGATAAATACAGAACTCGCAATTGGGAAGGAATTCCGGCTGTACTATTGTAGGTTCCCGATAAAGCACCTATGATCGCACCTATCATTGGGGAAGGTAACAGTTGATTTGCTCGTAAAACCGTTAAGCGAAAGTCTTCTGGTGTACTGAGAAAGCAGTAAAATGCCAATGCGATCGCACTGCTAGTTTTGTCTTTGGTATTTAAATCTGCTTTAGCTGTTTCTAACCCCGCATGTTTAGATAACAAATCATTAACTTGTAATAATTTTTTTGGTAATGATGTTGGTGTTTCGCCAACAAAACTAATAATTTGGGCTATGAGAGTTTCCGGTTCTAATTTTTCGGTTAAAGATAAAGCGATCGCGTAGCCTACTGCTAATATTCCATCCCGTACCACTGGATCTTCTCCCCAAAGTTGGTACGTGTGTAGTAAATTATTCCTTAACTTCAGCAAGTTGTCATGAAAAAAAAGTGCCACTGGTAAAGTGGCTATAATAATTTCAGAAGTGGCAGCATTATTATTAAGATGAAAACTAGGCAATTCTTCTTGCTGACGCTGTTTCCAGTCATCCAAATCTAACTTGCCTAGCTTCACCAAACTTTCAGTACCCAGTAGCATTAACTTGCCAATATCTGAGACAGCTTGAGGTGATTTGTCTCCCGATTTAGCTAAATTTGCACCTAATAACGCTCCGAGTATAGTACCTCTAAAGCGGCTGAACAGTGAATAGCGCATATCTCAAGAATGAAGTGTAAAGTGTTAAGCCTGAAATTTCAGCCTTAACAATTTATAGCAGTCGCAGCATAAGTTATACCAAATCGATATAAAGCAGCATATAATTAGCCTGCGGAGGCAGGCTTCGTTTATATAGCCCCAGACTTCCAGTCTGAGGGTTTATATGCAGCCTTTTTATAGAATTGGTATAAGTACTTTATACCCCGCTACACTTCATCCTTTCGTAAATGATGCACTAAAGCCTGTAAGCCTAAAAAATAACTTTGTGCGCCAAAACCGCTAATTTGACCAATTACGACAGGCGCTATATAAGAATGATGGCGAAAATCTTCTCGACGGTAAATATTACTGAGGTGTACTTCAACTGCTGGTAAATTAACTGCTGCGATCGCATCTCGTAGTGCCACACTAGTATGTGTATACGCTCCAGCATTAATTAAAATTCCTTGGTGTTGACCTAAAGCTTCATGAATCGCATCTACCAAAGCGCCTTCATGATTAGACTGCATGGCAAACACACTTGCTTGCATCTTTGCCGCTTGTTCTTGCAATAAAAGGTTAATTTCAGCCAAAGTTACAGCACCATAAATTCCTGGCTCTCGCTTTCCCAGCAAATTTAGGTTTGGCCCATGCAGTACCAAAATGCTTAAAGGTTGCACCTGCAATTGTCCGTTCCTTCAGGTTTAACGACGACGGGAACGTTCATTGACTGGAATCGGAATCAGTTCCGGTTCCGGTTCAGCTTCCGGCCCAAGCAGGGCTTCAATTAGCTTGCGTGCCATTTCCTTCAGCCTTTCCAGTACCTTTTCTATATAGTCCATGAACTGACCGCTCCTGAATTACTACCTACTTTAATTAACAGCTACGCGGAAATTGGCTTATTATTACACGTTTTGCTGCTAACTTGGCTGATTCCCGAATTTTTGATTCTGGGTTAGCCATTTTAAAAGTTGCAAGTTGTGATTTCCCTTACTTTTTAGAGTATCACATCCACAGCCCAATGAACTGCATCTCCCGCAAGATGGGTATGTTGTCAAAATAGTCAAGAGCCGTTAATCGTTGGTTATTAGTCATTTGTCATTGGTCATTAGTTATGATTTCTAAACTTAATAGACTGTTGCACACTTTATCAGCTTGAAAATGCTGGTTGCTTGACACTGAGCGCACTTGTACTGAGCGCAGCCGAAGTAGTCGAAGGTGAGTACTGAGTAGCCAAATAATGAGAAATTTCAGCCTGCGAAGGCAGGCTTTGTTCCTGTAGCCGCAATTTTAATCGTTCGGTGCTGTTCTACACCCTGACACCCCTACACCCTGATATTTCTTGAGACTTAAGTCAACCTCACCCCTCACTCTTTTTAGCCGTGGTCTTAGATGACTTAGCAGTTGATTTAGCGCGGGTACTAGTTGTTTTACTGGTTTTGCGGGTAGATTTTTTCCCAGATGAAGCTTTACTGGCTAACAATTCCAGGGCTTGAGATAGGGTCATCTCTTCCACCGACTGTCCTTCGGGAATGCTGACGTTAGTTTTGCCATGCTTGATATAAGGGCCATAGGGGCCATCATAAATATTCACTGGTGAATCATCTTCGGGATGGTTCCCTAGTTCCTTTAATGCCGCTTTGGACTTACTGTTAGCCGAATTCCTTCCTTTTTTCGGTTCTGATAATATTTCCAAGGCTCTTTCTAAAGAAACTGTTAAAATATTATCCGCCGCTTTTAACGAACGGTAATCTTTGCCTTCTTTGCCTTGGTCGTGAACTACGTAAGGGCCATAGGGGCCGATACTAGCTTGAATTCTGCCTCCTGTCGCTGGGTGGGTTCCCAAAGTGCGGGGAAGTGCTAAAAGACCAACAGCCATTTCTAGAGTGACGTTTTCTTGCGGCACGTTTTTGGGAATGGAAGCTTGTTTTGGTTTAGGATTTTCTTCGGTTTTGTCACCTAATTGGACATAAGGGCCGTAAGTCCCAATTTTGATATAAATCGGCTCACCTGTTTCGGGATGGCGACCAAGTTCGTCGGGGCCTGTGGTTTTTTGCTTGAGTAAAACTTCTACTTGTTTAGGGTCGAGGTCAGCCGGGGTTAAATCTTTGGGAATGGAGGCTGTGACTACAGCATCACCGTTTTCTACTTCGATGTAAGGGCCATATTTGCCAATACGGACTTTCGCCTGTAAATTTTCGAGTTCTACGGTTCTAGCTTTAGTCGCATCAATTTGACTTTTTTGTTCTTTAACTAAGGTTTCTAGACCTTTGTCACCGAGATAAAATTCCCGCAGGTAAGGTAGCCAGTTAGCTTCACCTTCGGCAATGTCATCTAAGGTTTGCTCCATTTTGGAGGTAAAACTAGGATCGACAATATCGGGGAAGTGTTTTTCTAATAAGCTGGTGACAGCAAAGGCGGTGAAGGTAGGAATTAAAGCATTATTCACCAATTGGGCATAACCTTTATCAATGATTGTGCCGATAATGCTGGCGTAGGTACTAGGACGACCAATACCTTCACTTTCTAAGGTTTTCACCAAAGAGGCTTCGGTGTATCGGGCTGGGGGTTGGGTTTCGTGACCAATTGCTTCGATTTCTTTACAGTTTGGATGATCCCCAACTTTCAAGTTAGGCAAGATAATTTCTTGGTCTTCTAGCGCGGCTTCAGGGTCGTCGGAACCTTCGACGTAGGCGCGTAAGTAACCAGGAAAGTCGATGCGTTTCCCAGAGGAACGGAAGCCAGCATCTTCAACTTGCAACTGTACAGTAATTTGGGTTTGGCGGGAGTCAGCCATTTGACAGGCGACGGTACGCTTCCAAATTAAGTCGTAAACAGCCAGTTCTCGACCGCTTAAGCCTGTTTCTTGGGGTGTGCGGAAGGTATTTCCGGCGGGGCGGATGGCTTCGTGGGCTTCTTGTGCGCCTTTAGATTTGGTGGTGTATTGTCGGGGTTGGGGGCTGAGATATTGCTTACCGTACAGCTTTTCTACACAATCACGAGCAGCTGCGATCGCCTGTTCTGACAAATGCACCGAGTCTGTACGCATATAGGTAATATACCCTTGCTCATACAAGTTTTGAGCAATTCGCATCGTATCCCGTGCTGACAGCCTCAGTTTCCGGTTGGCTTCTTGTTGCAAGGTGGAGGTGGTGAACGGTGGCGACGGTTTACGGGTAACTGGCCGTTCCTCCATCTCGGTAACATTCCAGGTTTTGCCTGTTAACCGTTCTTTCAACGCTACAGCATCGGCTTCTGTGAGTAACACCACATTGCGCCCAGCCGCAATTTGTCCTGTGTTGGGGTCAAAATCACTGCCACTGGCAACTTTTGTCCCACCCAAGGTCACTAACTGGGAGGTAAACGGTGCTTTTGCTTGTTCTAAATACGCTTTTAAATCCCAATATGTCCCTTCCCGGAAGGCGCGGCGTTGGCGTTCTTTTTTCACCAATAACCGCACTGCTACAGACTGGACTCGCCCAGCAGATAATCCCCAGGCGATTTTTTCCCATAGCAGGGGCGAGAGTGTATATCCTACCAAGCGGTCTAAAATTCGGCGTGTTTCTTGGGCGCGGACTAGTTGTTCATCAATAGTGCGGCAGTTTTTCAAGGCTTTTTTTATCGCCTCTTGGGTGATTTCGTGAAACACCATCCGCTTGGTCGGAACTTTGGGCTTAAGCAATTGGTATAAATGCCAACTGATGCTTTCTCCTTCCCGGTCTTCGTCAGTTGCCAGGATGAGTTCAGTTGCCTCTTTTAAGGCATCTTTGAGCTGAGTAACAACTTTCTTTTTGTCTTTGGGGACAACATACACCGGTTCAAAGTCTGCGTCCACATTTACCCCTAGCTGCGCCCATTTTTCCCCTTTGATGGTCGTGGGGATTTCACTTGCTGACTGGGGGAGGTCACGGACATGACCCATAGACGCTTCTACCCGATAGTCTTTTGGTAGGTAGTTGCGAATGGTACGAGCTTTGGTGGGAGATTCGACGATGACGAGAGTTGACATGGAAATTTCAAAAAAAAGAATAGCTGTCAAGCTAAACAGTCAAATTGAAGCAAGTTCTGTGAAATGTCAAGAGAAAATTCGAGCTTGGTGGCTGTGAATTCATCCTCACACAAACTGCCTGGAAATGCGAAAATTCGCAAAACTTCAGAAGCAGTCTTTCTTAGAGCATAAGATAAAGAAACGTTGGTGGTTAATTTCCAACTATTTCAATCTTTAACTTATCTCAGGCATAATTGGCGACTACCGTTGGCAAAATACTGTTCAAGTGTAGTAGCGCGATACTTTTTTTATCAGGGGGTGGGGGTGCAAAGTTGGGTGAAACGATAGGAAAACCCAATCTGACATTCTTTTGCTGCGGTTCTGGCTGGCGTGCTGCGACCTCTAGAATTTTTTAGGTTGTGCCAAAATTAAATCAAAATTGCGATTAAAAGCAAAGTAGGGTTCATTACTGTATAGCTCAAAGTTAAGACTATGAAAGCGATTCGCCAAGGTGATGTTATTTTACTACCTGTGGAGCAGGTTGACGGACAAAAGAAACTTGATTTAATTTTGGCAGAAGGTGAGGTTACAGGACACAAGCATAAAATTAGCGAGGGAGAAGCAGAGTTATATGAAAAGGATGGTACGCTATATCTGCGCGTTTTATCAGATATAGCTTTGCTAACGCACGAAGAACATCAGGCAATTCCTATCCCTCAAGGTAACTGGATAGTCAAAATTCAGCGTGAGTATGAGCCGGAAGGTTGGCGATATGTCGCAGATTGAAAAACTCACGCCTGAGCAAGAAGTTTTGATTCCAGTTTATCGAGAGAAGTGGCGACAAATTGCGCTTTCTACTGAGCGAATTGATAGAGAAAAAGCAGCGCAGGCAGTTAAGAAAATATATGCGTATAGTGATTTAGATGAGCCTGAAATTATTTTTTGTGCTAGTCCTTATGCAGCTTTAATTCATTCATACCACAAACTAAGTGAACAACTTTGTCAAGAATTATGGGTTGATTTTTTAAGTCAAATTTATGAACAGTTAAAGCCTGAACTTCTAACTTATTTGCTGAATGAAACTAGTGGTAGACTATCAGGACAAATCAATACTATTGGTTGGCAGTTAGATAAGCAAATAGGAGAAACGCTTGATACTGAACTAGTTCTGAATTGCTTAAAAACAGAAGCATTAGCTGTGGATGCTTCTGCGTTTGATTACTGTATTTCTGTTTTGCAATGCCATCACAACCAGAGAGAATGGTTTAATTACGTTTTTTTAGTTCAATCTTGTGGCTGGATTTTTTTGTATAAAAAAGCTTGTATAATATGCGATCGCCCGATTCATATCTGCTTCGATAATCAAAACCGCCTGCACGCTGAAGGTGAACCAGCGATTGAATATGCTGATGGCTATAGCCTTTACTCTTATCACGGTGTCACCTTACCTGAAAAATACGGTAAACTTCATCCACAACAATGGGAAGCTCAATGGCTACTAAAAGAAACTAATGCAGAACTGCGGCGTGTGTTAATTCAAGGTATAGGCTACAGTCGCATTTGCCAAGATTTACAAGCTATTGAATTAGATAATTGGGCTAGATATAGCCTATTAAGAATTGATAATGATTTTATTGATATTGAACCGATTTTGTTATTAAAAATGACTTGTCCCAGTACAGGTTTTATTCATGTTTTGCGTGTTCCCCCAAATATGCTGTCAGCCCGTGAAGCAATTCGCTGGGTTAATTGGGGAATTGATCCAGAGGATTTTATAATAGAAACTTGAAAGATAAGTATGTGGGTGAAAATAAATTCAACTGTGTAATACCAATTATGTCGGAGACGGCGTTTTTAACTCACGAAGAACATCAGGCCATTCCTATCCCTCAAGGTAACTGGATAGTCAAAATTCAGCGTGAGTATGAGCCGGAAGGTTGGCGATATGTTGCTGATTGAAAAACTCACGCCTGAGCAAGAAGCTTTGATTCCGGTTTATCGAGAGAAGTGGCGAAAAATTGCGCTTTCTACTGAGCGAATTGATAGAGAGAAAGCGGCTGATGCGGTGAATGCTGTTTATAAAATTTTGGGTTGTGATGAGCCACAGATTGTATTTTTTGATAGTCCTTATGCGGCTTTGGAAGAATTTATTGTGCAATTAGAAAAGTCTATATTTAATCAAGAAGCTTACATAATTGAAGAAAAAATACTTGTTTCACAAAGAAAAGAGATCAGATTTCAAATAATCAGTAAAAAATTAGCTATTTTGCTTAAACAAGAATTTCTTAGCAAGTTAAGAGATGAGCTAGATAAAATATTTGGTGGAATTATCAATAACAGACTAGCTCAAGATTTTGATATTCTTTATGAAGAATTAGATATTAGTGTTTTTGACTTAACATACATAGCACCTGAATCATGGGTAGTTGATGCTAGTTTTATAGATTTTTGTATATCTGAGTTAAATTGTGATTTATCTCAGCAAGATTGGTTAGTTATACAAAATCTAATTAAAAATTGTGGTTGGATATTTCCTGATGAGCGTATAGCAATTATATGCGATCGCCCGATTCATATCCGCTTCGATAATCAAAACCGCCTGCACGCTGAAGGTGAACCAGCGATTGAATTTGCTGATGGCTATAGCCTTTACTCTTATCATGGTGTCACCTTAACTGAAAAATACGGTAAAGTTCATCCACAGCAATGGCAAGCCCAATGGTTATTAACAGAAACTAATGCTGAACTGCGGCGCGTGTTGATTCAGGGAATGGGTTACAGTCGCATTTGCCAAGATTTACAAGCTATTGAATTAGATAATTGGGCTGGCTATAGCCTATTAAGAATTGATAATGATTTTATTGATATTGAACCGATTTTGTTATTAAAAATGACTTGTCCCAGTACAGGTTTTATTCATGTTTTGCGTGTTCCCCCAAATATGCTGTCAGCCCGTGAAGCAATTCGCTGGGTTAATTGGGGAATTGATCCAGAGGATTTTATAATAGAAACTTGAATATCTATAATTCAATTCCCCATAGGCACTGTTTTCAAACTATGTGATCCCCCCAACCCCCCTTAAAAAAGGGGGGCTAAGAGTCTCTCAAAGTCCCCCTTTTTAAGGGGGATTTAGGGGGATCTAAAGATGGGTAATTTTGTTTTTAATATTTATCAATCTTGGCAACTGAACCAGAGAATACACCACAACCTATTAATTTCACACCTTACTACACTCAAAGTTACGGCTCAATTTATTTAGGCGATAGTCTGCAACTAATTAAATTTTTGCCAGAAAGCAGCGTTAACCTGATTTTGACATCGCCGCCGTTTGCATTGACGCGCAAAAAAAAGTATGGCAATGAGAGTGCAGAAAAATATATTGAGTGGTTTCTACCCTTTGCGTCGGAATTTAAAAGAGTGCTGGCAGATAACGGCTCATTTGTTTTAGATTTAGGTGGTGCATATCTTCCTGGTAATCCTGTACGAAGTCTTTATCAATACGAATTGTTGCTGAGGTTGTGTAAGGAAGTAGGCTTTTTTTTGGCACAGGAATTTTATCATTACAACCCAGCAAGACTACCCACGCCGGCTGAGTGGGTAACAATTAGAAGAATCCGGGTAAAAGATGCGGTTAATGTTGTTTGGTGGTTATCAAAAACGGCAAACCCCAAAGCAGATAATCGGAAAGTTTTAAAGCCTTATAGCCAAAGTATGCAGCGATTACTCAAAAATGGTTATGAAGCAAAAATGCGCCCCAGTGGCCATGAAATTTCGGGTAAGTTTCAAAAAGACAATCAAGGTGCAATTCCACCAAATTTATTAGAAATTCCCAACACAGAATCTAATAGTCTTTATTTACGTCGCTGTAAAGCTAAGGGAATTCAGCCCCATCCGGCTAGGTTTCCGCAGGGGTTTGCTGAATTTTTTATCAAGTTTCTAACAGATGAGGGTGATCTGGTTTTAGATCCATTTGCTGGTTCCAACACAACTGGTTTTGTAGCTGAGACTTTAAAACGCCAATGGATTTCTTTTGAAATTAATCAGGATTATGTTACAGGGAGTCGTTTTCGGTTTGTTGAGTAGCCAAATCTATTTAGGATTCAAAGTAAAATTTAATAATTTTACTTAAATCTCTCCATCTACTTGCATTTTATGAACCTGATCTGCCAATTCTTGACGATTTTGATCATCAAGCTTATCGATCGCTAACATCCCCATGAGGATGACTTCTTTGAGAGTTAAACGAGTTGAATGTGCCTGTTTCTGCACAATCTCCTTGATAATCGGACTAACACCGATCGCTGTACTAGCTCTAGCCACAGAACAAATATATAACATTCAAGACACCGCCTAAATCTTAGCATTTCCCTTAAAGTTCTTCTATATATCTGTTATTCGATTTAACTTAGTCCAAAAGAATAATTACTGATTTAAACATAATCTGCTGATTTATAAAGAAGTTTTACCTTAATTTTTAGCTACTTTTTGCTGTATCTTGCTCACTGCCGTAAATCTTGCCTACTGTTGAGATAAATTTCTAACTCAGTAAATAGCTGGCGATCGCTGATCAAAACCAATTACAGCCTCATTGATTACATCTCTCCACATCGGAGTAGGGACATCAGCTTGCCATCAAGCATTAATATTAACTTACGTATATTTATTTACGTCAAGTTGTTGCTATACTAAGCAAGATTACTGCTAACTACGGTAAATATATTGAGTGCTTAACTCATAGTATAAAGCTTCTGCAAAGCACGAATCTCGGCAAATCACTAATTTGCCAATTCACTGAAACGCTCAGGTAAAGCCATGCCAACTACGTAGAAACATCTACTTTTAGAAAAAGTTGCGTTAAAGAGATGATGAATTCCAAATGTAATCTTGTTAAACTGCTTTACAGTACTACTGAGTGTAAATAAAAATAATAACTTAGCCACCAAAAAATCATCCTGAACACAGGTAATAAATGCTGTCATAAGGGAAAGTACTAAGTATGAGGAAATACAAAGCGATGAAGCACAATTATCTGTTAGCAGTAGGATTGTTAACAGGATTGGCAATACCAGTATCGACGCTTTCGCCTCTGTCAAACAAATTGCCAGCAAATTCTAGTTACCTGGGAACAGCAAAACATAATTCGCTGTTAATGATAGGTGAGAAAAATCTTCCTAGCTTTGACACATCTTTACCAGAATTTAGATATCAAGCTTTACAACATATCAAAAACTCGCACTCAACAGTGAGTGAAAAAACTATTCCTAGTGTTGACATTTCCTCACAATCGTTAAAGTATTCTCAGTCAATAGTTGACGATAAAAAAGTTTCAAATCTTGATGAATCTTCCCCAGCAATTAGTGAGCCAGGATTGTTAGCGCCAATCGAATCCCTATTTCATCGCAGTTCGTCATCATCAAATGTACCGCTAACATCTGGATATCAACTTTATTACCAAAGACTGGCGGCTTTAAAGACTGGTCAAATTTATACACGTATATCTGATGATTCGCCATCTTTTTCCGAGTCTAATAAACAGCGCCAATTAACTTACGAAGATTGGAAGAGTTTATTAGCTTTAGAAGCCAAAGCTGTGACTAAAGGTCAAGGTAACAATCATTTAAGTATTATGGTTGGGGATTCTTTAAGTTTGTGGTTTCCCCCGCAAAAACTACCTAGTGGCAAACTTTGGTTAAATCAAGGTATATCGGGTGATACTTCTGGCGGAATTTTAAAAAGATTAAGTGCATTTTCCTCTACAAAGCCAGAAGTCATTTACATCATGGCGGGAATTAATGATTTACGCCGAGGGCTAAAAGATGAAGTTATTTTGCAAAATTACCGCCAAATTATCCGCCGTTTGCGACAGGAACACCCAAAAACTGAGATAATTGTGCAATCAATTTTGCCAGCAAGCTTACCAACAATTTCTAATAGCCGAATTCGGCGGATTAATTTTCAATTGTCCCTAATTGCTCAACAAGAGGGAGCTAATTATTTAAACATTCATGATTGGTTTACCGATTTTGAAGGTAATTTGCGTGTAGAGTTAACTACGGATGGATTACATCTATCCCAAGAGGGATATGATGTTTGGCGTTCGGCATTAGAACAAGTCGAGTATAAGTTAACTCAGCGTGAACATGGAAAATTGCGATCGCAGTTTTAAAATTTATGGAAATTCATGATACTGATGCTATTGCCATCCGTTCTGTGATTGAAAGTCAATTGGCAGCTTTTCAGCAAGATGATGCTCAAACTGCTTTTACTTTCGCAAGTCCGGGAATTCAAGAGCAATTTCAAAGCCCAGAAAATTTTCTGCGGATGGTAATGCTAAATTACCCGGCGGTGTATCGTCCTCGTTCCGTGATGTTTGAAAAAGTTACCATTATTCAAGACAATATAACTCAACCTGTATTATTGTTGAGTCCTCATGGTATGCCTTTGAGGGCGTTATATTTTATGGAACAGCAACGCGATGATACTTGGAAAATCAACGGTTGCATTTTAGTATCAGTAGAAGCGGAAATTACCTGAGAAGGCAGAAGGCAGGAGGCAGGAGGCAGAAGGAAAAAACTCAATATTATTAGTTATATACATATTTTATTTGTAGCGATTTTTACTTGAGTAGAATACAAATTCATCCGCGTTTATCTGTCTTGAAAAGTTGGCTCAAGTCGGCAGAACCGCCCACACAACGCCAGTGAGGGAGTCGGAGAACCCGCCCAACGCACTGGCTCAACTTTTCGCTGCGTTCATCTGCGGTTAATTATTGTTTCCTGTACCTCACTGATTCGAGAACCGCTACATCCTAGATTAGGACGCTTTGAGGACGTGGAATCCGGCTTTTAACTCCTACCTCCTACCTCCTGCCTCCTGCCTTCTAAATTTACCTTCAAGACTTGATTTAATTTGCCACTACGATAACCTTCTAAATCTAAGGTGACGTAGATAAAGCCAAATTCTTGGAATGCAGCAACTACAGCAGATAAATCAACAGCTAAGACAAAATCTTTAATTTTTTCTGGGGCTATTTCAATGCGGGCGGTATCACCTTCAGAGCGTACACGCAAATTATCCCATCCGAGTTTCCGCAGATAAATTTCGGCTCTACCAACTCTTTGTAATTTAGCTACGGTAATTTCTTCACCGTAAGGAAAGCGGGAACTTAAGCAAGGTTGAGCTGGTTTATCCCACCAAGGTAAACCAAGTTGTTGAGACAGTTGACGAACTTCTAATTTAGATACACCAATTTCAGCTAAAGGCGATCGCGCCCCTCGTTCTTTGGCGGCTTGGATTCCTGGGCGATAATCGTGTAAATCATCGGCGTTTACCCCATCCACTACGTAGGGGTAGCCTAACTCCACAGCTAATGGTTTGAGAGTGTCGTGTAGTTCGCTTTTGCAAAAATAGCAGCGATTGACGGGATTTGATGTGTAGTTAGGATTTTCCATCTCATTTGTTTGCACAACTTGATGCGTAATCCCAATAGTTGCGGCTTGAATTTTTGCGTCTTCTAATTCTTCTGGTAATAGTGAAGGCGAAACTGCTGTTACAGCCAAAGCGCGATCGCCTAAAACATCATAAGCAATCTTCGCTACTAAAGTGCTATCTACACCGCCAGAATAAGCAATTAAGGCGCGTTCCATTTCGCCAAATAAGGCTTTGAGTTGCTCTAATTTTTCCGACAATTTCATTTTGAATTCCTGACATTTCCCCACAAATTCCATTGTAGAGGTGTACAGGAAATCTGTGTTTTAGCTGGGCGATGCTTCCGTTGCTGGTGGTAGTTGTATATACTTAGCTACCAAAGCTTCTAAGAGTGGCAAATCCAGTGGTTTAGAAATATATTCATTGACTCCTGATGCGATACAAGTTTCGCGATCGCCTTTCATCGCCATTGCAGTTTGAGCGATGACTGGAATCCTTTGATACTCTGAGTGATGACGTAGTTGTTTTACCACTTGTAGCCCGTTTTCATCGGGTAACTGAATATCAATTAAAATTAACCCTGGTGTTTGCTGTGCCAAAGTTGACCACATTGCTGTAGCATTTTTAATCCAAGTTACCTGATAACCCAATCTCTCAAGATAAGTTTGCATCAACTGGCCATTGGGTAAATCATCTTCTACCAATAAAATTCGGAAGTTAGAACTAGGGACGACATTTGATGCAGCTAAGGCTGTGATATCTGTTGTATCTATTTGAGCCTTCTGATACTCCTGCACTTCTGTTACTGGTTTCACAGGCAGAATAATCGTAAAACGTGAACCCTGATTCAGTTCTGATTCTACTTCTACGGAACCCCCGTGAATTTCCGCAAGTTTCTTGGTGACAACTAAACCCAAGCCTGTACCCTCATCACGGTTAGTTACCGAGTTAGCAATCTGAAAATAAGGTTGAAAAAGTTGCTCTTGGTCTAATTGAGAAATTCCAATCCCTGTATCCCAAACTGTAAAATTGACAAATTCAGCTTGTGAGATTACTTTTAAACCCACTTCACCATTACAAGTAAACTTCACAGCATTGAAGAGCAAATTTAACAGCATTTGCTTGAGGCGTAAGGGGTCAGCAACTAAAGTTGTTACGCTGGAGTCGAGTTCTAAGCGCAGTTTTAAGCCTTTGTTAGCGGCTTTCTCTTTGACTAATGCCAAAACATTACGACATAGTTCTGGCACATTGACTTCTTCTGGTTGGACTTCTAATTGATTAGCTTCTATTTTGGAGAGGTCTAAAATATCGTTAATCAGTGCTAACAAGTGTTTACCACTCGACTGAATAATATTTAAATATTCTTGATGACGTTCCCGGCTGGGTTCGTAACCTTGAGCTAACAGTAAATGAGTGAATCCGATAATCGAACTCAGAGGTGTGCGAATTTCGTGGCTGGTATTAGCGAGGAACTGATTTTTGAGTTGATTGGTTCTTTCGAGTTCTTGATTAGAACTACCAATATTTTGTGAAATTTGCTGCCAAGATTGTATTTGTTTCAACTGTGCCAGAGCATTAGTCAGCTGTTGGGTGACTCTGGTGAATAATTCTGATTTCAGTTGTATTTGTGATGCTGTCAGAACTTCTTGTGGTGCTTTAGCAATAATTAGCCAGCCAATCGTCTCAGAATCACTGGTTAAAGGCCAAGCACTTGGTGGTTGTTGACTAGCGAGGCTCTGCAAGTCTGCAACTTCCACCATCTGCGTTAATTTCAACCGTAGTTTTTTGCCTTTTTGAGGTGTGACTTCTAGGGCTGATGCAGAATTTGAAACATAACAAATTTGAGCCAATGTTGTTTGTGGTTGAGGCAGAGCGATCGCTACTCTACTATTATTCAAAGCAATATCGAGTTCATCGACCACTGTTTGAAAAATTTCTGCTGCTGTTGCTTCTACATGTACAGTAGACGCAGAAACAGAAACTAGGTAATCATTCAGGCGACTTTGCAACTTGTTCAAGCTGCACTCTAACCACAACTCGGCACGGAGTTGTTGAATTGTTGCCAAAAGACTTGGCGTTGCATCTACCTGTGAGTTTTGTTCTGGTAAGCTTGAATACTGCTGCATGGTCAACTAGACCGTTGAACAAGTTTAGCCTGGCGCAAAATTGCGAACAAGATTCTATGTATATTAGCTCACAAATCTTGATTGTTCACAAACTCTAATTTTTACTGTTTATGGTAACAGACGTAACAATAGTTTTTGAATAAATCACCCAAGTCTAATTTCTTGAGAGTAACTAATTTGCTTAAAAATCATGGATGTACAAGTTATACAACTAATTGTTAATGGTATTGCTTTAGGGAGCATTATTGCTCTAGCTGCGGTTGGTCTGACACTTACCTACGGGATTTTACGGTTATCGAATTTTGCTCATGGTGATTTTCTGACTTTAGGAGCTTATTTGACGCTGTTGGTAAATGCAGCTGGGGTCAATATCTGGCTATCGATGATTTTGGCAGCGGTTGGAACCGTTGCCGCTATGCTGTTAGCGGAGAAGTTGTTGTGGTCAAAGATGCGCTTAATTCGTGCTACTTCCACAACGCTAATTATTATTTCTATTGGTCTAGCTTTATTTTTACGTAATGGCATCATCTTAGTTTGGGGTGGCAAAAACCAAAACTACAATGTTCCTGTCACTTCTGCTTGGGAATTTTTTGGTGTCAAAATCCCCCAAAATCAACTTCTGGTTTTAGGTCTAGCTGTGTTAGCAATTGTGGGGCTGCATTACCTCCTGCAAAACACCAAAATTGGTAAAGCGATGCGAGCCGTAGCAGATGATTTAGATTTAGCCAGAGTTTCCGGTATCAATGTTGAACAAGTTATCCTTTGGACTTGGCTGATTGCCGGCATCCTCACTTCTTTAGGGGGCAGTATGTACGGTTTAATTACTGCTGTGCGTCCAAATATGGGATGGTTTTTAATTTTGCCTTTGTTTGCTTCAGTAATTTTAGGCGGAATTGGGAATCCCTACGGAGCGATCGCCGCAGCTTTTATCATTGGCATTGCTCAGGAAGTGAGTACCATTTGGTTGGGTTCACAGTACAAGCAAGGTATTGCCCTGCTAATTATGATTTTGGTGCTGCTCATTCGCCCCAAAGGTTTATTCAAAGGCACGATTTGAGCAGCACCAGCCCACTTCTAATTATTCAATGATGTGGAAATAGTAGGCTGCTACCAAAAAGTTAACAGCTAAAAGCAGCAATGCCCAACCTGTACGAAATGGATAGGGAGGCTTTGCTCCACTGTCTGCCACTGCGGAACTTTTGTTTTGAGTAGCCATAAGAGGTTCTCCTTAATGTCATGACTTTTTCAGAAATACCAAATAGCTGCACCAATTACCAAGATTCGTTAAAAATATTTGTCTAGCGAGGGAGGGGTGGTGAGTAATGAGTGCTTATTCAGACTTCAGGCTTCACACTTGTATCTTCTCCTGCATGGTAGGAACTGCGAACCAGCGGCCCAGAACGGACATGAGTGAAGCCCATTTTCCATGCTAAACTACCAAGCTCATCAAATTCCTCTGGAGTCCAGTATTTTTGTACTGGCAGATGATCTAAGGAAGGACGCATATACTGACCAATAGTTAAGCGATCGCAGCCTATAGTTCTTAAATCTGCCATTGTTTCGAGAACTTCTGCGACAGTTTCGCCATGTCCCAGCATTAAACCAGACTTGGTGGGAATAGTCGGGTCAATTTCTTTCACTATAGCCAAGACTTGCAGGGAGCGATCGTATTTTGCCCCCCGACGCACTCGGCCAGCTAGCCGTTGTACCGTTTCAATATTGTGATTAAAACAAGCAGGTTTGGCATTCACAATCAATTCAATCCGTTGGCGCTGTCCGACCTCACCCACACCCGCACCACCCCAAAAATCTGGTGTGAGTACTTCAATTTGAGTTCTAGGGTTTAACTGCCTCACCGCCTCCATTGTTTTGACAAAATGTCCCGCCCCTTGGTCTGGCAAATCATCCCGCGCCACAGAAGTTAACACCACATAATTTAATCCCAGAAGTTGGACTGCCTCTGCTATCTTCTGAGGTTCTGCTAAATCAAGAGGCATCGGTGCATGGCCTTTATCAACTTGACAAAAAGCACAAGCACGGGTGCAGGTTGGCCCCATCAGCAAAAAAGTAGCCGTTTTTTGGGCATAGCACTCTCCCCGGTTAGGGCAACGTCCCTCTTCGCAAATTGTGTGAATTTGGCGCTGTTTAATAATGCTTTGTACGGTGGAAATTTCACTGGCTTTGCCAATAGGGCGACGTAACCAGCTAGGCATAGCCATAATTTCGGACTTAAATTCCCCTGGTTGTAACGAAGTCATAAATCCTAGATAAATCTCCAGCTATTTATACCGAAATATACTATCCCCCAATCCATAACAAATTTAGATATAGTGGGATGACTCTCAAGGTCAAGCGGCATAGCCGTAATGCAACTTAAATTTTCTGTTAGAGAAATCAGTCGTGGCCAGTAACAAAATTTTAGTTATCGATGACACTACCGTTGTCAGGGTAAAAGTCCGAGAAATGTTACCTCCAGGTAACTTCGAGGTATTGGAAGCAAAAGACGGGGTAGAAGGACTTAATTTTATCCGTCAAGAAAAACTCAGCTTGATTATGTTAGATTTCCTACTGCCAAAAATGAGTGGCTGGGAAGTTTTTCAACAAATTCAAGCCCAGCCGGAGCTAAGAAAAATTCCTTTAGTGATCATGTCTGGTCGCAAGGAAGAAGTTACCGAAAAAATCCCCGAACCATTTGAATACTTTGATTTTCTGGGTAAACCATTTGATAAAAAGCAACTGATTGATGCGATTAAATCGGCAATGGCTAAAGCCAAGTTGCCACGTTCTGAACCAGCTTTAGTAGGAGTAGGTGCAGCCAAAAATGGCACTAGTACAGGTACAACTAGTACAAGTGCGATCGCAGAACATGAAACAGTAGCTACAGCCAGTATTGACAACTCGCCACTAACCTCAACATCTCCTGTTGAAGCAGCTTCTTTAGCAGAAATTAAAGCACTGAATGAGAAAATAGCCCAAATGCAAACTGAAATAGATGGTTTGAAAAAACAGTTAGCCCAGGTAGTCACCTTTATTAAACAGAAAATTAAGTAAAGTTCAAACTTGCCTTGCTTTCTGTTGTCTTTAATAGTTGTTTCTCCAAATTCTCATTCAATCTCGGTTAAATATAGTATAGTTTTCTAGATTTTTACTAGAAAAGTACTACCAATTGTAAATTTTCTAGAAAGAAATAACATTACTAGTAGTCAATAAATTGCCAAAATTAATCGAGTAGAGTTTTTGATCTCTCTACTCGATTATCTTTTTAAGATAGATTCTTGTTCCATAATTCATAACTATATCTGACATATAGCCATCCTAAATCATTTGATAAATTCTCTTTCTTCTCTTTTTTCTCTTTCTTTGTGTCCTTTGTGTCCTTTGCGGTTCGTTAAAAAGAATATTTTTCACAACTCAGACAGGATTGCTATATAAGCTTTTTACTACAGTAGTATTAGGTATTTTTTAGCCCTAGATTTTAATTAAAATTTATACATTTATTACATTCTCTATAGTGATTATAAATACCTTAAATAAAATTTTGCGACTCTCATGATATTGGTAATTTATTTTTGGGAATACTGAAACAATAGTCATTAGACATAAGTACAGGCTGAGATGTTAACAGTATCAGACACGATATACCCTATATTTGGTTATCAAATTACTGAGCAAATATACTCTGGTAGTAAAACCTTAGTATATCGTGGGGTGAGAGAAAAAGACCAAAAACCCGTCGTTCTCAAATTGATGCGGAATGAATATCCCACTTTTACAGAAATTGCCCAGTTTCGTAATCAATACACTATCACTCAAAATCTGGAAATTCCAGGTATCGTCAAACCATATAGCCTAGAAAACTATCGCAACGGCTATGTTCTGACTATGGAAGATTTTGGGGGTATATCTCTCAAGGAATGGCGCTTAGAAAAATATAAAATTGGCGAAAGTGACCTTTCTTTAAACAATTTTTTTAATATTGCCGTTAAAATTACCACAACATTAGAACTACTCCATCGAAATCGGATTATTCATAAAGACATCAAACCTGCTAATATTTTAATTCACCCAAATACAGAAGAAATCAAACTTATTGACTTCAGTATCTCTACACTTTTGCCAAAAGAAGTTCAATCATTTACGAATCCCAATATTTTAGAAGGTACTCTAGCTTATATTTCCCCTGAACAAACAGGACGAATGAATCGAGTTATTGACTACCGTAGTGATTTTTATTCTTTGGGTATAACTTTTTTTGAACTATTGGCTGGAAATCTACCATTCATCAGTTCCGATCCAATGGAACTAGTGTATTCTCATATTGCCAAACAGCCACCAAAAATTAACTCTCTTAATCCTAATATTCCATCAATTCTATCTGATATTATTAGTAAATTAATCGCCAAAAATGCCGAAGACCGTTATCAAAGTGGTCATGGACTCAGGCATGACTTAGAAATATGTCAAAAACAATGGCAAGAAACTGGAAATATATTACCTTTTGAATTAGGACTGAAGGATATATCTAGTCAATTTAATATTCCAGAAAAACTATATGGTCGACAGCGCGAAGTCGAAACTTTACTGAATACTTTTGAGCGGGTAGCTAATACTCAAACAGAAATAGTATTAGTTACAGGTTCCTCTGGTATTGGCAAAACAGCTGTCATTAATGAAATTCATAAACCAATCGTTAGACAACGTAGTTATTTTATCAAAGGTAAATTTGATCAATTTCAACGTGACATTCCATTATCAGCTTTTATCCAAGCTTTACGTGGCTTAATTGGGCAATTATTAGCCGGAAGTGACACTCAAATTCAACAATGGAAAGACAATATATTATCTGCATTAGGAACACAGGGACAAATAATCATTGATGTCATTCCTGAATTAGAAAGAATTATTGGTAGACAACCAGAAATTACAGAATTATCTGGAAGTGCATCTCAAAATCGTTTCAACTTATTGCTCCAGAAATTTATCCAAGTATTCGCCACAAAAGACCAGCCCCTAGTCATATTTTTGGACGACTTACAATGGGCAGATCATGCTTCTTTAAAATTTATCCAATTTTTAATGGGCGAAACTAGTTCTCCTGCCATTGTAAGCGAAACAAACCGTACAGAATCCATCCCCGGTAACATATTATTAATTGGTGCATACAGGGATAATGAAGTTTTCAATATTCATCCTTTAATTTTAACTTTAAATGAAATTAAAAAAACTGGAACACAAATCAGCCAAATTCAACTTCGCCCATTAAATCAGTCTAGTTTAAACTATTTAATTACCGATACACTTCATTGTTCAGAAGTCTTAGCTATACCTTTAACACAAATGGTATTTGCTAAAACTCAAGGCAATCCATTTTTTGCTACACAATTTCTCAAAGCCTTATATGATGAAGGGCTAATAACCTTAAATTTTGAAGCGGGATATTGGCAATATAATCTAGCAAAAATTAAAACTCTCACTTTTACAGATGATGTTGTAGATTTTATGGCAATTCAAATAGAAAAATTGCCACAAAATACACAAAATATTTTACAATTAGCAGCTTGTATTGGCAACGAGTTTGACTTAAAGACTCTAGCTATTATCTGTGAAAAATCTGTTATTGATACTGCATCAGATTTATGGCCATCGTTAATAGAAGGTCTAATCATTCCCCAAAGTGATGGGTATATTTTTTTATCAGATGATGATTATGCAAAACTAGAAATTATTAATCATAATACTGTCAATAAATCAATTATTGATAATTATCAGCTTCCTAAATATAAATTTGTACATGACCGTGTACAGCAAGCAGCTTACTCTTTAATTGCCAATGAACAAAAAAAATTAACTCATTTAAAAATTGGATTACTTTTAATCAAAAATATTACCTTAATAGAAAGAGAAGAAAAAATTTTTGAGTTAGTTAATCAATTTAATATAGCCATAGATTTGATTACCAATCCACAGCAGCGTTATGAACTATCCGAAATGAATCTTACTGCTGGACGTAAAGCTTTAGCTTCAACAGCTTATTCCGCAGCTTTGAAATATTTAGATACAGGAATTAAACTACTTACCAAATCTAGTTGGAATACTGAATATAGACTAACTTTATCGCTATGGGAAACAGCAGCAGAAGCAGCATATTTAAATGGAGACTTTACACAAGCAGAGGAACTTGTTCAACTAGTTTTAGTTAATGCAAAGACAAACTTGGATAAAGTTAAAGTAATTGAGATTACTATTCAGGCATACGGAGCGCAAAACAAAGCGCAAGAAGGTGTCCAAGCTGGACTAGATTTTTTGAAATTATTCGGCGTTGAGTTTCCCAAAGATCCCAGCCAATTAGACATTCAACAGGCAATGAATGAAACAAATCAATACTTTATTAATAGGAGTATTGATAGTTTAATAGATTTACCAATTATGCAAGATGTAACAGCATTAGCAGTTATGCGTGTTTTATCTAGTACTCTTGCTTTAGCCTACACCGTAATTCCTAACCTATTTCCTTTGATGGTTTTAAAACAGATAAATTTATCTCTGGAATATGGTAATTCTTCATTCTCATCGTATGTGTATGTTTGTTATGGATTTATGCTTTGTGGAGTAGTAGAAGATATTGAATCTGGCTATAAATTTGGCAAATTAGCTACAAGCTTATTGTCTAAATTCAACAATAAAGAAATTAATGCTAAGGTTATCCAGACATTTAACGCCCATGTCAAACATTGGCAAGACCCTGTTAGGGAATCTTTAAAATATCTTTTAGAAGCCTATTCGCTAGGTTTAGAAGCTGGTGATTTAGAATTTGCTGCCTATTCTCTAAAAGCATACTGCTATATTTCATATTTTAGTGGGAAAGTACTAAACTCTCTAGAAATAGAAATGGCAAACTACAGTTATGCTGTTAAGCATATTAAGCAAGATAGGGTTTTCTACTGGATTGAAATATATCGACAGACAGTTTTAAATTTAAAAGATAATGTTCAAAATCCTTGTTTTTTAATAGGTGAAATTTACAATGAGGAAAAATTACTTTCTATCCACAGAGAAGCTAACGATATAAATGCTCTGTTATATTTTTATTTATGTAAGCTACATCTATGTTATTTACTAAAGGAATATTATGAAGCCATTGATTATGCAATCAATGCAGAAAAGTATTTATCTGGGGGAATTGGTCAATTTACATTTCCACAATTTTTCTTTTATGATTCCCTAGCTCGGTTAGCTATATATCATGAGGTTGACTCTGCTCAACAGGCGGAAATGTTGGCTAAGATTGGAGCGAATCAAGAAAGAATGCAAAGGTGGTCAATAAGTTCATCTAGCAATTACTTGAATAAATTTTATTTAGTAGAAGCTGAAAGATATCGAGTTTTAAACCAATATCTAGAAGCAATAGAGTTTTATGATCTTGCTATTTCTTCGGCAAAGGAAAATGAATTTATCCATGAAGAGGCCTTAGCTAATGAATTGGCTGCTAATTTCTATTTAACTTGGGGTAAAGAAAAGATTGCTAAAACTTACTTAACTGATGCTTACTACGGTTATGTACGTTGGGGAGCATTAACTAAAGCTCAAGATTTGCAAAAACGCTATCCTTATTTACTCGTTTCCATTATTCAGGAAGAAAAACTCAGCCAAGATATCAAGAAATACAGAGAACCAGAATTAAGTACATCATCGACTCATAATGTACAGACTTCTCTCAGCAGTCATAACACTTTTGTGAGTTCTAACACTAGTATTTCAGATATGCTAGATTTAGCATCGGTAATTAAAGCTTCTCAGGCGCTATCAGGAGAAATTAATCTTAAAGATTTGCTGTCAACTCTGATGACAGTTGTGATGGAGAATGTAGGTGCATCTAAATGTGTTCTAGTTTTGAATGAAGCGGATAATTCCGGTTTCACTGTCAGAGCTATTAGTTCGATCGCTAATTTAGCCTCTGTCTATACAGAATTTACTTCAATTGATTTAGAATCTTGCAGTGATGTGCCACTGGCAGTAATTAACTATGTTAAACGTAGTCGAGAAATATTAGTGATTGATGATGCAATAAATCAAGGATTTCTCGCAACAGATATGTATGTTATACGACAGCAACCAAAAAGTTTGTTGTGTATTCCGATGATTAATCAAAATCAATTAGTTGGGATACTGTATTTAGAAAATAATTTAGCTACAGCTGCCTTTACAAACGATCGCCTAGAAGTTATCAAACTTTTAACCAGTCAAGCTACAATTTCTCTGGAGAATGCTATACTCTATGAAAATTTAAATCAAACTAAGCAGCAATTAGAAGAATATAATCATAATTTAGAAGCAAAAGTTGCAGAAAGAACAAATGAACTTAAAGATAAAAATGATAAATTGCAACAAGCACTCCAGGAGTTAAGAAGAACTCAAGCCCAATTAATTCAAAGTGAAAAGATGTCTTCTTTGGGTCAAATGGTTGCAGGTATTGCCCATGAAATTAATAATCCCATCAATTTTATTCATGGCAATATTGTACATACTAGTGATTATGTAAGTGATTTACTAGAATTAATGGATTTATATCAACAAGAATATCCAGAGCCAACACCGATAATTACCGAAAAAACTGAAGAAATAGATTTGCAATTTTTGGTTGATGACTTACCTAAAACAATAGATTCGATGAAAATGGGTAGTTCCCGGATTCGAGATATTGTTTTAGGTTTACGGAACTTTTCTCGCTTAGATGAATCTGATATGAAACCTGTTGATATTCATCAGGGTATCGATAATACTTTAATGATTCTGCAAAATCAATTAAAAGAAAAAAATACTTTACATGAAATTGTTGTAATTAAAGAATATGCTGATTTACCAGAAGTAAATTGTTATGCAGGCCAACTGAATCAAGTTTTTATGAATGTTTTGAGTAATGCGATTGATGCTGTTAGAGGTAATTTTGTAGATAAGCAAAATAGACAAAATAATGAGCATCCTCAAATTAAAATTTGCACAGAACTGACAGCATCCCGGATGATCAGAATTACGATCGCAGATAATGGTAGTGGTATCCCAGAAGATATTAGTCAAAAAATATTTGACCCATTTTTTACCACGAAAGATGTAGGTGGTGGTACTGGTTTAGGGTTGTCAATTAGTTACCAGATTGTAGTTGACAAGCATCAAGGAAATTTATTTTATCATTCTGAATTAAATCAGGGTACTGAGTTTGTGATTGAGATACCAATGCGATAAATGGTAAATTTAAATGTGTCCTGATTAAAATTGCTAATGAATAGCGATCGCCCTGCAATTTTCTCATTTTTTGCTGGTGCTGGTTTTCTCGATTTAGGCTTTGAACATAGCGGTTTTAAGATTGTGTATGTCAATGAAATTTTCTCACCTTTCATGGCTGCTTACCGCTATTCTAGAGAATTACTTCAATTACCACTGCCTGAATATGGATATCATTATGGAGAAACCGGTGATGTCAGTAAGTTGCTTGAGGGAATACAAGCACAAGGTTTATTAGAACTAGTCAAAGATTGTCGCAAGTCTCATAATATTATTGGTTTCATTGGTGGGCCGCCTTGTCCTGATTTTTCAGTTGGTGGCAAAAATCAAGGCTACTTGGGCAGTAACGGGAAACTATCTGAAGTTTATATTGAACTTATTTGCCAGAATCTGCCTGATTTCTTTTTATTTGAAAATGTTAAAGGATTATGGCGAACCAAAAAACATCGGTTATTTTTTGAATCTTTAAAAATTCGGTTGCAGCAAGCTGGCTATGTTTTAACCGAACGCTTAATTAATGCTCTTGAATATGGTGTACCTCAAGATAGAGAAAGAATTATTTTGATAGGTTTTCATCAGTATTTTATCAATCAAAATCAAATAAAAAAACAACTAAATCTAGGGTTATGGCAAAAATACATAACACATTCTCAAGTAAGAATCTCAGCTTGTTCTTGGCCAAAATATCAATCATTTCAAGTGGATTCTTTATTACCTTGTCCTGATCATATTATTCCCGAATTAACTGTGGAGTTTTGGTTTAGAAAAAATAACGTTCAGCATCATCCTAATACTCAGCATTATTTTCAACCCAGAGCCGGGATGAGTAAATTTGCGACTGTTGATGAAGGAGATGATTCTAAAAAATCATTTAAACGTCTGCACCGTTGGCGTTATTCTCCCACAGCTTGCTATGGCAATAATGAAGTACATTTACATCCTTATAAAATGCGGCGAATTTCTGTAGCCGAAGCTTTAGCCATACAATCTTTACCAGAAAATTTTGTACTTCCTGATCTAATGTCTTTGACTAATATGTTTAAATCCATTGGTAATGGTGTACCTTACTTGCTGTCTCAGGCATTAGCTAAAACTATTCTTGATTTTTTAGGAGTTAATTAAGAAAAAACTGTGGCATTGCTGCAAGCACAAATTGTCTAAAAATCCATAAATTTAGTTACAATAGTTAAATAAAATCAAAATATCTCCAAATATAATCTGAATAATTAGCTAGTTTTGGAGTCAAATTCCTAGTTAATGTGGTTTAATATATAATAAATGTCTTAATTTTTTATAAAGCTTAATAATCATTCATAGGCAAAAGTTCAATGGCAGCAGACTATCCAGATATTGATATTGCGCCATTTATCGATCACGCCCTGTTAACGCCAACGGCTACTCCAGAGCAGGTTGAGCAATGGTGTGAACAAGCATATAGATTTAACTTTGCGGCGGTTTGCATTTACCCCACCCACGTTAAACAAGCAGCTGAACTCCTACAAAACAAAAAGCCAAAAGTTTGTACTGTGATTGGTTTTCCGACGGGAGCCACAACTTCAGCCGTTAAGCTTTATGAAGCGCAAGAAGCAGTAGAAAATGGCGCTACTGAGTTAGATTTAGTGCTTAACTTAGGCTGGTTGAAAGTGGGGAAAACAGAGGAAGTTCACCGAGAAATTGCTGAGATTTGTGAAGAAACAGGGCAAACAGTCAAGGTAATTTTAGAAACTAGTCTACTGACAGATGCTGAAAAAAGGCTGGCAGCAGAAATATGTATGGATGCGGGTGCAGCATTTCTAAAAACCAGTACAGGTTGGAATGGCGGTGCTACATTAGCAGATGTGCGTTTTTTGAAAGAAATAGTTAGAGACAGCATAGGAATTAAAGCTTCTGGGGGTATTCGGACTCACGAACAAGCTTTAGACTTAATCCTAGCGGGTGCTACAAGATTGGGGACATCTCGTGGTATCGATTTGCTCCGCCAGCGCGATAATCTGGAGAAAGGGGAATAGTCATTTGTCCTTTGTCTTTCCTCCGCAGCTAATGAACGCCAGTGAGAAAGTCGGCGAAACCACCCCATACACTGGCTGTTAATGACTAGTGACTGATGACTAATGATTCATGAGTAAAACTTATAAAGCAACTGGTATTAATCTTAAAACTCAGGTGCTGGGCGAGTCAGACAGGATAGTGACAATTTTGACACGAGAGTTTGGTCTGATTCGAGCAGTTGCACCAGGGGCGCGTAAGCATAACTCTAGCCTGGGTGGTCGGAGTGGAATGTTTGTTGTGAATGAACTACTGATTGCTAAAGGGCGATCGCTCGATAAAATTACTCAAGCACAAACCCTAAAAACCTACCCTGGTTTAGCTCAAGATTTAGGCAAATTAGCCGCAGGTCAATATTTAGCAGAAATCGCCTTGTCTCAGGCTTTGAGTGAACAACCCCAAGAAGAACTTTATGAGTTACTGAATGCACATCTTCATCAATTAGAAATCATCCCAAAAGCTGAAATATCATCTGTGTACGCATATCTGGCTTTGGGCGTGTTTCAACTTTTAGTTTTGGCAGGACTAACACCACAAATCCAAACCTGTTGTTTAACTCAAAAGCTTCTCACGCCAGACTTGACTAAGCCCTACTGGCAAGTCGGATTTAGTGTTCCTGCTGGTGGGGTAATTTGTTTAGAGGCATGGGAAAGTTTACGCAGAAAACGCGAGAAAGAAAAATGGGAAAATAGAAATCATTCCGAATTTTCCCCATCAGCAAATTCTCCTATCCCTAGTTACGAGACTGTTGTCCATCGACAAGAAATTCCAGTTATTTCCTGTCGTTTGAGTGCTAAAGAATTGGCTCTGCTCCAACAACTGTCACAACCAGAGATAATGCAAATTGATGGAATTAGAGATAATGGCTGGTTATCGATTGAGCAGATTTTACGTCAGTATGCTCAGTATCATTTAGGCCATTCTATTCGCTCCGCTACCCTGATAGATTCTTATTTTGCTGCCAACCAACCATGATGCAACCATCTGATTTGGATCGAAAAATCCTTCCCTTATCACCAAACCACACCAAAAAACCGAGTCGGGCAAATACTTCTAATGTGACTAATCATTTGAAGTCTGTTCCCATATCTACAAATAGTCAAATTTACAACCAAGAAATTTCTAAACCCGATGTTTCAACCAATGATAAAGAATGGACATCGGATACAGTTGTCAATATTGCCCCCAGTCGCAAGGAAAAAAGTTTACCAGTCGCAGCTGCAACCGAAAAAACAGTTGGGAATGGTTCTGGCGGTGAAGCGAATTCAGACAAAGTACAACAGCAGGGATTTTTACCTGTATTAAAAAACCCGAATTTCTTAGCACTTTGGGGTGGGCAAGTGTTTTGCCAACTGGCTGATAAAGTGTACTTAGTATTGATGATTGCTTTAATCAATAGTCACTTTCAAGCAAGTAGTCAAAGCATTAGTGGTTGGGTATCAGCATTGATGATGGCATTTACGATTCCAGCCGTATTATTTGGTTCGGTGGCTGGAGTATTTGTAGATCGTTGGTCAAAAAAAGCAGTTTTAGTTGCAACAAATATTTGGCGGGGTATTTTGGTTTTGGTGATTCCTTTATTGTTGTGGTTAACTCATGATTGGCAACCCATCGGAGTTTTACCAGTAGGTTTTGCCATAATTTTAGGTGTGACTTTTTTGGTTTCCACACTGACACAGTTTTTTGCACCAGCGGAACAAGCAGCAATTCCGTTGGTAGTCGAAGAACAGCACTTACTTTCGGCAAACTCCCTGTATACAACAACTATGATGGCTTCAGTGATTATTGGCTTTGCCATCGGTGAACCGATTTTAGCGATCGCAGATAGTATATGGGCGCAGTTTGGTGGTAGCAATGGTTTGGGTAAAGAAATTTTAGTAGGTGGCAGTTATGCGATCGCAGGTGTAATTTTAATGTTATTGGCTACTAAAGAAAAACCCCACGCTCCCGATACGGAATTTCCTCATGTTTTCTCAGACTTACGTGATGGTTTTGCTTACCTCAAAGCTAATCATCAAGTGCGGAATGCTTTAGTCAGACTGATTATTTTGTTTTCTGTCTTTGCCGCTTTAACAGTGTTGGCAGTGCGGATGGCAGAAGTTATACCGAATTTAAAAGCTTCGCAATTTGGCTTTTTACTAGCAGCAGGTGGTGTAGGAATTGCCGTTGGCGCAACAATTTTAGGACAGTTTGGACAACGCTTTTCCTATTCTCAACTCGGCTTGTATGGTTGTTTAGGAATGGCAGCATCTTTAATTGGTTTGGCTTTATTTACAACACAATTGTGGTTGGTATTATTGTTTGTGGCTATCTTAGGGATTTTTGGCGCGTTAGTTGGCATTCCAATGCAAACTGCAATTCAAACAGAAACTCCCCCAGAAATGCGGGGTAAAGTATTTGGTTTGCAAAATAATGTCATTAATATTGCCTTAACTTTACCTTTAGCACTAGCAGGCGTAGCCGAAACCTTTGTTGGATTGAAAGCTGTCTTTTTGGGACTAGCTGCGATCGCATTTTTTGGTGGGATTTTAACTTGGTATAATTCCCATAAGTCTGCTTGACAAAAACAAGAATTTATTATTGACTTTGATTTCATGGTAAACTGAACTCATCAATAATTTCGTGCCTCTTCGCTGGGAATAAACCTGAGATTACGCAGAATAAAGTTGTATTCCAAGTGTAAAATTCACAGCTTATTCATTAAAGTTAATCAATCCGAACATCGATTGTTTTCATCAGCTAATCAGCAAAGTGAGTAATAGTTGATATCGGTGCTTTTTCAGCACAAAATTGTTTAGTAAAATCAGGTTCTAGTCAAATACAGCTAAGGCGCAAAAATCATAAATAAAATAAAACCAGCTTTCTTATAACTAATTTTAAAGAATGCGTATAGCCTGGATTGGAAAAAAATCGCCGTTTTGTGGCAATGTCACCTATAGCCGAGAAATAACCAATGCCTTACTAGATAGGGGACATGAAGTTAGTTTTCTGCACTTTGCCCAAGAAGAACCTGAACCGGATAACTGGCCGAAATTCCAAGAAGTATCGTTACCTTTTATTTATAAATCTCAAGTTTATACAATTCCGGCACTGAAAGCGACAAAAGTTTTAACAGAATCTTTAAGAGAAATTAAGCCGGATATTGTTCATGCTTCTTTAACTTTGTCGCCGCTGGATTTTGTTTTGCCAGAAATTTGCGAACAACTAAATTTACCTTTAGTTGCTACTTTTCATACGCCGTTTGCTGGTAAAGGGGCAAAACTGATATCGGGAACCCAGCTTATAGCTTATCAGTTGTACGCACCTTTTTTAGATAACTACGATCGCGTGATTGTATTTTCGCAAATTCAGCGAGAATTATTGGCACGGATGGGTGTACGAGACAAAAATATTGCAGTTATTCCCAATGGTGTAGATACAGTTAAATATTCACCAGGATATTCGACAGTTAAAGCAGAATTTCAAGCAGAACGCTTATTTGTTTACCAAGGACGCATAGCCCCAGAAAAAAATGTCGAAGCTCTCTTGCGGGCTTGGAAACAGTCAGGAATGAGCGAGGGGAGTAAGTTATTAATTGTAGGGGATGGCCCTTTAAGAGCTTCTTTAGAGCAATTTTATGGCGCAGAATACGGCGTTATTTGGTTAGGTTTTGTGGCGGAAGAAGAAAGACGCATCGAAATCTTACGGGGTGCCGATGTGTTTATTTTGCCATCTTTAGTAGAAGGATTGTCTTTGTCTTTGTTAGAAGCAATGGCCTGTGGAGGGGCTTGTATAGCTACAGATGTTGGTGCGGACGGAGAAGTTTTAGAGAAAGGGGCTGGTATAGTTTTAAGTACTAAAACAGTGCGATCGCAATTAAAAACCCTTCTACCACTCTGCCAAGATCATCCAGAATTAACAACTCTGCTAGGACAAAAAGCTAGAAATCGCGTTTTAGAGCGATATACATTAAATAAAAATATTACACAGTTAGAAGAATTGTATAAGGAAGTTTTAGTCGAGCGACCTGTACGTCTGAGTTGGGGAGCTTAGGACATTTCATATTTAAACTGACGTAGAAAGAATGACACAATCTCTCCAAAAATTATTTACATTTAATGAATTTTTAGATTTTTTGGCTACACAACCAGAAAATATTCGTTATGAATTACACGATGGAGAGATTGTTCAAATGCCGCCACCACCAGGGAAGCATGAGCAAATAGTAGCATTTTTAACAATGATTTTAGGGTATGAGTGTCTTCGTCTGAAGCTGAATTACGGTATACCTAAAACCGCTACAGTGAAGCCAACAAATAAAATATCAGGTTACTATCCAGATGTTTTATTAATGAATTTTTCTAATTTGATCAATGAACCACTGTGGGAGAAACAATCAATCCTCAGTCAATCAGATTCCATCCCATTAGTCATCGAAGTTGTCAGTACTAATTGGCGAGATGATTATCATAAAAAGTTGGCTGACTATGAAGAAATGGGTATCCCAGAATATTGGATTGTAGATTATGCAGCTTTGGGTAGTAAAGAGTTAATAGGCGACCCTAAACAGTCAACAATCACAATTTACTCTTTAAGTGAAGAAGGGGAATATCGTGGTAAACAGTTTAGAGGAAATGAACGTATAGAATCCCCAACATTCTTAAATTTAAATCTAACTGTTGAGCAAATTTTTCAGTGCGTGATTGATTGATTAAAGTGGCAAATTTCTCTTCAGAGTTCTTTAATTTATAAGCTTTTATAAAGTGAATATACAAAATTTAAAACCAACTGTAGCAAATCATTACAGCTATAGAGTTTCCTATTCTACTGAGGTACAAACGTATCTGTTTCCATCTGCGTTCATCCGCGTAGCCTGCGGCAAGCCGCTTGCGCGTCTACATCTGCGGTTAATTATTCTTGCTTGTACCTCGCTAGAGTGAGAACCGCTATATTTTACTAATTCTAAAATTTATCGTATTCTTCTGGTTCTACTTCAGGAACTTTACTCAAAACTTGCTGAAATTTCTCCCAACTACCACGGTTGGCTTTTTCTTCTAAATAGTCTTTGGTCATCCAGGCAGAAACCTGTGCTGATAAAGCAATAGCTACAAGTTGTTCAATAGAAATATTTTCTTTGGCAGCTAAAGCTTCAATTTGTTTATACAAAGATTCCGGTAACTGTACATTTATGTTATTCATTGGATTTCTCCTACTATTTGTAAGAATTCTTTGGGTGAAACTATCCTGATACCAAATTTTTTTGCATTTTGTAAGTCTTTGTGGTTGTAAGTAATGATAAAATCGGCTTGGCATTCAACAGCTAAATCAATGATAAAATCATCATCAGGATCTTGTGCTATTGGTCGCCATAGATAAAAAATACTACATTTATTGGCAATGCTACAAATAGCTTCGATAATGGTGTCAATATCTTCATTGCTCAATCTAAGCTGCTCTTTTTCTCGTTTGAGAATTTCTTCGTACTCAAATACTAAAGTAGCAGAAATATTTAACTGCCAACGGCTATCATTCAGCATTGTGAGCAGCTTATAAGATGCCCCTTGGTTAGACCGTAAACCAGTAAGTAATATATTTGTATCGAGTACAATTTGGTACGGCTTTTTCATTATTTGACTATTGACTTGAATAATCTACCTGTTGATAAATTCATCCTTTAAAGCCCAACCCAAACTTGTTGGCTGTTGATAAACTTGCTTCAAAGTATTCACATCTCTAGCTGAAACAGTCGGTGGGTTGCGGACTTGGGCAAAATATAAAGCATCAGTTTGTGATGGACTATGACCCCAAATTCCCAAGGCGTGACCAAGTTCATGGCGTGCGGATGCAACAACATAATTACCAGTCTGACTAGGACTCAAGAGAATAGTAAAACGGTGTAATAAAAGGTTGTTCTTGGTATACAACTGGTATGTAGTTAACGCAGAACGCGCCCGTGGAATTTTTTTATCTGGTGATAATTGTAATGGTGGTGCTTTTCGCTCAATTTTAATATCAGCAAATTCTGGCTTTTCTACTACTTTTAAAGGTAAGTAAATATTCCATTCATTTACAGCCTGGATAACACTTTTCACCCAGTCTTCCGCCTGTTGATTGCTAACATTTATTGGTCGTTCTATATAAACTTTAACTGGAAATTGTGACCAAACTAAATAGCCTATTTCTGTTTTTGCAACTTGAGCAAAGTAATCACCACTGTTTGTATTATCATTCCACTGAACTAGCGTAAGTGGTAAGGGATGAGGTTTTGCTTGAGGTAAAGAAGTGGCGCTAGATGAAAAGTGAGCAAAAATAATTAACAGCCCTGTACTTATAGTTAAGACAAAGGCTGTTAGGATTTTTCTCATATTCGGTGTTGGGTTTAGGGTCATTTTCCCCATTTCCCTATACTTATTTGGGTAGCCAACCTGCACTTAAAACCACTGTTAAGCCGAGAAAAATTACTGTTAAAGCCCAAGTAATTCGGTTGAGGGTGTTTTCTGCACTTTTGGTACTGCTAAATAATTGGGCTTGTCCACCAATAGCACCAATCCCATCGCCTTTAGGGCTATGCAGCAATACTAAAACAATCATTCCCAGGGCGGCTAATGCCCAAACAATTTGTACGATATTTGTAACTGTCATGTTCGCAATCTCATTTATGGCGGTTTGAAAACAGATGTCGGAAGTTAAGGCTTCAAAAACTCTATTTTATTACTTTTAAATCTTAACTCCTAAGATTCTTAGCATAATTAGTTTTGAGGTCTAAGTGCTGAGTAATTTTGACTTTACTCAGCACTCAGCACTTTCAACTCAGCACTATTTTACAGACCAATTGGCATAGGAGTACGATCGCGTTTTAAGTCAAACTCTATTGGTTTGACTAGTGATCGCCCTGTCATTTCTGGTGGCTGTGGTAGCTGTAAAATATCCAGAATGGTAGGTGCAATGTCGGCTAACTTGCCATCATTACGTAGTTCGACATTGGTACCATGTCCAGGAATTTTGGCTTTTTCGCCTTCCACCAAAATCAAGGGTACTGGGTTGGTAGTATGGGCTGTCCAAGAGTTACCCTCTTCATCTAGCATATACTCAGCGTTACCGTGGTCGGCGGTAATCATTGTTGTCCCGCCTGCTTTGATAATGCTTTCTAAAAGGCGACCTACACAACGGTCAACTTCTTCAATCGCTGTGATTGTGGCTGGCATTTGACCAGTATGCCCTACCATATCTGGGTTAGCATAGTTAATCACAACTAAGGAGTATATGCCTTTTTGAATGGCAGCGATCGCTACATCGGTGACGGCGGCGGCTGACATGACTGGCGCTTTGTCATAAGTCGCTACCATTGGACTGCTGACAAGTTCTCGGTCTTCGCCCGCAAAAGGTTCTTCTAAACCGCCGTTGAAGAAGTAAGTGACGTGGGCGTATTTTTCTGTTTCCGCAGTCCGAAACTGTTTTAGGCCATGATTTGCAATGACTTCACCGAGAATATTGGTTAAATTCTGCGGTTCAAAAGCCACTGTCACGGGTAACTCTGGATCGTACTGGGTAAATGTCACGAAAGATAATGGCTGGATTCTCTGTCGCTCAAAGCCTGTAAATTCGGGACTAACAAAGGCTTGAGTCAACTGTCTAGCACGGTCAGGGCGGAAGTTGAAAAATATTACCCCATCTCCGGGAGCAATTGCACCGGGAGCAATACGGACTGGGTTAATAAATTCATCCGTCACCCCTTCGGCGTAAGATGCTTCCAAGACTTGTGCGGCTGTTCGTCCATCGCCTGCACCATCTTGGGTGATAACATCATAGGCTCTTTGAACACGATCCCAACGGCGATCGCGATCCATCGCATAATAACGACCGCTCAAGGTAGCAATGCGCCCAATCCCTACGCGATTAGTATAATCTTGAATTGCCTGAATCGCTTTTATACCTTCGTTGGGTGAGGTATCACGACCATCAGTAATCGCGTGGATACAAACTTCTGAAATTCGCTGATCCTTTGCTAAGTCAAGTAGTCCGAACAGGTGGGTAATATGTGAGTGTACCCCGCCATCAGAACAAAGACCCACTAAGTGCAGCTTGCCATTTTGAGAACGAACTTCCTGGCAAATTTTAACCAGTGCAGGGTTACTAAGGATTGAACCGTCTTCCACTGCATCCGAGATGCGTACAAGTTCTTGTGGTACAACTCTCCCAGCGCCAATATTCAAATGACCAACTTCTGAGTTACCCATTTGACCCTCTGGCAAGCCTACGGCTTTTCCGGATGTGCGGATGAGGGTATGCGGGTACGCCGCCCACAAGCTGTCCATAATTGGCGTTTTAGCAGCAACGATAGCGTTTCCTCGTGTCTCCTCGCAGTAGCCCCATCCGTCTAAAATGACTAGCACCACAGGAGCAACAGGTGCTTTGGTCATAGTAAAACTGCCCTTTACTTTTTGTAATACCCGAATGATACCACTGCTAACCACAGGTGCAAGTGAATTTGTGCTTATTAACTTAATTTATGACTTATTGAGAGATTTTTTAGACTTTTTTTACTTTTCGCAGCTGTTGCATATATTTTGTGATATCGCCAATGAATAAATTAGTTAGTAGTTAAGTAAAGGTACTACTACTAACTTGATATTTTACTTTTTCTTGCCAGAAGTTTTGGCTGCTTTGGCTGCTTTCTTCGCAGCTTTTTCCGCAGCGATCGCCGCTAATTTGGCTTCTTCTTTTTCCTCGGCAATTTTTCCTAAGTAGTAGTGGTAATCTCCTAAATAAACCCGGAATTCCCCATCCCGAATTTCCACAATTTTGTTAGCCACCTGGGAAATAAAATAACGGTCGTGGGAAACTACAATCGCTGTCCCATCATAGTTTTGCAGTGCTTCTTCCAACATCTCTTTAGCTGGAATATCGAGATGGTTAGTCGGCTCATCTAAAATCAGTAAATTAGCTGGACGCAATAGCATTTTTGCCAATGCTAAACGTGCTTTTTCTCCTCCACTTAAGGCTTCAACCGATTTAAATACAGTGTCACCTGAGAATAAAAACTTGCCGAGCAGCGTGCGAACTTCTTCGTTTTTCCAGTCAGGAACTTCATCGTGAATTGTTTCCATCACGGTCTTTTTCAAGTCCAAAGCTTCAGCTTGATTTTGCTCAAAGTAACCCGGAATAACGTTATGATCGCCTAAGCTAACGATGCCTTCACTAGGTGTTTCCGTACCCATAATGATTCGCAATAAGGTGGATTTCCCTGCACCGTTGGGGCCTAGAAAAGCGATGCGATCGCCCCTTTCAATCAGCAAATTTGCACCCAGGAATAAGATTTTATCATCATAGATATGCGTTAAATCCTTAATCTTCACAACTTCCCGACCACTGCGGGGTGCAGGGGGAAAGCGAAAATGTAAGGTTCTGACTCCAGATGTGGGTGCTTCGATGCGTTCAACTTTTTCGAGTTGCTTTTCCCGGCTTTTTGCTTGGGTACTGCGGGTAGCACTAGCGCGGAATCTGTCAACAAAAGCTTGTTGTTTCTCAATTTCCTTTTGTTGGCGTTCGTAAGCATTCAGCTGCGCTACTTGATTTTCGGCTTTTTGTTGCAAATAAGCAGAATAGTTACCCAAGTAGGTGCTAGAAACACCGCGTTCAGTTTCGACAATTTGAGTACACAGGCGGTCTAAAAATTCGCGGTCATGGGAAACTATCACCATTGGCGTTGTTAAGCCTTTGAGGTAATTTTCTAGCCACTCGATAGTTTCTAAGTCTAAATGGTTAGTCGGTTCGTCTAACAGTAATAAATCTGGTGATTGCAGCAGGATTTTACCCAAACTCATCCGCATTTGCCAACCACCAGAAAAAGCACTGACGAGGCGATCACCATCTTCTTGATCAAATCCCATCTCTGGTAAAATCTTGCCGATGCGTGCTTCTAAACCGTAACCATCCAAAGCTTCAAACTGACGCTGCAAACGATCCAACTTGTTAATTAGTCTATCCAGTTCCTCTGGTGTCGCAGTTTGCATATCATGTTGCACTTGCGTCAGAGCTAACTGTACTTCGTTGGCTTCCTTAAATACTGTCCAAAATTCTTCTCTAACAGTGCGGGTAGGATCGACTTCAAACTCTTGATTGAGATAAGCAATATGTAAACTAGCAGGACGAATAATGTCGCCGGCGGTAGGTTCAATTTCCCCAGAGATAATTTTCAACTGGGTAGATTTTCCCGCACCGTTAACGCCAACTAAGCCAATGCGATCGCCTGGTTTTACTTCCCAGTTGATATCCTTAAGGACTTCGCCTGTGGGATAAATTTTACTGATATGTTCGAGTCGCAGCATCGAGTTTCTCTCAGGGTAGGAAATTGATGGTTAAGGACGAAGTACCAACACCGTGTCCAATATTAACAAAAATTAACCAATAATTCTTCCCAAGAAGTAACAATCAAACCCAGATATTGCTTAATTTTGATTACTCATGAATTTTGTGCAGCTTGCTGTACTTCTTCAATACTTAAATCAAGTTCCGCCGCTACTTGTTCCACAGTCAAACCCAACCTCAAAAGGCGAGAGACCATTCTCAACTTTTCTTGTCATTGACCTTCCTGTCTACCTTGTTCTTTGCCTTCCTGAAAAGCTTCTTGATAAAATCGTGTTTGCTTTAAATCGCCTAATTCAAACATAGCCTGCATTTTTCCTTGATTACTGAGAGCTGATTCGTAAACAAAAGCTTAAGATGCCATTCGCTTGACCATCAGACGAATCAATGAGCCATAAATCATCGCTTCACTTAACTCTGTGTACAACTCGTAATCCTTACTCAAACGCCGAAATC
>NZ_JACJSD010000005.1 GCF_014697615.1 Nostoc sp. FACHB-280 | reverse complement strand
CGCTTTTGCGCTGTTGTAAGGTTGCTGTCATGTCTTTATGATTGCTTTGGTTATGTATGTTTCAGGTGTTTTCACCTGTTGTTACATATCTTAATCAAGAATGTTGCAGTTTGTAAAGTATTCTGAGAAAAAATTTTTAACTTACCCTGTGGAAAGCTCTGATACCTAGTTACAGTCAGGGTTGTGCGGTAAATTGATACGTTTACAATTCTTTAAAATTTTCTACTTTATGACGGATGCTAATTCTGCGATCGCTACTTACAGCCCAGCTTACACAATCGTTCCAACTTATGAGTGCTTCAATCGCTGTACCTACTGCAACTTTCGCACCGACCCTGGCGAGAGTCCTTGGCTGACGCTCTCAGCAGCAACAGAAATTTTAAAACGACTTAAAAATGAGAAAGTCTGTGAAATTCTGCTCCTTAGTGGTGAAGTACATCCTAATTCACCACAGCGTCAGTCCTGGTTTCAGCGAATTTATGATTTATGTGCATTAGCATTGGCAATGGGTTTTTTACCGCACACCAATGCAGGGCCACTGAGTTTTGCAGAAATGCAAAAGTTAAAAAATGTAAACGTTTCAATGGGTTTAATGTTGGAACAGTTAACACCAGCATTGTTGAAGACTGTACATCGCCACGCACCCAGTAAAGCCCCAGAACTGAGATTGCAACAACTACAATGGGCGGGAGAATTAAAAATTCCGTTCACCACGGGTTTACTTTTAGGAATTGGCGAAACCGCAGATGATTGGTGGACAACCCTAGAAGCCATATCTGAGATTCATCAACGTTACCACCACATTCAAGAAGTGATTTTGCAACCTCACAGTCCGGGGAAACAGCAAATCTTCGATGCGCCACCATTTGACCCCCATCAATTACCAGCAGTTATTAGCAAAGCACGTCAACTTTTACTACCAGAAATTACAATTCAAATCCCGCCAAATTTAGTTAAAGATGAGCAGTGGTTACTGGCTTGTATTGAAGCAGGAGCAAGAGATTTAGGCGGTATAGGGCCGATAGATGAAGTGAATCCCGATTATCCACATATTCAGGAACAAGAATTGAAAGAAATTTTACAACCTGCGGGGTGGGAGTTAGTACCACGCTTGCCCGTGTATCCGCAATTTGATAGCTGGTTATCAAAAGAATTGCAAACAGCAGTAAATCACTGGCGGAAGATTTTCACCTCAAATTCTGTTTTATAAGTACAAGAGAGTGGATATTTGCTTATTTTATGATGTAGCGATCACTCCCACTCAGCCACGCACCTACCAAAAGACAGAGCTTGCACCCTAGCAACTGTTGTAAAATAGACAATAGACGGATTCGGAGGGCCAGTTAACTGGTCATAAACGCCTATAGAGACTATCTTCGGAAATCTCCAAGGTTTAAAGTCCAGCCAGCTGAAACAACTACAGAGGCTGTACCACCAGCGTATACCAGGCGATCGCATCACAACGCCTGAATTTTCGCAGCGTCTGGCTGCCATTAGCACAGAAATTAATCAACCCGTGTGTGCCTATCTCAACCGTCGCGGTCAAGTGATTCGTGTTGGGGTAGGCACACCTCGTCAGACGCAAATTCCACCGCTAGAACTGCCCCGTTACGGTGCAGAACGTCTGAGCGGTATTCGCTGTATTGCTACCCATCTCAAATCAGAACCACCGAATGAGGTGGCGCTGACTGCTATGGCAATGCAACGGTTAGACGCGCTGGTAATGTTGAATATCACTGGCACAGGATTTACTCGGCGTGGTGGTGGCGCTACAGGTTATGTCAAAGAAGCCTATCTAGCTCATTTAGTATCTGATACTAAACAACTAGTAGCAATTCCAAACTCAGGACACAGTACGCAAAACTCAGCAACCTACTCCAGTATTTCCCCACCGATGAGCTTGGATATGCTGGGAGAACAGGACTTCATCGATTTGGTGGAAGGACTGGAAGCAGAATTCCGGCGGGAATTTGTCGCCCAGGAAGTAGATGCTGATCATGACCGTGTGTTGATTGTGGGAGTGATGACCGATGAATTAACTCCGCAACGATTCCACGACACCCTAGCCGAACTAGGACGGCTGGTAGATACTGCTGGCGGTGATGTACTACAGACAGTACAACAAAAGCGATCGCGCATTCATCCCCAAACAGTTATCGGTGAAGGTAAGGTGCAAGAAGTCGCCTTAACTGCCCAAACTCTCGGATGTAATCTTGTCGTCTTTGACCGTGACCTTTCACCAGCCCAAGTCCGCAACTTAGAAGCGCAAATTGGTATTCGAGTAGTTGACCGCACAGAAGTAATTTTAGATATCTTTGCTCAACGCGCTCAATCCCGCGCTGGTAAATTGCAAGTAGAACTGGCACAGTTAGAATATATGCTGCCGCGACTAACTGGCAGAGGTCAGGCAATGTCGCGGTTGGGTGGTGGTATTGGGACTCGCGGCCCTGGTGAAACCAAACTAGAAACAGAACGTCGGGCAATTCAACGGCGAATTTCTCGACTGCAACAAGAAGTCAACCAGTTGCAAGCCCATCGTTCACGCTTACGACAACGAAGACAACATCAAGAAGTGCCTTCAGTGGCTTTGGTTGGTTACACTAACGCAGGCAAATCTACCTTACTCAACGCCTTAACTAACGCGGAAGTTTATACTGCTGACCAGTTATTTGCTACCCTTGACCCGACTACACGTCGTTTGGTCATTCCCCATGCAGACACCAATGAACCCCAAGAAATTCTGATTACAGATACGGTAGGGTTCATTCACGAACTGCCTGCGTCCTTGATGGATGCCTTTCGTGCAACCCTAGAAGAAGTCACAGAAGCGGATGCGTTATTACATTTAGTGGATTTGTCTCATCCTGCTTGGTTAAGTCACATTCGTTCAGTGCGAGAAATCCTCGCCGCTATGCCTGTGACTCCCGGCCCAGCCTTGGTTGCCTTTAACAAAATTGATCAAGTAGACAGCGAGACATTAGCTTTAGCTAGAGAAGAATTTCCCCTAGCTGTATTCATTTCGGCAAGCGAACGTTTAGGTTTAGAAACCTTACGTTTACGTCTTAGCCAATTGATTGCATACGCTGTTGACTCTCGGTAAATACCGAACATAAATTTTGAATATTTCAACACACAATGCCGTGGTTCAAGAAACTACGGCTTTAATTTTTCTCTATGGATTTACTGTGGTATTTCCTGAATGACAGGATACTCGATGACGTGCTAGAACCAATAGCTATAGATATTTTTATTTTGGTACTTGATATATAAAGTAACTCAAGTTTTAGGAAGACTTATATTACTTTTCCTGTTACCAATTTTTTTGCGATCGCTATCCCTAGCACAATTATTTATGTCAACAAATTCCCAGCAAGTAGAACCAACAAAAGTCAAAGTTCAGCTTCTCTTAACAGGAGGACATCAGTATACAGTTTATCTCAATCCAGATGACCCTGTATTGCATAGCCTGTTAACCACTGTTGTTGCTCGTGCTTATAAACAAGAAGCAGCCAGTCAAGGTTTATTTCAAGTGCCTGTTAATGAGGGACATTCGGCTTTATGCTTTGCTAGTGATCATCTTGTTGGGTTAATCACCGAACCACCTCTTTGGATACAGCAAACTGAAAATGTACAACCTGTAGCCAATGATGTTTTGAATTCTACTTATGTACAAATAGATAATTTTTTCTCACCTAGTGAGCATGAAAGACTGATTAAGTATGTATTAGCTAACAAGTCAAAGTTTGTTTCTACTAATACTTCGACCAATGATAAAAATTATCGCCGCTCAATGGTTCTGTACTCATTTCCAGAGTTTTCGGAACTAATTATCAATAAAGTTCAGCAGATTATGCCTGATGTGATGAGCAAATTGGGAATGACACCCTTCACAGTAGGACAAATTGAAAGCCAACTGACTGCACATAATGATGGCAATTATTACAAAATTCATAACGATAACGGTAGTTCGGATACCGCTACCAGAGAACTAACTTATGTTTATTACTTCAATAAAGAACCTAAACGGTATTCTGGCGGAGAATTATTAATATATGACAGTAAAGTTGAAAATAACTTTTATGTCAAAGCAGAATCATATAAAACCATCGAACCACGCAATAACAGTATTGTATTTTTCTTTAGTCGATATATGCACGAAGTTCTACCTGTGAAGTGTCCATCTAAGGCATTTCCCGATAGCCGCTTTACAATCAATGGCTGGGTACGTCGAGCGTCCTAAGCGAAATTACTTATCTACTTTAAAATTCCTTTAAGTGAGGCGATCACCTCACTTTTTATTTGTCAATCAAACTAAAATATTAAATACACTGTCCTAGTAAATACTTAAATATTTTTGCAAGTATAAATATCTAATTTCAATATAAATACAGAGATAATCTGACTTTTTTGTCTGAGATTAAAGTTCTGGTAAAAATATCTATAAACTATAGACTACTGATAATTCATTGTGGCAAATTATATTTATTCATCACTGAGAAAAAATAAAGTTTCAGAGATTACTATCAACTTCATCCCAGATTGAACTCCCTAGAAAATAGAACTTTTCGTTATACAACCTAAGTGAAAGCTGAAATAGTAAAATTCGCGTAATTTCAGTAGCGAAATAGCGCAATTTTTCAGCTTAGTTTGTCATAACTTAAAAACTCTATTTTGCAGGGATATTTTATGCTGCGATGCAGTTTTAGAGAACTTTTTAGATGTGAAAAGGAGTTTTAAAGAAGTGACTCAAATGAAAACAAAAAAAGTAATAGGTTATATAACCTGTGGTTTATCGTCATTAGCTGTAGTTATGGCTGGCGCAATATCGCAAGCAGATGCAGCATCTATAAGTTTTTCTGGAACAGGAACTAACCCAGCATCGAATGGGACGACTAATGCTCTGGGAGCATCAGTTATCTTTGATGACAGCTTAAATCCAGGAAAACTAACAATTACCCTCAAAAATACAGGGCCAGGTGCTACAGCACCTTCTGATGTTTTGACTGCTGTGTTTTGGGAATATGGCGGATCAGCTCTAACAAACTTGTCTTTATCTTCAGCTACTGCTCCAACAGTAATTTCTGGCTCTACAACCACAAGTAATGTTAACTTACTGGGTAATCTTAATGAATGGAAATTACCAAATACTGGTAACGGAACATCAGACTTACCAGGAATAACCCAAAACTACGGTATAGGTACTGCTGGATTAGGTATTTTTCAAGGTGGTGGTGGGCAGCAATTTAACTACGGCATCATTAGTGGTTATGATGATCCAAACCCAGCAGTGAAAGGTGGGACTTTTGTTAAAGACTACGCCACATTTGTCTTATCTGGTCTACCAAGTACTTTTGATCTAACCAAGATCAGCAACATTCGCTTCCAATTCGGGACAAACTTGAGCGAACCTAGCTTTGCTGGCACTCTAGTTAGTGCAGCACCAGCACCAGCGCCTGCACCCGCACCTGCACCTGCACCAGCACCTGCACCTGCACCAGCACCAGCGCCTGCACCAGCACCAGCGCCTGCACCAGCACCTGCACCTGCACCAGCACCCGCACCCGCACCAGCGCCTGCACCCGCACCCGCACCAGCGCCTGCACCCGCACCAGCACCAGCGCCTGCACCAGCACCAGCGCCTGCACCAGCACCAGCGCCTGCACCAGCGCCTGCACCAGCACCAGCGCCTGCACCCGCACCAGCGCCTGCACCCGCACCAGCGCCTGCGCCTGCGCCTGCACCAGCACCAGCGCCTGCACCCGCACCTACTCCATCTCCTACAACTTACTATCAACCATCTACTTCTCAGCCAAAACCTAAGAGAGTACCTGAACCTAGCACAATTGCAGCTTTAGGCTTATTTGGTATGAGTACTTTAAGGCTGAAGAAAAAAAATCAAGAGGATAATTCACCAGCTTAAGCAAGACTTTTGAGTTCTCATAATTAATTTTAGATGTGGGTTGAGAAGTGAAAAAACGCTTCTCGCCCATTTTTTTAGTTAATCTAAAATCAAAAATTTCCTGACAGAAAGCTATGCAGATTGATTTTAGGCAACAAATATAGTTAAAGCAACTAGAACGGATAACGAGGTTTTAGAATTGAGAAGTATAAAACAAAATAGAGGACATTATGGCTGCTAATGTAGAAATTTACACTTGGAGGACTTGCCCATTTTGCATCCGCGCCAAAAGTTTACTAACCAGTAAAGGTGTTGACTTCATCGAATACAGCATTGATGGTGACGAAGACGCACGGGATAAAATGGCTCAAAGAGCAAATGGCAAACGTTCTTTACCACAAATTTTTATTAACGATCGCCATGTTGGTGGTTGTGATGATATTCACGCTTTAGACCGTCAAGGCAAGCTAGATGAACTACTAGCTAATTAGAGGTAATTTATAAAACAATCAAGTGTTGGAATTACGCTAATTTCTAATGCCAAGGTTTGTGAGTTAGTTAAATCATCAGGAGTTAATCTAAATTGAAGAACTTAGAATTTCCTGGCGATTGAGGCAAATAGCGTGAAACTGGCTTTTATTATTGATCCCATCCATCTGCTTGACCCTTGTCATGATACCAGTGTTGCTCTGATGGAAGCAGCACAAATTTTAGGACATGAAGTCTGGATAACTCAGGCAAACTGGCTGAGTGTGGTAGAAGGTAAAGCTTGGGCAATTCTGCAACAGGTGGAACTAATACCAATAGATTTGGTAGAAGGACGTTGGGTTGCGGCTAATCCTTGGTATCGCTTGCAGGAACGCTCCTTGATTTCTTTAGAAACAATGGATGCCGTATTTATGCGGACAGATCCACCAGTGAATGACTCTTACCTCTTTGCTACTTACATTCTCGATTATGTTGACCAAACTAAAACTTTGGTGATTAACAACCCAGATGGAATTAGGAGGGCAAACGAAAAAATGTATGCCCTCCAATTTAGTGAAGTGATTCCAGAAACTATTGTCAGTGCGGATAAGCAGTTTATCCGGCAATTTGTCGAAGCCAAAGGAGCAACGGTTCTCAAACCACTGGGTAACAAAGCAGGAGAAGGGATTTTATTTTTACAAGCAGGCGATCGCAACTTTAACTCTATTGTGGAACTCAGCACTTATCAAGGCAAAGTACCTGTGATGGTGCAAACTTATCTCCCAGAAGCTAAGGATGGAGATAAGCGCATCATCTTACTGCATGGTGAACCGATTGGTGCTTTAAATCGGCTTTCGAGTGGTAGTGATTTTCGTAACAATATGGCTGCTGGTGGTACAGTTGCGGACACTGACATTACACCCAGAGAACATGAAATTTGTACTCGACTAGCTGATAAATTACGTCAAGATGGGTTAATTTTTGTTGGGATTGATGTAATTGGTGGCTACCTCACAGAAGTCAATGTTACCAGCCCTACAGGAGTGCGGGAAATTGACAGACTAAGTGGTACTCGTTTAGGCCATCAGGTAATTCAATGGGTGGAACAGCGTCTACAAGCTAAAAAATAAAATAATTGCAATTCTTTTGAATATTTCCCGGTCAGCCTTGGTGATCTACTGTCAAGTCACTCTAGAATCAATCAAATAATTTGAGCGATCGCACCTGTCAAGTAAGGCTAATAGCTTTTGAGACAGGTGCTAATTACTTGGAAATTTGTCGTTACTCTGCTCAAAATTTTTTCTAAATACAAAACTAGGACATCAAAGTCTGCTGACTTTTGCCCAAATAAATTTAGTCTGTAAATAGTGTGGACGAGTGTTTTCACCAATTCGCCAAATCAAAAATAGCAACAGAATAATTTCTGTTCCTGATGCAATTTAGGCATTAGCAAGTTTTATACAATACTCAGTGCTATCTGAGACTGCAAACTTGATCTCATATCTCGAATCCAAGATACTTCAATTACGTGGTGGTGTACGCCGTCTTTGCAGAAACTCAGGAATGTCTAAACCTGATTTTTCTTTCGGTTCCGCCACTGGGGTTGATGGATTAGCTGTTGGTGATTGTGTGGTTGATTTTTTGGGTGGCGGTGCAACGCGGGGGTTGCTGGCATTTTGTGGTGGTGCTGTTTGCCCTTCACCAGTGAACCCTGTCGCAATCACAGTAATTCTGACTTCACCTTGTAAACGATCATCAATTACTGCTCCAAAAATAATATTGGCGTTGGGATCAACTACCTCATAAATTGTTTCTGCGGCTGCGTTCACTTCATGTAAGGTTAAGTCACTGCCACCAGTAATATTAAAGACTACTCCTCTAGCACCTTCAATAGAAGATTCGAGTAAAGGAGAAGAAATTGCGGCGATCGCAGCTTCCCTAGCGCGTGATTTCCCAGAACTAATCCCAATTCCCATCAGTGCTGATCCTGCATCAGCCATCACAGCTCGCACATCGGCAAAGTCAACGTTGACTAACCCAGGGATGGTAATAATATCAGAGATGCCTTGTACCCCTTGACGCAACACATCATCGGCATAGCGAAAGGCTTCTTGTACAGGTGTCTGTTCGGGAATTACTTCTAATAATTTATTGTTGGGGATGATAATTAGTGTATCTACTCGACTTTTCAGTCCTTCAATACCTTGTTCGGCTTGGCTAGTACGGCGGCGACCTTCAAAGACAAATGGCCGTGTGACCACACCAACTGTCAAAGCACCCATTTCTTTAGCTACTTCTGCCACAATTGGCGCAGCTCCTGTTCCTGTTCCACCACCCATCCCAGCTGTGATGAATACTAAATCTGCACCTTCTAAAGCTGTAGCAATTTCATCGCGTGATTCTTCCGCAGCTTTTTGACCGATGGCTGGATTTCCTCCAGCACCTAAGCCTCTGGTTAACTTCTGCCCAATTTGCAAGCGACTGGGCGCTCCAGCTAAAGTTAAAGCTTGAGCATCAGTATTAATTGACCAAAACTCCACACCACTCACATCAGACTCAATCATCCGGTTGACGGCATTGCCACCACCACCACCAACACCAATGACTTTGATGTTGGCGACTCTACCAGGAACAATCTCGCCAATGCGGCTGTTTTCTAATGATATTTTTTTACTGTCTTGGCCTTGAGCAAAATTCAGCCCAGAATGATTAAAGGGATTATTTGAGTTGACTGCCAGTGAAAATCCTGGCTGTCCCACAGATTGGGAGTTTTTATAGGTAAGCCCTTGGTTATTATCAAGCGTCATTGGATTTGTGAAAGGTAGATAAACGACTTTTCCGGGTGCTACTCACCTGAGAATCAACTATAGTTTGACACTGGCAAAATCTATAGGTACTGCTCTTGTATTTTGATCATGAATGACAACTTTAACAAGCTTGTCAATCTGTAATTTGGCTATGCAAGCCAGCGATCGCACAACTAATTCTAGAGAAGTATACCTACATTTACCTAAAGTTGATCTGTCTAAATTCAACAAGCTATTAATAGCTTTCCTACTATGTTGCCGATTTGGCACAGTATACATTTTGCATACTGAATGCCCTCCCATGATTTTTGTTGACAATTTAAGTTGGTCATTAATTTTACAACTACCTGTAATGTTTTTTGGTGCGTTAAATTTCGCTTTTCTTGAGTTTAATGAGTAAATTTTATGATTTCTTAATATCAAATAATACTCAAAACTATGATTACTTTTACTTGTATCATGTGTAGTCTTGACTAGTTTTACGTTGTCAAATACAAACTCAATGAGCTTACAAAGCACACTCAGCTTATATAATTGAGAAAATAACATAATTGCAAAAGACACAAGGTATCGTGTCTTATCTGCTTTAATAATATAGTTGATAGATTTCACCATTGGCGATAATTAAACCCTCAAATCTGAAATTTATCTTATATCTACCTATCAATAGATTTGACAGTGCCAGAAAACTTGATACTGATAGCGATCAAAGAGACTTGCGAATTAAGCCTCCTGTGACATCGCATTAAAAGTTCATCCTAATCTTTTGAGTCTGTTGTCAAAAAAATTCAAATTATCAATAAACTTATATATTTATCTATTAGCATCAAATTTCTTGATTTACCGAGAGGATTTGATACACAAAAATTAATATAGATGATTGGTTAAGGGGTTTGAGATTCAACTTTTGGGCTTTTTTGGATCATGTGTACTATGGGAGAGTCAGGATTTTTGAGATCAATATACTCTATTTGACTAGGATTAATTTTGGCTGGTAAATTTCGCAGTTGCGACAGTATCTTGATTTGTTCTGGTAATAGAGAACTAGGAGTACCAAAATGTACATTGCCAATTTCAGTTTTCAGGATTAAATTTGCTAAATCTTGAAAATTAACTTCCATAATTTTCACAGAACTTTGATTTAGCAAAGGATACAGTTGACTCCAATATCTTTGGTATTGCTCTGGTGTGCCAATAACTTTCAGACTGGGTAACTTCAACTTAGGGTTCACCAATGTATATTGTTCTAGGGGTATCCAAACGCCACCAGCATCTAATAAACCAATAGATGACTGTTTGTTTTTAGATTGATTATTTGGTGTCAGTCTTTGCGCTACAGCTACAGGTACTCGTTCTTGGATTTCGATGATTAATCCAGGTGGAAACAGACGACGACTCACTGTTGCTTGAGCAATAGTTGATTGTTTTTTCAAAGAATTTGCGATCGCTCCGGGTTCAACTTTCCATAAAGATTGCGGATAAGATAGCTTCAACATTGACTTAATGGCTGTTTCTGGGAGGACTTGATTTTCTGTTTTGATCACAATTTGTTTGGGATCACGAAGTACCCAGACAGGTTGTAGTGCTACCCAAAGTAACCCCCCAGCTAAACCACTAATAGCCAAAGTTCGCCAAATCGCTTGAATAACTTTCATTTGCCGTTGCCGACGTAGTTTTTTGCGGCGCTGGGACAAATCTGTTTGAGAAACGGATACAATACCTGCCATTCTCACCTCTTGTTGATTACATTCTTAATCTTTGGCTATATTTATCAACCCTTTGATCATGGGGATGTGCCAGCTTAGAGTCACATCAGCAAAATTTTAGATATGAGAAATTTTGCCTATTCTATTTTGCAGTGCGGAGTAGCCATTCAGTTAAGTTGATTTTGGTGAATTATAGTTACCGCGATCGCCATTAACTTGGCTAGAGAATAAATATTGACAAAAATATTATTCTATGCGTTCAAAATGTATAACTGCTTTACAGTAGTTATGCTGTTATGTGATGCAGATCGCACTCAGTGTCAAAAAATCTAGCTAATTTTGTAGATACAGATGTTTTGTGGCAAAAGCAATCTTGTGATCCACATTTAACTCAACTGACAAAACACAATCTTGAGTCCGACATTATAGCAATCCTATTTGATTTGTAAACATCGCCCATTAGTAAAGAAGAAGGGCGATATTGACTTTTCTCCATATTCAGCAGAAAAAATTTGACAAGTAGTTGTATTGGAGGAAGAGTTCAGAGCATTCACCGTATAAACACGTAGTACAATAGTCAAATAATTATTTGCAAAATCTTGCTATGTGGTAAATTTATTAACTGCCTTCATAGCTAGACATTAGTTTATCTTCAGTTATTTAAAAGCTTAAAGATTGTCAAAAGCTACACATAATATAAATAAAAGACAGATATACTGTAAGTATCAGGGACAAAAGTAGCTCTAGTATTATCTGATAGTTACTGGTAGCAAGAAATTACAATCTGCTACCCACTACAATTCACAAACCAGAAGTGAGTGAGCAAAATAACTATCATTTACTAGAAATACTTCGTATATAAATAGACAAACAATACCGTATCTCCAACTGCATCTACATCTCAATGATCAATACAGAGTATTTGTCACGCTTTTATAAAGCATGTAACCCCAGCTATGCGCTCAATATGAGCGTTCGCAGTGATCAGCAGTATTATATAGATTTCGCTGATGTCCGTGGCTGCAAGATTGTGGAAGAATTGCAACGTACTATCAGCCGTATTTCTCCCGATGAACCTACCTGTCAGTTATTTACAGGTCATATTGGTTGTGGCAAGTCAACGGAATTACAACGCCTCAAAGCAGAACTAGAAGCAGTGGGATTCCACGTAGTTTACTTTGAGTCTAGCCAAGACTTAGATATGGCTGATATTGATATCAGCGATATTCTTTTGAGTGTAGCGCGTCAAGTCAGTGCTAGTTTAGAAGCAATTAAAATCAAAGTCCAACCACACTACTTCATCAACCTCTTTAAAGAAATTGGAGATTTTTTGCAAAGCCCCATAGAACTTTCTGGAGAAGCCGAATTATCTCTGGGGATTGCCAAAATTACTGCCAAAACCAAAGATAGCGCCCAAGCCCGAAATCAACTCCGGCAATATTTAGAACCACGTACTAACAGCATTTTGCAAGCAATTAATGAAGAAGTTCTAGAAAAAGCCGTTGAACAACTGAAACTCCGTGGTCAAAAAGGTCTAGTTGTCATTGTTGATAATTTAGATCGAGTCGATATGCGTCCCTTAGCATCTGGGCGGACACAACCAGAATATCTCTTTATCGATCGGGGTGAACAATTACGCCGACTCAAATGTCACGTTGTCTACACCATTCCCCTAGCGTTAATTTTCTCGAATGAGTATGAAACACTCAAAAACCGATTGGGAGGAGGTATTTCGCCAAAAGTCTTACCAATGGTGAGAGTTAAGCAAAGAGATGGTAGTGATTACGAACCGGGGATGTTGCTACTGCGTCAGTTAGTCTTAGCTAGAGCATTTCCAGAAGTTTCTTATAATGAAAGACTTTCATTAATCACAGAATTATTTGAGCATCCTGAAACTCTTGACCGTTTATGTCGGGTGAGTGGCGGACATATCCGTAACTTATTAGGCTTGCTTTATAGCTGTTTACAACGACAAGACCCGCCTTTTTCAGCACAATGTTTAGAAGCAGTCATTAAAGATTACCGCGATGATTTGCTATTAGCAATTGATGAATATCAGTGGGAATTATTGTTTGAAGTAGTGCAACAACAAAGCGTCAAAGGTGAGTCTGAATATCAAAGTTTGCTGCGAAGTATGTATTTATTTGAATACCGCGATCCTGTAGGTCGTTGGTTTGGGATTAGCCCAGCATTAGCAGAAACTGAAAAAGTCCTGGCTTGGCAGCAAAAAAGGTAACAAGACTGAGCAAGCAAATAATTATTAGTATCAGTCATTAGTCTAGGTGAATTTGACTAATGACTAATTTATAATGAGCAATTTCTTCTGTTGAGGCTGTATTCCAGTTTTGAGATATGACAAAATCCCCATTCACAGTAGAGAGCGTGAATCAGAATCGACATTCTCTACAAAGATTAGTTCGCTCAATCAAACTTTCTAAAGGGCAATTTGCTCTGATTTTGGTGCGATGTAATTACAGCTATTTAAGAGAGCAAATGCTAGAAAATATTCGCTCTCTGACAAAAGATATCAACTTAAAAGAAATTTATTTGCATCCAGCAACTAAAGCCTTACATACAACAATCATCACTAAATTATCTCTAGATAATCCTGCTGTAATTACTGATTCATTACCATCAGCAGTCATGGTTTTTGGTTTAGAGTCAATTCTGGCATTGGAAGATTTATTAACTAGTCTTAATCAAGCCAGAGATATTTATGCAGCCACTTTTCCTTTTCCTGTGGTGTTGTGGCTGCAAGATGAAGTAGCAACTATGCTAACTAAACTCGCGCCTGATTTTAAAAGCTGGGCTGCTACCACAATCAAGTTTGAATTAGCCAAAGAAGATTTAATTGCCTTAATACGTCAAGAGACAGAATCACTATTTGCTAAATTTTTAGAAGCAGGTGCCGAAAAATTTCTCTCTAATGCTGCTCTGAATTTAGCTCCTAAATCGCAACATCGTCATGAAATTGAATCTGCCAGAAATGATTTATTACGTCTGTACAATGTGCAATTAGAGCCAGGTTTAGAAGCTAGTTTAGAATTTGTTTTGGGACGAGATAAATACGCAAATGACCAAATTAATAGTGCATTAGGTCATTATCAGAGAAGCTTGAGTTTGTGGCAAAGAGATAGGAAGAGGGAGAATGAAGTAGTTCAAAAAGTAGAGGCTTTTGATGAAAGAAATGAATATAATTCTGCATATCGTATTCGGCAGGCAATAGTTTTATTTCATCTTGGTCTGTGTTATCGCCGCATGGCAGACTTACATCAAATTACTAATAGTAATTATTGCCAACATGCTCTTTCTTGGTTTAAGAAATGCTTAGATTTATTAGACAAATTACAAAGGCAAGATTTAGTAGCAAAATTTATCATCCCTGCTTGTGAAATGCTACAACGCCTAAAATATTGGGACGAATTAGAAGTATTAGCCCAAACAGCCTTACGGCTGCATGAAACCTATGGCAATACAGCTAAAGTTGCCCAAAGTTATGGTTTTTTAACAGATGTAGCAGCATCGCGCCATAATTGGGTGATGGCTCATGAATTAGCCAATACAGCTCTTTCAATTGCAGAATTAGCTACAGAAGTTTCTCGCCAACAAGAAAGTTGGTATCTTTTATTATTGGCTCGGACGCAGAGATATTTAGGGCAGTGGGAAGAAGCAATTAGTAATTTAGAATGGGCAAGGGTTGTTTGTGAATTACAGTATGAACCGTCGCTGTATTTAGAAATTTTAGAGGAATTGCGATCGCTATACTTCTTTGAGCGTCATGATTATGCCGAAGCTTTCAATCTCAAGCAAGAAAAAATTCACATAGAACATCAATATGGCTTTCGTGTATTTATTGGCGCAAGTCAGTTACAGCCCAAACGTTATCGAATTAACCCGGTTTTAGATACCCAAACAATTCCCTTTATTCCTGAAGATATTGCTCAAGAAATTGCGGCTTCTGGACGATTGCAAGATGTTAATCGCTTAATTGAAAGAATTACCCGCGCTGATCATAAGTTGACCATTATACATGGACAGTCAGGCGTTGGTAAAAGTTCAACTATTAAAGCAGGTTTAGTTCCCGCTTTAAAGGTAAGAGTGATTGGTGAAAGAATTCCATTACCTATTGTTTTATCAGGATACACAGATTGGGTCACAGCTTTAGGGCGCAGTATCAATCAAGCCTTAGCACAATCAGAATTACCAATTGCTGTGGAATTCAACTCAACTATTTTACTAGAAAAGTTACGCCTAGCAACTGAATGTAATCATATCATTGTGATTATTTTTGACCAGTTTGAAGAATTTTTCTTTACTAGTAACACTTGCGAAAGATTAGAGTTTTATAGATTTTTTAGTGCCTGCTTAAATATTCCTTATGTAAAAATGATTATTTCTTTGCGCGAAGATTATTTACATTATTTATTAGAGTTTGAGCGTTTGAGCAAAGATAACACTGATAATGTATATGATTTAGGTGTAATTAATAAAAATATTCTAGATAAAGATATTCGGTATTTTTTAGGCAAATTTTCTATAGAGAATACGACAGGCATTATTTATAGTTTTATCAAACGCTCTCACTATGAAATGAGTGATGAATTAATTCATCAATTAGTCCAAGATTTAGCTGGAGAAGCCAAAGAGGTTAACCCGATTGAACTGCAAATTGTCGGAGTGCAGTTACAAGCAGAAAATATTACTACACTAGAACAATACAAAATTTGTGGTGGTTCGGCAAAGTTAGTAGAGCGGTGGCTGGAGGAAGTAATAAAAGATTGTGGGCAAGAAAATGAAGAGTTGAGTTGGCAATTATTATTTGAGCTGACTGATGAAAAAGGTTTTCGTCCTCTCAAGACTAAATCTGATTTAGCGATCGCTTTAGGCACACATATTTATCCCACATCAGGAACCCCATCAAATTGGGAGCTAATTCTGGAGATTTTAGTAGGCTCAGGGTTGATATTGCGCTTGCGTGAAGAGTTAGGCGATCGCTATCAATTAGTTCATGATTATTTAGTAGAACCAATTCGTCAACGCAATAGCTACGGCATAGTCGCAGAACTGGAAAAAGTCAAATCTGAGAAAAAACGCGCCGAAGTTGCCCAAAAGCTTTCCCAAGAACATCTGAATTTAATTTTGCAACGGCGGTTGCGGGAAGCAAGGATAGCAGGTCTGATTTTGGCACTTATGGGTGGTACGATTGCAGCTTTATGGTGGCAAGCAGACTTGCAAAAAAGAGCCGCTATTCGTCAAACAATTCGAGCAGAACGTAGCGAAACTAATTTGAAAATTAGCGCGATCGCGGCCACAAGTGAAGCTTTGTTTGCCTCCAACAAAGAGTTTGATGCACTCCTCGAAGGGTTACGCGCCTGGAGAAAACTTAAACAAGCCAACGAAGTATTACCAGAAACTAGAATGCGTGTAGTAACTGCTTTACAACAGGCAGTTTATGGCGTTTCGGAATTAAATCGTTTAGAAGGACACACTGATATTGTTTGGGGTATCGCCTTTAGTTCTGATGGTAAATTATTGGCATCGGGTAGTCGAGATCAAACTGTCAAACTTTGGCGACCTGATGGTACTTTACTTCAAACCCTCAAAGGTCATACTGAGTCAGTTACCAGTGTGAGTTTTAGTCCAGATGGGCAAACTTTAGCATCTTCCAGCCTTGATAAAACTGTGCAAATCTGGCATAAAAACCCTATAACTGGTGAATTTGACTTACAACCAGCCAAAACCCTAGTAGATCGAGACTGGGTTTATTGCGTAACTTACAGCCCCGATGGCGAATTATTAGCAACAGGCAATCGAGATGCTACAGTCAAACTCTGGCGTAAGGACGGCACCTTAGTCAAAGTTCTTAAAGGACATCAAGGCTGGGTAAATTGGGTCAGCTTTAGTCCTGATGGTCAGTTAATTGCCTCTGCGAGTGACGATCGCACCGTCAAAATCTGGCGGCGTGACGGCACACTCGTAAAAACACTGTCTGGACACAAAAATGGTGTAACCGTTGTAGTTTTCAGCCCGGATGGGCAAATGATTGCATCAGCAGGCAGAGATAAAATCATTAAACTTTGGCAGCGCCAGCAAAATAGTGACAATAATTTTGACTTTCAAGCTTATAAAACTTTAGAGCAGCATACCAGTACAATTTGGAGCTTGAGCTTCAGTATTGATGGACAAAAGTTAGCGTCAGGAAGTGATGACAATACCGTTAACCTCTGGAGTAGTACAGGTGCATTAATTAAAACCTTTAAAGGTCATAGTGATGCGGTAGCCAGTGTGGCTTTTAGCCCAGATAACAAAATATTGGCATCAGGAAGTTATGACAAAAGTGTCAAACTCTGGAGTTTAGAGGCCCCCTCGTTACCAATTTTGCGGGGTCATCAAGATCGAGTTTTGAGTGTGGCTTGGAGTCCTGATGGGCAGATGTTGGCTTCTGGTAGCCGCGATCGCACCGTCAAACTCTGGCAAAGAGAAATCATGAATGGTGAAGCCACCACCAGACTTTACAAAACTTTAGTTGGGCATACAGATAAAGTTCCCAGTGTGAGTTTTGATCCCTTCGGCGAATTAATTGCATCAGGAAGTTATGACAAAACAGTCAAAATCTGGCGGCGTGATGGCACTTTACTCAAGACCTTACAAGGGCATACTGATAGTGTCATGGGTGTGAGTTTTAGCCCTGATGGTCAGTTATTAGCATCAGCGAGTAAAGATAAAACAATTAAACTTTGGAGCCGTGATGGTCAATTAATCACAACCTTGTTTGGACATCAAGGTTGGGTCAACAGCGTTAACTTTAGCCCTGATAGCCAGTTGCTGGCCTCGGCTAGTGATGATCAAACCGTCAAACTCTGGCGGCGAGATGGTACCTTGATCAAAACATTTTCACCCCATGACAGTTGGGTATTGGGTGTCAGCTTTAGCCCTACTGACCAATTAATTGCTTCTGCTAGTTGGGATAACACCGTGAGATTATGGCGACGCGATGGCACTTTGTTAAAAACACTGTTAAAGGGTTACAGCGATAGTGTGAATTCCGTAACATTCAGTCCGAATGGTGAATTATTGGCTGCTGCTAGTTGGGATAGTACAGTCAAATTATGGAGTCGTGATGGCAAATTAATTAAAACCTTGACTGGCCATCGCGCCCCAGTTCTGAGCGTGAGTTTTAGCCCGGATGGCCAGACATTAGCATCGGCAAGTGATGACAACACAATTATTTTGTGGAATTTACATTTGGAAGAGTTACTGCTGCGTGGTTGTAACTGGGCCGAGAATTACCTCAACCACAACTACAATGTCGAGGGGGGCGATCGCTTGTTGTGTGATGGGATTAATCGCAGTCAGTCAAAATTCCCCTTGAGGTAACTCAGGGCGATCGCTCCTCAAACTTTTTAATCGTTGTTTTCTGACATTACCTCTGATTGCAAATTGACTAAAAAAGTATGCAGTCTCATTCTCTCAATGTAAGGCCAGCCACCCTCAGACTCAATATCTTTCAGCAGCGAGTAAAGTTGCTGGCGATTATCGGGTAGACTGTCCTGAAAAGCACCATCCCGAATTGATCTATGTAAGTACTCCAACTGCCGCAGCAAAGTCAACAGCGCCAGTGGATTTCCTTGGCAATCTCTTGCTACATCATGTACTGCTGTGGCAATCTTCTCTAGTTGCTCGACAAAATCTATTGATTCAAAACTTTTGTTGCTCATGCAACTCTCTCTGTCAAAATTAGGTCTACTCAAATTTACCGAAGATTGTCAGCTTTCAGGCGCGATCGCCTCTCACCTATACATAATCCTCACAGTCAGAAAGATACGGCTTCTGCAAGCTTCTAGGAGTGGCTGATGAATTATTTTCAGTTGAACTCCCTACACCCAGTCATGACTTACGCATAAAAATTGTCTGTAGATATTGGGTGTAGGAGTGAAAGGGTATGGAGGTGTAAGGGTTTTGGATACATACAACCCCATACCCTTGATTTTTTCTTTTTATACGTCAGTCCTACTTCAAGAAAAAATCTTGCGGTCTAAGTCCTAAACTAATTTTGCTCACTCAACACAAATTGCAGAACATAGCAATTCCCAGCAAAAGAGAGTGGTGGCTTTGATTACAGCCTCTCAGGAAGCTAGATAGGATCAAAGACTTCCTACTTTAAACTAGAGTGCTTTGATTTTGAGTTAAAAAAAATCGTATGATCTGGCTGATTTCCCTATAAAGCAATGGGCTGTATGTAGTGGCAATACATACATAATACAGAACGACTTCAAAAAACCTGCAAATGCCTATGGTAGTTGCAAGGTGGGAGGTCGGAGCGACGTTAAAAGCGTCACTGATGCAGCAAAGCCTAACTTTCGGGAACAGCTTGCTGTCAGTGAGGACTGCTTTTCGTCAGAGATCAACACTTCGTGCAGTTTTACAACTTAGATATTAATTTTTGACATTGAGGTTGACCATGAGGTATCGCGCTTTAATTGTTGCATTCTTGGCTTTATGCCTGGGGCTATTAACTGCTTGCAGTGATGCTCCAGAGGCTAGTGTTAGAGAAGTACTCACCTATGAACAAATTCGTGGAACAGGCTTGGCTAACAAATGTCCTCAATTGGCAGAAACCAGCCGTGGCTCCATTCCCCTTGACAGTAGCCAGTCTTACGCCATTAAAGAACTGTGCTTGGAACCTACTAATTTCTTTGTCAAAGAAGAACCAGCTAATAAACGCCAAATAGCTGAATTTGTAACTGGCAAATTGTTAACCAGATACACTTCTACCATTGACCAAGTACAAGGGCCACTGAAGTTCAACTCAGATGGTAGCTTGACTTTTGTGGAAGAAGATGGTTTAGACTTCCAAGCGATCACAGTTCAACTTCCTGGTGGTGAGCGAGTACCTTTCCTGTTCACCATTAAAAACTTAGTGGCTCAAACACAACCTAGTTTGAACAGCATCAATACTTCTACAGATTTTGAAGGTGAATTTAAAGTGCCTTCTTACCGTGGTGCTGCCTTCCTAGACCCCAAAGGTCGCGGTATTGTGACTGGTTATGATAATGCTGTGGCTCTTCCTGCTCAAGCAGATGACGAAGAACTCACCCGTGCAAATGTGAAGCGTGCGGATATTCTCAAAGGTAAGATTTCTCTGCAAGTAGCTAAAGTAGATAGCTCTAGCGGTGAAATTGCGGGTACTTTTGAGAGCGAACAACCATCTGATACTGACTTAGGAGCCGGTGAACCCAAGGAAGTGAAGATTCGCGGTTTATTTTATGCCAGAGTTGAACCAACTCGTTCTTAAACTCAGCACATTGCTGGCATTTTAAGATCAGAATTTAAAGCCATTAGGCTTCATCACCAAATTTCATATCAGTCTTTAGGGAATAGACAGGTGGATTTTGAGCTAAATTGACCTAAATGGCCATATATTTCAAAATTAAAGGGCTTTTAGCCCTTTTTTTATTGCTTTTCAGGACTTCAAAACAAAGATGGCTTGTGAGACTGGGTGTGGGGGTGAAAGGGTTTAGAGTGTAAGGGTTTTAGATGCGTATATACGCTATTTGCCTCCAGTCGAGCCAGTATGCTGCGTTGGGAACCAAAGTTATAGCGACTGTCGCGGGAAACCATACGCAGCATTGACTTCCCCACTCCCCACTTACTACTCCCAATTTTTTACTTTTAACTTAATTTGTAAAATTTGTATTAATTATTTTTTGCTGTTAAGTAATTGTACTAAATTCTACCTTTTTTTCAGGTAACAAAATCATCACCAGAAAACTTTATACCCAGTTAAACAAATTAAGTACAATCTCGGTTTGAAATTAAGTAAATTATTTTATATTTTGTCTCTATGTAGTTTTTTATTAGCTACAGATAATACCAAATCAAAATAACTAAAAAACAATTTTGCTGATTTAAATATTGCTTGATTGTTCAAAATTTCATAGTAGTAGCAGTGCTGTATGACGACCAAAACCTTTACTTGTGCGTATAGCCTGCTACTTGCTGTGGAATTTTGTAATCTTGGCTTGTTTAAACGCACTTACTCTACTGTTTATTTTGCTAAATAAATGCGGTGCTATGCCTACCACAGCCACCAACGAACTGAAGCATGAAGTTTGGCAGTTGTTGAAAGAATATAAACAATCTCGCTCAGAAAATATTCGCAATCAACTGGTAAAACTCAATTTTGGACTGGTAAGAAAAGAAGCTCATTATTGGATTAATCAATGCCGTGAAAGCTATGATGACTTACTCCAGGTTGGTTGTTTAGGTTTAATTCGAGCAATTGAAAGATTTGATATTTCTAAAGGACACGCTTTTAGTTCCTTTGCTATTCCCTATATTCGTGGTGAAATTCAACACTACTTGCGGGATAAAGGTGTGACAGTCAGAATTCCCAGACGCTATTTAGCAATACAACAGCAAGCAATTGGTGTGTCTCGTTCTTTACGAGAAAAATATAATCGCCAACCCACTGATTCTGAATTAGCAGCAGCATTGGAAATTACTCTCAGTGAATGGCAAGAAATCAAATTAGCGTGGATTAATCGCGCTCCTCTCAGCTTAGATGTGCCAGTTCAAGACTCTGAAGAAGGTGCTACTAGTCTAGGAGAATTAGTTCCTGATCCTCATTACCGCAGCTTTCAACTTGCTCAAGAAGACCAACTGCGTTTACAACAAGCATTGTTTCAACTCGAAAAGTGTACTAGAGAAGTTTTAGAATGTGTCTTTTTACAAGATTTGACACAAAAACAAGTAGCAGAACACTTGGGTATTAGTGTTGTGACTGTTTCCCGGCGAGTAAAAAAAGGATTGGATTTATTGAAGCATCTGATGTGTACAGCAGATGATTGAATATCAGCAAAATAAAACCGTATTTGTACTGGTTTAATTATGTAGAAACCAGCCATTAAAATTTAATAATTTAGGTTATAAATGGGAAATACTTTGCCTGAAATAAATACAGGCTTAGTTAATTTCCACAAGCAAATTTTCTATAGCTTTTGAGAACAGCCAATGGGCAGAAAATCAAAAATTGCAATTGCAACTATTCTAACTTTGGCGATCGCTGGATGTGCATCAGAAAGCACACCGCAAGCAAGCACTCCTGCACCGGCTCCAACGGCTCCAGGAACACCAGCAGCACCCGCCGCAGCCCCAGCCGCAGCGCCACCTGCTAAAGCACCACCAGCCCCGGCGGCTCAACCGTTTAATAACCCTGTGGTGTCCACAAAAAAAGTCACTAACGTTGCTTTTACCTCTCCTACATTAATTCAACCCACTGATGGTAAAACCCGGATAGATTTGGTAACGAAAGGAAGGCCAGATCCATTTGCCCAGATTGTTAGCCCAACTATTGCTGAAGTTGGCAAAAATCCCAATGTCAAGCAAATTCCTCGCTTACCTCCTTTATCAGTAGCTATTGTCAAAAACCGCAAAGTGCCAATCAACAGTGCTGGTACTAAAAAAACTCCTATTGCATTGGCGAGAGCTACCACCACTATTCTGCCCAAGGTTTTACCGCAGGTTGTTCCCAGCAACCCTTTTAGTTCTGTATTACCTTCTACACCCCAACCAGATTTAGCTAAAGCAGTGGTGGTGACTGGTGTAGTTTTAATTGGTAGAGAACCCCAAGCTATTATTAAAATTCCCAATGAGCCTTCTAGCCGCTATGTACAAGCGGGACAGCGATTAGCAAATGGTCTGTTGATCAAACGCATTGAAATGAATCAGGGTTCAAATCCGATCGTGATTCTGGAACAATACGGTATTGAAGTTGCCAGAATGGTAGGAGAAGCCCCGGCTAACTCAACGCCATCAGTCACATCGGCTGTTAATGGCAATGCAATTTCATCAACTCTACCAACCCGAAATCTAACTGCTGTTGGAGCATCTTAAGGATGGATACTCAGGAAAAATTTGAATTTACTGGTTTACCTCTAGCTGTCTATCGAGAGATAGCTGCTCATTTACGTCAAGTTGAAGGAGTTGAGGCGGGTTTAATTCCTCAGTCATCTCAACAATTTGATTACAACCAAAGTCAAATTGATGGTTTGTGGATATCTTGGTCGCCTAACTCTCGTCCTGCAAGCCGACAACGTGTGCAGCAAATTTTGGCTTACTACCACAGCCTTTATGGAGTTTGACGACTGGAATTTCAGTAAATTGCTTGAATTATATCAATAAATTTTAGTTAGCTGGGTGAAGTCAATCTATCCAATCAATTTTGTAGTGATTGGGTAAATTTTGTCTTGACCCTGTTTAATTATTTGGATACTATCTGGTTTCTTGCTGACTATTGGCGTTTGATCTGTTGTGATATGTGCCGATTGATAAAAAAATGTTAGTGTTTGGCTCAAAACATGATATTAAGTGATGCAATTATAAATTGCTGAGGTAAACTTGCAAGCAAATTAATGCAAAATATTACTCAGCTGCTCTTCGGTCTGGGCATCACTCACAATGGAACACTGGCAATTTCTCATCCAGAAACAGGGCGATCGCTCTTGGCACACTTTAGAATCGCCAAATATACAAATCGTGGAAGGTAGGTATAGAGTTTTAGCTCGTTCTAACCTGCCAAATACAGATGTGGAAGTACGGGTAACTCACTCTACAACTCAGGAAGTTCCCCCAAAACGGCGGATTCAAAAGTTATCCCGGCGCACTAATTCCGAAGGTTTAATGGCGGTAATTCCCTTTACCCTCCTTAAGCCAGGACTATGGGAGTTACGCTGTTCTGGCGATTTGTTGTCAGATATTTTTGGTAAATCTTGGCAAGAAAGTGTCTATCTACAAGTCTTGTCTCAACAGGCAGAGGTTGAAGTAGATAAATTAACCGACGGTGGGAATTTAGAGTCAAATTCTCTTGACTTTTTTATGATTCCATTACCTGATGCACCTAATCTTCATCAGGTTAATATCAGTGCTGGTAATCAGTTGATTTCTTCGTCCGCAGAAGTTAAGACAGATAGCAACTTAGTAACTAACGAACTTTCGGCGGAAATTGCGTCAATTGCTAGTGACAATACTATCAGCACAACGTCAGAAGCAGTCACTGAGAGTAATTTAGATGAATCGCCTGTAGAAACAACTTTAGCTACAAGCGATCGCACTTTATCTGTCACCGCAGCAGAAATTCCTGAGAGCAACTTCATAAACAGCGAATTGGCGGCGGAAACTTTATCTACAAATGATGAAACATTTGCTGTCACTACAGAAGAAATTACTGATCATCACTTGTCTGTTAGTGAAGTGTCAGGAGAAATCGCTTTACCTGTAAGCGATCGCACTTTATCCGAAACAACAGAGGAAATCTCTGATGATGAATCGCAGGTGAAAGAAACTTTATCTACGAGCGATCGCACTTTATCAGTAAGTACAGAGGAAATCTTTGAGCATAATTCATCTCTAAGTGCCGTTTTGGAACAGGAAACTGTCACCATAGAGAAAATCTCTGAGGATGACTTGCAGGTAAAAGAAACTTTGCCTACGAGCGATCGCACTTTATCCGAAACAACAGAGGAAATCCCTGATCATAATTCGCAGGTAAGTGAAGTGTCTGTACAAGAAACTTTACCTACAAGCGATGATACTTTGTCAGTCACCACAGAAGAAGAAATTTTGACCTCTGATTTGGCTGTGAGTGAATCAGCTTTTGGGGAAACTCCAGCACAAATCCCGGATGGTAGCTTGGTTGTTGCTCAATTTTCTGGGGAAAAAGAAGAAGATGGCATTATTGATCAACCTGTAAGTCCGGTATGGCTGAAAGGTGAAACAGCAGAGCAGATATTACAAAGTTTAATAGATCAAGCTTTACCCACCTTGTTGTTAGAGGATGAACAGTTAGAAGAGGTGGAAACGATACAACCAGTACCGCCACTCAAGCTGACTTTAGAGCAAGACAACTATGTGGCGCGTTGGGGACAAGGACTCAGCATTAATGCCAATGTGGAGTTACAAACACAGCCTGATTTGGAAGATGAGCCACAGTATCAGACTAACTTTTATGCACTAGAAGCCAAAATTGAGTTACGCTCACCTTTAAGTTCAGAAATTTTGGCTCAGGTAAGGCAACCTTTAGCAGATCATGTACTGCCTTTTGCAATTAACTCTGCCATTAATATTCCTGTTGATTGCGAATCAAAGCTGCTTTTGGGTGAACTCAGTTTATATGGCGCAATCAGTGATTTTGATGATGTCACATTGTTAGCTAATAGCTCTTTTACAATTACGGCAGATGTATCAGAATTATTAGCGATCGCTACAGTGGCTAAATCTTATCAGCAGAACTTTTTTGATAACTCTAATACTTTAGCGGATTCTCTAGCGAGTCAAGAGCCAGAAACATCGGTAAGTTTAGGTTTAGAACTGTTTAACTTGGTCAAAACTACTTCTGCACAACCGCAAACTATTCTGCCATCACCCAGCCAATCTTTACCGCCGCAAATTAATTTGTTGCCTCTGAAAAAATCAGGAGATTGGCGATCTCCACAATTGCCTAAGTTACCAGAAAATCAAACAAGTGCGATCGCAATTAATGACCAGTTAACAGAGGTTCCCTCAGAAGGACAACAAGAAGGGGATCTGCAAAACCAGACACCTCCCATCCCTTTAGCACCCATTAACTTAGAACAACTAGAAATTAAAAACCGTCCAGGGTGGATGGTAGGGAATGTGTTTCCTTATCTCAAACGTCGAACAACTGCACTGACTGAGACAACAGATTTAGAAGATGTTTCTGATTCTCCGATAGTTGAAGAGTCTCTGGTAGTTGAGCCACCAATTACCGCAAATGAGAACCCAGAGACAAATAATGCTGTGGTAGAAACTTTGGCTTCCCCAACTTCAGAATTAGAAAATCTAGATTTAGATGATTCTGTAACAGAAACGTTAACTTCAACCGATTCTTCGGAACTGGAAAATCTAGATTTAGATAATTCCGTAGCTGAAACCTTAACTTCAACCGATTCTGAGTCGGAGAACCGAGATGTCAATGATTCTATGGTGGAAAGATTAACGCCAGCTAGTTCTGAGTTATTTGCTGTGTCTATGCTAGAAATGCCTGTGACACCAAGTTTGGAATTTAGTGACGACTCCATCTTAGAACCAGCCACTCCTTTAAGCTCAGAATTGATAGCAGAGGTTAATCCTTATTCCTCGCCGTTAATTAGGAAGTGGATGCAGAGTCAAGGCTATGTTGTACCTGAACTTCCTCCTCTACCAAAGCAACGCCGTAACACAGAAGTTTTAGAGCCTGTTCCTGTGGATGAGGATTTTATAGAGCCTGATTTACCAATGCCAAGTTTTGAGGCAGATTTGTCATCAAATCTTGATACAGAGTTAGAAACTCTTGATAGTGAATCCGAGGCTAATTTGGAAGTAGAGGGTAGTTTAAGTATCTCTGAAACTGAGGAAATTACAGAGGCGGAAATAAATACAGTAGAATCCGAATTTGAGGAAAATTCAGAGACAAGCATAATTACAGCAGAATCAGAGGAGCTAAATATCTCGGCAGATGTGGAAACAGAAAACATTCCTCATGAGGAATCGAACTTTTCATTGCCATTAACAGAGCTACCTTTAAATCAAAAGATTAAAATACCCAGAGCTTGGTTAGCACAAGAGATTGTTGTTGATGATACTGATAGTGAACCTATCGAAGAACATTCTGTCGAGCAACCACAGCAGTCAATCCCACCTGTAGCGTCATTCCCCTTAGATGGCGAAAAATTGGAACCTTTACCCATTCCACAATTACATATACCCGCAGGCGAACTCATTGCTGGTCAGTCGGTTCGTGTGCGTGTAGAACTATCAGAAGTTCCTGCGCCAGTGGTGGTGAAATTGTGGATTGAGGATTGCCAAACTCGCGGGTTATTGGATGGCCCTCATGTGTTAAAAGATTTGCTACCTAAAGCCTTGGGTGGTGTAGAAGTGATGACTCAGATCAATATTCCCTTTGGCTGTGTAGAAATTCGTTTAGAAGCGATCGCTTTTAATCCATCTACTCAACAAGAAAGTCACAAAGCCTCGGCTGTCAGGACTGTAATTCCACCAGATTTACCAAATTATCAGTTAGATGAATTGTTGGGTTTGTAAACACAAGCTTTACATAACTGTGTTAAAAATCTTTAGAATTTAAAAAATCTGACTGAATTTGCAGTAAGCTCATTTTGAATTGTAGTGTGATTTAATAGGAACCTTTACCATGTCCACTGAACTTTTCCCCCAAATTTTTGCTTATTCTGCATCTTTCTTGTCTCCTATCTTTGTACCTATTATTGGTTGGGTTCTGCCAATTGCAACATTCTCGTTTCTGTTGTTATACATTGAGCGTGATGACATTGCCTAAATAGGTATTTAGTAATAATTAATTGGTAAAAATTTTTAGTAGCCAATTAATTATCACTTACTTACAATTCACTAGATTGTGCAATCAATTAATGCTTAAAATACCGCCTAACTCCAAGAGTCAGGCGGTTTTCTTGTACTATTTTCTAAACAAGTAGATGCTAGAAAATTTATTGGATATATAGCGGTAGTCAGATATGTTAGGAAATTTTGGAAGCTTTAACAATTAGGAGTAATAAAATTTTTACCTCCTGCCTTCTGCCTCCTGCCTTCTGCCTTCTGCCTCCTACTATATTATGAGGTTCAAACCACTTTTATAGTGAAGAACCAATACCAGCGTAGGCTCCGTAGAAGAAGATACCTACAACAGTAATTACGCCTAAACCTGCGATTGTAGCGACAACCCACAGGGGAATTCTTCCAGTTCCAGCAGACACAGATTTTCCTCCTCCCTTAACAACAAATCAACACAAATTTTAGATAAACAAAGTTTCCCAAAAATAGTTCCAGTTAGTTAAAGAAGTAACTGGAAAAGAGAATACCTAGAACAAAAATCAGTAGCAATCCCAGGTATAAAGAAGTACGGTTAAGTTCAACCGGTTGGTTATTGGGATTGGGCGTTCTTTCCATGATTTGCTCCTAGCGTTGAATAAATTGCATTGCGGCGATCGCGCCCAAGAAAAACACGGTTGGCACACCTAAAGTATGAACTGCCAGCCATCTAACTGTAAAAATTGGATAGGTAACTGGTTGATTGATGTTATTTCCGCTAGTCATGATTTCAAACTACTTTCCAATAAATTTTTCAACTTGTTTCTTGGCTTCATAACGGTTATTCACAATTGGCACTTCCTGCCGTGTTTGTGTGTAATACTCGTTAGGACGAGGTGTGCCAAATACATCATAAGCCAGCCCGGTGCTAACAAATAGCCAGCCTGCAATAAATAATGCTGGGATGGTGATGCTGTGAATTACCCAGTAACGAATGCTGGTAATAATGTCCGAAAACGGACGTTCTCCAGTGGTACCTGACATTTAGATCCCTACCTTCACAAAGACTGTTATTGAGTTTATTATCCTACAAAGTTTAGAAAGAGTTACAACTTGCAACGCTGTTCTCATAAATCAGAATTAACACTTAAACTTTGGTTATGTCTAAGCTGCTTTTTCTGACGCAGTTTTTTCAGCCCCAGCGTTATATTTCAGCAATACACCGCGATCGCCAATGATAAATCCTTGGTCGGGACTGAGAAAGACTATCTTATATAGATTAGCGGCTACCTGTTCCACCTCACGGTCTTTTTCCCAGGTTTTACCACCATCAATACTCCGCAGCAAGTTACCGCTACCACCGCCTATCCACAGTTCTTCGGGTGTGCGATATGCCAAATCCAGTAAACCCCAACTGGTGGATAACTCTGGATATAAAGCTTCTTGCCATTCTTCGGCGTTATTGGGTTCACTAAACTGCACTAAACCACCTCTGGCTAATAACCACAGTTGATTGTTGTCATTGAAACCCATGTTTTCTACACGCCGCGAACTGTTGCGGTTATGAGGAACCCAAGCATTTTGTCCTGGTTCCCAAGTCGAGTAAAAGCTACCCTTAGCCGAAACTGCGACATATTTACCATCAGCAGAACGCTGCATATTCCGTACCACACCAACAGCAGCTTCGACTTGGGCTTTCCAATTTTTACCACCATCAGTAGTTTTGTAAATTGCGCCCACATCTGTAGCCATTTCCGCGGAGTTGCTTCCCACTGCGTGAACAGAAATGGGATTACCAGGTAACTTTTCGCTTAAAGGAATACGTGACCAAGAATGGCCTTCATCGGTGGTATGCAGCAGTAGGGAAGGTTCGCCAACTATCCAACCTTCTTTGCCAGAAAAACTGACAGAATCAAAGCGATATCGAGAATCATCCAGTGCTAAGGACAAGGGTTGCCAATTTTTCCCACCGTCTTGAGTTTCTAATAGGGTAGAGTTACTACCTACTAAAAAACCATGTTGAGAATCTTGGGTAAAAGCGATATCTAGCAACTTCTCGTTGGTTGGCACAGTAATAATTTCCCAAGGGTTGAAGCTAGTGGAAGGCACTTTACTACAACCTATACACAAAACAACTACTATCAAACAGGCAATTATGCGTTGCCAACTTTTCACAATGGATTGCATCAGTATTTCTTAGTGTTTTCTAAATTCGTTTAAGTTTTACCTGAAGAGATGCGATCGCTCTCTAAAATCGGTAAAGCAAGATAGCGGGTCTTATTGTAAGCCGTAAAGACTGATAAAGAACAAGAAAGCTAGAGCCAAAGCCCCAAAAATTAAGATATTCTTCTGCCCTGGAGTCAGCTTGTTTACACCCAAACCAAACCCCAGATTTTCTTTAAAACCAGATGCTGTACCAGCCGGGCCAATATTGGTAAAAGCAGTTTTTTTAGCACTACAAACTGGACAACGCCAGTTTACAGGCAACTCTGTAAACAGTGTCCCGGAAGGGATATCATGCTTATCATCTCCCTTCTCAGGTTCATAAACATAACCGCAGGCGCGACACTCATAGCGGTCTAACGCTGGAGTCTCAACAGCTTGTTCGCTCATGGCTAAGGTCTCCCAGAGGGGAATTATTAAATATACGTTAAAAATTATGACATAACTGTTAGACTTTTCTATCACTCATACAAACGAATCAAATACCTGAAATCCGTCTGTTTCCCAGATTTCAGAAAACTCGAAAAGATATAATGTAAAAGAAAGTAACAGCGTTATTTACACCATAAGCGGTAGAAATTCATTGTGTTTGTCCTTAGCGGTTACGAGTACTTCCTAGGCTTCTTAATTATCTGTAGCCTAGTGCCAGCCCTGGCGCTTTCTGCTTCCAAGCTTCTCAGACCCAGTGGTAACAGCCTGGAACGCCGCACAACTTATGAATCTGGGATGGAACCCATCGGTGGAGCCTGGATTCAGTTCAACATTCGCTACTACATGTTTGCGCTGGTTTTTGTCGTCTTTGACGTAGAAACTGTGTTTTTGTATCCTTGGGCGGTTGCTTTCAACCGTTTAGGGCTATTAGCATTCATTGAGGCGCTAATTTTTATTGCAATTCTTGTAATTGCTTTAGTTTACGCATGGCGTAAAGGAGCTTTGGAATGGTCTTGAATTCTGATTTAAGCACCCAAAACAAAGAGCAAATCATCAACCCCATTGAGCGTCCGACAGTCACTCAAGACCTTTCAGAAAATATTATCTTGACAACGGTTGATGACCTCTACAACTGGGCTAGGCTTTCCAGTCTTTGGCCTTTGCTGTTTGGGACAGCTTGCTGCTTTATTGAGTTTGCAGCTTTAATTGGCTCTCGGTTTGACTTTGACCGCTTTGGTTTAATTCCCCGTTCCAGCCCCCGTCAAGCTGACTTGATTATTACCGCCGGCACAATCACTATGAAGATGGCACCCCAGTTAGTGCGTCTTTATGAACAAATGCCTGAGCCAAAATATGTGATTGCTATGGGCGCTTGTACAATTACTGGCGGGATGTTCAGCGTCGATTCTCCCACAGCTGTACGCGGAGTTGATAAGTTAATTCCGGTAGATGTGTATCTACCTGGTTGTCCTCCACGTCCCGAAGCGATTATTGATGCAATCATTAAGCTGCGGAAGAAAATTGCTAATGATTCCATGCAAGAACGCGCTCAAATCAAGCAAACCCACCGCTTTTACAGTACAACTCACAACTTGAAGCCAGTCGCAGAAATTTTAACTGGCAAGTATATGCAGTCAGAAACTCGCTTCACTCCACCCAAAGAATTAACAGAAGCAATTGGTTTACCAGTACCACCTGCGCTGCTAACTTCTCAAACCAAGGAGGAATTGAACCGTGGCTGATGAAGAATCTAAACCAGTACCCGCAGGACAAGATGCTTTAGTTTCGGCTGGGCCGATTTCGCAATGGTTAGCAGAAAATGGCTTTGATCATGAATCTTTAGCGCCGGATAAAAATGGTGTAGAGATTATTAAAGTCGGGCCAGAATTTTTACTACCCATTGCTACAGCTTTGTATGCTTATGGGTTTAATTATCTCCAATTTCAATCAGGTATTGACCTTGGCCCAGGACAGGATTTAGTCAGCGTATATCACTTAGTCAAAGTTGGTGATAATGCTGATAAACCAGAAGAAGTGCGAGTTAAGGTATTCCTCCCCAGAGAAAATCCCCGAATCCCTTCAGTTTACTGGATTTGGAAAACCGCAGACTGGCAAGAACGCGAAACCTACGATATGTTCGGCATAGTCTACGAAGGACATCCTAACCTGAAGCGGATTTTAATGCCGGAAGATTGGGTGGGTTGGCCTTTGCGGAAAGATTACATCTCGCCTGATTTTTATGAGTTACAAGACGCTTATTAATTAGTGCTGAGTGCTGAGTGCTAAGTGTCAGCTAGTGGGAATTTTAATGTCTCATTTCTAACCCCTCTCCGGCGGCGGAGGGGGGTAATGTTTTTTAACGCGGAGTTTAATTTCCACTTTTGCGCGGATGGGTGATGATATGAATAAGTTAATTTCTACAGTAAAACCTTATGTCTGATGAATTATTAAAGTCTTTTAAGGAAGCATATAGCAATCTCGAATTGTTTCCACTAATGCACGAGAAGGAAATGGAGCAGTTTCGAGTAGATTATGGTGGTGATTTAATAGCAGATTTAATACAGTTAGTTGAAGATAGCCCGAATGGTGATGGCAAGATTGTATTTACTGGTCATCGAGGATGTGGTAAGTCTTCTTTGTTGGCTGAGTTTAGTAAGCAGATTAAAGATAATTATTTTGTAGTGTTATTTTCTATTGCTGACAGTATTGAAATGTCGGCTGTTAATCATATCAATATTTTATTTGCGATCGCGCTTAATTTAATGTCTGAAGCCGAAGCACGTAAAGTAGAAATACCTAAATCTACTAAAGAGCAAATCTACGGTTGGTTTGCAAAGCACACTCGGACTGTAGAGACAGAATTAGGAGGCGGACTTGAGGCGGATTTTAATTTGCTCACTGTTCTGAAAGCTCAATTAAAAGCTGATGCCAAAGTTAGAGAAGAAATTACACAGGAATTTGAACGCAAAATATCGGATTTAGTCGCGCGGATTAATGAAATTGCTGCTTTGATTCAAACTGCTACTAAAAAAGAAATTATAGTTATTATCGATGACATAGATAAACTAGACTTGGCAAGAGTTAATGATATTTATCGAGATAATATTAAAGCTCTATTTCAACCTAATTTTCGGATTATTTATACTATTCCAATTGCTGTAATCAGAGAAACTTTTTTGGCTACTATCATTACAATAGAAACAAATGACCAAATTGTAGTCATGCCTGTTTTGAAGGTGTTTGAGAAAGGTAAAAATCGTCTGCCTGATGCTCATCCTCGCGCTGAAGTAAAAAACCTACTTTGTGAAATATTACAAAAGCGGATTCCTAGTGATTTGATAGAAAAAACAACAGTAGAGAAGCTTGTTGTTCAAAGTGGGGGAGTATTGAGAGAGCTAATTAGGATAGCTAATGAATGCTGCCGTATATGTTTGCGACTTATTCGGCGTAAACCAGATGAAAAAGTTGTAATTGATGACAGTATTCTAGAACAAGCAATTAATAAAATTCGCAATGATTATTCTATTCGCTTAGGAAAAGTCGAATTTGAAGTTTTGCAAAGTATTTACGAGAATTTTATGCCTGATGATCCAAAGCAACTAGAGTTTCTAGACTTGCTGCATGGGTTGTATGTTTTGGAATATCGTAATGATGAAACTTGGTATGATGTTCACCCCATTATAGTAGAAACTTTGAGACGTAGGGGGTTGATTAATGATGAATGATGATTTACTCATAGATGATGAAAATAGAGATGCTTATGATGACTTAATAGTTTCGATTGATGCTAAAGCAAATCGCTTAAATTTGCTAATCGGTGTTTGTGATGATGCTAGTTTTCGGGATGAGATTATTGCTCAGTATGAGGCAGAATTACAGCCGCAAATTCGATGCTTTCGGACGACATTGGCAAGGGGTGAACCTAGTTTGAGGGCGGCTGTTGCTAAACTAGTAGAATCTGAAGAATATTTGCAGCAACATAACCCAGCAGTAATTAGTGTGACTGGTGCAGAACAGCTTCATTTTTTGAAGCTGGGTGAGGAACGTTCAGAACAAGAGATTTTTTTCGGTTATTTGCAGTGGACTAGGGAAGGGTTAAGGGAATTTCCTTTTGCGATCGTCTTGTGGGTGACTAATCAAATATTGGTTGAGTTAATTAAAAAAGCGCCTGATTTTTGGAGTTGGCGCAATGGTGTTTTTCGGTTTGTATCTAGAAGGAAAAATACTGTTGCTGCTAGAGAATTAGAACCGATTCGGTTTGCTTTTACAGGTAATGAATTATCAGGTTTTGATGATGATAATGATTATTTATTACCCATAGAAGATTTGCAAGGCTTTATTCAAGATTTAGAACAGCGCGGTGTTAAAGATGCAACTTTAGCAACTTTATACTTTAGCTTAGGCGATATTTATAGAAAAAGACTCAATCATGGTGAGTTTCAAGATTATAAAAAAGAGCAAGAATTAGGCATTAAGTATTTAAGCAAAGCTGTAGAATTGCAGAAAGAATTAGGTTTAGAGAAAGACCTCGCCATTAGCCTCAATAACTTAGCTAATCTCTATCGTTCCCAAGGTAAATACAGTGAAGCTGAACCTTTCTGTATCGAAGCTTTGGCACTCAACCGCAAACTACTGGGTGAAGAACATCTTGATGTCGCCATTAACCTCAACAACCTAGCTAATCTCTATACTTCCCAAGGTAAATACAGTGAAGCTGAACCTTTTTACATCGAAGCTTTGGTACTTAAGCGCAAACTACTAGGCGAAGAACATCCCTCTGTCGCCACTAGTCTTAATAACTTGGCAGAACTCTACAATTCCCAAGGTAAGTACAGTGAAGCCGAATCTTTGCACAACCAGGCATTGGCACTCAGGCGCAAACTCTTGGGTGAAGAACATCCTGATGTTGCACTTAGCCTCAACAACCTAGCTAATCTCTACAGTTCCCAAGGTAGATACAGCGAAGCTGAGCCTTTGCAAAGCCAAGCATTAGCACTCAGACTTAAACTCTTGGGTGAAGAACATCCTGATGTTGCACTTAGCCTCAACAACCTGGCAGAACTATACATTTCCCAAGATAGGTACAGCGAAGCCGAATCTTTACAAAGCCAAGCATTAGCACTCAGACTTAAACTACTAGGTGAAGAACATCCCTCTGTCGCCACTAGCCTCAACAACCTAGCTAATCTCTACCGTTTCCAAGGTAGATACAGCGAAGCCGAACCTTTGTTTATCCAAGCTTTAGATATTTTAGAGAGACGGTTAGGGGCAAATCATCCAAATACCGTTACTGTGCGTGAAAATTTAGCAGTTTTACGCGATCGCCTCTCCTCAGAACAATCATATTGAGTCCCATATCTTTTTTTATCTCGCGCAAAGGCGCAAAGTCGCAAAGAAGAGCGCAAGAGTGTAGTTTCAAGCTCGAAGTTTCGTGTTCTGAGGTGGAATGATGGAGTTATGAAGGCGATCGCTATCGTTGAAAACATCCTCTATCAACTGTTTTGTCATCTATTCCAGCAATATAATGCGATCGCCAAACTTAGCCGCTAGTTTTTGATCATAAGTTAACACTTGAGTATCAGATTGAATTGCTGCTGCTACGAATAACGTATCGTAGAATGAATGACTTGCCTCAACTGCCAGCCTTAAAGCTGCATCTCGAATCTGAGAACTAGGAATCATCACATCAACTAGTGCCTCAGCATCTTGTAGCGTATCTAAACCTATTTGCAATGGCAGTTGCCTAAATTGTATCCACTGCCAGATTACATTTCCCAACTCGGCAAACAACGAATCTGGCACTACAATTTGATCTACAGTTTCTAAAGCTGCTATTGCCTGTTCATACCTGTTTTCTACGCGCAAGAGTGCATAGGCAAATACCATCGTATCAATCACCATCAGGATTGTCCTGCTGATTTCCAAGTCTGTACACGGCTTTCTGTTTCTATCGGTAAAGCCTCGACTCGTTGACGAATACGACTCAGCACTTCATCACGTTTTCTATAGCGTTTTGGTAACAATTCGCGGATTTCTTGTTCCAGTTCATGGAAAAAATTTTCTGCTTTTTCTCCTTGTCCTGGCTGCATTTGTTCCAAAGCAAGTTTAATTTCCTTTAAGGTTGCTACTAATTCAGCAGCATCTAAAAGTTCTTGATAAGATTCCGCATCTTGAACAACCAACTCTGCTTTTCCGTTGACAGTCAGGACTAACGGATGTTTTGTTTCTTTGAGCCTTTGTAAAAACTCAGTAGTATTACGCTTAAACTCGGTGAGAGAATGTATATCTTTTGATAAGTTTATTAGCATATAAACATTTAATTAGCACTTAATTAAATGCTAATTAGTGTATGTGGAGTTTGTCAATCGAATTTTGGAATGTTTGCAGTTTATCGAGGAATGCGATCGCCTAATCCCTTGATTTTGCGGATTCATACTTAAGTGCTAAATGTGTAAAGTAGATACAGCAGATAGCCATCAAGGTTGTATATATGCAAAATAGAAGTTTGTAGGAATTGCAATTTAAAACTAAAGTTAGTAAATCAATATTTTTCAGTCAGTATGATGGAGCAAAATGATCATCAACAGCGCCGCGCCGCTAATCAAGAGTTTGAACAATCTCTCAACCAGTTGGAAGGTATTCTACAGCAAGGTCTGACTGAAGAGGACGAAACCCAGATTGAAGAACCAATCGATATTGAACTAGCTGATGATTTAACAGAAATTGATTTAGCTGCTTTTGAGGATGCAGTGGCTGATATTGAACAATATCTGGAAGAAAAGACAAAGTGATGTTGCTTTAGCCTGTGGTTATTTGTCGCCGAGCTTCGTATAACATTAAAGCAGCTGCGATCGCCACATTTAAAGACTCGACTCCAGGACTCAGGGGAATATTGACTTGTTTATCTGCCATTTTTGCCAAGTCTGCCGATAAACCTGCGCCTTCGTTCCCCAATAAAATTAAACTGGGTTTGCGCCAATCAATTTCCCAATAAGTTAATTTTGCTGTCGGCAAAGTCGCTATCACTTGCATTCCCGCCTGCTGACTTTGCTTGACTATGGTTAATAAATCTTCACTCACTGCCATATTTAAGCGAAACCATTGTCCAGCACTAGCACGCAACACTTTGGGGTTATCTAAATCTACGCTATCACCAGTTAACCATAATCCCGATGCACCAGCAGCAGCCGCCGTGCGAATAATCGTACCTAAATTTCCTGGGTCTTGGATGGTTTCTAAAGCTAAAACGATGCCATCAAAGGGGACTTGATTGATTGAATCGCTACGTCTGGCTGTGGCGACTATGCCATCTGGTTGTATTGTAGTAGCGATCGCACCTAAAACTTCCTCACTGACAATTTCTGCCCTTTCACAACGACTACATAACCTCTCCCACAAGGAAGCATGAGCAGCTTGCCAGTCTGGTGTACAGCAAACCGTTTCTAAGGGATAATTTACTGCACAAGCTTCTTCTAACAAATGCGTCCCTTCCAACAAAAACAACTCCTGCTTGTGACGCTCCTTAGTAGAGTGCAGCTTGCGAATTTGCTTAACGAGAGAGTTTTGTAAACTAGTTAACACAATTAAAGGCAAAAGTAAAAAATCAAAAGTTAAAAGTAAATGACTGATATTTTTGCCTTTTACCTTTTACTTTTTAACTTTCAATGCGGAACCCGGGACTTGAACCCGGAAGCCTTGCGGCACTAGAACCTGAATCTAGCGCGTCTGCCAATTCCGCCAGTTCCGCGTGACGTTCGTTTTTTAATCGACAATTTCTAATTATTACTCAATTATTTATTTTTGTCAACTTATATTCAAAATATCTGTATCGTAGATATTTTAAATTCCAGATTGGGAACTATGATGAGTGGTTGAGTTTCCTACAACTCAAAGACCATCCCTAAAAAACAGCGCCTATAGTCTACGAAGTATTGAAATTTACCATTACATCTGAGATTAATTACCGTTATTTTTTGCCCTCAATTCACGAGCCAAAAAATATATTGATTAATCCAATATGTAGACAAATGAAATCTTTACTGTAGAATCAAAACCAACTTCAACCCTTGAAAATTAAGTATTATTTTTGGAGGTAGGCTTATTAATCCTTCTACCAGCTTACCAGATGCCAAGCTTGCACCTCAAGCAGACTCCTCAGTCTTGCAAATTTTCGGTGGGCATCGTTTGCACGGTCATGTCAAAGTTAGCGGGGCAAAAAATTCAGCACTGGTAATCATGGCTGGAGCATTGCTCTGTTCTGGAGATTGTCACATCCGTAATGTTCCCTTGTTGGCGGATGTCGAAAAAATGGGACAAGTTTTATCAGCTTTAGGTGTAAAAGTCTCACGCCAAGGCGACATTTTAGACATTAACGCCAGCAATATTACTACATCTAAAGCTCCCTACGAACTCGTGACTCAACTACGAGCCAGTTTTTTTGCCATTGGTTCTATTCTGGCTAGGCTAGGGGTGGCACAAATGCCCTTACCAGGTGGCTGTGCAATTGGCGCTCGACCAGTTGACTTGCATGTCCGGGGACTGCAAGCAATGGGAGCCGAGGTGCAGATTGAACATGGCATTTGTAATGCTTATGTTCCCAATGGTGGCAGATTAAAAGGAGCCAAAATTTACCTTGACACTCCCAGTGTGGGCGCAACAGAAACATTGATGATGGCGGCTACCCTGGCTGATGGCGAAACTATCATCGAAAATGCAGCGCGTGAGCCAGAAGTAGCTGATTTGGCGAATTTCTGTAACGCGATGGGAGCTAAAATTCACGGTGCTGGTACTAGTGTCATCACCATTGAAGGTGTTCCGCAATTGCATTCTGTTGACTACAGCATTATCCCCGATCGCATTGAAACTGGAACTTTTTTGGTAGCTGGTGCAATTACACGTTCGGAAATCTCATTATCCCCAGTTGTACCCGACCATTTAATTCCCGTAATTGCCAAACTGCGGGAAATCGGCGTGCAGATTATTGAAGAAGCCCCAGACTGCTTGCGAATACTACCGGCGGAAACTCTCAAGGCCACATATATTGAAACCTTACCCCATCCTGGTTTCCCCACAGATATGCAAGCACCGTTCATGGCTTTGCTCACCTTAGCAGAAGGTGACAGCATCATTAACGAGTCTGTCTTTGAAAATCGCTTGCGCCATGCTTCCGAGTTAAACCGCTTGGGTGCAGAGATTCGCGTCAAAGGTAACACAGCTTTTGTGCGCGGAGTCCCCAATTTATCGGGTGCGCCTGTCATTGGTACAGACTTGCGAGCATCAGCAGCCCTTGTCTTAGCTGGCTTGGCCGCTGACGGACAAACCACTTTCCAAGGCTTGCATCACCTCGATCGCGGTTACGATCGTCTTGATATCAAGTTGCAGCAATTGGGAGCTAAAATCAAGCGCGTCAACGAAGTCTCAACCCCTGGGGTGACTTCTAATGGCAGCACTCCCCCGGTCACAATTGCTAATTAGAGGGGAGTGGGGGTGTAGGGGTGTATGGGTATAGGGGTGAAAGAGTTTTGGATAAATACACTATTACACCTACACCCTCACACCCATCTTCCCTTACCCCCTCCTTCCACCAACTGAATCGTTATACTAGCTTGTGGATGGCTGTTAAATTAGCAGCCAAATTTTTACAGTCTTTTTTCAAGCTGGCTATATCATGTCATTCATTAAAACCCCGCTAATTGGTTTAAAAGCTGACTCCTTTCGTCATCCCTTAGACTTGGAATCTACCAAAACTCTCAAACAAATACCTGGTATTGATTTGATGGTGCGGAATTGGCTGGGGCCAATGGCGGAGCAGATTTTTTATGTAGAAAACATTGCTTCTAGTGTTTTAGTCAGTGAAAATCAACTGCCAGATTTACATAAATTATTATTAGAAGCTTGCAAAGTCTTAGATATTGAACCGCCACAATTATACGTCCGGCAACATCCAGCACCCAACGCTTATACTTTTGCAATGCGGGGTAAACAGCCTTTTGTGGTGGTGCATACTTCCTTGATAGATATCCTCACCCCAGAAGAAATACAGGCGGTAATTGCCCATGAGTTAGGGCATCTGAAATGCGACCATAGTGTTTATTTAACGCCTGTAAATTTACTGGTCTTAGCGGCAGCAATTGTGCCGAATGTGGGAAATTTTTTGGCTCAAGCCATCCAAACACAACTTTTAGAATGGGTACGCTGTGCTGAGTTTACCTGCGATCGCGCCGCTTTACTAGCCACCCAAAACCCTAAAGTGGTCATGTCTGTACTCATGAAACTGGCTGGTGGTTCGCCCACACTTGCACCGCAACTCAACCTCGATGCCTTTGTTGCCCAAGCCCGTGCTTATGATGAAATTAGTAAAACAGAATTGGGTGAAATGGTGAAAGTCGCTCGAACAGCCCAATTAAGCCATCCTGTACCCGTGCTACGCGCTAGAGAAATTGACCGTTGGGCGAGTAGTCAAGAATATCAAACTTTACTGCAAACTCACGGGTTGAAAAGTTCTGGTGAAGTATCAGCAAAAGGCGGCTGGCGGAACTGGTAAATTGTCATTCAAAGGGAGTAAGGAGTGGGGAGAAGGGGTGTGGGAAGTGTGGGAGGGGGGGAGGATGGTGAAGAAATCTTTCCCCCCACACTCCCCTATCTCCCCACACTTCCCCCTCTCTCTATACTCCCCTCTCCCCAAACGTGAGAAATTCGGGGATGAGTAATTTTGATTACTACTCTAAAGTTCGGACAGTCACAACCTGCGGTGGTGTCGAGTCTGGTGGATAAATCACGTCTACCTGTAGATTTCTTTGGCTGGCGGGTGGGAGAACAAACTGCACCAATGGTTCTAAAACCTGACCAGTTCTGTGCCATAAATGCACATACCGCGTTTTCTGTTGTCCTTGGTCATCAACATAACGCAGTCGGACTGTACCCCGAAAGAAGGGAAAATCAAGTGATGGTTTGCGGAAACGAATGCCACCTTGAGATAACTTGTCTTCCTTTAGTGGTGTTTCTAGGGTGACGGTGACTTTTTGAGTTTGCTTTGTCTGATTTTTTAACGGCAAACTCAGGTTATATTCCACCCCATAATTACCGTGTGCTTCGTAGGCGGTATCAGGGTAGCGCACCAACATTTTAGCGGTTTGGATTTGGTCAGTACCCAATCGACCGCCCCGGAGAGTAACTAAAGGATAAGCAATACCTTTACCGCGTTCAGGAATAGTTAAATACTGGGCTTTGGGGTTATCTACCAAATTAGCTTGCCATTGGGAACCTTGAGAAACACCAGCCACACGTCCGTAAATGAGTGAACCACTAGTAGCATTGGGTGGGGTTGGGGTTTTATCTCTCGGCCCGGCAAAACTGCCATTATTTAATAAAGCTTGCCATTCACTCAAAGTTGGCGCACGGTCAGAATTATCGGCATTTTTTTTAGCAAACATCGCCAAACTGGCTGCGTATACCTTACCGCTACTTTGCAAGCGCAAAAAACTAGAACGACCATTCACAGGCTTGGCTAAATTTCTCACAGGAATTGGATGATTTAATAACATCCGGCTACCACCAGGAGGAATGACAAACTTGGCGGGGAAATCTGCTTGACGCACACCGCGCAACACATCACTGACAGCCCTCGCCCCTGGGCCAGAATAAACCTTGCCATCATTATTTTCTAGGTAAGGCGCTAAGGTCACAAAGGGCGCATCCTGCATTAAATAACTTGCGCCCTGCAAGACACTGACTGTCACAGGTTTTTTACTGGGGTTGTGGAGTATGACACCGATATATAGGGTTTGTAAATCTTTGGGCGTGTGAGTGTAATGATGGGCAAATAAATCGAAGCGTCCCTGAAAGGGAAAATTGAGGTGGGCGGCGGGAACTTTTTTATTATTAGTGGGAAAGGTAGAAAGCAAAATTCCTTCGTTTTTAATCCATTCAGGGCTGTTACTGTTAAACACTGGGATGGTGTCTAACTTACCGGGTAAGGCGCGGACTTCTCCTGGTTGGATGATTTCTTGGGGTGCTGGTTTGGGAGAAGTTTGGGCGACAACTGCGGAATTATTGTTATCAGTTGTGCAGCCGACTGCTTGAATAATAGCCAGTCCAAAAAAAAGTGTGAATATTGGTAATTCTAGTTTCTGGGTCATAAATTCAGAAAATGGAAGTATTGAGAATATTTCTGCTAACTACAACGTGAGTTCAACGAATTAATGCAAAATCCAAAATCTAAAATCTAAAATTACAATAAGGGAGATTACGGAGATCAGTTACGGGCAGTGGCTGGAGTTGAGCGGGTAGGGTATGGCTGATGAAATCATAGATTTAACAAATTGCGATCGCGAGCCGATTCACATTCCAGGTTTAATTCAGCCTCACGGAGTTTTGCTGGTTTTGCAAGATGCTCACCTCGAAATTATCCAAGTTAGTGATAACACTGAAAAAATCATTGGTCATCCACCAGCGGCACTTTTAGGCAAACATTTATCTGTTTTATTTGATGCCAAGCAAATTCAAAAAATTCAGCAATGCCTCACCGCAGATTTCGAGACAATTAATCCTCTAGATTTATCAATTCAGTATTTAAACCAATCTCGGTATTTTGATGGCATTGTTCACCACTCAGATACAGTGATTCTTTTGGAATTAGAGCCGAAACAAGTTAACCAAAAAACTGAGTTTGTTGATTTTTATCATCAGGTAAAAGCCACAATTACCCGGATGCAAAAAGCAGCCACACTACGGGAAATGTGTCAAGTTGTTGTCCAAGAAATACGGCGAATTACAGGCTTTGAGCGGGTGATGGTTTATCAATTTGATGCGGAAGGTGCAGGTTGTGTAATTGCTGAAGATACGAACCTGAAAGTTCCTTATCTCGATTTACACTACCCTGCTTCGGATATTCCTAAGCAAGCGCGACATCTTTACACCCTGAATTGGCTGCGGCTGATTCCTGATGCCAACTACCAACCTGCGTCTTTAATTCCTCACAATAATCCTCTGACAAATCAACCACTCGATTTAAGTTTGTCAGTGTTGCGGAGTGTGTCTCCAATTCATTTGGAATACTTACGCAATATGAATGTATCTGCTTCGATGTCCATTTCGCTGTTGCAAAATCAACAGCTTTGGGGATTAATTGCCTGTCATCATTCATCACCTAAATATATTCCTTACAACGACCGTACCATTTGCGAATTTATTGGCCAGGTGATGTCTGTAGAACTGGTGAACAAAGAAGTTAGTGAAGATATGGACTACAAAATGCAGTTGAAGTCTTTACAAACTCAATTTGTTGAGGCTTTGTCCCAGTCTAAGTATTTCCTGAATGGGATGATGCAGCTACAATCTCAATTACTGAATTTAGTAAACGCTACAGGCGCAGTAATTTGCAGTGGTAATCAATATATTCGCGTGGGTGAAGTGCCATCAGAGGCAGAGGTGAATGCTTTACTGAATTGGATGAAACCACGACTGCAAGATGGTTTATTTGCCACCCGATCGCTCTCTAAAGATTATCCCCCAGGAGAGTCATTCCGCGCGATCGCTAGTGGGGTGTTAGCTTTAGAAATTTCACGGGTGCAGCACAATTATTTGATTTGGTTTCGTCCAGAAGTGATCCAAACTGTAAAGTGGGGTGGCAATCCACACAAACCTATGGAAGTATTATCTGATGGTAGTTTGCGAATGTCGCCGCGCAAATCTTTTGATTTGTGGCAAGAAACGGTGCGGGGTTGGGCTTTACCTTGGAAATCTTGCGAAATTGCCGCAGTCACCGAACTACGCGGTTTAATTGTGGGGATTGTCTTACGCCAAGCCGATGAACTCGCCTTGATGAATTTTGAATTACAACGCAGTAACGAAGAACTTGATTCCTTTGCTTATATTGCTTCTCACGATTTGAAGGAACCCCTGCGTGGAATTCACAACTACGCTAACTTTTTGATGGAAGATTATGCCCAAACGTTGAATGATGATGGAATGGCGAAACTGCAAACCCTGGTGCGCTTAACCCAACGGATGGAAGATTTAATTAATTCTCTGCTGCATTTTTCCCGGTTGGGACGAGCGGAACTTATGCGCCAACCAGTCAACTTGAATGAGTTAGTCCAACAGGTAATCAATACCCTCAGCATTACCCGTCCGCAAAGTGAAATAGAATTTCGGCTGCCGCAAACGCTCCCCAGTATAAAATGCGATCGCGCCCAGGTAAATGAATTATTCACCAACTTAATCAGCAACGCCATGAAGTACAACGATAAAGCCCAAAAATGGGTGGAAGTTGGCTATATTACCCAACAAAACACCTCCCCAGTGCCAATTTTCTATGTGCGTGATAATGGCATTGGCATTTTAGATAAGCATTTGGAAAAAATCTTTCAAATCTTTCGCCGTTTACATGGACGCGATGAATTTGGCGGTGGCACTGGTGCAGGTTTAACTATTGCTCGCAAAATCGTCGAGCGCCACGGCGGCAGGATTTGGGTAGAATCTATACCATCACAAGGTAGTACATTTTACTTTACATTAACAGCCGAGGAAATCTCTTGAAGACTATGAGAACTTTGCCCATCCCCCTGCTGTTGGTGGTGGAAGATAGCAACGAAGACTTTGAAGCCCTCCAAAGATTGCTGGAGCGATCGCCCATTCAAGTTCCGATTCAGCGATGTGTCAATGGAGAGCAAGCCTTGGCTTTTCTGTATCGTACTGGTAATTATAGCGACATCTGCTTTTTTCCGGGCTTGATTGTCTTGGATTTAAATCTGCCGGGAACCGATGGCCGAGAAGTATTGCGCCAGATCAAGCAGGATGATAATCTAAAAACCGTTCCGGTTGTGGTGTTTACCACCTCCAATAACCCCAAAGATATCGAAGATTGTTACCGCTACGGAGTCAACAGCTACATTATTAAACCGATTAATTTTGAGCAGCTAAAACGAGATGTGCAAACGCTGATCCAATACTGGTTTGAGGTGACAACACTTCCTGAACACCTGGAGTATTAATCATGGTTCAAGCTCGGCGCAACGTCTTAATTGTCGATGATTCTCCTGAAGACCGGGAATTTTATCGGCAATGTTTGTTGCGCGATCGCCATTACTCCTACAATATTTTAGAAGCAACTTTAGGGAGTCAAGGACTAGAACTTTGGCAGCAACAACCCGATGTCATTTTGCTGGATTATCGCTTGCCTGATTTGGATGGCTTAGAATTTCTCGCTCAGTTACAAGCCTTAAGCCAACAGTCTTATTTACCCGTAATTATGGTAACAGGCCAGGGCAGTGAAGCGATCGCTGTCCAAGTCATGAAAGCCGGCGCACAAGATTACTTAGTCAAAGAACAAATTACCCCAGCAAGCTTGCAAAGGGCAGTTCAAGGAGCCATTGAAACCGTCCAGTTGCGGAATCAATTGCAACAGCGCATTGAGCGAGAAAGATTATTAGCACAAATTATCCAAAAAATTCATCAATCCTTAGATTTACAGGAAATTCTGCAAACAACAGTCACAGAGGTACGGCAGTTTCTCCAAACAGATCGAGTGGTGATTGTGCGTTGGCAGCCAGATAATAGCGGTATTGTCACCAACGAATCAGTCGGTGCAGCATGGACACCACTGTTATCTACTTGCTTGTATGACTCTTATTTCAAAGAATACTACAGTGAGTTTGCCCGTCAGGGATTAATCTCTGTCAAACCGAATATTTATGATGGTAGTCTGAATTCGTGGCACATTGAATTATTGGCAAATTTACAAGTCCAGGCCAAAATAGTCGTGCCGATTTTGCAAGACCAGCAATTATGGGGAATGCTGATTGCCCATCATTGTCAAGCTCCCCGCCAATGGCAACCTTTAGAAATCGATTTGCTCCAAGAATTAGCCGCCGCACTAGGTATTGCTCTGCGACAAGCAGAACTTTATCAACAAACACAACATGAACTAATTGAACGCAAACGCATAGAAGCAGAATTACGAGAAAGTAAGGAACGGCTACATACGACACTATTAGCGGCTCGGATTGGTACCTGGGATTGGAACATCCAGACGGGACTGATTTCCTGGTCGGATAACTTAGAACCTTTATTTGGGCTGCAACCAGGAGAGTTTGACGGCTCTTTTGAGATGTTTCTTGAGCAAGTGCATCCTGACGATCGCGATCGCATCCTCAAAACTGTAAATCATGTCATTACCAAAGGCGAAAACTATGAGATTGAATTTCGGGTAGTTCACCCCAATGGCAAGATTCGCTGGGCATTGAGCCAAGGTAAAGTGTTTTACGACCAGAAAGGTCAACCTCTGCGGATGACGGGACTGGATATAGACATCACAGAACGCAAAAAATCAGCCGAAGCTTTACGAGACAGTGAGCTAAAGTTTCGTCAACTTGCCGAAAATATTGATGCCGTTTTCTGGATTAGGGAAGTTTTAGAAGATCGCATCAGCTATGTCAGCCCTGCCTATGAACGTTTATGGGGATTGAAAGCCCAGAATTTATATACTAATCAAAGTAACTGGGTTAATTTAATTCATCCAGAAGACAAAGAATCTGTTGCTAGGGCTTTTCAAGAAAAAGCGATCGCCAATCAATTCGATGAAGAATACCGCATCATCTTACCAAATGGCAGCATTCGCTGGGTCAGAGACCGCTGCTTTGGGTTAAAAGATGAAACAGGTGAAATTTATCGCTTTACAGGTATTGCTGAAGACATCACCGCCCGGAAACAGCGCGAACTTAACAAGCAGTTTCTTAACCAACTAGATTTGCGCCTGCGCCATCTCCAAGATGCTCAAGCAATGATGTGGGAAACAGTCAGCAGCTTGGGGCATTACCTTAATGTCAACCGATGCACCTTGGGTAGAGTTGATTTGCCACAAAATCTTTATACTTTAGAGCAAATCTGGTCTCGCAATTATGAGGATTTTCCGAGAACTCAAACAATTTCAAATTTTGCCAACTCAGAAATGCAAGCTATATTTGCTACCAATCAAGCTTTAGTTGTGCATGATATCACTAAAGATTCTCGGACAACTGCTTTTGCTCAAAATTACGCTGGTTTTCAAATTCAAGCAATTGTTTGCGTTCCTTGTATTTATCAGGGGCAGTTAGTTGCAGTCTTAACTGTTTCCTCACCAAATCCGCGAGTTTGGAGTGGCGATGACGTTGCTTTGTTGCAAGAAACTGTAGTACGTATCTGGCCATTAATTGAGCAAACGAAAACTACACAGGCATTGCGTGAAAGTGAAGAACGCTTCCGCACCCTGGCTGATAATATGTCGCAATTTGCCTGGATGGCGGACGCAAACGGCTGGATATTTTGGTACAATCAACGCTGGTTTGATTACACAGGTACAACCCTAGAAGAAATGCAGGGATGGGGCTGGCAAAAAGTCCACCATCCTGATCATTTAAATCGGGTAATCCAACACTTCCGCCACTGTTTAACCACAGGTGAAGCCTGGGAAGATACCTTTCCCCTGCGGAGAAATGATGGGGAGTATCGTTGGTTTTTGTCCCGTGCTATTCCCATCCGTGATCAGCAGGGTCAAATATTGCGTTGGTTCGGCACAAATACTGACATCACTGAACAAAAGCAAGCCGAAGAAGAACGTAGTTTGCTGTTAGAAAAAGAGCAATTAGCCAGAGCCGAAGCCGAACGCGCTAACCGCATCAAAGATGAATTTTTAGCGATTCTCTCTCACGAATTGCGATCGCCCCTCAACCCGATTTTGGGTTGGGCAAAACTGATGCAAACCCGTAAATTTGATGCCACGAAAACCACCGAAGCTTTAGCCACCATTGAACGTAACGCTAAATTACAGTGTCAATTAATTGATGATTTGCTAGATGTAGCAAAGATTTTGCGGGGCAAACTCAACATAGATGAGACTCCCATAAATTTAGTATTTGTCTTAGAAGCCGCACTGGATACAGTCAGAACAGCCGCCGTCGCCAAGTCAATTCTGTTACATTCCACTCTGCCCCAAATTGGTCAAGTATCAGGTGATTCGGCGCGATTACAACAAATTTTCTGGAATCTGCTATCGAATGCCATTAAATTTACCCCAGCTGGTGGACGAGTAGATGTGCAATTACAGCGCGTTGATCATCAAGCACAAATTACCATCAGCGATACAGGTAAAGGCATTAAACCCGATTTTCTGCCCTATATTTTTGAATCATTTTGCCAAGAAGATGCTTCAACAACTCGTAAATATGGTGGGCTGGGGTTGGGGTTAGCCATTGTGCGGTATTTGGTGGAAGCCCACGGCGGTACAATTCAAGCCGATAGCCCAGGTGAAGGACAAGGTGCAACATTTACCGTTAAATTGCCCTTGTTAGCTACGGAGTTACGGCCGAGTCAACCTGATGAATTATCAATACCAGAACTAGATTTAACCGGAATTAAAGTCTTAATTGTGGATGATGAACCAGATGCACGGGAATTAGTCACAGCTGTGTTAGCACAATACGGTGCAGAGATATTAGCTGTTACCCGTGCGGCAGAAGTTTTAGCTTCCCTGGAGTCGTTTCAACCCGATGTCTTAATCAGTGATATTGGAATGCCCGATATGGATGGCTATACACTCATCCAACAGATTCGCTCTTTACCAGCAGACAAAGGCGGCAAGATAGGTGCGATCGCTCTTTCCGCCTATGCCAGAAAAGAAGACCAACAGCGTTCTTTATCTGTCGGTTTTCAATACCACATTTCTAAGCCACTTGATTTAGATAAATTAGTAGAAACCGTCTCCGAACTCGCCCGCAAATCTTAAGTTAACCAAACATATTTAGCCTCTAAAGTTTATGTATTCTGCTTTACGCTATTTACAACCGCTACCAATAACACTTCAATTATCTATAATTATCAGCTATATTAAACTCAGTTTCGTATTCTGATTCAAGCATTAATAAATGGAAATACTCATTGAATCAACTAAAGAATTTGAAAAAGACTTGGAAAAATTTAATAATAGAGAAAAATTTAAAATTGTTAAAAAATTAAATCGGTATGTTGACTTAATTTCTAAAAATAGAAATTTACTAGAAAATCAAGCATTTAAACTAAAAAATATTAAATTTAATACTGAGTATGATTCTTCTCTTTATGCCTTAATAATTGATAAAGAGATCAGAATCATCCTTACCATAGATGATGACCCAATTTTTGATACAACAGTCATCACCTTATTTAGAGTCGTCAGTACAGAAGATGCTACTCAAGCATACAATTCCGTAGCTGAGTATCTCTACCAAGATTTTAGTATGCAGAATCAAGAAATTGAGGTTCACTCTAGCTAATGCCACAGATTAAACCACTTTTTGATGAGCATGGTGTAATTTATGAAGCTATGAAAATCTTGCCAGATGAGTTAAAAATTGATTTTTTACAAGCCTTAGCAGAATTAGAAGATAATGAATGTCACAGAACTCGAAATTTTCCCAAAACCAGACTACGGAAAGTCAAAGGTATTAAACAAGCAATCTACCGCGCCGATATCGATAAATTATCCGGATGGCGGATTCATTTGCAATATATTGACGGCAAAATTCACTTAAATGACATTATCGAAGGGCAACGTCATGATGATGTAATTGAAGTGATTAAATCTAAAAAACATAGATACGAGTAGATACAGCAGGAGGCAGGAGATAAAAATCTGATACCGTGTTGGATGTTGGATTTTATATTTGGGATACAAGATTGTCTTTGATTGACTTTTTTGGTTGATTACTTTGTCCTGGTATTACATACTCGATTGCGAGATTGATGGTATTTTATGTTTACACAAACTCCTTTATCTCAATTGCAATATAAATTATGACCCTCAATTTATATTTACTCCGACATGGCGAAACTACTTTTAGTCAAAGTGGTAATTTCTGTGGTGAAACTGATGCCGAATTGACAAAAGAAGGAATACAGATGGCAGAAAGTTTTGCCGATGTTTATCAAAAATTGAAGTGGGAAGCGGTTTATGTTAGCCCGATGAAGCGCACAATTGCAACTGCCAAACCATTTTGTGATGCTACTGGTATGGATATGCAGTTGCGTGATGGATTGAGAGAAGGTAGTTACGGCGAATGGGAAGCTAAGAGTAAATCTTTTGCTCAAGAGAAGTATAGTGAAAACTATGTAAAATGGCTGACAGAACCCGCTTGGAATGCACCCAAAGGTGGAGAAACGGCGGTAGATATTGCTAACCGTTCTATGCCTGTAATTGCGGAAATTCAAGAAAAGCATCCCGCAGGAAATGTATTAGTAGTTTCTCATAAAGCCACAATTCGGATTTTGCTTTGCAGTTTACTGGGAATTGATTTGGGACGCTATCGCTATCGGGTGAATATTTTGGTCGCGTCGGTAAGTATGGTGAAATTTGATGTTAACGGGCCATTGTTAGAAATATTAGGCGATCGCCATCATATACCAGATCATCTCCGCTCTCGTCCAGGAACATAAAAGGCTTTGTCTGAGAATACGCACCAAAATTATTTGTGAAAAATGGGTATAGGGGTGTAAGGGTATTGATACATACACCCCTACATTTTTGCCTAAATTCTTGATTTTGCGTTTTTATGCCTAATTTTTCCTGTATTTAAGCCAAAATACAACCTTGACGGGGAGGAACGCTGAGAGAAAGTTGTTTAGTTTCTCCTGCGTTATTCCACTCAAATTCTGCATAGCCGAATAAAAGCTTGCTGGGTTGAGTTTGCAAACTAGTAATATCTATGTTGGCTTTGACTGATGCTGTACCAGCATTCACAGCAATGATTAGTTCTTCTGTGCCTAAAGTGCGGGCAAAAACGTATAGTGTTCCTTGGGCATAGAGAACTTGATAGTCGCCTGTTCGCAAAGCTGGGTAAGTATGGCGAATTTCAATTAATTGGCGGTGTGTTTGGAGAATTTCTTGATCCCAATTAGCTTCTAAAGGAAAGCCACGTCGGGAGTCGGGATCTATTGCACCTGGCAAACCCACTTCATCGCCATAATAGATACTGGGCGCACCAGGAAAAGTAAGTAACAGTAGAGTTGATAATTCGATGCTGGCTTTATCGCCACCAGCAATAGTCATTAAACGTGCGGTATCGTGACTAGCCAGTAAGTTGAGTTGCGTTAGCTGAATTTCCCAAGGATATAGTTGCAATAGTTCTTGGATTTTAGTGGCGTATTCCGTCGCAAATAAAGGTGGATAAGGTTGATAATCGCGGCTTTGGACTTGTTCTAAGACTACGCGATCGCCTGCGGTAAAAGCAATTGTCGGCCCAGCAAATAAATAATTCATTACACCATCAAATTGCGTCCCATCTAACCACTGACTGGAATCTCCCCACACTTCCCCCACAATATAAGCTTCGGGGTTAATGGCTTTGACTCGCTCTCGAAATTCTTGCCAAAAACCAGGAGATTTAACTTCAAATGGTACATCCAACCGCCAGCCATCAATACCAAATTTAATCCAATATTCGGCAATTTCCATAATATATTCCCTAACTTCCGGGTTGTCGTGGTTAAACACTGGCAAAGCCCGATTATCTGCCCAACCTTCATAATTAGCCGGAAAATCACCGTTGTAAGCAGACAGTGGCCAACCGTGAACTTTAAACCAATTCACCCAAGGCGAATAAGGGCCATTTTCTAAAACATCATGGAAAAAGAAAAACCCACGACTGGAATGATTAAACACTCCATCCAAAACCACTTTTATATTCCGTTGATGAGCAGCTTCTAGTAATTCTTTAAAAGCTTCATTTCCTCCCAACAAAGGATCAACTTGGTAATAATCATGGGTATGGTAACGGTGATTACTCGCAGATTGAAAAATGGGAGTGAAATAAATCGCGTCAATTCCTAAACCTTGGATGTAGTCTAATTCCTCAAGAATGCCCCACAAATCACCGCCTTTATAACCTTGTAATGTCGGCATTGCTTCCCAGTCTTCCCAACGGGCTTCGTGTAACAATCGTTTCCGTGGCTGTTTGCTTCTGGCAAAACGGTCTGGAAAAATTTGGTAGAATACAGCGTGCTTAACCCAGTCTGGTGTTTGAATTTCCATAGGTAATTATTTCTACGTTCAGGAGAGATTGTGGCAAATATTTCTCCAGTTATGACTCTCACCTATGATGGAAAAATCTCCAAGGTTTTAATTGTTAATTTTAGATTTGAAATTTATTGCTCACGCAGAGACGCGGAGAATTAGAGGGTAAGAGAGAAGTTGCGATATATGATGATTCACTTCTCTATCTGAAGTTAGTTGACAGTTATATTCAATTTTTGCGATTTTTATCAATGAAATTCCCATAGATCCTCAGCACCATAGCAATTCTATCTGAGTCGTGAAAAAGTATTCTTTTTAACGTAGACGCGAAGCGGCTTCCCGTTCGCCGTCAGGCGTTCCCGAAGGGTAGGGTACCACAAAGGACGCATAGACGCGATAGCGGCTTCCCGCAGGGTAGGACACAAAGAAGAAGAGGAAGGAAAAGAAAAGAAATTTCACCAATGATTTAGGACTGCTATATAGCAATTCTAAATGACTTACAAACATCTCGCTTCCTTGTCTACCTTGTCCTCCTAGTCTCCCTTGTCTGTGTTGTTCACATATCATCAAACAGGACTGCGCTATTCACAGTGAATGTTACTGAATTAGTTAAAATTTCCATTATTCTCTTACTAGTTGCCACTGGTGTAGCTTTAGTATCCCGTCGATTGCGCGTTCCTTATGTGACGGGTTTGGTGCTGGCAGGTTTGCCAATAACTGAACTATTATCCCATCGCATTGGTTTAGATCCTGCTTTGGTTTTGAATTTGTTTTTGCCAATTCTGATTTTTGAAGCTGGGATCAATACAGATGTTAGTCGTTTACGCAGTACTTTTAAACCTATTGCCCTGTTAGCTTTACCTGGGGCTGTCATTTCTAGTGGAATTATTGCTGTAGTATTAAAACTAGGGCTGGGATTAGCTTGGATACCCGCTTTACTTGTGGGTGTAATTCTGGCAAACACAGATACCGTTTCGATGATTGCGGTGTTTAAGGAAATACCAGTTCCTTCCCGACTATCTACAATTGTTGAAGGCGAAACTTTATTCAACGATGCGGCGGCGTTAGTTTCATTTAACCTGATTTCGCAAGTATATTCCACAGGTTCAATCACATTATTAGAAGGAATCCAACAACTGCTATTTATTTCTTTGGGTGGTTGCGTTGTTGGTTTAGTATTAGGCTATTTGAGCATACCTGTATTCGCCCGTTTAGATGATCCTCTGAGTAGTCTGTTACTGACGGTTGCGATCGCACTAGGTACTTTTCAGGTAGGGCAATTTCTCGGCGTGTCAGGTGCAGTGGCGGTGGTTGTCGCTGGCTTAATTTTCGGGAATCTGGGGCTTTCGCGCAATACTTCGGCTTCCAATCGCATCACTCTGCTGAGTTTTTGGGAATATGCCAGTTTTACGGTGAATACCTTTATTTTTCTGTTGATTGGTTTGGAAATCAACTTAGTCACCTTCTGGAAAACCTTACCTGCTGTTTTACTAGCTGTTTTAGCTTATCAAGCTGGACGAATATTAACAGTTTATCCACTACTGGCGATCGTTCGTTGGTTTGATCGCCCGATTCCTCTGCGTTGGCAACATTTACTGTTTTTAGGTAACATCAAAGGCTCACTGTCAATGGCTTTGGCTTTGAGTTTACCTATTGGTTTACCGGGTAGAGATGTTTTAATTGCCTTAGTTTTTGGCAGTGTACTGGTGTCGCTAGTCGGACAGGGTTTAAGCTTGCCTTGGTTAGTCAAACGCTTAAAATTATCAAAATTCTCCGCAACTCAGCAACAAGTTGAAGAATTACAAGCCCAACTGATGACAGGGAAAGCGGCCCAGGATGAATTAGATAGTTTGTTGAAGTCTGGGGTATTACCAAAATCAGTTTACGAGGAAATGCGATCGGCTTATCAAGTCAGGGTGGCTGGTGCGGAAAAATCTTTGAGAGATTTGTACAATCGCCGTGTTGATAATTCAGATGCTAAAAATCATGATTTAAGCAAATTAGATGCTATTCGTCGTCGTTTATTATTAGCAGAAAAGGGCGTTCTGAATGAAGCATTACGCAAGCGCATTCTTTCTGAGGAAATTGTGCAGGTACGGATACAATCTATTGATGAACAATTGCTGCAACTTGATGATGATTAAATAGGGTAGAAGGCAGGAGGCAGGAGGCAGGAGGCAGGGAGGCAGGAGTGGAAGGAAAGAATTTTATACTCAGCACTCATTACTTTTGATTTTTGATAACTTTCCCAGGACTAATAAAAGAAATACCTTGCTGAAAGTCAGTGCCAATCATCACGGCTTCAACTATTGGCTCAGATATTTTTGTTGATGATACCCATTCAACAATAAAATTTGCCCCGACACCGCCTCGGCTATCATTACGATTTACAAAAAATTCTGTAGAAGCCAGGGCATCTAGTTGGATTGGCTTTTCTAAATATGGCTCAATTAATTTACCAGTGGAATCATAATAGCGCACAGAAGTAATAATTATAGGATTAGCCAAATCTGTATTCCGAATACTGAGTGTAGCTGCTAAATTAAAAATTTCTTGGCGATTGTGATGATAAATTTCGGAATAGATGGGAACATAAATAGTCTGACCCATTGCGATTTTAAAATTCGGATCTAAATTCACTATTTTGTATGTCTGACTAATTGGAGTTGGTTTAGGTTGTGAATTTAGGGAATTTTCGGATGCTTGACAAGCAGAGAGGAAAATAACTGCGATCGCTAAAATAATCTGTAAATAAAATTTCATGAAAACTACTGGCAACCTTCGATAAAATCAATGACTTGATGTAAAGAACCGGGCTTAGTCACAATCAACACAGTCGAACCTGCTTCAAGGACTGTACTACCATTCGGAATCATCAAATCTTCGTGGGGATGAGGTTGATAGCCAATAATCAAAGATCCAGTCGGAAATCGAGCATCTTGAGCAATTTCAGCCACACTGCGATTCACTACATAACAATTATTAGGAATCGCTAGTTTTAACACTTCAATCTGTCCCTGCTCAAAGTGCATCATTGATTCTACTTGAGGATATTCAATGGCATTGACCATTGTGGAAACTGATAGTTCAACGGTGCTGATAACATGGTTTGCGCCTGCTAAACGCAGTGGTTCTGCAAAATCACCATGACGTAACCGACTCAAAATATGGGGAACACCATAATGTTTAGCCAAAGTCACCATCGCCAAGTTCAAAGCATCACTTCTCAAGACTGCGACTAAAGCATCTGCTTTGCGAATTCCCGCTTCTAACAAGACTTCTGTACTTACAGCACTACCTTCAAACGCCATTGCTCCCACTTGTTCACGGGCATAACGGCAAGCATTCGGGTCAATATCGATGACAGCAACCGTATGTCCTAGTTCTACCAATTTTTGAGCCAAAGAAAGCCCTACTAAACCTGCTCCACCCACTAGCACGTACATGGCTACTCCTGATACTCAAAAACTGTCTACTTTACAGGTTAACAAGAAAGTACTGATATAGCAGGTGACAGGTAATAGGCTTCCGCCGTGAGCGTCAGCCGAACGGTGATAGGTGACAGGGTGAAATGGTATGAGTACTGAGTCAACTTTCTTTCCGTGACTTCTGCTCACTGAGCGTAGTCGTTCGCGTTAGCGTCTCCGCAGGAGAAGTGAGCCTCCTGGCTTATCACAACTATAAATATTTACGCCGCTCTAGTTCAACTTTTTCAATTCTCTGGCACATCAACCACACGCCACTCCTGAATACCCCAACGTTGCAAAATTGGTGCAGCACGACGAATATCTGCTTCTGTGCTTTCGATTGTGACCAGATAATTACCTTGATATACTTGCTCATGATAAAGTTGCGCTGCTTCTTCCGGCAAAAACCAACCCCGCAACGCACCAATAATTCCACCTGCGGCTGCACTAGCACCACTACCTAAAAGTGTGGCTAAAGCAGACTCAACAGCTAAGGCTGGGCCAAACCCAGGAATGAGTAAAATCCCAAAACCTGCAACTAAGGTAAGTAAACCTGCTGCTCTAGCACTGGCTAATGCACCTATAGTTGCACCTTCAGATTGAGTAAGATGATTTTGTGTTGTATCAGTATTCTCAAGTTCTGGCTTACGAGTGATTACGGAAATTTTATTCATCGAAAAGCCAGTATTTCTTAACTCGTCGATCGCTTGTAGTGCAATTTGGCGATCGCTAAATATACCAATAGCATGTTGGTGTTTACCTGAAGCCATTTTGCCTCCTCCAAATCTTGATGAATCTTCAAAACTCTTATTTTTGCTGGGTTTGTTTTTAGTCTTACCAACAAATATGACCAAAAAATGACTATCTACAGGCGTGATTGATGGGAGTAAATTTTGACTTCAAATACTAATTTATCCCAGCTTATTAGCTTTATGATTCTTGATATTTCTTGATAACTTTTATAATCTTTCGCAATTCAACTAAGACTTTAGCAATCAACCACAACAGCAGAAAATTTAATCAAAAGATTAAAACTATAAATTTTTCCGTAATCACAAGCTTTGGTGATGTATGAATCAAAAGAATGGCTGAAAAACGGCTAATTTAGATGCTGTTCACTGATGAACTCAGATAATCACCTTTAGGATTTTTCTTGACATCAGATTATTTCAGCAGTTAGAACAACTCAAATAAGGAAACAAATAATTCATAAAAATCAGTGAGAAATAAAAATTTCAGCCTTAAAATTTATGAGTTATTCACACATTCCTCAATTTATTTATTCACTAGTATATGGTGAATTTTATTACTGGAAAAATTACTAGTCTGCCATTGAATAGAGGTTGAAGCCAAAATGAGACACGAAAAACTTTCTCCTGGTTTGCTGTTGGCAGTTGAAGATTATCAAAATGAAGGGTTGTCAGCTTTGATGACACACAAGCGATCGCTTGGTATTATGGCACCCAAAAGTATTGTCAAACCGACCAAGAGCCTAGTTTTTATCTACTGTGATGATGACGCAGATTTAAGCCACTTGGCACAATATGGCATAGAAGTTAATCAAAATTCTGGCCATGTGCGTACAGCTTTCCTACCCGTTGATAGTTTAGATGCTTTATCTGAAGAACCTGCCATCCAGCGAATTAAACCATCACGCCAACTCAAGCTACGGATGGATGTTGCACCCCAAGCCGTGAAGTTACCAGAATTTAAAAATAAAACTGGACTAACTGGCAAAGGCGTAATTATTGGTGTAGTTGATAGTGGTATTGATGCCAAACATCCTGCCTTTGCTGGGCGAATTTTACGGTTATGGGATCAAACCATACCAGGGCCAGGAGTCAAGGAAGGCGCTTATGGTGCGGAACTAACAGGTTCCCTACTATCTGTTTCTCAAGATACTGGCGGTCATGGTACACACGTCGCAGGTATCGCGTCTGGTGCTGATGCTACTTATGGTGGTGTCGCGCCAGACGCAGAATTAATCATTATCAAATCTGACCTCCAAGATGCCCACATTGCTGATGCTGTTCGTTACGTATTTCGGGTAGCGGCTGAATTAGGCAAACCCGCAGTCGTCAATCTCAGCTTGGGTGGACATGCTGATGCCCATGATGGTACTGATTCCCTCTCCAAAGTCATTGACGCAGAAACTGGCCCTGGCAGAATTGTTTGCTGTGCAGCAGGTAACGAAGGTAACGACAATATTCACGGTCAAGCCATTATCCCCAGCGGGCGCATGAAAGGAATGCGCTTTAATGTGCCGTTCAATCAAGTAGGCATTGTTTGGTTAAATGCGTGGTATGGCAAAGACAGTGAATTAGAAGTTTCTGTACGCAGTCCGAATGGCTTTGTCACTCCCTTCCAAAAAATTATTCCTCAAGGCAACCCAGCGGTAGATCATCAACTACCTGACTCACGGGTACAAATTGTCACGCCAGGCCCAGATCAAGCCAACGGCGACCATAATTTCTTTGTGCAGATTCGGGGTAATGGCCCTTCGCCAGTTATGGGTGGTAATTGGCAGTTACGAGTCCGTAATACATCTACTCAGGATACCCGCTTAGATGTATGGACACTAGATGATAGTTCTTCTGTATTCTTTACAGGTACTAGTGTCCAAGATGCTGTGAAAATTGGTTCACCAGGATGTGCTAGTAATGCAGTGACAGTTGCGGCTTACACTACTAAAGTCAAGTACACCGATATTGATAACCAAGTTCGCGAAGTGGGTTTAGAACTGAACAGTATTTCTGATTTTAGTAGTGAAGGGCCATTACGCAATGAAGCCCAAAAACCGGATGTTGCTGCACCTGGGGCAATGATTGTGGCTGCGCTTTCTTCTAATGCAAATTCAGACCGTTCGATGACGGTTAATTCTAAGTTTCAGGCGATGGCTGGTACTAGTATGGCCACACCTTTTGTTACTGGGTTAGTAGCGTTATTATTACAGCGCGATCGCAATTTAGACCCCAACACCATCAAAGAGTTATTCCGCAAACATAGCTCAATTCCTGGCAAGCCATCAGGCACCTTTGATAACAAATGGGGTTACGGGTTAATTAATACTGAAAATCTATAGCAGAAGGCAGGAGGAAGGAGGCAGAAGGCAGGAGGAAAAGTCTTACTATTCCTGCATTCAAGCTTTCAAATTGTCCTTACAGACAGCAGATTCGATGTTTATGAGGTACAGCAACTGATTGAAAAAAGTAATAAGTAATAAGTCAATTCATTACTCATTACTTATTACTCATGGTGTACCTCACTTACTTCCAAAGTGCTGTATCTGACCACGACTATATAAAAAGACGTATAGATTTGTGTATTACGTCTGTATAAGGGTAGGTAATCAAAAACAAAAAATTTGATAGGTTAATCTTAGAACAGTTTGCAACTGCCTACCCTTTTACTCAGGAAACACTTATGAACTATCAGAAGCTAGGTGCAGCATTGTCGACGGCACTTAATGATGTTCAAGACTCAACCACACCAAGTTTAACTGTATTTATTCATACAGAGCCAATTACAGATGCAGCGATCGCGGTTTTACAAAGTCTCGGCGTTAATGATGTAACTCCAGACAAAGATACCTTCACGGCTACATTATCCGCAAATGCTATTTCCCAACTTTCAGAACAACCGTGGGTCAAATCTTTGCAACTTTCCCAACAATTGCGCTTGCTGAATGGCGGGAAAAGAATGCAGAGTTTCAAAATGTAAAGATTCAATTCAGCAGATAATCACATTAATAAATGTATAGTCTGAAGGCAGGAAGACAAGTCTTTCTATTCCTGGTATCTAAGCTTTCAAATTGTCCGAACATATCTAACTACAGCTATATTAATAAATCAAGCGATCGCTTATCAAAAAATTTCCCGTCATTAGCTCTAGTAATAACGGGAACGCAGATTATTTTTAATAAAAATAGCAGTCGAAGTATAGGTTTAAGACTATTTATTGATGACTGAAAACTGAGTTCCTACTCAGCACTCAGCACTTTGCTATTAGCGAGTAGCCACTTGTGGCCCTGACCATACTTCTTTGTGTTCACCAAAAGTCACAGGCTGATCAGTGTCGTTGGTATTGACTGTTTTGCCATCGGTAGCAACTTGTACCAAAGGCCAGTCTTCTTCACCCATTTCGCCTTCGCGGAACAGCACATGATCTGGTTGGTTTTTACTCCAACCTAGCAATACAGCAATTTTTTCATGTTCATCATCTTGACGTGCAGGTGCAACGGTGTTGGTATGATTTTTTTGTCGATCCCAAATCACTGCACGATCTGTAGCATCGCCAGTATTGAAGACACCCTCAAACTTACGTGCTAAAAAGCGATCGCTTTTTTCTGACCAACTCACCGGAACCAATACCCCAATCTTGCCATTTTCTTGCATCTGCTCTGGAGGTGCAACCTGGCGATGTAATAAGGGGTCTTTAATTTCCGAAGTTGAAGCCATCACCCGCAATTTCTTAGTTTCTCTATCTTCAACAAACATGGTGCTACTCACACGGCTGTTATACATTTCCGGTTGAATTTCCATTTGCACCCGGCTGTAAACAGCATACTTACCATCAGGAGAAACCACAGGTACACTACGGTAATAACGTACCCCAGAATTACCTTTAGAGCCAATCGCTTCTTGAGTCGCCACAATCCATTTCCAAGGAATAGGATGTGGACTACCGATAGGATCTACCTGTTCTGCTTGCTCTTCACTGGGTGCTTCCATTGCGGGTAAATCATCTGTAGATCCCGATTCTGGTGTTTGGGGAATTGGTTCAATCCCAGGAATACGATTTAATCCCGATGAACCAACAACAGAATTGTTGGCTGATGCAAAACTATTTTCTTGCATTAACGCTTCAATTTCAGATGCTTTGCCTTTTTTGAAATGGTCACGAATATTGGGAACAGGAGCCAGTTCTACTGCTGCGAAAGGATCAGCACCACTTGTATGAGAGCCATTGCCAATTGCATAATCTGCTACTACTAAAGATTCGATGTTCTGTGCTTGTAAAACTGGCTTTTTCCCCACTACAGCTAGATTCTGTGGTACTGAAATAGATGCTCCACTGGTGGAGTTACTCGGAGCATCTTGAAACATTGCTGCTAAATCTGGTTCATTAGCTGTTTCTTGAGGTACAGCTTCCGATTCTCCAGCTTCAGGAGGAAGTTTCGCTACTACTTTGGATTGTTGAGCAGAGGTAGAGTGACCTGATGCTGCAAATAAAGGCGCAATCAGCATCACTAGAACAACAGAATTAAGAAATGGTTGCACACGGAACCATCCTGACAGCAAGAGGGGTTTGAGCATGTGTGGACTCTCTAGAAGTGCGGGTGCTGTGTGAGGAGCAATCGAGGCTTATGTAGTAGGAGGAAAAGTGATGACTACAGGTATAACAATAAACTCACAGTTTTAACTACTAATTGTGAGAAATATTTTTTTTAAACTTGCACCTTGTCACAAAAATTTATTATCATTGCCTGCACCTTTTTGCTTAATAAATACTATTGATTAGCGACATTTTTGCCACAACAAACTTAATGCAGATGAACAACATAATTACTGCATTAATCGAACTTTTACACCTTTAACCAGTAATTAACCACACCAGTAAACTGGTGCTTGATTCAACAGCATAAGGCGCATTTTATTGGCTACAAGGAATTTGCAACCTATAGGTAGAGCGAAAAACTGAACTGTTGGGATAGACTTTAGCAACTGCCAAGCCGCAGGAGGCTCCCCTATTTATACCTGCTACAACAGTGCAGACCCCTGTAACGGTGAAACTGAGTGAGGCGTTACTTTAAAAGCTGGGAAAGTTGACGCACAACATATGATACTCGAAAAATCGAGTTAGTATCCACCCCTGGGAGTAAATTAATATCTAACTGTAACAATTGCAAAAACGCAGCTAAACTTGTAACTGCATTTTGGCAAAAACTGATAAACAGCTTTGTTTTGGCAAACCTTGCAAAGCTTGTGTATGGTCTCTAGCGGAATCAGCCGACTTATATGATGTCAAGCTGATATCAATTTATCAACATATTGGAGTAAATTATTTTTAGTTTATCAAGAAAACTCAATTTCGCCAACTTATGTGTAGAAAATAGTGAGTAAGGAGGATAATAATAAATAACTAAGTAAATATTACCTATTGATGCTTAACTATTGATTATTGATTAATGAAAGTTGTATTTTTTGGTACTCCTGAATTCGCTATTCCTACTCTCGAAAAATTACTGAATCATCCAGAATTGGAAATTTTAGCAGTAGTTACTCAACCAGATAAACGTCGAGAAAGGGGAAATAAACTTACTCCTTCGCCTGTAAAAACTCTGGCTCTCCAGCATAATTTACCAGTGTGGCAACCAGAGCGAGTCAAAAAAGATGGTGAAACTTTAGCGAAACTGCAACAAACAGAAGCTGATGTGTTTGTAGTGGTAGCTTATGGGCAGATTTTATCCAAAAAAATCTTGAATATGCCCAAATTAGGCTGTATTAATGTACATGGGTCAATTTTACCAAAGTATCGCGGTGCGGCTCCAATTCAATGGTGTCTCTACAATGGTGAGCCAGAAACAGGAATTACCACCATGTTGATGGATGCTGGTATGGATACTGGGGATATGTTACTCAAAGCAACCACACCAATTGAATTGTTAGATAATGCTGACAATTTAGCTGTAAGATTAGCAAATATTGGTGGAGATTTGTTAATAGAAACTCTGTTAAAACTGAAGCATCAAGAGATTCAAGCAATTCCGCAAAACGACGCAGAAGCTACTTACGCGCCTTTGATTCAAAAGCAAGATTACCAGTTAGATTGGTCAAAGAGTGCGATACAATTACACAATCAAATTCGGGGTTTCTACCCTAATTGTTGGACAACTTTTCGTAACCAGACTCTGAAAATTACAGCGACCCTTCCCCTTGGTTCTGCTGACGCGGAAGAAATACCACCAGAATTAGCAACAATACGCCAAAAATTACCTGATTTATCCCATATATCTGGTAGTCCTGGAGAAATAGTCAGCATTACCAAGGGAATAGGTGCGATCGCCCAAACTGGAGCAGGTTTATTATTATTACGGGAAGTTCAATTAGCGGGTAAACGTCCCCAGTCGGGATGGGATTTTGTTAATGGTACACGGTTAACAGTGGGGGAAATTCTGAAGTCTGAAGTATGAAGTCTGAAATTATTCATACTTGTTCATAGTAGCGGCAGTCTTGGCAAGGGCCTTGGGGGTTGACTGCACAGCGAACAATTTCAGAATGAGCGTTATAAATACAAGTAGCGTCACCAACCACCCAACGCCCATCTAGCAAACTTTTTTCGGCTGGCCTTTGAGCAGATTGGACGTAGAGAGCTATATTATATAGTCGATAACGCCCCGATTTAAATTGATATCTATGACGACGCTCTAGAACAGCGTAGGTTTTACCTTGAAAATCAAGATAGTTTCCTGGTTGGGGTGTCCAGTCAAGTTGCACTTTACCGAGGGACTGACGCGGGTGCGTCAGTATCACCTCGGTTGGTAAAGAGTCTGGCTCCATAGGTTTATGTGATGTGATTTACATTATAAAAATAGTATCGCAGGAGCCTACTCTTGCTGATCTGAATTCGATTATAATTGATGACCGCCTTCAGGGTTATCTACTTTAAGGCGCGATCGCTCTTAAGTTGCAGTATCAAGTTTGAGCATCCAAAATCCAGAAGTCAGAATCAATACTACTAGACCACTAAAATTTCTATCTAGCATTCATGATTCTGAATCCTGACTCCTGAATTCTGACTACTTATCCCATTATTTCAAAACGACTTGGAAAGAATTCAAATAACCGGTAATAGTTTTGTTGAGGGTTTGTTGTTGTTTTTTCGTAGTAATTGCCATTACTTGATACAGCCGACCTTGGGCAACATACATTCGACTGCGAGTAATTTTACCGCCGGGATTAATAAACTCAATTTCTTTGCCGGGATGACCGTTGGAACTACGAATATTGCGCTGACGAATTAAATTACTTTTCGTAGTTTTTAGTACCATAGCTTGGGCTTGGTCTAATATGGTTTGCGGATTGGTCAATGTGCCGTAACTGTGGGGAAACTCATTATAAACAACTACATAGGCAACTTGCTGCTTTGGTGGTTGAGCAAAAAATATATTTAAGTCAATTTCCCCTATCTGGGTTTTTTGGGTTTGGGTTTCTTTATTTGGTGTTCCCGGCATTAATACTGTAAAACGTCCATCAGGCGCACGGAATAATTTCCATTTTGGTTGGACTGGTTGCGCGGCGGTTTCTGGTTTTTTAACTGCTGTTTGGGGTTGACGTGCTTCTACAACAAAACAGCTACCACAAACAAGTGTGGCAGCTATGAAAGGTAATAATTTGGGGAATGTCATAGTTTTAGCTTTACTGATGCAGATATCACTGATGATGATAGTGTTATAACCTAGCTGCACACAAAGCCGCACCTATTAATCCTACTTGGGGATTGAGAATAATATATACTGGTACTTCTTCTAAAAGAGAACGCATTCGGCCTTTTTGAGTGAAGTTCAATAAAAAACTACCATTTTGAATTAACGGCAGAATTTTCGGTGCAATTCCCCCAGCAATGTATAAGCCGCCGTAGGGTAAAAGTTTCAAGGCGAGATTGCCGGCTTCTGCACCGTAAGCATCAACAAATAATTGTAATGTTTGTTCCGAGAGGCGATCGCTTTTTTGAATTGCGGCTTTACCAATCACAGCACCGGGATCAACACTTTTTTCAGTCCGTCCGGCTTCCTGTTCCCAGGTTCTCACTGCTTGGGCAATTTCTGGCGATTCAGTAGCATGTTTGCGGTCGCGCAAAAATTGGTAAATAGCAACAATACCTAAACCAGAAACCACTCGTTCTACAGACACACGCTGAATATCATGTTTATCCAGCAAATATTTCAGTAGTTGAAATTCTAACTCGTTGCGGGGAGCAAAGTCGGTGTGACCACCTTCGGAAGGAAACACTTGATAATGATTTCCCTGCTTGATTAAAAAGCCTTGTCCTAACCCTGTCCCCGCACCAATCACAGCGATGGGTGCTTCTGGTTTGAGTTTACCTGGTTGTAAGATCAGTAAATCTTGGGAACTTAACCCAAAAATGCCATAGCCAACAGCCGCAAAGTCATTAATTAAGGAAATTGCGGCGATACCTAATTCTTGTTGCAGACGATAGGTATCTAAATACCAAGCTAGGTTAGTGAGTTTAGCAGTGTTGTTGACCACTGGCCCGGCGATCGCAAAACAAGCCTTTTGAGGAGTAGCTGTATTCGCTTGCAGTAAAAATTGCTGTACCATCGGCACTAAATCAGGAAAATCCCCACTGCGATAACTGTCCTCATAAACTGTCTGCAACTCTGAGAAATCTGAGGTTTCCACCAATCGCAAAATTGTTTTTGTGCCGCCGATATCTCCTGCTAGTAACAAAGTCATAATTAATTACTTAGTAGTTTAGTTATTGTTTCAGGACTTACGCAAAATTATCAAAAAAAAAACGCAATGGACACAAAGTTATCAGAGTTTGAGAGAGTTCTTGCGTAAGTCCTATGTTTTTGGAGATTTAATTCCAGGCTGAGACTAGATTCAGACTTTATCTTCTTATGGCTAATAACCCTAGTCTTCTGCCCTGTTACAGAATTTACGCAAATCGAATTACTTCCTCAACTTGAGTTAAATGAGAAGTATCTCCTTTTAGTTCTAACAACCATTCTGGGCCTTGAAGCACAACCTTGACTAAAGAACATAAAGAAGCTTTAACTTCGGTTTTAGCAACTTCACCCACTAACCCCATTGCCGCACCCAACACAGAAGCACCATGCGCTACCAATAAAATCTGTTCGGGAAAAAATTCTGTGGCTAAACATCTCGCTGTTTGCCCAGAACGTGCGCGTACTTGTTCGTGAGTTTCGGGATATTTAGCTGCGATGCGTGCTGTGTAGCTATTGTCAATTCTGGGAAATAGTTCTTTTAAGGCAGGAGTGGAGAGTCTTTCTGGTTCTTCTGTCATCCATTCTGGATTTAACCATTCACTCAAGCCTGTTTCTAATTTGATAGGTAAATCCAAAACTTCGGCTACTGCATTGGCTGTTTGCACTGTTCGCAAAAAGGGAGACGCAAAAATATGGGTAATTTTCTCACTTTTCAAGCGTTGGGCTAATTGTTTTGCCTGCACGAAACCATCGTCAGATAAAGGCGGATCGTAACGTCGTTCGGCGGTGAGAAACCAATCAGGATATACAAAGTCGAGGCGGTTGGCGTGTCTTGCGATCCAGACTATTTGACTCATGGGTTTTTTCAGGCAAATAAAGTTGACACCTAAAAAAATTCAGGTGCTAAAAGATGGTTGCAAACCCAATATTATGACAAATCTTGTAATGTTTTGTAATAATTAAATGTTTTTACGAATATAAATTAAATTAATCAATTCAATACTCTGTACCATAAGGTCAAATTCCATCTCTACGGGTTAGTAATCTCAGCAACCCGCTCTAAGTTGATTAATATCTAACCAGATGAATTAATCTTTCTGGCGAAAGAGGGCATTCTGCCTAAGCATTTATTAACCTGCAAATAATAGAACCTTTAAGCCGGAACAGCTAAGACTCCTTAGCTGTTCTTATTTATTCTGCTGTAAGAGACCATTTATAAAGTAAATACAGGAAATTCTATTTTTACTTTATAAATCATCTCTTACTTATTTAAGCAATGGTGAGGTTATACCATATTTTATACTTAGCTGTTTTTGAAAATAATTACGGTAAAGTTCGCAACGAGGTAGGATGCGATCGCCATCAAAACAAATCAATCCTAAACTTTCGAGTTTATAAGCATCCACAGGGTCAACAGAAATGCTTCCTGTTGCTGTGACAATATCAGTATATTTTTCCACTAAGTGAGGATTGTCTTGTAGCTTAATCCAGTGTCGCCAGAGGTGATGGCGATATATCCCACCGTTGGCGATCGCATCTGTAATCAATTCTTGTAAAGTAACTATACCAGAAGCTAGATGATACAAAGCCAGTTGAATCAAGGCTGGATGACCACCAACCAAAGACATTAATTGAATAGATTCTTCACCAGAACTCCAATCTAACTCATATCTTCTGGCTAAATCTTCTACCTGGGTTTGCGTAAATTCAATAAGGCGTATAGGTAAGCCAATATTAAATGGGGAACGATTAATATCTAGAGAAACATATTGCTCTGTAGAATATACCACTACTAATCTCAGCTTTTGCCAAGCCTGATTTTGACGTGCTTCCTCACACCAAGAACGCAACAAAGCAAAAAATTCTTGAGCAATGTGAGGATAATCAAAAAAGCGATCAACGTCATTCAATACCAAAACTATGGGGTGATTACTCTGTTGCAGGATATACTTTTGCAAGTAGAAACTACAGCTTAATTTATAACCAACCTCTTCATCCCATTCATCATCTAAGTTAGGCTCAATTTCTAATTGTTGGGCAATTTTCCAGCACAGACAACGCAACAGTTTATTTAAATCAGTCAAACAATGGTGATCAATTTGATGGCAATTAATATTAACAGTCCGATATTTTTTGAGATTCGCAAAAGCTAAAAGACGTAATACTAAAGAACTTTTACCCATCTGTCTTGGAGCGCGAATCCGAATCACACAACCTGGTCGAGTGATTTCTCGACAAACCAGTTCTTCTATTGGTGGACGTTCAATATACAACGGAGAATCTAAAGTTATAGGGCCGTTTGGATATGACCAATATTGTTCTATTTGGTCATGAGATAATTGAGGCAAGTTATCTTTTTGTAGAAATGATTTTTTTGACACAACATCTAATATTTTTGTTTCATTTTCCCCATTTAAAACGGTGTAATCTTCTTCTCGTAGTTTGAGATTAAAGGCACTAAAGCATAATTTGAGAGTTTTTTGATCTACGCCTTTACTCAAAGACCACAAGCGGCTTAAAGTTTTCGTAGAAATGTTTACCTGTTTGCTAAGTTCCTCTAGAGTTAAACGATATCCCTGGTTTTTGAGAATTTCCCAAGATATAATTGCTTCTTGTAAACGCTGTATACCTGTGGAAGTGAGTACAACGCCTCTTCTTCTCTTAGTTTTATGTTGCTGTAAATTCATGTTTTTCGTAGCAAAATTTTGGGCGTACATAAAATCTAGTGGATAAATTGCGATGGTTTATTTATGCCGAGAATTAGAGGGAAACTAGTATTTATTTTGGTTTGCTTTATCTCATTGTCAAGAGTTATTTAGCAAATTAAGTGTGATTTAGTTCACAATATCTGAGATAGCAAAATATGATAAAATAAAAAGCTTATCTATTATTTAAAGAACAGATTCACATTCAGGCTGTACACTCCAGCCTAAAGCGCAAATAATTTGCTCAGGCAAAGTTAGGGGATTAAAGGGTTTAGCAATGGCTTTCACTACACCAAGTTGCTGAAGTTGTTGTGAGGTAAACCAATCGGCAATTACACTCAACAATATTACTGGAATTAATTTGGTTGAATGTCTTTCGCGGAATCTATACAGAAATGTGGTAAAGTCCATACCTGGCATAACAACATCAAGCAGGATAGCATCAGGAGACTCTATCTCTAGCTGTTGAAGAGCGGCTTGAGCTGAAGCAGCAGTTATGACTTTCCATCCCACCAAATCGTGTAAACAAATTTGTACAAGTTCTCGAATAGTTGGTTCATCATCAATCAACAATATTGTCTTGATTGTCATGCTGAAAACACTGGATAAATAGTGATGAATTCAGCTTAAATCAAGAAAATAAGAAACTGATAAGAGTGTCAATGCTCATTGATGATGTTCACTCACTCCCCATTATCTCATTACGCTTTCCAGGCAAGCATTTGAGCGATTTGCTCACAAATTAGTATGGGATTAAATGGTTTATTGATGATACCTGCTATATCTAATTGAGCAAAACGTTTGTAATCATCGGGTAAGACTTTGGCTGTGAGCAAAATTATTGGAATTTTATGAGTTTTGGGATTGGCTTTGATTTGCTCGTAAAATTGAAACCCATCCATATCAGGCATAGACACATCCAGTAAAATGGCATCTACAATTTCATTTTGAACCTGTAAAAGTCCTTTATCACCTGATGGGGCGGGTATTGTCTCCCAGCCGCCTAAATCTTCTAAGCATGTGCAGGCTAGGTCTCGAAGTGATTCTTCATCATCGATGACAAGAATGCGTTTGCTCATTGTTCTGTTACTGTTATTGGCAAAGTGAAATCAATAAATTGGTTAAGGTTTTTGGAATGCGATCGCTTGGGTAGTCAGGCGATTAATATCGGTGTAGGGTAGTTAAGTTGAGAGTTTTTGCTGTACACGATAACGGTCAATTCTGCTCATAACACGATGGATTAAATCTGTTCCCACTACAGGCTTACCAATAAAATCATCAGCCCCTGCTGCCAATACCTGTTGAACTGATTTCATATCTGTATGGGCCGTGACTACTAAAATTGGCAAATTTCCCCAATGAGGATCTTGTCTCACTACCCGACACAAGTCCATACCACTATATGTCGGCATTTCTAAATCAATCATTAATAAATCAGGTTGAGTTGAAACCAGTACTTCCCAAAATTTTTGCGGATTTTGCAATGTCTCGACTTTTAACCCCCAAGATAGCAGTATATTGCTCAATATTTCCAGCATCATCGGATCATCGTCTAAAATCATCACCTTAGCTGAATTAGCTGGAGTTTTGGGTAAAACTTGAGTAATGACCTGAAAAACTTCAGTAGTGTTGGGTTTGGTGAGAAATCCTTGGACACCAGCACGAGCTACAGCAACTCGCTGCGTGAAGTTGTCTTGCTCTGCTATAACAAAAATTGGTATTTTGGGAAATTGTTGTTTGAGTTTATTCAGCAGTTGTAAACTCTTTGGCATTGATGCTTGCTCATTTAAATAAAGCAGAATCACCTTGGGCAGTTGTGAAACTTGATGTTGAATACTCTCCCAATTCATGGCTACTTCTATCTGCATTCCCCAATTCACAGCTTCGGTTTTGAGTTGGTGATTAAAAGATTGATCATTGATAGCCAGCACGAGAGGAAGTTGGATATTTGCAAATTGGTCAAGGGTGCTGAATGTTGGTGGTTGAGTTAGTGTTTCTTTGATTTGAGCAATTAATTGTGATAGTTTCACAGCATCCTGCGAGGTGAGATTTTTATCCTGAATCAGCAAATGTTCAATAGACTGAGCTAACTTTGAGCCTGTGCTATAGCCAAAAGAACTTAATGTACCTGCTAGTTTATGGGCTTCTTGACTGGTTTGCTGCCGTAGTTCAGATGATAATTTTCCTTGATGTAAGGCTTGTGCGGCTTGTTCTAGCAAACTAACTCGTTCGGTAAATGTATCTTTGTAGCGTTCTATGGTTTTCTTGATAGAAGCGATCGCAGTTTGCCGTTTTGCTGTTACTGTTGTGTCTGTCTGCTGAGTTAGTGGCACAGTCTTGAGCCGATAGCCCAAACCATAAACTGTCTCTAATAATTCCGCAGACATTCCGGCTATTTTCAGCTTGTGTCGCAAGTCTTTAATCAAATTAGTTACAGCGCCTTCACTGGGTGAGGTATCTATTGACCAAAGACGGTCAATAATCTCACTGCGACTAAATACGCGCTGTGGATGACGCAAAAATAGCCCTAGCAAACTATATTCCTTGGGACTTAATGATATCGGCTTACCTTGATATGTCACTGCTGCCGAGGTGGTGTTAATGCAGAGATTTCCCCAACGCAGTAAACTTGGTGTCAGTTCTGTTTGTCCACGCCGCAACAATGCTCGTATTCTGGCTAACAACTCTGAGATATCGTAAGGTTTTGTGACGTAATCATCTGCACCTGCATCCAATCCTGTGACCACATCATTACTGTGGTCTTTCGCGGTTAGCAACAGAATCGGTTTTTGCATCCCTTGAGCGCGGAGTTGACGGCAAAGTTTAATTCCATCTAGTTTGGGTATCAGCAGGTCTAACAATATCAAGTCAAAATTGGACAAGGTTGCTAAAGCTAATCCATTTTGACCATCTGTTGCCAGTTCAACTGCATAACATTCCGTCTTGAGAACCTCACTCAGTACGGTTGCAGTTGGTAAATCATCCTCTACCAGCAGAATTTTCACAACTTCTAAAATTTCCTAACCAAATGATCCACACTACTCAGCACAGCCCAAAAAAGCTTAATCTCAAAAAATTAAGCTCATAAGACAAAGTGCCTCAGATTGTTTTAGCTATGACTTTATTTAGCAGACATTTTTAAGATACATCTGTTTGCTTGATAGAGCAAGCTTAAATATGCCTTATCTCTAGCAGGACTTATACACAAACATTGTCTGTTAAAAATGGGTGTAAGTGAATGTAATTTGTGCAGCAACTACGGACACCACTAGAAGTATACAGGCAAATATACGCAAGTTTATCGGCAAAGCATCTGAGATACTGCTTACATCATTTTGGCTTTAATCTGCTGACTCTGCGGTCTAAATAATCAAGGTTTACTCAACAAGACTTCTATATTCCCTTACCTTCCTTGTCCCCCTTGTCTAATTTACCCCCTATGTGCATAATTCCTGATTGGGAAGTTGAGGATTCAGGACAAACACTTACTTCTATACTGAAAGTGTTGTCGTAGTTTTACTCGGATAGCATCTATACATACAACTACAATGTCACTTTAACAGTTGCAGCCATAAGTATTTCTGAATTTGATGTAGGGGGTAAACTGCTCCTAAATTTTTTTAGGAGCTTTAACTATTTCATATCATTGGAAAATAATTGCCAAAGATTATTAATTACATCAATTTTATAAATAGCAATTTTACTAGCTAATATTCCTAAATAGCAACAAGTAAATATTTCACCAATGATTATTAAATTGCAGGCTAAGGAAACTGACGTGCAGACATCCTTAGTTTTTGTAAAACTTCTTAACGCTAATATTAAAACAATCTTCCTTCTTAAAATTACCAAAAAATAATCATTAAATAGTAGGAGCAGATATTTGTCTGCTCCTACTGACAAGTCATAAACAAGGTAAAACAACACTAATCACAGTTCCTTGACCGGGAGTACTATTAATGAAAAATTCACCTTGGTACAATTTCACAATATGCTGTACAATAGCTAATCCTAAACCAGAACCTTGCTGTTCATATAACTTGCGATTAAATTGAATTAATGCTCCAATTTTCTCGATTTCTTCAGATGTCATTCCTTTACCATGATCAATAACATCTAATTTATATTTATAACCATTGACCTGACTCAATACTTTTACTTCATTACTAGGTAGGGAAAATTTCAAGGCATTATCTATAAGTTCTTCAATGATAAGACTCAATTTTTCTTGGGGAAGTCTCACCAGCGATTCGGTTAATTCCAACTTTAAATCTTTTTCTCTACTTGTTGCTTTTGCTTTTTGAAAGCAAACATCTCTAATTATTGTTTTACTCAAGCAGTTATCTATTTCTTCTTGAATTTGTCGCACCTTTTCAGGATTTCTGGCGACTAATTCCAAATTACTATACAGTAAAAATCTTTGTGCTAGTCGATGTAATCGATTAGCTGATGTATAAATAGATTCAACAATTTCAATTTCTTCCGATTCATCAATCATATCTGAATGCTCAATTAACAATTGAGTCATACCGATAATGCCATTTAAAGGCGTATTAATTTCATGGGGTAATGAGTGGATAATATTCATCCGTAACTCATCTAGTTTGGCTTGTGATTGACGTTCAACCACAGCTTTTTTGTTCAGCCTTACAGCAATTGCATTCAATAATTCTTCGGGAGTAAAGGGTTTAGTTAAATAGTCATCAGCCCCAAAATCCATTCCCAGACGAAAATCTGAACGTTCTGCTTTTGCTGTCACAAATATTAAAGGAATATTAATAGTTGCTTCATTTTGACGCAGCGCCGACAGCACACTATAGCCATCTAACTCAGGCATCATAATGTCGCAGATAATTAAATCTGGTAATTGTGTTTGGGCAATTTCTAATCCTATCTTACCGTTCGGTGCAGCCAAGGTTTCAAAGTTGGAAAGTTGTAAAATTTCCAAAATATTCTCTCGAACTTGGGGTTCGTCTTCTATAATCAAAATTGTGTTCATCTAAAGGAATTAAAAAGATAAATTATTGTTTTTGGGAATAGAATGACAACCCTGATAACATTAAAAATATATACTGAATAAACTAAAGTAGCTAAGTTTTAAGCTACTATTTACTGTGATGCAATAAATTAAACTTCTGCAAAATTTTGGCATTTTCTGGAGTTAATAATGCTTGTAAATTTTTCATTTCATTTAAAAGCATAATTTCTCGATCATACTCTTCTTGTAAAATCTTCAAGTAGCGATCGCGGTCATTTTCGGATTGCACCTGCTTGAGCATATGCACCGCCATATTAATATTAGAAAGTGGATTGCTTAAATCTTGCAACAGCTTTTCTAAAACCTCATTTCGCATATCAGCTAATTGCTTAGTTTCTTCTAACTTTTGCTGACTAACTTGAATTTCTTGTTTAAGTTTGATATTTTGTTGACGTTCTTTTTCATACTTTTGTTTCATCAAGGTAGGTTTTGCTACCCGTGCCAGCCTCATCTGAATTGCCTTCAACAGTTCTTCTGGAGAAAAAGGCTTTGTGATGTAATCATCTGCTCCTAACTCCATACCATAACGTAAATCACTGCGCTCAACTTTTGCAGTCAGTAAAATTACGGGGATAGAATCAGTTTCAGAGTCTTCGCGTAAGGCTTTAAGTACGCCATAGCCATCCAAATCGGGCATCATAATATCACAACATATCAAATCTGGTTTTTCTGATTTAGCTAGGCGTAATCCATCTAAACCATTATTAGCACTAATAGTCTGAAAATCAGACAATCCTAAAATCTGCTGAATGTTCGAGCAGATTTGAACTTCATCTTCAATTACTAATATTTTTTTGGTCATTAATCTTGTTAAGCAATTATCTAAAAATTTGCCCCATATTCATCTATCCAGAAGAAACGCTACTAGGAAGTTTGCTAAGTCCAGGAGTTAGCTCACATAGACTTATTTCCACATAGAACCTCTGTATTTATCTTTCCCAAAAAGTATCAATTAATAACATCAGGTATAATTTAATTTACTGATTTAACTACCAATGGTAGTTCTACTCTAAATGTTGTCCCAACTCCGACTTGACTGGCGATGGTAACTCTGCCTTGATGTAGGTCTACACACTTATGAACGATTGCCAAGCCCAATCCTGTACCGGGAACATTGCCCACATTACTAGCTCGAAAAAATGGCTCAAACAAGTTTTGCTGTTCTTCTGGGGAAATGCCGATACCTTCATCTTGAATGAGGAATACAGCGTTTTGATTTTGAATTAATAAATAAATTTGAATATAACTGTGATTGGGTGAGTATTTAACTGCATTAGAAAGCAAGTTGCTTAAAATTTGTCGCAGCAGTTTTTTATCCATATAAGCCATGACTTGCCCACCATCTGACAGGCTATGTTGAGGTGGCTGACAAAAAACTAAATTATGTTCCGGAGAACTGAGTTGAATTTCTTCTACTAAGGTATGACAGAAATTGACTAAATCGAGATAATTTGGATCAAAAGCTAATTTACCAGCTTCAGCTTTATTAATCAGCAAAATATCATCTAAAAGTTGCGTAGTATGCTGGACATAGGTTTGAATACACTGGAGATGTTTTTGCTTTTGTTGTTCATCAAGTTTATGGCTGAAGCTTTTTAAGATACCAGCAGAAGATGCAATTACAGCTAAAGGAGTACGGAACTCGTGGGAGGTCATGGAAATAAACCGAGATTTTAACTCGCTGAGTTCTTTTTCTTTAACTAATGCTTTGCAAATATCTGCCTCAGCTTTTTTGCGATCGCTAATATCCCGACAGACACAAATTAAATCACCTTGCTCAGAAATCGTTAAGGATACTTCTTCCGCAAAGTAACTTCCATCTTTGCGTTTGGCGATCGTTTCTCCCCGCCAATGTTTCTGCTGCATTAAAGCGGGAAAAATTTCGCTTTGAAAACGTTGAATTTCTTGTGGTTCGTAAATTTCTGACCAATTCTTACCAATTAGTTCTTCTGGATTAGTATAGCCAAACATTTCCACATGAGCTTGATTGAGATAAGTGTAGACATTGCCACTTAAAATCGCAATTCCATCTATAGCAGCTTCTACTGCGGCAAATTGGCGTTTTAAATCTTCTTCGGCTTGTTTTTGATTACGAATATCTTTAACTATTCCCACCGAATAAATTGGTTTACCAACCACATCACGAATTAAAGAAACTGTCAGATTAATCCAAATTGGGTGGCCATTTTTATGTAAACACCGCTTTTCAATGGAAAATGTTTCTATCTCACCTGAAATTAATTTTTGCAGGTTTTGTTGATGGTGGAGAATATCATCTGCATAAGTCAAATCTCTAAAGGTCTTATTCATGAGTTCTGCTTGGCTATAACCCAACACTTCACATAATTTTTGATTGACCTTGAGTAACTGTCCATCTAATGTTTCTAGTTTAATTCCCACCGCAGCTTGGTTAAAAATAGCCCTGAGTTCAGCTTCATTTTTTTGTAATTCTAAAGTGCGCTGCTCAACTCTAGCTTCTAAATCTCGATTCAGTTGTTGCAATGCTTCTTGCGCTCGTTGTCTTTGTAGTTCAGCTGAGGCTCTGGCAGCAAATACTCTTAAAATTCCTTCAAATTTATGGGGATCAGGTATTCGCTTATCATCAATTATGCACAGCAAGCCAATTGGGTTGCCAAAATCATCACTTAAAATCACACCCATTAAACTTTCAGCTTGTATCTTTGTCCATTTGGCTGCGCCTGGAAATTGTTGTTGAATTCCCCCAGGACAATAGTAATATCCTCTTTTAATGACAAGTTCACAAGGTGTTGAAGTGGGGTCATAGGAAATATTCGGCTGCAACTTGCCATCAGACCAAGACCCTAAAGTATGAACTTTGCCATCAATTAACTGACTCACTAAAGTGTGACGGACATCTAAAGTCGAAGAAATATGCTCAACTAAAGCCGGAAAAAAGTCTTGTCCTGTGGTCGAAGCTGTACTTTCAATTAAACTTTGTAAAGCAATTTCTGTTTGCTTACGCTCTGTAATATCTTCAGAAATTCCCGTAATTCTGTAGACTTTTCCTTGCTCATTTCTAATGGGAAAAGCACGGCTGCGAATCCAACGAATTGCTCCATCAGGGCGAATAATTCGATATTCTTCATCAAATGCGCTTTGCATTCTTTGATAGTTATTAGCAATAAACTTTTGACGATCAACAGGATGTATAGAATTTATAAATATCTCAAATGAGTGATAAACTTCTTCGGCTGATCTACCCCAGATTTCTGCAAACGCCGGACTAACGTAAATAATCTGAGACAGTTCATTTTTAATTTCTGTAATCCAAAATGTACTCTTAATATTTTCTGTTAATAGCCGGAATTTCTGCTCGCTCTCTCGTAGTGCGGCTTCGGCTTGTTTCCGTTCACGGAGCGCAGCTTGCTGTTCAGTAATATCATTGGTAATGATGACTGCACCTGTAACTTTTTGGTTATGCCAAATGGGGCCAATCTGAGAATGATAATATTTCAAATTTGTCTGGGTGTCTAAAGCACGGGTTTCATAGCTGACAACTTCTCCTTGGGCAAAAACCTTCTCTAATGCAGAACGTTGAATTTCGCAATCTTCTGGCAATACATAGTCATCAATACTTGTGCCAATAACTTCCCCTAAAGAAAGATGGGGTGTAGTTTGATTAATAAAGGAGATTTTCCCTTCAGCATTGACGACTCGTACCATACTGGGTGTACTTTTCAAGACAGAGCGCAACATTGCTTCTGACTCAGCTAAGGCCATTTCGGCTTGCTTGCGTTCTGTAATGTCAATTCCCACAGCAACGGCCGCAGTTTTTTGTTGATATTTTTGCGCTATAACTAAGTATTTACGTGTGAACCCGTTAATTTGAGTATCAACAACACTAGAATCAGCTACATCTTGTCGATGTAGAAAGTCGTGCATAAACTCTGTAAATTGGGGGCTATTTTGCAAAAAACCCAATTCTTGTCCCACAAAATCATCGGCTGTTAAGTTAAAACTTTCAGCCAAATGACGATTCACCCCTAAATAATAGCCATCGGCACTTACCCAAGACACAAACCCTGGTACTGCATCTAAGACTGTTTGTAATTGTTCTTTGGCTTGTTGCAGTTCTTCTTGAGCTTGGCGACTTTCGGTGATGTCTATACCTGTACAGACGATATAGTGAATTTGGTCATCATTATTGAGTAAAACTTTATTTGACCAGGAAATTAAGCGGCGATCGCCATCTTGATTAATTAAAATAGCTTCATAACGTTGCGGAAATTCTTTGGCTGCCAAATTTTGAAAGATATTCTTCAGACATTCTTGGATGTCTGGTAACATCAGCACATCCCAAACAGATTTTCCTTGAGCAACTTCAAATGCGTAACCTGTAGCTTGTTCACAAGTATGATTAAAGCGAACAACTCTTCCTTGACTATCCAATACAACTACTAAAGCATCTGTAAGATTAAAAATTGTTGAAATAAAATTACGCTCTAAACGCAACTCGGCCTCAATACGTTGGCGTTCGGCAAGTTTTACTCGCGCATAATTATAGAGTCCGGCTTGTTGAATAGTAACTGCCAGTAGACTCGTAGGTGTCACTAATCCAATCAATTCCCCTTGCTCCCCGATAACTGGTAGATGACAAATACGATGTTGTCTCAGCAAATTTAATGCTGTAAAAACATCTTTAAAATCTTCTATCTTCAGCGTTACTAACTCTCTTGTCATCACTTCAGCAACACTGATACTTTCTAAATCCTTTCTTTCGGCTGCCATCTTAATTAAATCTCGCTGGGTGAGAATCCCGACTAACTGCGAGTCATCAACAACTAGAACACAGCTGGCAACTTGAGATGCAATATTATTGATATCTTTGCTAAAATTGTTGGATAAAGAATTATTTCTGTTCGGAAAATCCCGAAAATTAGCTTGTGCTTCATTTATTAGTGCAATCACATCCAGAAGCCGCATCTTGGAGTTAACAGTCAGAGGCTGACGGACGATAGTCTGGTGTAAATTATCGGGGCTGTGATAGTTGAGAAGCATTATATAGATGTTTAGGACAAGATAGATGATCGGATATCAGGTATAATTAATATTTTTGCTTACAAATATTTAATACACCTCAGTGTTTTCTATGATAAAAATCCATCTCAATTTTGCCAGTTAAGGATAGCCAGACGGCGATATTTTGGCTTGACCTAAACTTGTTGGAATTGATGGTACTATCTCTATCATACAAAGTGTCCCCATCAATGTTGTAAGAATTCTTATACCAGACTTGATAACTATTACTTGATTTAGCTGCTGAGAAATTGGGTATTTGAGGCGTTTTTTGATTTTTTTCTCTTTGCCCAACACTAAGATTAGGGAAAAATGTTGCTTCGGTAAAGGGATAGAGAATTTAATATCCACAGCCAAACAATTACTAAACTTTTGTTGAAACGCTTGTTTGATAGCTGCTAGTTGTATTTCCGTAAAAGTTGCTGCTGTTTGCGGAGGAATACTAGCTAAAAACTGTTTTAGGAAAGCATCAATTTTTTGATTATTATTTGTTAAGCTATGGCAATACATATCTCTACAAAGGATTGCGATGGAGAATTAAAACATTAAGCTATGTTCATTATCCCAACACTTATTATCCTGCCAATTTCTGCCAGTATGTTTACAGTCGGACTCATTATTAATCCAAGGAATCGATGTTGCATGAGCCGTAGGCGATGAGATGGCAGAAGTAACTGAAGGGATAACAGCAGAGAGAATCATCACACTAGAAGTTGATAAAATGATGCAGGAACCTACAAAAAATAAAATATTAATAGGATTCCAGAAATTTTTTGTACTGTTTTGGGTGTGTAATTCTTGGTGAGAACGACTTTGAATACCTGCGAAAGACATAATTCTACACTCCTTTGGTGATTTTAGCTAAAGCAGCTTTTTCTCAAAGAAACTAACGGCAATTACAGAAAATCTATTCTTATGTCTAGCTATTGGCTAGGAGGAGAAAAAATTTTGAGTTTTGAGTTAGCTTTTATCGAGAATTGAAAAACCTAAAGGTAGATGCAGAATTGATTTGAGTTTTTGAATTTAGATAAATAAAAATTCAAAAGCCTCTGGCAATTACATCAGGAATTGATTAGCTCCTTTGTCTTTACCATAACTTTATTATTCAATTTTCTGTGCCAAAAAGCATCGAGGAAAAACAGGAAATTGTTCACTGATAAATTTCCGAGAATTCACTTGTGTTGAAATTTTGAATTAGAGCAAGAATACGGAGGTGCTTGAATTGATCATCCGCAAGTTTGAGGAGATGTAGTGCCTGATGATGCAGAAATAAGCAACTAATAATGTCGGCAAGCAGAGGAAGTGGTATAAGTCCTGGGCAGTGGTTGTTGATCAGATATTAAACGATATTTACCAACGGTTTTGTAGCCCCAAGCCGATAAATTTAGCCAATTGCAAATCTACGGAAAGCTGTACGTGGGTTCTTAAGTATGTTTGCGAAACTCACTTATGTATAGCACTGAGTGAGGATTTGGATAAACAAGTTAATTATGAAGATGAAGTTTAGAGGAAACAGGGAAAGAATGTGTGTCATGGATTCTGTTTAATTATTTAGTCCAACGGTTCCCGTTCCTCGTTCTCTACTTGACCGCAGGTTTATGCAAAAGTAACGCTGGAAGCTTTCCATAACATAGCTTTTGCGTTTTCCACCACCTTTCTGGAGTTAACCTGTATTAAATTAGACTAATTTAATTAAAAATTACACAACATAACTTCATTTTGGGAAGTATAAACATAAAAGAGGTATTGCGACTGTTATGCCTCCCTGTTGAGATGTGCCTGGATTGATCAAGATGTTTTGAACATCAAGACCTAGAATTATATCGCGTCGGTATCTTTAACTTATGAGCGATCGCTCTGCCCTCACTATCTTCTTAATTGATGATTCTGCTGTAGATCGTTATATCTATCGTCAGTATTTACAGCACGACAGATTCCAGTCTTATGAAATTTTAGAATTTGAGACAGCAACACAAGCAATGACATGTTGCGAGCAGCAAACGCCAGATGTAATTTTGCTGGATTATTTGTTGCCAGATGGAGATGGCATCGATTTTTTACAACACCTGAGAGAAAAGCTGAAGAATCGCCAATCGGCTGTGATTATGCTGACAGGAGCAGGCGATGAAATGATTGCTGTTAACGCTATGAAATATGGCGCTCAAGATTACTTAGTGAAAAATCATTTTACGCCCAAAGCCTTACACAGTGCCATTCATCATGCAGTAGAACGAATACATCTGACTCGCAAGTTAGAACAAATTCAGGAACAACAGCAACTATTTGCCACGATCGCTTTACGTATTCGGCAGTCGCTACAACTCGAAGAAATTCTCAGTACCACAGCTACAGAAGTACGGCAATTTTTACAAGCCGACCGAGTGCTTGTCTATCAGTTTCAGTCGGATATGAGTGGCAGTATTGTGGCTGAGTCAGTGCTACCCGGTTGGACAGTCGCTTTCGGAAGGCAAATTCAAGATACCTGCTTTCAACAGGGCGGAGGGCGTGACTATCTCCAAGGCAAAAAAAGAGCCATTGACAATATTTATCAAGCTGGCTTAACCAAATGTCATCTACATCTTTTAGAACAATTTGAAGTCAAAGCATATCTGGTAGTCCCAATTTTGGTCAAAGAGGAATTATGGGGATTATTAATTGCTCAACAATGTAGTAATTTTCGCCACTGGCAAACGGTAGAGTTGGACTTGTTAGATCAATTAGGGGTGCAGATTGCGATCGCCATTCAACAAGCCAGTGCTTATGAGCAACTAAAGACAGAACTAGCAGAACGCCAACGTGCCGAAGCAGCCTTAAAAGCTAGTGAAGAGAAACTGAAGCTGACCTTAAACTTTACGGGGATTGGCTATTGGGAGTGGAATCCCATGACTAATCAAATAGTTGCCAGTCAAAACGCCATTCACGGAGTTGCCACTGATGCCAATGATGTACTGTTGACTTTAGAACAATGGTTGAGTTGCGTACATCCAGAAGATCGGCAATGGGTAGAGCAGGAATTGCGGCAGGCGATCGCAACCCAAACCGATTATGCTGTCGAATACCGCGTTATTTGGCAAGATAGCAGCATTCACTGGGTATCTGTGAAGGGCAGGGGAATCTACAACAAGAGTGGACAACTGCTCAGAGTGCTAGGCGTGTTGATGGACATTACCGAACACAAACACTCAGAAGCCGAACGGCAGCAATCAGAAATGCTGCGGATGGAATTAAATCTCTTGGAACAAATTCTCGAAGTCAGTTTAGCTGGTTATTGGGACTGGGATATTCCCAACAATCAGGAATACCTCAGCCCCACCTTCAAGAAAATGTTTGGCTACGAAGATCATGAGTTGCCCAACAACCCAGAAAGCTGGCAAAAACTGATTTTTCCAGAAGATTTAGCCAATGCTCTCGAAATGTTCCAGCAACATGTTCAAAGTCATGGAGAAATCCCCTATTACAGCGAATTACGATATCAGCATAAAGATGGTTCTACTGTTTGGGTAATTTGTTCTGGACGCGTCATTGCTTGGGATCAAGAAGGTAATCCCCTGCGGATGATTGGTTGCCACGTTGATATTACCCAACGCAAAAAAATCGAAGCCCAATTAATTGCGGTCAATCGGTTGCAACAAGCCATTTTAGATGGCAGTGACTATGCAATTATTTTTAATAACGCCAATGGTATCCAAACCTTTAACAAAGCTGCTCAAAAAATGTTGGGCTACACCGCAGATGAAGTTGTGAATCAAATCAAGCCCAGTGTTTTTCATGATCAAGAAGAACTCCAACAACGAGCAGGAGAAGTGTCTGCGAAACTGGGGCGAGAAATTGCTCCAGGGGCAGAATTTTTTATAACTGTCACTCAAAATGGCAACACCTATGAAAATGAATGGACTTACATTCGCAAAGATGGTACTCGCTTCCCTGTATTTTTGTCAGTAAAAACCCTACTCGATATAGAAGGTAACAACATTGGATTTTTAGGGATTGCCAAAGATATTACCCAGCAGAAACAAATTGAAGCTGCCCTCAAAGAAAGCCAACGTCGTTATGAAACTTTAACAGAAGCCGCACCAGTGGCGATTTTTCGCCTGGATACCACTGGTCAATGTATTTACGTGAATGATTACTGGAGTAAGCTGACAGGTAGACCAACATCAGCCGCAATGGCAATGGGTTGGTTAGAAAGTTTACATCCAGAAGACCGTGATCATTTGTGGATGCAGTTATCCCAAGGATGTGGGCAAATCCGCCAGGAAGGTAGATATTTACATACAAATGGCACTACCACTTGGTTTTACTTACAACTCCTACCAGAAACCAATCCTTTCGGCACTATTATTAGCTACATTGGCACTTTTACCGATATCACTGAACGTAAACAAACAGAAGAAGCACTCCGAGAAAGCGAACGTCGTTATGCCCATTTAACAGAAGCCGCACCTGTGGGTATTTTCCGGTTGGATGCTGCTGGCCAATGTATTTACGTGAACGATCGCTGGAGCGAAATGAGTGGTAGGCCAACACAGTCTGCATTAGGACTGGGGTGGGTAGCATCTGTACATCCAGAAGACCGCGATCGCTTAAAGGCAGAATGGGACTTCAAATTTGAGCAAGGAATTGTTGACCCCAGAGAATACTATGAAAGTGAAGGTAGACATCTGCGGCCAGATGGTAGTATTAACTGGTTTTATGTCCAAGCAGTTCCCGAAATCGACAGTAACGGGAACTTTTGCGGCTACATCGGCACATTAACAGATATTAGCGATCGCCGCCAAGCCGAAGAAGCCCTACGAGATAGTGAACACCGTTATGCCACCTTAGCCAAAGCCGCTCCTGTCGCAATTTTCCGACTTGATACCGCAGGTAATTGTGTCTACATTAATGATCGCTGGAGCGAAATGACAGGTAGACCAACATCGGCAGGATTAGGAACAGGTTGGATAGATGCCATACACCCAGATGACAGTGAGCGCATTGTCCGGGAATGGTTTGAAGCAGAGTTAGCACCAAACGAACTTTTTGACAACGAAGGTAGACATCTCCTTCCAGATGGTAGTGTGAAGTGGTTTCACTGCTATGTGTTAGCCGAGACTAACACCAATGGGGAAGTAATTGGTTATATCGGCACACTAACAGATATTACCAGTCGCAAACAAACCGAAGCACAACTGCATCACCTTTCAGAAAGACTGACATTAGCACTACAATCCGGCAAATTTGGCATTTGGGAATATGATTTTACCCAAGAAAAACAAATTTGGGATGACCAAATGTGTGAACTGTATGGGTTGAGTCCAGGGGAGTTTACTGGTACCTATGATGCTTGGTTGAACTTCTTGCACCCAGAAGATTGGGATTATATGCTGGCGAGTATCCAGCAAGTTATTGAAGGAAGGCAAGAATATAATGTTGAGTTTCGGATTATCCAACCAAGTGGCGCAATTCGTTTCCTCAAAGGTTACGGTATTCTCAAACGAGACCCGCAAGGTGAACCTGTCCGAGTAATTGGCGTTAACTTTGACATTACCGATCACAAACAAGCTCAACAAGAACTGATCCGCAACCGAGATTTGCGGGAAGCCATTTTTAACGAATCTGCCGATGCAATTTTTTTAGTTGATTCGTCAACGCTCCTCACCTTAGATTGTAATCGTCGGGCTGTAGAATTATTTGAGGCGGTAGACAAAACTGAATTAATTAATATTAATGGTCAGGCACTCCAGCGCCAACCATTCACTGCCCAGGAAACTGCGGCAATTATGGCAGAAATGGAGTGTCAAGGAGTTTGGAGCCGCGAAATTGAATATGTAACCTTAAAAGGCAAGACTTTTTGGGGAAATGCTGCCGCCAAGCCAATTACTGTCGCCGGACGTACCATGAATATAGTGCGGATAACTGACATTAGCGATCGCAAACAAGCCCAAGAAGCCTTGGCGAAATATGCCCATGAAGTTGAAGATTTATATAATAATGCTCCTTGTGGTTATCATTCCTTAGATCAAGAAGGTCGATTTATTAAAGTTAACGAAACAGAATTGCAATGGTTGGGGTACAGTCGAGCAGAAATGATTGGTCAACCTTTAGTAAACTTTTTTACCGCAGACAGTCGCTTGACCTTTGAGCAGAATGATCATCACAGCAAACAGCAAGGCTGGGCTAAAGATTTAGAGTATGAAATGGTCTGTAAAGACGGCACAATCTTGCCAGTCTTGATTAACGCCACGGCGGTAAAAGATACTGAGGGGAATTATTTATATAACCGCGCCACTTTATTTGATATTCGCGATCGCAAACAAGCTGAAGAAGAATTACGGCAAACCAATAAACAGTTAATCAACACTAACATTGAACTGGCACGAGCCACTCGCCTCAAAGACGAATTCCTTGCCAACATGAGCCACGAATTGCGAACACCCCTGAATGCGATTTTGGGTATGTCAGAGGGTTTACAAGAAAGTGTCTTTGGCTCATTGAATGAACGCCAAATCAAAGCGATCGCCACCATTGAACGTAGTGGTAGACATTTACTCGAACTAATCAATGACATTCTCGACTTATCAAAAATTGAGTCTGGCAAACTGGAATTGCAATTAAGTAATGTTTCAGTCAGAAGTTTGTGTGATGCCAGTCTCACCTTTGTCAAACAAATGGCGTTAAAAAAGAATATTCGTCTCAACACTGATATTGATGGCAATATCGACAGTATCCAAGTAGATGAGCGCCGTCTACGTCAAGTAATGATTAATCTACTGAGCAACGCTGTCAAATTCACCCCAGAAGGAGGTTCTGTCACCATCGAAGTTCGACAGGAAGAAGTACAGGAAACAACAGAAATCAATTCGCCCACAAATAAGGCCAATCTTTGCTTTTATGTTACTGATACTGGCATTGGGATTGCTCCAGAAGAAATGGGCAAATTGTTTCAGCCCTTCGTTCAGCTTGACAGTAGCCTGAACCGCCACTACAATGGCACAGGTTTAGGTTTGGCACTGGTGCAGCGCATTGTCAAGCTGCATGGAGGAACAGTTTCAGTTAGCAGTAAAGTTGGCGAAGGAAGTTGTTTTACTGTCCGTGTTCCGTGCCATACCAATGAGCATGTAGTTACAACACCAATTACGGCTTCATTACCCAGCCATAGCTGGCCTGTTGAGAATGCTCAGGTTTTAATTATAGAAGATTCTGTAGCAGCAGCAGACCAAATTACTCGCTATTTTCAGGAAATGGGAATCCAAACCATTACCTATCCTCAAGGCGAAGGAGCCGTAGAAGAAGTACTACGGATTAAACCTGCGCTAGTAATCTTGGATTTGCAACTACCTAACCTATCGGGTTGGGATGTACTTCATCAACTCAAGACTCATCCCCAAACTCGAAATATTCCTGTGATTATCTTTTCTGTAGTTGATGAGCGTCCTAAAGGAATAGCTCAGGGTGCATTTGAATATTTAGTTAAACCGATTACCCGCGAGCAACTCCAGACAACTATAGGCAAACTAAGAAATTCTCCGGCTGCGGAAGCGCAAAATCTCAATTTAGCACCTGCGGCAGCTTTAGCTAATCCTATAATTTTGTTGGTTGAAGATAATCAAGCAAATATTGATACCATGTCTGGTTATCTGGCTAGTCGAGGCTATGATTTGATGTTTGCCAACAATGGACAACAAGCTATTGATCTGGTGAAAGTTAAACACCCTGACTTAATTGTGATGGATATTCAAATGCCGGGAATGGATGGTTTAGAGGCTATGCGTCGCATCCGTGGTGATCAGCAGTTTATCAATATCCCGATGATTGCCCTGACAGCTTTAGCTATGCCAGGCGATCGCGAAACTTGTTTAGCTGCTGGCGCTAACGAATATTTAACTAAACCTGTAAAACTTAAACAGCTTGTAGCCACAATTCAAAAACTTTTAGGAAGATAGTAAAACTTTTCGATGAAGACTCAATCCACTATTTTAGTTATTGATGATGAGCCAGATAACTTTGATGTTGTTGAAACTTTGCTGGATGGTGAAAACTACCAGTTACACTATTCTCCTGATGGCCAACAAGCTCTAAGTCGTCTGGATGGTTTTCAGCCAGATTTGATTTTGCTGGATGTGATGATGCCTGATCTGGATGGGATGGAAGTCTGTAAACGCATCAAGTCTCAACCCAAGTGGCAAGCCGTTCCTATTATTATGGTGACGGCATTAACGGCTAAAGAAGATTTAGCTCGATGTCTAGCTACAGGTGCAGATGACTTTATTAGTAAACCCGTCAACGGTGTAGAATTACGTGCCAGAGTTCATTCTATGTTGCGAATTAAGCAGCAGTATGACAGCCTACAATTATTGTTAAAACTGCGCGAAGACATGGTAAATATGATTGTCCATGATTTGCGAAATCCCTTGGCAAGTATTGTTTTAGGGGCTGAAATGCTGAAATTTCCAAGCTTATCCCAAAAACAGCAACAAGGAAAAGTGGAGCAAATTTTACTGGCTGGACAACAACTCCAATCCTTAATTGATAGCTTACTGCTCATGGCCAAATTGGAATCAGGCAAAATGGTTCTCAATTACAGTCAAGTAGATTTACATTCTTTGTGTCAATCAGCATTATCAGATGTCGAAGCGATCGCCGCCCAAAAGAAAATCACCTTAATTAGTGAATTACCAGAACCTGGCGGCACAATTGAAATTGATGCTTTAATGTTCCGTCGTGTTTTAGATAATTTATTCACTAATGCTATTAAGTTTTCCCCATCCAAATCACAAGTTACCTTGCGTGCGGAATATTTACCAACAGGCGGAGCAAAGTTACAAGTCATCGATTCTGGTAAAGGTGTTTCTGAAGATTTACGCAAAATTATTTTTGATAAGTATGAAGTAGGTACACTAATGCCGGATGTGTCGCAAATTGGCTTAGGATTAGCTTTTTGTAAAATGGCAGTTGAGGCACATTACGGCACAATTACCATTGAAGATAATCAATCTAGGGGTAGTATCTTTACAGTCACAATTTAAAATGATTCAGCATCAATCTATCTCTAATCCCTCGACTTTAAAAATCATCATCAAACATTAACTATTATCCTAAATAAGCTTTTTTGACTCGCTCATCACTGATTAATTCTGACGTTGCACCTGTTAAAGTGATAGTACCAGCTTCTAGTACATATCCTCGGTCAGCAATTTGTAAAGCTAAATTTGCGTTCTGCTCTACTAATAAAATAGTTACACCTGTTGCCCGTAAATTTTCGATAATTGCGAATATTTCTTTGACAATTGCTGGTGCTAAACCCAAGCTTGGCTCATCTAACAATAACAGTTGTGGTCTACTCATTAAAGCCCGTGCGATCGCCAACATTTGTTGTTCACCACCACTGAGAGTTCCGGCTAATTGATTGCGGCGTTGTAATAATCGCGGAAATAACTCAAATTGACGTTGAATGTCAGCTTTGATCTCTGCTTGATCAGAACGGATATAAGCACCTAATAATAAATTATCAAAAACAGTTTGCTTGGCTAAAACTCTCCGCCCTTCTGGACAATGAGCAATCCCCAATTGCACAACTTCATGAGGCTGACGGCGGGTAATATTGCGTCCACTATAAAGAATTTCGCCACGCTGAGGATTGACTATTTTTGATATAGCTCTGAGTGTAGTAGTTTTACCAGCACCATTCGCACCAATTAAAGTCACTACCTCACCTTTATTAATAGTTAAATTAATCTTTTTCAGTGCTTGAATCCCGCCATAATTTACATCCAAATCTTGAACATCCAAAATTTTAAAATCTTCTGTATTTTTATATCGGCGTTCATCAGCATTCATCGGCGGTTGCATCTCAAAAGTATCTATAAAAAATTATCTACCTTTGTGAATCATTTTTGTGTGGATACAAGAAAGTTCCGCAACCATCTAATTGCTTCGCTTGTCGTTTCTTCCCGCGCAATTCGGAAACATTGCTGTGCAATTTCTGGAATGTTAGGAAAATAACTGCTTTCACTCAGTGTATAATTTTCCCTTTGTAACGTATAAATTAACAACTTTTTATTTCTCAGCAGCCAGACTTCCGGCACTTTATATACTAAATAATCATTAATATCGGTATAACTAGTAACATCTATTTCAATGGCTAAATCTGGCGGCGGATCATTTTGCCAATCAATCCGGCTTTTACCTACCACTGATTGCCAATTTTCAATATAAAAGCAAAAATCAGGCTCAATACCACTAACCTCTTGCAAACTCATGGTGATGGGTGTAAATGAGTCATATCTGAGATTCAAATGATCAAACAAAACCTTAGCAACATCAGCCACCAAACTTACATCCCTTCCATGTTCTGGTAATGGTGCCATCAATAAAATCTCCCCTGGTCGATATTTAATTCGAGGTATGGCGCGATCGCCTAACACTGATACCATTCTTTGATAGTCTTGCCAGTTTCCTAAAAGTTTGAGAACAGCACCAGCAGGGAGATGAATTTTTTCTGATGTAACTACGGTATTCATAAGTTATTTTATTTCGAGATGGGGAGCATCGAGAAATAATATGTCCTGATTAAATCCCCTAAATTTATTTATGGGGATTATCTTTTTACTTTTTACTTTTTACTTTTTACTTTTTACTTTTTACTTCTCACCCTCTTGCTAAGATAACATCATGATTGACATGGGAGGAATCAATCGTCATGAGTGTAATTCTGGCTAAATGGACGATTGACGAATATCATCGCATGATTGATGCTGGCATTTTAAGCGATCGCCAAGTTGAACTTTTGCAAGGAGAAATCGTTGAAATGTCACCAGAAAGCGAACCTCATGCTTATTCTAGTGATGAAGCCGGTGAATATCTAGCAAAGTTACTGGGTGAACGTGCCTCAATTCGTGAAGCTAAACCAATTACCTTACCCAACAACTCCGAACCAGAACCAGATATTGCCATTGTCCAACGTTTGGGACGTGAATATAAACAACATCATCCATATCCAGAAAATATTTTCTGGGTGATTGAATATGCTAACTCTAGTTTAGAAAAAGATTTAGAGATAAAAACTAAAATCTACGCTCAAGCAGGTATTTTAGAATATTGGGTTGTGAATTTAAAAAAGCAAAATCTCATCATATTCCGAGAAATTCTTAATGGAGTATATACCTCAGAACAAACATTAACGACTGGTACAATTCAGTCACTAGCATTTCCTGATATTAATGTTGCAGTAGAAAAAATTATTAATAACTAACAATGGAAAATTCACAACTTTGGTATATTGTCAAGCGCAAAGCCCAAAATTGCGACATCGTCCCCAGCAACTTAGTTAGGGACGATGATCCAGAGATTATAGAAAAGTGGGGGACTTATGCTTCCCAAGAAGAAGCGATCGCGCGGCGGATTGGATTAATTAGGGCTGGTAAATGCCAACCCATCTAAAACCTTAATTTTTCTCCGCGCTCGTCAGACCTTTGGCAGCAATTTGTTTACCCAAAATTTCTACTCCTTTAGCAAATTGTGGATCAGCCATAGTTGCTAGTTTGTCACGCTCATGCAGCCACAAATCTTGCCGTTGAGCATCTGTCAAATCCACCTTCACATCTGGAGCGATACCTTCATGATTAATATCTCTCCCACTGGGGGTATGATATTTGGCAATTGTTACCGCCAATCCGGAACCATCATCTAAAGGACGTACCGACTGTACCAATCCTTTACCAAAGGTTTGAGTACCTACCAAAACAGCCCGTTTATTATCCTGTAAAGCTCCCGATAAAATTTCACTAGCACTAGCAGAACCTTTATCAACCAATACTACTAATGGTTTAGTGGTGAGAGCGCGGCCATTGGCGACTTCTCGCTCTTGCTCACCTTGGCGGTCAATAGTAGAAACAATTGTCCCTTTATCCAGCCACATCCGGGCAATTTCTACACTAGAGAATAACAAACCACCAGGGTTTCCACGCAAATCGAGAACATAACCAGCCACCTTCTTCGACTCTAAATCTTTGATGGCATTTTGCATTTCTTTCCCAGCATTGGCGCTAAATTGGTTCAGGCGGATGTAGCCGATGTTACCTGCTGGTGTTTGTTTTTGGGAATAACGTACTGGATGAATTTCAATTCTGGCGCGTGTGATGTTGAATTGCTTAATAGCACCATTACGCTGAATTGTGAGTGTAACTTTAGTATTTGGTTCACCACGGATTAAGGATACAGCTTGGTTTGTATCCATACCCTGAGTGCTTTTATCATTAATTTTGAGGATGACATCTTTGGCCAAGATTCCCGCTTTAAATGCTGGTGTATCTTCAATGGGTGCGATTACAACCAGTTGCTTGGTTTTTTCATCCTGACTGATAGTAATCCCGATACCTGTGAGTTCGCCAGAGGTATCAACCTGCATATTTTTGAACTCTTCCGGATCCATAAACCGAGTGTAAGGATCACCAAGCTTCTTCAGCATTTCCCGGATCGATTTATAGGCTTCTTGCTGATTACTGTAGGACTTGTTCAGGTACTCCTTACGAACAGCCTGCCAATCTACTTGGTTAAAAGTGCCATCTACATATTGGCGGTTAACAATTTGCCAAACTTCATCTACTGTTTCCTTGGGACTTGCTTTAAATAAAGCCTGACCACGCGAGTGAATGCCCAAGCTAGTAACAGCAATTGTGGAGAGTGTTACTGCCGTAGCACCCAAAACAAGCCTACTTTTTGTAATCACCATAATGACAGCTGTGTCAGAGGGAAAATAATAGTCAGTATGCCCAATCTAACACAGGTATTCTGCAAAGACCGGGTATGTATTTCTAATTTCACGAAAATACTTGACAATCCGGCGAAGTTGGGGAGTATGAAGTATGAAATAGTTTGTGGTTGGGATTGGGTGTGCGGGTGTAAGGGTGTAGGGTGAAGATTTTCCCTTATACCCCGACACACCTATACCCCTTACTCATTAAGGATCTACCCAACGACCATCCGCTTTAATCAAATTGATTAACTCTTCTACACCTTGGTCTTCTGGAACTTTTTTAATTTCCTCTCGCCCTCTATATAAAGAAATGTAACCAGGAGTTTTGCCCACATAACCATAGTCAGCATCTGCCATTTCGCCAGGGCCGTTGACAATACAACCCATCACAGCGATATCTAACCCAGTTAAGTGTTTGGTAGCTTCCCGGACTTTATGTAGCACTTCTTCTAGGTTAAATAAGGTACGTCCACAGGAAGGACAAGCGACATATTCCACCATTGTTTTCCGCAATCCCAAAGCTTGCAAGATGCTATAGCAAACCGGAATTTCTTTTTCTGGTGGTTCTGTAAGAGAGACGCGGATTGTATCACCAATACCATCTGTTAGTAAGGTGGCAATACCAGCTGTAGATTTGATTCTGCCGTATTCACCATCACCTGCTTCGGTTACACCCAAATGTAAAGGATAATCCATTCCTAATTCGTCCATCCGCTTGGCTAACAGACGATAGGCGGCTACCATTACGGGAACGCGAGATGCTTTCATGGAAACCACTAAGTTGCGGAAATCTAATGATTCACAAATGCGAATGAATTCTAAAGCTGATTCCACCATTCCTTCTGGGGTATCACCGTAGGTAAAGAGCATTCTTTCTGCCAGTGAACCATGATTTACCCCAATCCGCATAGCTTTGCCTTGGTCGCGCAAGGAAACTACCAGGGGTTCTAGTGTTTCGCGGATTTTATCGCCAATTTCTTCAAATTCTGCTTGGGTATATTCGGTGCGGTTGGCGTTTGGTTTTTCAAACACATACAACCCTGGGTTAATCCGTACTTTTTCGATGTGTTTGGCAACTTCTAAAGCAATTTTCATACCATTGTGATGTACATCAGCCACAATAGGCACATCTTGGTAAGTTTTAATGATTTTTTGCTTAACTTCTGCCAATGCTACAGCGTGAGCGAGGCTAGGCACTGTGACACGGACGATTTCGCAGCCGACTTCGTGCAAGCGACGAATTGCGGCGACAGAACCATCGATATCTAGAGTGTCTTCGTTAATCATTGACTGCACCACCACAGGGTGTCCGCCGCCGATGGTGACATTGCCGACCTTGACTGGGCGAGTTTTACGCCGCTTGATTGTAGTATCAAAGGTGGGTTGACTAGATGTGGTGTTTGAGCTTGTAGGTGTAGGCAGAGTTTGCATAACTCATTCAGTAAATGTTTGTAGCTAAAATATTCAGACTAAACAATCCTGTCTCTCAGAGTGCCACAATAGGGGCTTTTTTGAGCGATGAGATGGGAAAAAAGCAGATGTACGATCGCTATACCTCATCATATATAGCAGGTGATAGGTTACAGGTGATAGGTTACAGGTGATAGAGATAAAATTCGCTGATTTTCTATTTACTGGGGTTATACAATGAAAAGCGATCGCCGTGATGATGCGATCGCTCTCCATCTCTAACTATTTTAGTTATGTGCTTGATTACTGCTTAAATAGCTGCCAAGCTATCAGTAATACCAACAAAATCAGAAACAAATAAACAATTAGATCGGTTTTATCATATTTAGCCTTGCTTGAGGTCTGAGGCTGATTCTTGTTGGCTTTGATATTATTGGTGTTTGGTCTTGGCTGTGGTGTGACTGGTTTCACAGGCACGACTTGTTCCGCCACTGGAAGAGTATTGGTTTCTGGTTGTGGTGTGACTGGTTCCACAGGTGTAACTTGTTCCGCAACTGGAAGATTATTGGTTTCTGGCTGTGGTGTGACTGGTTTCACAGGCACGACTTGTTCCGCCACTGGAAGATTATTGGTTTCTGGTTGTGGTGTGACTGGTTCCACAGGTGTAACTTGTTCCGCAACTGGAAGATTATTGGTTTCTGGCTGTGGTGTGACTGGTTTCACAGGCACGACTTGTTCCGCCACTGGAAGATTATTGGTTTCTGGCTGTGGTGTTACTGGTTCTACAGGTGCGACTTGTTCCGCAACTGGAAGATTATTGGTTTCTGGCTGTGGTGTGACTGGTTCTACAGGCACGACTTGTTCCGCAACTGGAAGATTATTGGTTTCTGGTTGTGGTGTGACTGGTTCTACAGGTGCGACTTGTTCCGCAACTAGAAGATTATTGGTTTCTGGCTGTGGTGTGACTGGTTCTACAGGTGCGACTTGTTCCGCAACTAGAAGATTATTGGTTTCTGGCTGTGGTGTTACTGGTTCTACAGGTGCGACTTGTTCCGCAACTAGAAGATTATTGGTTTCTGGCTGTGGTGTGACTGGTTCTACAGGTGCGACTTGTTCCGCAACTAGAAGATTATTGGTTTCTGGCTGTGGTGTTACTGGTTCAATAGGTGTAACTTGTTCCGCAGTCGGTTTGCTATCTTCAGTAGGAATAACTTCCAGTCTCCACTCATTACCAATACCAGTTCCCCAAGTTGTGACACCTTGTTCTGAGTCTGGACGGTGTAAGTAATCTCCTTTCCAAGATTTTAGCCTGATGGTGCGATCGCTTACTGATTCCACCAGCCACTCATTACCGATACCAGTTCCCCAAGTTGTGACACCTTGCTCTGAGTCTGGACGGTGCAAGTAATCACCTTTCCAAGATTTTAGTTTGATGATGCGATCGCTTACCGACTCCACCAGCCACTCATTACCAATACCTGTACCCCAAGTTGTGACACCTTGTTCTGAATCTTGACGGTGTAAGTAATCACTTTTCCAAGATTGCAGCTTGATTTTGCTATTGTTTGGTATATTTACTGCTGGTTCTACTGGTTTTACAGTTTCAAGGTTGGTTGCGGGTGCAGGTTTGATGAGTAATTCTTGCTGTTGCCAAATCGCACCGTTAACTGTGCCGTTATTTGCACGACTAGTCTTGTCGGCTACAACAGTACCGGAACATTCATTTAACTGCCAGTAGCCAACTAACCCCGCCTCATTTCCTGCAAGTCTGCTGTGCAGATACTGTTGAATTTCTGCTTGGCTGCGAGCAATATTCCAAACACGCACTTCTGATATTTGACCATCAAAGTAACCATCTTGTGGCCAGTTACTTCTACCGATGTAGTTTTGTGTTCGGTTAATATTTGCTGGGAGTTGTAGCTGTCCACTTTGAATTAACTCACCATTTTTGTAAAGTTTCGCAAATCCTGACTGATCAACTGTGGCAGCTAAGTGCGTCCACTTGCCAGTTTCTAGAACTGCGGCGCTAGTAATTCGTTTTTCTCCGGCGCTAGTTTTAACATCTAACGCTAGTTGATTGGTTGTTTCTGGATTGGCAAAAACAATATTATTGCTACTTATACCATTGCCAAAATCGATAATTCTTGACCAATATTTAAAGCTGTTGTAGCGTACCCATGCTTCTACACTAAAGCCCTGAGAATAATCAATATTTACAGCAGGTAAAGCTACATAATTATTTTGACCATTAAATTCTAAAACACACTGTCTAAGTGCGGTTGGAAATTCATAAAGTTCTTGAATATCTTTTTCTGACAATGCTCGATGATAAATCCGCACATCATCTATCACACCTTTGAAAAAACCATCCTGAGAGTTATGGGCTGCACCAATTTTTAGAGTTAAAGAATTAGTACTAACGGCCTCACTATGATGTTGTCCTGAACCATCAACAATACCATCTAAATAAAAGGTTGATACACCTTTAGAAAAAACTACAGCTACGTGATGCCACTCGTTCAGAGAATAAGCAGTGTGAGCAGATACATTTTGTTTTCCACCAGTTAGACGCAATCTTCTACCAGTACTACCATCGTAGGTATCAAAATTATAGCCATCGTTGACACCTGCTGTAGTTTTGTCAATTAGTCTGTAACCTTTTAATGAATTATCTTCTGGTTGGTTAATCCAGAGGGAAATAGTAAAGTTATCTGTAAGGTTGAGCAGGTCATTGTGGGGAATTTCGATATAGTCATCAATGCCATCAAATTGATAAGCACTGTTAGGATTACCAAATCTATCCTTGGTGAGTGTTGCACCATAGACAGATCCATGAAGTCCGTTTCCACTGCTATCATCTGCATTGCCGTTAAATGAATAATGAGCTACTAAACCTTGTTTGAGTAGTTCTGTTGCTAATTCTTGAAACTCTGCACTACTCAAAATCCATGCATCGGAATTGCTGACAATTTTGCTCAGTTTTTCAGCAGCTTGCATAATTATTTCCCTGTATTGTTGATTGAAATGATCTGTTGAAGCTCAGTAACTATTGAGAGATGTTTTGCAGTCCGATACTTCAACAATTGGTTAAAATGGGGGAATTTCTAGTGAAAATTAACGATACTCATTTCCACTTCATCAAGATATCTACTTATTTGCTGATCGTCCTACGTGTAATTACGCAAATTCCTGAAAGTAAAGACGTTATGATTACTATAATTGATATGAGTAGAGTTGTATAACTTTGAATTCAAAGTACTGAATTTTGAGAGGCGATCGCACTCATATCAATTATTTATCAAAATCCACGAATTATTTAATAAACTTTCCTAGTCTACTCAGCTTTATTTAGTTCTACATGAAGATGAAAGAGATATTAAATTATTTAGATGAGCTGGGTTTTTACTATTACGAAAATTCCAATTTAGTTGCTTTAATTCAATCATTACAGTTAAATAATAATTCAATTTGGTTAAGAGATGGGAAATATCAAATATTGAATGAATTAGACATAAAATTATTTCCAGATGCCGATAATTTGATGGATAATGTGACGGAAGTAAGTGATAATTTCTTATATTTATACAGACCTTTACCACCACACCGTTGCTTTGCTTTCGATAAAGAGGATTTGTATGAATACCCACCTATGATATTTGAAGATAATTATTTATGTAATAGCTTAAGTAGATGTGGCATTATCATTGAGGATGTAGATGAATATGAAGACTCTGAGGGAAATTTACATCTCATTACCAATGTAAGAGATTTTTTAATTTGTCCCTACGAGTTTAGATCGCAATTCACCCAAATATATTTGAAATGGCGAGTTGTAACAGCCAGAATTCTTCTGATGCTGAATCTTATTCTGTCTCAAGCAGATAGTGATGAAAGATTCTATGTACTCAGTGAAGATGGGCAAGAGGGAGATATAATTTTAGTTCTGTTAAATCCAGAAATGTTTAAGTTTTTTCAAGACATTGGTAAATTAGAGAATCAATATGTGCCAAAGCCTGTTGAGACATATTTTGAGAGCATACTATCCTTAATCTAATAGCCTAAAGTTTTTACAAAAATGAAGAATAAAGATTTATCATTTCAAGCTTTGCGCGGAATAGCGATTATCGCAGTAGTTGCAATTCACGCATCTGGTATTAATAATGAGACTGAGCAGAATTATGGTTTATCCATGATTTTTAGACAATTACTTAATTTTGCCGTTCCTGCGTTTATCTTTATTTCTGGTTATTTTACGCCCAGTTATGAGTTTACGAAACTATCAGATTATTTAGATTTTTATCAGAAAAGACTTAGCAGGATACTGATCCCTTATTTTTCATGGTGTATTTTAATAATTTTATTTTATAAGCAGAATTATCAATGGAATTGGAGCAAAATTATTATAGATGTAATAACAGGGCAGATTTTAGGCCCTTATTACTTTATAATCGTTCTTGTGCAGCTAATTTTGTTGACACCTTTAATGCTTACGTCTACAAAAAGCATAGTTAAGAACTTTTTATGGTTATCACTGTCTCCTTTATCGCTGCTTGGATTGTACTTTTCTCGCTTGTATCTTCATTATGATGTTCGATTTCCTTGGTACGCGCTTCCTTTTACTGTATGGGTTAGTTTTTACTATTTGGGCATTCTAGCAACTCAAAGTAAACTAACTATTAAAAATAAGAATTTCAAAAAAATTATTTTAATTTATATAGGCTCTATATTTTTAGCTATACTTGAGGCATTTTACCTTTGGAGAGTTTACAATCTCACTGCTTTTGCCGACTCCCAAATTAAGGTTTCATCCTTTTTCTCTTCATTTTCATTAATATTATTATTCTTGGCAGTGCGAAAAAACATTGAGAATTGGCCAAGATTTTTAATTATTATTGGTGAATTTTCTTTTGGTATCTATTTATTTCATATACCAGTACTTGATTTGATGAATAAGATAACTAATAAGTTTGGCTTTCAAAATTTTTGGATAGCACAATTATTGATAAATTCTTGCGGAGTGATAGCGTTATGCTGTCTTGTAATTGTTGCTGTAAGAAAAGTTACAAGTGTTCAATTTTCACAGAAATATTTAGGAATGTAGAAGGAAATCACTTAGCTAACTGGAAGCCTTATGATATCTTTGTCAAACTTTCATCTCTCATAAATATTTCAAGGTCACAATGGCTTTTGATGAGGTACACCAACCGCGCGGGGAAATTGAGGCGGTGTGCTTGCTATCTTTCGCAAATATAAGCAGTGGCGAATGCTATTAGTTAGGGGAGTTGTGAATTGTTCTATTGCTGCAATTTCACCACCTAATTGTTTCACAGCATTTTGCAAAACGGAGGTTTCTTCTTCTGTCCAAGTACCTCGGTAAATTACGGCTAAACCACCTTTTTTAATTAATGGTAGGCTGTACTCTGCACATTCGGAAGCTGTACCGACGGCGCGAATGAGGGCAAGATCATAGGTTTGGCGGTTTTGAGTTTGTTGACCGATTTCTTCAACTCTGCCAACAAGAGTTTTACAATTGCTGAGTCCTATTGCAGTTAATACTTTATCGATAAAAGCAATTTTTTTGCGAGTGGAATCTAGCAGAGTAATTGTGCTGTTGGGTGCAATCATTCCTACGGGAACACCGGGAAAACCTGCACCTGTACCAATATCAATGACAGATGCACCTGTTTGGAGAGATGCAATAAATTGGTTGTTCAGCAAAATTCCCCGTAAGGAGTCCCAGAGATGTTTTTCCCAAAATTCTTGGGGTGCGGTGATGCGAGTTAAGTTTAATTGGCTGTTACCTTCCAGAATTAACTCATAAAGTTGCTGGAATTGTGCCTGTTGCTGTGTAGTTGGTTGCCAGTTGAGGGTTTGCTGCCAAATTTCTGCCATTTCTGGCAGCAAGGGAGTAGTGGAATTAGTCATTAGTCAATGGTCAATGGTAAATAGTCAATAGTTATTAGTTCTTTTCTTATTCCTTGTCTCCCTTGTCTTAATGCACCCTTATTTTTGATTCACGCTGCTGCTTGGGGTTCTTTAACTTTACTACTAAGTGTCGCTGGATCAACTGATTGTAGTTCACCGTGATTGAGTGTCCAACAACGGTCAGCGATCGCTAACATATCTCCAGCATCATGTGTTACTACTAACAATGTCCAGTCTTGTTTGAGTTTCGCCAATAAATTAACTAGTTGCTGGCGCATTGACCAATCTAAACCGGCTGTAGGTTCATCTAATAACAAGACGTTTGGCTGACGAATTAACTGCACTGCTAAAGCTAAACGCCGTTGCTGTCCTCCACTTAAAGCATAAGGCGCAGCAGATAGTGATAAATGCTCTAATCCTACTTCGCTGAGGGCTTGCTTGACTCGTTCTGAACCTAACTCTGGATGTCCTAAGCGCAATTCTTCTAAAATTGTCCCACCGCAAAAGTGCCGTTCGGGAAACTGAAACACAATTCCAGCTAGTTGTTGTAGTTGTTCGGCGATGAGTCCTTGTTCTCGCCAATACACTCCACCAGAAGTTGGTTCGGCCAGTCCAGACAAGATTTCGAGTAAGGTACTTTTCCCTGAACCACTAGGGCCGATAATTAAACCTAATTGCTGAGGTGGTAATTCTAGGTTTACTGACTTGAGAATTGCTGTTGGGCAAGCTGTGGGATGATAAATTAAATTTCTGAGATAGAGCATTTGTTAAAATTACCAAAATTGGCGAATAGCTGACTAACTAACGTTAACTACACCAAGTACAACCGGAGAATTCCGAAACGCTTCAAGTATGATCTCACAGCTAGACTATCTCTTTATTTTGGCAGAAGAACCCCAGATTCAGAGCTAGAACAATCTTGGGAACTTGCAAAAATTAGTCCAGTCAACCTTTTGAGAATGTGATGACAAATAGGTTACAGGTTATAGGTGATAGGTTACAGAGTTGGAAGGATATTGTTTTTATTTACATTTATCGATGTCTTAACTAAGTTGGTTACTGCTATATGACTAAATTGAGATGAAACATTTTTGTATTCTAGGTAACATATAAAGCTATTTCAACCGCAATTATTCTGAGGGTGCTGATGACTCAACGTTTTTCCACTGCACAAATAGTTTTTACTAAATTAACCAAAGTTGCCCAGGTAAGTTTTACGGCTGCGATCGCATTTCATCTTTGGGTGACTCCATCTTTGGCTGGCGACCCCTTTGGCCGCAACGCAGCACATCAAATTGGCGATCATACAGAAGCAGCTTTTAAAGCCATTTTCCAACAAGGTAATTATCCCGAAGCCGAACGTCACCTCAAAGAAGCTTTAGCAAAAGAACCAAATGAACCTTTAGCTTATGCTATGCAAGCATCGTTAGCATACTCAAAGGGAGATTTTACAGGTTTAGATAAATATAGCCAGCAAATTTTAGACGCTGGGCAGAAATTAGTTGCTAATGACCCTTTGCGTGGTAATTTATACACTGCCGTTGGGCATTTCTTTGAGGGTGCGGTAATTGTGACGCGGGAAGGCGCAGCGAAAGGTGCTACCCAAGCTTTAGGTCGGTTGCGCCAAGTTTACGAGTATTTAGATAAAGCTGAAGCAATTTCGCCAAAAGATCCAGAACTGAATTTACTCAGAGGCTACATGGATTTGATGCTTTCTGTTAACTTACCCTTTGCCAATCCAGATGAGGCGATTGGGCGGTTAGAGACAAGTGCAGCACCAAGATATTTGGCAGACCGAGGTATTGCGATCGGCTACCGAGACTTGAAACAATACACTCAAGCCTTAGATTATGCTAATCAAGCAATTCAAGGCGCACCAGATAACCCAGAGTTGTATTATCTCAAGGCGCAGATTTTGAAGGAAAAGGGAAGACGCGAAAAAAGTCAAGAGTTGCTGCGAGATGCGATCGCTAATTTTGATAGAGCTTTGACTAAAAAATCCCAATTACCCGCTAGTTTAGTCAAACAAATTGAGCGAGAACGCAATAGTGCAGTTAATCAACTCAATAATTCCAGTAGATAATCAAAAAAGTTTGAAGTCTGAAGTCTGAGGTCTGAAATTGTATTCTTCAGTCCTCAGCCTTTCGGCTTCATTCTTGAATAGTCATCTGTTTGATATGCTTGTTTTGAGCGACAGTAATTGAGATAGTTGAATGCACATTCAGTTTCGTGAATTTAACCCGTTTGATGTCTGGATTTGGTTGCAGTTTAGTACCATCCCTTCGCAACGAGAAAAAGAATATATAGAAGAAGTTTTCAATTCCTGGTTTTACTTGGGTAAGTTAGGCGCGTTTAATGCGGAAAATCTGCAAGTCCAAGAAACAGGGCTAGAAATTAGCTATATGGATTATGACTCACAAGGTTACGACAAAAGCTTGTTAGCCTTGATGCACAATATGGGTGAAATTGAGTATGAAGGACAATGGGCGCGTTGCTGGTTTGACTTGGGAACTAGTGATGCGATCGCTTTAGATATTTTAATCAACGCCCTCACCCAGCTTAGTGAAGAATATGTCACTATTGAACAATTGTATATTGGCGGCGAAAATGAAGATTGGCCTGTAGAAGATAGCGAAAGCCGTTCTTACTCCATATACGATAATTAGTAACAAGAATGAGTAAATCAGGGGAAATTCGGGTTATAGCTTTAGGACTAATTCGGGATGGCGGCCGCATTTTTGTTTCCGAAGGCTATGACCCAGCAAAGCATTCCACATTTTACCGTGCCTTGGGTGGTGGCGTTGATTTTGGTGAAACTAGTTATGCCGCTTTACAGCGAGAATTTCAAGAAGAAATTCAAGCAGAGTTAACTAATATTCACTATTTGGGTTGTATTGAAAACTTATTTATCTATAATAATCGGCAAGGGCATGAAATCATTCAACTTTATAAATGCGATTTTGCTGATTCCAAATTTTATCAACTAGAAAGTTTAATATTTTCGGAATCAGGAACCCATCATCATCGGGCGTTGTGGGTAGATATTGCCCGTTTCAAATCTGGTGAACTGCGGTTAGTTCCAGAGGAATTTTTCAACTATTTATGAAGCCTGGATTTTTTTGAGAGTAGTTGCAAGTGATAAGAACAGGACTTACGCAGAAGCTACGCAAAATTGCAGATAGATCAGCGGCTTTCCGTAGGGTACCACTCCAGGTATAGAGGCGCTATTGCATTCTGTTCCCAGAGTCTCTTACTGGTGCGCCACGAAAAAACAGGAATTTGAGAGGTTTTTGCGTAAGTCCGTATAAATCAATACAGTTCAGTTAAGACTAAAACTCTTTGTTAAAGTCATTTTTTTAACGAACCACATAGACGCGGTAGCGGCTTCCCGGAGGGTAGGGCGCAAAGAGCGCGAAGAGAAGAAAAAAGTACTAACTGAACCGTATTGCCTTATAAATATGAGAATTGTTGAATTTTCTCGGCTGAGAGTTACGAAAAAGAATAAGTTCTATTTCCTAATTTCTCAATGTCCAGCTACCATTGCAGGGATGAGGACTGCATCAATTACATGAATTACACCATTGTCTGCCAGAATATCTGTTTGCAGGACGTGAGCATCATTCACTCTAATATCGCCATTAGCAGATTCAATTGCTAATACAGATCCTTCCAGAGTCTCAGCTTCTTCGATTTGCACTAAGTCATCCGACCTAACATCGCCATAGGTAACATGATAAGCGACAATTTTCCTCAGTTTGGCAATATTTTGCAGTAGTTCTTCTAAGGTTCCCTGTGGTAATTGAGCAAAAGCTTCATCTGTAGGTGCAAACAGTGTAAAAAAATCAGAACTTTGCAGAGTATCTATAATTTGTGCAGCCTCAGCAGCTTTTATTAAAGTGTTAAAATTGCCTGCCTTAACAGCAGTTTCCCAGATATTAGCCATTATGATATCAAGATAGTCTGACAAATTTAGTTATAAATTGATACAAAGCTTTTAACCTCTATCAACGGAGAGGTAGCGGATAATATGTATAAAAAGCCGTATCTCGTTTAGTACTGCTAAACTGGGGAATGTCCCCAAGAACCATTAACTATGCTCAAGCGATCTAAGTTCGAGACAACCCAAACTCAAATCATGCACCGCGCCGAGGATTTAATTAGTGCAGCCTCGAATCGCTACCGCATCACGGTTCAGGTGGCAAATCGTGCCAAGCGTCGGCGTTATGAAGATTTTGAAAGTTCTGAGGATATTATGATGAAACCTGTGTTAAGGGCAATCATCGAAATGTCTGATGAACTGACTCAGCCAGAAATTATAGGTGAAATGTAAAATTAGTCCAGCCTAACGACTAAAGTCGCGGCTACACGAACAAAACCCGCACTTCGGCAAGCTCAGTGACTGCCTGCGCGGGTTTTAATGCACTTATAGCTGATGGTACAAGAAGAAGAATTCTGCGTTGCTCAATTATCCCACTGATGGTTGTGAAGTTTAATTCTGCATTAATTATGGTGTTGGTTGTGAGTGGGCTTGTTGTAGGTTTAGGCACAAGTCAACTATACCAGTCTAGTTTTATAGGAATTCAGTCTGCCCTAGCTCAAAGAATTAGTCCTTCTGAGGTTTGGCAGTTAGTATATCAGCAATTACCAGACTTACCGAAAGAAAACCAGTACATCAGCAAGGAAACTGGCAAAAAGGCGGAAAATAATACTTTAGCTAATCGCCTAATACGTTATCACGTTTACGTCAAAGAGCGATCGCCAATTTATCGTTTTGACTGGAAGCTAACAATGGCTGATTACCTGGGAGCCAATGAAGTTATGTATGACACTACTTATCCAGGTAGTGATATATTACGCGAGAATCCCATAGAAGGCGATCGCGCTGCCATTTCTCGCTTGAGTCGTCGTCAAAGAGATGCTTTAGTCCAAACATTAGTTGATATTTTTAACCCCAACGGGCAGAACACTACCAACGAATCTCGCCCTAGCACTTCCACAACTCCCCAAAAACCCCAAACAGGTGGGGCTGAACTCTTAAAGTGATATGAAAAGGCAGAAGGGAAGAGGGTTTTAGTTTCATTAACCTCTCTTAAACATAGTTTTATTTTTTCCACCGATTTACTGGAATACTGGTAGAGATGTTGTATACAACGTCTCTACTTACAACAACAGATAACTTAATTTTTCATCAAGAAGCGGGATTACACAAAAAATCGGTACGAAATATTTCCTTCTTCATCAACTTCAAAAGAAGCGTTGAGTTCCTTTGATTTCTCATCTAAATATTGTTTAGCTTTTGGGATTGATATTTCACCCTTTTTCGCAAGTTGTAATAACGTGATTCTGCCAGAATTTTGCTCAAGTATTTCTAAAAAAACTAAATTAAGCTGCTTCTGCTCTGATGCAACTAATAATGCTTGTTCTTTCTTCTTTTGCTGCACTAAAGACCAACTCAAATAACTTCCTAGAAGTGTTGATGGAATAGTCAGAACAACTAAAGCTGCGACGGCACCATTTTTACTTTGAGATGGAGTTTTAGGATTGAGAATATCGAGAATTGCTAAAGTCGAAAATGGAATACCAAATAATAAAAAACATACTGCTAAAATCTGCTTAATTAATTTCATATAAGTAGTAAATTTCAAATAATAGTCTTATTATATACGGTTTTAATTCCAGTAGAGGGAGAGCGATCGCCCCTCAAATCTTATCCAAGACAAAAAAAGATACAATCGAAAATCTCAAATCTAAAATCTACAATTTACAGATGGAACGTCTCATTAAAAGCGGTGTAGGTTGGCGTATTGGTTGGAATCCTAATGCACCTGAGTTTAAAGGTTTAGTGGGTACAGATGATTGGGCTATTGAGTTAACAGAAGCGGAGTTAAATGAATTTTGCCGTTTGTTAGCGCAGTTAGCAGACACCATGAAACAACTCGCAGCAGAATTAATGGATGAAGAAAAAATTGCTTGTGAGGCCGAAAGCGATTTATTATGGATGGAAGTAGAAGGTTATCCCCATGAATACAGTCTGCGCTTCATCCTCAACACCGGACGCTGTGCAGAAGGTAAATGGAATGCCTCTGCTATACCTGGTCTGTTGCAAGCTGCTGGGATGTTGCAAGTTTTTTAAACTTTACCCTTGATTCTCCTGAAGCATTGCGATATAATAATAATTCTGACCGGGGCGTAGCGCAGCTTGGTAGCGCGCCACTTTGGGGTAGTGGAGGTCGTGGGTTCGAATCCCGCCGCTCCGATTGATAAAATCCCTAATCCTGCTAATCTTGATGTAAGATTAGCAGGTTTTTTCGCTGGATTCAGGGGATATTGGCTGGACAAGGGAGAGAGGGGAGGCAAGGTAGACAAGGGGGACAAGGGGGACAAGGTAGATTAGAAATAGTATTCATACTCCCATCTCAAGTAGAAACGTTGTGTGAAACGTCTCTACCACTTTGACTGACACTTTTATTTCTTTTCAATCACAAAGATTTAATTTGCAAATCTGATGCGTTCTTGTTGTTCGCTTCTACAGGGAGAAATCCACCAGCTTGCATTTTCCATAACTTGTGGTAAGCACCGCCGCGTGCTAAAAGTTTGGCGTGGCTACCATCTTCGACAATTCGACCGTGGTCAAATACTAAAATGCGATCAAGGTGGGCAATTGTAGATAACCGATGAGCAACTACTATGACGGTTTTGCCATTCATTGCTAAGTCTAGAGTATCTTGAATGGCTTTTTCGGTGATGGAATCGAGGCTGGAAGTGGCTTCATCTAAAATCAGGATTGGTGCATCTTTGAGGATGACTCGTGCGATCGCAATTCGTTGTCTTTGTCCTCCAGATAATTTTACACCCCGTTCACCCACCAAAGAATTGTAGCCTTCCTTGATTTGGCTAATAAAATCGTGGGCGTAAGCTTTACGTGCAGCCTCAACTACTTCCTCATCACTGGCATCCAATCGCCCATAACGAATATTTTCTATCAATGTGCGGTGGAACAGCGATGGATCTTGGGGAATTAAGCTGATTTGCGCGTGTAAAGCATCCTGCGTCATATCTCGGATATCAACCCCATCAATGAGAATTTGTCCTGACTGGGGATCGAATAAACGCAAAATCAAATTCACGAAGGTAGATTTACCAGAACCAGAAAAACCTACTAAGCCGACACGTTCACCTGGTTGGATGGTGATGGAAAGATTATCAAATACTTTCTTATCTTCTGTATAGCTGAAACTAACTTGGCTAAACTCAATTTTACCTTGGGTAATGGGATGAGCGATCGCTTGTTCTCGATCAATTAACTCATGGGGTTGCACAATTGTCATCACACCATTGGCAATGTTACCGATATGTTCAAAAAATTCCAGAAAGCGACGGCTTAAATTACGTGCTTCACTGATGATTAACAGCGACAAACTAGTAGCAACAACAAAGTCAGCCGCCGCGATCGCACCTTGACTCCAGAGGGTGAGAGAATAATACAACGTGCCAATTTTTAAAATCGCTGCTGAAATAAACTGAAACCAGCGAATTCGCTCAGAATACCAGTTAGACTTTCTTACCTGTTTGAGTTCGCCCTTTAATTGCTCATTTAAATAGCGTCGTTCAAAACCCAGTCGTGCAAACAGCCGACTACTACTGAGATTTGTGACTGCATCTACAATAATGCCTGTAGTTTCACTGCGAGCGGCTGCGGCTTTGCGAGAATAAATTCGACAGCGAGTCGCTAACCAAAAGGAAATAGTAATAAACAGAACTGCCCATATCCCGACAAATGCCGCCAAGGGAGGATAGGCGCGATACAGTAAGATTGTGGCAACAATATACCCGACAATCACAGACATAAATTCTGTAATTAACATTTGCATCGTTTGGGTAACACCCAGAGAAGTTTCCCCGATGCGATGTGCTAAAGCCCCAGCAAAACTACTGCTTAAGTAACGATGGGAATGATGTTGCAAATAAGCATATAAGGATCTGACGATGTGCTGGCGGTGGATGGGATGCAGAATCGTTTGTAAAAGTCCAGCCGCGCGTCCAAAGATCACTTCACCCACACTCAACGCGGTAAACAGTATCAGAGGTTGACGAATAACATCAAAAATTTGCTGACTGTTGTTAGGCGATCGCGTCACACTGCGGATAATTTCGCCAATGGCATAAGGTAACATAATGCCACAAGTTGAGTGCATTATTTCCAAAACCACCATGACTAAATACCACCAGCGAAACTGGTTAACAAAATAGCAAATAAATCTGAAGGGTGTATCAGGTAAATTTGGCGCAGTCGCAGCACGTTGAAAAGATTTGGATTTTCTAATCTTTTTCGTCATGTAAAGTCGATATCGTAGCATTGTTTAAACAGATGGACGGAATAAAAATGGACGACTCAATCCGCCGTCCAATTGCTGAAAGAAGGCCATAACTATCTACAAAATAACTGGCGCAAGAAACTAAACCATAATTTCTGATGGTGTGATTGCAGCATATAACTCAGGCGGAAGTAACGCTTCTTGAATGTTGATTTTCTTGGGTATGACACCTGATTCAAAAAATAAATCTGCTACACGTTGTTGTTCTGCTATCAATGCTGGACTTAGACCTCTGCGTCCGGCGAAAGTGCGGCGAGACATTACTAAATCGGCTACATCTGGCGCTAGTTTTTGTTCTGTAATTATCAATTTTTTGACTTCATCTCGATTTTTATCTGCCCATTGATCAAGACCATGAAGTTCCTCAATGATAATTTTGAGTAAGCCAGGATTTTCTTCCGCAAATTTGCGATCTGCAATATAGTAACTACCAGGAGAATCTAATCCTACAGAATCTCTGAGGACACGAATCCGGTTGAGTTTTTGGGCGATCGCATAATGGGGATCACCAGTCATCCACACCGGAATTCTCCCTTCTAAAAAAGCCGCCCGCGCTTCGATAGTCGGTATACTTCTGATTTTTATATCTTTGATAGTCAAACCAATAGATTGTAAAGCTCTCAAAATAAAATAGTGGGATGCTGAACCTTTTTGAAAATATACTTCCTGTCCCTTAATTTCTTCAAATTTCGTTAAAGAAGACTCCGGTGGTACAGCAATCACACTACTTGTTCCTGTTGTTGGCGTTCTTTGTGTACCAACGACATAAACCAGTTTAGAACCAGCGACTTGTGCAAAAATTGGCGGTGTTTCTCCCACAGAACCCACATCAACTTTACCTGCGGCCATTCCTTCCATTAGTTGTGGCCCTTGGACAAATTGCGCCCATTCCACCTTAATTCCCAATGGTTCTAGGCGTTTTTCTAAAACTTGGCGATTTCGTACCAAATCCCCCGCACTCTGATAACCCATACGGAGGACTTTAGTTTTAATTTCTAAATTGGCAGTTTTGATTACTTGCTGTTGGGTTTGTTGGCTACAACTTCCCAACATATATGCCATAGAAAAACCACATATACCCGATGTGGCAACATTGAGAAAACGACGGCGGTTAACCATAATTCTGCTTTTATTTTTACCTTTTGCCCTTTGCCTTTTAACTTGCCTATCTAACGCAGCGAATCTCCTCTACGGTATTCGGCGGTGATATCGTCGAGTTTTTGTTTCAAATTTTCATCAAGTGTGACTTCCAAAGCTTTGAGACTGTCACTGAGTTGTTCTGGACGACTCGCGCCAATAATGGGAGCAGTAATAATCGGATTCGCCAAAACCCACGCTAAGGCTAAAGTTGTCAGAGATAAACCAGCATGATCCGCCACTGTGCGTAATTCTTCCACAGTATTGAACTCGCGATCGCGCCAGTAACGCTCTTGATAACGTTCAGCCGCAGTACCCAAGGTAAAACGAGTTCCAGCAGTGGGGCCTTGATTAAAATTATGTTTACCTGTTAACAAACCACCCGCCAAAGGATTGTAAGGAATGACACCAAGTCCTTCTTCCTTCGCCAGAGGCAATAATTCCCGCTCAATCTCCCGAAATAACAGATTGTAGCGCGGCTGAATCGAAACGAAGCGAGTCAAATTCCGCACATCAGCCCGACCCAAAGCACGGGCGAGTCGGTAAGCTAAGTAGTTAGAAACACCGATATAACGCACTTTCCCAGACCGCACGACTGTATCTAATGCTTCTAGTGTTTCATCAAGGGGAGTGGAAGCATCATCAGAATGCAGTTGATATAAGTCAACATAATCAGTTCCCAGTCGTCTTAAGGAAGCATCGATCGCATCTAAAATATGTTTGCGTGAAGCTCCTTGATCCCAAGGCGCAGGGCCAACCTTGCCAACAGCCTTGGTAGCCAAAATAAAATGTTCGCGCTTACCTTTTAACCAGCGTCCAATAATTTCTTCGGTACGCCCAGCCGTAGTTAAACCACCACCCAAAGGATAAACATCGGCTGTATCTAAAAAATTGATTCCCGCCTCGGCGGCTGTATCGAGGATTTTTATCGAAGTTTCTTCATCCGTCTGCAAGCCAAAGGTCATTGTACCTAGAACAAGGCGCGAAACAGTCAAGCCAGTTTGACCAAGTTTCGTTGTTGGTAATGTCATAGATTTTCTAGAGGAATATAGGTATGTAAAATTTAGCTGGGCAGTATTGAGCGCACCTTTTCTACCAACCAATCCACACGGTCTTTACCCCAAAAACGCTCACCTTCGATTACCCAAGTAGGTACACCCGGACAAGCTGCCTTGGTAAATAAATTCATTGAATGAGTCAACATTTGAGTAATTTCCATCGTGAAAGCGCGATTTAAAATATGCTCACAATCCAAACCAGAGGAGGATATACAGTGTTTAATAACTTCTTCCTCATTCACATCTAGGCCATCTACCCAAGCGGCACGAAAGAGTGCTTGGTCTAATAATGATTCTTTCCCAGATCCAAGTGCTGCATAATAAGCGCGGGCTGGTAGTTCTTCCCGATTCAATGGCGATGTAATCCATCTTTTGGCACGCTCTTGAAAGAGTTCGCGAGTGATTAAATGGAGTTCGATCCCAAATTTCTCTGCCCAACGGATGCAATCTTCCCGATGATAAGAGCCTTTAACAGGTGGTTCTTTACTGCCTAATAGGTCTGCAACCATGATTCCCTGTTCTTTAGGAATACAAATTGGGCGACGCTGAATTATAACAGGTATCCCAGATAAAGCACGATTGAACAATGTGATGCCAATATACGCATTAGGTGAGTGATAGATTGTGTAGCTGTCAATTTCAACCATCGTTGGAACTTAACAAAAATGAACCATACGGACGTAATCAAAACGACTGCAAGTACACAATCTGCGCTGTCGTCTGAATAGGGGAAAAAATTTTTAAATTGCTACAGCAGTACGGTGAAGGTTCTGTGAAATCAGCCACTGTTGCAATTTCAAGTCTGTGTATACTTCATCGGCGATAAAGTGATCACCTTCAGGTAATACAGTAAAATCTACTGTTCCACCCACTCCCCGTAAGGTATCAACAACCTGCTGTGTAGCGTCGATTGATAGTTTTTCATCCTTAGCACCTTGGAATATTTGGATGGGAATTTCCTTGAGTGCATCTAACTGGCTTGATTCTAAAGTTTGAGGAACGCGACCAGACACCGCTACCAAACCAGCAAAGCGACCAGGATGGGAAGCAGCGATATGCCAAGCCCCAGCAGTTCCCAAGCTAAATCCTGATAAAATAACACGAGACGGATCGATAGGCCGAGAGGCGATGAAATTATCCAACAAAGCAATGACATCTGATTCTCGCTCTACCCAAGTCTGACCTTCAGGAAGTTGGGGCGCTAAAAAGAAGTATGGTAAAGAGCTTGATTCATTCACGAACCGAGGTAAGCCCCATTTCAGCAGCACATCTAAATCATGGCCGCGATCGCGTGCGCCATGCAAAAACAATACTAAAGGCGCGGGTTTGTTGGCATCTTCCCCAACAGCCGAGAACAGATAAGGCAATAAACCAGAGCGACGTTCAATAGCCATAGTTATAATTCCTTCCTTGTATGTTTGGTGGTTAGATCCCCGACTTCTTTAAGAAGTCGGGGATCTCGTAACCTCTCAGCAAAAGATTTAAGCCACGACAAGTTTTTGATCAACTTGTGGAGAAGTAAAGCTATTTACCTTGGATTCAATTGCTGTACCCTTGAAGAAATCAGGGTTAGCTTCGGTGTAGAACTTGTAAGGATTACCAAATACGTAAGCTTTGAAGTCGTCTTCAGTAATTACGCCTTCTTTCACCAAATCCCAGCTTTCAGACAATGGTGAGGTGAGGTCGGGGACATCCCAGTGACCAACGTCGGAAGAATAGATGGCGTTAATCTTCACACCCAAGGGATTAGCTTTGTTGTTGAATGCTGCGGCGATGGTGCGATCGTCAGATTCGGAACCAAAGAAGAAACTATTCACCCAGCGATCGCGGATGTCTTCAATGTTTTCAATTCCAGCCGCAGCAAAGTCTTCAAGTTCGCTACCAATTGGCGCACGGCTATGACGGCTAAAGGAAGAACCAAGGACACTCTTAGTTAATTCTTCTTTGCTGAGGGAATATCCTTCAGTAATTTCACCGCCAAAACGCTCAAACAACTCAAATAACTCATCTGCGTTGGTAAGGTCTGGGTTGTAGTTTTGCAGTGCTTTGAGATTGCGTTTAGAGAAACGGTCTACTAAATGAATGTAAACGTGAGCGCCCCAATCTGCACCACCTTCTAGCATACCGACACGCAACTGAGGGAAACGTCTGGTAACGCCACCAAAGAACAACGCCTTGGCAAATGCTTGAGAACCATCGGCAAAGTGACCGATGTGGTTGTTCATATAGTTACTAATAGAAGAACGTCCTGTCCAACCTTGGCTACCATAATGAGTAGTAATAGGCACACCCAATTCCACAGCCTTAGCCCAGAATGGATCGTAGTCGTATTCGCTATCTAATCCAAAAAAGTCAATGTAAGAAGCATATCTGCCGATTTCCGGGAATTGAGCGGCGGGATATTTATCTGCGATCGCCTTTATTGGACGTTTCACACCACCAGGAATATTTGCTACTTTCAAACCTAGTGTTTTTACAGCAAACTCTAACTCTTCGATGGCTTCTTTGGGAGTAGTCATCGGGATACCAGCGACAGGTGTGAGGCGATCGCTATATTTGCGATAGATATCAGCGTGGTAGTGATTAACCGCCCGTTGTAGTGCTTGGCGATGTTCTGGGCTGGCTCCAGCAGGTGCAAGCACATTGTTGGGAAACAATACCGAATAATCTGAACCTTGCTCTGCTTGGCGTTCGTAAAGTAATGCAGGCAAAGTGTAAGTAGCAAGGTCTAGAGTATTGCGAGTAACTCTCGCCCACCAAGGCGATCGAATTGTGCGATTGTATTGACGCTCTTCTGGAGTTTGTTGATACCAGTCTTTACCGTTGCTCTTCGAGTTCAGCCGAGAAGATTCTGCTTTGCGTAATTCGTCTACAAGTTTCGACCCACCGTAATTAGCAATGTAATCTTCAAAAGCTGGGGTGAAATCATTAGTATGAACGTCGGTATCAATTACCGGATAATCAAGGGTGGCTCTGATTGCGGCAGAGGGAGAAGTCTTCAATCTGCTATATTCAACCATATTTTTTTCCTTCCAAAATCAAAGGTTTTCTGAGCATCCGCAGTAGGGTTATTCTTTGTCATTGGTCATTTGTCCTTCGTCTTTGCTCAACAATTAACCAATGACAAAATTTTTATGTTCTGTAGGGCGGGGATCTACAGAAAAAGCTCTTTAATAGGTGTGGCTTCATCATCTGTGAAAAATTGATTTACGCCATTCCGACAAACTTTTGTTGTGCAGATATCCAAAGCTGATTTAACGTGATACTTACTTTTGAAACCCCTCTCCAAACCTCTCCCCGACTCGGAGAGAGGCTTTGAATCTTTTTCCCCTTCCCTACAAGGGAAGGGGTTGGGGGTTAGGTTTGAGATAAAGTTGCACACGACTTGATTTATGCCAATACCAATCTTTCATTCTGTTGTTTAGCAACAAAACCATTGGCTGGACGACGCAGACCGAGATTTTCACGCAAGGTACGACCTTCGTATTCAGTCCGAAATAGTCCGCGTTTCTGAAGAACAGGAACGACTAAGTTAACAAAGTCATCCAACCCGGTAGGTAGTATTGGCGGCATGATATTAAAGCCATCTGCTGCACCATTGTTGAACCATTCTTCTAATTGGTCAGCAATGGTTTCAGGCGTACCAAGTATGGTGCGATGGCCTCTTGCTGTCGCTAAGGCCAGATACAACTGACGGAGTGTGAGAGTCCCACGAGTGGCTAAATCTTTGACTAGCTTCAGACGACTCTTGTTATTGTTGGTGTCGCTGGGTAGTTCAGGAGCCAAATCATCTAAAGAGTATTGCGATAAATCAACGCCTTTGTAATAGGTCTTTAAAATACCCCAAGCAACATCAGGATGAATTAAGGATTGCAGGAATTCATATTTTTCTTGGGCTTCTGCTTCTGTGCGGCCAATGATGGGGAAAGCTCCAGGCATGATTTTTAAATCCTCTGGAGAGCGCCCATATTTCGCTAACCGACCTTTGACATCAGCGTAAAATTCCTGGGCATCAGCTAAGGTTTGATTGGCTGTAAAGATGACTTCAGCTGTCCGTGCTGCCAAATCCCGTCCAGCTTCCGAGGCTCCAGCTTGCACAATTACCGGATAACCTTGCGGCGGACGACCGACATTTAACGGGCCTCTGACGGAAAAGTGTTTGCCTTTGTGGTTAAGTATATGCAGTTTGTCGGGGTCAAAATAGATGCCTGATTCTCGGTCACGAATAAAGGCATCATCGTCCCAGCTATCCCACAATCCTTTGACGACTTCAACAAACTCTTCTGCCCGTTCATAACGCTGGCTGTGTTCTGGATGATGCTCAAGACCAAAATTCGCAGCAGCATTCTCATTACCTGTTGTGACTACGTTCCAGCCTGCCCGACCATTACTTAGGTAGTCTAGTGAGGCAAATTTACGTGCCAAGGTGTAGGGTTCTTCGTAGGTAGTTGAAGCGGTGGCAATAAAACCAATGTTTTGGGTGACAGCAGACAAAGCCGAAAACAAAGTGACTGGCTCGAAATGCACTAGTTTGCCATTACGTTTTTGAGTTTCTGGAGAGCCACCCCAGACTCCTGGGCTATCTGCCAGAAAAACTGCATCAAACAAGCCACGTTGGGCGGTCTGGGTAATTTCTTTGTAATGCTCAAAATTAAACCCAGCATCTGCTTGTGAATCGGGGTGCCGCCATGCGGAAACATGATGTCCAGTGGCTTGAATAAATGCACCTAAACGAAACTTACGTGTTTTGCTCATCTGCTTTTTCTTGTCTATGCGTCTAGCTAAAGGCTGTTTGGGTAACGTCAGTCAAATATCTGACGCTACGATAAATTGGTGAATTTTTATGGGTCAAAGCTCGTATGTCTACTCTTGTTTGAGCTTGACAAAACTAGTAATGCTGCTGTTTGGCGCTTGAGCTTATACCACAAATTGATGTAGTAATCTGAGTCAGCATATACAGTTTACACATCCAGATACAGAAAAGATGTGCTGTACAACACAATATCATGAAAATCTAATTGTTAGCTAATCGAACATTAAGTATTGCAAACAGGACTGGCGCAATTCAAAGTTTGGGGATGTAAGGGTGTAGTGAAATGTCGTGAAGCAGTAATTTATTGGGCATCATAATGCCAAGTCTCAGCAATTTAGGAGTTGCTCAAGCATTTGGTTTGTAACTTTTTTTGTCTTAAATTGTCGTTATTACAAATGAGCAATATATTTAAATGTTATGTTTTGGGATTTCGGGATAGTTTTTACACAGGCTGGATAGGAAATTACCAATATATTCAATGGCAATTAGTTTTAATATTGAGCTTTTGGGCTTTATTTGGTGGAAATTCCCAAGCTGCTCAAAACAGAAGTTCATTACCAGCACTAGTCAGTAACTCAACATCAATTGATTCTGTGCTTTTTCAAAATCAAGAAAGTCAGCAAATTAAACTTCGTGAACAATTCAATCAAGTACCGATTTTAATTGCTGCACCAGAAAATTTTAATCCGGGGTTGCGAGTACCGCCACCATTACCCAAACCACCAGTCATCAAACCACCAGAAAAACCTAGTCCACCTCCAGCATCAAAGCCTGAGAAACCAACTAAGCCTGTAGTCTTAGAAGGTATTCAAACTAATTTTCGCAATGATGCAGATAACTTTGGTCAACGTAATTTGTTTATTGAACCGACTTTGCAGTGGCGATCGCCTAATGGCAATAAAATATTTTTGACGACAGGATTTGATTTGTTTGAACAACGGGGTGTCGAGTCAGTCACCAATATTCCTGTAAAACTTGGCTGGCAAGGAAAAATTAGGGAAGCAACTTTACACACTACAGCCGGAGTTGATTTTTTTGACCGCTTACCTACAGCAATCAATTTTAATGCTAAAGTTGAACTTCCAATTGTACCGCCGAAGGTTTCTAATTCTGGAAAATTACTGTCGAGTGTCACAATATCAGCCAATGTAGACCACAGTCCTTATAAATTTAATGCTCAAACTTTAGAAAATCAAATTACGGCTTGGCGGTTTGGCCCTGATTTATATTGGCAAATTGATAGATACACAAGTTTATTTTCTTCACTGCGCTTGGGTAACTACAACGATGGGAATTTTGAAATTCAATCTTTTAGCAGATTAGAACGCAAGTTTGGACAATTTTCGGTGGCGGCTAACTTGTTCAACTGGAGTTACAGTCACAACAATGAAAGCACAAGCGGTTATTTTTCTCCACCAGATTTTTTGGTATACAACGCTGAAGTAGCTTGGGAAGGCGAAATTGCTGATTTTTTGCGTTGTCGGCTGTTCGCCACTTTAGGACAGCAACGGCTGAATAGTGAATTTGATAATGCCTATGGTTACGGTAGTCGCTGTACAGTCAAGTTCTCACCCATCCTAGAAGCTGATTTGGACTATAGCTTTAGTAATGTTCGCAATCAAAATATGGGAGGAAGTGGTTATGGTAGTAACTCTTTAACAGGACAGTTACGTGTAAAATTTTAACTTTCAAAAACCAGTATTTTTATTTAGAAGATTACAGAGAAACATAATTATTTTTATACTGATTTTTATTTTATAGCTAAGTATATAGAAGTATGTATATTAACAGTATTTGATCACGAAGTGAGACAAATTTATATAAGTTAATAAACTTGATAACCCAGTTAAATAGCTGATTTCAGACCCGTAATTAACTGTTAGCCAAAACTAACAAGTGTTAGTTATTCCTGGAAGCTGGGAAAAATAACCTTGTTATGAATATAACCAAAACAATGATTTATATCATAAGGTTGCAGATAACATGAGTTCTGATTTTCAACCACCACCTAAAGGTTTGTCTATCCTCAGTTGTGTAGGAGGGGTGGTGACAGCGGTATTTGCGATCGCTGGTTTAAATTTTTGGTCTGGTCGTCTTTCCCAAAAGACCCAAACACCAGCAGTATCAGCCTCTCAAACTGCTAACCCCACAGATCAGGTAGACACACAAGCACAAAAAATCGCCAAACTTGATGCTAACTCTGCCGTTTTACCAGGAACACCAATCGCCGCCAGCGAACTTGTAAGCAAAACACCTTATATTGCGCCAGGAGTAGGTAAACTCGATGCAGCAGATATGGCGGCGGCGCGTTTAGCTTGGTCATATTTCCAAAAAAACTGGAACGAGAAAACCGGCTTAGTTAATTCTGTTGATAATTTTGCATCTGTCACGATTTGGGATCAAGCAGCTGCGATCGCAGCTTTGGTTAGCGCCAAAGAACTGAATATTATTACTAACGCAGAATTTGAAGCCAAGATGACCAAGATGTTGCAGACTTTAGCATCACTACCTTTATATAAAGGTGAACTGCCAAACAAAGTCTACAACGCTCAAACTCTCATACCTGTGAATTATGGTCAACTAGATAAACGGGAAGAAATCGGTTGGTCAGCCATTGATTTGGGAAGAATGGCAATTTGGCTGAAGATTGTGGAAGCCAAGTATCCCAAAATGCGATCGCCTGTACAAGCTGTGTGGCAACATTGGCAAGTCAAGCGTCTCACCAAAAATGGTCAGATGTACGGCACATCTGTTGTTGAAGGTAAAGAGCAGTATAACCAAGAAGGTCGTTTGGGTTATGAAAATTATGCTGCTTATGGTTTGAAGCTTTGGGGTTTGGATGTTAAACAAGCCTTAGATTATCAGTCCAATACTGCTTTTGTGAATCTTTACGGTCAAGGCGTTCCTTATGATCGTCGGGATGCTAAAAATTCCGGTGGCAATAACTATGTTCTCAGCGAACCCTATATTCTTGATGGCATAGAAACAGGATTTCAATCCTTACCGAAAGCTTATGCCGATAGAATCTTAGCTGCTCAAGCAGCGCGTTATCAAGCCACACAAGAACTAACCGCCCTAACAGAAGATAACTTAGATCGTCCACCGTATTTTGTTTACAACAGCTTGTTTGTCAACGGTAAACCTTGGGCGACAATTACCGATACTCAAGCACAACATAATAATTTACGTTTTCTCAGTGCCAAAGCTGCGATCGGCTGGCACGTACTTTATAAAACTGATTACACTCGTTCTTTAACTGATACTGTCTTCTCTCAACTCAAGTCAGAAAAAGGTTGGTACAACGGCTTATATGAATCTCTGCGTCAACCAAATAAATCTCTGACTGCTAACAATAATGGGGTGATTTTAGAAAGTTTTCTTTATAAACAAGTTGGTCAACCTTTGATTATTTGGGCAGGAGTCAAGTCAGTAAGTCAGCGTAAATAATTATTGTGGGAAGAAGGCAGGGGACAGGGAGCAGGGAGCAGGGGGAGAAAGAGTTTGAAGCTTATTTACCTTTCTGTACATCGCTTAGTTTGATTACACCGACTTACTTAAATAATTGCTAATTATTAATACTTGGAATTCGTGCTATTACAAATTTTTTGAAATCTTATGCGCCAGTACTTTTCACAAAAATTGTGGAGATGGATTGCATTGTTCCTAATTGGAACATTCCTGCAATTTTTAATTTACATCCCCACGCCAGTTTTATCGCAAAATGCTAATAGCTGTAGCAATATTACTGCACCCCTGACAGCTGAAGAACAAACTTATGCCCGTTCTGCTTGGCAGTATTTTGTCAAAAATTATCAGCCAGCAACCGGATTTACCAATTCTGTGGGGGGTTATCCTTCAGGAACCCTGTGGGATATGGGGAATTATTTAATGGCGTTAAATGCGGCGCGATGGATGAATCTAACTGACCAAGCAGATTTTGATTCTCGTCTGAATAAGTTTTTAACAGGTCTGAGCAATATCAAGTTATTTGAAGATGCTTTACCCAATAAAGTCTATAACACGGCTACTGGGCAGATGGTTGATTATGGTAATAATCCCATTGAACGGGGTATTGGCTGGTCTGCTTTAGATATTGGTCGGATTTTAGCGGCGTTTGATGTGATTCGCACTTGTCATCCCCAATATAATGATTGGCTCAAAGGTATTGTAGCCAAATGGCAAGTAGCGCGATCGCTCAAGGATGGACAACTTTATGGGGCGACTGTTCTCCCGGATAACAAAACATTATTAGTTCAAGAAGGGCGACTAGGTTACGAAGAATATGCAGTCCGGGGGTATCAACTCTGGGGTTTTTCTGCACCCAAAGCTTTAGCCTGGGAACCATATAAAACAGTGGAAATTAACGGTGTACAAATTCCCGTGGACACCCGCGATTTTCAAAGTACTAACGCCAATAATTACATTGTTAGTGAGTCTTATATTTTAGATGGCATTGAATTTGGCTTACAAGGTGAATTAGGCGATTTTGCGGCTAAAGTTCTAGAAGTACAAAAGCGACGTTACGAAGCGACAGGTCAGTTAACAGCCGTCACCGAAGATAACATTGACCAAGCACCTTATTTTCTCTACAACACTGTTTATGCTAACGGGCAGAGTTGGGCAACAATTACCGATACCAACCAACCTTATCCCCAGTTTCGCAGTGTGAGTACTAAGGCAGCATTTGGTTGGCGTTATCTCTACCCTGATAATGCTTACGCCCAAAAACTGTTTGATGCAGTCAAGGATCTGCGTAGTCCTGATGAGAGTGGTTATTATGCAGGGATTTATGAAGAAACAAAACAGCCAAATAAAGCCTTAACTGGCAATACCAACGGGCTAATTTTAGAGATTTTGTACTACAAAGCCAGAGGGAATCGTTCTTTAATTACTGGTTCTGTCAATACAGCCGCCAAAGCACCCAGTAACAACACTTCTGCGGCGACTCCTACACCCACAAATCCGCCACAAACATCTGGGAATACTCCTAATGTTGGGGAGGTGAAAGTGACACCCAATCCCCCAGCGAAGAATCCCCAAGTTGAAGAGGTGAAAGTGACACCCACACCACCAGCGAAGAATCCCCAAGTTGAGGAGGTGGCAATTACCCCGATTCCCCCAGTTGATAGCCCAGATTCATCATCTCGGTTGAAATTAACTCGACCTTTGACAGTGGTGGAACGGCGTTATGCAGAAGCAGCGTGGAGGTATTTTCAAGCTAATTATCATCCCAAGAATGGCTTAGTTGACGATCGCAGTGATTTTAAAGGTGCAACACTCTGGGGATTAGGAGATTATCTGGCTGGACTGCACGCCGCCCGCTCATTGGATGTAATTTCTCCAAAAGAATTTGACCAGCGCACCCACCATTTATTAGCAGCGTTAGGAAAATTACAGTTATTCGCAGGGGAATTACCGAATCGGGGTTATGATACGCGATCGCTCCAACCCATAGACTACGGTGGAAATCCAGTTACAGAAGGCAATGGTTGGTCAGCCTTGGATATTGGCAGACTGTTAGCTGGGTTGTATAACTTAAAAAGCTACCATCCCGAATATACCAAAGCTGTTGATCAAATTGTCTTGGATTGGTCATATCTGCGGGTAGTCCGGGATGGGGTGCTTTCCAGTGCAACGGTGATTAAAAATCCCCAAGGGCGATTTCTGACTCGCGTCAACCTGGATACTCGTTTAGGGTATGAAGAATATGCAGCACGGGCGTTTCAATTGTGGGGATTTGATGTTCCAGGTTCGGCTGTGGGTGGGGAATATCAAACAACTGTAGTTGAAGGAGTGAAAATACCGACTCAGCGTCAACGTAATGATACTAACTCCAAAGTCAATCAGTATACCGTCAGCAATCCTTTTATTCTTTATGGATTAGAGTTTGGTTTAGATCCGAAAATGCGATCGCTCTTTGAACCAATTTTCCAAGCCCAAGCCGAACGTTACCGTCGCACCGGAACTCTGACAACCGCCGCAACAACCTTAATCGACCGCAAGCCTTACACCGTCCACAGCGCCATTACCGCTCAGGGCAAACCTTGGGAAGCTGTCAGCGATGATGGGCAAACTGTACCTCAAGGGCGAATGGTTAGTACAGCCGTGGCTTTTGCTTATGCTGCTTTGTTACCAGACAATCAATACAGCCAAAAGTTACTGCAAGGCACAACAGACTTATATAACCCACTCACAGGTTTCTACGAAGGCTTTTACGAAGCTACAGGTAAAACCGCCGTTGGCTTCACCAGCAGCACCAACAGTATGATTTTGCAATCTTTGTTGTATACACTCACAAATCACAAACCCTTAATGTCTGCGAATACTTCCTTAAGTTCTCCGTGGTGGGAAGCGATCGCCCAAGGAGATTCCGGCCGTGGTCTTCCTAGAATTCCTCAGCCCAAAATTAAATTTATTTCTGATAGTAATGGCAATTACTGGGCATCTCATAGTGAAAATTCCAGTGCAGCAAAATGATTTAAACCAACAATTTTAGAATGTAGATTTCACAGATAAATCTGGAGGCTGATTGAATATTTTGAATATCTTTTTTAATTATTGGTATTCCCATGACTTCTACAACTTTGAATAACTCGACTAATTTTTTTGGCAACAGTCGCTCAACACTTAAAAAACGCACATTATTATTTCGCTACTTAGCTGAAATTAATTTGATTTTCGGTTTTTGGTATTTACAATGGCGCATCACCCATTCCATTAACTTTGATGCTTTGTGGCTGTCAATTCCCTTGTTATTAGCTGAAATTTATAGTTATTTTGGTGGTGTATTGTTTGTCATTGGTTTGTGGCGGCCTTTAGTGCGGCAAGTTAAATCTCTTGACCAAATGATCCCGCCTTTAGCAAAATCTGAATGGCCAACAGTAGATGTATTTATTACCTGCTACAATGAGCCGCCAGAAATTGTTGAGCAAACTGCAATGGCAGCATTAGCAATAGATTATCCTGCTACTAAATTGCATGTTTATGTATTAGATGATGGTAACTCATCATTAATGCGAACCATGACCGAAAGGTTATGTATTCAAGACTTACAATCACCATTACTACAACAAGAGGCTGACCGCATTGACGCTGAACGCTCTCACTTATTAGAACGTCTGCAAAAATTAGAGAACCTTAAATCTAATATTCAAGGTGCTGAAGATTGGTTACAAGAATTATCATCAATTCAAAATCATGAGACAAAATCGGCAGCAGAATTACTCAAAAGTCTACAACAGTTTATTTTGTGGTTAACACCAGAACATCAAAGTTTGACTGCACGAATAAAAACTGAAAAACGAGCTTTAGAAACCGCGATTCACCAAAAAGAACTGGAATTAGTGCAACTGGCAAGATTTCATTATATTGCACGTCCTAAGCCTGTGGGTGTACCTCATCATGCCAAAGCAGGTAATCTCAATTATGCGATTTTTTCGGGAGAAACTGCGGGAGAATTTATTCTCACTTTAGATGCCGATCATATTCCTAAACCACAGTTTCTCAAACGAGTTTTACCATATTTTTATACATATAATATTCTCACTGGCAATTACGAACAAAACCGCATTGCGTTTGTGCAAACACCACAAGCTTTTTATAATATTCCAGTTGGTGATCCTTTTGGGCATAAAGCTAATTTATTTTATGGGCCACTACAACAGGGAAAAGATGGGATGAATGCGGCGTTTTACACAGGCACAAATGCTATTCTTCGCCGAGAAGCACTCATTAATGTAGGGCTACAATATTTTGCTGACGAATTTATTAAAGATGAAACAAAATTAGATGAATTTCAATTAGTTGCTGGTGTATCAAGTAATAGTATTACCGAAGATATGAATACAGCGATGCGCTTACATGGTGCTGGTTGGAAATCGATTTATCATCACGAACTTTTAGCAGAAGGTTTAGCACCAGATGATTTGAGTTCTACCTTAAAACAGCGACTACGTTGGGCGCAAGGCACTATCCAAGTTTTATTAAAAGAAAATCCCTTTGCCAAAGCAGGACTGACATTTTGGCAACGTCTACAATATTTCCAAACAATGTATAGCTATTTTTCGGGTTTTGCTACTTTGGTGTTTCTTGTTTGTCCAATTATTTATTTCTTTACAGAAATTGCTCCTGTGCAAACCTTTGGTTATGATTTTGCTATACATTTTATTCCTACTTTTATTATCAATCGATTGACATTTTTAGCAATAGCTTGGGGGATTTCGGCTGGTGAGTTGTGGCGTTCAGAACAATATGCGATCGCACTATTTCCCCTATTAATTCAAGCTGTTTGGAGTGTGTTCATCGGGCAGAAAATTAATTTTCAAGTTACGCCGAAACAGCGACAATCAGGTATTTATCTGCGTATGGTCTGGCCACAACTAATAATATTTTCATTAACTATTTTAGGTATACTATGGAGTTTTTACTTTTTTGTTATTGGTCAGATTAAATATCCTTGGATATCTCTAGTTAATAGTGCTTGGGCTATTTATAACCTACTGCTTTTGTGGGGAGTAATTCGTGCTGCTGTTTGGCAACCACCCCAAAACATTAAAGATTTCACAAAAATTCACTTTTGATAATTAAAGAAATGATATAAATTTTCTTTTCAAGGCTAATACTAATTAGATAACTTGCGGTTACAGAGTGCAAATGCCAAAATATAAAAGCGTATACTTTAGCACAAAAATTAGGTAATCAACTTATGGATTCTCCAATCAAAGTAATTCAACCACAAGGGATATTAAATGGCATTACAGGTAATGACCTGCGGCGTGAAGTTAGCAATCTACTGGATAATGGAGCAGATATGTTGTTGATTGATTTGAAAGAAGTTCATTTTATTGATAGCTCTGGTTTAGGGTCTTTAGTATCAGCAGCCCAAATGGTGAGAACTGCTAATGCAAAACTGTTTGTTTGCTCTGTGAGTGACCAAGTGAGGATGTTATTTGAATTAACAAAAATTGATAGAGTATTCCAAACTTTCATTGATCAAGAAGACTGTAAACGCCAAGTTTTAACAACTTCTTAAAAATTGAAAAAATATCTCTAAATTAGGGATCTTAGTTTTGATTTTTGCCTGTTTAGCAAAATATTCAAGAAATAAATAATTCAATTTAGGTCGCACTACCAAAAGAAACTTTAAGCAAAGATAAATCGTCTTCTGGAGATTGTTGCATATTTAAAGTCATGATTTGTAGTAATAGATTATGAAGAGTAGAATTATTTAGTTGGTTATCTTTGATTAATATTTCAATAAAAGCATCGAGACCCAATAGATGACCATTGGGTTGATTAATTTCATAGGCTCCATCGCTAAATATATAAAGAGTGCTGTTTTGGGTAATTTCAAAAACAGCCTCTACAAAGTCAACCTCTGGTAAGAAACCTATAGGTAAATCTAAAGATGTTAGTTGTTGAACTTGCAAATTATTCGGAGATTGTCCTGATATTAGTATGGCTGGTGGATGACCTGCGTTAGCATAGACCAGTTGATGTTTAATGCGATGATAAACGCCATACCAGATAGTGAAATATTTAGCACCTTGGTTGCTCATTTGAAAGTTATGATTGAGTGCTTTGAGAACTTCACTAGGTTGACAAAAATTGGTGTTAGGTAAAGATTGCGATCGCAACATATTCAGCACCGATACCGACAGCAGCGCCGAACCTACACCATGTCCTGATACATCTAATAAATAAATTACAAGGTGATCATCATCCAGCCAGTAATAATCGAAGCAATCACCACCCAACTGTGCAGAAGGAATAAATAAGGTTTCGGTGGTGACTACTCCTGTCAGTGGTGGCGGTAAGAGCGATCGCACATAATCAGCCGCCTCCGCTAATTCTGTTTCCATAATTTGCTTTTGAGTTTGCAAAGTTTGGTTGAGGATTTCTAGAGCTTGTTTTTGACTTTGCAAATCTTGATTTAATTGATGTAACCTCAAACCAGCCCGGACTCGCGCTTTTAACTCATTCATCTCAATGGGTTTAGAAATAAATTCATCAGCGCCCGCATCTAGCCCTCTGACTCTATCTTCTTCTTCCCCTCTAGCCGCACCCTTCGCAGTCAGCAAAATAAAAAAAGTTGTAGCTAATTCTGGATCAGCTTTTATTTGTCTACATACCTCCAATCCATCTAAATGTGACATCACCCAATCACAAATAATCAAAGCTGGGCGAAGTAGCCGTGCTTGAGTAATACCTTCTGCGCCATTTTTAGCCACAGTAATTTCATAACCCTGATTCTGGAGTGTTCTTTTCAGTACTGCCTGAACAATGGGGTCATCATCAATAACTAGAATTTTGACCATAAACTACAGTTGACTAAATAAAATTGATTATTAGATATTGGCTTAATTTTAAAGTAACGAGATTTAAGTTATTAATGTATAGTGAAAATACTCAAATTAAATAAATTGAGTTCCGCTTATGATATAAGCTAAACATTTAATAAACTCAAAGTGGATAGTAGAATTTGTTTAAAAGTAAACACAGACTTGAATGCCTCGTCTGAGATTTTGTCTTGGTTTGAGCAAATTCATCAAACACCGAATATTGACCAGGAAATTTGGTGGCAATGTCAAACACTGTTAATAGAAGGTTTTGCCAACATTGTAGAACATGCTCACAAAAATCTCCCTAAAGAAACTCCGATTGAGATAGAAGTTTGCTTATCGCATCAACAAATAGATATCCGAATCTTATCCCAAGGTGAAGCTTTTGATTTAGAAAAGCAATTGCAACAAGTTTCTGAATTTGAAGATAATGACCGAGAGCGAGGTCGTGGCTTAAAAATTATGTCAGCGATCGCCGATAAATTAAGTTATGAACCAACAGCAGATAATCGTTACTGTTTATTAATTAGTAAGTTTTATTAAGAAGATTTAATCATCATCTTTTCCTTAATTAAAAAGTCAGCTATAGCATTAGTGAAGTTGTTTAAGACATCTGTAAATATCAACAACAGCAACATACTTTTAACTCTGTAATCTGTCATCTACCAGATTTTCAACCGACGAATATTCATCAACTGATTGCCTGTTTTTTCAAGTATAAGAGCAAGTTTATAAAACAAATAGGATGAAAGCACCATTACCCGATAACGAAGCACAAAGAATAGAAGCACTGTTAGAGTATAAAATCCTCAATACTCCATCAGAAGCAGCATTTGATGAATTGACACATTTAGCTTCGTATATTTGCGGAACTCCAATCGCTTTAATTAGCTTAATTGATCAAAATCGTCAGTGGTTTAAGGCAAAAGTCGGACTAAATGTACCAGAAACACCCAGAGATATTGCATTTTGCGCCTATTCTATTTTAGGGTCTGATGTTCTGATTGTTCCTGATGCCAAAGCTGACGAACGTTTTGCACAAAACCCATTAGTGACTTCTGATCCCCACATTCGATTTTATGCGGGTGTACCATTGATTAACCCTGAAGGTTATGCGCTGGGTACACTTTGTGTTATTGATCGTGTACCTCGTAATCTCTCTCCGCAGCAAATCGAAGCATTACGCATTCTGGGGCGACAAGTCATTAAACAGATGGAAATGCAGCGGAGTCTAGCAAATTTAGCCAGTATTGCAAACGAACGCAAACATAAACAAAAGGTACATAGAGATTTTTTTAAAAGAGTTACTGGTGGCTTTGGTTTAGCCTCAGTAATTTTAGTTTTGATCGGCTTGATTTCTTATAAAAATACCAAAATATTTATTAATACTAACCATCAAATTCAAAAAACCCAAAAGCAAATTACCCGTTTAGAAACACTACTCTCCGACCTCAAAGATGCCGAAGCTGGACAAAGGGATTACATTCTCACAGGAGATCATAGTTATTTAGTGCCGTATAAAACAGCACTCACGAATATTGATAAACAAATGACGAATCTGCAAATTTACACAACAGATAAGCCTCGTCAAAAACAAAAAGTAATCATTTTGGAAGAACTGATTACAGCTAAAATAACCGTCCTCAGAAAAACTATTGAACTGCGTCAAGCTCAGGGATTTGACGTGGCATTAAAGGCAATGTTGGCAGAGCAAAAAAATAATTTAATGCCTGATATTCGCCAAACAATTTATACAATAGAAAATGAAGAAAAGCAATTATTAAAAGAGCAGTCACAAACGGCAAAAGTTAGCACTCGCTACACAATTTTAATTTTAGCTTTTGCTATCTGTCTAAGCTTTTTTATTCTAGCTGTAGTTTATTACCTGATTTATTGCGAATTCACAGTCAGAAAATTAACAGAAGATAAGCTCAATGAAGAACGTAACTTTATCTCCGCAGTTCTAGATACAGCTAGTGCCTTAGTGATTGTGCTGGATGCTCAAGGGCAAATTGTCCGCTTCAACCATGCTTGTGAAGAAATTACGGGTTACTCATTTGATGAAGTCAGGGGAAGATATTTCTGGAATTTGTTTTTGTTACCTGAAGAAATTGAGCCAGTCAAAGCTGTGTTTGCTCAGTTACGAACAAGTGAGCATCAAGGCTATCAAAATTATGAAAATTATTGGATCACTAAAGATGGTAGTCGGCGACTAATTGCTTGGTCAAATGCTATCTTGCAAAACTATGAAGGCGCAGTGGAATATGTAATTAGTACAGGTATTGATATTACAGATAGCAAACGCGCCCAAAAGCAGCTGAAGACACAGTATGCAATTACCCGTGTTTTAGCAGAGTCTACAACGATCGCCGAAACCATTCCTCAGATTTTACAAGCTATTTGTGAAAACTTGGAATGGGATGTAAGTGAAATTTGGATGATTGACCAACAAGCAAATGTACTTAGATATTCTGACTCGTGGCATCGTGATTCTTTGGATGTACACGAGTTTACAAACCGGTGTCAGGAAATCACGTTTGCACCAGGAATAGGATTACCGGGTCATGCTTGGGCTAATTGTGAACTAGTATGGTTTACTGATGTTGCCAATAACCCCAAATTTTTGCGCCATCAACTGGCAAACCAGATAGGATTACATGGCGCTTTTGGTTTCCCAATTCGCAGTGAACATAAAATCTTTGGGGTAATTACTTGTTTCAGCCAGAAAATTCAGCAATATGACCAAGATTTAGGTCGAATTCTTAATTCGATTGGTGAACAAGTCGGGCAGTTTATTCAACGTAAAAAAGCGGAAGAAGAACTACAACGGCAAAACTTGCGATCGCAATTATTGACGGAAATTACTCTCAAGATTCGTCAATCTTTGCAAATAGAAGACATTTTGGCAATCACCGTCAAAGAAGTCCAAAAAATTCTGCAAACTGACCGGGTGTTAATTTCGCAAATGTCTAGTGATGGCTCAGACAATATGTTAGTTGAGGCTGTAGTTACTGGTTGGCCATCAATTAAAGAAAAAAATATTGCTGACACTTACTTACAAACAGAATATCAACAACAATACTATCTACAACAATATCGCAAAAAGCAAATCGCCATCAATGCTGAGTTAGATTTACTGAGCATTCAGCAAAGTCATCTCGAATTACTGCAACAGCTTGGGGTAAAAGCCAATTTAGTCATCCCAATTCTGGTTAAAGAGGAACTGTGTGGTTTATTAATTGTTCACCAATGTGCTTCTCCTCATCAATGGTCAAGTTTTGAAACTCATCTTTTACGACAAATTGCTGATCAAGTAGGCATTGCTATTGCTCAAGCTCAATTACTCAAAGTAGAAACTCAACAACGAAAAGAACTAGAAGTAGCTCGTCGTCAAGCAGAATTAGCATCTCAAGCCAAAAGTGCATTTCTGGCGAATATGAGTCATGAAATTCGTACTCCGATGAATGCTGTCTTGGGTATGACTAGTTTAATGTTAGAAACTCCTCTCAATCAAGAACAGCGAGATTTTATCGAAACAATTCGCATTAGCGGTGACGCGCTATTAAGTCTGATTAACGAGATTTTAGATTTATCAAAACTTGAGGCTGGGGAAATGAGCCTAGAAACCCTCAATTTTGATTTAGCCAATTGTGTGGAAGAAGTATTAGATTTATTAGCGCCCCAAGCTCATCAAAAAAACTTAGAAATTGCTGCATTAATTTATCGCAATGTGCCTACGCAACTCCAAGGAGATGCTAGTCGCCTGCGGCAAATTTTGATGAACTTAATTAGTAATGCTATCAAATTCACTAGTGTGGGAGAAGTACTCATCAAAGCCGAATTGCGCTGGGAAAATACCAAGACAGCTAATATTCGGTTTGCCGTTATAGATACTGGTTTGGGCATTACTACAGAAAACCAAAACCAGTTATTTACCCCTTTTACTCAAGTGCATACTTCTAATAAATATAAGTATGGTGGTACTGGTTTAGGATTGGCGATTTGTAAGCAACTTGTAAGTTTAATGGGTGGAGAAATTGGGGTAGATAGTCAGTTAGGCAAAGGTTCGGAATTTTGGTTTGAGATTCCTTTTGCCAAGCAAATCCAACCAGTCACCATGATGGACGATCGCGGAATTTTGCGCGATCGCCGGATGCTTTTGGTAGATGACAACACGACTAATCACAAAATTATCGATTATCAAGCCACCCGTTGGGGAATGCAGGTGGACAAAGCTGATAGTGAAGAGGCTGTTCTTAGTGCTATAGAAACGGCTGAAAAGCAAAAAAAACCCTATGATGTGGTCTTAATTGATATGCTCTCCCAAATCAATGGGATGGCTGTGGCAGAAATGATCAAGGCTAAGTCTGCAATTGCGACGACACCTTTAATTATGCTGACATCTACCAATCAACGGGATGAAATGCAGCGATCGCTAGAAATGGGATTTGCGGCATATTTAGTCAAACCTGTGAAGCCATCTCGGCTCCTTGATACTCTCATTACTATTTTCGGGTTCCACTCGCCACCACAACAGCATCTACCAAGTAATCAGGAGTTAGAAATGAACAATTTACAAAATAGTCACCTGCCTCTGGCTGCTGGCTCCGCTAAATTGAGAATTCTTGTGGCTGAGGATAATTTAGTCAATCAAAAAGTTGCTCTCAGACAGCTGAGAAGCTTGGGTTACAATGCCGATGTTGCTGCCAACGGTCAAGAAGTTTTACAACTATTAGAAAAAATTCCTTACGATGTCATTTTTATGGATTGCCAAATGCCAGTTTTGGATGGTTTGGACACTACAAGAGAAATTCATCGTTGGTATGAAAGTTATTTTGCTAACCGTCGTCGTCCAGTCATTATTGCTATGACGGCAAATGCCATGAAAGAAGATAAACAACTATGCCTTGATGCAGGCATGGATGATTATTTAAGTAAGCCTGTAATCAGAGAAAATTTGGCAGCAGTATTAGAACATTGGAGTCAGTTTCTCATGACTATCCAAACCGAAAATACCTCTGATCATCAGGTGTCTGCCACAGAAGAGGATGTTAATACATTACTCATTGATTGGGAACATTTACATCAGTTGTCTGAAAATGATGCCGAATTTGAATTGCAGTTGTTGGAAATTTTTGTTGAAGATATGAAGTCTCGTTTAGAGTTAGTCCAAGCTGCGATCGCTAACAATGACTTTCAGCAAATGGCACAACAAGCACATCAAATTAAAGGCACTACTAACAACATTGGCGCGAAATCTATGTATGTAGCTGCTGAAAAACTAGAACAACTGGCTCTTTATCAAGAACGCCGTGGCAGCACTGAACTAATTTCAGAATTAGAAGAGTTTGTCAACCGTGTGCAAGCATTATTAACACAATCTTGTAATTAACAGAATTGCCACAACACGCCGTCAGCATAGAGTCTTAATACTTATATTAAAAAATACCGTTGATTCTCTTTTCTGAGCGATCGCTCAACTTTGCTACTTACATAAAATACTCTATTCACAAGTATAAACTTTTATATCACCACCTTGTCGTTTACTAAAATATGGCTTGATAATAGCCCCGTACAAACCACCCACTTGGATAGGGTTTGTATAGAATCGATAGCTGTAATGTCTGTCCTTGTTTAGATTTTCTTTATCTTGGAGATGAAAACAATGAAATCAGTTCTGAAACTATGTATTGCCGTCCTGTTCACATTTGTTGTGTCTTTTATGACCACAAATTCTGCCTTGGCTTTGGGTCAGTTTAGCTTGACTTGTCGTGACACTAGTATTCAAGGTTCTGTTCTAACATCTACTTGCGAAAGAGCGAGCGGTGGCGTTTACAACACTAGTTCTATTAATTTGAACCGAGTAGTTGAAAATGTTGATGGTAGTCTGAAGTGGCAACCCAGCAACTTTATTGAGACTTGCAGATCAACCCAAGTAGTTGCTTCACGTCTATTAAGTGCTCAATGTAAAACCCGCGCTCAACAGTGGGTTTCCACCACAATCAACCTTGATGATCACATTGCCAATATTGATGGCACTCTACGGTTCGAGTAATATCTAGAAACATCAATCTCATTGAATGAGGACAGGAAACAGGGAACAGATTGGATTGGATCTCATTTAGAACTGTTATATACCGCGGATTGCAGGGAAATGAGGTACAAATTTCGAGAAACAACCGCATATTACAAAGCTTGCAACTTTGTTAGCTATCTTCTATTCCTTGTTTCCTGTCGCAAAAGCATCATCTTTGTAGCCAGTCCGTTGGGCTGGTTTCTTGACTTGAGGCGACTGTCGTTGGCTTTGCCGACTCCCTCACTGGCGCAACACGGAGTAATGAGGGTTTGAGAGAGTTATAGCAGTAGCCAAGTTGGTTAGGACATTGATAAATCATGAGACTTAGACACCATAAAGCTTTTAACCCTGTCACCTGTAACCTATTACCTGTCCCCTGCTATATTGTGTAATTCTTATATTGAATATAGTAATGCTCATATTGGAGGATATAGAAACAAAGAATTAACCGCCGATAGCAGAGGATGAACGCACGCTGATGAACGCAGATAAATTTGTAGCTCAAAAGCATAGTCAACGCTACAAATTAGGCAGATTTATTATTATATTGTGTCTATTTGTTGGTGTAATTTTGATGGAGTTTGAAACACCAACAGAATATGTTTTTGGATATCTTTATACAGGCGCAATCTTATTAACAAACTATTGGTTTGGCGGCAGGGCAACTTTTTTAGCGACTGTGGTGGCGGTGTGTTTGACGCTGTTGAATTTGGTGGTACCTGGAAATGAATTAGTGAAAGTCTCGACGGTAGCCAGTCGCTTAATTGCGGTGATGGCTTTAATTGTGACTGGTATTTTAAGCGATCGCCTGCGTCGTTCTCAAGAGGCGATCGCAGTGACTCGCGCTAAGTTAGAATCCCAAGAGGAATTGGTCAAGGTACGAGAAGATTTTGCCTCTACACTGACTCATGATTTAAAAACACCGTTGTTAGGAGCGATTGAAACTATCAAAGCTTTTCAACAAGAAAAATTCGGCCCAGTTGTACCAATGCAACAACAAGTTTTATCGACAATGGCACGCAGTCATGAAACCTCCCTACAATTGGTAGAAACGCTGTTAGATGTTTATCGCAACGATACCGAAGGTTTAAAACTGGACTTAGCACCAGTCGATTTAACTATCTTGGCAGAAGAGGCGGCTGGTGATTTGATGGAATTAGCTGCCAATCGTCGCGTTCATCTATCGGTTAGTTATGGTGATTCTAATTGGCGACAATCATTGTGGGTGTATGGTGATGCTTTGCAATTGCATCGCGTGTTTAATAATCTGTTAGTCAATGCTATTAATCATTCCCGGCGTGGTGGGAAGGTGGAAGTTTTTTTAGAAGCACAAACTTCTTCTCAAGTCGTGAAAATTTTAGATACGGGTGCGGGTATTCAAGCAGAACAGTTTTCTCACTTATTTGAAAGATTTTATCAAGGTCATAGCGATCGCCAAGCTAAAGGTTCAGGCTTGGGGCTTTATTTATCTCGGCAAATTATTGAAGCCCACGGGGGTATAATCTGGGCAGAGAACAAAGTGCCGACTGGTGCTGTGTTTGCTTTTAGACTACCTGTTTATCCATTTCCATCTCCGCCAACTGCGTGAAATGTCTTCTACTCCAATCAAAATTCTACTAGTTGAAGATGATGAACTTTTTCGCTTAGGTTTGCAAGTACGGTTGCAGCAAGAACCTGGGTTAGAAATTATTGCTGAGACGGAAGATGGTGAAACAGCTATTGAGTTAGTCAAAGAATATCCTCTAGATATTGTGCTGTTAGATGTGGGTTTACCGGGAATTGGTGGAATTGAAACTTGTAGACAAATTAAGCAGCAAAATCCGGCACTGCCAATTTTAATTCTTACTTCCCATTCACAAAAGCCTTTAATTTCACGGTTGATAGAAGCAGGCGCTCAAGGTTATTGCCTGAAAGGTATTGCTGCGGAAAAATTAGTTTTAGCATTGCGTTCTGTGGCGGCTGGCGCTTCTTGGTGGGATGAAACTGCAACTAGAGAAATTCGTTCTTCTTTTGTTTCTGAACTACCTCAATTAGAAAATATCTCCAAGATTGCCAATCCCTTAACTGGGCGCGAACAAGAAATTTTATCACTGTTAGCAGCAGGTAAAACCAATCAAGAAATTGCTGCTGCACTATATATTGCACCGGGAACAGTGCGTGTGCATATTCATGCCATTTTACAAAAGTTAGAGGCGAGCGATCGCACCCAAGCTGTCATTACAGCTTTACAAAAAGGATTAATCAAAAGCGACATAATTGTCAAAGATTAGCAAAATCCACACCTGAAAGTATTCGGTTACACTCAAAATCCTTTTAGTTGCCTTGTTAGCCTAGAGAAGCAATCATAGCAGAAGGCAGAAGGCAGGAGGCAGGAGGCAGAAGGAAAAGTCTTACTAAGCCTAGCGTTCAAATTTTCAAATTGTCCTAACATATTTGACTACTGCTATAAATACCAGGGCAATCTTTAGCCAAACAAATATTAGTTGAAAGATTGGCAATCAAACCGCAGATTCATGCCAAAAAAATTGTTTTTAACCATAGGACTGTCATTTTTAATTTTCATCATGGTTGTACTCACAAATTCTTTTGCTAGTACTCATCCGATCGCTGGACTTTATGTATTTGGTGACAGTCTTTCGGATACAGGAATGGTATTTCAAGCAACAGGGGGAATGTACCCGCCTAGTTCAACTTACTTTCAGGGGCGTTACTCAAATGGTCGGGTGTGGGTGGAGTATCTCGCCGATCGCCTGCATTTGCCAAGCCAGCAAAGTAACAATTTTGCTTACGGTGGTGCAACTACTGGTAATGTTGGCAACAATTATGTGCCGAACTTATTAACTCAAGTCAAGTCATTTACCCAGTCACATCAAAAGACTGATCCCAATGCCTTATATGTAGTTTGGGCGGGAGCAAATGATTATTTACAAGGGGTAAATAATGCAAATGTCCCAATTCAAAATGTGACACAAGCGATCGCTTCTTTAACAGATGTCGGTGCGAAAAAATTTCTGGTGGCGAATCTACCAGATTTAGGTAAGTTACCCGCCACAAGCAGCAACGCCAATTCTAACAGCCTCAGTTCCTTAACCCAAGCACATAATCAAGGTTTGCGGCGATCGCTAAAAATACTAAATCAGCAGCATTCTGACTTGGAGATTGTCAGTTTGGATGCTAACACCTTGTATCGGAATGCGATCGCTAATCCGGCTGCATTTGGTTTTAACAATGTTGTCAGTGCGTGTATGTCTGCTTCTCAACCATGTGGTCATCCAAATCAATTCTTATTTTGGGATGGTATTCATCCGACAACTGCGGCGCACCGAATAATTGCAGACACAGCTTTTTCGGCGATTCAAGAAGCTGGAATTTCTACTTATTCCCGCACACCAAACCAAACTTAATTAACCCACGTTCATAACCGCGACTCATTAACCCTAGTGCTAAGGCTCCTTGAATGGTATTCCAACCAGAACGTAACAAGCCAAAAATCGCACTAGGTGTGATTGCGGAATCAATTACGACATTCCAAAATGGCGCAACCGCAACTGACCAATCAGCAGTGCGGATATTTTTTAATGGTAGTTGATGAGCGATCGCTTCATACTCCGGTAACGAAATTACATAAGGCAAACAATACACGCGATAAATATCTTGTAAATGCTTTTGTTCATCTGCTGTTAATGGTGCATCATCTGTCGCTCGATGGCACCAAGTTGCCATAATTAAAGTCCCACCCGGTTTTAATACGCGATAACATTCTTGCAAAAATTGTGTTTTATCAGGCATGTGTTCACCACTTTCCAGTGACCAAACCAAGTCAAAAGTATTATCTGCAAAGGGCATAGCTTGAGCATTAGCCACTAAAAACTTACTTTTCAGATGTAACAGCATTTCTTGGGCGCGTTCTGTAGCTCTCGCCGCCTGCACAGGACTTAAAGTAATACCAGTAGTCCGAGCATGAAACTTTTCGGCTAAGTATAAAGAACTGCCGCCGATACCACAACCCACATCCAAAATGTTAGTTGCTGTTTTGACATCTGCCCAATGAAGTATTTCTTCTATTAAATCAATTTGCGCTTGGCGGCGCTCTTTTTTTTGCGTTCCATCCACACCGTAAAAACCGTGGTGCATGTGTTCGCCCCAAACTTCTTCCCATAAACCCGAAGAAGCATCGTAAAACTGCTGAATTTGCTGATATAGTGTTGTATTCATAAAACAAATAATGCTAAGACAAAACAGTGTTTAAATCAACATACTGGTAGGCTACCATGTGTGTTTTTCTTTAAATAAAGATGTTTTTCCTTTCCAGGAAAATTTAATTAAGTAAACCCGCCTGGAAGAATTGAGAGGCTCTACCTTAATATGACTGTTTCGCGGACAATTTGCTTGGGTTTTATGGCTGTCATCACTGTCGGCACGATTTTGTTGATGCTGCCAATTTCAACTAGTGACGGCAGTTGGAATAATTTAGTGGTGGCATTGTTCACCTCAACATCTGCCGTTTGTGTGACTGGTTTATCAGTAGTTGATCCTGGGACTTATTTTTCTTTTTGGGGTCAGTTGTTTATTGCCTTGTTAGTTCAAATTGGTGGTTTGGGATATATGACAACCACTACCTTTTTGATTTTGCTAATTGGACATAAATTTGACCTGCGGCAAAAAATGGCAATTCAACAAGCATTAGACAGGCCAGGAATGCAAGGTAGCGCCCAAGTGATTCGCTCAATTATTGCCACTACTTTAATTTTTGAAATTACAGGTATCTTTTTACTGCTGCCTGCTTTCGTACCGCAATATGGTTGGTCACAAGGACTATGGTTAGCGATTTTTCATAGTGTTAATTCTTGGAACAATGCAGGGTTTAGTTTGTTTAAAGATAACTTGATTGGTTATCAAACATCTGTGTTAGTAGTTTTCACAGTTACTACATTAATTATTTTTGGTGGTATTGGTTATCAAGTTATTTTAGAGATGTATCTTTGGTTGCGCGATCGCATCTTCAAACAAAAGACCTGTTTAATATTTTCTTTAGACTTTAAAGTTGCTACCAGCACAACTTTAATTCTTTTAATTCTAGGTACAATTGCCTTTTTTTGTATTGAAGTGAGGAACCCTGCAACCTTTGGTAACTTAGATTTGGGCGGTCAATTTTTAGTAGCTTGGTTTCAATCTGTCACCCCTAGAACTGCCGGATTCAACACTATAGATATTAGTAAAATGACCACTGCTGGTCTATTCATCACAATTGCCTTCATGTTTATTGGTGCTAGTCCTGGTGGTACAGGCGGGGGTATAAAAACTACAACTTTACGAGTTTTGACAAGTTGTACAAAAGCAATTTTGCAAGGTAAAGAAGAAGTTTTATTGTATGACCGCAAAATCGCCATCTCTTTAATATTGAAAGCCGTGGGTGTTTTAGTTGCTTCTGTAGCTACGGTAATTTTGGCAACGGTTCTAATTTCTTTAACAGATCCAAAGTTAGACTTTATTCAAATTTTATTTGAAGTAGTATCTGCCTTTGCTACCGTTGGTCTTTCTACAGGCATTACGGGTACAGTTTCCACTGCCGCTAAACTGATATTAATTATTACTATGTACATTGGTAGAGTTGGGGTTCTTTTGTTAATGTCCGCGATTTTAGGCGACCCCCGTCCTACTAGAATTCATTATCCTGAAGAAAATTTATTGGTGGGATAGCTGGACACAAGGCAAAAGTAAAAAGGCAAAAGTAAAAAGAAAGAATAAGGATACCACAAGCCTTTTAGCAATTTCTTATGGTCTGTTTATTTACGCCGAACTGTACTAGATACAAGGCAAAAATTAAACATACCAATTTCATTGGATTTGTGAAAATTGAGAGACTCAGATCCCCGACTTCTTAAAGAAGTCGGGGATCTGTTTGTGGATAACGAAAACTTACTGTTGGGATAACCGTACTGAGTATCAATACCATTAACTTAAACTGATAAAATATGAAACACTAGGCAAAAAATAAAAATTGATACTTTAAGTGAGATTGAAAAATTTTTTGTCCTAAATACAGGGAGCGTTAATAAGGAAAGCAACTGTGAACCTTGCATCACTAGGTTTTTTTCGCAGCTTACGTAAAGATAATCAGCAATTTGCGGTCATTGGGCTAGGTCGCTTTGGTCGGTCTGTATGTTCAACTCTGCATAAATTTGGTTATCAAGTTCTAGCGACAGATGTTGATGAAAAAAGAGTCTGTGAGGCGTTGACAGAAGAAATTGTCGGTCATGCTTTGCAATTAGATTCTACAGAACCAGCCGCACTCAAAGAAGCAGGGATTTTTGAATTTGATACAGTAATTGTAGCGATCGGTAATTACGTTCAAGAAAGTATTATTACTACTCTCAATGTCAAAGAAGGTGGCGTACCTCACGTTGTGGCGAAAGCTTCTAGTGAAGTTCACCGCAAGTTACTGCACAGAGTCGGTGCAGACCATGTTGTTTTCCCGGAGTATGAAGCCGGCTGTGCTTTAGCACGTACTCTCACCAAACCATCTATATTAGATAGATTTGACCTCGACCCAGACCATAGTATTGTTGAGATGATTGTGCCTGATGAGTTTCATGGCAAAACCATTACTGAAATTCAACTGCGTAATCGTTATGGTTTAAATTTACTGGCTGTCAGTCAAGATGGTAAATTTGCCATCAACCCAAACCCACACCAGCGACTAGAACGTGGTTCAGCAATGGTGGTAATTGGCTGTAATAAAGATATTAATCGCTTACCAATTTAATGCTCTGATTGAGGAACATAGGAATTACACTTAAGTATATGGTGTAAAAACCCTGAAAAAAGAATTTTGTTTTTGATCGGAGTTATGGATTTAATAGTTAAAGATTTAGCAGCAATAGATGATAGACTTTCTCAGCGTCATATTGACCTTGACCCGGCTGGCTATTTCATCATCTATTTGGACAGAGGGGAGGGATTAATCCACGCCAAGCATTTTACCAATGTAATTGATGAGCATGGTTTAGCGGTAGATCCCGAAACAGGTAAAGTCATTCCCGCGCGGGGTAAGGTGGAAAGAACTCACAGCACAGTTTACAGTGGTAGGACTGCCAAGGAACTCAGTGTCAAAATTTTTGAACAAACTCACCCTTGTCCAGTGTCGCAGTTAGACCATGCAGCTTATTTAGGACGAGAGTTTGTCCGCGCTGAGGTGGCTTTAGTGACAGGACAAGAGTATGTTCAAGACTAGAAAAAGTATGAAGTATGAAATTTTCACACCTCATACTTCATACTTTAGACTTCAGATTTAGCCGTTAGATGGTGGCTGTGGCTGATTGACTTGATATATGTAGTAAGTCGCCATCGGGATGACGGTTGCTGCAATTAACAGACCTATCACCCAAGCAGTTGCACTACCTTTGTCGGTATCCTCTGCTTTGGTAAAGGTGCCTTCTACCGTTTCTTTATCAACAATTTGTGGTGGGCCGGGGTCGGGTTCACCAGAGAGAACTTTTACTAAGCGATCGCTTGCATCCAAAAATGCCTGATTATATTTATCACCGTTGCGTAATGGTGCAGCTAAGGTTTCTGTAGCTACACTCTCGGCAATAGCATCAGTCAGCAAAGACTTGACTTTATCCCCGGTAAGAATAGCAGTGTTGTTAGTAACAGTATCTAACACCAACAAAATTTGATTGGCTTGCGCCTCTTTGGTGGGAAACCATTTTTCAAACAGCCCTTTAGTAAAGCTTTCTGAGGTTTCACCATAATCTAAACGGCGAATAGTGACAAATCGCACTTCATTGCCAGTTTTCTTGGCTAAATCTTCAAAGGCACCACTAATTTTACCTTCGTTGATGCGACTTAGCACTTCACCTTGATCTACAACCCAGTCACCACCGGGGGTTAAATTCGGAATTTGATACACACCAGTAGCTAACGCCGGGGTAGCCAAAAGTGATGCACTAAGAATAATTGCCAGTATTGGGGTTAGCAGCCAAATGATGTATGTTTTAATGCCAAATACTGTTCTGAGGAGCTGTTTCATTTGATTGATCCTAAGACAGACTAGCACCAAAAATACTACACAATCAATGACAAAATCACCCTGTTCAGGAATTTATATCGTGTCCGGTGAAAGACTTATCATGATTCACTCACATCGAATCGCACACCCTCACACCCTTACGCCCGATAGGAACACACATTGGTGTTCCAACAATCGGATCAGATACAATCCGACATTCTAAGCCAAATACTTCTTGTACCATCTCCTCCGTCATCACATTTTGCGGTTCTCCAGCCGTAAAAATCCTTCCTTGTTTGACAGCCACCAAATAATCTGCATAACGACAAGCCTGATTTAAATCATGCAGCACCATTACAACAGTTCGTCCTTGATGCTGGTTCAGTTCATATAACAAATCTAAGACTTCTATTTGATGTGCTAAATCTAAAAAAGTAGTCGGTTCATCTAATAATAAAATATCTGTATCTTGTGCCAATGCCATTGCAATCCAAGCACGTTGTCTCTGTCCACCAGATAAAGTATCTAAGGCTCGATTTGCTAAATCTAATAAATTGGTAATTTCGAGTGCTTGTTGGACGATTTTTTCATCTTTTTCTGACCATTGCTGTAACCAGTTTTGATAAGGGTAACGTCCTTGTCCTACCAAATCTCTGACAGTTAGTCCTTCGGGTGCTAGTGGGTTTTGTGGCAAGATTCCCAATTGTTGGGCTACTTCTTTGGTAGAAAGATTAAAAATAGATTGACCATCAAGATAAACTGTACCACCATAAGGTTTTAAAAGTCTGGCTAACCCTCTTAATAAGGTGGATTTACCACAACCATTTGCGCCTACTAAAGCACTAATTTTGCCGCCAGGAATTGCCAAATTCAGATCACGAATAATTGGCGCACCATCATAAGCTAAAGATAAACTTTTTGTTGATAAGCCTTTCATATTTGTTACCATCTTAAATTAATAAAAATCAGATTTTTACCTATTCCCTAGTTCCCAAAACTATTTCTTCCGATTACGAATTAACAAATAGAGGAAATAAGGCGCACCGACGGCAGCCGTCACAATGCCACAAGGAATTTCAATAGGTGCAAACATTGTTCTTCCTAGAAAGTCTGCTATTACAACTAATATTCCTCCCAACAATGTCGAGATAGGAATTAAGCCTTGATGATTTGTACCTACTAACTGTCTGCCGATATGGGGTGCGATTAATCCTACAAAACCAATCATTCCGGCTGTGGCGACTGCTGCACCAGCTAAGGCAACACCAACTAGCACCAGTAAACCCCGTTGCCATTCCACGCGAGTTCCTAAACCTTTGGCGACATCATCCCCCAAATTTAAGGCGTTCAACTGTCTGGCTAATATCAACGCCATCGGGACAAAAACGATTAACCAAGGTAAGAAGGAAAAGACTTGTTCCCAAGTGCGTCCGTAAACACTACCCGCTAACCACACCAAGGCATCACTGACGCTATAAATATTGCCAAAGGTAATCATCAAACTGGTGAATGCGCTGGCGATCGCCGACAATCCCACGCCCATTAAAATAAATAAAACGGGGGAACTACCATTGTTCCAAGCTAAGGAGTAAATTAACCCAGCCATTAATAAAGCACCGCCAAAGGCTGATAAAGGCAAAGCGTAAATAGGTGCTGTTGGCAATAGTACAATTACAGAAACGGCTGCTAAACTTGCGCCTGCATTAATCCCAATAATGCTGGGGTCAGCTAATGGGTTGCGTGTGATGCCTTGAAAGATAGTCCCTGCAACTGCCAGTGCCATTCCCACCATGACAGCTACTAAGGTACGAGGTAGACGCAGATTATCAATCACAAAAGCATGATCTGGGTTGCCTGTATCTATACCCAATACAGTTTTGACGATATCTAAGGGAGAAATCGGATATTCACCCTGTCCTAAATTCATCACCATCGCCACCACAAGCCCGACTGCCAAACATAACAGCATTGGTGGCACACGGCGGTCAATCCGCAAAGATATCGTTTCAGAACGAAATACAAGCCAATCCAATTTCATTTTCTTACCTTCGATTTAGCCAAGTAGACAAAAAAGGGTGCGCCAACCAAGGCTGTCATAACTCCTACTGGTATTTCTTGGGGTTGCAGTAAGACACGCGCCGCGATATCTGCAATTAACAGTAAAGTTGCCCCCAAGACTGCGGAATAAGGCAAAATCCAACGGTAATCAGCTTTAATAAAAAACCGCACAACATGGGGAACAATTAAGCCAATAAAGCCAATTGGCCCAGCTAAAGATACAGAACTTCCCGCCAGTAAGACAACGCTGATGGCGGTTGTAATTTTTACCCAACCCGTTTGTTGACCCAAGCCTTTAGCGACATCTTCACCTAGACTCATTGTGGTAATTTGTCTACCCAGGGCAAATGCTACGACTAAGCCAATCACGACAAAAGGTAACGCTGACAATAATATATTGATATCGCGGCCAGCTAGTGAACCAGCTAACCAAAATCGAATTTCTTCTAAGGTTCTTTGGCTAACTATGAGCATCGCAGTCATTACAGAGGAAATCAGGGCGGTGATTGCTGCGCCTGCAATGGTGAGATTCAGTGGGGTGGCTCCGCCTTTGCCCAAGGAAGCAATCAGGTAGACTAACACTGCTGTCGCACCTGCACCTAAAAAGGCCACGATAGTTAAAACATTTAAGGAAGAGCTACCGAAGATAAAAGTTGTGGTGACTACAGCTAATGCGGCTCCTGACTCAATACCTAAAATTCCGGGATCTGCTAAGGGGTTGCGTGTCAAACCTTGCATTAATGCACCTGCAACTGCCAAGGCTGATCCTACCAGCAAGGCGATGAGCGATCGCGGTAATCTCACTGTCTGAATGACTAAATGTTCATAAGACCCATCAAAAACGACAAAGGATGCCAAAATCTTATTTATTGGTATTTCTGCGGCACCTAAAGCGACGCTAAACACCAAGCAAATCAGCAGAATCAGTATGCCCAAAATCAGCCCTAAGAAAGGCGATATTTTGGGTTTATGCCAGTTTATTGGTGATGCTGTGGTTGCTTTTGTCATGCTCTTGAATTAATTGAACATCTCGTCATTTAGGTAAACTATTTGTGTTTTATTTGACATTGGCAATTACAACATCTTAATTGAGAATATTTAGTAAATATTGAGCCGCATATTCTTAGATGCACGGCTTTATAGCTCAATATGAGCAATGAGTTTCCAAAACTTACTTTATACTTATTAGTAATTTTTTTCAACTCTTGGGGTCAAATGGCGATCGCATCAACCAGGAGCTAATAATTTGATTTTTCCTGGCTCTTCATCTATCCTGTTCTGCGGCGCTGCGTTCTCGTGCCAAGCTATCGATCGCATCACCCAAAGCGGTGGTGAGACTTTTACGTGTTTGAGCGTGACTTTCTTGTTCAGTTTTCAAAGCTTGTAATAAGCGATCGCGCTCTTTAATCGCTGCAATCAATTTTGTCTGCAATTCTTCCACAGTTTGGATTTGAGTAATTTCAGCTTGAATAGCTTCAACTGCTTTACCGTCAGCCAGGGTTGCAGCTTCAATACCTTGGAGTTTGTGAATATTAGCTTTGAGAGATGCGATCGTTTGTTGGAATAAATGCGCGTCTGTCCGGCGTTGTTCTGCTTCTGTATTGTAGAGTTTGCGCCACTTTTCGGCACTTTCCCAAGCTGCTGCTAAATCAACTCTTTGTTCTGCCAGTTGGCGTTTGAGTGCTTGAATTTCAGCTAACCACTGCTGTGTTAAAGATGTACTTTCACTCATTTTTCTATGGTTGTATTTGTATAGTGTCAGTTGTAACTGCACTCTGATTATCTGTCACTGTTAATTTGGTGAGGGTTGAGCATAGTGGTTACAGTTTTACCATTGCCAATGCTTGGTGGATAAATTAATTTACCAATTGTCTAATATCAGATTTGCATCTTCGCTAATTAGCTCTTCAGGAGATTGAGCCGCCGACTCTATAATTATCTTCGCTTCAGGAGTTCCGATTTCTGCTAATGCCAGGAGAGACTTTCTTGGTACATTGAGCCATTCATCATACGACCATCGGTATGTCAACGCTTTGGATAATGCCGGAATTGCTCTTTCATCGCGCAATACATCCAAAAGTTCAATAACTGATTCGTGAAGACCATTATTATTCTCATCATTGAGGATTTGACAAAGTATAGGTGTGTAATCCTTTGATAAGTTACTCCATGCTGCCATCATGATAAACGAAGCCACAGGATAATCTGGATTTGAAGCATATTCTTCCAACTCCTGAATTACTTCGCTAACTAAAGGAGGTGATGTTTCAAATTCCTTGTTCATCTCCTTTAAAAGGAGAGATGATTCACTGGGTGTTGAAGAATCCTTGAATAATTGTAGATATTTTTCAATCGTTTTACTTAGCATTTGATAGCTTATTAATATTAGTGCGATCGCCTCTTGCTTAGGTTGGTAGAACGAAGTGAAACCCAAGAAACCTTCAACTACAAAAATATCTCAATTCCAAGGGTAAAATTGACGCTGCAATTATTTTACCTATTAAAATATTGCCTCAAAATATCATGATTTTGTGTTGGATTACGGCGCAATATATCTTGTGCGCCTGCACCAACATACTAGTATTGAAATTTGTTAATACCAAAACGGGATAGGTTATCCTATCCCGTCAACATATCCTATCGCTTAAACTTTAACACTGAGTTTAAGTTCCACTAGTCCAAGAGTTGATGTACTCAATTTGCTCTGGTGTTAAGGAGTCAATGCTAATACCAATAGCTTGCAACTTCAACCGCGCAATTTCTTGATCTACCTCGGTAGGAATCGAGTGCAAACCCGGTTCCAATTTACCTTTATTCTTCACCAAGTATTCACAAGCCAATGCTTGGTTTGCAAAGCTCATATCCATTACCGCGCTGGGATGTCCTTCGGCTGCGGCGAGGTTGACTAAGCGTCCTTCACCCAAAACAATCACTGATTTACCACTCTTCAGCTTATATTGTTCGGTAAAGGGGCGGACTTGCTTAATTTCTTCAGCTTGACTAGCCAAATATTTCAAGTCAAGTTCGATATCAAAGTGACCGGAGTTACAAACGATCGCACCATCTTTCATAACATCGAAATGTTCACCGCGAATGACGTGCTTGTTACCAGTTACGGTAATAAACAAATCACCTTGGGGTGCAGCTTCAGCCATTGGTAAAACGCGGAAGCCATCCATCACTGCTTCAATCGCTTTGATGGGGTCAATTTCGGTGACAATCACGTTTGCACCCAAACCACGGGCGCGTAATGCAGTACCTTTACCACACCAGCCATAACCAGCAACAACAATAGTTTTGCCAGCTAAGAGAATATTTGTCGCACGGATAATCCCATCCAGGGTTGATTGTCCTGTACCGTAGCGATTATCAAAAAAGTGCTTGGTATCTGCGTCGTTAACATTCACAGCCGGGAAGGTGAGAACGCCATCTTTGAACATCGCGCGTAAGCGCACAATTCCCGTTGTGGTTTCTTCTGTAGTCCCAATTAAATCAGCAATTTGATGTTGACGCTGCTGAACTAAGGTAGCTACCACATCACTACCATCATCAATAATAATGTTAGGACGGTGGTCTAAAGCAATTTGAACGTGGCGGTTATAAGTTTCGTTATCTTCGCCTTTGATCGCAAAAACGGGAATTTCATGATCAACAACGAGACTAGCAGCTACGTCGTCTTGAGTTGATAAGGGGTTACTCGCAATTAATACTGCATCTGCACCGCCAGCCTTGAGCGCAATGGCTAGATGTGCTGTTTCGGTGGTGACGTGGGCGCAAGCTACAAGACGCAGCCCCGCAAAAGGTTTTTCTTGGGCAAAGCGATCGCGGATTTGCCGTAAAACTGGCATTTCCCGTCCAGCCCATTCAATACGCTGTCTTCCCAAGGGAGCGAGGGCGAGGTCTTTAACCTCGTGCTTTAATCGGGGAGAAGTTGCGGTCATAAGTTCCTCAAAAACGTAAAAAATGTACGTAAATATCGCTTACGTACTTTATTTAGTTTATTGTACGACTAGAATTTTTGGGTTGTTTAGTTCGGATTTAGAATTGGAGGGGATGAAGGGCGATCGCGCCTGAGCTTAATTTATCACTTGTCTAACCAAGCCTGTAAATCAGCCAAACTGGTAAAATCTAGCAATGCTTCGCTCAAATCTTCCAGAACAGGCAAAGGCAAACCAGCAATTGTAGAGCGCATTTCTTCCGATAATTCGCCAAACCGCTTGGTTAGCTGTCGAGTAATCAGATTAATTGTTGCTGCTTCTCGACCTTCTTCACGCCCTTGTTCTCTGCCCTCTTCACGTCCTTCTTCTTTAATTTCTCGGTAAACTCTGGTTTCTTTAAGTGTAATTCCCAGCATTGACTCAACCTCTGTTCTGGTTAATTGTTCAAACTTGTACACCATAATCGTGAGAATCATCTCTATTATGGCTTTATTCCCTAGCTCTGTGACTTCTTGGCGAGTTCTAGTTAAAAGATATCTTGCTTCTTCTGGTGCTTGATTTTCCTCTAGAGTTGTCAGCACCATCAACGCTACCCATATCGGTAAAGAGCGAATATTGCCTAATTCGTTCAGATACACCCGATGCACTTGTCCACCATTGAGGAATGAGCGATGTGGATGAATGTCGGCTTGTTCAGTATTGCGTGATGGATAAATGATGACTGCTTGCCAATCGCTAAATCTAGCACGATTGCGGTAAAAGTAGAGTGCAGATTCAGCAAATACTCTTTCGTAAAGCTGTTCATCTGTTTGGAACTGTACTTCACAGAAGTACACAACTCCCGCACCTTGATTTTCTGGCGGGAGAAACACACCATCAATTTCAAATTTGGGTTCTTTGACGGCTACTGAATCAAATCTGTATGCTTCTGCATTGCTGGGTGGTGTTGCTAATAATTGAAATAACAGTGTAGGAGATTGTTGAAATAGTTTGTAAAATATCGAATCTCGGCGCATAAATTAGTATTAGCCATATATGTTCATTATTTTAGATTAAGATGCGTATTTTAATCTGATATTCATTGTATTTACCATCAGAAATCAAACATAAAGCAATCAGAGAAAAGTCGCCAATCAGTGACAACAAGTTCATTATGTAACCAGTGTTGCATTAGTTAGTATTGAAGAAAGTCAAGTGAGGAGTCGGATTCTGAAAAAGTTTGAACTGAAAGGGGTTGAGAAATTAATTGGGCCGATCGCGGCGCTATTGGCTTTTATATGCTTGTTACAGTGGTATATCTTTGGAGACTTGCGATCGCCTTCTGATCCTGTGTTTAATGATAATCAACCACCCCTAGTCATGAAAGGCGGCGACCCCTATATCCGCGCCTTGATGCGAACCATTTCCGCCAGTGAAGCTAATGGGAACCGTCCTTACTCTCTGTTGTATGGTGGACAACAAGTTACAGACTTAAGTCGTCACCCAGAAATCTGCGTTACCATCGTTACCGGGCCAAACACAGGTAATTGTTCTACAGCTGCTGGCAGATATCAAATTATCAATACTACTTGGTATAATATTGCACCCCGTTATCATCCCAATCCAACAAGAATGGTGTTTTGGATTTCTTATAGTTTTGAACCAGAATTTCAAGATGTGGTAGTTTACCGTTGGTTAAACGATATTCAAGTTTGGGGTGTTGATATTCCTAAACTTTTGCGTCAAGGCAAAATAAATGATGTTTTACGCCGTTTATCTCCAACTTGGACAAGTTTAGGATATGGAATCGAAACAAATTCTATCAGTAATTCTTTACCTAAGATTTATCAAAAAATGTTAAAAGAAGAATTAGCAAAAGCTAATCAACCAACATCAGTAAATGTTGCGCCAACTCCTTAAGTAAACTCCCTTTAATGTTGATATGAAGATGTGTAATTAGTCTTGAATTTATCAGTAAATAAATGAAAATTTTAATCTTCCTATGACAGCAATAACATTCTGCAAAAAATTTGGTCTTAAAGATATTCCCGGACAAATAAAGAATAATTAACTGCCGATGGACGAAGATGAACGCAGATATTTTTCACATCAACAGACTAGCAAAATCTATATATAGCGGTAGTATCTGTAGTGGCGCGGCAAGCCTTAAATGTTGCATGATAAATTTCTTGTGGGATGGGCTTCTAGCCCGTCCGGTGCGGGCAGGATGCCCACACCACAAGAGTTATTTTTATGCCCTATTTTAGCCTTGCCGCGCCAGTAGGGTGTGTTAGGCGTAAGCCGTAACGCACCGAAAACTTGGCGTTAGATGCGTTACGCTGTCGCTAAAACATCCTACGTACATTTCATAAATCTAATTATCCTGCTAAAAATTCTTGAATATACTGCACAAATTCTGGAGTATTTTCTAAGTGAACATTATGAGCAGAGTTACTAATTACTTTTAATTGAGCAACTGGGCATTTTATCGCCATTTCTTTATTGATATTGATAAACTTTTCATCATTATGACCTACTAGTAAAAGCAAAGGTACTGTATTATTTTCGAGTTTATGCCATAACGCAGGTTGACTACCTGTTCCCATAATTCTGAGTGATTTAGCTAATTCAAGCGGTTGATTTTGTAATCGACTTGCTAACATTCTGTCAAATGCTGGATGATTTTTGATAGAACCAAAAATTGGCTGATTATACCAGTTTAATAAAAATCCTCGAAATTCATCTATAGAAAGACATCTTGAGAGTTTCCTGGCTATTTGTTCATCTTTTTTAATTCTTCCTAGTCGTTCTTGTTCTGTAGCTAAACCGGGAGAGGCTGATTCTAAGATAACTTTTTCAAAACGCTCAGGAGAATGTAAAGTTAGGTATAGGGCTAATCTTCCACCCATTGAATAACCAACTAAAAAGCATTTACGTAAGTGCAATTCATCTAATAAATTAATTAATGCTTGAGAAGTTTGTTCAATGTTATAGTATTTATCTTCACCAAATACTTGCGTTTTACCATGTCCGGGAAGGTCTACGGTGAGATAAGAAAATTCTGTACCCAGAAGTTTGATAACTTCGTCAAATTCATCTAACTGACCAATAAAACCATGTAGAAAAATAATATATGGTTTATTGGGATGGCTAACTAACTGATAGTGAAATTTATAATTTTCTCCCATACTATTAAATTTACACAAATCAGCGATCGCTCTCTATTTTAGCTTCTAGGTAGGAGTGATTTTACTAATGGGATACCCCCAATTAAAACAAACAGTGAACCCATACCAATAAACATTGTAGGTAAAAACCATAAATCAAACCAAGAGTGAATTGCAGCAGATTCTGGCTCTTGAGGATTGTAGACAATTTCTACTTGTTGTCCTGGAGAATATGCTGGGGGGTTACTGCCGCTACCAGCTTCAAATTCTACTACTTTACCAGAATTTGCTGTAAATTTGATGACTGGATAATAAATAGTAGAAGAACGCCCTTTACTATCTCTAGATTTATGTTTGACTACGTTAATCACAGTTCCTTGGGCGGGGATAGAATTTTTAGAGAAACTGCGAGTATCTATAGCAATGATGATACCTGTGATCAAAAAAATACTACCAATCCCCGCAAATATAGAACCAAATATGCGAAAAAAGGTGACATCTTGATTTGGCATATATTTGAGATTTAAGTAAAATATCTAGATTTGGTGATCGCGGCATTTATAAGGTAAGTCAAAATTAATTATCGGGCCTACTGGCATCACTCCACTAGGATTTAATTCTGGTAGACCGACATAATACAGTTGTTTGATATGATTAATATTACACCATTGTTTCACACCAGGATATTGATATAGCTCCCGGCAATAATTCCAGAGATTGGGATACTCCACTAACCGCTTCAAGTTACACTTAAACAAGCCATAATATGCTAAATCATATCTGAACAAAGTCGTAAACATACACCAATCTGCTAAGGTAATTTCATCACCGCAGAGATATGGCTGTTTAGCTAACACTTTTTCCCAATGTTCCATAGCCAAGAATAATTCTTTCATGGCTTGTTCATAAGCCGTTTGGGTTGTGGCAAAACCAACGCGGTATACACCATTATTTATCGGCTGGTAAATAGCATCGATGGTTTTATCAATGACAGCTTGTAGGGATTTGGGATAAAAATCAACCATTTTCTCAGCAAAGAAATTAAATTCTGTATTTAATATTTGGATAATTTGCCGAGATTCATTATTAATAATGCTGTTTGTATGTTTATCCCACAGTACTGGAACGGTGACTCGTCCGGTATAATTGGGATTCGCTTTGGTGTAAATTTGCCAAAGATAATCAGCTTGGTTAACTTTGTCTCGAATACATCCTTGTTTATCAGAAAATTTCCATCCTTGTTCACTAATTACAGGGTCAACGATAGAAAGACCAATCACTTTTTCTAACCCTTTTAAAGCACGTAATAAAACAGTACGATGCGCCCAAGGACAACCCAAAGAAACATACAAATGATATCTATCGGCTTCTGCTCTAAATCCACTAGCGCCATCTGCGGTAATTTTATGATGAAACTGTGTAGGCATTCGCTGAAATTCGCCTTTCTCATTTCGTTCTGTCCAGACAGTTGTCCATTGTCCGTTAACTAATCTACCTAATGCCATATTTTTTCCCTATATTAATTGATGGAATGATTTGGCGATAGTTTAACAGACTTTTTTGGCGTTTACAGCTTAATCAAAGGTAGAGTGACAATAAAAGTTGTGCCGACTCCTACCTCGCTGTTGAGCATAATTTCGCCGCTATGGGCATCGACACACTTTTTTACAATTGCCAAACCTAAGCCAGTACCGGGAATTCCCCCGACGTTTTCGGCACGTTGGAAAGGTTGAAACATATGCTTTTGGTCTTGTTTTGGGATACCAATTCCCCAATCTTGAAACCGGAACATGACGGAGTTTTCTTGGCTAATTAATTCAAACTGAATTTTGCCATTAGGTAGGGAATATTTAATAGCATTGCCTAATAAATTGCCTAAAATGTGGCGTAGTAGAGTTTCATCCCAAACGGCTTCAGCTAATTCTCCATAACTGGTAAATACCAGATTTAAATTTTTTTCTTTGAGATTTAATTGCGCTTCATAAACTAATTGGCGACAAAATCCTTCTAAATCTAATGGTTCAAGGTCACAGGTAAATTTCCCAGAGTCAACCCTACCAATTACAGAAACTTCGTCTAGCATTTGTGCCATGTTCTTAATAGCTGCGCGAATCATTTGTAAATGATTGCGTTTTTTCTCTTGAGTTAATTTATCTTCGTTATTTTGGAGTAGTCCGGCGGCTAAGAGAATAGTATTTAGCGGTTGACGAATATCATGAGAAAGCATGGAAACTAATTCTGATCTGAACTGGTTAATTTCGTTAGCTTTCACTAGTTCGGCAGTACTTTCTTTAACTTGTACTTGTAATGTTTGATTAACTTGGCGTAATGTTTCTAAAAGCTGTTTACGCTCGATCGCATAACAGATAGAACGCACCAAACCATTAGCATTGACGTGACGCTTGACTAAATAATCTTGCGCTCCTTCTCTGACTGCTACAATCGCCAGTTCTTCGTCGTTAGTATTTGTGAGTACGACTATTGGCACGCTGGGCGCACAACTAATCAAGACTGGCAAAGATGATAATCCTTGACTGTCGGGTAGAGTCAGGTCGAGTAATATGATATCGTAATCGCTGCTTTTGAGTTCGTTGAGTGCTTCTTGTAATCGCTTGACATGAACTAGCACAAATTCTTTAGCGTCGGCTTGCTGCAAAAACTCTTGCAATAACCTAGCTTCTGCCAGATTGTCTTCAATTAACAAGATTTTTACTAAGCTTCCAGCCATAGTTTTTTATTTCAAGCCCTGGGAAGTGAGAGTGGGAAGGCAGGAGGCAGAAGGCAGAAGGCAGGAGGAAAAGACTATGTGGCATTTTCTCTCCTGCACCCTGACACCCTGACACCCCTACACCCATCTAGTTACTCTGAAGGTAAGGTAACGGTAGATAGCCAAAAATCTTCGATACCTTTGACGATTTGGAAGAGTTGGCTGAGGTTGCGAGATTTTGTAATGTAGCAGTTAACGTGCAAGTCGTAGCTGTGAAAAATATCATCCTCGTTTTTTGAGGTTGTCAGCACAACTACCGGGATGCGTTTCAGGAGTGGGTCGTTTTTAATTTCTGCTAAGACTTCTCGACCATCTTTTCTAGGTAAGTTTAAATCTAGCAGAATCAGGTCGGGGCGGGGAGCATCGGCGTATTCACCTTCTTGGCGTAAAAAGGCCATTGCATCCACGCCGTCCCTGACTATCACGACTTCGTGGGGGACTGCGCTATTTTTCAATGCTTCTTGAATTAAGCGGATATCGGCTTTATTATCCTCGACCAAAAAGATGGTTTTGGGCTTGTCTTCCGTTTCTACGCTCACGCTCGCGCCCTCCAACTGGAATTGTAAAGTAGAAGGTAGCTCCCTCACCAAGTTGTGATTCTACCCAGATGCGACCTCGATGACATTCGGCAATTTTTTTACAGATGGCTAAACCCATACCCGTACCAGGATACTCGTCTCTGGTGTGTAGGCGTTGGAAGATGACAAAAATGCGATCGCTAAATTTGGGTTCTATACCGATACCATTATCGCGTACCCAGAACAACCATTCATCTTCTAATCTTTCTGCACCTACGTGAATGCGGGGTGGTTGGTTGCTACGGAATTTGATGGCGTTAGCAATCAAGTTCTGGAATAGTTGCATTAACTGGGTACTACCAGCCATGACTGTGGGTAAGGGATCATAGGTAATTACCGTACCTGTTTCAGCAATGCGCTGACGTAAGTTGCTGAGGGCGTGTTCTAAGGCGGTTTCGACTTCAGTTAGTTGAAATGCGATCGCTTGAGTATCAACTTTGGAGTATGCTAGTACGTCATCAATCAAAGTCTGCATTAGACTCACACCCTGAACGGCGAAGCCAATAAATTCTTTCGCGTCTTCGTCCAGTTCTTCGTTATAGCGCATTTCCAATAACTGCACATAATTCGCCACTTGATTGAGTGGTTCTTGCAAGTCATGGGAAGCAACGTAAGCAAATTTTTTCAATTCGGCGTTAGAACGTTCTAAATCTTGGGCTAATTGAGCAAGTTCATCGGCTTGGCGCAAGACAATATTTACAATTGCTTTTCGCAATTCCAATGCAGCTTTAATTTCCACATATTGCCAAGGTAAAGATGTTAGCTTGACTGTTTCTTTCCACAATTCAAAAGATTTGCGGGGACACAGACGCACATCGCCATCTGTTTGGCTAACTTCAAATGCTTTATTAGGATCACCACCCCAATTCACTGTTTGAATGACTTCGGGACGGAACCACAAAACATAATTGCGTTTAGAAATGGGAATTGCTAATAAACCACTAGCAACGTTTTTAAATTTCTCCGCATCGGGGTAAACTTGGGGCAAAGAATTAGTATAGAAAACTTCTTCATCGACGTTGTTCTTTAACCACTGTACCAAAAAAGTCAAGTCTTCTTCGGCGGGAGTCTCACCTATAAGTGTACAGCGATCGCCAAAACAAACAGCCGCACCTTGGGCGCTGGTTAAATCTAATAAATTCGGCTGATGTTTGACTAAACCATCGATGAAGTTTTCTTCCTGAGACATATATTCAACCAACAGTGATTGAATATGTGTCAAATTCATCCGATAGTCGTAATCTTCTGTTTCTTCTCTGGCAGAAATTTCGGCAAATATCACTCGTCCTAAAAATTCGCAGGCTTTCCGCAATTCGTAAGAAACAAATTTCGGTGTTTGATGATGGCAAGCAATCAATCCCCAGAGTTGTTGGTCTTTAATTAAGGAGATAGTTAAAGAAGCACCCACACCCATATTATGTAAATATTCCAGATGGCAAGATGCAGCACTTCTCAAAATAGAATTGGTTAAATCTACAGGACGCTGACTAACTGGATTAACGGCGGGAATTAGTTGTACTGGTTCGGCTTTGGCATCCGGGATAATTCTAATCGAATTAGATGCAAATAATTTTCTAGCTGGTTTAGGAATATCTGATTCAGGATAATGTAAACCTAAATATGGCTCCAGGGTTTCTAGCTTTTCTTCAGCAATTACTGAACCATGTCCATCATGATCAAATTTATATAACATTACCCGGTCAAAACCAGTTACTTTCCGCACTTCTTGGACAATGATTTGGCAAAAATCCCGCAGATTTGAGGTTTTTTCTAACTGGTTAATAGAAGCCTTCGCTAGATGGTAAAAACTTAAAAATGGGATGTTTTCTTGGGAAAATGTTGGTTCCAGTTCCAGAATTAAACAGCCTTCTGAGTTACGATGAAAAACTGCATCAAAAACTATATATTCATCACCTTTTTTGCGGAACCAAAGTTTGGTCGGGTTGATAAACTCTAAATTAGCTTCGGCTAACCCTGCCTTAATTCTTTCGAGTTGATAAGAGTCTAATAAATCTTCGAGTTTCTTTTGTAACATTGCTTCGGGTTCTATCCCGAATACAGCCCAAGTATTATTACTTACTTGTAAGATTTGTAATTCTGGTTCTGCCAAAACTAACAATACTCCGTGGGGCTGAATTTGGCGAGAAGTATGAATTGGCGCTTCTTTTAAGCTAGTAACATTAATGCTAGGAAGTTGTACATTTAATTCCATTAGGATTCCCCTCTATATACTAGGGAGCATCAAAAGCAGGCTCTATATAGGTGTTACCTATGGTGTGGATAACTTTATGACACTTCCTAGATGTAAGCTGATATAATTGTGATTCTATAAATCTAGTAATTCTGAAATTCTTACAGTAAAAATATAGAATGATGAATTATAAAATTTTTCTTTATTTTTCTTCATCATTTCTGATATTTCGATACTTAATTTTTTGCTACCTCAATTGTGCTACTTAGCTATATTTTTAGCTTAACTTGCGTTTTTAGTCTAACAGTCAGGCTCGATAAATACAGATAAGAAATGTAAAAAAGATGTGATTAGTTACCCTGCATATATGTAGCAGTATTAAGGAGATTAGAGGTGACAGGTGATAGGTGACAGGTGACAGGTGACAGGTTAGAGGTATCTTAAGGCAAAATAACTTTAAATCCAAGAGTTAAACCACATTCTGAGGCGATAAAGTTCGGTTGTCAGTGGTAAACCTAAATAAATCGGCAACCAAAACACAAAAGCCACCAAAATAATTATAGAAAGGCTGACACCGATCGCCTGCAATGGATAATGATAACTACGTAGGCATTGATCCACAAACCAAGCGATCGCGAGAAATGCAAATACCACAGCCGTCATATAGTGGTAAATAAACGCGCAGCGCGATACTCTCATCCAAGGTACTAAGTTAGTGGCATAATTTACGACTAAGTACAAAGCAATCCAGGTATCGACAGTAAAGTTTTTCGGTAAGGTAAATTGTTTTTTTTGCTGCAAAAACATTACCATTGAAACAATGAGCATTCCGATTAAAAATAACATGGCAGCAACACTAAACCACCATAAAAAAGGATTGCCCATTGCATGAACATCATAAATAATTTTCCCAGCATTTGCAGGCAAATCTGGCCCCAAAACAGGTAATGGCTCATTAATACTGTGGGCTGTTTTGTAATAATATGCCATTGGTCTGATTAACAATGGCCATTTATACCAAGCAGCGCAATAGGGATGCACATTAGCATTATTTCCACCCAACCGTTCATGAAAACTCAAGATTTGCTTGTGGACTTCGATAAATCCGTATTTGGTATCTAGTTGTAAATGGGGAATCCAAATCAAGCTATAAACAATAAGTGGGATAACTCCTAAAAATAATATTATTTGCCAAGCATAGATTTGAGTGAGCTTTTGTAGTGGTGATTCATTCTGCTGATGAGTTTCTTCAGCATGATGATTGATTTTTCTGCCAATGAATTGCCATATCCAAGCAAATAGCCACAAACAATAAACACCAGCTAGGAAAAATAAACCATTCCACTTGGTAGCAATTGAGCAACCAAAAGCGATACCAGAAATAATTAAAAATAATTTACGTTGTTGTTTTTGATGATTTAAGGCTAAAAGAAACAACCAATGCCCTAATAAACCAAATATTACTATATATATATTAATCAAGGCATAGCGGGATTCAACAATAAAAATGCCATCAACAGCAGTAAATAACCCAGCAATTAAAGCAAAGCTACGCCGCGAACTTAATTGATAAGCAATCCCAGCATTTAATAAAGGGATAAATGAACCTAAAAAAGCATTAATCCAACGATAATCCCAAGGCGATCGCAGTGAACCCGTAAGTCCATTCACACTCTCATACAAAAATTTTACATGGCTACCCAGCCATATACCGAGAGCAATGATCAGTTTTCCCAATGGTGGATGACCATCGAAAAACGGAACATGGGTGAGATAGTTATTTCCAAACTTAGCGTAATAAACTTCATCAAAGACTAAGGTGTTAAACCTGTCTAGTCCCCAAAACCTGACAGCGAGTGAGAGTAAAAAGATACTCACTAACCCAATGCGAAACCAATTTTTATTCATCAGTCAAGGTCATCAGTCAATAGTCTTTAGCTATTTTCCCCTTTGTGTTGCTTTCTGTGGAAAAATTTTTAGGGTGAGCATTGCCCACCCTCATAGTACTGAATGTTAGGCTAGTACAGTTCGGCGTAAATCAACCGATCACACTTCGACTACTTCGACTGCGCTCAGTACAAGTAAGCTCAGTGACCATAAGAAATTGCTAAAAAGCTTGTGGTATCACTATTATTTCTTTTTCCTTTTGACCTTTTACTTTTGCCTTATTGTACTAGGCGATCGCAAATTCTGAATCTTGTCGCAGTTCCTCAGACCGAAACCCCAACACAATCTGATTTTTCGGTACGCCAGCATTAACAAGTTCTGCGGCTACTCCGTCTTCCGTACCATCACGCTGAATCCAAATCTTACCATCAATAATATCAACGTGAATAAGACAGCCGTGAACGCGTCGAGTCACAGTAGGAGAAAAATCATACGCAGGTTCTCGTCCCAAAATCATCACCAGATAACGATCTTGTTCACTATCAAAAACTGTTTCAAATTGAATGTCACCAGTACTGAAAGGAGTTTTTGTATGTTCAATTAAAATATTTCGTATTAGCTGTCTGTATTGCTCCAGGGTATCCATCGTAAAATAACCTCTTGTTCTAGGTTAAAGACAACGATATTAACTTTGTAATCCTCTACCAAAAGTTTAGCAATTGGCTCATCTTACAACAGAGACGTTGCAATACAACGTCTCTACTTTATCGCTTTACTCAAGACTCAGGATTTTCTACCTTGGCAATTTCCAGCATTGTTTTTAAAACTGAATCGGGATTTAAACTGATAGAATCAATGCCCTGTTCGACTAAAAACTGAGCAAATTCTGGATAATCGCTGGGTGCTTGTCCGCATATACCGATTTTCCGGTGGCGTTTTTTGGCGGCTTCAATGGCCATTTTCACCATTTGCTTCACGGCGGGACTGCGTTCATCAAATAATCTGGCGACTAAAGCTGAATCTCTGTCTAAACCTAGTGTTAGCTGCGTCAAATCATTAGAACCGATGGAAAAACCATCAAAGACATCGGCAAATTCTTCTGCCAAAATCACATTACTTGGTAATTCGCACATCACATAAACTTGCAAGTTATTTACACCTTGTTGCAAGCCATTTTTTGCCATCTCTGCTAATACTAACTTTCCTTCTTCGGGTGTGCGGCAAAATGGAATCATCGGTATGACATTTGTTAAACCCATTTCATCCCGGACTCGTTTGATAGCTTGACATTCTAAGGCAAAAGCAGCTTTATAACCTTCATCATAATAACGTGCGGCACCACGCCAACCCAACATCGGGTTTTCTTCCCCTGGTTCAAATTGTTTACCACCTAATAAATTGGCGTATTCATTACTCTTAAAATCTGACATTCGCACAATCACAGGTTTGGGATAAAATGCGGCGGCGATTCTGGCTATACCTTGAGCTAATTTATCCACAAAATATTGTGGTTTATGATGATAAAGTGCGGTGATTTCTGCTATTTGGAGTTTGACTTTTTCATCTTGCAATTGGTCGTAATGAATTAACGCCATTGGATGAATTTGAATTTGATTAGCAATAATAAATTCTGTCCGCGCTAAACCTACGCCGTCGTTGGGAATTGCAGATAAGCTAAAAGCCTCCTGGGGATTACCAACATTCATTAAAATTTGGGTACGGGTGCGGGGTAAGTTTTCTAAAGGGACTTCTTTAACTTCAAAGGGTAACAAGCCAGGATAAACTTTACCGTCTTCCCCTTCAGCACAAGAAACGGTGACTGCTTGACCATTTTGCAAGACTTGTGTCGCATTACCACAACCAACGATCGCCGGCACACCCAATTCTCGTGCAATAATCGCTGCATGGCAGGTACGACCACCAGCATTCGTAATAATTGCACTGGCGCGTTTCATAATTGGTTCCCAGTCGGGGTCGGTTCTCTCGGTAACTAAGACATCCCCTGGCTGAAATTTATCAATGTTGTGAACATCGACAATGACACTCACTTTACCTTGGCTGATGGCTTCACCTATGGCGCGTCCAGTTACTAAAGGGTTTGGAGTTTCTTGATTTGATACTAAACGATAACTGCGTAAGACATTGCCTTTTTTCTGTGACTGCACAGTTTCGGGACGTGCTTGCACAATAAATAATTGATTACTAATCCCATCTTTTGCCCACTCAATATCCATTGGGGTGTAATTACCGTGGACTTGGGAATAATGGTCTTCGATGACGCAAGCCCAATGGCCTAATTGTAAGATTTCTGCGTCATTGAGGGCAAATTGAGTGCGATCGCTTTCCGAAACCGGGACATTTTTGGTTAACTTGCAATTATCATCTGATTTAACTGTTAATGTATGGGCATTGTCAGCAGCACAAGCAACTAAATCAATTTCGGAAGCTGACACATAAATCATTTTGATTTCTTTACTGCCCAATTTCTTATCCAAAATTGGCCGGAAACCTGTTTTTAATGTGGGTTTAAATACTACATATTCATCAGGATTCACTGCACCTTGGACAACGTTTTCCCCTAAACCGTAGGCGGCGGTGATTAAGGCTGCATCTTTAAATCCGGTTTCGGTATCAATTGAAAACATCACCCCAGATGTTGCTAAATCAGAACGCACCATTTTCTGGACACCAACTGATAAAGCTACGTTAAAGTGATCAAATCCTTTTGTATGACGATAAGAAATAGCGCGGTCAGTAAATATAGAGGCAAAACATTTATGACAAGCTGTAATTACTTCTTCAACACCAACAATATTTAAATAAGTTTCTTGCTGTCCAGCAAAACTCGCATCAGGTAAGTCTTCCGCCGTGGCGCTAGAACGGACTGCAACATCTGTTTGAGTTTGATATTTATCACATAAATTTTCGTAGGCTTGGGCAATGGCTTGGCGTAAATCTGTGGGGAATGGTGTGTGTAATAATAGCGATCGCGCTTTTTCTCCACGTTCGCGTAAATTGTTTACATCATCAACATTTAAATCAGCAAAAAGTTGACGTAACTTGCTTTCTAACCCTGCTGATTGAATAAAATAACGATAAGCATAAGCTGTAGTTGCAAACCCCGTTGGTACATTCACACCTTTGGGGGTTAATTGTTGAATCATCTCTCCCAAAGAGGCATTTTTTCCACCTACTAGGTGTATGTCTTGAATGCCTACTTCATCAAACCAAAGAATCAGCGATTGTTCTTTAGAAAATGAAGACAAAATTTGATGAGATGCTGTAACCATAATTGTTACCTCCCCAATAGATACTCTGAATTAATGAGCTTTTAATTTTAGTGATTAATTTCATATCTCGCACCCAGCAGGCATTTCGGCGCTGATTTAGCGTCTGGTCTATCTTGTTGGTGCTTAATAATTCCTTTGGGATCACGATAACAAATAAATTCAGATTTTGGGTAAGATATGCAGCATTCCTTAAGATATTGCTGGCAATTTCTCCAGGTATTGCAAGCATTCGGGACTCTCTCAAACTATGAGAAAGAATGTAAAGAAAAATAAAGAGACGTTGCATTGCAATGTCTCTAGCAATGTTTGGCATAGATGCACTGTTTTCATGTCAGCGAGTTTGATTTCGCCGTGGCTGACTGGAGGTGGTAGGACTGTTTGATGGTTGTGTGCGAGTCACAGCAGAACCGATGATTAGTGATGGCGATCGCATATTATTAGTTTTGCATCCTACCCTGACACCTGATGAATCTGAATGGCCTGTCGGGGGTTTTTGGTCTTTCGGTGGTTCATATCCAGCTAGTGCTGTTTGACTCATCCCTAAGATGATACTGAAAACACAAATTGTGAAAATCTTTGGCTGCCAAAATTGATGATTTTTTATCTTAAATACCGAAGATTTGATCATTATTTTTCTCCTTCATGGAAGTACTCAAAAAATAATTTAAAAAATCAAAAAGTTATTTAATTTGCAATTAAAGCTATGCGTATCTTTTCTGTTTAAATTATATTAGTATCTTCTCATACTATATAACTATTTAGCAATTTTTAACCAATTCACTTAAGGGTATATCTATATAGATTGCAATATGTAAATCATGAAAATTCTCAAAACAAATTTCAATATAAAGTGGCGGATAAATAAACAAGTTGAAAACTACCAATAAATAGAAAATTTATTGGCGAGTCTGAATTTTTTACTATAGCGTTTCTTATTCTAGTGAAGTACAAGCAAGAATAATTAACCGCAGATGGACGCAGATAAATTTGTACCTCAGCAGACTAGGAAATACTACAATTAATTTTGACTTCTTCAATACCAAAAATAAAACTTAGGTATATGCCAAGATAACTCACACAGAGTTCCTCTAGGAGAAAGGGGAATGCGGCGAAATTTACCTTTAAATTGTCGTGCTAAATTTCTAAACTGTTGTGTTCCCCGTCCTTCTATCGATGAGTTAATTCCTAAACCATCATCGATAATACTTAAAGTGTACCAACCTTCCGATGCTGAACAAGTTACTTCTAGGCGGGTGACTCCTGCGGCATGTTTACCGACATTACATAAAGCTTCTTCTAAAAACCGACAAAGGTCACGCTTATGATCAAGATTTAAGCAGCGTTCATTTATTGGTTCAAAATTTCTGATTTTAACTTTAATAGTTTTAAAACAAGGTAACTCTCGCTCTAAGGTAGAATTATAAACTTGATAGAGAAGCTCATGTAAAGGGTCACGTAAATTTAGCACTGTATTTTTACCTAAATACAAGCTAGTTTCTTGGTCGATGGGTTCTCGTTGTAAAAATTCATAAATGCCTCGTAAATCATAGTTTAATTTTTCTAGTTCTTTTTCGATTTCAATGAGTAATTCATTGACTGGTAAATCTTTATCTCGCACTAGTTTTAAAACTTGAGCGAGGCTTTGTAAGGGGCCATTATGAATTTTAGCAAAGGTGCGTTCAATGATGGCTTGTCTGACTCTAATTCCCGAACGTAAAGCTTGCTCATATTGATATAAAGCTGTAATTTCCATACCATTTAAACTTAAAACTAAAAATGCAGGAATTAACGGAATCCACCAACCAAATAGCAGTAGAAAATAACACAATATAAATAAGCTACAACCGGCAATAGCCACAACTAATAAACTACGCCAAGGTGATTTTGTCAGCCTTGCGATCGCAATTCCAACTAATCCCCAACTCACAATCCATACATATTCCCAACCTTCTGACCAAGTATTTAACAATGGTCGAGAGTCAAGGACGGCGCTGATAATTTGGCTAACAGTATGTGCTTGAATTTCTACACCATAAACTCTCCCTGGTGCAGACTCCAAAGATTCAATTGCAGAAGTTGGAATAAAATCTTTCCGACTGGGGGAAGTGATACCGATAATTACAATGCGATCGCGTATCCAGTCTGGATTAAATTTATCATTTTTCAGTTCGGATAAGGATAAAAAGCGAAAGCGGTCTCGACCACTGTGAAAATTGAGTAAGACTTGCACTCCCCCCGCGTCGGTTCGCACATATCCCCCGGAATTGGGGAAGACTCTGGGTATCTCGGTTTGACCAAATCTAATCGCCGCGCGATCGCGTATGCCATTTTCTAGATTAAGCTGATAATGATTTAAATATACTGCTGCTAACTTGAGAGACAACGAAAATTTATAACCTTGATTGGTAGGCGTACCTAATAAACTACGGCGTAATTTACCATCACTATCCATAATTTGATCAGCAAAACCAATTTGTTCTGGTGACAATGCTGGCGGTGGTGCAATTTCATCAGGTAATACTTTATCAATTCCAATAATATTTTGAAAATTTTGCAAGACTGCGACTAATTCATCATGACCAGGATTTACTGGCGCATCTCGATAAACATCCAGTCCAATAACTCTTGGTTGATAAGTTTGTAATTTTAATAGTAACTGTGCTAAATCATGGTCTGAAAACGTAAAATCTGTACCATTATTAATATCATCTTCATTAATTCCGATTAATATAATTCGTTCATCTTTGGCTTCTTCAGGGCGTATCCGTAGCAAACTATCAAAAGCCAGCCACTCTAAAGATTGCATTACACCAGACAGACGAGCAATGATCACTAATCCAATAACTGCAATCCCTGGTAATATCCCTACGCGCCAAATATTAATTTCCTCTTTAATTTTTTTCCAATGTTCGGGCTGCATAAACCTTCGCTTGCATTTTTGCTGTTAATTAGCCCTGAACTTTAGCAGGTTGATTTATCGCCTTTCTTACCTAAGATACAAACACCAGTAAATAACTACATTAGACACAAAGCAGCTTCCCATAAAGTTGGACACAGATTAGCAGCAATAAATTTGTATCTCAGCAGACCGGGAACCGCTATCAATCACTTTCTAGACATCAAAATAGGGAACAAAGAATCAACAATAATTTTTTCTCTGACTTGTAAACAAAAATACTTTCATAGATTTAATTAATTTTGTTAATTATTAATCAATTAAACCTTCTTCTCTAGCTTGCATTTCAGTTTGAATACGGATATTTTTACCCTCTTCAGGATAAACATTTAAAGCATCTTGCAACTTACTCCAGTAATGACGCACCATCCTCTCAGAAATACACATCCGTTCGGCAATTGTTTTATCTTGCAATCCTTCTTCAAAAGCTAAAGCTAATACTCTCAGCCATTCTGGTTTAACTTCTAATACAGAATGGATACCTTTGATATCTTTTGTATGTGTTAAACCTTGCAAAGCCCAATCAACTCTTGTGAGCATTTCTTGGGTGGAAAGGCTTTTATCTGCAACAGTAAAACCTCCTTTATGACTGTCAATATCAGGTCGAATCCTCACTAAAGTTCTCACATTAGCACTCTGCACAACAATATTTAAGTGAGGATAATTTTTCATCAGAGTTCGCAGCAGTTGAACTCCGATATCTGGTCTGGCTGTCATCCCTGAAGTATCAGGAATTGACAAATCCATCACAATTAAATCTGGCTGTAAACAACTAATTTGATTGAGTGCATTTTTAGCATTTACAGCAGTAATAAATTCCGCATCAGGGTAACGCTTTTGCAATACATTAACAGTTCCCGCTAAAACTGATTCATGGTCATCAATTACTAAAATAGTGAGTAATGCTTTCTCTGTTAAAGCTTGTTTCATAATTAATAATCCACCAATTCCAGAAGTCACTATTAACTACATCAAGCACCATCAATAAATAAGTTTTTTATATTATGATTATATGACTTATTACGCATATTTACGCAAATATTACGTATTCTTAATCTAAAAACATTAACTGAAACAATTTTGCTAAATAGCAAGCAAGTTGCTACAAATCTTACCAATAAAAATCCCAAGTGATGCTGAGATGATGCTGACGATAAGAGCATTTCCCAGAAGTTAAAAATTGAAAGCTGTGGCAGAGATAATCTAATTCTTTTAATGTAGAATAAAACCTCACAGTGGAGAGATCAGGATATGTAATGTGTACCCTAAGTTGAGCTAAATATGTTTGTTGTTTGAGGCTGATAAAAATAGATGTATTAATTGCACAATTGGGCAAGGTTAAGATGAGTAATTCTTCTAATGATCGCAGAACTATCAAACTGCGTTCAACTGTCTCAAATCGCCAGTAGACTGGAATATCTAAATGGAATTGAAGATGAGAATTTGCAGTTGACCAAGGTTCTAATAAGCACTCAATAGCTAAGGGTAAGTTATCTTGAATGTAGGTAGGAAATAAGCGATCGCTCAGTTGCATGAGAGTATGATGAAAGTTATCAGCTTGTTGGAGATATTCATGGGTTTTATTAATTGTCAAATTTAAATTATCCTGAGTTAATAAATCTAAGCTGCGCCGAATTGCGAAGGATTCTTGTAATAATCCATCACGAATTTCTTTCGCCTCTAGATAAAGTTTCAGGGATTGTCGAGCAAACCACCATTGCAATGCTTGTTGAAATTTAGAACAGTTTTTGACAAACATTAACGAGGTGATAATGTATAGCAGCACCAATATAATTTGTGAGGAAAATTTCAAAAGCACATATTTATCCCCTTATAAATCTGTGGTTAATCTAGCCTTACGCAACATAAATTGTAATGCAGTTTCTTCTTGGGAAATAATGTTAGCTTTTGCCTCCATACCAGCTTGGATATGACATTGGCGATCGCCATTACCAAAAATGATTCTTTCTGGTTGAATGGTGGCTTCAAAATAGCTCCCTCCGGGAGTGAGAGCAGTTGATGTCGGAATATCTGCATTACTTGTTTTAGGCGAAATTGCATCAGGAGAAATTGCTGTCACCACACCTTTGAGAGTTCCGTAATCAGGATAGGGACAAGCATCAATTCGCATCTGTACTTTTTGACCAACGGCGACATTTTTAATTTCTTGGGGTGGAATCATCGCTTTCACAACTAAAGGTGCATTAGTCGGTGCAATTTCCGCAATTGGTTCACTCACCCGCAAAACTTGACCAGGGTTGCGTAAATTCAGCTTGAGAATTACCCCATTACTACTAGCTCGCAAAATAGTATCTTGCAATTGGCTAATAACTTGTAAAAGTTCTTTTTGCGATTGTCCCAATTGATTTTGCATTTCTACACGTCGTTGAATTAATGCTTGTTTTTCCTTTTTTAAAGTAGCGATATTAGCCTCACCTCTAGCAATTTCTTGGGCGATTCTCGCCTGAGCGATCGCAATTGAGGCGTTGCTAGGATTTACAGATGCTTGGGCGACTTGCACTTTGGCTTTTGCAATATCTACGGCTTTTTGTTCAGCTTCTAAAATGGCTTGGGTTTGAATCACAACCAGCTTTTTTTGTTCAAATTCGCGCTTACCAATTGCGCCAACCAGGGCTAATTGTCCATAGCGATCGCGATCCACCTCGGCAAAACTTAAATCAGCTTGGGCTTTATGCAAGTCTGCTTCCGCCTTTTGTAAACTGGCTTGTGCTGCGAGTAATTCGCTGCTGGTGGTAACTTGGCGTTCTTGATATTCTCTTTGATTGCGGGCTAAATCGGCTTCAGCAGAAGCGACAGTCCGTTCTCCTACCGTGGATTCTGCGACAATTTGTGTATCTAAAGTTCTGATTTGAGCATCAATTTGGAGAATTTGCAGCCTAGCTTGCTGAATGTTGTCTTGTAATTGACTTTTTTTGATTTGCAATTGTTCGTCATCTAATTTTGCGATCGCATCGCCTTGTTTGACGATTTGATTTTCTTGCACAAAAATACTTTTTACAGTCCCTTCAATTTTGGGTTGAACAAAGCGAATTTCTCCCGTTGGACGCACAGATGCAGAAGTTTTTACCGTCACATTATATTTCACCCATGAAGCTAAACTCATCCCCGCACCCAAACTTCCAACTAAAAAAATTCCGGCTAGAGATGTCCAACGACTCACAGGCGGAAGAAAATCATCACTTTCTATTGATGGCAGAGTTTGTTTAGTATATGTGTACAGCATAATTACCTGTAAAATTCTGAATGATTAAGGATTTAAAAATTCCCAATGCTCTCCAGGTTGAGAGCGTAATTCTGCCAACGAACCTTGTGTTTTTAACTTACCTTGATCTAGTAAAACTATCCAATCTGCCCGATTAACTACTCTAGGACGATGAGTAATTAAAATTGTGGTTTTACCTTGACGATGTTTAAATAATTTATCTAAAACTTGTGCTTCACTTACTGGATCAAGTCCACCAGTTGATTCATCTAAAATCAAAATTGGCGGGTCTGTAACAATCGCCCTGGCTATTGCTAATCTTTGACGTTGCCCACCTGAAATATTTGCGCCAAATTCCCCTAAAATAGTTTGATATTTATCTGGTAATTTACTAATAAAATCGTCGGCTTCGGCTACCTGACAAGCTCTGACAATTTGTTCAAATGTGACATGAGGAGCGCCCAAGCGAAAGTTTTCTACAATTGAACGACTCCAAAAATGCGGTTCTTGGGGAACAAGTACGACTTGTTGGCGCAGACATTCAAGAGATAAATCTTGCAAGTTATACAGCCCAATCCGAATATTACCTGATTGCAAAGGATATAAGCCAGCAATTAGTTTCGCTAAAGTACTTTTTCCACAACCAGATTTACCAATTAAAGCCACAACTTGACCACCAGGAATAGTCAACGAAAAATCATCAATTAAATCTAGTCGCCCAGCATAATGAAAATTCAAATTTGTACAAACAATGTCAGCATCACCAACAATTTTGGCGTAAGGTTTGATTTCATCACCTGCATTTTCTGGCGTTGCGTCTATTACCTCCGTGAGTCGTTGAGTAGCAGTTTTAGCGCGGGTAATTTCATCCACAAAGCTAATAATAGTAGCAATTAATCCTAAAAAATTACCATTCATTGAGTTGAAAGCAAAAAGTTGCCCAATACTCAAATTTTCGGCTGGATTAATTACTAAATTTCCCCCAAACCACAGCAAAACTACACTCCCAACTCCCGAAACAAAACCAGAAAAAGTATGATTTATAATACCAATTTGAATTGTGCGATAGGTAACATTTGCTAACCGACCAAAGCGGCTTTGTAATTCATCCCAAAATTGCAACCCAGAAGTTGTAGTTTTGAGAGTAAGTGCGCCTTTAAAGGTTTCGACTAAAACGCCTTGTGTTTCTGCTTCTTGGACTAAAAGCTCACGAGTTTTTTGTTGTAAAGTCGGCTGAAAAACTACTGTTGATAAGCTCATCACTATACCAATCAATGCAGCTACTAGTGTGAGTTTCCAGCTATAGAAGACCATAAACCCAAAAGATATCAAAGCAATAAAAAATTGACTGGGTAAACCAACAACTAGTTGAGCAACTAACTGATTAATCTGGTCAATATCTTGTAAGCGACTGACAATTTCCCCACTGCGCCGTGATTCGTAATAAGCAAGCGGTAAACGCAGAATTTGTCTACCAAATTCTAAGACTAAACCTAATTGCAGCCGTTGAGCAAAGTGAGCAATTAAGTTAGACTGAACAAAGGAAAGACTGTGGGAAATTAAATTCATCACTACAACTGCGATCGCTACAGTAGTAAGTAACTGTGTATCACCTCTAACTAGCACATCATCAGTCAGAATCTGCATTAAAAATGGCGACGCTAAAGACAGCAATCCCAACATCAAATTCAGAGGTAATGCTTGCGCTAAAATCGCGCGATAAATCCAGACGCGCTGAAAGAAACGCCAAAATCCACCAACTTTTTCATCTGCTTGTGCGAAAAACTTAATCGGATCAGGTTCTAATAACAGCATCAACCAATCAGCCCAACCTTCTGCTATCTCTTGTTTAGAAAGATAGCGAATCCCCACAGCCGGATCAGCAACTAAACATTTTTGACCTTTTCTGCCATATAATACAACCCAATGATTACCTTTCCAATGAATAATGGCTGGCAAAGGTGCTTCATTTATCCGGTTTAAAACTTCTGGTGAAGTTTTCACAGGACGCACATTAAAGCCTAGTGTTTCTGCTCCTCTTTTTAGACCTAATAAAGTAGTTCCAAATTGTCCAGTCCCAACAGCTTCACGAATGCGACTGAGGGTAAAAGTACGTCCATAATATTTAGAAATAGCAGCTAAACAAGCGGCCCCACAGTCTTCTTCACTGTGCTGTTTCACAAATTGGTGTTTCATAAGTAAATTACCCTAAATCATGACAACTACTCAGTTGTCAATTTTGTTTTGCATTTTAGAGGTAATAGTATTAATGGCAATATTTACCCAAACATAGACATCAATTCAAACAACATATTGAGTAAATATTGTCTTCTTCTTCTGGCTTTCCTTCCTCTGCTTCCACCGCCAAATTCGCCCCCACTAAAACCAAAAGTCACCTGTGAAAGTCGATATCCTGTTTGTTGCTGAGAAGAAAAGCTGCGAATACCATCAGAATAAGTACTGTTAATGTTGGCAAAGCTGGCTATTTCTGTTCTTTGAAAGAACATATTATAAAGGCTAAGTCCAGGATAGGAAGAACCGCCTTTGACTGGTTCTTGTTCTTTTTCTGATAAATCAATAAATAGTTCTGATGATTTATCTTCTAAGTGTGCAGACATAATAGTAACTCCATCTTTGGCAAATAAGAAAATTCCAGAATTTTCACTTGTTTCGACCGCCAAATTGACATAATATGAAAATTCTGGAATCTTGATTAGACAATTAATTACTTACCAATGGAATGTAAGAAGGTCGCCAGCCTTACTTAAACGATTATCGTTGACAGCTTGGAAAATCTTCGTAGAAGATGCACCATTAGGCCCAGAAGTGGCTGTAGTACTAAACTGCACAAGCTTCATATTTTGCTGATAACTAGCATAATTATACTCTTGCAGTTTGGGTAAACTCATTACAGCAATTGAACCACCAGTTACTATTTGTTGTTGTTCTTCGTTGATATCAATAAACAATTCGTAAGACATAGTTAAAACACTCCGTTATTTGCATGACGTAAGTTGATTGCTTGCTTTGTGTAGCTGCTAGAACTTAGGTTTTGTGGAAATTACTAAAAATAAGATTCCAGAATCATTCCTCATCTTCTCTGCTGGATAATTCTGATTGACCAAGAAATTCAGCAGCAAATTGATAGTATTTGCGATTTTTGGTAGATGCGTTTAGGGGGCGAATTGATCTGATACAGAATCGCTATATATGATAATTCTGGAATCTAAATGATGCAGGTACTCAACTACCAAGAGAACTTGAGAATATCTCCAGATTTGCTGAGAATATTATTTTGTCCAGCACTGAATACTTTAGTGGAAGAAGCACCATTAGGCCCAGCAGTTGCAGTAGTAGCAAACTGTACAACCTTAGTATTTTGTTTAAATAAGGCACCATTAATTTCTTGAAGATTTCCACTTAGGACAGGTATAGTAAGGCTACCACCGGAAATGGTTTCTTGTTGTTCAATTGCTAAGTCGGTAAATAATTCTTGAGACATAGTGTAGACCTTCTCTTTTTTGAACTAGATTTTAGTTAGCTAGTTGATGAGTTTTGTTTAGTGGCTCAACTCCTTGCTTAATTAATAGAATAAGGTGAACACCTAAGCTATGTCATTTACAGTTTCAGTAAACTTAATTACCAAATTTAGAAAAATAAATTGCACAATGAAGCTATGACGTATTTCCGAAAAATACATAAGTAGCTCAGTGTTAAATATTATCGTTATGGAAAGGCAGAAGGCAGGATTCAGAAGGGAAGAGGATAGTAGCTTTGCTTATTTTTCTTACCTTAGTGTTGTTTTTTCGCACCGACTTAGTTATTAAGATGTGAATAAAAATAAACACAGATGAAATCTATCTCCATCTGCGTTTATCTGCGGTTATTTTATATAATCTAAACTTCATTGCATCATTTTGATATCAAATTACGGCACTAGTACCGACAGCAACACAATAAAGCGCCGCATGACGTTTGCCATCAATACCCAACATCTGATTGAGGCTGAGGTCATGGAAACCACCGATGCAAAGACTACCCAGACCTAGTTGCACAGCCATCAGACAAACATTTTCTGCTTGATGACCAGCTTCTAAAAGTGCAAAACGGTAGCCCCGCGCACCATATTTGCACAGCGATCGCATAAAAATAGACGTGAATATCACCAAAGCATTTGCATTCACAATATAATCTTGTTGCAGTAAAGCTTCTACAAAGTCATTAGGTACTGCATTATTCACCAGATGTAAGCCATGACCACGCGGTTCATAATGATAAAGTCCATCAGCTAAATTTTCCACAGCTTGGGTTGAGACAAACACTTCCAACGGATACAGCCCCCCCGCCGATGGTGAGTTTCGCGCTTCATAGGTGTAATCCTCTGTGTGACGCAACCCATTCAGACCACATCCCGCATCCAGCAACTGAGCTAATTGAATCAATGGCATAGTTGTATTAGCAAACGATCGCACAGAAGACCGCCCCTCTAAAAGTAGGCTCAAAGAATTGTTATGTGGTGCTTTGGGAAGTTCCAAAAAAGGAGCCTCCGGCATATACCGCATTTCCGTAGCCGGAACGCGCTTGACAGAACTTTTCGGTACTGGGGAGTTTAAATGATAGAGAAGAGCTAATTCTAGTGGCTCGTTGACTGTATACATAGTGATTTAAAAGATAGTCTTGCTTTGAAAAGGGGTGTCAGGGTGTAAGGGGTATAGGGGTGTAATAAAATCCAAAATTGTTCGGACTTAAGCAAGAACTCTCTCAAACTCTTTTTCCCCCTGCTCCCTGCCCCCTGCCCCCTGCCTCCGACCTAATTTAAGCCATAGGATGTGGACAGGGATTTAAATCAGCTTCGCTGCGTCGCCCACCATAACCTAACCTTTGTGGTACTTCAAACAACCGCCGATTTCCCAATGGTTCTAACCCATAACCAAAATATATCGGCACTAATTCACTCGCCAAAGTCCGCACGACGCGAAAACCAAGCGGTGCCACATCAGGAGTTGTAATATCAACTAAATATGGTTCAGCCCCCACAGAATGCAATCTTTTAATGACAGTCTGTAATTTTTCTGCCTCTGTTAAAGAAATATAAGTTGGTAAATCTTCAACGGCTATGCAATTGTTATGCTCAAATAAAAATTCCAACTCACCTAGGCGAGTGGTTGTGTAGAAAAAGGCGCTGTGATCATCTAATTGTTGTACATCTTGATATTGATGAAGATGAGAACCAGCACCGTTAGCTTTGCGTTCTATGTCACCAAAGCGGGCTTGGCAAACTTCAAAAATTGCCTTACGTAGCGCCGTTGAACCATCCAGATGACATCCTAAACCAGTGGCGACAGCCGGAGTTCTGCCGGAACGGTCAATTAACATCGCCATCACCACTGGGATATTAATATCAGTAGTCAAATAAAAGGTAACTAACTCAATGCCAAATCGGGCGTAGTGGCGTAAAATTTCTGTTTCAATTCCGGGACGGTGGGCGAAATAAATCCGGGGCGCAGGTAAGCGGTTTAACCAATTAATAATGAAAGCATCACGCTCAATTAATTCACACAAGCCACTGTCAGCCGCAAACTCAAGATTTGGGCCACTAGCCAAACCATTGGAAGTCACAGGTAAAATGTAATCTCCTGGTTGATGGCTATCCCAGTCAAAATAAACCATAAATGCTGGGACTAATACTGGTTGGTTACTGGTGAGAGATATGGCAGTTATCCAGGAAGTCTGCGTTGTTTCATCAAAAGCAGGAAAAGGAAAATTGGGGTCAGAGTATTGGGTGTCAGAAAATGAGAAAAAACTTGGCGGCGGGACGGCGGGATAAGTTAAATCTGCGTAGCTACTAATTATGAGTTGGCGATAATTCACAATACTGCCACAGTATCGCTCTACGGCTTCTCCAACTGCCCCAAAAATTGCTTGTTCATCTGTCATTCCTCTGCCGACACCGTAGCGTAAATCATCTGGCTGTTTACGCAATTGAAAATTAGCTAATTCGGCTTGCCAGAGAACTGGGAAATCAAACTCTGTATAAGGCTTGGTAAACCTATCGATGGCGCGGATGATACCAGTATGAGGGCTAACTAAATCACGCCAACGTGGACTAGCGATCGCACTATTCACTGATTCTCTCCTGTTGTGAACAATGAGGGCAACCAGGTTTTTTCAGCACAACATTGTGAGTGAGTTTTGTACCCAACAAGTCTAGATGCACTAATTTGCCATCTGTAGCGATGGGTAAACCAAGAAACATTTTAATGGTATCCAAAGCTAGGTAACTTCCTACTAACATCTGGGCGATGGGTAAAGTTTCTTGTAGCCTTGGTTGAGAACGCCGTTCTCGGTCAAGAAATCGCTCAATGGCTAATTCTGCCTCTGGGAGTTTGGCGCAAGCTATTGACCGCATCCGATAGCAGAGATAACAAGGGCTATCTTGAGCATAGATTAACGGCCCAAAAGTGCCTTCCACACCAGCCGTGCCACCTGGTAATAATGGGCGTTGCATCTGCCAGCATAATCTATTCAGACGATAGGCAAGATTGACGGAGACCGCATCGGTGGCGACAATCACCAAGTCAACATCTTCTAGTAAAGCCTTGACAGTGGCATCATCTGTGAAATTATCGGTCACAATTTCAGTTTCGGTGATTTCTGCGATCGCGGCAAGTTGTTGTGCAACTTCCACACCCCGCAAAGCCCCAATTTGATTAAATACTGAGTCTGACATCATCAAATCAGCAGTAAGTGTGCAGACATCATCACACAATCTCAGAAAACCAATCCCTGCACTAGCCAAGTTGATTGCTGCTATCATCCCTGAACCACCAAGTCCAAAAACAGCAATTCTCGCTTTTGCTAACTGTTTTTGGGCATCCTTTTGCTGAAATCCCAACTCATGATAAAGACTCATTTGAGGCAATAAATCAGCCCGGATATTTAAATCAGTCGCATCTTCTAATAATTCTTCAACTAACCGATTTTCCATCAAAAACTGTAAACATTGATTGATAGAAGCATCTGTTAATTTCTCCCCAATTTCTACTTTAATTTCTCCAATTGTTCGTGAGCCATCTAGCAACGGCAAAACTATACTTTCGATATCGCGCAGTGCTTGACCCTTTACAGTCAATGTTCGGCGTGTTGTATTGAAAATCATTGTTTCTTCGCCACTACAATCTGACGGTGTTACATGAACAACAATATGTTGTAATAAACGCAGACGTTGAGTATCATTTAATTGCATAGGCTTTATCTGATTATTTAAAATTGTCAAAAATAATTACAAAACTGTTTTTTAGAATTTGTCAGGTAAAAATTTTTTCTGTTATTGCAATCCTATTTGATTTAGAAAAATTAATTGTTCTCAAATGTCCTGGTTTCAGATACCCGACTTCTTAAAGAAGTCGGGTATCTAGAATCTAGGTATCCCCAGATTATTTAATATCCAAATCCAAACTCATCTATGTCATCTGGAACACTTGACATTGAGCTAGTTTCACTAACTCGACATCCACAGCCACCACATCCCCGACATCCACGACATCCACCACATCCAAAACAGCCACGACAAGGAAAACAGCCGCGACATCCAAAGCAGCCACCACATCCGCCACAGCCGCCGCAATTAGCAAACCATCTTTGTTGAGTTTCAGATTCTAACATTCCTGGCATTGCCAATTTTTCTAAAGCTGCTATTTCCTCCTCAGACAACAAAAGTTGTTCTAATTTGTCAGCTTTATCTTCCAAACGCATATTTATTGTTTGTTGGGCCAGTGTTTTTTCCGCAAGCATTATCAATTACTCCTTGTAACTTCAATTCATAAGCCTGTTAACAAATCTGCATTCAAATCGCCGAAAAATTTTGCTGATGTTTATTCATCAACAAGTTTTGTGAAATTAGAGATATGGGAACAGGCAAATGTGAAGGACGAGCCGATAATCAGACAGTAGTTGATGCTTAACTATATATGTCAACTAAGACATAGTTAAACAACAAAATTCAGCTTTTGATTCAGATTTTCACTAATCCACAACAGGTCAAATCACTTTGTCATCAGTGATGGGAATTTCCATACAGGATTAATCTTCCCGAAAAACCTTGTCTTTGATAAATATTTTGCGATTGTTAGCGACACCTTGTCCTGTCTTGATCATCTAACTTCTCTAACATTATCTTTTTCTAGAGTTTTTTATTCTTACTGGAGTAGTATACTTTTGACTCATTATATTCAGATTGTTCTATCTTAAGTAAGATGGTTTTGAGTTGAAATAGCATTTAATATAACTGCCTGCATTATGAAGAAGGCAGGTAGGTGGGTCACTGAGCGTAGTCGAAGTGACCCACCTAGCCGCTTGGTGAGCGACTTGCCTTGAGCGCAGTCGAAAGGAGCCGAACCACTACCCCCTGCCTTCAAATATCAATAATTAGGTTTAATTGATGAGCGATTTGAGAGTTTGGTTTACAGACTACGCTAAAGCTTTATTTCGTTCTTTACCTTTGTTATGGCAAGCAGCACCAAGAGAAATGATGTTCTTAATTGCTGTGACTTTATTACAAGGTGTTCTGCCTGCTATTAGTGTTTGGATTACTAAGTTAGTAATAGATACTGTAGCAGCAGCCTTAACATCTGGTAGAGAATTAGGGTATGCAGTTCTGATACCTTTGGTATTAGGATGGGTGGGAGCTTTACTATTAGAATCACTGCTTTATCCTTGGATATTTGCACTGCAAGGAAATCTCAATGATAAGTTAACTGCACATATCAGCTTATTGTTAATGCGTAAAGCAGATAATTTCGCAGATTTGAGTCGTTTTGAGGATTCTTTGTTTTATGATGAAATACAAATATTGCAGCAACAAGTCGGCTATAAACCATTAAGTTTACTAGAAAATTTAGTGGAATTAAGTCGCTCTTTTGTGACTTTGATAGTCATAGTTGGGTTACTAGTTCCCTTGGCTTTTTGGATACCATTAGTAATTGCGATCGCCACTGTACCCCAAATCGTCGTTTCTTCTCAATATGGCAAAGCAATTTGGCTAACTTTATTTGAAAATAGTCCGCAGGCGCGGCGGATGCAATATTACACGTCACTCATGCTCACTGATAGCTACGCAAAAGAAATACGGTTGTTTCAACTAAGTTCATTTTTTATCGAGCGTTACTTACAAGCGTTTCAATCTTTACATCAAACCATGCGTCATCTGCGTGCTAAACAGGCATTTTGGTCGTCAACTTTAGCTATTCTGAGTACTCTAGGTAATGGTTTTGCTTTTTATTGGGTGGTAAGACAAGCTTTTCGGGGTAATTTCAGTCCTGGTAGTGTACTTTTATTTGTGCAATCATTAACTTACTTTCAAAATAATCTCGAAAGATTTGTCGCTAATTGGGTAGAGTTATTTGAAAATATTCTTTATATGCAGCAGTTTTTCTATTTTATCGACAGTCCCATACCAATGCAAATCAGCATCCCTGGAGAACAAGTACCAATGCCGATTCGTTCTGGTATTACTTTTGAGAAAGTTGATTTTTATTACCCAGATAATCGATTAGCTCTACAAGATATTTCTTTTACTATTTACCCTGGACAAACTGTCGCTATAGTCGGCGAAAATGGCGCAGGTAAAACAACTTTAGTAAAACTTTTAACACGGCTGTATGATCCAACACAAGGTTGTATTTTAGTGGATGGTATAGACCTGAGAAATTTAAATTTACAACAGTGGCGACAGCAAATTGCTGGTGTTTTTCAAGACTTTGGTCATTACGCCCTGACTCTGGGAGAAAATATCGCGTTAGGAAATTTAGCGGCTTTAGAAAATCCAGATATTCTCAGGTATGCAATCGAAAAAGCAGATATCACCACACTCGTTGATCATTTTCCCACAAGAGAAGATACACCATTAGGTAAACAATTTGGCGGTACAGAACTTTCTGGTGGACAGTGGCAAAAGTTAGCTTTAGCGCGTGCTTTTGTTCGTCGAGATGCACAGATATTACTATTAGATGAACCAACGGCTGCACTTGACCCGCGTAGTGAATATGACCTCTACCGACACTTTATTGAATTAGCCGAGGGTAAAACAACAATTTTAATTACTCACAGACTAGCTTCAGTACGGATGGCTGACCGAATTTTAGTCCTGAAAGCTGGTCATTTAATTGAAGATGGAACGCACCAAGAACTTTTACAGCTTGGTGGTGAATATACAACTTTGTGGAATATGCAGGCACAACATTATGGTATTTCTGAATAAGTAGGAGGACTAAATTAAACCTAACTTGAGATTACCGGATTTCTACTAGTCCGCGTAGGCGAACTTTGTTTTTATAGCCGCAAATTCCATTCGTCGGAGCTGGGGATGAGGTCAAAAAGCACTCGTTGAATTTACGTTAATTCAGCAATTATGTAACATTATCTACCAAGTAGGATTTTTGCAAAAAAACATACATAAAAAATGCTCTTTCTTACTGCTAACCAAAGATAAACAGATTATCTTAGCAGGGTTCCAGGATTTTACACAATAACGAACAAGACAGTTAAAAAACTTATCACAATCTAAATTTTTATCATTAACCTTTTGATAGATTAGGGCTACTCTAGAAAAGCTATATATTAAGACAGAGCTAACATATAATTTATTATTGCTCTTCATGCTGTATCAGTAAATTGCATCTAAAAAGACCGAAAATTATTCACTTTATTTTTAGTAACCTGATAAGTCATGACATCCCCTGAGCCTCAAATTGATTTTGACAAAGAACTGACAGAACCATCATCGCCACCACCTCAAAAAAATTGGCGACGGTGGCGATTATTGTTAGCTTTAATACTAATAATAGGGGGTGGAGTTGCGATCGCTTGGCGTTTACTTACTCCTGTACAGCCAACAAAACCCATTCAAGCTCAAACACCAGGAGTAAGAGCCAAAATTGCACCTGTGCAATTAGGCACAATTGAAGAAAGTGCAGACTATATTGCCACTTTAGAGTCTCGACGTTCTATCAACCTCTTACCGAGAATTCCTGGACAAGTTACTCAGATATTTGTCAAGCCAGGAGACACAGTTGCCATAGGTACACCGATTATTCAGATAGATTATAAAGCCCAACAACCAAGCAACCTGGGTAATAATAATGCAACTCAAGCAACCGCCGCCCTCCTAGAAAGCGCCCGCGCCACACTCCGCGCTTTGGAATTAGAACGCATATCAAAGTTAGGTGAAGTCCAGTCAAATCAATTAGATTACGCAAAATCTGCCAATTTAGCAGACCAAGGTGCAATATCACGCCAAGCCAAGGATTTAGCTGCTAATAGATTGGCGACAGCAAAAGCTAATCTAGATGCTGTCAATTCTCGTATTCAAGCCCAAAAAACTAGCATTTTGCAAGCTGAAACAGCCCTCCAGCAAGCCACCGCCAACAACAGACAACTACCCGCACAACTTCAATATGACAAAATTACGGCTCCCTTCGCTGGTACGGTGGGTGATATTTCGGTAAAAGCTGGTGATTTTGTCACGACTTCTTCACGACTGATGACTGTTGCTGAAACTCGACCTTTAGAAGTTGCCTTAACTTTACCACTAGAGCGCGGCCCTAAATTACGTAAGGGAATGCCTGTGGAAATTCTCAGCACCCAAGGGCAAGTTTTGGGTACAAGTCGAGTGTTTTTGATTGTTCCCAATGTCAACACTGAACAACCATCGATATTAATTAAAGCATTGTTTAACAATACCCAAGGGCAATTAAGGGCAGGTCAATTAGTCCGCACAAGATTAATTTGGAGTCAGCGTCCAGGAGTTTTAATTCCAACTACAGCAGTAACTCGCGTGGCGGGGGAGACTTTTGTTTATGTCGCCCAACAGCAAACAACTCCCCAAGGAATTTCTCAGTTAGTGGCGCAACAAAAGCGAGTTAAGTTAGGCAATATCAAAAATAACTATTACCAAGTTTTAGCCGGGTTACAGCCAGAAGACAAAATTATTATCTCTGGACTGCTGAACATTCGGGATGGCGTGTCTATCGTGCCTGAGTCTTAGTGCAAGCTGAAGCAGACTTTTGATATCCTGTTCCCGCAGGGTAAGCATCGCCTTGACTTCTCCTGACGGAGACGCTGCGCGAACACTCGGCAACCGGAAGCCCAAATGTAGAGGAGAGCGTTTTTACGTTCCTGCACAAATAACTCTGTCACCTGTTATCTGTCCCCTGTCCCCTTCTATGAAGAGGTAAATTTAACCTTTGTGCGATAGGTTAAGAGCAACTAATCACTAGTCAAGCAGGATTTATTTATGGCAGTTTTAACCGGGAAAGTTGCAATTGTCACTGGTGCATCGCGGGGAATTGGTAGAGCGATCGCTTTAACATTAGCAGAAAAGGGTGCATCTATCGTAGTTAATTATGCGGGGAATGCAGCTAAAGCCCAAGAAGTTGTAGCAGAAATCGAAAAGCTGGGAGTGTCAGCAATTTCTGTCCAAGCTGATGTGGGTAATGTGGCTGATATTGAACAGCTATTTCAAAAAACCATCGCCCATTTTGGCAAAATCGATATTTTAGTGAATAATGCAGGCACAATTATTTACAAACCAGCTACAGAAATTACAGAAGCAGAGTTTGATAAACTGTTTGCTGTGAATGTCAAAGGAACTTTTTTCGCCTGTCAACAAGCTGCAAAACATATAGCTGTAGGCGGCAGAATTATTAACTTTTCTTCATCCACCACAGCTATGATGTTGCCAACTTACAGTGCTTATGCGGCAACTAAAGGCGCAGTGGAACAAATAACACGGGTTTTATCTAAAGAGTTAGGTGCTAAAGAAATTACAGTGAATGTTGTTTCTCCTGGCCCGACAGATACAGAACTATTCCGCGACGGCAAAACTCCAGAACAAATTAATCGTTTAGCTCAAATGTCGGCTTTTAACAAGCTGGGTGATGTCCAAGAGATTGCCGACGTGGTGGCTTTTTTAGCCAGTGAAGAAGCACGTTGGATAACTGGGCAGAACATTCGCGTTAACGGTGGGATCGTTTGAGGTTTTTATTTATCAAATATCTACTTCTTGGTTTTATAGCAATCCTATCTGAGTTGTGAAAAAGTATTCTTTTTAACGAACCGCAAAGGGCGCATAGACGCGATAGCGGCTTCCCGCAGGGTAGGACACAAAGAAAGAGAAAGAGGAAAAGAAAGAGAATTTCACAAATGATTTAGAATTGCTATATAGTTATTCAGTTTTAGATGTGAAATTATCTGTGCAGGTAGGGAGTCGAAAAAATTACTTTTTAAGTCTACTGTTTTTCAGAAATCAAACGTTCGTCTTATATAATCTTCCTGGAACGGCAGACAAAACAAGTAAAGAAAAATGGGCGAAAAAAAATTGTATAAAACGTTTTCTATTATACAAAATTAGCTCCTCAATCTGAGTTTATAGCTTGTTTTTTGCCAGTAATTCTCAATTAACCAATAATTCCTGAATAGTGAAATTATCTAGTTTCATTTGTGGAATCAATTGAAAATTGGCAATTATCCAGCGTTTTGCTTTGGGGACAACCCAAACTCAAAAACCTATTTTCTGACAGGTATTCTCAAACTATGGATTTATCCAACATTAATACTCTGCATAACTTAGAAGCGGCCTTTGGTGGTGAATCGATGGCTAACCGCAAATATTTATATTTTGCGAAAGTTGCTAGTAAATTAGGATTTTCGGATTTAGCAAAACTGTTTCGTGAAACCGCCGAACAAGAAACCGAACATGCTTTTGCTCATTTTGAGTTGTTGCATCCAGAATTGGTAGTTAAAGATCCAGCCGCTTTAACTGATGAACAAAAAAAACAAATTGTTTCGCGTTGCTTGTCTTTAGCGATTGAAGGCGAGACTTACGAATACACTACAATGTATCCCGAATTTGCTGAAGCTGCAAAAAGCGATCGCGATAACCCAGCCGCCGTAGAATTTCTCAAACAAGCACAAGAATCTGGCGAACACGCTAATACATTTCGAGAAGCTGCACACCGTTTTGGCTTGCTCAAGTTTATCGAAAATTACCACGCCGATCGCTACACTGAAGCATTAGAAGTGTTAAATGGTGGACAAGCTGTCACTAGAGTAGCAGGTGATGATCCCCAAACTCGTAAATGGATTTGTCGTCAATGCAGTATGATTTATGATCCCGTAGCTGGCGACCCCGATTCAGGTATTACTCCCGGTACACCTTTTGAAGATATTCCTGATGATTGGAAATGTCCAATTTGTGGTGCCACCAAAAAGACTTTTAAACCTCTAGAAGAAAAAGTCGCGGCTTAAAAATATGGGCTAGAGGTTAGAGGCTAGATTTTAGAAACAGGGATTTTTTGAGGTTTTACTGAGTAAAAATTCTTAGTTCTAGTCTCTAATCCCTAATCCAGACTCATGAACTTTATTTTTCAATCAAATCAAAATAATTGTCATATTTTTGATGATCACACCCTTCAACCATTGAGCGATCCCTAAATGTTTGACAGCACGCATTATCATCTTCTATCGTTCTTTTTGGATTTATATCCGCAGGACGATGCGAGTTTTCTTCTATTAGTTTCAAGCTGGTATTGATTACTTCCTGGGTATTTGTAAATTTTGCTAATTCGAGACGCAATTTATCTAGTTGCTCATCTTCAGGTGTTACCAAAATATTCATTGGTGAAGTACCTCTGTTATCTGTTATCAAATTTTACTGTGTTTTTCTATAAATAACTTTTTAAGTAATTATAGAAAACATCAGGAAGTTGTTTACAAATCTATTTATTACGGGTCTGGTTTCTATACCTTGACGAGTCAGTTAATCAATTAAATGGGTCTTTCATCTTACAACAAGATAAAAATCCCAATGACTTACGTAAGAAAATGAAAAACTCAGGTTTGAGAAAGACTGTAGAGTAATGAGTTCATCAGTGTATGAATGTTAAAATAATTACGAGTTTATAGACTTATTACACTCATACGCCACAAAAAATTCTTGGTGCGTAAATTTTGATTGATCAATCATAAGTAGGATATTACACATCTTTTTGCTGTATGAGAGTCTTTGCTAACTTATATTTACAGAGAAAATTATGAAAATCCGCTGAAGTCAATTGATACAAAACAGCACCCATCTTAAAATTAGGGGGCGGGAGTTTTACAGCCCATTGAACTTAGATGAATGCTGACGAATTGTTTAACCAAGGCTTTAACAAAAATTTGCAAGGAAACTTTCCAGGTGCGATCGCAGATTATACGGAGGCGATTCAGCTAAAGCCTGACTTTGCAGAGGCTTACTATAATCGCGGTAATATTTTGTATACCTCACTCCGAGATTACGATGCCGCACTGGCAGATTTTAACAAAGCAATCCAAATAAATCCTCATTTTGCTGAAGCCTATCATAATCGCGGCAACACTCGTTATTCTCTAGCAGATTACGAAGAAGCGATCGCTGATTATGAGTGGGCATTAGCAATCAATCCCAACTTAGCAGAATCCCATCACGGTCGGGGTAATGTTTATTGTGCGTTGGGTGATTATGATTATGCGATCGCAGATTATCATCAAGCGATTGAAATTAACCCGGCATTAGCAACATATATAGATTTTGATATAGCACGAGCTTTTCATTATCGGGGTATCGCTCGCAGTGAAAGTGGTGATTACCAAGGCGCATTAGCAGATTTTCAGCAAGCCTTACAGTGGTATCCCCAGTATGCTGCCGTTTACAGCAGTCGCGGGAATATTTTCCATATTTTAGAAGAATATGAGCAAGCCCTTGCCGATCATGAACGGGCGTTACAGTTAGATCCGCATTTGGTAGAGGCTTATCATTACCGGGGTAATACCTGTTATGTTTTAGGAGATTATGCAGCCGCAATTGCTGATTATAATCGCGCCTTACAAATTAACCCCAATTTTGCCCCAGCCTACTACAATCGTGGACTTGTCCGTTCTTACCTAAAAGATTATCCCGCCGCAATTTCTGACTTTAACCAAGCTCTGCAATTAAATTCTGAAGATGTGCAAGCATACTACGAGCGGGGATTAGTCAAAGCAACTTTAGGCGATTTTCCAGGTGCGATCGCAGATTATGAACAAGCTTTAGAGAGAAATCCGAGTTTAGCTTTAGTCTACGGGTTTTTGGCTCATGCGCGTTGTCAGTTGGGCGACTATCAAAGTGCGATCGCAGATAGCAATCGTGTCTTACAAATTCATCCCGAATATGCCCAAGGATACAGCGATCGCGCCACGGCTCGTCGTTGTTTGGGTGATTACCAAGGGGCAATTTTAGATTACAACCGCGCCTTACAACTCAATCCCAACTTAGCCACAGCATACTATGGCCGTGGTTTAGCCCGCGAAGCTTTACAAGATTATTTAGCTGCGGTGGAAGAATACACCCAAGCAATTAGAATTGATCCTGATTTTGCTCCAGCTTATTGTAATCGGGGTAACGCTTTGCGGTTTTTAGAAGCTGAACAAAGAGCTTTAGCTGATTACAATCAAGCCATCAAAATTAACCCCAGTTTAGTAGAGGCTTATTACAATCGCGGTTCCTTGCGCTATGCGTTGCAAGACTATCATGGCGCAATTACAGATTACACCACAGCTTTGCAAATCAACCCCAACTCGCCAGCATTTTACAGCGATCGCGCCAGTGCTTACTATGCCCTGCAAAATTATCACAGTGCGATCGCTGATTACAACCAAGCTATTGACCTTGACCCCAGTTTTGCTGAAGACTGGTATCACCGTGGGCGTAGCCGTTTGCTGTTGGGAGACTTGCAAGGCGCATTAACAGACTTAAACCAAGCCTTACAACGTCAACCTCATTGGGCTTCCGCTTATATGTTACGCGCCGATATCTACCGCCAACTCGAAGATTTTCCCGGTGCGATCGCTGATTTTCAACAATCTGCCAACATCTATTATCAAGAAGGCAACATTGAATATTATCAACAAATGCTGACTGCGATCGCTCAACTCCAGTCTCAAGTCTAAAAATTTATTTCCGCGTAGCGTTACTAGTCTGCTGAGGTACAAATTTATCGGCGGTTAAGTATTCTTGCTTGTATCTCGCTCAAGCAAGAACCGCTATATGATATGGACTTGAAAAATTTTTCATATCAATAGTCATTCAAACCATACCAAAGATGAATGATGAACTCTAAAAATGTCTCGTCTCCAGACTTTTGCGCCCGTCAACTCAAAGTTTTAGCAGATACAACACGTTTATCTGTTCTGAAAATTCTTATGGAAGGCCCGTTACACGTAGGGGAACTGAATTCTGTTTTAAAGCTAGAGCAGAGTTTATTATCCCATCATTTAAAAATCTTACGGGAGGCCGGTTTTGTAGAAGCGACACGAGATGGTAAGGCAGTACTTTACCATTTTGTCCCGACGATTCACCAAGTCAACGCTGGTAAAGCAATTGATTTAGGCTGTTGTCTCCTCTGTTTTGAATAGAACCAGAATTTTGCGATGCAACGACTCAAAACCATAGCATTTATTACTGTCGCTTTCACAATTGGCTTAGGGTTACAAGCTTGTACCCAACCATCCCCAACAGCAACTCAACCAACCAACAAATTACAAGGAAAATTAGTTTTAACAGGCTCTAGTACAGTTGCACCATTGGCGGCAGAAATTGGTAAGCGATTTGAATCAGAGCATCCTGATGTGCGAATAGATGTGCAAACAGGCGGTTCATCTCGCGGGATTGCGGATGCGCGTACAGGGGTTGCTAATATTGGGATGGCATCTCGTAGCCTCAAAGAAGAAGAAAAAGATTTACAAGCTTTTGCGATCGCCCGCGACGGAGTTGGCATAATTTTACACAAAGATAATCCCGTCACATCCCTCTCAAATCAACAAGTTAGTGATATCTACACGGGTAAAATTAACAACTGGCAACAGGTTAACGGCAAAAATGCACCGATTACAGTTGTCAATAAAGCTGAGGGACGTTCTACCCTGGAATTATTTCTGAGCTATTTCCAACTCAAAAATAACGATGTCAAAGCATCGGTAGTGATTGGAGACAATCAGCAGGGGATTAAGACAGTAGCAGGTAATCCTAATGCCATTGGTTATGTATCAATTGGTACGGCGGAATTTATTATCAATAACGGCGTGACCATTAAATTACTGCCCCTGAATGGAATTGCTGCCACCACAGAGAATGTGCAGAATGGGACGTTTCCCCTGTCCCGTCCTCTCAATTTGGTGACTAAAACCCAGCCCCAAGGCTTAGATAAAGCATTTATCGAGTTTGCACAATCGCCACAAGTTCATGACATTGTTAAAAACCAAGATTTTGTCCCCATCTCAAAGTGATATTTTTCTCTTGTGGATATTAAGGGGGTTAGCTCTAACTACAGGTATTATCGTTATCTTAATTACCACATTCTTATTACTCGAAGCATTACCGATACTGCGAGAGGTGGGATGGTTGCGTTTTGTGAGCGATCGCTCTTGGCATCCAGTGCAAGGACTGTATAATTTACTGCCGATGCTCTGGGGTAGTCTGTTGGTAACATTCGGTTCTGTACTATTTGCTGCACCTTTGGGTATTGGTTCAGCAATCTTTTGTCAGTATTATGCGCCGCCTGTAGTTGGGGGATTATATCGGCAGTTAATTAATTTACTAGCTGGGATTCCTTCTGTAGTTTACGGGTTCTGGGGTTTGGTTGTTCTTGTACCACTGATTGGCAAACTGCAACCACCAGGAACAAGTTTGTTAGCGGGAATTGCGATTTTGACATTAATGATTTTGCCTACCATCGCCTTAACCGCAGAAGCTAGTTTTTCGGAATTACCGACGGAGTATTTACAAGGTGCAGCTGCTTTAGGAATTTCTCGCTGGGCAACAATTAGAAGCGTTGTTTTACCTGCGGCGAAATCTGGTTTATTTACTGGTTTGATTTTAGGAACGGGACGGGCGATAGGGGAAACAATGGCAGTGTTAATGGTTTGTGGCAATGTAGTCCAAACACCCCTGAGTATATTTGACCCCATTCGCACCCTGACTGCCAATATTGCTTTAGAAATGGCTTACGCTACAGGAAATCACCGTGCAGCATTGTTTGTCAGTGGTTTATTGCTGATGGGAGCGATCGCTATTTTAGTAGCCTTTGCCGAAGGTGTGAGTAGGAGAAACATCTATGGCTAAAAAATTACCTACCCTTGTCTTTTGGGCGATCGCTTTATTTGTCACTGCCGTTTTCTGCTGGATTTTAGGCGATATCCTCTGGCACGGTGTCGGACAGCTATCTTGGGAATTTCTGACAACTGCACCGCGCAATACTGGGCGTGAGGGGGGAATTGCCCCAATTTTGATTTCTACTTGTTTGATATTGGGGGTTTGTATGGCGGTTTCTATCCCCCTTGGTGTTGGTACTGCTGTACTTTTAGCCGAGTTTACCACCACTGAAAGTCTGTTTGGGCGTTTAGTCCGGCGTAGCTTAGATGTATTAGCAGGAGTACCATCCATCGTCTTTGGCTTGTTTGGTAACGCCTTGTTCGCCATTAAGTTGGGATTAGGCTTTTCAATTTTGTCTGGTGGTTTGACTTTAGCTTGTATGGTGTTACCAATTCTCATCCGTTCTACAGAAGCAGGATTGCAAGCTGTTCCGGCTGAGTATCGCTTAGGGGCAGCAGCCTTGGGATTATCACGTACCACTACATTAGGAAAACTGCTCTTACCAGCAGCGACACCGGGATTAATTGTGGGTTTAGTGCTGGGGATTGGCAGAGCGATCGCCGAGACAGCCGCATTAATTTTTACTAGTGGTTATGTAGATCGGATGCCAGAGTCATTACTAGATTCCGGGCGATCGCTATCAGTGCATATTTTTGATTTATCCATGAATGTGGCTGGCGGAGATGCTAACGCCTACGCCTCTGCCTTAGTGCTGTTGGTTTTATTGTTGCTGGTGAATGTTATAGCAACTTGGACAGCTAAGTTTTGGTTAGCGGGGAGAATTACACTATGAAGCAATCTCAAATTAGGCAAAATTCTCGGTTATCTCTACCCTCAATGCAAACCGAACAACTGAGTTTATATTACGGCAAAAAAGCTGCTTTTACAGATATTACTATGCCCATTCACGCCGGAAAGATTACGGCATTGGTGGGGCCTTCCGGTTGTGGTAAAACCAGTTTTTTGAGTTGTCTAAATCGCTTGACTGATTTAATTCCTCATACCAAAGTAACGGGAAGCATTCGCTTAGATACTTTAGAAATTCTCAATGAAAAAATAGATGTCATTAGCCTGCGTCGGCGTGTGGGGACAATCTTCCAAAAACCCAATCCTTTCCCCTTTTCCATTTGGAAGAATCTGGCATTTCCCCTACAAGAACACGGAATTAAAAACCGCGCAAAACTCGACTGGCTAATTGAAACCACACTGCAAGATGTCGGACTGTGGGACGAAGTTAAAGATAGACTGAATACTTCTGCCTTATCTCTATCTGGTGGACAAAAGCAGCGTTTGTGTATTGCCCGTGCTTTGGTTTTGCAACCAGAAGTTTTATTATTTGATGAACCCTGTAGCGCCCTCGACCCGATTTCTAGCGGCGTAGTTGAGGATTTAATTGCCAGTCTGCGGGGACGTTACACAGTAGTAATTGTCACCCACAACCTTGCTCAAGCTAGACGCATTGGCGATTACGCTGCCCTGTTTTGGGTACAAGCAGAAGTAGGCAGATTAATCGAATATGGTACAGTCGAGCAGATTTTTACTGCACCACAGCACGATTTGACGGCTGCTTATGTGAATGGTGTTCGCGGTTAGTCTTCGCATCCTTTTCGGCTTAGGTGCAGATTACCTTGTATTATTTCCTGTAATTACGATTAAGTATTTTCCCTCTTGCATCAAGTTGTTATCCCCAAATAGTATTTACCACATTGTTTTTCATCATCTAAATAATTGTGAAATCAGTTCTACAAAGTTACTTAGATCAAGAAATTTGGTTATTGATCAGAGATAAGTGGTATTTCGCAACAATTATCAATGTTTGTGACGATTTATTATGCTTTAAACACAGAACGCATAATAAAGATACAGAAGAAGATACTTTGTGGGAAATGGTTGTTAAAACCAGTGAAGTAGTTGCTATTGATAAAGTTATCTCTGTTATGAGTCGCAAACCAGATGTGTTTATGTCTCGTCTGTTAGAAACTAATAGACCAAATGATAATCAGCAACAAGATTGAAGAATTCAGAAGTCAGAATTCAGGATTCGGAATGCAATCAGTGGTGAAAAGAAAGGCCACAGATTGAAGACCACAAAATTTAAATGCTAAATTGCCTTTAAATTTCAGGGTATTACTGCTGACTCCTGAGTGCGGAATTCTCACTTATTATTCCTGACCAAAAGTCACACATGGGCTATCAATTTCTTCCGCAGGTTGAAAAGAACTGCAAAAAGTCACAATAGCACAATTAACTACTAATTCATCGGGGTGAATACACTCTATTCCTGATTCAGTTTCAACATGAAAAGCACATTCATTGCAGATAGTTTGACTAGACATAAAATTACTATTATTTCTTAAACTTTCTCTAGTTCCAAATATTGATAAAAAAAGTCAGAAGACAGAATTCAGAATTGGTGAATACTTCACTCATAAAGGGATGGAGTTTAGAGCTTGCCGTTCGCGTAGCGTCTCCGACAGGAGAAGTGTCATATAGAATTCATACGGCATTCTGACTCCTGATTTCTGACTTCTTCTTCATAAACAATCCTCTCCCTTGTCTACCTTGTCTCCCCTGTCTCTTTTGTTCATATCTCACATAGGACTGCTATAACAGTAGCGATTATGGCAAATTGTCAACTAATATACGCTAAATTACTTCACAATATTGGTAGTCGATTGGTTGAGCAGTTTGGTTATGAATCAAAATGAGAACAACGAGCAATCTAATAGCCATGAATTGTCCTCACATTCCGGTGCGAGATACTGGGGTAACGTAGAGGTAATCGAAGAAGGTGATACTTATAGAATTAGTCGTGTAGAAATTAAGCCCAGGCATGGCATTAAACCACAAATCCATTACCACCGCAATGAACATTGGGTGGTAGTTTCTGGGGTAGCTAAGGTAACTTGTGGCGATACGGAAATGTTGCTTAATCGTCATGAATCAACTTATGTTCCAGCCGCAACCTTACACAAAGTTGAAAATCCTGGTTTAATTCCCTTAGTAATTTTGGAAATTCAAAACGGCGAGTATTTAGGCGAAGATGATATCGAACGCCCTTATGACCTTAATTTAATTAAGCCAACATCAGAAAATAAGTGAAGCTTGTCAATGGTCAAAAGTTAATAGTTAAAAATCACTTTTGACTTTTGACTTGATCAAAACCATCCTTCTTGTTCTAAAGTTTCGATTAGCTGTAAGCCACGGGGGTCTCCTACGCCGAGTAGTGCGGCTTTAGCATCTTCTCGCACGCCTAAATCTTGATCTTCGGCAAAGGCTTGAATTAAGGCATCAATGGCTGTGGCGTAAACAATATTAGAGGGTAGTTCTTTGCATAACTGTCCAATTGCCCAGGCGCTATTACTACGAACTGCGGGAATTGGATCTTGGACTAACGCTTCAATTAAGGCGGGAATTGCCCCAATCACTGCTTCGTAAGCCACTCCTGCCATTTGGGCTAAAGCACTCGCTGACCACAAACGCACTGCGGAAATGTCTGTTCTTAAAGCATCAGCTAAGGGTGCTAGACAACGGCGATCGCGGCAATTCCCCAACGCCCAAACTACACCTTTACGTACATAACCGTTCCAATCTTGGTTAAGTTGGGCAATTAATGGTTCTACTGCTTCTTGGCTGGGATTGCGACCAATACCATACGCGGCACTCACTCGCACTAGGGGACAGGAATCTTTTAACAGGCCAATGAGTAGCGGGGTAGCCCTTTCATCTTCAATATCACAAAAAGCACGCGCCGCCAACATTCTCTGCTGGGGTTGAGAATCTTCCAAAAGTGCTAACATCACTTCTGGATCGGGCTTTGCCACTTCTGACTCCGCATTGAGTGGCTCCATTTTATCGAGAGGGCTTTCTAGCTCTACATCTGGATCGAGTAGGCTTAGGTCATCGTCGTCATACATACGTCATTTAAATGCCGAGTGGGATTTGTAGCAGGAGGCAGAAGGCAGGAGGCAGAAGGCAGGAGGTAAAAGTTTACTATACCTAGCATTCATGCTTTTTTAATTTCCTCACCTATGCTTCGACTACTATACAGATAACCCCCCGTGCCAATAATTCAGCGCCTGATAGGTATTTGCTAGATTATTGTACACTTTATGTTCGACATGATGAGATTTGTTTGGGAAAAAGAGACGCTTAGGCTAGAGGTTAGGGACTAGAGAAGATAACTATTGACTAATCACTAACTGTCCCAGGTGTTTCAGAATTGTTAGTACAGTAAATAAATTGTTGCGGTACTGCGATCGCAAAACTGCTACTCATGGCTGTCACCAACGAAATAACCTGACAGTTCTTTCAGCATCCACAAAGATTGAGTTTGATAACCCAGTTGATTGTAGAGATTTAAAGCAGGTTGATTAGATTCAAAGACTTGTAAACCGATTTGTTTATCACCTCGTTGAATTGCCCATTTTTCTAAATACTGCATTAAAGCTTTACCAATACCTTTACGCCGATGTTCTGGGACGACGTAAAGCAAAAAAATATGAGCATGGCGATCGCCACTGACTTGATCTATGGCATTTCCCACCCAGAGGCAAGCGATGGGGGATGAGGGAGACAGGGGGGACAAGGGAGACGAAGGGGAATTATAGTTAGTTGCTTGCTCATTTCTCTCTACTTTCCCTATACCCTTATCCCCCTGTACCCCTAATTCCACATCTACCCACCACAAAGGCGTATCTTGGGATAAATACTGCTCGACGGTGCGGGCGAGGTGGGCAAAATCTTGCTGGGGAAATCGCTCCTGGTAAGTGCGTTGCATGAACTTGACAAGGAGCGATCGCTCTAATGTTGAACCGCGACGAATTAAATACCCTGGTAGTAATTGCTCAGACACTTTATTTGCTAAAGGTGAATAAATCCATCGCTGTAGCTGGCAAAATTACCCCGGTTTCTTCAATAGGTGCGGGTGCTGCCATATCAGCCGGCAAAAATATTCGGGCGCTGACTGCTACTAAGGCAACGATAAATACTAAAAGTACTAGTAGTGGGGCGATGTATTGACGAATTATAGCCATATTTAGTAAGTCAAAAGTCAAAAGAAAAAAACTGAGTGCTGAGTGCTGAGTTGAAGCATTTTCCTCTGCCCCCTGCCTCCTGCCTCTCTTCTTTAACCTTAACGCCGATCGCGTTCTAAATCATCCATAACTCGCTCGCAATACCAACTTTCTGGCATACCGGGATAATTTTGCTTGGCTTGTTCAATTAAGCGTTCAGCTGTGGCGGTATCACCGTCTAACTTGGCAATCAGCCTGTTTTTGAGTTGGTTGTCGGTGATGCGATCGTTAATCTCTGTTGCGGACATACTTTCCGGCACAACGCTGGATTGTTCTCGGCGTAACTGCCAAAATAAAACGTAATACAGTGTACCGAAAATTAAAATTAGGCTGAGTGTACCAAAAAAGGTAAAGAGATTAAAAGTCAAAAATCCCAGTACTAATTGTGACAGGACATAGCCAAGTAACAAACCTGTAAGTAAAAGAATAAATGTACCAATAACAACAATTACTTGGCTTCCCATACATCCTCATCTTCTTCCTCTAGTCCTGGTCTAGATATTATCATTGGCTTTTGATTCCAGGGAGCAACAAACGGTAAAAGTAACAATCCTGGCAAGGCTGCTACTAGGGTTAATAAGAAAAACAAAGGCCAGCCTGTGGCTTTTGCCCAATCGCCTGCCGGTGCTGAAAGAACATCTCTACTAATCGCCATTAAGCTAGAAAATAATGCAAATTGAGTGGTTGTAAAACGGTGATTGCAGAGGTTCATTAAAAAGGCCACTGTAGCAACTGTTACTAATCCGGCACTAAAATTTTCGATATTTACTGCCAAAATTAATAACGAGTAATTTTTGCCAGCAACAGCTAAAGCATAATAACCCAAGTTACTCAATAATTGCAGTATGCCAAATATCCATAAACCGCGATTTAGGTGAATTTTGGTTAAGATTACCCCACCAGCTAATACACCGACAGTTGTGGCAAGAAAGCCAATCCCTGCTTGAATTGCACCAATTTCAGTTTTAGTAAAGCTGATTTCTCGCAAAAATAAATTAGCTGTGATACCAACCAAAGAATCACCCAGTTTATAAAGAATGATAAATATCAGAATTGCACCAGCTTGAGTTAAGCCAAAGCGATGAAAAAATTCTTTAAAAGGCAGAAAAATTGCTTGTTGTAAGTTTTGAGGGGCTTGATTTTCTTGAGCTTCACCCAGTAATTCATCAGGCAATAATAAAGATGAAACTATCCAAGCTATTATCAAACCTGCCAATAGCCAATAAAACACAGGCAAAGCAATATAGCCAAGAAAAACTCCTCCCAGTAAACCAGCTACCAAGCCTGTGATAAATAGTACGAATATCACATCTTTGACAGATATAGGGGCGGTTTCTCTGTGATTACTTACCTGTGGTTCTCTGGGGGCTGATAAGCTGACAAAGATACTCCCTGCCATTAAAGCAGCCATCAGTAAGTAAACACTGTTCCAAGGTAAGTGATCAGCTAAAACCAAAGCTAGAGAACTAGTAACAAACAAAGCAACACGATAGCCGAGTACCCAAACTGATGCACCGGCTTCTGCTTCTAGAGGGTTTAAGATATCGGTGCGGTAAGCATCACCAGCGATGTCTTGGGTGGCACTTAAAAAGGTGATAATTAAACAGTTGATGGCTAGTATTTGCAATACTTGGTCACTTTGGGAAGGCTGTTGTAATGCAAGAGTGGCGATCGCAATTGCTAAACCAACTTGAGTTAAAATCAACCAACCTCGTCTCGCGCCCAAAAACGGCGGTACAAACCTATCTAACAACGGCGACCACAAAAATTTGAGAGAATAAGGCAACGCCAACAAACCAAATAAAGTAATTTTGCCGATATCAACCTTGGCATCTTGCATCCACAATTGCAATGTTCTACTAGTTAAGAACAAAGGCAATCCCGATGCAAAACCCAGCAATAACAAAGCCCCCATTTTGCGACTTTGGACGGCTTGGCGTAGTGCTTGGATTTCTTTCATCGTTTCGATATTCCTTACTCACTGGAGCGAATTGCAGTTATCTTGCCATAGTTACTGCATAGTTTCATAACCTTCAATTTGGTATAACTTGCAAAATGATTAGCAGTCTCCTAACTTTCTTTGATCGGATAAACTTGATGTCCTCTAATTTCTACTCCATGTTCAGCCAGACATTTTAACCAACCTTCTCGTGTGCCAATGTCACTTTTTTGCTTGAGTAAACCTAATTCCTGTTCTTGTTGGGTGAGTTTAACAAATTCTTCGTATTGGGGATAATTAGGTGTAACAAAAGTTTCTTTCCGGTGCAGAACAGGTGGATTTGCCCGATTTGCATAATCTCGATGAGTGACGTACAAAGTTTTTAAGTCAATGGTGATGCTGGCTTTTAAGGCTGGGTGGGGGTCTGTGTCAAAGTCTGGATAAAATAAGTAGGATATTTGTGGTTGCTCAAGGTTATATTTAATCAGCGTCGCATCATCAACACGCCCAATAGTCCGGCTGGCGCAACCTTCGTAAATGCGGAGTAAGGGATCGAGGGCGGCGAGGGCGGAAACATGAACGTAAAGTGCGCCGCGTGTTTGTTTGCCAATTTTGCTTTTTTCGCAGGCTGTTTGGATAACTTTTGGTCTACCCAAACTAAATAATTTTTGGTCAGCGACTTCGCAAGCTTCCTCGTAACTACCAAAAAAGGCTTTGATGTCGTGGCGCATTTCTGGCGCTAGTTGGGAAAATCTGGGGCGTTTATCAAAGTGGGTGAGGGCAAGGTAAACTTGAATATCTAAAGAACGACGATAGGCGATCGCATCCCATTCTGCTTCATCGGTGGCTTGCAACACAACTGCAAAGGCGCGGCGAAAGTTACCAAATTCGCTTAATAGTTCTTGTTCGTTTGTTAGTTCACCCTTGACAGGTAATCTCCCGCGTTTGGTGAAAAACTCCATGAGTGGTTGCAGTGTTTCCTGATAATCTTCAAACCGCTTGCTAGGGATGCGGACTCGCGGTGTATAAGTGCGCGAAAAGAAGCGGATGGCTTTGAAACTTTCTTTTTCGGCTTCATCACGGAAGACAAAATAAACCCCAAGCGCCACCGGAACTGCATCGACGTTGAGGACTTGATCAATATATTTTTTGAGTTCTTCTTGCTCGTAATATTTTTGAAAGGTATTACGGCTAGTTACAATGCCGTCATTGTAAGCGAGTTGGGCTTTGCTGGGAGCGTTAATTAAGACTTGTGCGGCGACAATTAAAACTTTGCGGGTGAGTTCCCAGGCTTTAATCAGGCTTTGGTTACGTTCTTCTAAATCTTCGATGACGTTGATAACGTAACCCAAGTTCACCACATCAGCAGGCGTTATCTGTTGATTAGGGTAATAGTACGGGTCCCAACCTGCACTCGTATAGCCAAGGTTTCCGACGCGCTGCACATCGCCACCATGACCACAGCCATAGTCAAAAAAAGTCGTGTCCTGGTTAATGATTGACCATTCTATGGCTAATCTTACAGGACGAGAGATTTCTGTGCGAGCGATCGCAGCTCGATGACGCTCAATTTCTAAGTAGCTCTCCGGCATAAATATATCAAGAAGAACTACATTAATCCTTATATCTTCTCTAGGGCGATCGCAATTAAATCTTCAATTTTCTTGATATTTGGGTCGCCAGCTAAATAACCAATCCCACGATGCAAATGCAATCGAAATTGCGTGGCTAAGGTTTCTTTATCAGTCCCTAAACCGTCATTATGACAACGTTGCTTCAGGGCGAGTAAAAAAATATCAGACATTTCACCACCAAAAACCCGCCAAGCCATTTCCACATTACTATCTTGGGGAATAGGTACAGGAGACGGTGGCGCGGGTTCAGCCAGCGAACGACACAACGCCCAACGACACAGAATATTCCATTGGTCGATTTTGGTGTTGCGTTTGAGTTTTTGTAGTTGGTCTTTGGCGGTTTGGGAAAGTTTAATTCTTTCGATTGGGGCTTCCATATCTTTGTTAATAATTATTTTTATACAAATTAGGCTAGTTTTTCGTCATACATTTTTTCTAATCCATCCATTTCAGTAACAATAAATTCCTCATTAATAGAAGCAATTTCTGTTTTTATATCTAAATCATTAGTTATAGTAGCTAATTGTTTATTTATATGGTTAATATCAGTTAAATTATCTGATTGTTTTCTGGCTTGCACTTGTTTTCTCATGCGTTCTAAAAGCCATTCTAGTTCTTCTAATGACAAAGCACTTAAATCACGTTCTAGTTCTAGTAAATGTGGTGATATCATCTCTACTCTCTAAAGCTGCTTACATCTATTGTAAATAGACAAACTTATACAAATTGCTCAACCCCATTGTTTCAAAGCTATCTCCTACCAAAAATATTGATTTTCTATCACGGTAGTTTGACGGGTAGATGAGTCGTATTTGAGGAGATATTCACGAGCGATCGCTTCATTTTTCCGCAGGGTTTCGACTTCTTTTTTACCAATTTCCGTATCAGTAGAAAGCAGAATTACTTGATGGCTGGCGGCGGGGAAGTATTTTTCTACTAGGTTTTGGCGGTGGGAAGAGTCGAGTCTGCCGAGGGGTGTGTCAATAGCTACTGGTAAGCGCAAACCAGAGACTTTGGCTAGTCCCCACAGGAATGCGATCGCCAGTAGTTGTTTTTCCCCAGCCGACAAGCGATGTTTCGGGACTGGTTTACCCTCGAAATCGAACAGCGATAAGGCGAAAGTTTTAGTATCAATAGCAATGCGAAATACTAAATCTGATTTGTGCAGTAAATAGAGAAAACAATTCTTCACTTCTTCCTCTAATTTATTTAGCTTCCTCAGAGTTAATTTCTCTCGAAAAACCTTCAGAGTTTCTTGCACTTTAGAAGCTGAAGTAATGATATGTTCTCTATTTTTATGTTTTATACTTTTGTCAGTGTAATCGTTTAATTCTTTTTTAGTTATTTCAATTCCATCCGTTAACGCTGCTAATTTCTGCCTTGTTGTTTCATACTTTGCCTTAGCTTGTACAACTTCTTTTTGTGAATCTTCCACAGCATCACGCAATTTTTTATAAGCTTCTGGTTCTGCTGCTGTCTGCACTTGTCTTTCTAACGTAATAATTTCTTCTTCCAGATTTCTGAGATTCACTAAGTGCTGTTTTGCAGTATTACATGCACTTTTTAAGTGATATCTCACATTATCTAGTTGACTCAAGCTTTCATCATCAGCTAATAGCCAAGGTGCTTCAGATTGGAGTGAACTTGCATATAAACTATCGACATCTTCAGCTAAAAAAGCTTGAATTTTATCAACTTGGTCAGCAGCAATAGTCAACTGACTTAGCCATTCAAGTAAGCGTTTATCTCGTTCAATTAAAACATCTCTGGCAAGTTGCACCTGTTGATTACGAAATTCACTTGCACCCTGGGTTTGTACCTGACTCAATAAATTAGGAATTAACGCTAAAGGCAAAATATCCGCAGCTAATTCACATAAAGACTGTCGAATTGCTTCTAATGCAGCAGTTTTTTCATTTTTTTTCTCTTCTAACTGACTGCGTTCGGCGGCAATTTTCCCACCTTCAGATACAAATTTATCTAAAGCTTCTTGCTGGATAGTTTCTAAATATTCAACTTGATTTTTCAAATTAGCTAACTCTTGTTCTGCTACTTGATAATCTTCTTGCTGTTGTAATAACCTTTTTTCAATATCTTCGAGATTGGCTAAATCTTTAGTATCAGCCATCTCTTTACGCTTGCGGGTGATTAAAACATCTAAATCAACTGCTAATTTATCAGCTAATTCTAGCCCTAACAGCCCGCGAATAGCTTCCACAACAATTGGTGGTGGGGTTTCTTGTTCTGCTAGTTCTTTTACTTGTTCGCCATCAAACAAAAATAAATTAGAAATTCCTAAAGGTAGTAAATTTTCTATATAGTCATCCCAGATATTTATCAGATAATCAACAGGCCAAGTATCATCATCACCTAAAATTCCCAAAGCATCTTTACCATCTTTAGGATTTTTCTCCCAAGTTCTCACAATCCTATATCTGACTGGCTGATCATCTTCAATATGCTCAAAAAGTAACTCAATCCGTGTTTTATCAGTAGGAGTAGCTTTACTATTAACACATTGATTTAAAAAATCACTATAGCTTAAATTACCGCGCGTCGAACATTGAGCGCGTTGTCCATATAATGCCAGCCGAATAGCATCCATCAGCGTAGTTTTTCCGCCGCCATTCATTCCACCTAATAAAAGAATCGGGCGAGGATTGTCCTCATTTCTTGGGTCAAGATTAATTACTTGTCTACCAGAGTAAGGGCCAAAATTTTGTAATACCAGTTCCAAAAATATCATTTTTCTTTGTAGTGAGAGAAATATTATTCCGGGCGAATGAAATTCGCGGCTACACAGGCGAAGTCCGCCTTCGCGGACTAAGATAAGATAAAATTTATGTTTTTTAACCCGCGCAGGCGGGTTTTGTTTGTATAGCCGCGATTTCTAATCGCCCTTTATATCGACAGGTAAGGTTAATTCCCATGCAGAAATAATTGATTTTTGTTGATGATGAATCGCCTGATTCCTGATATAGTGAGCAACATTATCAATTGCATCATGACTAACTGTAAAAGCAGCATAACTACCTTGCCATTTGAAAAAATCACTGGGTTTAACTTCATGGTTTATAAAGTGTGAAGAACTACCTTTAATCTGCTTAATTAAATCAGATACGCTGATAGTTACCGGAAAACCTGTTAATAGATGAACATGCTCTTCAATACCACCAACCGCAATTACAGTACATTTTAATTGTTCACATTCTTTGATAATTGCTGCATACACTAACCTTTGAATATCAGGTGTAATAAGAGGTAATCTATCCCAGGTCGCCCAAACGTAATGTAAATATAACTGCGTAAAATTTGCTCTCATTTTACTCTCATTTTCTTTGAAACCCGCGCAGGCGGGTTTTGTCTGTGTAGCCGCGAATTCTATTCGCCCCGTATTTTTTAACTTAATTTGTCACAATGTGCCTTGTTAATATACTCATAACTTCGCCAGGATTAGAACTAGGTAATCAAGGACTCCACTCATTAACTTGGGCGAAACCCAGTTTGTATAAAGTCAGAATTGTGTTATTAACACCTTTTTTAGAACCATAAATTACTACTTTTACAGACTCTCTATCGGGTGTTGCTTGTGTAGAGTCATTGGTGGAAGCAAGCGGTGTGCTGGTTTGACAAGTATCTGCTAGAAAGCTTTTAGTCATTGGAATTAACCTGTTTATAGGTAAGTTACCGTGTTACTTAAACGTAACAAGATAATCTTATCTCGTTTGTTACATATACAGAACATTTACTCTGTTAGAAGCCTTTGACACAATCAAAGGCATGGGAAAAGCAGGTAAAGCACTTAAACAGGTGTTGGAAACATACAGCATCAGTCAGAACAAGTTAGCCGTCACAATGGGAACAGGACGGCCAAACATTCACCGTTGGATTAATGAAATGACAGACCCCGTTGCTGATAAGCTGTTAGAAATTCGTGATGCACTCAGAAAAATTAATCCAGCCGCAGCAGACGAGTTTATCAGGCTGTACTTGGGAGATGCTAATGATGACCAGCAAGCTTAAGCCTTTGTCTGTTTCTTTTTAAATTTCATATTTGACCAAGTTTTTGCATTGTCAGCAGATTTTGATGTATTTTGTGTATCGGGTTTACTTGGTTGTTCATTGGGTGCGGAAAAATCGGCTAAAGTTAACTGCTTGACTTTTTCTCTAACTGTTGCAACATCTCCTTGACTAACAGCCTCTCTTAAATCACGTTTTAAATGAGCATTCCTAATTGCTTCTTCAGGAGAACGAGAACTAGTATTAAAACATTTTTCGAGAGTTTCGTAAATTCCGACACGCTTTGTTTTCTTACGAAATTGCCATTCTGTGCTTAAAAGTTTTGACATGAGTTCCAAGTGCATAGTGTCATCAGCACAGATTTCTTCTAAGACAGCCCATTCGTCACTACCTAATAGTTTATGTTCAACACCAGGGCGCGGGTCTTTGAATTCTTCCCCAGTTACTTCGTAATAAATGCGGGGTAAACTATCGTCAAACTCATGTCTTTCTTCTAGCCAGATGCGACGAATTTCGCTAAGTTCTTCTGTAGAAATCAGAGTAATATCGCGCATATTTTCTGGTGCTGTTTGACGGATTTGTTTTTCGACGTTTAGTAATTTTCTCAGCCAATCTTCCCGTGCTTCTTTTACATAAGGGCCTGGAATTGGTTCAATAGATAGTTCACCTTCTAGATTGCGCTCATACAGTTGAACATCTCCATTTCTGCGGCGGAAATCTCGGCGATCGCGTGTTTCTTCTGCATCTAATTCCTTGCGAAAATCAAGTAGAGGCTGCATCCACTCTTTTTCTTCATCATTTTGAATCATAGCCGCTAGAGATTTATCCTGGCTGACTAAGGTACAAACCCAACAACCAAAACGAGAACTACCACAGCTTGGAGTAGACGTATCCACTACTAAGGGACATTCATTATCAGCAGAAGCACCCCGATACATAGCAAATAAGTCTTTATTGCTATATCCCCAAGGATTTTCCCACTGCATTAAATAAATCCAAACTTCATCATTTTGCCAGTCTTCAATAGGGCTGTAAACTAAAGAATTCGGCAAATTCATGTTAGGACTTAGGCGATCGCGTACCCGCAGAGCTTCTAATTTTTTCATTCTGTTAGCGCGTTTTGTGCTTTCTGCTTTGCGAGTACCCAGCACAACAATTGCTTCTCCACTAGCTCGAATGACATCACGAATAAAGCGATTCGAGGGATTGATTTTCAGACGTTCTGTACACCAACGGAATTTACCTCTTGGTGCTGGATAACCTTTCCCAATCAAACCCACCCAAAATGTTTCTTTAAAATCTGGCTGTAACAAATGAGGTTCAAATGGTAATTCTTGCGCTTGAGCTTCTAATTTCATTTGCTGTAGAGAATTTCGCACCCAAGCTGCAACAATCGGGTTTTCTACCAATGTGTCTGTAGTAATGACGTAGATTGTTTTAGTCCGTTTTTCTGGTGGGAGTCCAGCGATCGCATTCCAGACCAACTGTAAAGTAGCAGTGCTGTCTTTACCACCCGAATAACCTACAACCCAAGGAATCGCATCCAAACAATACAATTCTTGAATTTCAATGGTCAGAGCTTGGATATCCTCTACTAATTCTGCTACAGTACCTTTCTGCTGACCTTTATTTTCTGGTTGTTGTGCTTCAGTCATTGCTTCCTACCTCTGGACATTTGGGCGTTACCGCTTTTTACTCCAGTGTATGGAATGCGCGGCTTCCCAAAAAGTTTTTAAAAACTGATTTATTAGTATCTAACTTTTTGGACAATATAGCTAGGTTACAAGACTAAGTTTTTAAAAATTAATATGAGTGACATTGCATCTAACCTCACCACTGAGATTGCTAAAGAGTACCTGGAGAGAGACAACAAGGATAAACAGGTACTAGCTTTACTTTTAGAAAAATTCTTAGAGAAAAAAGACCAAATTCTGGTACAGAAAACGGAGATGGGCGGAATTGAAGCCTATATTGGTTCCGTGACTCTAGAATGGTTCGCTGGTCGAGTTCATTTCGCTTCTGGTTTACCTCTGTTGCAAAAAAAATATAATCCAGAGACTGATAATATTGAAATCGATGCAGATAGTATCGATGAAATTCAACAGCGTCCTGTTGACTGGTCACGCCAAGCACCTTTAGTTCAATATTTGGCTGCGAGAAAAAATCATAAGTTTCCCCCAGTTCTTGTAGTAATTAACCAGCCTTGGGTTGATAACTCAAAAGCCTCTGAGTGGGACAATGAGGAACGCGCTACAAAGTCTACTACCGATTTTACACCTCTAGATAAAGATGGTAAGGTGGGCTTACTCAATGTTTCTGAAGAAAATGTCACCATTTATGCACTAGATGGTCAACATCGGCTGATGGGAGTTCAGGGTTTAATTGAGTTAATTAAAACTGGTAAACTCCAGCGATATAAAAAAGATAAAACTGCCGATGATAGTTTTATTACTATCTCAGATTTAATCGAGCAGTATCAAGTAGATCCTGCTTATTTGCAAAGCTTACCTAAAGAAAAAATTGGTATTGAATTTATTTGTGCAGTTAATTCTGGTGAAACTCGTAACGAAGCTAGAAGAAGAGTAAGGTCGATTTTTGTTCATGTTAACTTGATGGCTGCACCTTTAACTAAGGGTCAGTTAGCACAGTTAAATGAAGACGACGGTTTTTCTATTGTGGCGCGAAAAATAGCAGTAACTCATCCACTTTTAGAACAACGTCCAAATCGAAACCCGCGCGTTAATTGGAATAGTGCAACTGTAGCCACAAATTCTACAGTTTTGACGACATTGCAAGCCCTACAAGATATGTCTGAGCGATATTTAGGTCAAAAATTCCCTCACTGGAAACCATTAGAAAAAGGTTTGATTCCGATGCGTCCAGAAGACGAAGAAATTGAGCAGGGAATTGCGGAATTTAAAAAGCTGTTTGATAACTTGGCTAGTTTACCTAGTTACAAGATTTTAGAACATGAAGATACACCAGTTTTGCGAAGATTTAGTTTTGAAAAAGGTAGCGGCGAAGCAAATATACTTTTCCGTCCTGTAGCGCAAGTTGCTATAGCGCAAGCTTTAGGATTTATGGTTTTTAAAAAGGGTGTTTCTCTAACCAATATTTTCAAGAAATTGAAAAAATTTGACCAACAAGGTGGCTTTACTGGGATGGAATATCCTCAGTCTCTTTGGTATGGGGTTTTATATGACCCGAATAAAAAGCGAGTACAAGTTTCTGGAAAAGACTTAGCGGCTAAGTTATTAATTTACATTTTGGGTGGACTTCAAGATCCAATGGAAGTAGCTGATCTCCGTAAGGCTTTAGCTAATGCAAGAACTGTGGAAAATAAAACTATAAGTTTTAATGGTGAGTTTGTCGATCCAAAAGCGGTAGGGCTTCCATTGCTGATATGAATTACAGGCTCTAACAAGAAAATTTCAATAGAGTTTTTACTGATTACGAACCGCTTAAAAACAGCATAGCATGATAGATACTTACCTCGAATTATACAACTGTTTTTATGGTTAACGTAAACCAGGATAGTGCTAATACTATTTCACCAGAAGTTCAAGCGAAGTTTAATACTTTCCTTGAACCATTTTTTTCTACGTATCATCGTGAACGTTGTTACCCTGGTCTACTTTTTAAGCAGGGTAAGCGTACTATGCTACAAATAAATATACCTGCAAGTGATTTTTCTGGGCTTCTGCAAGCAAAACCATCAACTGGTAATGATCCGGATTCTGGAAAAAATCGCCCAGAAGTAAAAGGTCATGTAGAAGAAATTAAACAATATGTAGTTGAACGTGCGAAAAAAGACAAACCTTGGATTGTGGGAACCTTAACAGCGAATGTAAATCCAAAAGATATTACAATAATTGAATTAGGTAGAGGAATTTGTCTAGTTGTTATTCGTCGTGGAGTTAAGTTAGATATTACAGACGGACAACATCGTAAGCGTGCTATTCATGAATTAATAGAGAGTGCTGAAGGTAGCTTAATTAGCGATGATGATTTTCCAATTACTCTAGTTTTAGAAGGCGACTTTCGCCAATGTCAGACAGATTTTAGAGACATGGCACAAACTAGACAATTAGATAAATCACTTTTATTATCATTTGGTGAATTTTCTGGTCGTGTTGGCATTACTAAAGAACTAGTACAAAGAGTGCCAATGTTTCAAGATAAAACAGAGAAGATTAAGTCTAGTCCAGCTACTAAACAAAAGTTGATTTATACAACTAACTTCATAGCTAGGTTTGTTAGTTGTGTTTTCACCAACGATCCCAATCATCAGTTACGAGATTATGATGTCTATGCAACATCTGATGCTTTAGTTATTTGTCTAAATAAATTTTTCTCACAATGCAGCAACACAGAATATATTTTTGATACAAGTATTGAAGAGTTGACTGAAGCTGAAGTAGCTGCATTCAAAGACGACTGCATTTTAGGTGTAAGTGTTGGCTTAGAAGTTTTAGGACGTTTGTTGTATTATACGTATTCTAAAACAGATAACTATTTTAACGAAGAGAAAATATTACAACTTTCGCAGATAGATTGGTCAAGAGAGAACCCATTGTGGAAAGATAACATAGTTAGGATAGACCCAAAACCAAAAAATCCTGATAAACCTTATAAATTATCCACTGCGGCAAATGCTGTCAATGATGCTGTTAAGATGGTTATAATGCAGTTAGGATGGATATAAGTTTTTGTTATTAATGCGATAAATAAATCAATTTGCTCAAGAGAGGAATTTACTTAAATCAAATTCCTCTTCTTCATTATCTTTTTGAGTTCGTTCATAACTGAGAAACAATAAAATTCTCTCTGAGTAATCCACTGCTCCACGCAACTCATTGCGTAAAATTTCTAATCCTCCATTCGCATACTCTTCAAAAATACTGTTGCGTTGAGTTTCATATTCCTCTTCATGAATGGATAAGATGTTAATATTTTGGGTTTCTATCATTCCCAATAATTTAATCACCACATCATTCCCCACAGAAGCGAAATATTCCAATCGGATTGGTGATGGTTCGCGTTTAGAAATTTCGCCTAAAGGTACACGCTTTTTATGCTTTACACCCAAAGCTGCTGCAAATACAATCACATCAGCAAAGGTTTGAAAAGGCCCTGTACCACCACCAGAAGATGTTAACGCTTTTACTAAATCTGCTTTATCTTTAGCAACCCTAATTCTGCCAGTTTCAGCCATTGATTTGAATATTTACGTTGTAGCTATGATAACCGAAAGCTAAGACAATCCCCCTCAACGCAAACAAAAACGCTCCCCTTTTCAGGAGAGCGTTTTTTATTAATTATTTAGAGACAATCTCTAGCAAATTAACCGTTGATTGCAGGAGCAGTCAACGCAACAGGTTTAACTTCACCAGCAGCTAAGTCTAAGGGGAAGTTGTGAGCGTTACGCTCGTGCATTACTTCCATACCTAAGTTAGCGCGGTTGATGATGTCAGCCCAGGTGTTGATGACGCGACCTTGAGAGTCAATCACTGATTGGTTGAAGTTGAAACCGTTCAAGTTGAACGCCATTGTGCTGATACCTAAAGCGGTAAACCAAATACCAACTACAGGCCATGCAGCTAAGAAGAAGTGCAAGGAACGGCTATTGTTGAAGGACGCATATTGGAAGATTAAGCGACCGAAGTAACCGTGTGCTGCAACGATGTTATAGGTTTCTTCTTCTTGACCGAATTTGTAACCGTAGTTTTGAGATTCGGTTTCGGTTGTTTCACGAACCAAGGAAGAAGTTACCAAAGAACCGTGCATTGCGGAGAACAAAGAACCGCCGAATACACCAGCCACACCGAGCATGTGGAAGGGGTGCATCAGGATGTTGTGTTCTGCTTGGAACACGATCATGAAGTTGAAGGTACCGGAGATACCCAAGGGCATACCATCAGAGAAGGAACCTTGACCGATGGGGTAGATCAAGAATACTGCGGTAGCAGAAGCCAAAGGAGCAGAGTAAGCTACGCAGATCCAAGGACGCATACCCAAGCGGTAAGACAATTCCCACTGACGACCCATGTAGCAAGCACATCCGATCAGGAAGTGGAAAATTACCAACTGGTAAGGGCCACCGTTGTACAACCACTCATCTAAAGAAGCAGCTTCCCAGATTGGGTAGAAGTGCAAACCGATCGCATTAGAAGAAGGAACAACTGCGCCAGAGATGATGTTGTTTCCGTAGATTAAAGAACCAGCAACGGGTTCACGGATACCATCGATGTCTACTGGAGGAGCCGCGATGAATGCGATTACGAAGCAGGTGGTTGCAGCCAGCAATGTAGGAATCATTAATACACCGAACCAACCGACATAAATACGGTTTTCGGTGCTAGTGATCCAATTGCAGAACCGCTCCCATACGTTAGCGTTAGAACGCTGTTGTAAGGTTGTAGTCATTGTTTTATGAGTGCAATGTTTAGTTAAATATTGAACAGACAAATTTTTTTAATGCCTGTTGAAATAAGTCTACATGAATTTACTTTACTTGGATGTTTCACTTAATATTCTGTAATATTTTTTTGATTTTTACTTGCAGCAATGTAAAGTTTTGAGTTGTATTTATAGAAGCCTTTCAAGGCATCCAAGGCTTGATATTCATTGTTTATAGCTGTTTTAATTCACCTAGAATTTTGGTCATAAACTTTCTAGTAACTTAAATTTATATTTCTTTACAAATTTGACTAAAAATAATCAAAATTTAATCAAGACCCTACAACGCTTACTGGATAAGAGACTTAGTATGTAAACCATGAAAATAAGGGGAAAATTGTGAACACAAATTTCTTAAAATCCTAAAATTATTACCATTAAATAACTTTTATTAAAGAATGTAAACGTAATGATCTATTTTTTCGCCATACTCTGTTATGGAAGTCGCATCAGAGGCTTTATCTTTACGTTAGAGGAATGAAAATACTAATTTTTTGGTTAGCTATAATTATTAACCCTAGATTCTATAAATAGATGCTAATTATCTGAGAATGATAATAAATATCTGCTTGTAGAGGTTTGCGTTAAATGAAGCGATCGCCATTTCTCAAGCTATAAGTATTGATATACCTGCCTTTTAATTTTCTACAATTAAATTAAAATTGTTGATTGTGCCACTTTAAATCGCGGAATGTAAGCTAAAAAACAAATCAGTAAAAAGTGGTAGCAATATAGCAGTTTTGCTCAAAAACTCACATCTACCAAAAATCTTCCCTACACATGAGTTCACTATCGCCGCGCCCTGACAAAATTTTGGTGGTCGATGATTCACCAGATAATGTTTTTTTAATTAAAACCATACTAGAAGAAGAAAGTTATACAGTTAGCACCGCAGAAAACGGTTTTGCAGCGTTAGCCCAACTAGAAGCATCTCCTTGTGACTTGGTATTGCTGGATTTAATGATGCCAGGAATGGATGGTTATGAAGTTACCAGGCGCATTCGTGGGGAGATGAACTTGCAGCAATATATTCCAATTTTGCTAATCACAGCGCACGATGCACCCAACGTTGCGCGTGGATTAGATTTGGGCGCTGATGATTTTATTCGTAAACCTGTGACGGTAGATGAATTACTTGCCAGAGTGCGATCGCTATTACGACTCAAGCATAGTATGGATGAGCGTGATGAAATTGCCCGTCAGAGAGAAGACTTTGTTTCTCGACTCACCCATGACTTGCGTACGCCCTTAGTCGCGGCTGATCGGATGTTAATGTTATTTGAGCAAGGTGCTTTGGGTGAATTATCTGCACAAATGCGAGAAGTACTCACCATCATGGCGCGTAGCAATGCCAACTTGCTCTCAATGGTGAATACTTTATTAGAAGTGTATCGATTTGAAGCCGGACGCAAAACCCTGGCGTTTCAACCCGTAGATTTAAAGCTATTAATTGCCGAAGTAGTTGGTGAACTTACACCTTTAGCCGCAGCTAAAGCACTGACTATCCAACAGAAATATGACGAGGAACTAACTAACAGTAATATTATGGGCGATCGCTTAGAACTGCACCGCCTGTTGACTAACCTTATAGGTAACGCCATTAAATTTACTGAATCCGGCTATATTGCAGTGCGCCTCTCCCCCGCAGATAAAAATCCAGAAATTTCCTCCTTGGGAAGCACGTCATCTATCTCTGGTAGTGACTATATTGATATTGTGGTAGCCGATACAGGTTCGGGTATTCCACCTGAAGAACAAACAACATTGTTTCAGAGATTTCGTCAAGGTAGCCACAAAAGTTCCGGTAGTGGCTTAGGACTGTATTTGTCTCGCCGAATTGTCGAGGCACATCAAGGACAGATTTCTGTTAATTCTGTATTAGGTAAAGGCAGCCAATTTATTGTCCGTTTACCACTTAAATCTTGAAGAAATAATAAGTTGATCAATTATGATCCATAGCAGTCCTAAATCATTTGTGAATAGCAAGATACCTGGTTTCTTGAAGAAGTTGGGTATCTCAGCCTCTCGATAAAATACTAGAGGATAACATCATGATTACTGCTGAATTATCTAATATTGCAGAACTTATTACTCAGCAACGGCAATTTTTTCAAACTGGGAAAACCAAAGATATAGCTTTTCGTTTAGAAAAGCTCAGAACTCTCAAACAAGCAATAATTGATAACGAAACGGAGATTTTACAAGCTTTAAAAGCAGATTTTCAGAAACCAGAATTTGAATCTTACGCAACAGAAATTGGTATTACCAAAGAAATTGATTATGCCATTAAACATTTGCACTCTTGGGCTAAACCACAAAAAGCCGAAGTGCCAATCGAGTTCTTTTCTTATTCAGCTAAAATTTATGCTGAACCTTTAGGAGTAGTTTTAATTATTGGCCCTTGGAATTATCCCTTTAATTTGATTATTGCACCCTTAGTCGGTGCGATCGCCGCAGGTAATTGTTCCATTCTCAAGCCTTCAGAACTTGCCCCCGCTACCTCTAGTTTGTTAGCCAAAATGATGGCTAAATATTTTGCACCAGAGTTTATCACTGTAGTAGAAGGTGGTGTAGAAGCCAGTCAAAAGCTACTTGCAGAAAAATTTGACCATATCTTTTTTACTGGTGGTACGGCTGTAGGTAAAATTGTTATGGAAGCCGCAGCAAAACATCTCACGCCAGTAACTTTAGAATTAGGCGGCAAAAGCCCTTGTATTGTTGATGCAGATATTAACTTAGAACATACCGTTAGACGGATTACTTGGGGTAAATTTATTAATGCTGGACAAACTTGTGTTGCTCCAGATTATCTTTTAGTTGATAAAAAAATTAAGCCAGACTTAATCAATTGCTTGAGAAAAACTCTCACAGAATTTTATGGCGAAAACCCATACAATAGTGCTGATTATGCCAGAATTATCAGTCAAAAACACTGTGAAAGGTTAATTAAACTGCTTGATAAAGGTGAAATTGTTGCTGGTGGCGAAAGCAAACTAGAAGAACGTTATATTGCCCCGACAATTATTGATCAAGTCTCTTTGACAGACCCTGTAATGCAGGAAGAAATTTTTGGGCCAATTTTACCTGTAGTTGAATATACCGATATTACAGAAGCGATCGCCTTAATTAATTCCAAACCAAAACCCTTAGCTTTATACCTGTTTTCACAAAACAAAAATCTGCAACAGCAAGTTTTACAAGAAACTTCCTCTGGTGGTGTTTGTCTGAATGACACAGTAATGCACCTTGGTGTTTCATCTTTACCCTTCGGTGGCGTAGGTGATAGTGGTATTGGTAACTATCATGGTAAAGCGGGTTTTGATACCTTTTCTCACCATAAAAGCGTGTTGCATAACTCCTTCTGGTTAGATTTAAAATGGCGTTACGCCCCATATCAAGACAAATTGGGCTTTTTGAAGCGATTAATTAAGTAAAAAATAAATTATTCATCTTGTGGGACGGGTGAGGACACCCATCCCACAAGAAAATATCGGATATTCTTTGAGGATTTTGCTCAAATCAAAAACTACTGCTATAACGTTCTTCCGCCCAAGGTTCGCCACGGCGATGATAACCGTTGCGTTCCCAAAAACCCAGTTCTTCTTTTTTGAGAAATTCTAAACCATTAATCCACTTGGCACTTTTCCAAGCGTAGAGATGGGGAACAACTAACCGCAAGGGGCCACCGTGTTCTGCGGGTAATGGTTCTCCAAACAATTGAAAAGCAAAGAAATTTTCTTCGCGGACAAAATCTTCAATGGCGATATTTGTAGTGTAGCCACCATAGCAATGTTCCATGATATGGGCTGCTTCTGGTTCTACCTCTATCAAATTCATCAAATCTGTTACCTTAATGCCAGTCCACTTGACATCCAGTTTTGACCAACGGGTAACACAGTGAAAATCTGCTGTAAATTCGTGCTGTGGTAGTGCCATAAAGTCCGACAAAGTGAAAACAGCAGGTTTAGCCGCACCCCAAATGCGAAATTCCCACTCTTCGATATTGACTTTGGGTGTTGCACCATAAGTTAGTACAGGGAAACCTTTGGCGAGGTGCTGTCCAGGCGGGACACGTTCACCCTGTTCTTTATCTGGCTTTTGAAAAAACTTGCCTAACATATTCTCAGCAAAATTAGGTTAATTGAAACACTTGGCTATTTCGAGACGATGATCTAAACCTGATTTTGAGTGTGCTAGAGTGCCTGAGTATGAACAACTAGACTCAGACAGAGAAGAAATATTAATTTTGCTGAACACCTACATCGTTAGGATATCCAGATAATTTACTGTGTGATTATGATTATCTGATCATCAGTCATGGGTAATAGGTAATGGATAATGGATTTTCCAAATTATTCATTACCGATTTTTTATGTATCCGATTACTTGCTGCACAATAGACATAAACTATTAATAAGTAGAAGAAATTTCGGAAAAACTTTTGCTGAAATACTAGAAAGCCTGAGCGGTAAAAGTCACCGCTCAAATCTTCGGTGATGCTAGGGTTTTTCCTAATCGGAAATTATGATTCTTCTTCCTCTTCTTCAGCAGCAGGATAGACAAATGTAGAACGTCCAGTCAAAATAGACTTGCCCAGAGACAAAGCTTTTTGAGCTTCAACAGCAGCTTTATGTCTCCAAGTAGCTCGACGTTTATCGCGTTTAGATTTAGATGTTTTCTTCTTAGGGACAGCCATAGTAGCGGATATCGCAATTTTTGACAACCTTTCTATTCTAAGCCATCTCTTTGCATCTGCAATGGTCTACGCGTAATTTACAAGTTAGGGGTTATAGGCTAGGGGCTAGTATTTTTACTCAGCACTCAGCACTTTTAACTTACGGTGTGGTGGTTGCTGGTGCAACGGTGGTGATGGGAGGGATATTGACGGGGTTGGTTGGGGTTTGTTCAAAGAATAATAGCGATCGCGCGGTTTTAAAGTAAGTCGCCCAAAGTTGAGCATCAGGACGGGAACGCCATTGGGTACGGCTGACTTCTAAAGCTAAAATTGGTGCGATCGCACCGTAGCTCTGTACGGAGACAATAATCGATACATCTGTAGCTAATATATCCTGGTCAAAACTGCGTTGTGCGGCGGCTCTAGCTGTAGCTTCGGCTCTCCGCAGTGTAGTTTCATAGCTTTCATCAGGTAATCTATCAATAATTAAATCAACTCTAGCTGTGTAAGCTCTTACCATCTGTGGTGAAATTACTTCTGCCACAATCCATACAGGTAGGCTAGAAAAGAGCAAAAATATTAATGGAAATATCCGGATTTGTTTGATAACTTGGCTAATAAATAAAAAGGAAATGATCGATGATTGTTGGTTAGCAACATTCTTGGTCATAACCTGAAAGCTCCTTACTAATTAATGGCCTGTAATTGAATTGTCTGAGAATTTTTACTGAAATTAAAGGCAATAAAAATTACTTAGTCTTTGGGATTTCATGAGAAATTCCGAGGCTATAAGACATAGGTTAGCTTTGTTCTTTCGGCAAAGCCAACCGCAATTTTAGGCAAGTCAACCACAACCTACAAATAGCGGGATGGCAAATCACTGGGCGATCGCAATCGGCATCAATCAATATCAATTTTTTCAACCTTTACGTTGCGCCCAAGCCGATGCCGAGGCGCTAAAAGATTTTTTGGTTCAAGAAGCAGGTTTTTCTCCCCAACGCTGTCTATTAATGACAGATACTTCGCCGCCAATTGGTGATAGGTCTACCTATCCCACAAAAGACAATATTCTGCTGTTGTTAGAAGATTTAGCAGCAGCTTGTTGGCAACCAGGGGATTATCTGTGGTTTTTCTTTAGTGGTTATGGTGTTAACCATGCAAGCCAAGATTACTTGATGCCAGTAGAAGGCAATCCTGAGTTGATGCAGGAAACCGCCATCGAAATGCGATCGCTCTTGCAAAGTCTCCATATAGCTGAACTGAATGCTTTAGTGCTGCTTGATATTAACCGCGCTTCCAGTACACAAGCAGATGCAACCGTTGGACAAGAAACCATTGAAATAGCGCAAGAATTACAATTAGCAACAATTCTGTCTTGCGAACCAGAACAATTTTCCCGTGAAAGTAGTGAGCTAGGTTACGGATTTTTTACTGCGGCTTTGTTGGCTGCATTACGTTCTGGTCATGGCAGCAGTTTGGCAGATTTAAACAGCTATTTAAATGTGTTCACCCCAGAATTATGCCAACACTATTGGCGACCGACACAAAATCCAGTGGCGGTATTACCTGCTAAATCTTTTGTCATCTTGCCACAGCCAGAGGTGAATCATTCAGTTACAGAAGTTCCCAGCACACTAGAACCAACAGAAGCCGCACCCCATGAATTAGAGACAACTGAAGCTGAAGGTAGTATTTTTCCTGAAGAAAACTTTGCTGTGGCTTTGGCGGCTCCCCCCTTAGCGCCAACATCAACCAAAAATCCCGTAAATTCGCCGCATATTGGGATTTGGGGAGAAGCATCGGTTTTACAGTCAGCTGTTGCTGCCAGATTACCAGATTTGAAGTTTCCCAGTTTCAATTTAGGAGAACCACAACTTTCTCTATCACCCGACTTAATCACTAACGAAGAATATAGCAACCAGCAAGGGCAATTAGCGATTCCTGCTTCAGAAACAAGTGCAGGGAGATTCATTCCCGATGTTCCTCAACCTTACATCTCACGTTTACCTCAGAAAAAAGCCAACACCTTATGGTGGCAACAATTTTTCTTTTGGGGCGGTGGTGTGATGTTAATAGTAGCTGTAGTGACAGTGGTCTTTCTTCGCAATCAAGAAAAGTTTGTGGCAGGTCGAGAGGCTTTATCAGCAAAGTCCCATGAACATGAACAAGTAGTTCCTGCAAAAAATCAGTCTGCTGCTCAAATAGCTTCTCTTTCTGAGTCGAAGAACCGCAATCAAGCTGTATTAGATTTGGCGAAAATGTCTCTTAGACAAACTCAAGCCAGTGATTTGAGTTTAGCGATCGCCACAGCCAGAAAAATTCCGCCAGGTGAACCGCTTTACGAACAAGCCCAAGAAAATATCAATATTTGGAGTAACATGATCCTCAATTTAGCCGAGGGTCGTGCCAAGCAAAGACAATATACCAATGCGATCGCCGCCGCACAACTCATCAGTAAAGAAAGCTCCCTTTATCCCCAAGCTCAAACAGTAATTAAACAGTGGCGACAAGAAGCCAAGCAATATCTCGCTAACAAAACTTTATTAGATGCGGCTAATGCCTTAATTAAGCCAGGGCAAGCCTCTACATACAATCGTGCCATTGAAGTAGCCAAGCGCGTTCCCCAGGGTCAGCCAGGATTTGATCTGGCTCAAAAATCAATCAATAAATGGAGCGAGAAAATCTTAGACCTAGCAAAAACTCGTGCTGCTGAAGGTGATCTCCAATCTGCCATTACCACCGCCACCTTAGTTCCAGAAGAGACATCTGTGTATGAAGATGCTCAAGAAGCAATCCGTAAATGGCAGAAAAAATAGATATGGCAGAAGGTAAACTTACAATATTACACCTAGCCCTAGCGATTAGAAACCACGGCTATACAAACAAAGTCCGCCTGCGCGGACTAAAAGAAAATAAAGATTCTTAACCCGCATAGGCGGGTTTTGCCTGTGTAGCCGCGACTTCTAGTCGCCTGGTGCAAGATATGTATAAATCAAAGTCCTACTATGCTTGGCGTTCGTGCTTTTTAAACCTATACGTCGACTGCCATAGTAGTCAAAAATCAATAGTCCATAGTCAAGAGTAATTAACTTCGACTATGGACTATTGAGCATTGAATATTGACTTGTATTAACAGTACTGGGAAACATCCTCGCCGCATTCATCTGCTAAGTAGCACAAGGCGCGGAAACGCAAACTCACGACTTCCTCATATAAAGGATTGAGTTTGCACATTGGCGGGATGTGTAGGATGGTTTTGCCGAATAATTTGATATCGCGTTCAAAAGGACATTGAGAGGGGATCAGTTTACACAAACGATGAGCTAATTCGCGATCGCGGACTTCTATATTATTTAACCACTGCCGCAGGGGTAATAAAATATCAAAGCCTGAGTGAGAACTAGGATGGTGTAACTGGGTTACATAGGTTTTGCTAACCTCTGCCGAATTGAGTGAAACCCAGCTTGCCAGAAAAATTTTTTTTGTGGTATTATCGAATACCTTCATGGTTTAGCCTCTATGTTATTGAGGTTATTCACCTTTCTGATGAATATATACAACGTGACAACCACACGTACCGGAAAAATCTTGTTCTGACTAAGGTACAATAGGACATTAAAGTAACTGTTTAAATCAGAACCTCTTTCTTTCTACGTTCAGTAAATCGCAATTTTCTCGGAAACGGTAGTGTAGTAATCCGATCTTGTTTATAACTTGACACAGTTTAAATTCTAATGAAGACATCTATCATTGGAGAGAATTTCGTCTAATAGTTATAAAACTTAATATAACAATTGAAATCAGTATTTTTCGCAGATTTAAACATCAGCTACAGCGAGAAATGAGCAGATAGACAAATTTTGCCGAGACAGAAAGACCGATATTTCAGATATTGTTGCCATAAATAAAGCGATCGCGCTAGTGATGGTCAAGTGACTTGCAATTTATCTTTCCCGGCTGGTGAACAATGTCTTAAGACATCCTTTGCACTTCTTCCACAGATAAACTCAAAGCTTGGGCGACTTGTTCTATGCTTAAACCCATTTGTAAAAGTTGAGGAATAGCATTGCGTCTTGCTTGTTCTGCTTGTTCGGCACGTTTGTGTTCTTGTTCTAACCGTTGGGAAATTTCTGCATAGCTTGAAAAACGTTCTCCATCGGGACGATAAAGTTGTAAATCTTCTGGAGATGGTACAAAGCGAATTTTTAACCGGGGACTCACCCAATCTTCCATCTGCGGGATGACATCTAATCCATCTTCACTACGTAACCAACCTTGTAAGTTATTGCTGTCAGGGTCGTAAATGTAATACTCTTCTACACCATAACGATCATAGAAAAGTAATTTTTTGTCCATTTCAACTTGAGTATTACTAGGTGAAAGGATTTCAAATACTACCTGGGGAGGAGTCCCGCCTTCTTTCCATTGCAGGTAAGATAATCTATCTCCTTTAGGTCTACCAAGAACGACCATAACATCAGGCGCATTGAAAATCTTATTGCGACCTTCAACGGGATACCAAAACAAGTCTCCAGCCACAAATACGTTAGGATCAGACGCAAATAGCCAATCGATATTTTGTTTTATTTCGACAATCCATCGAAACTGTATGGTGTTATTCGCCACTGGTTGTCCGTCACTATCTGGGTAGATAACTTCTGGTTGGGTCTGCGGTTGGATTTGCGTTACCATAGCTTCGCCCTCAGCACGATGTTTAATTGTGATGCTTTTAAATTAGCAGACACGGGAGGATGTCTGTAGTAGTAATATGGGCAATCACTACTTAAAATAGTACTATTGTTCTGGTATTAGGTGAGTAAAAATAGTATTATTAAGAACTGTTTCATACTGCCTCCCACTTATCAGCCTGCCAATATGTCAGATAACAAGTTAGCCGCCGCATCCCTTCTCAATGGACATCTTCCCCAAACTAGCCAGAATAGTCAAAATACCATTAGGATTCGGGGTGCGAGGCAGCATAATCTGAAGAATATTGACTTGGAGTTGCCGCGCGATCGCCTGATAGTATTCACTGGTGTATCAGGTTCGGGTAAATCTTCGCTGGCATTTGATACGATTTTTGCTGAGGGTCAACGGCGTTATGTCGAATCTCTCAGTGCTTACGCCAGACAATTTTTAGGACAGTTAAATAAGCCGGATGTGGAAGCCATTGAAGGTTTAAGTCCGGCGATATCCATTGACCAAAAATCGACATCTCACAACCCCCGTTCCACTGTGGGGACAGTAACGGAAATTTACGACTATTTGCGGCTGTTGTTTGGTCGGGCTGGTGAACCCCATTGTCCCATATGCGATCGCTGTATTGCGCCCCAAACTATAGATGAGATGGTAGACCGCATTATGGACTTACCAGACCGCACCAAGTTTCAAATTCTTGCGCCTGTGGTGCGGGGTAAAAAAGGCACACATCGCAAGCTGCTATCTAGTTTGGCTTCCCAAGGTTTTGTGCGGATACGGGTTGATGGCGAAGTGCGGGAACTGTCAGACTCGATTGAGTTAGATAAAAATATTACACATACTATAGAAGTTGTTATTGACCGTTTGGTGAAAAAAGACGGTATACAAGAGCGTTTAGTTGATTCTCTGTCTACGTGTTTAAAGCAATCTGAAGGTATTGCTACGATTCTGGTCAGTCCGGCTACTGAGAACCCAGAAGCGAAAGACGAAGAAATGGTATTTTCCGAGAACTTCGCCTGTCCTGAACATGGCGCGGTGATGGAAGAGTTATCACCACGGTTGTTCTCGTTTAACTCTCCTTATGGCGCTTGTCCTCACTGTCACGGTATTGGGACTTTAAGAAGATTTTCGGCGGAGTTGGTGATACCTGACCCTGAAGCACCAGTCTACGCTGCGATCGCACCTTGGTCAGAAAAGGAAAATTCTTATTATTTGGAACTGCTGTATAGTTTGGGTCAAGCGCACGGTTTTGAATTACAAACCCATTGGAGTAAGTTGTCAGCAGAACAACAGCAAATTATTTTAAATGGTGAAGAAAATAACAAAGAAAATGCGAAAACTCAATTTAAAGGTGTTTTGCCAATATTACAACGGCAATACGAGGGTGGTTCGGAGTTAGTTAAACAAAAATTAGAACAGTATTTAATTGACCAACCTTGTGAAGTTTGCGGTGGAAAACGGTTGAAACCGGAAGCCTTAGCGGTGAAGTTGGGACAATATGGAATTTTAGATTTAACAGGCGTATCGATTAGAGATTGTCGGGAGCGAGTTGAACAGTTAAAATTAAGCGATCGTCAGATGCAAATTGCCGATTTAGTATTACGAGAAATAAGAGCTAGATTGCAATTTTTATTAGATGTTGGCTTAGATTATCTCACCCTTGACCGTCCCGCCATGACTCTTTCGGGTGGGGAAGCACAACGCATTCGCCTCGCCACACAAATCGGTTCTGGCTTAACAGGAGTTCTCTACGTTTTAGACGAACCAAGCATTGGTTTGCATCAACGAGATAACGGGAGATTGCTTAAAACTTTAATTAAATTACGCGATTTAGGTAATACTTTAATTGTGGTTGAGCATGATGAAGAAACCATCCGTGCGGCTGACTATTTAGTTGATATTGGACCTGGCGCAGGTATTCATGGCGGACATATCATTGCCCAAGGTGATTTACCAGCATTATTAACAGCAGAAAAATCCTTAACAGGTGCATATTTATCTGGTAGAAAAGTTATACAAACACCAGCAGAACGCCGCGAAGGGAATGGACGCAGTTTAATTATTAAAAATGCCCATCGCAACAATTTAAGAAATATTGATGTGGAAATTCCCCTTGGTAAACTTGTGGCTGTAACTGGTGTTTCTGGTTCTGGTAAATCGACTTTAATTAACGAATTACTCTACCCATCTCTACAACACCATCTCACCAAAAAAGTACCTTTACCGAAACAATTAGAAAAAATTCAAGGCTTAAATGCAGTAGATAAAGCCATTGTCATAGACCAATCTCCCATCGGACGCACACCACGTTCTAACCCAGCAACTTACACAGGGGTTTTTGATGTAATTCGGGATGTATTTTCGCAAACTGTCGAAGCCAAAGCCAGAGGTTATAAACCCGGACAATTTTCTTTTAACGTTAAAGGTGGACGTTGCGAAGCTTGCAGTGGACAAGGTGTCAATGTCATTGAAATGAATTTCTTACCTGATGTGTATGTACAGTGCGAAGTTTGTAAAGGTGCAAGATATAACCGCGATACTTTGCAAGTGAAGTACAAAGATAAATCTATTTCTGATGTTCTCAATATGACAGTTGAGGAAAGTTTAGACTTTTTTCAAAACATCCCCAAAGCCGTTACAAGATTACAAACATTAGTTGATGTTGGCTTGGGTTACGTTCAACTAGGACAACCCGCAACAACTTTATCTGGTGGTGAAGCACAGCGCGTCAAATTAGCCACAGAATTATCTCGTCGCGCCACTGGTAAAACACTGTATTTAATTGATGAACCCACTACGGGGTTATCTTTTTATGATGTGCATAAATTATTAGATGTCTTGCAAAGATTGGTAGATAAAGGTAATTCAATTTTAGTCATTGAACACAATTTAGATGTAATTCGTTGTGCTGACTGGGTAATAGATTTAGGGCCAGAAGGTGGGGATAAAGGTGGCGAAGTCATTGCTTTTGGAACACCGGAAGATGTGGCGAGAAATCCCAAGTCTTATACGGGGCAATATTTACAGCAGGTTTTAAAACAGTATCCGGCGATGAAAAATTAGAATTTTTTGTAATTAAATCCATATTTATACAAGGTAAAAAACAGAATGATCCCTAAAAACCTTGACGATATTACTGAAAATGATTTTCAGGTTTTAATAGATAACTCAGTTCCAGAAAGTAGAACAATTGAATACAAACGTGATTTACCAGGAGGTTCTGACACTGATAAAAAAGAATTTTTGGCTGATGTTTCATCTTTCGCAAATGCTAGTGGAGGTGATTTAATTTATGGCATTGAAGAAAATCAGGGAATAGCTATAGCTATACAAGGTTTGGAAATTGATAATATCGATCAAACAATCCTTGGACTAGAACAAACCATCAGAAGTGGACTTGAACCAAGACTACCTTATATATTTATCAAGCCTATTAGATTATCGAATTCAAAATTTATTGTAATTATTAGAATCAATAAAAGTTGGATAAGTCCTCATCGTGTAACATTCAAAAGTCATGATAGGTTCTACTCAAGGGGTTCCAATGGAAAATATAGCTTGGATGTAAATGAGTTAAGAATTGCTTTCAATCTTTCGGATACAAATAACGAGAAAATCAGAAGATTTAGAGAAAGTAGAATAGCAAACTTAGTTGCAGGTGAAACCCCTGTTCCATTTTATGATGAGGATTCACCTATGGTTATGCTTCATCTAATACCATTTACTTCGATGAATCCTTCCCAAATCTATGACTTAAGTCAGATAGATGCTTGCTCAAAATTTATTATACCAATTTCATCACCAAGGCATATAGCTAAAAGATACAACTTTGATGGACGTGTTGATTATGGTGTTATGGGTCAAGAGGGTGAAACTTACACTTATCTTCAAGTTTTTAAAAATGGTATTGTTGAAGCTGTATGGAAACAACCTGAAAATAGAGAAGAGAATCAAAAAATACTATATGGTGATTATATTGAACATGAATTACTTAAGTCCATCCCAAATTATATAGACCTTTTGAAAAAACTAGATATTGGACTACCAATATTTATATTTTTAACTATTACTGGGGTCAAAAATTACTATATGCCTGTTAATAATTTATACAGAATGGTTAATAGAGTTTATACAATTGATAGAGATATTTTAGTAATCCCAGAAGTAATTATTGATAATTATGATTTAGTAGTACCTCAACTTTTAAAACCTTGTTTTGATTCCATGTGGAATGCTGCCGGTTTCCAGGGTTCACCCAACTATAATGATCAGGGAGAGTGGAAACCAAGAAATACATAAATTTTGTAAATAGCAAATTTAGTGATGTGTAAAAACTCCGCGTACCTCTGCGTTGAAAAACTTGTTGCGTGATTTATACTAAATGCGACATTCACGGGGAAAATTTGACCACATTTCTTGTCTCACTTCAGCAATATCGGACTCGGTTATGTTACTACCCCTCCAAATTCCTCTTAAGGAAGTGCGCTTTGGTGGCTGAATTTTGATCAACTCTTGCTCAATTTGAGGCGCAATTTGCTCAATCAAGCGTATCTTATCTACTAGCGAAAGTTGCTTTATCAATGCAAGGGCATTTTCTAGAGTAACTGTTTTGTCCATGCTTTTCGACCTGAGCCATTATCAAAAGCTTATCATTCTACTTAAAGGTTGTGTGTTGTGGAGTTTTAACTAAGTGCGATCGCTCGACTTCATTTATACTAGCTGTGGCGATAAAAATCCGAAGAGGTTCAAAACCTTGACACGTCTTACCCAGTCTTACTAGATAAAACTCAATACCTAACCAAGATTTTTTATTATACCAGGTTAAAATACCGAATTTATACTTAAAAAATATTTTGTAAAATTAAGCATAAGTACGGTGGATCAATACTGAGCTACCCAGCACAATAAGATTTATGAAGTTAAGGCAAAGAAGGGTATCAACAGAAACTTCTTATCAGGGAATCTACCTTTTCATGACCTTAAAATTGAGATTGCTTGCAATAGTTGTTCTTTCCTTATGACTCTTGGCATCTTTGCGTTAGACCAATAAACATCTATGCAAGACTAATTAACCACAATTATGCCATTTTGAATTTTAGATTTTGCGGAAAGTTGCGTGCGGAGAGAACTTGCGTGCGCGGGTTCCCCCGTTGAGCAAACTTTCCAAGACAGATTTTGGATTGAAAAAGGGTCTATTGGTAAGCTTTTTAGCAATCCATTTGTCGCAATCATTCTTCAATTTGGTATTAGATATTACTGTTGAAGACTCATCGCCAACTTCAGTTAACACCATTAATTGAGGAACCTGCAATGATTCGTCGTCTTTTTATCGCTTCAGCTTTGATTTTAGGAAGTTTTGCTGTTACATCTAAAACATTGGCGGCTGATACGGAAAATGTGCCGTTTGGTGGTTCAGTTGTTGCTGCTTGTTCTTTTCCGGGTACACCTGGTAATGGTACTTTAGGCAACCCCACGGCTACTACTTTGAGTAGTGCGTTAGCAGATGGAGGAACCAAAGGAACAGCACAGGTATCATGTACAGGCAGTACTGGTAGTCTCAATATTACAGGTGTTACCCAAACAGCCGGGCCAACTATCACTTCTCCTGTATATACTGCAACAGCTACTGGAGGAACAATTGCAGCCACTTTTACTGCTGGAGTGGCTGGTGCGTCTCAAACTGTACTTCCTGGTACAACTATTCCTTTAGATGTACAGATGCTTGTGGTTAGCAGTAGTGCTTTAACAGCAGGAACATACGGGTTCACTGTGAATTTAACAGTCACACCTTAAAAATATAAGCTTGTTGGTTATAAGTTGAGTTCTGGTTGAAGGGTAATGCCATAAATCTTGTTGACTCAACTTTAGTTCTATCTTCCTTATCTTGCTAAACCTTTGGAGATTTACCAAAAAACATCATGATTAGTAATTTGGCTCTAACAAAATTGGGAGTCTTACTCAAGAATTTCCAGCAGCAACATAGTGTGATTATTGCTGCAACTTCTCTGAGTAGTTTGGCATTATCAGTAGGATTTTTTAATGCTAAGACTGCTCAAGCACAAGTTCAAATTTCTCCAATGGTAATTACAACTAAGGCTCACCAAGGACAAGCAGAAGGTGTAATTAACGTCAAAAATATGACTAATGAACCTTTCCGCGCCCGTGTATATGTTCAGCCTTTTACATATAATCGAGATACAGGATTTCAATCTTTAAAATCTAGCCCAACAGACCTTTCTCCTTACTTACAATTTTCACCAGGAGAACTGACAATTCCGGCTGGCGCTACTCGACGCATTCGGTTATTAAGTCAACTGCCACCTAACTTACCCGATGGTGAATATCGAGTGGTGATTTTTACCGAAAACCTCAAAGAAATTCGTGCGGAAGATGTTAATGGCAATGCCATTAGTATCATTGGTAAAGTTGGTTCTACTTTCTATGTTCGTAAAGGTAATGTATCACCTCATTTAATAGTAGATAGCGCCCAATTAAATGCTTCTGCGAAGAAAATTCAACTGTTGGTTAAAAATACAGGTACGGCTTCGGTTTTACCCACAGCGACCTGGAATTTAAAAAGAGCAGGAAAAGTGATTAGAAGTGGACAATTACCACCAACAGCTATTGTGGCTCAAAGCGATCGCAATTTTTTCCTCAACCTTGTGGCGCAAAATCAACCAGAAATCACTCCTGGTCAATATGAACTGAGCGGGGAGCTATTGTGGAGTGAAGGCTTGACAGAAAAAACGGTTCCTTTCAATCTGAATTTGACTATCCCTCAAACTGCGGCATCTGCTCTTCGTTAATCAGGTCAGATTATTTCCTGATATCTTCAGCATTCTCCCTACTTTGTACCTTTGTGTGTTTGTAATTATTGTTTCACGAAGGTACAAAGATATAAATAGTTTTGATAGTTGCAATAATTATGCAGATTTAACGCTACAAAATCCTGATAATTATTACTAATTTTGAGTAAGCATTCAGATTTACTCAAATTTGAATAATCCATTTTATAAAAAATTGATTTAATTTGTTACTCTTTTAAAATCCTGTGTCTTACTTAATATCTAATACTGAACTTTCCCCAGATACTAATTATTTACCATCTGTAAATGCGATCGCTCAACCGCAAACTGCTGCATCATTGTCTCCAGCCAGTTCCAACCCAGCCGTCATCAAACCTAGCGCACCCGAAAATTTACCTCCTCAATACTCTCCCATAAACAAAACTTCCACTCCCACAGCAACTATCAAATCATCTGTTTCGCAGACTTCTGACTCAGAAAAGCAGCAGTTTGCACCAGTCGTCGCACCACCAGAAAGCTTTGCTCCCGAAGCTTCTTTATCTCATCCAGTTAAATTATCAGATGACTCAGAAATACCATTTGCACCAGTCATCGCACCGCCCGAAAGCTTTACTCCCGAAGCTTCTTTATCGCATAGAGTTCAACTATCAAACTCTTCATTGCAGACTTCCCTAGAAGAGAAAACAAAAGCGAGAAGCGAACCACCATCGATTAAAGCGCCAATCTCAGAAGAGTTACAGGTTTTTCCCGTGGGCTTAGATGTAGACCAACGTCCCAGCATTAAAAGTGTGTTAATGCGTGGTCGAGAAGATGGTATGCAAGCAATTAATTTTGAGCAATGGTTGATACCTTATGAGGCTGTTGTTAGGGCTTTGCAACTCAATGTCACAACTTTGGATGATGGTCAATTAGAAGTTCGCGCTCCTGGTTTGGTGACTCGAATTAATCCGCAAAAACTCACAAATGATCCGCAATTGGGATTGGTGTTTTCGGTTGCTCAGTTGCAAACTTTGTTGGGAGTCACAGCCAAATTTGATATTAGTGATTATGCTGTGCGCTTAGAACGCCCTTGGTTACTCAAAGCCACCCAGGTAATTGCACCACCAGAACCCATTGTGGAATTAGCTGGATTACCAGAAGTTCCTGCTCCTGGCTTGACTTTGACCGCCGTTGAGCAAAAATTGAACGTTAGCGGTTCAGCTAGTGGTGCGTCTAATTATCAGGGAGACTTCGCCGCAGTGGGTACAGCTTTGGGTGGTAGTTGGTTTGTGCGTGTTAATCAACCTCAGTTTCAAAATCCCACAGCTTGGCAAGTTGCAGAAGCACAATTTCTCCGACAAACAAATCAAGCTGATTATGTGATTGGTTCACAGGCTCCTTTTTGGTTGAGCCAAGGTACTGGTGATTATTGGGGGTTGACCACAATTCAACGCTGGGGATTTCAACCGCCCAAAATTGTCGGTGGTGGTTTATCGCCCAATCAAAGGATGCAATCTGATCAAATTGGGCGAGTAATTACAGGAGAAGCCGCACCAGGAACTTTAGTGAGACTGACTCAAGGTATAGGCGATCGCATTATTGCCGAAGTTTTGGTAGATTCTTCGGGAATTTATCGCTTTAATGATGTCAAAGTTGATACGCGATTTTTAGGGGCAACTTATCAACTGTTGCTTTATCCCCAAGGAAGATTAACAGAAACACCAGAAATTAGAAATGTGACATTTTCTACTTTACCCGGACAACTCCCCGCCGGCGCGAGTGCGTTGGTGGTTTCTGGTGGTTTCCGCAGACAATTTGCTGAGGCTAATTCTGTAATTGGGGAGTTTGCTGATTTTCGCGGTGGTGTAGCGCAACGTTGGGGTTTATCTCCTGATTTAACAGTAGGTTTGGGTGGTGTTTACGATCAATCATTTCGCGGTTTGGCAGAAATATTTTATCAACCCCAAAATCTGCCGTTAAAAGTTGCTTTATCAGCGTTGAGTGGCGATCGCTGGGATATTAATACTAATGTCACATTTGATATCTCACCTCAGATTAATACGCGATTTACAAGCGATCGCTATAAAAGCCGATTTGATTTTGATTGGCGAATGTCTCCTTGGTTGACTTTACTTGGTGGTGTGGATAGCAAAGAAGGCGGATTTGGCGGTGTGCAGATTGCTCATAACCGCAAAAATTCTTTTACCTTTGCGCGGATGACTTTCAATACCCAAAGTCATTTACGCTGGAATTTATTGCATCGTTGGGGACAGCTAGAGTTAAACAGTAATGGTAATGAGATTGCTTCAACATCGGAATTAGCTTACTATGTTTCTCCCAAGAAATTTACTCACCAAGGCAATGCCTTATTTTTGGGTTATGAAACTAGTAATATTTTTACTCAAAGCGATCGCCTCGCTACCTTGGGATGGCGCTATCGTTCCCCACAACGCTCGTTGAATGGTAACTATCTTTGGGAAGCACAACTAGCTTATGGTATTGGTTCCCTTGGTTCTGGGGTCATTGCAACTTTAGGCACCAATATTCTCCCTGGCTTATTACTCCGGGGACGTTATCAAGGCATTTCCACCACATCCAATGAACCAAGTTTTGGCTTAGAGTTGGTATCTAGTCTTGACTTGCAAAGAGGTATCAAGCCTCACCCCTCTCGCCAAGCGAACAACCTACGTACTCAAGGCGGAATTTGGATTCAGCCATTTTTCGACCGCAACGGTAACGGTAAACGCGATCCCAATGAACCTATATATTTGGATCAGCCAAACTTACTATTTACCATTAACAATCAACCTTTACAGTCTTTCGCACCCACAATTCAAAATGATGGCGCTTTGATTTATTTATCTCCCGGTAAATATCGCCTTGACCTCGATCCGGCTGGCTTTCCAGCCAACTGGCAAACAGCCATTGAAGCTTTAGCCGTGGATGTCGTTGCTGGCAGTTACACACCTGTTATGTTACCCATGATTCGTTCTTTTACTCGCTCAGGCGTGGTTACTGATTCTCGCGGTAAACCAATTCCCGGCGCAAGAGTCGAAGCCATAGAACTCAATTCGGGACAAAAGCGATTCTCCGTTACCAATGGCGCAGGAGTCTATTATTTACAAGGGTTGCAGCAAGGTAACTACAAAATAGAAGTTAATGGCCAGCCAGTTAACACCGAAAACTTACAACTACAAGATACTTCAGCATCATTTCAAGAACTTAATCTTCAGTGAAATAAAACGGGTGAGAGGTTATGAGTGAGTGGTAAAAGAGAGAATATATACAGAAATGAAGTATTTTGTCTAATTTTGGCTAAAAATTTTACATGATAAATATTAATCAATCTGTATCAAATGATTCTAATTTAGATTTAGTTAAGAGTTAAGATGACCAGATTACGTTAAATTGTGGTTAATCTACAAAAAATTGTCACAACAATTAATTCATCCTGTTTTCCCAGCCTCGATTTTAAAACTTGATAATGGTCTAACATTGATTCATCAAGAGATTCCGACTACTCCTGTGGTTGTGGCGGATGTATGGGTGCGTGCTGGAGCAGCCAGAGAGCCAGAACAGTGGTTTGGAATGGCTCATTTTTTAGAACACATGATTTTTAAAGGCACAGCCAAAATTGCCCCTGGAGCTTTTGATGATAAAATTGAAAACCGTGGTGGTGTAAGTAATGCAGCCACCAGTCATGATTATGCTCATTACTGCGTGACAACGGCTGCACCTTATTTAGAAGATACCTTGCCTTATCTGGCAGAAATACTAGTGAATGCGGCAATTCCTGAAGATGAATTTCTGCGCGAACGAGATGTAGTACTAGAAGAAATTCGCTCTTGTTATGATGATCCTGAATGGTTGGGATTTCAGTCTTTGATCAAAAATGTGTATCCGCAGCATCCTTATGGACGTTCGGTGCTGGGTACAGAGCAGGAACTGATGCAGCACTCAGCCGATGATATGCGCTGTTTTCATCGCGCTCACTATCAGCCCGAAAATATGACTGTGGTAATTGTGGGCGGAATTGAACAAGCCAAAGCCTGGGAATTGGTGAATCAATCATTTGCTAATTTTGCCCCACCTGTTGATTGTCCACCATCCATCACAGCCAAACAACCAGTGATTCAAGGTATAGAGCGTCAAGAACTCTGTTTACCCAGGCTAGAGCAAGGGCGGTTACTAATGGCTTGGACTGCACCAGGCGTTGACCAACTCCGCACCGCTTACGGCTTAGATGTGTTATCTGTATTCTTAACAGAGGGGCGGACTTCGCGCTTAGTGCGTGACTTGCGGGAAGAACAGCAATTAGTGTATGGAATTTGTAGTAATTTTTCTCTACAAAAAGAATCGAGTTTATTTACTATCACTGCTTGGCTAGAACCAGAAAACATCGAGAAAGTAGAGTACTTAATTCGCAGTCATTTACATGATTTGCAAACTGACGGAATTAGGGAACAAGAATTAGCGAGAATGCGTAGGTTGTTATGTAATGAGTATGCTTTTTCGACGGAAACGCCCAACCAATTAACCGGGCTGTATGGTTACTACAATACTATTGCTCAAGCAGAAGTAGCCACAACTTATCCAGAGCAAATTCAGTCATTTACTACCCAAGAACTGCAACAATTAGCTAAACAGTATCTTTCACCGCAGAATTATGCAGTGACTATCCTGAAACCAGGTTACTAAGAAGGCAGTCCCGATGAAATAAGTTTCATAGCCAAGCATGAAAGTGGGACTAGCATTTTTACTCAGCACTCAGCACTTTCAAGTCAAAAGTCAGACGGGAAGCAAGGGAGCAGGGGTGAAAAGAACTAATGACGATTGACTAATGACCATTGACTATTAAAAAATGACTCCAACTGTAAAACCTTCCCTGTCTCATTCCTTGATTCATCGCACTGTACTCAACAATGGCATTGTGGTGTTAGTAGCAGAAAATCCGGCGGCGGATATTATTGCTGGGCGAATTTTTCTCCGGGCTGGTAGTTGTTACGAACAACGAGAACAAGCCGGGTTAGCACATTTGCTTTCGGCGGTGATGACTAAAGGCTGTGAAGGGCTTTCGAGCTTAGAAATTGCCGAACAAGTAGAATCTGTAGGGGCTAGTTTGAGTGCAGATACCTCTACAGATTATTTTTTGTTGTCTTTAAAGACTGTCACCTCAGATTTTCCAGAGATATTGGCATTGACGGGACGAATTTTGCGATCGCCCACCTTCCCCGATGAACAAGTAGAATTAGAACGGCGGTTAGCCTTACAAGATATTCGCTCCCAAAAAGAACAGCCTTTTACTTTAGCTTTTGAGCAAATGCGGCAAGCTATATACCAAAATCATCCCTATGCGATGTCATTGCTAGGTGATGAAACTACCATGAGCCGTATTACTCGCCAAGACTTGGTGCAGTATCACCAAACTTATTTCCGTCCCGATAATTTGGTTGTGAGTATCGCCGGCAGAATTACCTTAACAGAAGCCGTCGCCTTAGTAGAGCAGGTGCTTGGTGATTGGCAAATACCTCCAGAACCACTACCAGTATTAAATCTGCCCAAAATTCCCGTGAACCCCCAACGCCTTCTCAAACCGCTGGAAACACAACAATCGATTGTGATGTTGGGTTATTTAGGGACAGCTGTCAATTCTCCAGATTACGCCCCACTGAAACTGCTGTCTACCTACTTGGGTAATGGCTTATCCAGTCGTTTATTTGTGGAATTACGCGAAAAACGCGGTCTGGCTTACGAAGTCTCTGCTTTTTATCCCACCCGCTTGTATCCTGGTTCGTTTGTCGTTTATATGGGTACAGCCCCAGAAAATACTACCATTGCCATTGACGGACTGCGGACAGAAGTTGATTTACTCTCGGCGACGGAAGTTTCCGCCAACGCCTTTCAAGCTGCGAAAAACAAAATTCTTGGACAGTATGCTTTAGGTAAACAAACTAACGGACAAATTGCCCAAATTTATGGCTGGTATGAAATTTTAGGTTTAGGGATTAATTTTGATAGTCAATTTCAACAGCTAATTGCGGACGTGACTGTGGAAGATGCTCAAGCTGCGGCTAGTCGCCATTTAAAAACCCCTTACTTATCTTTAGTTGGTCAAGAAGAGGCAATTAATTCGGCATTGAATTGATATGTGAATAACTAGAGACAAGGGAAGGGGACAAGGAAGATAAGGGAGATAAGGGAGACAAGGTAGACAATAGAAGTGAGGACTACTATAACGGCAGTCCTGACTTCTCTAACCATTATTACTCTGCGCTCTCTGAGCCTAACCTTCGGGAGGCCACTTCGTGTCTAATGCGGTTTGTTCATTATAAATTGGTAGCGTATAGAAACAAACTAAACGCTAGATATAGAAAAAAATAAACGCTATATATCTAAAAATAAGTATAAATTTATATCTTCTATCTCTTGTTTTTCCCTCATAAAAAATCGATGATCTAAATTAATCCAAGTAATTACAAATTTTCTAAATAATTAATATTTATGCTCCAAGGATGGATTCAAATTGGACTAACGCTACTAATTGTAGTAGCTATAACTCCATTTTTTGGGCGATATATAGCGCGGGTTTACCAAGAACAACGCACATTTCTCGACCCAATTTTAAACCCAATTGAACGCATACTTTACTCTTTAGTTGGCGTACAAACTAAAGCAGAAATGACAGGCTGGCAATATGCCAGAGCCATTTTGTACAGCAACATCGTTATGGGGTTGCTGATATTCTTGATTATTATGAATCAAGGATGGCTACCCTTTAACCCAACAAAAATACCTGCACCAACTTGGGACACAGCCCTACACACAACAATTTCTTTTATTACTAACACCAACCAACAACATTATTCTGGTGAAACATATTTGAGTTACGCCAGTCAAATGTGGGGACTTGGTTATCACATGTTCACCTCAGCCGCCACGGGTTTAGCAGTGGGAATTGCTTTTATTCGTGGGTTAACAGGTAGACCATTAGGTAACTTTTATGTAGATTTGATTCGCTCAATTACGCGAATTTTATTACCTATTTGTATTGTTGGTGGAATTGCCTTGATGGCGGCTGGTGTTCCCGAAACCTTGGCAGGGCCAGTTGTATTTCCTACCTTAGAAGATTCTAGTGTAAGTCAAGCGATCGTCCTCGGCCCCGTTGCCCATTTTGAAATCATCAAACAACTCGGAGAAAACGGCGGCGGCTTTTTTGCCATCAACTCAGCCCACCCCTTTGAAAATCCCAACGGATTTTCTAACTTAATTCAAATTGTAGCGATGTTATCAATTCCCACATCGTTGATTTATACCTACGGCTTGTTTGCCAATAACACCAAACAAGCCTGGTTAGTCTACGGGATGGTGGGCGTAATTTACATCGTATTTATTATCATCACAGCCATTGGTGAATATAACGGCAACCCCGCAGTCAACACACTGTTGGGTAGCACCCAACCCAACTTAGAAGGTAAAGAAGTCCGCTTTGGCTGGGCGCAATCAGCCTTATTTGCCGTCAGTACCACCGGAACCATGTGCGGCGCAGTCAACAGTTTACACGACTCCTTCATGCCAAACGGTGGTTTTGTCACCCTCTCCAATATGTTTTTACAAATAATTTGGGGTGGACAAGGTACAGGTACAGCTTATTTATTTGCCTACCTCATCTTGGCAGTATTCGTCACAGGCTTAATGGTAGGACGCACACCAGAATTTCTCGGACGCAAAATCGAAAAGCGCGAGGTAGTACTAGCGAGTTTCTTGATTCTCTTAGTTCATCCCATCTCAATTATGATTCCTGCCGGGATTGCTTTAGCCTTCCCCGACCAACTAGCAGGAATCAGCAACCCCGGCTTTCATGGCTTTGCCCAAGTCCTTTATGAATATGCTTCGGCTGCGGCTAACAACGGTTCAGGCTTTGAAGGCTTGGGCGACTCCCAACCATCACCCATCGCCATTGCAGCAGGCGCAAAAACCACCGCAACCGCCTTGTGGTGGAACCTCAGTACTTGCTTCAGCCTCCTCGCCGGACGCTATATCCCCATCATCGGCTTACTCTTACTGGCTGATAGTATGTCTCGCAAACCCCAAGTCCCCTTCACAGTTGGCACATTACGCACCGACACCGGACTATTTACAGGCGTAACCGCAGGCGTAATTTTAATTCTCGGCGCACTCACATTCTTTCCCGTCCTCGCCTTCGGCCCCATCGGTGAAGCCTTCTGGATAGCCAAAGGCATCGGTTAAAAACTCTCCGCGCCTCCGCGTCTCTGCGCGAAACAATTCACTCTCTCTATGAAAACCAACACAACACCTCGTCTTCCTCAAGGAATCCGTGACTCGCGCAAACATACCCCCAAAGCAGATATGCGGGGACTCTACCAAAGAGCAATTAAAGAGTCATTTCTTAAACTCCACCCTAAAATAGCCGTCCGTAACCCAGTCATGTTTATCGTCTGGGTAGGAACAATTGTTACCTTTCTCGTCACCCTCGACCCCAATTTATTCGGCACAATTCAAGCAGATGTTAATCAACAACGCTTATTAAACGGGTTAATTACACTCATCCTGTTTTTCACCGTTGTGTTTGCCAACTTTGCCGAAGCCGTAGCCGAAGGACGCGGTAAAGCCCAGGCTGATTCCTTGCGCTCCACCCGTTCTGATACCGTTGCGAGTAAAATTCTTCCTGATGGTTCAATTCAAACAGTTAATTCTACAGAACTGCGACGCGGCGATTTAGTCAAAGTAGTAGCTAATAACATGATTCCCGCCGATGGTGAAGTGATTCAAGGAATTGGTTCTGTGGATGAGTCAGCCATCACAGGAGAATCAGCCCCGGTACTCAAACAACCAGGTACAGATATTGCCAGTTCAGTTACAGGCGGTACGCGCTTGCTTTCTGATGAATTAACAATTCGGATTACTGCTGATCCTGGTAAGGGTTTTATTGACCGGATGATTTCTTTAGTGGAAGGCGCAGAACGCACCAAAACACCCAACGAAATTGCCTTAACAGTATTGTTAGCAGTGTTAACCCAAGTCTTTTTAATTGTGGTGGCAACAATGCCGCCCTTTGTTAATTATATTGCTAACTTTATCAGTACTATATTTGGGGCGGAAGCCGGCAACAGCTTACGGGCTGGTGCGAGTGTAGCGATTTTGATTTCCTTGCTGGTTGCTTTGATACCAACAACCATCGGTGGTTTGCTGAGTGCGATCGGCATTGCGGGGATGGATAGAGTAGCGCAATTTAATGTGATTGCTACCTCTGGACGCGCTGTCGAAGCCTGTGGTGATATCAATACCCTAGTGCTAGATAAAACAGGTACAATCACCTTGGGCAACCGGATGGCGGATGAGTTTATCCCTGTCAACAGTTACACTATCGAAGATGTCGCCAGAGTTGCCCATGCTGCCAGTATATTTGATGAAACACCAGAAGGTAGATCAATTGTCAAACTGGCAGATACTTATCACGTTGGTGTAGATTTCAATATCAACCAAACAGAAGGTGTAGAATTTTCTGCCAAAACCCGGATGAGTGGGACAAATCTCCCCAACGGGAAACAAGTCCGTAAAGGGGCGGTAGATGCCATTAAAAGCTTTGTTCGCTCTCGTGGAGGCGATATTGCTAGTGATGTTGATGCAGCTTATGAGCGAGTTTCGCGGTTAGGTGGTACACCTTTAGCCGTTTGTCAAGATGACCAAATTTTTGGGGTTATTTATCTCAAAGATATTATTAAACCTGGTTTACGCGAAAGATTCGACCAACTCCGGCGGATGGGTGTCAAGACAATAATGCTCACAGGTGATAACCGCATTACGGCTGGTGTGATTGCTCAAGAAGCTGGTGTTGATGATTTTATCGCTGAAGCCACACCAGAAGACAAAATTGGTGTAATTCGCGCTGAACAATCTCAAGGTAAGTTAGTAGCAATGACCGGAGATGGTACTAATGATGCACCCGCATTAGCTCAAGCCAACGTGGGTTTAGCGATGAACTCTGGGACACAAGCCGCTAAAGAAGCCGCTAACATGGTGGATTTAGATTCTGACCCCACCAAGTTAATTGATTTGGTAACTATCGGTAAACAGTTATTAATTACCCGTGGGGCGTTAACTACTTTTTCTATTGCGAATGATATTGCTAAGTATTTCGCCATTATTCCCACTATCTTTGCGGCGGCGGGAATTGGCGCACTCAACATTATGGGACTGAAAAGCGCCCAATCAGCAATTATCTCAGCACTAATTTACAACGCCCTGATTATTCCGGTACTGATTCCTTTAGCACTGACAGGAGTCAAATTCCGTCCCCTAACAGCAGATCAATTATTAAGACGCAACATTTTTATTTATGGTTTGGGCGGAATTGTTGCACCTTTTATTGCCATCAAATTAATTGATGTCATCCTACCTTTGTCTTAATTTTTCACGAATTATCAATGTTATGAAAACTTTTCGTTTACCTCAAATATTGGCAGAAATAATTGATTTCACTGCTGATTACCGCATTCCAAAACTGCCTTTATATCTCTTTTTGGGAATGTGTTTAAACATCGTGGTTGCACCTGTTGTTTATGCTGCCACCGGAGAAAGTTTTTCCCATGTTCAAGCTTGGTCATTAGGGCTGTTAGGACTAGTAACTTTGGGTCTTTCTACTTATTTATTTTTTGTTATGTTTGTTCCGGAGAAATTCTAATGAGTTTTGCACGCGAAGTTAACAGAGCCATTCGTTCTACTTTAGTTCTTTGGGTAATTGGCGCTATTATCTATCCCTTTGTGATGATTGGTATTGGACAGATTATCTTGCCATTTCAAGTCAATGGTAGTCTGATTAAAAATAGCCAAGGTCAAGTAATTGGCTCTAGTTTAATTGGTCAACCTTTCACATCCGAAAGATACTTTAATAGTCGTCCTAGTACCACTAGTTACAGCACTGCTGACCCGAAAAAAGATGAAGCGGGAGTGTTAAAAACTGGGGTTTCTGGCGCGAGTAATTTAGCACCAAGTAATTCAGCATTAATTGAACGTATCAAAGGTAAAGATGATCCTGACCCCAGCAAAAGTGTTGAAGGTGATTTAAATCGGTTAAAAAAAGCAGGTATTCAACCTACTGCCGATTTAGTTTACACTTCTGGTTCTAGCCTCGACCCCCACATTACCCCGGAAGCTGCCAAAGCACAAGTTAACCGTGTAGCCAAAGCGCGAGAACTCCAACCCCAGCAGTTAGAAACTTTGATAGCTCAAAATACCGACGATCGCTTTTTGGGTATTTTTGGTGAACCAGGAGTTAATGTGTTGAAATTAAATTTAGCGTTGGATGCGTTGAAATCTGCAAGTTAAATAGGTTGTCATTTTCCCTTTTTCATTGGTCAGAGTCTGAAAAGTATCGATGTTTTTCAACTGAGTTATATTTATTTATAAAAATGGGCGATCGCAGGCAAATTTAGTAGGTGCGATCGCCTCACTATTTTATACTTAACCCAACGACTTTAATTAACTACGTGCATCATCAATTAAGCAAGACTGGAACTTTTCTTGCTTGGCTTTTGGGCTATTGATTAGCAAGTCACTAATTAAAGTGTTAGGTGTAATATCACCTCTGAGATTCAGCCACAGTTCACCTAATACTGCATTGGTACATTTAACCTCTGTCTTATCTCCAGCATCAGCAACAAGAGATGACAAGGCTTGATCAATATCTTTGAGAGTAAGTTGGCGACCAATATTACTCGCTACTAATGCTTGAATAGGTGATTTGTTTAAGACATCAAGCAAAGCAATGGCTTCAGTGAAATATTCCTCTGCTGTGCCTTGATAGCATGTACCATGCTTAATCCATTCATGTCTTTGCAAGTTAGAAGCGGTTCCTGGCATTACTGCTTGTAGCGTTGCCCATGTTTCTGGTGACAGTTCTTTCTCTACAGCTGGCAATTTTGACCAATCACTAGTTTTATCAAAATTGATATCACTTTGACTGACTCCACAGTAAATATTAGATGCTGGCTGAGGCCACAAACCATGTAAAACGAAGTGAGTAGCTTCGGGACGGTCTGGGTGTTGTGCTAAATTTTTACACTCAGCTTTGTCGGGTTTGCTTTCACAAAAAGCAGGTTGCCAACTTACTGCTAGTAAATAGTCATTACCCACAGCCACAGGAATTACAGGGGGGATGTTTCCTGTAGTGTCACTAGATACACCATTAGAACTTACGCAACTAATAGCAACCCAACGCTGAGAAGGGGTGGCACCAGCAATTTCCAGCAGGTAGTGAGTCGGGTTATCCTTATTTTGATCAACGATTTGATAAGTCTGTCCTGGCTGTAATCTAACATCACCAGGGTTTGTGCCTTTTTTAATCGAGCTTACGGCTTCACAAGCATCAACAGCCGTGGTGAATTGACCTGCTGAGGAACTTACAGCTAAAGCTGGAGAAGACCATAAAAGAAACGAAAACGCTAACAAAACTACTAACGCCAGCGTTTGTCTAAGCGATCGCAGCATAGAATACTCCTTATATCAATACCTAATATTCATATAGGAATCCGATTTGATTAATGAACATGTTTGCGTAGGGAGGGAACAGGGAACAGGGAACAGGGAACAGTAAAAAAGGGATTTAGGAGTACACTGAGTTTTTTCAGAAATCAAATATGAGTCCTATAGGCGCGAAATGTTTTTCCTGATTTTAGTTAGTAATACGCTTGTAGTATTCCTTGTCTCTAAAATCGGCTCCATTATAAGCGCATACAAATAAAATCTCTAAGTGGGAATACTTAAATTAAAATAAAATCTTTCACTATATATATAGTGCTGAGTTGTTAAATTAGCTTATAAATTAAAGTATTTAGATTGTTATTACTGTGTAAAATAATAGCCTGGATTACTTGTTCTTGATTGTGTATTTCAATATAGAAATTCCTAATGTAAAAACTTGTTGTTCTTTAGTCCTTGAGTGTATTTGTAGTTCAAAATTTTGAATAAAACTTCCAAACTTTAGGAACTCAAACCCGCGACTTTTGTAACAAAATCCAATTGGATGGTTAAATCAATGTTTTCAACAAAACGGCTCAATAGACGGTTTATGCGTTGGTTACTGGCAGAAAACCGCCGAGAGAAGGAAGGGCCTTACCATAAAGAAGAAGCACACCGCCAGCATCCTTGGTGGCAAGTTATGTGCTTGACGGGTGTAGACTATTTTTCTACACTTGGCTATCAACCGGGAATTGCTGCCTTAGCGGCTGGTGCGCTTTCTCCTATTGCTACCTTCATTTTGGTTTTATTGACACTTTTTGGTGCGTTGCCAATTTACCGCCGCATTGCTGCTAAAAGCCCACATGGTGAAGGTTCGATTGCGATGTTGGAGCATTTATTGTCTTGGTGGCAAGGCAAATTACTGGTATTGTGTCTACTTGGCTTTGTGGCAACTGACTTTATTATTACTATTACTCTGTCGGCTGCTGATGCCACAGCCCATATCATCGAAAATCCTCTGACACCAGGTCTACTGCACAGTCAAAGCATTGTTATTACACTCATGTTGATTGCTTTACTGGGTGCAGTTTTCTTGAGAGGTTTTAAAGAAGCAATTGGAATTGCAGTATTTTTAGTGGCAGTTTATCTGCTGTTGAATTTGATTGTAATTGGCATTGGTTTATATCAGATAGTAATTCACCCAGAAGCGATCGCCAATTGGCAAACAGCACTTTTCGCCCAACATAACAATTTCTTTGTCCTCATCGGCTTGGCTATCTTGTTATTTCCTCGTTTGGCTTTGGGTTTATCTGGATTTGAGACTGGTGTTACAGTTATGCCCTTAGTTCAAGGTAGCAGTAGCGATGCCCCAGAAATGCCCAGAGGCAGAATCCGCAATACCCGCAAGCTACTGACGGCTGCTGCTGTCATTATGAGCTTCTTTTTGCTCACCAGCAGTCTTGTCACTACAGTTTTAATTCCAGCCGCAGAATTTGCCACAGGTGGTAAAGCCAATGGACGCGCCCTGGCTTATCTGGCACATCTTTATTTAGGCAATGGCTTTGGTACAATTTACGATTTAAGCACTATTTCTATTCTGTGGTTTGCTGGGGCATCAGCAATGGCAGGACTACTAAATATTGTGCCGCGTTACTTACCACGCTATGGAATGGCACCAAGTTGGGCGTTATTGAACCGTCCGCTTGTATTGGTATATACAGGTATTGCCTTTGTAGTTACAATTATTTTCCAAGCCAATGTCGAAGCGCAGGGTGGTGCTTATGCTACAGGTGTTTTGGTATTAATTAGTTCTGCCGCCTTTGCTGTGACTTTATCAGCCCATCGACACAATTCCACAAAGGGACGAATTGTTTTTGCTTTGATTACCCTGGTCTTTATCTATACAACAATTGTCAATATCATTGAAAGACCAGAAGGGATTAAAATCGCTACGTTCTTCATTGGTACAATCATTGTAACTTCTCTCGTTTCCCGTGTTTGGCGCTCAACGGAACTACGTGTAGAACAAATAGAAGTTGATGACAATGCCCGCGAATTTATTGCCGAAGAAAGCCAAGGCGCGATTCGGATCATTGCTAATCGTTTAAATGTAGGTAATGAACAAGAATATTTATTAAAAGAAAAAGAGGTACGGGAAGATAATCACATTCCGCCAACAGATCCGGTGCTGTTTCTAGAGATTTTGGTATCCGATGCGTCAGATTTTACTGATGTGATCAGAGTTACAGGGGTAAAAGTTGGGGATTATCGGATTTTACGTGCGGAAAGTGCCGCAGTCCCAAATGCGATCGCGGCTTTGCTACTGTATATTCGTGACCAAACTGGTAAAATTCCGCACGCTTATTTCGGCTGGGTAGAAGGAAATCCCATCCAATATTTACTGCGGTTTATCTTATTTGGTGAAGGTGATATTGCTGTAGTTACCCGTGAAGTACTGCGTCGCGCCGAAAAAAATTCCCACAGGCGACCGGGGATTCATGTTGGTGGGTAATATTATGAACAGCAGGGACAAGGGAGACAAGGGAGACAAGGGAGATAAGTAGATGTGCAGTTAGTCAAACTATCACATAGATTCTGGTTAATATTCAGCCATAACAGTGATATGGGGCTGATGCAGTAAGACTAAAATCAAGGGTTTCAGCGTGTAGGGGTGTATGTCTGCAAAACCCTTACACCTTATACCCTTACATCCGAAACTCAGTCTCCCCAGACAATCTTTGTGCATAATTTCTGCGATAGTTTGACGGGAGAAAGAATTTTTTTTCTAGCACTAATACTTATCAATACAAAATGTGCAAATAGTTAAACCAGCACAATCATTTTGTATAACCGCCCAGCCACCGCCATGATGAAGATGATAGTTTCAGTGGAGACAGGGCAAGATGTATATTAACCTTTTTATCAGTTCCATCTTAGGAATTTTCACTATATTACTAGTAGCATTTGGCGTGTTGCAATGGTTTCATATCCCTGCTGGTAACTTTCTTGATTGGATAATTGGTGGTGCAAGTTTTTGGTGGTTGTTAGTAATTGTAACTGTCCCTTGGAATGTCCATTTTCAAGCTAAAGAAGTTTTAGCAGAAGCAGCACAATCTTCTGAAAAAGGCATTCCTGTAGATGGAAAACAAGTAAAATATGTGCAATTATTAGCCAAGCGATCGCTGTGGCTGGCTATTGCTTTACATATATTTTCTGCCATTGGACTTTACATCCTCGCCGCCACGGGAATTAGTGCGGTAGGTTATATCAGTTCCGGTGCAGCTTTATTACTAACAATTTTGCGTCCCGCCATTCGGGCTTACGAATATTTATATGCAAGGCTAACTATGATTAGCCAAGAATGGAAATATCCCCGCGAAGATATTTATGAGCTGCGGAATCGCTTCTCGGAATTAGAACAAAAAGTCCAATATATACAAGAACAACTCAACCCAGAAGAATCATATTCTTTACCAGCCACCCAACAACGTTTTGCGGACGAAACTCGCAAAGAATTGTCCAGAATTTTAGCGAATTTAGAAGAATTACGCGCCACAAATCAAACAGAACATGAACGTTTAGCCAGAGAAGCCAGAAACGCGATCGCTCAACTTTCCACTGATGGTCAATTTCTCGATCACGTCCGTGAAATTATCCGCTTTTTCAAAACAGCTTAGGTAACAGGACGGTTGAGATGGGTGTCAGGATGTAAGGTTTTTGAATACACATACTCTCACACCCTGATACTTCCTACGTCAAAACTAGTCTATTTACTCAGCACTCAGCACTCAGCACTTTTTCTTATTGCTCTAACTTACATTCCAATGCCTTCTTCTGCATGGTTTTAAATATATTGTAAAAACCGTTAGCGCGGGAAGGTGTCAAACTCACATTTAAACCAGTTGCTTGAATAAAATCTGGTGTTAATTGGACAATTTCTGTAGGACTTAGCCCGTTTAACCCTTCAATTAACAGCGCCACTAGCCCCTTTGTTAACTGAGAATCAGATTCTCCTTGAAATACAACTTTGCCATCATTTAAGGCGGCGGTAACGTACACCTGAGACACACAACCAGGAACTTTATTTTCTGGTACTTTATCAGCTTCGGGAAATTCTGGAAGTTTTTGGGCATACCAGATCAGTTGTTCATAACGCCGCTTCGGATCAGATGCACGTTGAAAGCGTTGGACGATTTTAGCCAAAGCAGGTGGTAAAGAATCTAAACTAGAAGACATAACAGAAGCTGTAATTAATTCGGTCTCACCTTGAGTTTAAATTATCTGGCGGGCGATCGCGTTCATCATGAGCAAGTCGATGACTAAACTCTGTATATCAGATATTTTAAATTAGATATCTATCTTTTAAATGGCTCAGGTCGGATTTGAACCAACGACCCCAGGCTTATGAGTCCCGTGCTCTAACCAACTGAGCTACTGAGCCAAAAACTTCCGCATTAATTCTTAATATAGCATACACATTTGTTGATGGCTAGTCTGTTTGGCAATTAATTTCCATCCACAAGCTAATTTGGCAGTTCACCCATCCAAGCAAAAGAGGGATAAAAACTCCCTCTTCTGACAAGAAAATAACTGGATTGGATACAGACAAGGACTAAATGCGGTTTTGTTGTGGTAAGAAGGCAATTGGGTTAACTGCACCCTTACCTGATGGATGAATTTCAAAGTGAGTGTGTGGCCCAGTACTGAAACCAGTGCTACCCATTAAAGCAATAGTTTCGCCTTGACGCACTTGCTGACCTGCACGCACCAGAATCTTGCTGTTATGACCATAACGGGTCATACTGCCATCAGGGTGACGAATATCAACGAGATTACCGTAGCCGCCTTTGTTCCAGCCAGCTTTTTCAATTACACCATCAGCAGAGGCATAAACTGGTGTACCAACGGCGTTAGCAACGTCGATACCTTTGTGCATTCTTCCCCAGCGCCAACCGTAACCAGAGGTAAATACACCTTTGGCTGGCCAAATATAAGCTACAGAGGATGTGGAAGGTGGAGGAATTGTCTCATCAATTGGTTTGGGCAAGTATTGATCCACTGCTGCCAAAGGTGGTAATTGTGGCGATACTTTAGTTCCCCGCATTCTTCTAGGAGAATCAGCCGCATTGATTCCAATGGGTGGTACTGTTACCCTAGCGCGGTTAGGCAAGAACTCTGGGTTAATTGGCTCGTCAGTAGTGCTGCGAATAGCACTAAATTCGGGCTTAACTGGTTGAGTGTTGTAGCTCGGTAAAATTGGTGTTGGAACAGGGATGGGTACAGCAAAATTCTTAGTTCCAGATACTGGCTTAGTAACTGCCAAGTTGCTAGGAACAGCTACAGGAACTGGAATCGCAATACTATTTTTGTCTGTATCAGTAACAGCTTGAGCAACTACATTACCAGACTCTTGATTGCGGTATTTTTGCTGTAGTCTTTGAATTTCAGCCTGTAAACTCTGAAGACGCTCGTTGTTTCTGCCTCTTGCTACTCTTTGAGCTTGGCTGCCTGACTGTAATTCAGTAAAGACTTTGGGTACGGGAGTATCACCACCTACACCGTTAGCAGTATTTGTCTGTGTTTGGTTATTTGTTGCTGTGCTTGGTCTGACAGTATTGTTGTTGACAAAAACTGGTGAGACTGGTGCTAAAGGTACATTGGGGTTGCTGCTGGCAGTGTTAACAGGTACACCAGCAACTTTGATATTGTTGGTCAACTGTACATTAGGCTGATTAACCGCCACAGGTATTGAGACTGCACCATTACGGTTGACCTTGGCAGATGGTAGAACTAGCTTTTGATTGATTTGTAGCTGGTTAGGATTACTGATGTTGTTGAGCTTTGCTAGTTCTGCAACCGTGGTGTTGTATCGGTTAGCGATCGCAGCTAGAGTATCTCCTGGCTTAACTTCGTAAGCTGTATCAGTATCCGTTGGTGCAGCAATTTGTGGTGTAGCTGGTACAGATGTTGTTGCTAGTGGCTGTACCTGTTCACTTAGAGGTTTTGTTTGCTTAACTTCAGGAAAGAACTTGGTTTTGTCTTCATCAACCAACGCAGGCAACTGTTGACCAACTTCTTGACTGATGCTTTGCGGTGGCAATTTCTCTGCTATAACTGCCGTTTGTGTCGATGCAGGGGTTTTCGCTAAATTTTTGGACTCCCCAGACCGCAACTCCGCCAGACTTGCTCTTAAACGGTTCGATTTTTCTTGTAAGTGATACAGGGCAAACTCTTGCTGTGCTTTTAATTTAGCTTTGACTTCATCGTTAGCAAATTTGATGTCAGATGCGTCGTTAGCTTTCAGGATTTCTTGTGCTTCGCCATCTTTAGCTAATGGCGACTGGTTAATGGCATTTTTCTCGGCTGCTGTTTGGGCAATATTCTCTGGTGTTGGAACTTCCACAGGTATTCCATTTGCCGCCACTTGCAATTTAGCTTCAAGCCCAGGCAACTGTGAAATTGCTGTTGGTTCCACAATGACAGGATTTTCTGGCATGGTTGCCGCCGAGACTAGTTGACTCTCCAGCGTTGTGGGAACAAATTTCATTTCAGTGTCAGGTGCAACAGGCAAGTTTGAGGCTACTTTTTGGCTGCCTACAGGTGCTGCTGCTTGGGCTTGATCGCTTTGTCGAGTCACTAAAAGACTGGTCGCCCCAACTGAAATAGCCAAGCCAATCATGGCTGCTTGTGTGCTAACTCGACGATTAGCCTTGGAATTTACCACACTTAACTGCTCACTAGGGACACCATCATTGCTGGGGGTATTTTTCAGCACAGCTTTTACTCTTTTTTTCAATGCTCGTTTCAAAGACGACCTCCTATGATCACTAGCGCTTAACTGACCTCGATTTTGCAGTCGGAATACTAGTCAATGATTTAGATCACATCTGACGATAGACCTGGATCACATTCACCAGAGATACTTAGGCAAGATTAACCTGCTTCTCTGATTTAGACAAGTTTACACCTGTTAGCAGAACATAAAGTTGCTGTGCTTACTTGTCCGCTCCACTCCTCACACCCTAGAACTTTCGCTCTTTACAGTTGTCAGCGCCTAATTTAAATTTAATCGCTGGGATTGGAAAAGTTGATATTAGCCGAATCTGCTTTTATTGTCAGCAATTTTAGTTGCTATAAGTTTTAAAAAAGCGATGCCTCCTGCTGTAAATATCTTCAAGGTTTTTTTTACCAATCCGTCTTCCCAACAGGAGACTTTACGTTGATTCTTCCCTAAAAGACAACCGTACAAACTCTCCAGTACTTTTGTCCTCCTGAAATATACCTATTCAGACAAAATAGTACAAATGCCTTATCCGTATGGATTTGCAGCTTTTTGTTTTTGGAAACCAAAGAAATCCAATTCATCAAAATCTATCATTCAAATTTGGTATATTCTCAAAATTAATATAGAAATTTCTTATATTAAACCTATGTAGTAAACTAGTTTGTTCAGGTATTTTACTGATTTTTTTTAATAGCAAGTATAAAAATTACAACTTTTTTTGTTAGAAATAGAATTATTCTCTGCCGAAAACCCTATTGGAATTTAATTTCCATACTTGCATGAGTATTTGTACTTATAGTTCATTTGTTCAAAAACTACACTAGATAACCTAGTTGTCGCCGTGCTTCAAACAGTCCTATCGCCACACTGACTGATAGATTCAGACTACGCACTCCTGGCTCAAACATCGGAATATAAAGGGTTGTATCACAAATTGATAATGCTTCTGGTGATAAGCCCGTAGTCTCGCTACCAAATAGTAGCCAATCATTAGGAGCAAACTGAAATTGTACGTAATTACTACTCCCCCTCACAGAAAAACCTAGACACCTCCCACCACGCTGTTGACGAGAGTCTTGAAAAGCTGCCAGCGACTCATGATAGTGGAGTTTGACATAAGGCCAATAATCTAAACCGGCTCGTTTGAGGTAGCGATCGCTAATTTCAAAGCCCAAAGGCCCCACTAAATGTAATTCTGTGCCTGTTGCTGCACAAGTACGCGCTATATTGCCTGTATTGGGGGGAATTTGCGGATTGACTAAAACAACTTGGGGCATCTGCTATGGAACTGCGCTTTTGTATAAAAAGTTATATTGACAATAAAAAATCTACCAAAAGGTAGAGGTTATCTATAGGTTTTCTTAATAACCATTTTGTAGTTTACATCGATTAGTTTTTTAAAACAAAAAAATTGCTACATTTTCCCAGAAATTTTTGGAAAATGTATCTGACTCACTTGTCAGTACAACTATTTTGTCCTTCCAAAACTAGAAATCTCACCCAAACTCATTTTTTGGCTACTTTTGGAAAATCTATCTTATGTATGAAACCATAAATGATGGTTTTGGGCTAGTTGGACTTTCCTGACTGGGTATTTGTCATTAGTCATTTGTGCTTGGTACGCTGTTACACATATAAATTGCATAATCAGGGCGGGCAAGATGCCTACCCCACAAGAGTTTAATCTAATTTAGATATGCAAACTAAAAGTTTTTTAGCTTATTCACAAATGACTAATGGGATTGAATCACCTGAATTTCTAGTTAAGCCAGTAAGGAAGAACACAATTTGTGTTCTAGTTCCATTTCGCGTTCTTTTGTAGCCACAATTGCCTGGGAAATCACACGTTGACAGTCAAAACCGACGCTATGAAGTTGTAGCCACTGCTGGGCTTCATTGCCTTCTCGCAGAATTTTATGCAATGGCGACAAGAAACAGCTAAAGCCTTGTTGTTTAGCGATCGCCCAAACTTCTTGATATAGTTCCGCAATCCAATCTCTGGCTAAAATAGTTCTGCCATCTTGCCAATGTTGTAGTTGAGCATCCAAACTGGCTCTAGCGGCTGCTATTTCATTGTTAGTAGTTAGTGCAATTAATTCTTCCGGTGATAATTTACTGTTAGTTAAAGGATCTAAATCAGGGTTATCAATTATCTGCAATAAACGTGCTTCTAACAATGCGGTAATTGCCAGTAAAGCAATGGGGTCTGTCACTAAATCGCAAATTCGCAATTCGAGACGATTGAGATCATAAGGGCGGCGATCGCCATTTGGTCTAACTGATACCCATAAATGCCGGACATTTTGCATTGTTCCGGCTAATAACTGCTCTTCTACCCACTGAATATGATGGGCATGGCTGGTAAATAATGGTACGTAGGCGGGAGTTTGGGGAAATAAACCCCAACGAGTCGAGTGATAGCCAGTGGTTTGACCATTGAAAAAGGGTGATGAAGCACTCAGCGCCAGAAATAAGGGTGCTTCTAAGCGAATAAATCGACAAGCCCGCATTAATGTTTCTGGGTCGCTAATACCTACATTAATGTGTACGCTGGCAGTGACTACATTTGTGCCGTAGGTCTGCTCAATATAGTCATGATAGGGATTGCTGGGGTCAGAACGAAAGAAGCGATCGCCCCCACTTAAAGACAAAGTACTTCCAGGTATCAAAGTGTAGTTACCCAAACGCTGGAGGTATTTGCGTAATTCTCGACGCGGACTTAGTAAAGCACACAACAGATTTTCGTAACTTGTGGATGGCTTTGTTATGTATTCCACGTTGCGACTGTCTGGTTCTCGCATAAACCCATTTAAGTCAGCAACAATCTTATCGGAGAGACCAACAATTTCACCTTGAGGTGTGCCAGTGTACATTTCAATCTCAAAGCCCTTTAGCAGTACCACTTAATTCTCCTTGGCTCTCCCAGCCTTTTAATTGTATCGAATTAGACTATTTTTTGGGTTAAACTTGTCGTTCTGGAAACATTAAGAATCTTTTAGCAGAAGATGAACCACGGTAAACGATTTGTTTCATCCCTTAGTAATTACTTAAAATAAAAGTATCAATTTTATTTCTATCTTGGTATGGAGATTCACATACTACATTAGGGTGAAAAAACCGTACTTGATTTTTGTTTTGTTTGCAAGTTGATTTGAGTAATTACACAATAGAGTAAATCTTGGCAGATATAACTACCACCAACGATACATACTACTGGATAACCGACACACAAAATCTATATTTTTATGCGGAAAGGGACAGAATTAATTAATTGAATAGAAAGGATAGCTATATAGTATTTCTTCTTTTTTCTTGAAATTTAATCTTTTCCATTATAGGAAGAAGTTCTAAGCAGTTAGCATTTTGTATTTCTTGATTTGCCACATCTTCCAACTCTAATGAAGCCCAAATACATAAAGAATTAATTGCCATTTTAAGATTACGAGTTCTTATAGCTTGTTGCCATAATTTTTGAGCGTGGTTTTGAAAACGATGCGAGAGAAATTCGTAAGCTTCTTTTACTTGATTTGGAATTGTCACTTTATATACTGACTCTCCTCGCGGCAAATAGTCTCCACGATAGGAAAGCCAGTTATGAGATCCGCAAAGATGAATCTCTTGATCAACTATTATTTCCTTAATGTGAGAGTCGCCCAACCAAAATATGTTTACACCAGGTAAACCATCAGGTGTTCTTATCGCCTGTAGTTTGGCTTCTACTTCTGGCGGCATTGGTCTATCCTCATCTTCTTGTCGTCGTGCAATTCCATATCCAATTAAAATCCAAACTCCACGATTTACTAATTCTTGTAGTAGCTTGAGAAATTGTTCATCTACAACGACAGAACTGACCCAAGGAGAATATATGATAATTTGACGTTTAGCAGCTTTTAATACTTCCCAAAAAGCTTGATTAATTTGTCTATCACGTAATTGAATAGCTGTACCATTTTCTATTAATTTATTTGTATTTGAATCTGTTTCTGTCTTGTAAGCTAGTGCCTTTTGTTTGATTTTCTCAACTCTAGCTTCTATTTCGGTATTTTTCCTTTTAAGAGTCGCTTCGCGTTCAAAATTAATGATATCGTCAGATAAAAAACATAATGATTTTAGCGAAATCTTCTCGTCAGCTATAAGTGATTGTAGGTTATTTGTTACAGATTCTAAAATTTTATTACTATTACGTACTTGAATATTCAGTTGATCATCATTTGCATCATAAATTACTAAGACTTCTGTTTTTCTCCAAATTTTTTGCCCAGGTGAGATAATTTTACACGAATTAATGATTTTTCCATCTTCTGGAATATGAAGACCTAAACTAGAAGCCTGAATTGTTCGCTTTAGTTCATCTAATGATAATGAGATAAGATCATTATTTTCTTGTTCAACATTTACAAAGTCTGCTAAATTCGGCAGTGTTATTAAAGCATCATCTAATAAATCTAATGGTTCATACTTAAAAATAATATTCTCTTCTAAAGGGCTTTTAAAAGCATAAATTTTTACTGTATATGGAGGTTGAGGTACAGAACCCCTCTCATAAAACAAACGTCCTTCAGGTGTAACAGTAATTTCTGAAGTATTTCCTATAACTTGTAATGATTGAAGTGTTGCAATCGTACTTTTTATAAATACACTATTAAGACCAAGTACAGATGCTAGTTCATCTGCTGTTAGCGGTGTATCAAATTCAATCCCTGCTCGAATAATAAACTCTTCAAGAAGATTAACATTGCGAGCTTCTTGAATAGTTACTTCTATAGGAGTTTGATAGAGCCTATATCGAAATTGACGTGCTGCTAAAACTGATAAGCTAGAACTTTGTGCTTCAATTTTATCTACTAAACTTTTCAGATGTTCATCAATAGGTTTAGCCGCAGATGCGAGAAACATCAATCAAACCTCCTTGATGATGGATGATATGAGAAACTTGAGAGTACATATTGCCAACTTTTCCGCGTTGACTAATAAATAATTCGTGACAGCCTACAATTACTAGTAGTTCTTGAGCGCGGGAAAAGGCTACATTAACTCGTTCTGGCTTTTTAGCAAATCCCACATCTTTAACCTGATTGTTGCGAACCATACTAACAATCACTACAGGTTTTTCCATACCTTGAAAGCGGTCAACTGTACCAGTACGAATTTGTAAAGATGGAAATGACTCAGAACGTAGTCTTTCATCAATTTTTCTGAGTTGTGCGCCATAAAATGTAATTACAGCAATTTCCTTTTTTGGTTCACCACTAGCTACTTTAGTAAACCAAATATCATTGAAATGGTGACACAAAGTTTCAATCACATCAATTTCTTGAAGATTAATAAAAGAAGTACCTTCTTTTTTCTCTTGAAAATCAGGACTGATAGGTGTTTTTATCCAAACTAGATGATGTTGTTCTTGGATAATTTTACCTGCTAAATTATGAGCGCGTTTTATATCAGGTTCTAAAATGCCACATTCTAGTTTATCGTCATAAAACTGATTGATTGCACCCATAATGAAGGGGTGTATTCGATATTGTATATTTAGCATTTGCCTAATACTTTGATCCGCAGACTCAAACTGAAGTTTAAAAAGAGACTCTTCTAAAAATTCTAGTTCTTCGCGTATACTGCCAATTTCTTGGGCAACTTCTTCTAAAGTTTTAGTATTAAGCATCGGTGGTAATTGTTTATGGTCGCCTACCATAACTAATTTTTTACCTTTTAAGGCTGGAATTAGTAACTCTGGAGGAGTACATTTACTAACTTCGTCAATGATAACGACATCAAAATATTTAAATTCGTCAGAAAAATCACGATTAGCAGCCTGAACGCATGTAATACCAACTACATTGGCATTATTTAAATAAATTCGTTTCAAATCATTACGATTGCTTTCTGATGGTTGACGCAGTTTCTGAATCCAATCTTGAATAAAGTTATGATATTTTGTTAAATAAGCCTCCTCACTTTTTAGTTGCTGTTGCCAATAATTAAAATGGTTTTCAACTTCACATAGGGCTTCTATAGAAAAAGAGTCATTAGTAGAAATTGCTATTTTAAATTTATCGGGTATTGCTTCCCATAGTGACTTCCACCAGATTCTTGCGGCTGATAGTTTATCTACGTTTTGCTTTAACTTAACTATAATTTGGTTAAGTTGTTTCTGATATTCTGTCAGTTGGTTGTTACACTTTGATTGTGTTGATTGTATATGTGATATTTTATCTGTTAGCAAAGATTTAATTTTTGAAAACAACTCCAAATTATTTATTAAATCTAATACCTTTTCTAGTTTTTTTATTCGATTTTCAATAGTATGTATTTTTGCAATAAACTCTTGAATCTCAGCTAATGTATTAGAGTAATTATTAATCATTCTTGTAACTGTAATCCTCAATTCATCTGGTAAATGTGAGAACTGAGAAAGCTCTTGTAATAGTGCGATCGCTCTTTTTAGCTTAAAGTCTGCTTCATTATGAGAAATTTGTACAGATTCTTGGATGGCTAGTATTTGTTGTTGACAATTATCTGCTAAATTTACCTTTTGACTTAATTCTTCTTCTAGCTGTTGTTGAGTTTTTTTTGTTTCAGTTTGTAATTGCTTTAGCCATGTATACTCGTTTTGATTAATACATTGTATTATGTCATTTGTAATCTCAATTAAAATTGATTCACTATCAATTTGTTTAACTTTATGAAGGATAATTTTTGCTTGTCTTTCAATAAACTCAAGTTTGATTGACGCGCTGTAATGACGGCTATATGGGCGTAATATCTGAATAATTGGATCTAAATTTTTATAATTAACAGCAAATGCAATAATTGCTTCAAAAATCTGTTCCCAGATTCCTAAAGGTTTCTCAAGTTCATCAATACTATGTTGTGCTAGTTGTTTTAGTTTTAAAAGAGATATAACTGGGTCTGTTTCTTTAATACCACTCATCTCATAAATATCACTTTCCCTAAGTGTGCGATTACCTAATAAAGTTTTTCCTTTTACTGCTAAACTTTTTATTTGTCCAAACAGGTTACAACATTTATCCCATTGACTATATTGGTTAATTAAGTCATAAAATTTTAGTTGACATTCAGAAAAAGTATTTTCCCAGTCTACCAGAAATGTTGAATCATGACATAAAACTTTACATAAATAATTACACGGATTCTAAAAAGCCGAAAAATGTCAACATAACATCATCTCTTCAAACCAATGAACATAACTGATTTTCTGACACATACAA
>NZ_JACJSD010000049.1 GCF_014697615.1 Nostoc sp. FACHB-280 | reverse complement strand
AGTTATGAGTTTCTTGAATAATTTATAGCTACGTTTCTTTGCTTTCGGAATTTATACACAAAGGTCTGAATTTCTTTTTTAGTAAGCTATCGCACACCATCACCTCTCCCGCGACCCCAACAGTTTCACTGAAAGACTGCACAATAGAAACAATCCCATCAGCATCATCAACCCCAAAAACTCCGTCTAATCCCTCGTAGTGCAACTCGGTGAATGGCGGTTCATAGAGCAATCCCGCATCCATAACCCCGTTTTGCGTCAGGTAATCAATGATAGTTTCCACAAAGCGGATTTGAGTAGCATTGAAACTACTGCCCTCCAAATATCTACCAAATGCTTGTTTCGCTGCATTTCTGTCTAACCCAACCAACTGGCGAATGAATAGCTTGAGGTTGAGGTTCTTCCCGCAGACTTCTTCAAATCTCTCCCGGCTTTCGACTTCTTCGGCATTGAACAGCAGTTCTTCTAGGACAATAGATCGGACTCTGTTAATGGAATATTACGTTTAGGAGATGCGATCGCATAAATCCTTGCTTGCCAGCTTTCCTTTCCAGACCCTATCACAAACAGCCACATCTTTTTATATTTAAAAAGCCCTGATAAAATTCAGGGCTTAGTTTTGTACACAGTTTATTAAATGCCAGCTATAAAATCTTTGCCAGCAGTTTTCTATACAATTAATCATCCCTGAATTGCTTAGTTAAAGATAGTCGGGAAACTACCCATTGTTTACTCATTTTCCCCTAGGTAGTCATTTAACAAAATCTTAAGATTTGTATATATTCTGACTCTGCTATCGTTCGTTTTTTGGAGTAGACATAGCCGAGACCCTCATTTTTCTTAGATATTTTTAGACGGGCGCGTTTTTTTGTGCCTTTTTTACTCATTCTCAATCAATCTTAGCGATGCCTGCGGCGGGCTACGCCAACGCACTTCGTCTATCCAGTTAAGCAGATTCTTATCTAGCAAGCTTTTTGGGCTGTTCTATCCGTCGAACTCACGTTAATATTGAATGCCTTGCTGATTTTTCATCTCCTGAACCCTTGCATTTTCAGTCCTTTTAGGGAATGAAACAGCCCTGCTCTTAAAAAGGAGGGCTAGGGGGGATCAAAAGGCTGTTAGGCAACTTTATCGGACTTGTGTGTACACCGTAGCCTTAAAAAGGGGGACTTAAAGAAAAATTTCCCCCTTTTCAAGGGCTGCGGTGTACACACAAATTATCAAATCATTGTAGAGACGTAGCAATGCTACGCCTCTACAAAAAGATGTGTTTCAGATTCAAAGGAAATTGGTAGAAGTCCTAATTTTAAAACGCTAAAACCAATTCACTGTAAGCATTTCACTTTTTACTTTTTATTTTTGCTATATCTTGCATAAAACGTAAATGCAACCGTAAGTAATAATGAAGGGCTTGAAACTACGGATTTTGTAATTTGTAGATCGAGCTGAATCACGGTTTAACAGCAAATTTAGTTTTGCAGTCGAACCAATCACCAAACCACAAAAAAGGAAAATCAAACTCATGAATTCTATCAAACCCAGTAACCAACAAGCGTCCAAATCAGAGCAGTTATCTATGAAGAAATTTGTTGTGCGCGAAGCTGAAACTGTTAGAACAACCATTCCTAGCCACAACCCCTAATTCTTTGGAAATCTGAACACTAATTGCTGTTTGTCTACATTAAGTGTTCGACTTGAACCCGTTGTCAGTAGATGACGGGTTCGATTACCTGCAATAAAAATGAACTACACAACTAATACTCAAGTTGCAGTCTATCCGTTTACAAGGCAATCTGAAGGTGAAGAAATAGTTATTGGTCGTCCCGATACTTCTGTCTTCTTAGTTCTGCCTTTTGATGCAGTGGAATTATTAGATCATTTGAGCAATGGTAAGACCGTTGGAGAAGCGAAATTTCTTTATCAACAAAAGTATGGTAAAGTTCCCGCTTTAGAGGAATTATTAGAAGTTCTAGAAAGTAAAGGATTTGTGCAACGCCTAGTCAAAAATAGAACTAACCAATCCTATGTTGCTATCAACAAAAATAACTCATCATTAAAGTTTCATTTCGCCAACTTTCCGCGATCGCTAGCTCAAAAATTATTCAGTTACAGAGTTCTTGTGAGTTGCAGTGTACTAATTGGCTTGGCTTTGATAGCGTTTGCTGTTGAACCTTCCCTTATACCTGGATGGAATGCTCACTTTTTTCCGCAAAATTTGACACTGATGCGTTTGCTAGTGCTAACAATGGGCTACTTTACAGTTTTTCTCCACGAGATGGCACATTTAATAGCGGCGCGATCTGTTGGTGTCTCTTCCCGGTTGGGGATTGGTCATCGGTTGTGGGTATTAGTAGTAGAAACTGATATGACTGGTGTTTGGGGTATCCCTAGAAGCCAACGTTACTTACCGTTGCTAGCAGGTTCACTGCTTGATGCCACCTCGGCTTCTGTCTTAATTTTGCTGTTGTTTGCTGAAAGCCACAACTGGCTGGTATTCCCGGCAATCATTGTGCAGCTAAGTCGAGCCATGTTGCTGACTTATCTATTACGCTTACTCTGGCAATGTTACTTGTTTGTCCGCACAGACTTTTATTTTGTCGTTGCTAATATTTTTCGCTGCAAGAACTTGATCAAAGATACAGAAGTGTTTTTGCATAATCAAGTAGCTCGCATTTTGCGCTCGGTAAATCATGTAGATCAGTCCCACATTCCACCCAGAGAAATGCGAGCGATCACTTGTTATGCCTGGTTGTGGGTTTTAGGTCGAGTTGCAGCGATCGCTGTCTTGATATTTATTAGTTTACCTTTAACGTGGCATTACGGCTTGGTCATTTTCTCGATCTTTGGCGCTGGATTCCAAGCTCATCCTTACGCTTTTATAGATGCGTTGTTATTGACTTGGTTATCTTTGATTACTCAAGGTGCTGGCGTTTTGCTATTTGTTCGGAGTTTGTACAAATCGCTGAGGTGAATTGATATGGATATGCCCAAATATTCCTTGTCAGCAAGTCAGGTCATTCTAGTAGAAGCTGAATCTAGTTCTCGTCGTGCGTATCTAGAAGAGTGGCTAGATGAAGCTAAAAATAGTGGTGCAACTACCTGGCTATTAACGTGTGATCGCAACTTGGGCGGCCCTTGGGCTGGTTTAAATGACTGGTTGAGCAGTTTAATTCCCCAGATGCAACGCCTCGCACCTGATTTGATTTGTGAACACGATTACGAGCTATTTAATGTTTTGCCTGCTTGGCGTGGGGTAATATTAATCCGCTATCCCATTTTAGCAGACATAGCTCCCTCAGAAGAAAAAGCTCTCAATCATCCAGGCGATCGAGTATTTCGGATTCTGCATGGATTAATTAATTTATTAACTGATTGGTATCAGCGTGATCATAGTTCTGCTTGGGTGATTGTGTGTGATGATTTCAATCGCGCTGGTCATTTAGTACACCGCTTCTTTGCAGAATTGATGCGTCGTCGGGGTCAGCAACTAAATTTAACTCTCCTAATCGCTACCGATCCTGGATGTGGTGAAATCATAGCGAAGCAGTTTGAGCCTCAATATCAAATTCAACCTGTACAACTACTTTTGCCATCTCAGCCTTCTACCTCTGGTCAACAGAACGTAGCTCAGTTGTTGCAAAATTTGGTACAGCAAACAGAGCAAGACGCTATTAAGCTAGAGATTCATCTACCTCAATTAATTCATTATTCGCTACTGAGCAATCAACCAGAAAAAGCACTGCAATATCAACTAAAAGCTCTATCAATTTATACAGAACAAGGTCTTTATGAAGATGCTGCAAACTACGGTGAATCTGCGTTGGCGCTGTTAAATCAGAACTGCCAGAAAGACAACGAGCTTTGGTTTATATATGCGAAATTATCGACTTGTTATGTCAATTTAGGCAAATATCAGCAATGTCTGCAATTAATGACAGAAGCAACAGTCAAAATAGTAGAGCCAGAGTACCTGTTTCATTGCTACTACAGAATGGCAATGCTTTATACTCGCTATCTTCCAGAACGTGATCTAGTTAAAGCTGAAGCATATCTAGAAAAAGGTTTAACCCAATTGCAGCGAGCTAATTTATCAGAACATCTCAAAATGTTTCATGTCGCTTTTAACCGCAATGGATTAGCACTGATCCGGCTACGCCAAGGACAAGCCCAGAAAGCGATAGAATTGTGTCGCTCATGTTATCAACGAATTAACGATCACTTTGCGCCGAATCAGCACCTTTTGCAACGGGCTGTCTTAGTTCATAACATTGCTCAGGTTTACGCTTCTTTAGGTATTTATGAGCAAGCGATCGCTTATTTTTCATCTGCCATTGCGATCGACTCCAATTACTCAGAATACTATAATGATCGGGGAAATATATATTTAAAAATGGGGCGCTGGGAAGCTGCTATCAGCGACTACTTCAAAGCAATTGAGTTAAGTCCACCTTATTCAGAAGTTTGGACAAATTTAGGCCAATGCTATCGTCAGATGGGTCAAATGACGGCAGCAATTCATGTCTATTCTACCGCTTTGGATCTTAACCCTAATCAAGATTTGGCTTTGATAGGTCGCGCCCAAGCGTATGAATCTTTAGAGCAGTTCGAGGCAGCTTTGGCAGACTATAGCGCCGCCCTAATTCTCAACCCCAACCAACCTTTATTACTAGCAAATTGTGCTGTTCTAAATTATAGTTCCGGACACTATCAGGAAGCTTTAAGCAATTTAAATCAGGCGATCGCTCTATCACCAACCAATCCAGATTTGTATCAAAATCGAGCAGTCGTCTTGGCTGCAATGAGTAGTTTAAACGATGCTATTTATGACCTCCAAACTTATTTACGGCTAATTCCCAATGCAGAGAATTACGCGGAAGTAGAAAACCATCTTTCAAATCTTCAAGCTCGTTTCTCGGTTTCCATATAACCTATTACACACCAACTCACAATCCATATCAGGTGATATCAATATGAAAATTAAATTTGTTGTACCTATCCTAATAGTTACACTTGTTTCTGGAATTGCAGTAGCTTATGCAAATAGCAACAGTGAAAGTCTAATTACTCTAAACCAAGCTACACAAAAATCTGAGCTAGATCAAACATTCAAATCGGCTGTCAAAAGTTCTGATTTCATCTTTCAAGGTGTTGTGACGAAAGTTGAGTATCGGATGTCAGATGCTTCTTCCAAAGGTACTCCTCAACTACCATACACCTTTGTTACCTATAAAATTGAGAAACTAGTCAAAGGGCAAAATCAGCAAGAATTTGTCACCTTACGATTCCTCGGTGGGACTGACCGTAATGGTAACATTTTGCAAGTGTCGGATGTCCCTTTGTTTGATGTAGGCGATCGAGACATTCTCTTTGTCAGCAGAAATGGCCAGTCTGTTTGTCCACTAGTGGAATGTGAAAAAGGTCGTTTCCGGCTAATCAATCAGCAGGTATTTGATAACTTTGGAAAACCGCTTTTGCTTAATCAAGAAGAATTAGTATTAGGCCGGCGAGTACAGATGCAAGAAGTCCTTGTTAACCGTATAGGTTCTCATGTGGTGGAGTACGATGTCTCCGACAACCAGGAAAAAACAGAATTACCCACACAGAACACAAAACAGCAGCTAAATTTACCATCTTTAAATGAGGTGCAATTTGAAGGTTTAATTCAAAATCAGATACAACGACTAATTCAGTCCAGAGAACTCCAAGTTCAGCCTATTGTTAGTGTGGATATTCAAGAACCCCTCTCTGCGCCCTTAGTACAACCAGCCCGTCCACCACAAGTACCATCTGATAGCCAACTGTCTGTTGGTGAATCAGAACGTCAGGAAATCACAACAGAAATACGTCAGCAGCCTGTAATCAAACAGCCTCAAAATTAATTTTGAAAAACTTAGTCAGTTTATCGCAGCTTCCCATCACAGAAACTATGAACTAACTAGTGGTTCATCGCATTAATTGTAATAAGTGAGAGTGGTCAGATCCCCGACTTCTTTAAGAAGTCGGGGATCTTGGAACCCAGCAAAACTAATGGGACAGACCACTAACCTCTAACCTTCACCATCAATCACTCAGGAAAATAATCATGAAAAAACTTCTAACAACTCTACTCGGTCTTGCTCTATTTAGCACCATCGTAGGTTACACTTCAGATGCTCTAGCGTACGTCTCCTTGAAATGTGATGGTAAAAGAGTCAAATGGCCCAATTCTCCAGTCACAATGCGAGCCAGTCAAGTCGGTTTTCCCGTAGGCAATGGCTATAGAGAGGCTTTAACAGAAGCCATTAATCTTTTTTATCAAAATCCCAGCAATTTTTGGTACACACTTACCTATGATGATCCATTGGTTGGAGTTGGTAATGGAGAGACAGAGGCTTGGTGGACTGGCGATCCTAATTTGACAAACACAGCGCGTGCATTTACTCAGTATAATTGTAGTTCTGCTTCAATTTATGAAGCGGATGCGGTCTTCTATAACGGCGAAAGCTACACTTCTTCTACTAATGATAAGCGATCTCTCTGGCCTTATGGCGGTGGGTTTCGTCCTTTCCAAACTACTGCTATCCATGAACTTGGTCATACAGTGGGGTTAGAGCATGAAGGTGATGAATACAATGTCATGGGCTTTGACTTCACACACATCTATGCCAATGGTACGAAAGCGACAGCTTATTTAGGAGAGGATGCTGCTTATGGAATTGCCCAAATCTACGGCTACTATCCTGGTTCTTACGAAGATATTTCTGTAACGCATTGGAAATACGCTAACTATGCTAGTGATGGGTACAGTGTCCATGACCGCACCCGGATACTTGATAGTAATGGAAATCTTCTCAGTTCTTACATTGATACTGGAGAACCGCGCTACATTGTCAATCGAGGTCAAACGGTGCAGGTTGAGTTCACTTACGAAAACAATGGAACTAACAAGCAAAACACAACGGCTGACCTTTATGTCTCTACCAATGACTATATCTCTAGAACAGATACCTGGCTGACGCAGTATTTCCCGACTATTGATCGGGGAAATGTTAACACATTTCCCTATAGCGTATCTATTCCTAACAATCTAACGCCAGGCAAATACTACATTGGTGTCTTGCTAGATGGTGCGCGTCAACTGAGCGAGATGCGCGAAGACAACAACGCCACTTACATCGGCATTGAGGTGCGCTAATCTACTTGTAGCAGTAAACAGTAAGCAGGTTTGAAAGTCCATTCGTGTACGGGTTTTATAATTTCCTTGGTTTGGGCTTTCATTAACCTTTGAAAATGATATCGTACAGTAGACTTGTCCGAAATATTAACTTAGGAAAAGAAAAATGGTAAAATGTTGAAATGGGTGTTTACCATTTTCCAGTATTAGTTATGGTTTTTGATTATATCCAAAAATATCACCACCGGACAAAACAAATTTTAGGGATTAGTTACGAACAATTAAAATCACTGTGGAATTGCGCGATAAAACGGCACCAAGAAATTAAAACAAAACTCCAAAGCCAGAAAATAAGAATTAATGCGGCTGGCGGTGGTCGTAAAGAATTGTTATAAATTCAAGAACAAATCTGTTTATGTCTGTTTTATTTGAGGCAGATGCCAACATTTCAAGTATTAGGAATGTTATTTGGTATTTCTAAAACTGAAGCTAACGATGCTTTTCATTATTGGATACCAATACTGCGAGATGTTTTACCAGCTAGTTTATTAGAGCAAGTCTCAAATAATGAGAGCAATTTACTATTTGTTCAGGAAGTCTTAATGAATTTCAGGCTATTGGTCGATAGCCTGGAACAGCCAATATATAGACATTTTGACCAAAAAGAACAACAAAAATATTTTTCTGGTAAGAAAAGACAGCATACTTTGAAAAGTCAAATGATTGGGATGCCAGAAGGTAAGGATATTAAGGATGGTTCACTGCCCAAGCAAGAGCAAAATGTTAAAGAAACACCTTGTACCACTGGCAGCGAAATCATGTCCCAGATTTTCGATGCCTGTGGACAACACGGCTTGGAACTGCTTGATGATGGGATTTACCGTAATGATGTGAAATTAGGCAAAGTCGGTTTTACTAACGGCAACTGGTGTGTCATCCGCACAGCCCCAGCCCATCAAGGGAGAGTCAATGGACAAGTTTAATTAATCAAAGGTTTTGTAGCCAGTTTCTCTAGTTGAATAACTTTTAGTAAATTGTTCCAGCCTTCAATGATTTGTGGATCTTGGGAATTTGTCAACCGCAGTTCTGCTAACGTGGTGAAAGCATCATACCAAATGCCATTAGCTGCATAAATTGCTGCTTGTTCTAATGGGGAAGACTGTTGAATACGCTCTCGTAGTAATACATCTAAATTCACCCGTTGCACCCAGCCTTCTACATAATTTAATGTAACTAGTTGTTGAGAAGGGCAAACGACTTTCACTTTTAAAAACCAGTGATATGGCTTGTTAGTTTTTAATAAAATTTGAGAATTTTGCAATTGCACTCGCACAATTCCAGGTATTGTGGGTACTGAAACATTTGTGCGTTGGATGGTTTTATTTTGCTCGGTTTGCAAAACAAATTCAATTGCTTGAATAGAAGATTGGTGATAAGGCACATAAAACCAAAAGCTGGGCTGTTCTACACTAGTTAAACCCCAAACTTGGGTAATGTTGCCTTCATCAGTACTATGTTTTTTTTGTTCATAACTGGGTACAAGAGCAGTTAAAGGCAAGCTAGATACAGCACAATCTCCCCGCGAAGCTCCTTCGCCTCGATTTCCTGGTGCGCCGCGATCAGGCGGTGGTGGAGGTAATTTGAATTGAATTGTTACTGATTTTTGTCCGAGTGCTGGCAAACCTTCAAGACAACTTATGACAATCACACTGAGTGCCGTTAGTGTAGCTAGTCGTTGAAAAAATGTTTTCATCTGTCATTGCTCCTAACAGGTGTTTAGTCATATCTATTTTTATTAATCACTGGAACAAGACCAGTTTTCGCAGAATGGAGAAAATCTTTTATAGCAAAACTCACGAAAGGATTAACAATTTACAATATAAGCTCTACCTAGCTTTGAGAGATTGTTCTGTGTAACAAGTAATAAAGATGATACTACTAACAAAAGCGATCGCCGCAGGAACTAACGGTATCCAAGCACTCCACTGAATTAACACAACTAGACAAATTCCGTAGAGGCTAGCGATCGCCATTAAAGTTACTAACCCTAAATAAAGCGGTCGTCGGATGTACCAAGCGAGAGTACTACCGATTAACGAGCATCCCCAAATCCAGATGATTTCTTGCCACAAAAACCAAGTCCAAAGAAGTGATCGCCCATCTAGTGACGCACTCACCAATTGACTAATCATTTGCGCTTGCAAGATTACACCGGGAATTTTCTCAATAGCACCTCCATTGGTGATGTAAGGTGTAGAGGAATAGTCTTGGAAACTTTGGGCTGTTGTCCCAATTAAAACAATTTTATTTTTCACAGTATTAGCGTTAACTTTGCCTGTTAATATCTCGGTTAGTGTCACTTGCGGCACTAATTTTTGTAGCGATCGCCCTTGGCGGTAATTTAACAAAATTTGGTGTCCCCCAGCGTCGATACCTTGGTAGCCACTGGTATGGGCTGTTAATGGTGGAAAAATAGTTTTACCCAATTTCCAAGCACCATCTTTGGTAAATTCTAAAAAAACCTGGTGAGTCGCCAAGTAACTTAATGCAACTTTGACGCTGAAAGCATATTGGGCCTTGCAAGGGGAAGAAGGCGGTGGTGTGAATGCGAGTAAATGGCGACGGGCAATATTATCTGGGTCGAGTACCAAATCACTAAAACCCAAGCTTTCCGGTGGTATTTCTGGGGGAGGCTTGATTCCAGGATTTTCAGTGAGAGAATCGCTAACTCGACAGACTGCAATTAAATTTTTACTTTTGTCTAGATATTGGGCAAGTTCTGGTAAGTTTGGTTTGACAGCGCGATCGCGGTAGATATCTAATCCAATAACTTTTGGTTGAGCAGCTTGTAATTTTTTTAACAGTCTTAACAATGATTCATCGGAGAGGGAACCTTGAGGTTGTTCCGGAGATTGTAACTGCACATCTTGTTCAGTGATTGTCACCACTAACAATCGTGAATCAGGTTTTTCCTCTGGACGGAGTCGCTGCAACTGATCGAATGCTTGTAACTCCCATGCTTGGAAGATTCCCAAATATCGCACACCGACAATTAAGCTAGCGATCGCTAAACTTGAAGCAACGAGCCAAAAAAGCGGCAGTTTTGATGTATTGCTTGGCAGATTATTCCGCTGCAAATCCGCTTTACCTAACCAATCCTGCCAACTTGGTGGTATTTCTGCGAGATTTTGGTAAATCACAGGTAGCCAACTTGCACAAGGAAATTGCCCATCTAACCCTTGCAGTCTTTCCCGCGCTTCCCGAACTGCTAAATATAGCGATTTACCACCTGCGTATGCTTGTAAGAAATGTTTGAGAAATGTTTGCGCCACTCTATCGGGTACAGGTTCGCGCATGACAATTAATTGGGGAATCTGTAAAGAAGCGAATTCTCTCGCTAACCCTAAACCATCGCAAGAATTGAAAATGGCTAACTTTAAACCGCGCTCTACAGCTTGTTTTAAAGCATACTTTAACTGCTCAATTTGTAAACTCTCAGTGGGGTTAATGTAAATTTGACCTGTTTCGCCTGTACTTTGACTCGAACTATGTCCCGCGAAAAAAAGAATATCCCAATTTTGTTGCCAAAGATGATCTGTTAAATCTTCCCGCGATGGCTCTACCAAAAAGTGAATTTTTGTATCAGGTAGTTGCTCTAACAGTAGACGATCTTTGTTGATATCGACTCCCTGACTATCACCTAATAATGCCAAAATTTTAATCTTGGCAGTGGGTATGGGCAAAATACTGACCTTTTCATAGCTAGGGGCGCTTAAAGCAATTTCGGCATTGGGATATCGCTCGATTAATTCCCAAAGATGCCAAGGAAGTTTTTGTAATTGATAATCTTCAGTCTGTAAAATGATGCGAATTACATCAGAAGTTTGCAGTTTTTCCAACCATTTTTCGCGAATAGGGCGAAAAGATGGTGATTGTAACCAATAATTAAGGCGAGCGCGTAAATTTTGCGCGGCGGCTAAACATTCTTGGTCACTAGGAATTTGTTTGCTTGATTTTGGTAGCCCTTTGGGACGAGCCGAAAAGTCTAAACTCCGGTAAATCGCTTGCCAACAATTAAAATTTAGTGGTAATTCTATATCTGGAGGCAGTTCGCCAATCACTTCACTTTCAGGACGGCTGTTTTCCTCACCAAGTTGCAGCGTCACTGGAAACCCAGCCTCAAAGCTGCCTTTGCCAAATTTTAAAACTACCAATTTAGTCATTTTTCGTTAGTTCTTTGTCTCTGTACCTTCAGTAAAGTGAAAGTAACGCACAGTAGTTTGAAGTAATTCCCTATCTTTATAAAAGCAAAATTATCATGTATTCCCGGCAAGATATTATTCAAATCTTTTCTACCTTCGTGCAGTTCAACGGCGACACCTTTGATCGTTGGGTGGCTGATCCCAAGCTGCGGCGGAGTATGCAAAACTGTGTTGCCAATCTGGGAGAAGAATCAGAAAGCTTTTGGATAATTTATTGGCATCGGATTTGGCAATTGCAAACTAACCCAATTGCTGTGGCTCATTTTGCCGCCTACTTGCAAGAAGTCTGCTATTGGGTAGCAAGAAAAATGAAAATGAAGGTATCGAGTCAACATTCTGTAGCTGATTTTTTCCAAACTGCGATCGCGCGGATTGATAAAGTTCTGCGAAACTTTAATCCCCAATTTGGCACAAACTTGAAAATTTACGCTGAATATACTTTTAGCAATCTCATCAAAGATTTGTTACGTAAGCATCAAGAAGTTGATATCTCTACTGATTGGGGATTACTGCACAAAGTTAGTCAAAAACGATTGATAGAATCTCTCAAACAGGCAGGTTATAACAGTCAAATTATTGAACGTTATGTTTTAGCTTGGAATTGTTTTTTACAACTTTATGCGCCCCAAGATGCGGCAACTGCTCACAAATTGGTGAAACCAGATGATGTTAAATTACAGGTGATCGCCCAGGTTTACAATACCCAATCTTTGAGCCAGTTAACTTCTACTCATCCAGTCGCTACTCCCGAAAGTCTAAAAAGTTGGTTACTTGCTTGTGCCAAAGCCGTGCGTTTTTTTCAATATCCCACCTCAGTTTCCCTAGATGTTCCTGTTCCTGGACAAGAGACAGGGGAATTGCTTGATTTGTTAACTGATAATTTCTCAGAATCGGGTTTAGAGGAAATAATTCTCCAAGAAGAAGCAGAGACATTAGCCTTGCGGAGTAGCGAAGTCAGTCAAATTTTAAGTGAGACACTGGCACAATTAGACACTACATCTCAAGTAATTTTGCGAACATATTATCAGCAAGAATTGACTCAACAGCAGATTGCTCAACAGCTAGGAGTCAAACAATATGCTGTTTCTCGGCAGTTAACTAAAATCAAAAAGACTTTACTGATGGAGTTAGCGCAGTGGAGTCAAAAAGCACTGCATATTCCTGTGACATCTGACGTAATCGACAGTATGAGCAATTCTTTAGAAGAATGGTTAATTGCTCACTATCGCCCGCTTGTTCTGTCGTCGCCCACGGAGTTTGAAAAATGACTTTTGATACGCAGCTAACCTTAGAAATTTTACCAACAAGGGAATTACCAGCTTTTTCCACATCAGGCGCAAGTTGGCGAGCTTACCTCAATCAAATCAGCCTGGAAGCATTTTTAGCTTGGGTGAAAGCAGAACAAAATCCCAGTGCGAGAGTTGCAACACAATTAGCAGCCTTACCCAGCTTTTGGGAATTTGTTAATGGATGTGTGATCGCCATTCAAGATATACGATTAGTATTAATTCCCACAACCGCAATTGATACAGCAGAATTGCGCGTACCCCAAGAATGGCTGGATATTCCAGATTGGATAGCTGATTACTATATTGCAATACAAGTTAACTCCAATGCTGGCTGGGTATCGATTTATGGATATACCACTCATCGCCAATTAAAAACCAAGGGTGTGTATGATGCGAGCGATCGCACCTATAGTTTAGACACAGATGACCTGATTAAAGACATCAATGGTCTGTGGATTACCCGTCAACTTTGTCCCACAGAAATTTTACGCGAATCAGTCGCACCTTTACCAAACTTACCTTTAACGCAAGCCCAAAACTTACTACAACGACTCAGGCATTCCGAAATAGTCTTTCCTAGGTTAGCAATTCCCTGGGAAATTTGGGGCGCATTCATCGCACATGGCGGCTGGCGACAACAATTATACGAACACAGACAAGGAACATTACAACAATGGTCAATTCCCCAATGGCTGCAATCAGGAGTATCAAATTTAGCACAGCAGTTTGGTTGGAATTTGACACTATTACAATTAGCGCCCCGTGGAGTCCGCAGCCGCGAAGTTGAAGAGTCTGGGGGGTTGACTCGACAGTTAACCTTAGCAGGAAATTTCTATGAATTGCGTGTATTTCCCATCGGAGACTTAGCAGATAATACCTGGCGGTTTGAGTTACGCAACGCCAACCCACAACAGATAATTCCCGCAGGATTTAAATTGAGACTGTTAACCGAAGATTTACAACCTTTTGCTAATAACGAGGATACAGCCCAAGAAGTGATCGCTCAACTTTACGTTGATGTAGTAATGGAACCAGGAGAAGGCATTGTTTGGGAAGTGGAACCAACACCAGAAGGGTATGAGAGAGAAATTTTACAGTTTTAAATAAATATTGAAGGGAAGATACGGTAATTGCCATTCAAGATTAACTGATTTTTCCCTGGGGTTGAACGACTCATTTTCATTTTTGTGGAAGTTCTGACAACGAAAGCGCAAGTTTCTACAGCTTGCGCGAAACACTAAAACGCGAAGACAGAAGTTCTGGGAACGAAAGTGGAAGTTGCTACAAGCAAGGTAAAACAAAACTTGTGTCTACACCGTAAAGGATGTCAAAACTTGTCAACTCTAAAAACCACAATAGGATTTCCATTCACAATTGTTTCTTTCACCTTCTTCATTCCAAGTCTTTGGGCTACTTTTTGCGACTCAAGATTTGGCAGATCACAGCTTGCTACAACATACTTATAGCCAAGTTCATCGAAACAATACTCTAGGATTTTGGTCGCAGCTTCAGTAGCGTACCCTTTTTTGAGTGCTTTAGGCAACAAGGCATAGATTAACTGGGGTTGTTCTTCATCAAAGAAATACCATAAACCAACAAATCCAATGACTTCATTATTGCTATCTATCTTGATCAACCAAAGACCAAACTTTTCTTCTTCAAAGTAGTTTATGCTCTGCTTGAGCATTTCTTTAACCTGTTGTAGAGAAAAGATTTGGTCGTCACATAGATACCTTCTCACATACGAATCAGTAAAAATTAAATGGAGTGTGCTAAGTTCACTCTCCAAAATAGGAGTTAAAGCCAATCTCTGCGTTTTAAATATCATTTGTAATGTACAACCTGTTAATTATCTTGTTTTTTAAATAGCCGGATTTTAATTACAATAATTTCACCCACAAGCTTAAAACTGAGTCTTCTATTAATTAACAAACTGAAAACTCAAGTTGTATATCTGAAATTCAATTTAATTCAAATGCCAGTCTGACAAAATCTATTTTTACTCCTAACTCCTGAGTCCTGAATTAAACCATCAAGTGCCTGAGCCACAAGATGAACATTACCTTGTTTATCCATAACCCATCCTTGCGCCGGAACAATTGGCTGTTGATGTTCGACTACCTTAGTTGGTTTTGCTATTATGTCTGGTTTGTTTTGCGTCGCCTCATCCAGCGTTACCCATTGAGTAATCACAGCCCTTTGGCGCAACGGTTCACTAGGACTTAAAGGTACTCCTCCCCGCCCTGTCACGACAAAACTATTGCTTCGTCCCCGTCTAGGAGTGCAGCCTTGAGTAATTTGCTCCGAAGCATCAACTAAATTGGCGGGTAGTTCTACTAATCCTTGGTTGGGGTCGACATTGGGGGTATTTAGTTCTATGGTGCCGTCTACACCTAATTCTGAACTGGCGGTGATGTCATTAAAAACAGTGGAACTTTCACGAGGTTGAATATCAAAGATCCCAAAGGCTTGAATATTTACTCTCCCACCGTTACCAGTGAAAGCATTGGCTGTAATATCACTATTTTCGTTGGGAATAGTAACGATAAAACCATTGGGAGCATTAATAGTGATGTTTCCACCATCTCCGCCTTGCCTAGCTGTACCTGCTGAGGTAGAAATTTTGCTGTTGCGGCGTAACAGTAATATATCCTGCACTTGCAAGTTAATATCACCGCCGTTACCCGATGTCGTAATTGCTGAAATAGCTGCTTGATTATCTAACCGAATTGAACGGGCTGTTAAATTAATATTGCCTGCATCACCTACTGCATTAGGCTCTACGCTAGTAAATGCTCCACTAGGGCTAATGCTATTCATACTATCAAAAGCGATCGCATCTCTGACATTCACGGTTATATTGCCTGCATTGTTTTGTCCTAAAGTGCTGGCAAATAATCTTGCACCATCACCGACAAAAAGTGAATTAGCCTGAATGTTAATATCGCCCCCCAAGCCTGTTGCTTCAGATTCTACACTGCTGAATATACCGCCAGCATCTCCATTTTTATCCACACCTGCTAACGATACATTACCGCTAATTTCCAGTTTTATATTGCCAGCATTTCCTTGCGCTAGTGTGTTGGAATTGATTTGAGCGCCACCTTGCAAAGATAGTGAACTAGCTTTGATAGTAATATTTCCCCCAGAGCCAGTGCCACCATTAACCTGGCTACGGATAAAACTAACTGATCCAGTGCTATTCACTCCTGTCAATGAGACAGAACCACTAGTTTCAATTGTTATATCTCCTGCTGATTGAAAACCGCTGACACTAGTATCTATTTGAGCGCCATCACGCAAGGTAAATGAACTAGCACGAATAGTTATATCTCCGCTTTTGCCAATGTTACTACTTACCTTGTTGGTAAACACACCACTAGGCAGATTCTCAATGTCCACTCCAGCAAAAGTTACAGGGCCACTGACATCAAAAGTCACATTCCCTGCATTTCCTTCTCCGATTGAAGCTGAAAAAAATTGAGAACCATTGAGCAAAGAGGAGGAGTGAGCTAGGATAATGATATTTGCTCCATTACCAATTCCATCACCTCCGACAAAAGCGAATGTACCACTGCTATTTTCAAAGGTGACAGAATCTTTGGCTTTGAGTGTTACGTTCCCTGCATTTCCTCTACCATTGGTTACAGACCACAACGTAGAAACATTATTGAACAAGACTGATTCACCTTGAATAGTTATGTTTCCCCCATCACCTATAGCGTTAGTATTAACACTGTTAAAAATTTGCGATCGCTCTTCAAATTTAACTGCTCCTGTAGCATTAAGAGTAATATCACCTGCTTGAGAGCCAACTTCACCCAATTCTGTACCTATACCAGCAACAAGGGTACTTTTTCTGAATAAATCTAAATTGTGAGCATTAACAGCAATACTCCCGCTATTTTCAGCAACGACATTGATTGTAGAAGCATTAGTCAACGATATATCTGCTCGTGCTACATCAACCGGAAAACTCAACTGTAGATTATTATCAAAATTCAGTCCTACTATTCCTGGTGCTGCTAGTCCACCTAATTCCACTCTACCGCCAGGAGCCTGCAAAATTCCGCCATCTAAACTGACATTACCACCTACAAAAATTAAAGATTTTCCTGGTAATACTTGTAGACCAAGATTACTATCAATTGACCTATCAGTATCTAAATCTATTCCTCCAATACCATTAACTTGAATTTGTCCAGTTTTGCTGGCGAACTGTAACCCAATTGGTATGCTGATCGATAGTAAAGGAGTAATTTGATTAACTTTAGCTCTGAATTCTCTGCCATCAGCAAATTTTAAGCTATTAGCTGTAGTTGCTAAAAAAGAACCCCCAATATTTAGCTTGGCATGAGGTTGAAAGATAATACCTTGAGGATTAATAAGAAATAGATTAGCTGTACCATTAGCACGAATTAATCCATCAATCTGAGAAACTGAGCTACCTGTAACGCGAGTAATGATATTCTGAACGTTTGCCGCATTATTAAAGGTAGCTGTGCTGTTGGTAGGTACAGAAAACTCTTGAAAACTGTGAAAAAGATTGCTTCCGGCTGGTGTTCCGCCGTTGATAATTGTGGTGGCGTTGTCTACTGTGCTGACACGGGAATTTATTGGTAAAGTCGCATCTGGGATAATTTGAGCAAGTAGGCAATTTGACCAAAAAACGGTAGTGCTACTAAGAGTAATTCCCAATATTTGCAGCCAATAGTTGTTTCTCATTGATCATGCTCCCCCGTCAACCCATCCTCTATACTTTCTTATATCTTGGCTACGAATAATATTATTTAGCGAATAGATTTTAAACTTTCAGTCTTCTGCACTAAAAAATCTGTAAAAATGCTCATAACTGTGCGCTTGCGTAATTTAATGTTGGCGTTAATAGACATACCTGATTGCAAGGGTATTTGGCGTTGATTAATTAGTAAATTCTGTCCATTTAGCCGTACTTTAGCCGAGAAACGCCAGAAATTATAAACTTGGTCTGGAGGTAAAGCATCAGAACCAATTTCAATTAATTCGCCTTTGACATCACCATATTCTTGAAAAGGAAAGGAATCAATTCTCACATCTACCTGCTGTCCTTCGCGGACAAAACCAATATCGCGGTTGGTGATATAAACATTAGCAACCAAATTACTATTAGGCACAAGTTTGAGAATTGGTTCGCTAGACTGTACTACAAATCCTGTTGATTTGGCTTTGAGTTCAAAAACTGTACCATCTACGGGAGAAGTGATTTTTTGATATTTCAAAGTTTGTTGAGCTTGCGTTAATTTACTATCAATTTCGCCAATTCGGCTATTAATTTCATAAATCTGTTTTTGATTTTCGACAATTACTTTAGTTAACTGACTATCAATATCTGCAATTTTTTTGTCGTTATCTGTAATTTTGGCTAATAAGTCTTCTTGAGAAACTGCTGCCGTATTAATAAATTTTTTCTGATTCTGAGAAATTGCTAATTGTAACCTCTGCTGTTCTTGAGTTAATTGAATTACTTCTGCTTGTTTGGAATTTACTTCTTCTTCTTGCCTTAAAGTTTGAATTTTGGGGTAAGCACCTTCTTTATCTAGATTTTTGAGATTTTTGTAAATTTGGCTATTAATTGCCAGTAATTTTTGGGCGCTGGCTAACTGTGCCTGGGTTTGGAGTAATTTTTGCTGTGTTTGTTGAGTATCTAATTTAGCTGTTTCTAGGCGTGATGCTAATTCTGTTTGACGATTTTGCAAGCGTAATCTTTGTTCTGTTGTCAGTGTTAATCCTGCTGTTGTACCGTTTAATTGAGCGCGGTATAATTGGTTTTCGGCAAGGATGGCAGCACGATTATTTGTTAATAATGCTAATTCTGGTTTAATTTTTAATAGAGCAGTTTGTTGGGCTATTTGCTGTTGAGAAATATTGCCTTGCAATTGACGACGATAAAATTCATTTTCTAATTCCAAAGATTGCTTTGCAAGTAATTGAGCCGCACGACTTTGTTTTAATGAAGTTAATTCCGCCGTTGAAGTAGTTTGTTCTAAACTAATAAGTATTTCGCCTTTTTTAACTCGTTGACCATCTTTAACTAAAATTTCTTTAACAACACCATTAACAGGTGATTGAATTTCTTTAACTGCACCTTTTGGTTCTAGCTTACCAGTCGCATGAACTGATTCTTCAATTTGGAACACTGAAGCCCAAATTACTGTAAAGGTACTAACTCCGATAATAGTCCAAGCGATCGCTCTCGACCAAGAAGAAGTTTGTTGTAAAAGAACTGGCTGATCAAATTGAATATTCATGATGGGTGGGAGTAGGGAGTTGGGAGTGGGGAGTTGGGGAGAAGAATAACAAATAACGAATGACAAATGACCATTGACTCTTGACCATTAACTAAATCTGCGTTTCCTGTTGTTGATATAAGCAGTAGTAATAACCTTTACGTGCCATTAATTCTTCATGAGTGCCTTGTTCGACTACTGCGCCTTTATCCATCATGAGAATGACATCAGCGTGGCGAATTGTGCTGAGGCGGTGTGTGATGAAAAATACTGTTTTATCTTGAAAGGATGTGGCTAAATTGCGACAAACTTGAGCCTCAGCGTTGTAATCTAGCGCACTGGTGGCTTCATCAAGAATGAGTAGTTGGGGATTTTGTAACACCGTGCGAGCGATCGCAATTCTTTGGCGTTGTCCTCCCGATAACCCAGAACCCCGTTCACCAACACGGGTATTGTAACCGTTGGGCAGGTTCATAATAAAGTCGTGGGCGAAGGCAACCTTGGCAGCAGCAATCACTTCTTCATCACTGACTTCCGAACTTCCTAGGGCAATATTTTCGCGGACTGTACCGTCGAATAATAAGGTATCTTGCAACACCATGCCAATTTGACGGCGTAAAGAATACAGTTCAACTTTGCTGATATCGTAGCCATCAATCAAGATTTTGCCAGATTTGGGTTCGTAAAGGCGAGGTAATAATTTGAGCAATGTGCTTTTACCAGAACCACTTTGACCAACGATGCCGATAAATGAACCAGCAGGGAAATCTAAATTAATATTAGATAGTTGCAAAGGCCCGTGTTCGCGGAAGCTGAAGCTGAGATTTTCAAAGCGCACACTACCTTGAATACTCGGCATAAGGATATTTTGGCTGTCAGTTTCTATTTCTTGGGGAGTGTCCAAAATATCAGCGATACGTTGCAGAGATAAGGCGGTTTCTTGGAAGTTCTGCCATAGTTGCATTAAGCGTAATAAGGGACTAGTGACATAACCTGCCAGAATGCGAAAGGCTATAAGTTGTCCTAAAGTGAGTTGTTGATTGAGAACGAGGAAAGCACCCACCCACAACACCAACATACTAGAAAACTTGTTGAGAAAATTGCTAAAAGAACTGGCTGTAGTCTGCGTAGATACGGTTTTGAAACCTGCACTAATGTATCTTGCGTAACGTTCTTGCCATTGCCAACGCGATCGCATTTCTAAATTTTGCGCCTTGACTGTCTGCATTCCTCCCATCACTTCTACTAGGTAGGATTGAGTATCAGCGTTGCGTTCGGCTTTTTCTTGCAACTGTCGCCGCATCACAGGCGATACTATTAAGTTGAGCAAGCCAAACAAAGGTACTGTTGCTAATGCTACTAACGTGAGGATTGGGCTATAAATTGCCATAACTACGATGTAAACTACAGAAAACACCGCATCCATCACTACAGTTAAAGCTGTACCAGTCAAAAAAGAGCGAATGTTTTCTAATTCGTGAATGCGTGTTGCTAATTCCCCTACAGGATGACGCTCAAAATAAGATAATGGCAGACGCAGCAGGTGATTAATTACCTCTGAACCCAAAGACAAATCGATACGATTAGTTGTATCTGTAAACAAATGGGTGCGAATGTTGGTGAGTACGGCTTCAATTACGGCAACCACCAGCAAAAAGATGCCAAAAACTTCTAAAGTGTCAGGACTATTACCCACCAAAACTTTATCAATAATGACCTGAGTAACTAAAGGATTTACCAGTCCAAATACTTGAATCACAATTGAAGCCACCAGCACTTCAATTAGTACCTTACGATAACGGCGCAGTGCGGGAACAAACCAACTCAAACTAAACCGCGCCTTGGGTGTATTTTTAGTAGTTTGTAATAGTAAAACTTCGCCTGTTTGTCCCCAGTTTTCCGCAAAGTCTCGCAGTTTGTAACGCAGCATTCCCATTTCTGGAACTGCAATTAGTAACTCTTGGTTACTGTTTTTGTAGATAATTGCAAAACTATCTTGCCAACCAATCATAACTGGTAGTTGTAAGCGACTGACAGCAACAGCAGGAACTTGCACCATCTGTGTAGTTAATCCCATCAACTCAGCTGCGGCGGCGCAAAATTGCAGAGATATCCGGCCTGTTTTTTCTTGTTGTTTTGTTAAAACCCGACGCAAAACATCACGGCGCAAAGGAATATTAAAATACTGGCTTAACATCGCAAAGCAAGCCAAAGAACCATCTAACGGGCCTCTACCGCGAATATAAGGATATTTCTTTTGTTTACCTTGGGTAGTTGATTCTGCATTAACAGTAATTTCGGTAGCGTAAGGAATTTCAGCAGGTACTTGTGGTGTAGGTGTTGGATTTTCTTGAAATAACGATTTAGGTAAACCTACTAAACGCATATTAGCGTTAAATTTCCAGTGTTCGACATCATCAATATCTAGACGACTACCAACAGGAAATTCAACATCAAAATTGCTGCTAACTAACCACAAATATTTTGAGTCTAATTGTTTGTGGGATAGTTTTTTAACAGGAAATGTTTGAATAATTGTCGATTCTGTTGCAGTTTGGGCAAGCTTAACTAAATTTTTGCTACCATCAGCCCGACGGTTGAATTCTTCTTTTAGTAGTTCATATACTTCGACGATTGTGATTTGTTGATGTAACGTTTGAGTAAAGGCTGAATCCTGTTTAAGTAATGCCAGAAAATCACTAATAGGGAAATTAAGAGTGATAACTTCAGTAGAGGCGATCGCCGTTTCGCAAGCAATCCCCCGCACATAACTTATCCAACCCAAAACTTCACCCGCAGAAAGTAATTTTAGCGTTACAGGATTAGGTGAATCAGCATTATAACCTAACAGTCGAGCTTGCCCTTGATAGATGATACTAATCTGAGTTGGCATCGCTTGTTGAGTTACTATTACTTGCCCAATGCGATAACGCAGAAATTGTGCTTTGCTGAGTAAATTTTCTCTAATATGTTGGGGTAAAAAATTGAAAGGAAATATCTTTGCTGTGAACTCTAGAAGGTCAATTGTTGTATCTGTAAGCATATCTGGCACATTATTTAATAATAGTAATTAGAAAAATCTCTCACTCTCCGCGCCTCTGGTTACTGAGCGAAGTCGAAGTATGCGTCTCTGCGTGAGACAAACCAACTCCCATCCAAAGCTTCTCTTCTGGCGACAATTGACTTATTTGCTGTTGCAACCAAGCTTCAAAATTTTCTTGCAACAATCTTTGGCGCATAAAATCATCTAATTGTGCAGGAATTATCTTTTCTACCCGAACAATTACCCATAAATTGCCCCAAGGTACAGGTGATTGCACTACACCAACTTGGCTTGTATAAAGCAACTGAGCAAAATTAGGAGTAATACTACCAAATTCCACCGGGCCAATAATTCCACCTGTATCAGCTTCCAATCCTTGAGAATATTCTTTAGCTAATTCAGCAAAAACCTGTTCACCTTCAGCAATCCGAAAAAATAATTCGTTAGCAGTTCCTCTATTTTCTATCCGAATTAAAGAGTAAATAACTTTATCTAGCTGTCTTTTACGTTGAAGAAAATAAGATTCTAATTGATTTCCCCAAGTTGCTTGTTTAAATTTCTCAATTCTGAGTTTGCGAGTTGCTAAAATTTTTACCTGTTGGTGATGAAAACCATAACGTAAGCACCAATCTTGGATTTTCTTGTCAGTTTTTAAATCCCAATGTTGATAAAATTGCTCAAGGGCATGATTGATTTCTGCTTGTGTACAACTAATTGATGCAATTGCAGCATCGATAATACTTTCACATAAAAATTGTGGCATTAAGTTGTAACTAGCTAATAAAGGAATTATATTTGGAGGTGCGATCGCGTCGCCTAATTGTAAAGCTGTATTCATATTGTGGAAAGTGCAGTAAAAATTATCAAAATTGGTATGGTGCGTTCCAAATAACGCACCATAATCTTGTTATTTACGCTTCAGGAGTCGTAAAGTGATCAAAAGCCAATCTGTAACCAGTAGTGCCACTAAATTGATTGACTTGCAAGAAGTAATTACCAGAGTCTCTAATGTTAGAAATCACATCCGAAACATTACCACCATTAGTAGAACTTGCAACTATTTCGCCTGAATCAACAATGCGATTGTTATTAGAGTCTCGAATTAGTCTGATGTCAGCATCAGCGAATAGGTTGCTAAGTGTAATGTTTACACCCTCAAACGATCCTAAAGAGAAAGAGTATGTATCTGAGGTGTTGGTATTAGTTATAACATTAAAGCGAGTTACATCACCCGACAAGTTCCCAAGTTCAAATTCTCTCGGCAGAAGGTTATTATAACCAAGTGTTGTATTGGGCAAAGTTGCAGACACAGCAAAATCGTAAATTCCAGTACCTGAACTACTAAAAGAAAGGCGGTGAACTTCGGCAAAATAAGTACCTGCATCTAATCGATGATTAATCGACTCATCTCTGTTGATCTGATTAGGAGACGCGCCTAATTCAAGGTCGCCTGAATCAAACACACCGTTGCCGTTATCCCGAAACAGCACTAAATCAACATCATCACCAGTACTGATATCTGTCACAGTCAGATTAACGTTTCTGGTACTATTAATGCGAAACTGAAATACATCATTAGGGGCGGTTTCACTTACAGTGAAGTTGCTTCTAACAACAGGAGTACTGTTTAGTAGTGTCCCAAGATTAAACGTAGCCATGTTTTCTTCTTGAATGAGAGTGTTGATTGTAATTTAGTCGAGTTGAAATTAGCAGATGTAATTATTTGTTTAGATTGAAAATAAAATCATCTGCAATTTAATTTCAAAGTTTGAGCCTGTAATATCAAGTTTGGTTGATAAGATTGGTAGGGTGCGTTATAGGATGAACGTCTATAACGCACCGCAAATTTGGGATTGTGCGTTACTACAAAATTACAAATTAAGCTTCAGGGGTAGTGAAGTGGTCAAACGTTAAAGCATACCCAGTCTGTCCACTGAATTGATTGACCTGCAAGAAGTAATCACCAGATTGCCTAATGTTAGAAATTAACTCTGATGTAGTACCACCCCTAGTAGAGCGTGCGACTTCCTCACCTGCATCAACAATACGATTGTTGTTAGAGTCTCGAATCAGTCTAATGTCAGCATCAGCGAGGAGATTGCTGAGTGTAATGTTTACACCTTCAAACAATCCTAAAGAGAAAGAGTAAGTATCTGAGGTGTCAACATTGCTGACATTATTACTGCGAGTAACATCACCTGATAAATTACCAAGTTCAAACTCTTTCGGTAGGAGATTACTAAAACCAGCGGTAGAGTTAGATGCAGTTGCAGACACAGCAAAATCGTAACTTACACTACCCGAACTTCTAAGCCCAAAGCGACGAACTTCGGCAAAATAAGTACCTGCATCTAATCGGCGGTTAATTGCGTCATCTCTATTACCAGAGGCATTGGCAAGACCAACTACTTGGCTACTCAATAGGTCGCCTGCATCAAAGACACCATTACCATTGTCTCGATAAAGTATTATGTCAGCATCATCACCAGCACTGATATCTGTTAAAGATAAATTGACGTTGCTAGTACTATTAATCCGAAACTGAAAGATATCATTAGGCGCGCTTTCACTTAAACTAAAGTTGTTTTTAACGACTGGGGTGCTGCCTATGGTACCAAGATTATAATTAGACATTTTGTTTCCTTAAATTAGAGTGTGAATTAGGTTTTGGTGAAATTGAAATCAGCAGATGAAATTTTTGTTTGGGCCCAAAACAAAATCACCTGCAATTCAATTTCAGGATTTGAGACTATGGGAGTGATGAGAAGACTTTTGAAAATGATACCAATTTGAAAAATGATTGCTACAGATGAATTGTTTAAAAGCTTATAAAACAACTTTTTTACAATCCAAAATCTAAAATCCAAATTGGTATGAGATTTATGCAGAATTGAAGTGGTGGCAAAAAGCTTTTTAAGCTAAAACAACATCTGTATAAACTGAGAAACCAGCAGGTTTATTGTCGATAGTTGCAAACACCTGGCCTTGATAAGATAAACCACCTGTAATGTTGTCATAGCTAAATTGATTCAGGCTACTAGCACCAAAACCAACTTTGCTAATGACCACTTTATCTCCCTGGGCGCGACTGAAGTCTTTGATAGCGTCTATGCCATCCCACTGAGACTGAGGTTTCGCAGCGAAGTAGAATTGATCTGCACCATATCCACCATTGAGTACATCACTGCCTAAACCACCAGATAGGTAGTCGTTACCAGCACCACCGGCTAGGTAGTCGTTGCCAGCACCACCATAAAGGTAGTCATTGCCAGTACCACCATAAAGTGTGTCGTTACCTTCATCGCCATAACCTACTAATGGTGTAGCTGTGTCACGACCATTGAGTAAGTCATTACCTGCGCCGCCTGTAAACTGCACACTAGTGATGCTAGTTCCTGCCAAGCTGTTGACATCTAAGATGTCATCGCCACCTTGACCATTGATTTCAAACTTCTCCGCCGTATCCACAGTTAAGGTAAACGCCACTAAGTTGAGGCGGTCAAAAATGGCTCTGCCTTGGGCATCGGCTTGCAAGCGGAAGTTATCACCTACACCTGCACCATTGACCTCAACTACATCGTAGCCACTGTTACCACTGATTCTGTCGCTACCGTCGCCGTTATTCCAGATGAGTCGGTCGTTACCGTAGCCACCTGCAAAGGTATCATTGCCGCGATCGCCAATTATGGTATCGTTACCATCGCCACCTGATAAATAATCGACTCCATCACCACCCCGGATTAAGTCATTACCAGTACCACCATCAAGACGGTCATTGCCAGTACCACCATAAAGAGTGTCGTTACCTTCATCGCCATAACCTATTAATGGTGTAGCTGTACCTCTACCATCAAGTAAGTCATGACCTGCGCCACCTGTAAACTGCACACTAGTGATGCTAGTTCCTGCCAAGCTGTTGACATCTAAGATGTCATCGCCACCTTGACCATTAATTTCAAACTTCTCCGCCGTATCCACAGTTAAGGTAAACGGCACTAAGTTGAGGCGCTCAAAAATAGCTCTACCTTGAGCATCAGCTTGCAAGCGGAAGTTATCACCTACACCTGCACCATTGACCTCAACTACATCGTACCCACTATTACCACTGATTCTGTCGCTACCATCGCCGTTGTTCCAGATGAGTCGGTCGTTACCATACCCACCTACGAAGGTGTCATTGCCGCGATCGCCAATTATGGTATCGTTGCCATCACCACCTGATAAATAATCGACTCCATCACCACCCCGAATCAAGTCATTGCCAGCACGACCTTCTATAATATCGTTACCTGCCAATCCAAAAATCCGATCATCGCCATCAGTACCGACAAGTGCAGGGTAATATACTCCGTTTTGAACTGTGCCATTGTCATTAAAATTAGTACCGTATCTAGTAACCATACAGTTTTTCCTCATGTAATCGTAGGTCACATCTATCTAGTACGTGTGATACTGAGGTTTATGCAGGCGACTTTTTACGTGAACAGCAGTTGTGAAATTTCTTAATATATTACGACACTGTGATCACAGCCAATTCCCGACTAAAACATAAGCCGCCCAATAACCAGGACGGCTGTAGTTTGGATACTTTTGTAAAAGCGTTAATTGAGCGCGACGCAAGGCTTCGGCTTTTGTCACTTTCGCAGAAATTAACTGACGATAAAACTCACCAACTAATATAGCAGTAGAGCGATCGCCTACATTCCACAGACTGGCCATTGTACTTTTTGCACCTGCCCGCACAGCTACCCCAGCTAACCCCAATGTGGCGCGGTTATCCCCGGTTGCTGTTTGACAAGCACTCAAAACCAAAAGTTCTAAAGCTTGCGAGGTTGTCTCATCTCGACGACGTAATAGCAAATCAAAGTCAGTAACATTAATTGGCCCATCTGTAGCCAAAATAAATGTATCTTCAGAACGAGAACTAAATTGTCCATGAGTTGCTAAGTGAACTACATTAAACCCAACGGAGCTAATTTGTCGTTCTAGGGCTTTACTAGTAAAATCTCGATCTAAAAGTTTTGTAGTATTTGCCCCTGCTTTGGCAATCAAGTCGAACTCAGATTGAATTTCTGGTAAAGGGGAAAATTGCGCGAATTGAGATGGCGGATTTATCAAACCTCCTGCCAGAACTTGCAACCTTTCTTTTGCTAAAGACTTGGGATTTTGTAATTGCAGTCCTAAATTTAAAGCCACAGCATATTTTTCTACTAAATATTGTTTACCATCATAGAGTGCTGCCATTGGGACATTTCGCAATGCACCATCCAGGACAAAAATTAAAGTATTTATCTTGCTACGTTGTAAGTCAGATTCTATTGGTTGAATCAGCCAACTATATATTTGTTGAGAGAGAGATTGAACCTCTGCAAGTCTGTCAGGCTCAGTTATATATTGCCGCAATTCTCCTAATATTTTTTCTAGTTCAATTTGAGATTTATTGATTGCATAATGTCGGAGAGGTTGCTGAGGCAACTTAATAATAATTTGTAATTTTTCTGGTAAAATAATTGGATAAATAACGGCGGCGGTAGGGTTATCTTGATCTACAATTTCGTCTAAAATAACCTTTGTAACATTTAAACAAGCTTCTCGAAAAAAATTATCTAAATCTGCTAACTGGAGTGCTTCAATTCGCTGGCGTGCTTTATCTAATATTTGTTGATTTAGCTGATTTTTCGGTAAACTCAAAAGCAAAGCTACTGATTCACGATAAACAGGTTCTACACTTTCTCTAAAAGAAAATTGCACATCTCGATTAACTGCTACAAGGTCATTTCTTAGAGATTGCAACTCATTTACAGCTGCATCATAGGCGGAGATCGCGCCTTGAATATCTCCCTGTTGTTTGAGTAAGCGTCCTAATTGCCAATACCAATTGTAAGCAATATCTGGTGCATTGACTGATTGAGCTAAGGTAAGTGCTTGTTGCGTCAATTTTTGGGCGTTTATCCACTGTTTTTCATATTCATAAAGCTTGCCCAGAGTTCCTATGGCGTAAGATTCAGCACGTTTGTCACCAAGGTCTTGTGCTAGTTTGACTGCTGTAACTAATATTTTTGCAGTCTCTTTGATAAGATGTTGGTCTTTCAAATCAGCACTTTTAATCAAACTTTGAGTAAAATTAATTCTGGCATAAACGGCTATTTGAGATAGGGGTAAATTATTTAGTTCCGAGGTAATTTGTGTTAATAAAGGTTTGGCAGTTGCCCATTGTTGTGTATTTAATAGGATAGTTAAAAGATTAATTTGTGCTTGAACTTTAGTGAGGGGTGAAGTAGCTTGAGCAATTGCTTGTTGATAAAAGGTGATAGCATTTTGATCATCTTGGGCAATTCTAGCAGTGTTTCCCAAACTGAGGAACGTGGCGCTAATTTCTGGACTAGACTGCAATTTTTGGGCAATTTTCAGGCTGTCTTGCAGAACTTGGCGTGATTGGGCTAAATCTCCAGTTAGTTGGAGTGCATCACCAAGTGAGCGCAACTCTATGGCTTTAATCAAAGAATCTGGTTGAGATTGTAAATCTTCATTGACTGCTGTCAAAATATTCAAAGCACGACGGTAAAATCCTAATACTTGCAATGCTTGTGCTTGATTAATGCGAGTATGAGTGATGCCAGTGCGATCGCTAATTTTAGTATATATTGCTTCAGCTTGTTGCCAAATTTGTAATGCTTGTTGAGATTGCCCTTGCTCCAATTTTATACTTCCTTGAATTTTTAACGTTTGAGCCAGAACGTGCAAGTATTGTTGAGAATTATGATTACCTAACAATTGCAAACTCTGATTAATGGTTGTGTTCGCTTGAGCAAACATTCCCTGCTGTTGATAAACTAAAGCGAGGTTACTCAACGTTAAAGCTTGCCGCAACTTGTTTCCTAAAGCCTTATACTTTTCCAAGACTTTCTGCAAAATATCTTGTGCTTCTACTAATCTTCCTGCTTCATACAATGCTTTTCCCTGTTCTAATAAATCTTTTAAACGGACTTCTGGATTAAGTTCAACTGCATAAGATACTGTGACAATAGGTGGAACAGTCACAAAAATGAATGTCGATACTAACGATAGCAAGAAGTAAGCAGATAAACAAATAGCCTTCCATCTTCTACTATTTGTTTTTGGCTGTTTATCTGTAGAAATCATAATTTTGCCGTATTCTTTTTCAATCAAGCTCAACAGCTTCTCCTCAACCACCGTAAGATAAGAACGCTTGGGCTTCCCCAACGACTGCAACAGATTTTTGACTGTATCCTCCAGAGAATCAGAATATATTCGAGCAAGGCGATCGCACATCTCCTGCATCTGCTGGCATTCCTGGGGCAGGTAATTGAATGACTTGAGATGCTGCACCCCAACAGTACATTCTCCATCCCAAGTTTTTACGGTGCAACTAAAGTCATTCACTTGAGCGACAATCGCCCAACAGCCACTTTTAGTTTTGTGAATCGAAAGGTAAACTCTGCAATTCTAAAACTTTAGCTGCTTCTTCACACACTTTAGAATCTTCATCATCCAATAATGCTTGCAGTGTTTGTACAACTTTTGATAAATTTCCTAAGTTTACTAGAACTTTAGCTGCATCAAGACGTACCCAAGGATCTTCTTCTTTCAGCACTGCTAACAATCCTTGTACAATTTTTACCAAAAATATGGCAACAACTTATACCTGACTTTTTGGGTGTATGTGTCGTATCCCTGGAGTTCTTGCCGTAAAAATTGCTCCTCAAATTGAATCCGTACAACCAGGATTGCAATTGGGATGATCGCCAGTAAAGCTGCTGCTACGGATTCTAACCACAAGGACATACCAACCATTACCAGAACCGCACCGGCATACATCGGATGCCGCACAACGCCGTAAACTCCTGTATCAATCACTGTTTGTTGTCGGTCTGCCTGATGCTTAACCGCAGTTGCCGCAAAGGTATTGACCTTAAACGACAGCGAAATAATCCACCAACCAGTGACATAAACGACTAATCCCAGTGCCGAAGCGATCGCACTTGGTTGGGACAGCAAGTGAAATCGGAACACATCTAAGGGAATGAACGTAATTATCCCCAAGAATGACGCGATTAATAAGCTGGCGAGAATTTTGTCAGTCAGGGGTTGTGACTCTTGAATCGGTGGTTTGAGTCGTTCCTTGTATAACTCGTCATCCTCTCGAAACACACCAATCATCGTCGCTACAGTCCCAACAACGACAACACCAAGAAACACCCAGGCACGCCACCAGTTCAATGTCCCGGCTGGCAAGAATAGTAAACCACCGAAGATGACTATATTCCAGATAAGTGCGGTCAAAATCTTGAAGATGAACATGACTGCTTCACCTCTATGGTTTGAACACCACGACTTCATTCTCCTACTAGAAATACTAACGAGTAGTTTCTGCTTTTTTGTCAGTTATCAGCGAAAACTTAATGGCGATCGCAAGAGTTAATAGTTTCAGCCCTTTGGGGAGTAAAGAGATTTGGAACCCCTGCGTTTTGTTTCCCTTTCGCTCATGTATGTCAGTGTTTCAGTTCCCTTGCGGGGTAATCAGGTTTGGAAACTATTAGAATATGCTTCTACTGGTAAATGTTTACTATTACGGTTTCAGTCCCCTTGCGGGGTAATCAGGTTTGGAAACTGTTTTTCAATCGGAGGAATTTATGCAATATCTAACGGTTTCAGTCCCCTTGCGGGGTAGTTGGGTTTGGAAACTTGGAATTAGGGGAAGGCAAGCACTTTAAGAGGTAGAGGTTTCAGTCCCCTTGCGGGGTAGTTGGGTTTGGAAACTGCTCGGAGCTGAAACTGTTACAGAGCAAGCTTCCTCTTAAGCGATTTGACGAACCTCAAAAAAGAGTCGATTTCAGCCGCTATTATTGCAACTCATTCTCAACTTTCCTGATTGGTGAAACGCTGTAATTATTATGTTGTCAAGGTTCTGGCGATTTTGACGAGTCTCCAGGGTTTTTGACCTCGCTTTGACTCGACAATTATCAAGCTGATTACCCAATCATAAGATGAGTATCCATCTATTGTCGAGTTTTTTTACACTTTAGATCAATCCGCAACCCAGTACTCTTGCTCAATCACACTCAACAGCTTCTTCTCTACATCAGTCAAATACGGTCGCTTCACTTCCCCCAAATACTTCAACACAGCTTTTGCAGCTTCTTCCAAGTTTTCACTCTCCCGCAACCGCGTGATGCGATCGCATATCATCTGCATCTGCTGACATTCATCAGGCAAATAATCGAACGACTTCAAATGCTGCACCCCAACCGTCAACTCGCCATCCCAAGTTTTCAGCGTACAGCTAAACTCCCCCACATGAGTAACGATGCACCAGCAACCACCTTTGCCTCTGAGGTCTGGGTTATCCTTTGCGAGAATTTGGCAGACTTCGCCAACACGGTAAGTATTCGGTACTTTAGTCCGTTCCATGATGCGCTGCACCACATCTTTAACGATGCGACCGGATGGGATTTTGCCGCCTGCTTCTTTCACAGCAGCCTGCCATGCTTCTTGCTGCTGTTCGGGTTCAAGCTTTGCCAGAGGGCGCACTTGCACTTCTGATGTGGGCAAAATTTGGGAACTATTAGTTCCCATTTCATCTGCTTTTTCATTTTGGGAACTATTAGTTCCCATTTTTATGTTGTCAACTATCAAAGAAGCAGCTATTAGATAATTCACATTGCGGTGAGTATAACTAAACCTGTCTCTGCAATACTCCTCAAAGGTTTTATGCGTGGAGCGATATAATCTGCGATTGCGGAGTTCTGCCAATGCCTTGCCAGCCTCAAAAAACGCACGCTCTACCTTTCTTTCCAAGTGTAGGCGATCGCGCTGTTCATCTTCTGTTAGCTCAGGAACTTCAACAGATGTGACAGTAATAGTTGCAGTGGCAGGATGTTCTGGATCAAAGGTATCTTTCTCAGAATTACTTGATGTGATTTTGTCGGTAGATTGGGCAGAGAGGGATTTTTTACGCTTACGGGGTGGGTTGTTCATAGTGACTTCCACCTCTTTAGGTTCATTGGTATTTGCTCAAAGAATAGAGTTTCGCTGCGATCGCTCTTGAGGAGAGACTGACACAACCAGAAAATTGGTACTAGCGAGGTCAATTATCAAAAGTTACGCCAAAGTCTACACCCAAAACTTCCTCGATTTTGCGGAGAGTTGGTTCTGGCAAAACATCATTTTCTTCACGCTCAATTCGATACCAATTAGCACGAGTCATATCAGCGGCCTTTGCCAATTCCTCAACTGATCGTGGGTCTCGCTCTCTGGCGTATTTAATTTTTGCCCCAATGCCAGGGGCATCAACCCGTATAACCCGTTCTATTTGTAAACAAAAAGGTCTTTTCTGTAGCGATTTAATACTTTTTCGAGTATTCAGAGATGGCATAAACCACTCGATTAAGGCATTTTCAATCTCAACCAATAACTCAGCATCAACCTCTAGATAAGCAATAGTGACGCTATCCATCATGCTCAACTCAATACCTTTATCGTGCGCTCTCCATCTTGTTCTAAGATTTTTAGCTTTGCCCACATATTGAATAACGCCTTGGGAGTCAATGGCAAAGTAAATACAAGGCGTTGTTGGTAGCTGCGATCGCTCGTGAAGAGATACTGAAGGTAAAGCAAGAGGATCTATAGTCGCAGGATTAATTGCCATTCTTTCATTCCTCATCTGGTATCCATTTCAACAAAATATCTGGCTGTATTCCGTAGCGACTACAAATCGCATCCATCACATCTCTAGCAGGATACTGAGCGGAATTGTTGTACAGGTTATATGCAGTAGTTCGGCTAATACCAGTTTCCTGCCAGAACTGGTAAACGCTTATTCCCTTACTGTCTACAAATTCCTTAATCCGGTTTCTCATGGGCATACTTGCAGTGTTACTACTTAATATTCATAATTAACTATTATTGCAAGCTAGTTAACACTATTATAAATTGTTGGTAGTATACTTTAACTAAAATTTTAAAGTGCATAGTAATGAAACTGAGTCCAAATGAAAATTAATATCACTGTATTCAGTAACCCTTAATGATATTTATGACTAATACACCTAAAGCTGCTCAACTTAACCTATCCCAAACTTAAATTAATTCATACACTGTGAAAAAAATCCTGATTTTGTCGGCTAATTCTAAAGATTCGAGTAGACTACGCCTGGATGAAGAAGCTAGAGAAATCCAGGCAGGATTAGAACGTGCCAAAATTAGAGAGCAGTTTGAAATTATCACTAAGTGGGCAGTGCGTCCTGACGATTTACGTCGCGCCCTCCTAGATCACAATCCTGAGATTATTCATTTTTCTGGACATGGAGGAGGAGATCAAGGTTTAGCTCTAGAAGATAATGCCGGGAATATGCAACTAGTGAGTAGCGAGGCACTATCAACGCTATTTTCTTTATTTCACGGGATTGAGTGTGTATTATTAAATGCCTGTTATAGTCAGGCGCAAGCAGAAGCAATTTCCCAGCATATTAATTATGTTGTGGGCATGAATCAAGCAATAGGAGATCGGGCGGCTATTAAGTTTGCATTGGGATTTTATGATGCCCTTGGTGCGGGAAGATCATATCAGGATGCTTACAAATTTGGTTGTGTATCTATTGCTTTAGAAAATATCCCAGAATCAGTAACCCCAGTTCTCAAGTATCGGGATAATCCAGTTAATACTGAGCCAGCAGCACAGGCTAAACGTGTCTTCATCAGTTATAAGCGTAATGTAGCTCCCGATGAACTAATAGCCCTGCAAGTTTTCCAAGCACTAACACGACAGCATCAAGTATTTATTGACCAAACGATGCTAGTAGGTACACATTGGGTCGAACGTATTGAAACAGAAATCCGCCAAGCAGATTTTCTGATCACCTTCTTGTCAGCACAGTCAGTTCATAGCGAGATGGTGGAGTCAGAAATTAAAATGGCGCATAATTTAGCGCAATTCCAAGGAGGCAAACCTGTAATTCTTCCAGTGCGGATAGCATATCGGGAGCCATTTCAGTATCCTTTGAGTGCTTATTTAAATAATATTAACTGGGCATTTTGGCAGGGGATGGAAGATACACCACATCTGATTGCAGAGTTGAATCAGGCTATCTCTGGCGGTCAGTTGAGTATAGGTGCAGTACAAGCAAAAGCAGACATTCTCCAAAATCAACCCACACCACTGCCCCGACCTTTTCCTTCAGCACAACCAGTTTCGCTGGAAATGCCAGAAGGGACAATGGATTGTGAATCTAAATTTTACGTCGAACGCTCATCAGATGCAATTACTCTAGACGCAATTAAGCGGCAGGGGGTGACTATTACTATTAAAGGCCCCCGGCAGATGGGCAAAAGTTCGTTATTAATTCGTACTACTAATGCTGCTGTCACAGCAGGTAAGCAGGTCGCGTTTCTTGATTTTCAATTATTTGACAAATCCACTTTAAATAATGCTGACAGCTTTTTTAAGCAGTTTTGCTCTTGGCTAACTGATGAACTAGAAATGGCAGATAAAGTAGATGAGTATTGGCAGATGCCTTTGGGTAATAGCCAACGTTGTACTCGCTATGTAGGTCGCTATCTGCTAAAAGAGTTGGGTCAGCCTTTAGTGTTAGCAATGGATGAAGTGGAAAGTGTTTTCGATAGCGAATTTCGTTCAGATTTCTTTGGAATGCTGCGAAGTTGGCACAATAGCCGTGCAACGACTCCCATCTGGAAAAAGCTAGATTTAGCTTTGGTAACATCCACTGAACCCTATCAGTTAATTGATAATCTCAACCAATCACCTTTTAATGTGGGGGTGGTTATTGATTTAGAAGATTTTACAGCCCAGCAGGTTGCCGATCTCAACCATCGTCATGGTTCACCCCTAAACTTCAACGAAGAACAGCAATTAATAGCATTACTGAGTGGACATCCTTATTTAATTAGACTGGCACTTTACTGGGTTGCAAGTAGGCGACTATCAAATGATGAGCTTTTTGCTAGTGCTACTGCGGATAATGGCCCGTTTGGTAATCATTTGCGTAATCATCTTTTTAGGTTGCATAACAAAACTGAATTAATTAAAGGGATGCTGCAAGTGATTCACCAGAACACCTGTGAGGATGAGCGAGTTTTCTTTCGTCTGCGGGGTGCAGGTCTGGTGCATCGTCAAGGGCGAGTAGTGATGCCTCGTTGTCAACTTTATGCAAAGTATTTCCGGGAGAACCTGCGTGACTGAACCAAACGTTTACACTGTTGGCGGAACTGTGCAGGCTGGTGGCGGGATTTATATTCCGCGTCAGGCAGATATAGAGTTGTTGAATTTATGCCGAACAGGAACTTTTGCCTATGTTCTCACACCGCGTCAGATGGGCAAGTCTAGTTTAATGGTACGTACGGCAGAAAGCCTTGTCCAAGAAGGAGTTACTTCAGTCATTGTTGACCTGCAAGAGTTGGGGACGCAAGTTACAGCCGAACAATGGTATTTCGGCTTCTTGGTGAACTTGGAAGACAAACTCATGCTAGATACAGATGTGGTCAGTTGGTGGCAAACACACACACATCTTGGAGTCTCACAAAGGCTAACCTTGTTTTTCGAGCAAGTTTTGCTGGCTGAGGTAGAGGGACAAGTAGTGATTTTTGTCGATGAAATCGACTCCACACTCAGCTTAAACTTTACTGATGATTTTTTTATCGCAATTCGCTATCTCTATACTTCAAGAGCAACAAATCCTGAGCTTCAACGCCTCTCATTTGTGTTATTAGGGGTAGCAACTCCTGGGGATTTAATTCGGGATGCCAAACGTACACCATTTAATATTGGACAACGTGTAGATTTGACTGATTTTACTTTTGAGGAAGCCCTACCCTTAGCAAATGGGTTGGGTGTAGAGAAGGATGAAGCACAGGAAGTGTTGCGGTGGGTTTTGAAGTGGACAGGGGGACATCCTTACTTAACACAGCGTCTTTGCCGCAGTATAAAAGATATAGGCAAGAGTAAATGGTCTGAATCCGAAGTAGATCGCGTAGTACACAACATATTTTTTGATTTAGCAAGTAAGCAAGATAGCAACTTACAGTTTGTACGCGATATGCTAATTAAAAGGTCGCCTAATCTATTCGCTGTTTTGAGTACTTACAAAGAGATTCTTCTTGAAGAAGATATTATTTATGATGAAGAACAATCATTAATTAAGTCTCACTTGAAGCTAACTGGTATTGTACGCACTCATAAAGGTAGATTATTTGTAAGCAACCTCATATACAGCAAAGTTTTTAATTATAAGTGGCTGAAAGAAAATTTGCCTTCAAGTTTTAAGGAATTGAAAGCACAAACAGTGGTTTTGACAAGCTTGGTTATAACTCTTTTGAGTCTTGTAATGCGACAGTTGGGCGTACTACAATCTTGGGAGTTAAAAGCTTATGACCAAATGTTGCGATCGCGTCCTCCAGAACCACCAGACCCGCGGCTATTAATAGTTACAATTACGGAAGAAGATTTAGCAAAATTCAAATGGCAGTTATCTGATGCCACAATCAATCAGTTATTAACAAAACTGGAGTCTTATCAACCCCGTGTTATTGGTCTAAATATTTATCGACAAAATCAAAAAAATCTGGCGGCTGGGATTGCTAATAAAAATAATATCATTACCACTTGTTTATTCAGCAGCACAGGTATACCAGAAACTCCGCCACCGTCGAATTTTTCTATAGATAATGTTGGTTATAACAATTTACTTTCTGATAATCAGGTAGACCAAATTGTTCGCCGTGCTTTATTATTTGCCGAACCTAGCAATGATAGTAAATGTAACACAAACTTTTCCTTTGCTGCTTTAGTTGCTATTAGTTATTTAGAACAACAAGGTATCAATGTAGATTTTACTAATAAATATAGTTTTCATCTCGGTAATATAACTTTTCCTATCCTTACGGCTAATTCTGGGAGTTATATTAGCTTAGATGCTGCTGGTTATCAAATATTATTAAATTATCGTCCTCCCGATCGCCTGGCTCAAGCAGTTACTCTTTCACAAGTCCTCAACAATCAAGTTAATCCCAACTGGGTCAAAGATAAGTTAGTAATTATTGGCACTACTGCTGCTAGTGTTCATCCTGGTGTGTATACGCCATACAGTGCTTCCCAAAATCAACCAGCAAGAATGTCAACTGTGTTTATTCATGCACAGATAGCCAGCCAAATTCTCAGTACAGTTCTGGATGGCAGACCATTGATTTGGTATTGGCCTGAATGGGGCGTATTTTTATGGATATGGTGTTGGTCTTTAATAGGCAGTGTACTAGCATGGCGGCTGAAACGTCTTTTTATCGTGGTAGTCACAGGAGGATTTTTGCTCGTATGTTTAATTTCAAGCTGCTCAATATTCATGCTACAGGCCGGTTGGATACCTTTAATTCCGGCAGCATTGTCATTGGTAGGTACAATTGTAAGTCTAGCAGTATCCCAATTGGCGTTGCAGAGGCAACAGCGACTCAAAATTAGTAAGTTACTCATTAATAAACTCGAAATCGCTTGTAAGTTGAGAGGAGAGGACATGACGAATGTGGTAGCACGACTAATCACTGAATACATTGAACATAATGAAGTGCCTGCTAATATAACTAATCAAAAGTCTCAAGAGCGAAAAGATTAACAGTCTAACCAATTAACTTTGCTGGATTAAAACATTTCACCTCATTATCAGTAAAATTTAAAAATCCTTCTCTGTTTATTAGAAATTTTCCGTTCGTTATCAAACCAGATTATACAATTATTAAATAGATTAATACTTTCCACTGCGAGTATTAGCCCCCCTGCGATCGCCACCTGTAAAACCATGATTCAGTTCAATAATGGCTTGGTGCAATCCAGAGTGGGCCATTAGTTGCGTCTGCGATCACTGTTTGTAGAACTGTGGGTCTTGTTGTTTGATCTTATATTCCTAATTAGGGCATTACTAAACTTTGCAGATATTTATCAGAAAATTAAGGAATTTAACCATACTTGCGATCGCTTTTAAACAAACTTGTGGCTCTTTCACAACTAACTTTCTTGGGCATGGCAAACGAGCAATCGCTACTCTAGCGATCACTTACCTACATTGACGTAAACTATGGTAGACATTTAGAATAGGTTTGTCAACCGTGGTAGGCAGTAAGGAAATCCAAATAATGGCCGTAGATATTGATGATGTGGCTTACGTCCGGTGGAATTCCGAAAAAATTGCCACAGTCAAAGCTGCAATGCAAGAACATAATAGTATGTCTGTACGAGAGTTGGCGCAAGCTTTACAGGCAATGAATATTTCCTGTAGTCATCAGAATCTTAGTAAGCTTTTAAACGGTAAATACTCAATTATTTCTTTAGAGATAGCTCGTGGTATTAGTGAAACTTTATCTATACCTGTCAAGGAACTAGTAAAAATCTATGCTTTTTCTGTCTACAATGGTTGACCGTGGCAACCAAGGTAGACTAGTATATTAATTGTGAAGCAAGAGAAGAATTACTAATAACTGAAAAACGCTCAATTCTGAAAATTTCGACAATAAAAGTGGCTGCTTAAACTCTTTCTTCACAATTTACGCTCCTAGCCAGTAGCTTTGAGCAAGGAATATAAAGCTACGCTTAATCTGATTGAGAACGTTGTGCTAAACCACAACGTTTATCTAAACACAAACACAAACACAAAAGCAAAAGGCGACCGCCCTAGTCTCGCAAACTCAGAGATCGCCTTTTGTCCCACATATTCATGGAGATTCCCATCATGCCACAGATCACCCCTGCCCAGCAACCGCCCGTCCGTTGCGCCCTACCGCACCTCAAAAAAATTGCTGCCCCCGACGAACAAGCTCTGATTTACCAAGACAACTCTGCATGGAGGCAGGCAGGGGAAGCAGGGGAAGCAAGGGGGGCAGGGGAGGAAAATTCTTGCCCTGTTTCTTCTCCTGCACCTGGAAATAAAATCATGGGACAGATTTTCCATACGTTTGAAAAACACGGATTGGAACTGCTCGATTACTCGATTACTATCCAGCAGATACTCAAATAGCTTACAAGTATGCTCACAGATAGCAGTATGTAATAGTGCTTCACAAGCATCCTAACTTGTTTACAACACAGAAAACATTTGAGCAAAATTTTGCCTTGCAATCTGAGATTTATCACTATCTGTACTCTTTAACTCATTGATATAATTTTCAAAATCATTTTGTATATCTTGCAATAATTGTGTTGGATTAACTTTGATTAATTCTCCATCATTAATAAATTCTATTGGCTCAGGATAATTATTATTAAAAATAACGCCACCTTTTACCATTCCATTGTGGAATAAACCACATCTTGTTTTAGAATAAAGTTTATTTAAATCTGAATTTTGAAAGCTTTTATCTGGATATATCCGTTTAATAGAGTTTTTAAAATAGTCTTTACTTCTACCATTGCTTATCATTCCAGTTTTATACTGTTCTACACCCTCAAAATATGACATACAAACCATTAATGCAATAAAAGCATTAACAAAACTATCTTGAGACAATAAATTTTTAGCTGGCTTCAAAAACCATTCTTTTACTTCTCTTTCATATATTTTAATTTTATTATCTATAATAGTTGGATCTAATAGTTCATTATTCCTTTCATCTTTAACTACAGCTTTTCCATTTATATACTCACCTAACATTTCTACTGCTACATAGATTTTTTTATCGGGTAGAATCTTTTTAGGCATTTAATATCTCCAAAGACTTTTTCATATTAGGTATGAACTAGATAGCTGAAGGACTTTTAAATTAACTAAGGATACAGCAACCATAAATTAGATCTAAACAAATCTCTTGCTTATTACTTGTTCTCTGTACCCACAAGAGTTTGTAAACAAAATAGGATTGCTGTATGAGCTTCAATATTTTCAGATGGTTGTAATTCACCCATTACTACATTTGATAAACCTTCAAAACTTCATCGCCATAGTGATTAATCACCTTAACCGCAATCTTCCCAGGCTTACCATCTTTAGTTTGCGGCAGGTCAAAGGGACGGCTAGTGGTAGAGTAGAAGTCTGACCAAGCATCTTCATCAATTTCAGCCTTCAAAGTTTTCTTGAGTTTGTCGTAGGGATGATCTGCTCCAGTAAAATAAGCATGACGTACAAAGAAGCTTTCGCCGTTATATTTGGTGTCAATAAACCAACAGGCGATATCATTAGTTGAACTACTGCGAATTTCGCCAGTGGTGGGGTCATAAATGTCTAAGCCATGCAAGGTGACAGTAACTTTACCTTGGGCTTGTTTAATCTCAATATCTGGCTCCCCAAACACCATAAACAAGTTGCCCGCTCCAGTTTTTTTGAGCAGTTCATCACCCAGAAGTAGATCAGTATTCATCCGTGTTATCAAAACTTGAAGCTTTCCGTAGCGTTTAGACTCTTCTGAAACACCAGGGTCAAAGGTAAAACCGCAAACAATCAATAAGTCATACCCTAAACCTTGCACAGCTTCTTTAGCAGCTTCTTTAATTTGGTCTGAACCAACAGTGCCATATTCAGGGCCAATAGAAACTGCAACTCGTTTTACATTGCCATCTTTATCAGTGTACTCTCCCTGAGCTTGTATCCAAGTGCCAGGATGAGGTTCAAGGGAGTCAAATTTAAGGCGTTCATCTTTTTTAGTGTTTTGAACTCCCGCTTTCCTCAAATTCTCAATCATTCTGATTTCAAATTGGTCAGAAGCGTGTTGAGTACCTTCAACTTCTGAGGCTGGCTGTTCATTATCGGCGGCAAGAACACGGTGAGGAGAGAGACTTTCCACAGTAAAGGGGCCAGTGACCCGCAAACGTTTTTTATCTTCATAAGGTTGGTCATAGAGTGTTTCATAATCTGCGTTACGGGCAATGGATGCGTCAATTTCCTGCTGCCGTTGCTGTCTGAGCTTCCACCACTCTTGTAATAGGTCTTTGCCTTTTTGTAACCATTTATCTTGAGGTTCGCGGGGGATTTCCCATTCTTCCCAGGATTGTTTGAGGAGTTGATTTAACTGGGTGCGAATGGGTTCTAGTTTTTGCTGCCACTTATCATGGATAGTATCGATTTCGGGATTGTTGGCGATCGCTTTTAGAGTAATGTGAGGGATACGCTTGTAGACAAAGCCTTTTTTGATGTCACCTTCAGTTTTGGGGCTAGTGGGTAGCAATTGTCCGGCAATTTCTGCTTCTTTATTGATACCTTCAGGGGAGTCAGCTAGAAGGTAGTAGGGGAATTGGGCTGACATGAGACGGGTTCTTGCTAGTGCTAAGGCAACGCGGCTGGTATCAATGGTAATCCAGCGTCTTCCCCATTGTTCGGCAATATAGGCTGTAGTACCACTTCCACAGGTGGGATCTAAAATTAAATCGCCAGGATCTGTGGTCATTAAAATACAACGCTCAATTACTTTAGTAGATGTTTGAACAACATAATTTTTAGAAAGTAATTCCATTGTGTCGTCCCAAACATGAGTTACTTCACTACAGGGAAAATCACTGTGGCGAGCTATCCATTTCAGAGTGTTCTTACTAGCATTTATACGATTATTAGCCGCCAAGCGATTCATTCCCTCAGAAGTTGTCTTCCAACATCTATTAGTTCCACAGTAATAGTTTTTCCCCTCAAAATTATATGTATAATTTGTATTTTCTGAGTAAGCTGATACTAATGGTCTCAAGGCAATAGGCGTAGCACCTGTAGGCATATCATCGAATTCTTCAAAGTTAAATAATTGACCATCTATTAGTTGTATTTTATCGAAATATGTTTCATTTCCTGTGTTCTTTTCTACGAATAAACGACGAAACTTTGCTTGACTTGCATCCTTAGAATACCAGATGAGATAATCGTTTGTTGTTTTGATATAACGCGCTACAAAGCCACTTCCTGTTCTAAAAGTGATCTGACCTATAAAGTTACCACTGCCAAACACCTCATCCATTAAACACCTAATTAAATGAACATTCTCATCACCAATCTGTACAAATATACTACCAGTTTCAGTCAATAACTCCCTCGCTACCATCAAACGATCGCGTAGATAAGCTAGATAAGAATGTATGCCTAATTCCCAGGTATCCCGAAAGGCTTTTACCTGTTCTGGTTGCCTTGTAACTTCTTCAAGTTTACCATCCTTAACATCTCGCTTTCTAGTTGATACCTGCCAATTTGAACCAAATTTAATACCATAAGGCGGATCAATGTAAATCATTTGGACTTTACCTTTTAATCCTTCCTTCTCAGCTAAAGAACCCATAACGAGCAAGGAATCACCAAGAATCATGCGATTAGTCCAACTCACCCCTTCTTTATGTTGATAAAAATCAATTAATTTCTCAAATACCAATCCATTGAAGTCGCTAAATAAACTTAACTGATCAAATTGTTCTTTTTTAGCATGAGTACGAAAGTCTTCAATGATGGCTTGAGGATGAATTTTTTCTTGAATATAAATTGGCAGTGCGTGAACTTCTAAATCTGCATTGTTTTGTTGATCTTTATCTTTCCAAACTAGCTGAGGGTCTAAAGCTGTATCACGAGGATAAAGTAAAGGTTGTGGTTGTTTCTCTTCATCAGACAAAAAATCCCGCAGCTCTTCTGTAGGGATATTTGCTCTTTTATCCTTGTGCTTAACAGTATTAATTGCTGTTCTCTTAGCCATCATTAATTACCTAATTATTAATTACAAAACTAGTAAATAAATTTTCAGCAATCATTATTAAGCAGATTGAAGATTGCTGAGATTGTATTGCTTACCGCAACCACTGTTAATAAAAGCTCGAATAATATCCTCTCCATCCCACGGATCAGTAATTTCGATAAAATTCCATCTGCCAAAACCACCGTGTTGGTTGATTGCTGGTATCCAAAGATTGTGTGTAGTGGATACTTTTACTGCTTTATCTACTCTTGCTTCTCCTGATACCTCAACAATCAAGTTCAATAAATCAGTCTGCCCATCTTTTATTCTCACAATGAAGTCTGGCATATAATTTTTTTGTTGCCCGTTGAAGGTATAGGGAATTAAAAAACCAAGTCCTTGATTTTTGACATAGCAGACCACTTCATCCATGCCTTCTAAAACTTGTGCCATCTTTTGCTCCCAACTATTGGTGTCAGCAACCACATGGGAAATATGACATTTGTTTGGGTTAGTTACATAAACAGGACGAGCAGTACTGAAGTCTATGTATTGCGTTGAACCCATTGGATCATAAGGTCGTAATATAGGTTTGAGAGATGTTTCGCTTTCGCCAGCAACTATTGCCTGATAAATGCAATCAGAGGCATGATGAGCCAATTCATTGAGTAGCAGCAGTTGAGGATATGTTCCAGATTTGTAGGTAACGCATTCTCTTATCCACTGCTTTGCTATTTGCAGTACCTGGGGAAATAACCAAGCTTGGACTTCTGACTCAAACTCACTACAGCGAAAATATTTTTCTAAGGTAAATTTTGCTAGTAAAAAAACTACCTCTTGTTCGCGGTGCAATTTCAGATCATCGAGGGTATGAATACTAGACTGACCAATGATAGGTGCATTGACTGTGATAGTGGGTAAGTCAGATGTGGATAAAGGATAATGACACCCAGGCTTATTAAAGTCTGGTGTCAGTTTCTTGCTGCTGACTTCGTAGCGATAACCTAACAACTTCGGGAAAGTAATTTCACAATCAATTCGCTCAGGTAGAGCGCGAACACGAGTAGGTAGAGGGCCTGGTTTTGGTGCTTTGTTAGAACCAGCACAAGGTATAAAGGCAAAGGGAATACCATAAACTTCAGCATACTCTGGCTCAAACATCCCTTGGTCATTGCTGGTATAGCTAATTCGTCTTAATCCTCTCCCTACTACTTGTTCGCACAAAAGCTGAGTACCAAATGCCCTTACTCCTAAAATATGGGTAACGGTATTAGCATCCCAACCTTCAGTTAGCATAGAAACTGAAACAACACAACGGATATGTTCACCCAGCTTGCCAGCTTTACCTACAGTGTTTAATACCTCACGTAATAAGTCTTCGTTAGTAATTTTGTCTGGGTCTTGACCTGGATATCTATTGCGGTACTCAGCTTTAAACTCTTCTATTTCCCGTGCTGCTAACTGCTTAAACTCAGCAGTCATACTTTCCCCAGTCTCTAACTGCTCACTGTCAACCAGAATGGTGTTAGGTCGAGCTATCCAGTTACCATCTTTAACATTGCTAAATACTGGTAACTGACCAGGGGCTAAAACAGGTCTGCCATCAGGGTAAGTTTTGCCAGTATCCCAACCGCAGATGTAGTCATAAACTATCTTCGAGACGCTGGTATTATTGCAAACTACAATAAAAACTGGCGGTGTTAGCCCTTTAGTTTGAGCATCAAAGTTTTGTTCCCACGATCTGTAAGCCTTCTCATAGTTACCATAGAGCGTCCGCAACGCACCTTCTAATTCTTTGGGTAACTTGGGTTCTGAAGTTGAAGGAGTGTTATCTTTAGCACCTCTACCTTTTGTGGGCAGATGATCACGAATTAACGTCCAAATGTTGCGATAAGTAGGCAGTTCTCCCTTCATACTGTCATCAGATACAGGTACACGAGGGATTTTGACAATGCCCGATTCAATGGCATCAATTAGAGAAAAATCTGATACTACCCAAGGAAACAAAGTACCTTCTTTATAGCCTGAACCTTTTAAGAAAAATGGTGTAGCAGAAAGGTCATAAACTACCTTTACTCCTAATTTTTGTTGGATAGCTTCTAAACCAGAAATCCAAACTCGCGCTTCCTCTTCGTTCTTTTTGGCCTCTTTTAGATCATCGCCTTTATATTTTTCTTCATCACCACCAACACGACGGCGATAACAGTGGTGTGCCTCATCATTAATAACAATGATATTTTTCTTAGTTCCCAGCCCCCGACATATCCGATTTACCATCTGAGATGGGGTTTCAGTAAATATATTTTCTTTACCTTGAGTTAAAATACTTTTGGTTAGTGCAGCAGCATTAGTATGCTCCTTGAGTTTGAAAGCATGATAATTGGTGACAACTATTTTGGCTTTCTCTAATTCTGCTAATAAATCTGAGGGGACTAAATCCAATTTTTTGTAATAGTTTTCTGGGTCATTAGGTAATAGTACGCGCAAGCGATCACGAACTGTGATCCCTGGTGCAACCACTAAAAAAGCATCACTAAACTCTCGACGTTGGGGATTAGCAATTTTATTTAGGGAATGCCAAGCAATTAGCATTGACATTACAACGGTTTTACCGCTACCCGTAGCCATCTTTAATGCTTGACGAAATAGCAATGGGTTAGCATCATCTTTAAAATTATTTAACAGATTTTTAATCCAAGTATTTCCAGCTTTCTCCGCAACCTCAGTTATATAAATAATTGTTTCTAAAGCTTCAATCTGGCAAAAGAAGAGTCTTCTTTCTCTTTCTGGATTTGTCCAGTGTTCTAATAGTCGTCGTGTTATGGGTGTAATATTAACTGGGCTACGATAGCCACCTCGCCTCCACCATGAAACCTTTTCTCGAATATCATTAATAAACTTATTTTCTTCTATTCTGTCTTGCGTCCATAAACCTAAATCAAGCTCAAGCTGTTTTTCTTGCTTTTTCGGTTTAGCTATAGGGATGAAGTAATGACTTTTGCGCCTAGTATTTATAATATCGCTAGTAATGCCATCATCATCAAAGCGAAAATGTTTTTGAGGCTCAGAAAAGGCAGAATTAATAATAGGATTTTCAATAACGACTTGTTTCATTTATTATAATATTTTGCTAATAATCTTTCTCCAAGTTCGCCCATATCTTTTGCCATTTCTTCAATTTTTTGCATGGCTAAAGGCATTGGCCTTGTATGTCCATTTTCCCAACGATTGATTGTGCTGTATGTTACCCCAATAGAGGAAGCTAATTGCTCTTGTGTTAATCCAGCCAAAATTCTTAGTTCCCGTAGGAAGTTTCCAACCTCTGGCTGATTTCTTGCCAAGGTTTTTTTAATCATTATTCATAAGTTACCAATTTAATCTTTAATACTTAAAGAGTGTCCGTGAATAAGTAGCAGTTGCTATGTCACGTACTATATGTAACTTAAATTCTAGATAAAGGACTCAGTGATGCTACTTATTATTTTAAATCTTTGGACTTAAGAAAAGACAATATTTGATTCTATTTTTGAACATTGAAGACCGTATTATTCACAGCAAGGAAAACGACAACCTAACTCACAGCGTTCTCGATCATCCTGCTATATTTGCGCCCCTACAGCAACATCAGCATATTCACCAGTCCACCTGTGCTGCCCTATCAGTTGTTTTACTTCTGTACTAAACTATGCCTCAATTGATAGACAGCCTAATGCAACCCACTGCCAGCATTAGCCCCCCTGCGATCGCTGTCTGTAAAACCATGCTTCAGTTCAAAAACGGCTTGGTGATTCAGAGTGTGGGCATTGGGTGTGCCTGCGATCGCCGTAAAACAATACTTCAGTTCAAGAATGGCTTGATGCTTTCCACTGTGGGCATTAGCTATGCCTGTGATCGCTTTTGTAGAGCTTGTGGACTGCCACCATGCTTAACAAACTCTATGAGTTCCTAAATCTTTGCAGATATATCGCTCACTATAGTTACTGTCCAGCAGCACAATTTTGATGGTATGACTGCTCATATCACCCCTCTGTAAGCTACGTTATTACTGCTTACAACAATAAACCTAAAATGCTATGCTGGCAAGTAACAACGGTAGAAAAATTATTACTATGATAGATATTGAACATATTGCCACATTTAAATGGGGAAATTTTCAAGCTGAAAAACTAGCTCAATTAAGAGGTAATATGTCTCGCCGTCAGCTTGAGCAAAAAACTGTAGAGCTTGGACAAAAGGTTGCACATCAATATATTCAGCAATTAGAGCAACCAGATTATTACGCTACTCGCCTCAAAAGTGGAACCCTTACGGTATCAACGGAAGTTGTTAATGTTTTATGCCAAGCACTTAATGCTGACATAACTGATTTCTTTGACACAGCTAAAATAGTTACTGTTGTTGCTTGACATTTTACCGTTAACAACGGTAAAATAGGGACATAAAACAAAAGGCGACCGCGCAAGTTTCCTAGGCTCTGCGATCACCCTTTGACCCTATTACAGGAATTTCCATTATGACGCACAACATTTACACAGCACAACAGCTGCAACGTAAATCTCTCAGCCAACTCAAAGTCATTTATAGTCAGCTTGCCTCTGCCGTTGAAGTAACAGATAAACGCTACAAAAAATCCTGGATCAACGCAATCACTGCCCACCAGTCTGCCCAGCTTAAGAAAGTTGACCAGAAAACCCAAGCCCAAGCCGAACTCAACCGCCACATCACAGACCAAGCCCAGGCGGTAGCACCGGAAGAACTGAGAATAGTTGACATATCTTTCTTCGACAAAGAATATTACGCAGACGACAAGCTGATTGCCACCGTAACCCACGATGATGACGATTTTGTAACGCAACGGTGGGTAATCATGATCAACAACGCAGAAGTATTTCGTGCTGCCACCCCAATGATGTGCGATCGCTACATTCGTATACATTACAAGGACGGCACATTACCAGTGCAGGAAGAAGCAGGGGGGCAAGGGAGCAAGGGGGCAGGGGAGAAAAATTCTTGCTCTGTTTCTTCTCCCGCAACCGGAAATGAAATCATGGCGCAGATTTTCAATGCTTGTGAACAGCACGGTTTGGAACTGCTTGACGATGGAATCTACCAGGATGATGTGAAATTAGGCGAAGTTGGCTGTACTGATGGCCACTGGTGGGTCATCCGCGCTGCTTCAGGACAGCACAAGATGGCGTGTGGTTCACCCGATGAAGCCGTGCGAATGCTGTTGGTAGTAAAAGCTGGGGATTGGGATGACTTGTTAGATAAGCCGTTCGACCAACTCAGTAAACAGGAATGGCGGCTTTTGATGGAATTTGAGCCAGTGCGAGAACTGGTCGCGGCTTAGGAAAAAGTGGGCTTGATGCCCACCCTAGATTTCTCTTGTTCAATTGCCCAAATATAACCGCCTGCAATTGGGAAAGACCTCTGTGATTCTGTCCCAATTGCTCACCAATCCCCTCATTCATCAGCAAATTTATGCAACCCACCATCAGCATTCCAAAAGATTGGAAATACCCCAGATTCACATTTGGACAACAGACACAGCAGGGTTTAATCATTGGCATGGAGTATAAGCCTGCTAATACCCAATTCGCATATCAATACGGTCACGGTTGGCGTTATACAGTACTTCCTGACAAGCATTCAGATGAAGTTCGGCATTACTCTGATGACCAGATTCAAACGCTTTCCATTGCAGAAATACAAGAGCAATTGCAAGCCGAGATTGACGAACATCAACAGCAAATCAAAGCACTTCAACAGCAGTTGAAGGCAATTGGAGGTTCAACAGATGCTTAAAGTTTTCGATCCTTACGTTGAAAGAACTGCTGCTAGATTGTTGCGTTCTCTCAAAGGTTCTGGTGGTTCTATGCCCCTACATCGTGTTCAGTTTTCACAGACGATTATTCAACATTTGTTGGACAAAAAACAGGCACAAATCAAGAACACCGGACATGGATTTGTACTGTCAGTTATTAAGCAGTTTTAGTTGCAGATAGAAGGAGCAAATCAAAATGGATTTACCAGATTTATTGCTATTAGTTGAATCTGCCCAATACTTGATAACTCAAATCGAAAAACATCCTGATTACCAAGCACTTGATTATCATCCTGATCTAACAATTGGGGATGCTCGAACAGCACTTTCTTACTTGAAATGTGAACTAGAAGTAAATCAACAGCTTTCTATTAACTTAGAGACTTCATCATAAAAAGACGAACACCTGAACCAGCCTTTTCAGGTGTTCGCCAATTATTTCAGGTATGTGTCACAGAAAAATTATTATTGCACACTCAATAAATGCAGAGGTTAAGGATGAGTAATGAAATCAAACTAGGCTTTTGCAATCCACCAGAACCAGTTTATCTTTATGTCAAAAATGGTGAATCAAACGGTGAATCATATCTTTGGTATCACTTCATCATTGACCAAGATAAAACCATTCCAGTTCAACAACGTGGATTAATAGGTTATTTATCCGAACTACGAGTCACAGCCAAAGAATTCAAGGGCAAGGACAATATTAAATTAGATATTGTTGTTGCGGCTGATGAGGTTTATGTCATCCGAACTGGCATAGACACGAACTTTGCTAAGACATTTTTATTATCAGCATCACTTGTACAAGACTTTTCCAAACCCTTGATTATTGCTGTTACTGCTGGTGAAGAAAATACGGTGTTCTGTCGATTATATGATGCAGCTACCAAAGTCAGAATCCGCAGGGAATGGAATCCTAATGCTGACTGGGCATCACTCATCACTGAAATTCAATCACGGCTTGGAACATCTTCATCTGTTCCCTTAACAACAGAACAACCACATCCCCAAGATTTACGAGTGAAACAGATTCGGACTTTGTTGAATTATCCTCTGGATTTGGTCAAAGAGTATTTGCAATTTCAAGATGTTGACCGCCCAAGTTTACTGCCTGTTAACAAGATTGATTCACTGGTAAAAACTATGTGCTTGGGATGGGCTGTTGATAAGTTTGAAAACCCCAATGATGCTGAATCTTCGTATCAAAAGCAAGTTCTTGACGCGATTGCAAGTGAGGTTGATGAAGTGACGGCAATTCGTTCATGGATGCAGCAGTTACAAGGAGTAAAAGCAGGAGTGGCTTGACTAAGGAAATAAGTCAGGGGCTGGAAGTAGACAAAGAATCTCAAAGTTTCTTCTGACCACTTTCTTCTATTTCTAAATCTTAAGGGGCATCAAATTTAAGAGAGGTATTTATGGCTAAAGTCTTGATTGATTCAGACAACTATACCTGTCATCAAATCGCTAGTATTCTATCTCTGAATTTATCAATAGTTCGCTTTTGGATTCAGCGTGGTTGGCTGAAAGCTAACAAACATACTCCCAAGCATTATGAAATCGGGATTGGACACCTCAAACAATTTCTAGAAAATCATCCACATCAAATTAGAAAACGAATTGCATCTTTAGATTCCGAAGCTATTAATTATTTGTTGGGTAAAACAGTATGACAGAACAAATCACAGATTTAGAAAGATGTTGGTTTTTATCCCCACCTTGGGAACAAGCCATACCAGCTGTAGAAGTCAATGTGTTAGAGAAAGTTTACCTCAAACCCAATCGGACATTCGGCTACTGCTTGGGTGTGCAGTGGTATGGCGATTGCTGGAATTACATTATTGAGGTCAAAAATGATTTCATCTATGCAACCAAACATCAAATTATTGCCACTGGTAATATACAACCCAGAACTGTGAAAAAACCTTCTTTCGTGTTGGGAGAGCGCGTACTGTTGAAAATTCCCAATCACGGTACAAAGCAAAGGTTAATTCTGGGGATTGAGTTAATCGAGAAGTCCTGGTTCTATTTAGTCGAGTTGGCATTACCCACTTTTGAACAACCACTCATCACCACCAATCGCTTTTCTTTGGTGCGGGAAGAAGACTTAGTGCGAGTGAATGTCTAAGTCCACACTCAACACTTTGTACTCATCACACAAATAAAACTATGTCACAGATTGAAATCGCTCAAATCATCGAACAGATAAAGCAAGAAATCACTGTTGACTCGAATGGACATAAAAACACC
>NZ_JACJSD010000048.1 GCF_014697615.1 Nostoc sp. FACHB-280 | reverse complement strand
TTTACTTGACGCAGGCTACTTGTGCTATTATTGCTTTCAAACTATAATCTTTTCATGGTTCGGTTCCCTTCGAGCGAGCTTCGCTTTGCAGCGCCCCCTCTCTCAGGCACTTATCCAATATATCTAACCTACCGCTTCGTGTCAACCTCTTTCTCAAAAAATATTTTTTCTTCGGCTGTAACTCTCTACTGATATGCTTTCTAGTCCACAATAGTGAATGCACTGTGCAGAGTAAGGGAGGGTAGAGCGTGAATTTTCAGTCAGTAATAGCCACACTGCATCAATTTTGGAGCGATCGCGGTTGTTTGATTGCCCAGCCTTATGACATTGAGAAGGGGGCTGGTACTAAAAATCCCCATACATTTTTAAGGGCGTTGGGGCCAGAACCTTGGGCTGTGGCTTATGTTGAGCCATGTCGCCGTCCTACAGATGGCCGTTATGGCGAAAACCCTAACCGTTTCCAACATTATTATCAGTACCAAGTTTTAATTAAGCCGTCACCAGATAATATTCAAGAGATTTATCTTGATTCTTTGAGGGCTTTGGGTATTCGTCCTGAAGACCATGATGTTCGGTTTGTGGAAGATAATTGGGAAGATGCAACGGTAGGTGCTTGGGGAACTGGCTGGGAAGTCTGGTTGGATGGAATGGAAATTACTCAATTTACATACTTCCAACAATGCGGCGGTATAGACTGTAAGCCTGTATCAATTGAAATTACTTATGGATTAGAGCGGTTAGCGATGTATCTCCAGCAAGTGGAAGCAATTGTCAAGCTTCAATGGACAGATGACATTACTTATGGGGATGTTTTCTTGCAAAATGAGATTGAGCAGAGTACTTACAACTTTGAAGCATCAAACCCTGAGATGTTGCTCACACTGTTTAATTTGTATGAACAGGAAGCTAATCAGTTAACGGAACGTGGTTTAGTCTTACCAGGCTTGGATTATGTGATGAAGTGTTCACACACTTTCAATTTGCTGGATGCGAGAGGAGTCATTTCTGTAACGGAAAGAACTCGCTATATTGCGAGGATTCGTCATTTGGCGCGAAAAGTCGCACAACTATATGTAGAACAGCGAGAGAAGTTGGGTTATCCTTTGTTGAAGAAAACAGCAGTGTGAGTTGTTCCATCTGCAAAACTCTATATTTAGTTTTTGGCAACTCTTAGTCACCTCAATTCAAGTAACTGAGTTGGGTGGCTATGCCAACTAATGTTATTCATTTCCTAAATAAGCCTCGATGACTGCTGGATTATTTCTGACTACAGAGGGTTCACCCAAAGCAATTAATTGACCAAAATCTAAGACAGCAATCCGATCGCACAAACCCATGACTAATGGTACGTGGTGTTCAATCAGAATAATGGTTAAGTTGAAGCGATCGCGGATATTGCGGATAAATTCGCTCAGTTGCTGTTTTTCACTGGGGTTCATCCCGGCTGCTGGTTCGTCTAAAAGCAAGATTTGTGGTTCTAAGGCTAAAGCACGGGCAATTTCTAAACGACGTTGATCACCGTAAGCGAAATTTTTAGCTTTTTCTGCTGTGTGATCGCTCAACCCAACTAATTCTAATAATTCTAAAGCTTTTTGCTTACTTTGATTTTCTTCAGTAGGAGCGGGTGGTAGTCCCAAAACTCCTGTAATCATATTACTTTTAGTATGCAAATGCCGACCAATTATAACATTTTCTAAGGCTGATAATTCGCCAAATAAGCGAATATTTTGAAAGGTTCTCGCAATACCTAAAGCTGCAATTTGATGGGGTCGCAGTTGAGCAATTTCTTGACCTTGATAAATCAATCCACCCTCAGAAGGTGGAATCAGGGCTGTAATTAAATTAAATAAAGTTGTTTTTCCTGCACCATTAGGGCCAATTAAGCCAAAAATTTCATATTGTTTAACTTTAAAAGAGACATTATTTACCGCAACTAAACCACCAAAGCGGCGAGTTAGTGAGTTAGCTTCTAATATAACTTTACTGTTATCTGAGGCATTAATTTCAGACATATTTAGATTTGAATTATTTTCTGACTTTACCCATTTTAAAAATTTCAGGCGTAACTAAACCTTGAGGAAAGAAAATAGTACCTATGACTATAAGTAAACCAAAAATAATTAATCTACCATCTCGGAGGAATTGGGCTAACCAACCTAACCAAGCAGGAAAAATACCAGAGTCGGCGATACCGCGTAAAATTTCTGGTAGGGCTGTAAATACCATACCACCTACAACTGAACCTAAAAAAGTTCTGGAACCACCAATTAAGACAAAAGTTAGGTAAATAATACTGGCATCAAAAGTACCTTGACGCGCATTCCAGGTGTTGAGAAAATGGGCGCTAATTGCACCTACAATACCAGCTAGAATTGCCCCTAAAGTAAAGGCTAAGACTTTGTAGTATGTGGGGTTAATTCCCATTGCACCGGCGGCTAATTCATCTTCGCGGATGGCTGTAAATGCTCTACCAACTCTGACTCTTTCTAAGCGATAAAACAATACCATACTGATTAAAAGTAACGGTAAAGCAATCCAGAGATATTCGATTTGAGTTTGGAAGGGTTGGGGTATACCAAAAATCCCAACAGCACCGCCTGTAATGTCTAAATTTAAGGAAAGAACTCGCAGAACTTCAACAAAAGCAATGGTGGCGATCGCTAAATAGATTCCCCGTAATCTTAATGCTGGAATACCTACTAATAAACCTAGTATCCCAGACACTAAACCAGCGATTAACATTTCCAATAAAAGTAAATGTAGGGGAAATAGATTACTACTAGATGTAAATACTTTTGTGGATAAAATCGCTGCAATATATCCACCTAAAGCATAAAATCCTGGACTGGCTAAAGATAATTGTCCAGTCATTAAAGGTAAGTACAAAGAAAGTCCTAATAATGCTCCTAGCACCATCGAGACAATTAGTGAACCATAAGTTGAAAAAAATTCAGCCATAAATTGCCAGAATGCAGAATTTATTAGACTTTCTGAACGAACCGCCGACCAAGTAAACCTTGAGGTCTAACTAACAGCATGATAAACAATATTCCAAATGCTACAGCATCTTTGTAACCAGAGTATTCGGCGGGGACAAAAGCTTCTACTAAGCCGATGAGTAATCCTCCTAAAACTGCACCAGGAATACTACCCAAACCACCTAAGACGATCACGGCTAACCCCCGCAAACCAAAGGCGATTCCAAAGTATGGCCCTGCAATACTCACGCTAGAAGCTACCAATGTTCCGGCTAATCCGGCTAAGAAGCTGCTGATAAAAAATGTCAAAACGATAAAGCGATCGCTGTTAATTCCTAGTAAACTAGCTGTGGTTGCATCTTCGGCGATCGCTTGCATAGCCTTACCATATTTAGTTCGATTAATAAAATAGGTAAGAATTGCCACAATTACGATTGACACTACAAAAATTAATATCTGCACACTGCGAATAGGAATTGGTTTCTCAACAGTGCCGAAGTTAATTGCAGGTGGTAAATTACCAAAGGTATTAGCGGGATATGTATAACTTTCTGCGCCTACTAAGTACTGAATTAAGTTAACAATTACAACTGCTACACCCAAACTAGAAACAACAGTTAATAAAGGATCAGATCCTTGACGGCGCAAAGGTAGGAAAGCTATACGTTCCATTGCAACTCCCACCAATCCAGCTATGCTACTACCAATAATTAAGGATATGGCAAATGGTAATTGCAAAGTTAGAGTCAAATTCGCCAGTAAACCGTTAAATCCAAAAGTTCCACCCATGAGTGCGTAGGTGAAATACGCACCAAGGGTAAAAATTGCACCATGAGCTAAATTAATGATGCCTAAAATAGAATAAACCAGAGTATATCCTAAAGCAAAAATCGCGTAGACACTGCCAATAGATAACCCATTTAACAATTGCTGAAAAAACAGACTAATATCCATGTAGCTACTATTTCAAAAATGTAAATTTACCTTTACTACCATCGGATTCCATTTTGATTTGAGCTACGTAAAAGTCTTGTTGTACTACTTCTCCTATGGGTGTAAAACCAATTTCTCCGAGGGGTGTATTGTATTTACCAGTCAGTAGCTGTTTGTTCAATTCAGTTCGCAATGCTGGTAATTCTAACTTGTTGACTTTGCTCTTTTGATCTAAGGATTTTAGAGCTTCTACATATACCTGAACTGCTGCAAATGCTTGGGCGCTAAATTGTGGTGGTTCTTTTTTAAATTGGTCTACATAAGCTTGACGAAATTTAGTATTAATTTCGCCAGGATGTTCTGGACTGTATGCTTGAGCAATTAATACACCATCACAAAGTGCCTTACAAACTGGGAAAATATTAGATGTATTCAGACCATTACCACCAACGATTAAGCCTTTATAACCTAATTCTCTTAGTTGTCTGACTAAGTTTCCACCATCAGCAGCTAAACCAGAAATAATTACTAAGTCTGGTTTCAGGTTAATTGCATTGGTGGCTTGACTTTGAAAGTCTGTATCGCTAGTTTGGAATTTTTGGACTGTAACTAATTCTAAATTCTGTTCTTTAACTGTTTGCTGAAAAATTTCGGTCTCTGATTTGCTAAATGCGTCATTTTGCGCGAAGAAAACGGCAACTTTTTTAATGTTAGGATTTATCTTGAGTGCAGCTTTAATTGAATTTGGTGCAACTACAGAAACTGGTGCCGAAACACGCGCAATGTAATCACCTATTTCTGGAATACCTTTGGCTGTATTTGAGGGTGCAAGTACAGGAATTTTAGCCCGTTCGGCAATGGGGTCAGCACTAAAGGCTTGTTGTGATAAAGTCGGGCCAACAATTCCCACTACTTTATCTTTATTAATTAATGCTTGAAAGGCGTTAATTGTACCAGCTTCATCACCAGCAGTATCTTGAAAGACTAATTTAATGGGTGTGCCATTAATTCCACCTTGATCATTAAAATATTTCTCGGCAATTTTCGCGCCAGCAACTTGTTCTTGTCCCAGTAAAGCAACATTACTTGTTTGGGCTACAGCAATCCCTATAGGAATAACTGTGGATGTTTGTGGAGTTGCATTGTTATTATTTGCTGGATTTGTGCTAGTGGTAGAGCCACTACAAGCAGTGAAAAATAAAGCGAAAATGGGTAGTAATGCTGTGGTACGAATAAAGGCAGTGTTCATTAGAAATATTTATGCAGTGATGAGAAATTTCAAAAAGTTAGTTATTAAATCATTTTCATTTGACCATGCAAATGTAACTATTCAAAGTGTTGATCAATACATTTTTTTAAGAATGCAGATATAAAAAGCAGATGATTTTGCTAACTGTTGATTTCAACGAGAAAGTTATAGTTCATAATATCGTACTCTGTGTTGCGCTTACACACTCAAACTTTGCATAAAGCGGCAGTCAATCCAATCTTTCCAGCACCATATTAAAGGGTGGGGAGGTAAGGTGAATGCGCCTTTGGTAGCGATCGCTCTTTTGTCGCCTGTCCCAATTAAACTTAGATATTGTTGCTGTGGGATATAAGGTTTGAATGGTTTGCCTAAAATCATTCGTTGCAAGTTCTCAAATAACGGCTTACCCTGACGTACTGCAAACACACCAGCTTTAGGACGGGGATGATTTAGCATTGTGGCAATATCACCAGCAGCAAATACCTGCGGATGGGTTTGAGATTGCAAGGTGTCATTAACTAAAATAAAGCCTTGTGCATCAGTTCCGAGTCCGGTAGTTTTTAACCAGTCTGGTGCTGAGGCTTGTGTTACCCAAAAAACTTTATGACACTCTACCACTAACCCCGATTTAGATTTGACTGCAAATAATTTTTCATTTATCTGCGTAATCTGAGAGACAGACTCGCCTAGATGCAGCTGAACACCTCGACGGGTCAAAACTTGTTTTACCTGACGCTGCACTGAGTGATGATTATGCGGCAAAATTTTCTGATGGCGTTGAAATAAATGAATTTCCAGATTTTGAAATGTTTGCTGGTTCGCAATCAAGATTTGCTGTAAGTGTGCTTGCATTGCGAGTGCTAATTCTACGCCACCCACACCACCACCGACAATTGCTATTTTGAGTTGCTGCTGAGGATTTTCGTGAAAGCTTTGCAGCAGTTCATACCAACAATCTAGGAGTTTTGCTACTGGTTTAGCTGCAATAGCATATTCGGCTGCACCTGGTACAGAGATTGTCGCTGGAGTACTGCCAATGTCAATAGACAGTACATCAAAATTTACTGGCGGACGGTTAGCGCAAATTACTTGACGATTTTCTAAATCTAAACCAATGGCTTGGTCTATATATAAATGTGTATGGGCAAAGTCAGCTAATCGTGACAAATTAATGTGGCACTCATCATAACTATATAATCCAGCAATGTGTCCGGGTAACATTCCTGAATAAGGTGTGTCTGATGTTGGGGTAATTAAAGTTAAACGTACTCCTGGTAGTGGTTTCATACCAAACATTTTGAGTGCGATCGCATGACTATGACCACCACCCACTAGTACTACATCAGGCATAGAATTCTTTCGATGAACACTGTATGATTTTTGAATATTTTCTACAATATCCTTTCCGACACGGTAGCGATGACTATCCGCCATGCGACTGAAGCTGATTTACCTGCGATCGTAGCTATTTATAATGCGGCAATTCCTAGCCGTCTCGCTACTGCTGATTTAGAACCTGTATCTGTGGAAAGTCGCCGCACTTGGTTTCATGGGCGATCGCCTCATTTTCGCCCTTTGTGGGTAATCGAACAGGATGGTAAAATTGCTGGGTGGCTGAGTTTCCAATCATTTTACGGTCGCCCAGCGTATCAAGCTACTGCCGAAATTAGTATTTATATCGCCCCAGCTTTTCATCATTGCGGTTTGGGAAGACGACTCCTAAGCCTCGCAATTTCAGAAAGCCCCAATTTAGGTTTAAAAACGCTCTTAGGTTTTATCTTTGCTCATAATCACCCCAGCCTCAAGCTGTTTGAAACACTGGGTTTTCAACGTTGGGGATATTTACCGCAAGTAGCAGAACTAGATGGGGTCGAACGGGACTTAATTATTATGGGTTTGCGAATTTGCGAAAAGAAGTCTGAAGTTTGAAAAATATGTGAAAGCGTTACTTATTGGTTCTGTGTGTCTTCATACCTAGACCAGACAGATCCCACGATATGAATAATGATTACTATATTGATTTCTCTATGGATAAACCATAGATATTAATCGATAGATAATATTGGTTAATTCAATCCATAGATATATAAGAATTAATTAGAGTAATTATCGCTGATTTATCTAATCGACTAATTCCCTTTTGCCTCAGATAACGGTAAGCTTAATCTAACAAAATTAAGCAAATATAAACTTGCGTTTTTGAATAGTGCATAGTGGCGGGATCAAAGCAATTTGATGCCAAAACACTAATTTCTGTTTAAATCTAGGGGTATTTTCATGGCTCAGTTTCTACTAGAGACTGTTTGGCTAGTTCCTTTATATGCCTTAATTGGTGGGCTTTTAGCCGTACCTTGGTCGCCGGGGATCATCCGCAAAACTGGGCCAAGGCCAGCAGGTTATGTAAATTTAGTAATGACATTTTTGGCGTTTGTCCATAGTGCGATCGCCTTACAAGCAACTTGGAATCATCCTCCCCAAGAAGTATTTATTCATTGGCTATCAACAGCAGGTTTAGACTTGACCATTGCTGTCGAAATTTCGTCAATTAGTGTAGGCGCATTAGTTGTCATCACTGGTTTAAATTTGTTAGCACAAATTTATGCTATTGGTTACATGGAAATGGATTGGGGTTGGGGACGCTTCTATTCTTTATTAGGTTTGTTTGAAGCGGGATTGTGCGCCCTAGCCTTATGTAATAACTTGTTCTTTAGTTATGTAATCCTAGAAGTCCTCACCTTGGGAACTTACTTGTTAGTAGGCTTATGGTTTAGCCAACCCTTGGTGGTAACAGGTGCGAGAGACGCTTTCTTAACCAAACGGGTAGGAGACTTGTTTCTGCTGATTGGGGTTTTAGGTTTATGGCCTCTGGCGGGAACCTGGGATTACAACGAACTGGCTGTATGGGCGAAAACTGCGGAAGTTGACCCTACAGTAATTACCTTAGTAGGTTTAGCCTTAATTGCCGGGCCGATGGGTAAATGCGCCCAATTCCCCCTGCACTTGTGGTTAGATGAGGCGATGGAAGGCCCTGTTCCCAGTACAATTTTGCGGAACTCGGTAGTTGTAGCCAGTGGTGCATGGGTACTGATTAAACTGCAACCCGTATTAACTTTATCACCCCTAGTTTCTACCGTGATGGTAGCGATTGGGTCAGTGACAGCTATTGGTGCATCTTTAATTGCGATCGCGCAAATTGACGTGAAACGCTGCCAATCTTATTCTGTGAGTGCTTACATGGGCTTAGTGTTCATCGCTGTAGGCACACAGCAAGATGATGCTGCACTGTTATTAGTACTTACCCATGCCTTATCTGCGGCACTGTTAGTAATGAGTACTGGTGGCGTGATTTGGAATAGCATCAGCCAAGATATCACCCAACTAGGTGGTCTATGGTCACGCCGTCCTATCTCTGGTTTAGCATTTATTATCGGCACATTAGGATTAATCGGTTTCCCACCCCTTGGTAGTTTCTGGGCATTGATGGAATTAGCCGATGGTTTATGGGAAACTCAGCCTTGGCTAGTTGGGATAGTTATAGCAGTTAACGCATTGACAGCCGTTAGTTTAGCTAGAGAATTTGGCTTGATTTTTGGTGGTAAAGCGAAGCAAATGAGTGAGCGATCGCCTGAAGTTCACTGGCCGATGGTATTGCCAATGGTGATTTTATTCGGATTTGTCCTCCATTTACCTTTAGTGTTGCAAAGCTTATCACTCTTACCCGACTGGGCAAACCTTAATAAAGATGTCGCACTTCTACTAATTTGGTCAAGTATTTTTGGTTGTAGCGTCGGTGGCGTAATTTATCTCGGCAACATTCCCAAACCAGTCCGCCTACCTTGGAAAGGTTTGCAAGACTTGTTAGCTTACGACTTTTACACCCCCAAACTCTACCGCCTAACCATCATTTTCAGCGTTGCCCAACTGGCAAAATTTGCTGATATGGTTGACCGCTTCGTAGTAGATGGCATTGTTAACTTTGTTGGTTTGTTCTCCCTCCTCGGTGGCGAAGGCTTGAAATATAGCACCTCTGGACAAACCCAAACTTACGCCTTCACAGTCCTCTTAGGCATTGGTCTTTTAGGCGCTTGGGTGACATGGCCATACTGGGGCGTACAGTTTCTAGAGTTAATGTTTTAACTAGTTAATCATCTGCGTTCATCTGCGTTCATCGGCGGTTAAAAACTCCCATGCTAAGTGTTTTAATTTGGGCACCAATTATCGCTTCCGTAATTATTGGGTTTTGGCCTAATAATGCCATCCAACCAAATCGCTTGCGCTTGGTATCCCTCACCTTATCCGGTTTAATCCTGCTATGGAATTTGTTCATCCTGTTTAAATTTGATTTAACTAATCCAGGAATGCAGTTTCAAGAATATCTACCTTGGAACGAAACCCTCGGTTTAAGTTATCAATTAGGGGTGGACGGTCTATCAATATTAATGTTGATTTTAAATAGCCTCCTGACTTGGATTGCTATTTACAGTAGCAGCAAAGATACAGAACGACCCCGCTTATTTTACTCAATGATTTTGTTAGTAAGTGGCGGCGTTGCTGGTGCTTTTTTGGCAGAAAACTTACTGTTGTTTTTCCTGTTCTACGAATTAGAATTAATTCCCTTTTATTTATTAATTTCAATTTGGGGCGGTGAAAAACGGGCTTACGCTGGAATTAAATTTTTAATTTACACTGCGGTTTCCGGCGCATTAATTTTAGCCACCTTTTTAGGTATGGTGTGGCTAACAGGTTCCACCAGCTTTGCCTTCGATGCTGTTTCCACTCAAACCCTGTCTGCTGGACTGCAACTGCTGTTACTAGCAGGAATTATCCTTGGTTTTGGCATCAAAATTCCTCTAGTTCCCTTCCACACTTGGCTACCTGATGCTTATGTGGAAGCCTCTGCACCCATCGCCATTTTGTTAGGTGGTGTATTAGCAAAGCTGGGAACCTACGGTTTATTGCGGTTTGGCATGGGGATGTTCCCCAACGCTTGGAGTACTGTTGCCCCAACCTTGGCAATTTGGGGGGCAATTAGCGCGATATATGGGGCAGTAGTAGCGATCGCCCAAAAAGATATCAAGCGGATGGTAGCATACAGTTCTATCGGTCACATGGGTTATGTGTTGCTGGCCAGTGCCGCTAGTACCTCCCTCGCCTTAGTTGGTGCAGTTTCCCAAATGTTCAGCCACGGCATCATCCTCGCCATTCTCTTCCATTTGGTAGGTGTTGTTGAAGCCAAAGCCGGCACACGCGAGTTAGACAAACTCAACGGTTTAATGAGTCCAATTCGTGGCATACCTTTAATTAGTGCCTTACTCGTATTAAGTGGTATGGCTAGTGCGGGTATTCCTGGTTTAACAGGATTTATCGCGGAATTTATCGTCTTTCAGGGCAGTTTCTCTGTTTTCCCCATTCCGACAATATTATGTGTTGTCGCCAGTGGTTTAACGGCGGTATATTTCGTCATCCTGCTGAACCGCACCTGTTTTGGCAGACTCGACAATGATTTAGCCTACTATCCCAAAGTTTTGTGGTCTGAGAAAGTACCAGCCCTAATTTTGGCAGTCCTCATCATCTTTTTGGGAGTTCAACCTACATGGTTAGTGCGTTGGAGTGAGACCACAACCACGGCAATGGTAGCAGCAATTACTCCTGCGGAAAAAACCGTAATTTCTCAGGTTGCGTTGAAGTAATGGAAAGAATTCAGAATTCAGAATTATCTCTCTACTTCCTCCGTCAACTGCATAGAACTAGAACTGACTCAAGAACTCTCTAAAACTCTTTTTTCTTCTTCGTGTCCTTTGCGTTCTTTGCGGTTCGTTTATCTTAAATTTTGGGAAGTTATGATAGTGATTCTAAACTCTGACTCTTGAATACTGCTTCATCAAACATACAGGAGAAAATATGAATCTCACCTTAATACCAAGTGGTCTTGTAATGTTCCGCTTTTTAATAGCACCCTTCCTCCTGTGGGATGCTTGGGATGGTGATACGAGTATTTGGTTTTTAGTGGGTTTTACTGCTGCTTTTCTTTCCGACATTTTTGATGGCATTATTGCCCGGCGACTTGGTGTTAGCAATGCCAAATTGCGACAAGCTGATAGCTGGGCTGATACCTGCCTTTTTAGTTGTATCTTTTTAAGTGCTTGGCTGGGATATCGAGATATTTTGATAGCTTATCGCCTTCCTTTATTGATGGTGATTTTTGCTCAACTTGTGTGGTGGATAGTTAACTTAATTAAATATGGCAAACCCGCCAGCTATCACACTTACTCAGCCAAGTTTTGGGGAATTACATTATTTATTGCCATTGTGGCATTGTTTGGATTTAACTACGCTGGCATAGCTTTATGGCTAACTTGTATTGCCGGAACTATTTACAGCATCGAAGAAATTGCGATGACGTTAATATTGCCAGTTTGGACGCATGATGTTTTGAGTATTTTTCATGCTTTAAAAATACATCAGCAATTACAAACAACCGATATTTCTACTGTCTAAAAATACATTTAATATCCAGGAACCAATATGGTACAAACTCCAGAAAAACCTGTGACAACTAAACTTCCACCTTCTCGCCATGAATTTGCGGAAGTAATTCATCGTTTAGAAGCTGGCGGTTCAATGTTACCAGATACGCCAGAAAACTTAATGCAAATCATCGGGATTTATAAAGCTTATGCTGTACCGATGGACTTTTACTGGCGTGATTTATTATATATAGCTGAACAGGTATTTTTAGAGCCATTTGCCTTTTTTAAATACTTCTTACCTCAAAAGTATTTAGACCTGCATAATCATTACGCTGGCGATACTGCTGATTTAAGAATTTGGCGTGGTGAAGCAACAGCCCATCCTGAACTTTTGGCATTTATGGAAAAGGGTGAAACCTTGAAAATGCCAAAATTATTGCATCACTTATTCCACGATCGCATCAATATGGAATTTGCGGAAGCTTGTATGCGGGCAATGCTTTGGCATAGACACATGTATGCGCCAGTCAATCAATTTGATGCGTATCTCGACTCCGAGGAATACAAAGCCAACGCCGACAGGGCAATTAAAGCCTACTTCCAAGGCAACCCCGTAATGCTGGGACTGTACAAACTTTTTCCTGAGATGTTTTTGGAACAGTGCCGCCAGATGTCATACTACTCTAACCTCGGCTTATTCTGGGAAGTCATGGCCCCGGTATTCTTTGAAATGTCCGACATCTACGACGAAGGCGGGTTTAAGGGCGTACCTGATGCAATGAACTTTTTGGTCAATGGCATATTTGCGATCGCAGGTCGTCCCATTTACCATCATGTTTATATCCGTGGCGAATGCTACGAAATTATCCCCAAATCTAAAGGCTTCACCTGGCTATACGAAGCAGCATTACCCTACGTAGAAGCTGTATTCTACCGCACCGCCCCCTTTAGAGGCACAAAATCTTACAACGCCCAAGCCGGACAAGTCCCAGATGATCAAAAAGATTTCCACTACGGCATTCTCTACGCCGATGTATTTCCTGTAGGTACTGCTGGTATTCCACCAACATTATTGATGCAAGATATGTTGCACTTCTTACCACAATATCTTGTTGATTATTACAAACAACATTGCCGTGGTGAAGATGATATGTTGATTCAGTTGGGTATTAGTTTCCAACGCTCAATGTATAACGTTACTTCTGCGGTCATTCAAGCATTGAGAACTGCGCTTTTATATCCCTTAGATGACCCTAATCCTAAACACTTGCAAGCCAATCGTGAGTTTTTTGAACAGCAATTAAATCGCTTTACTCGCGCTGATTATAATATGCGTGATGCTGCCCGTCTGCGGAATATTCAAACCCCAGATTATCGTTAATTAATTTTCCTTTCATGGTATTTCGATTACTTCACCTCTCTGAACAAGGGAGGTTTTTATGTAACTAAATTTTAAAAAATATATCAATTTTTATTGTTAACTTCTCATGTACACATTTAAAGGTATTTTTAGGTAAATAAACCATACCTTCTTTTATCTCACGCAAAGGCGCAGAGACGCAAAGAAGAGTGAAAGAGTAGAAATATTATGAATCCTACTAGAAATTATCTTTTTTATGCTTTAACAAATAGCATTTGCTCAAAATGTCTTGTAAAAGTTGAAGCTAAAATTATTTTTCAAGATGGTTGTGTTTATATGATTAAACACTGTCCGACGCATGGACAGGAAAAAGTTTTGATCGCAGATGATATTGAATATTACAAAAAATCACTGGAATTTATTAAACCAGGTGATATGCCTTTAAGGTTTAATACACCAATTAAACATGGCTGTCCTTATGATTGTGGGTTGTGTCCTGACCATGAACAGCATAGTTGTTTAACTTTAGTTGAAGTCACAGATAGATGCAATCTTTCCTGCCCAATTTGTTATGCTGATTCTGGTGCGGCTGAAGTTTCGGAAATATCGCAGCAACCGCGTCGCCATCGCAGTTTAGCACATATTGAAAAAATGATTGATGCGGTGGTGGCAAATGAAGGTGAACCGCAGATAGTACAGTTAAGTGGCGGTGAACCAACTATTCATCCAGAGTTTTTTGAAATCTTAGATATTGCTAAAAGTAAGCCGATTAAGCATTTAATGATTAATACCAATGGCGTGAGGATTGCCAAGGATAAATCATTTTGCGATCGCCTTAGTCAATATATGCCAGGAATTGAATTATATCTGCAATTTGATAGTTTTGAAAAGGCAGCTTTAGAAGAATTACGTGGTGCAGATTTACGGGAAGTTCGAGAAAAAGCCATTGAACATCTCAATGAATATAATATATCGACAACATTGGTTGTCACCCTGAAAAAAGGGCTGAATGACCACGAAATTGGCAAGATTATCGATTATGCTTTACAACAAAAATGTATTCGGGGTGTAACTTTTCAACCTATACAAGTAGCAGGTAGATTAGAAGGATTTGACGCAAAACAAGATAGATATACTTTAACCGAAGTTCGTCGCTCAATTCTCGAACAAAGTTCTCATTTTAAGCCAGAAGATATTCTACCTGTGCCTTGCCATCCCGATTGTTTAGCGATGGCTTATGCTTTGAAACTTAACGGTAAAGTGATACCTCTAACTAGTTTAATAAATCCTGATGTTTTTGTAGATGTTGTACCCAATAGCGTATTATATGAACAAAATGAAGAACTGAAACGGCATATTTTTCAACTCTTTTCTACAAGTCACTCGCCTAATTCTGCGGCTGTATCCTTAAAGCAACTTTTATGTTGTTTACCAATGCTACCCGTACCTGAAAACATCAACTATAGCAATGTGTTTCGAGTCATGATTGTACAGTTTCTTGACCCTTACAATTTTGATGTGCGTTCAGTCAAGCGTTCCTGTATTCATATTGTTCACCCAGATGGTAGAATTATTCCCTTCGATACTTTCAATATTTTTTACCGCGAAGGTAGTGCGGGCTATGGATTAGTAAATAGCAAATATTCTTTAGTTTGATTAATTTCGATTAAGGTTGATTTAATGTCACAACAAAATAATACTAATGAAATTGCCAAAATCATTTTAGGAATACTGTTACTTTGTGGCTTTCATATTCTAGCAATCATTATTATATTTGCTATTGGCATATTGTTAGAATACACTTCCGTTTCTAATAACTATATTGTTTTACAAGTTTGGCTAATCGGTGGTTTTGGTTTTCTATTTTGGCAACTTTTATATGTGATTCCCCTTTGTATTTTTTTACAAAGGAAGCGACAAATAGCTATGAGGAATGGTGTAGTTATTGGTGCAGCACTGACAGCTTTATTGAATGGTGGCTGTTTTCTGCTGTTTAGTGGTGGGCGCTAAAATTTAAATTTGGATAGTTTTCTTTTCGGTTAAACACATCGCAATTCCTTTTTCATAATATGCAGCTTCGTTAATAAAAATGGGGTAAACTGTAGATGTGCCTTGATAGGAGATCGCACTTCCTTCTAATGTTAAAAATATCGGTTCACCAGGGTTAAGCTGTTGATAATCTTGAAACTGGAGTTGGGGGTGAATCATACCGATAATTTCGCCAGCTTCGGTGCGGGGATAATCAATAACTCCTGTATATTGATAATATGTCAGCGTAGTATTTTGCTGTTGAGATAAACCTTGATTATAACTTTCGATATAGTCTAAAACTTGATAAATTAACGCTTCAGTTTTTTGAAATAACTCAGCATTTAACACTCCCTGTGCTACAGGCCCCACTTCAATCGCAAAACCCAATTCTGATATTGAACATAGAAAGTTAGAATCCCTCGTCGGTTGAGAATAACAAATTCTCACATCAGGATTAATTGCACTTAAATGGGCAGCTAATTGTAAAATAAAAGGGTGTTGACTTCCCAAAATTATAGTTAACTGCATATTGGCAGTAGAACTATGCAAATCAATAATAACTTGTTGCTGATTTTTGCTTTCTTCTGCTAGTAAATAATAGATATTTTTCGCCAAAATATCTTCATAACTTGCAAGTTGGGGATTTTGTAAATCTGCTGCTGCAAAGCAACGATTTAAATCTTTATCAATATAGCGTCTGGCTGCTGCAAATGCCTTGGGGTTACTCAATAGAATGCGAGTATCAAAACTAGGATGCTGAATCAGTTGCGGAAACTGTTCAAATTTTTTTCCTAGATATATTCCTGTAAATTCATTGCCATGTGTACCAGTGGCAATTACTACTGAATTGATGTTTCCCATAGTTTTTATAAATTGTTGGGGTCGATACCTTTTTGTTGTAATTTAGCTAAGAGTTATTGAAGTTAGTTTTGGGTTTCTTTTAGTTCCTGTTGTCGTGCATTTGCCAATTCTTCTGGTGTTGGATATCTTCTACCATTTTCATCGTAACAATACAACCATTCTTGCGTTATGCCTTGATTAAGTTCTGCGTTCTCTGCCAATACCTAAATTAACTTCTGGCATCCAAATTTTATCACCAGAATCATCAGAATCTGGTAATTCGGCTGATGAAGGTAAACATGCTAACGGATTGTAGTGAAACATAAATGTATTTCCTACTTAAACTTTTCTGCTTAACTTGCCTGAGTTTGTCTTGGTAAGCGTCTTTTTAAAATACAAAAACCAATTGCTGGTACTATTCCTAGAATAGTTGCTGTGAATCCTTGTTGACTGCCATACAATATCGCTTCTGGTATGAAGTTTTGCATTAATGATAGCAACCAGACCAGCAAACTAATTAACAAAAAAGCAACTGATGGCACAAAATTCCACCACCAGGGTTTAATTGTGTAACGGCGGACAACTAGCCATTGCAATAGCCCCATCCAAAGACCTGAAAAAATATAAGCAATTGTTGATAAAAATCCAAAGATAATTGCTAACTCAGGAGATAAAGTTTCATTAAGAGAATTAGCAATTGAGGCAATATAATTAATCCAGGCAGTTGCTACACAATCAGCAGTTAACCAACCAATGGTAGTCGCAATTATCCATCGCCAACCAGAAAGATAACGACGCATAACTAATGCTTGGTCGGTAGCAAAAACCACAGCAAATACAATATTACTGAGTAATTTTATGCCATAGCCCCATGATTGCATTTCTATAGATCCAAATGCACTCAGAATTTGTGTGAGCAGTCTTTCTACAGCGAGACTAAAAACGCCACCCACTACCCAACCCAAAATTGTCATAAAAGTAAACAATACACAAAACTTGCGTCGTTGGCTGGGGGGTATAAATAATTTGCCTGATGGAGAATTGCTATTAGTAGGTGCAACATTAGAAGGATTTGGATTATTAGAATCGGTTTGCATATTAAGTTAAGTAAAGCTAAGACTTGGGCTTTTCAAGCAAGCCTTCTGAAAAAGCGTAATCTCAGAATGATAAGCTAAACATTGACATAACAAAGTGACTTAGGATGAAGTGTTAAATGGGTGTTTCCTCAACGGCCCCTCATCTCCTGCGGGCTGCTCGTGGTGAAATAGTAGATCGTCCCCCAGTATGGATGATGCGACAAGCAGGACGATATATGAAGGCGTACCGAGACTTAAGGGAAAAGTATCCTTCATTTCGCGATCGCTCCGAAATTCCCGAAGTAGCGATTGAAGTATCCCTGCAACCTTGGAAAGCCTTCCAGCCGGACGGAGTGATTTTATTTTCCGACATTGTAACTCCATTGCCTGGTTTGGGCATTGATATGGACATTGCGGAAGGTAAAGGGCCAATCATTCATTCGCCCATTCGCACTCAAGCACAAATTGATAGCCTGCATGATTTAGATCCAGAGGCGGCTCTACCGTTTATTAAAACCATCTTGCAGGCATTACGCCAAGAAGTTGGCAACAAATCAACAGTATTAGGCTTTGTCGGTGCGCCGTGGACGTTGGCTGCTTACGCAGTCGAAGGAAAAGGTTCTAAAACCTATTCCATCATCAAAAACTTGGCCTTCTCAGACCCGGCAATTCTACACCAACTGCTGACAAAATTGGCAGATGCGATCGCTACTTATGCCCGTTACCAAATTGACTGCGGCGCTCAAGTAGTGCAGATGTTCGATTCTTGGGCGGGACAATTAAGCCCTCAAGATTACGATACCTTTGCTCTGCCTTATCAACGACGGGTATTCCAGCAAGTCAAACAAACCCACCCCGACACACCATTAATTCTTTTAGTTAGTGGTAGTGCAGGTGTACTAGAAAGAATGGCTCAATCTGGTGCGGATATTGTCACCGTTGACTGGACTGTAGACATGGCTGATGCTCGCGCTCGATTAGGCAAGCACGTTAAAGTACAAGGTAATCTTGACCCTGGTGTACTCTATGCTTCCAAAGAGTTCATCCGCGATCGCATTTATGATACCGTTCGCAAAGCTGGCAATTGGGGTCATATACTCAACCTCGGTCATGGTGTATTACCAGATACCCCAGAAGAAAACGTCGCTTTCTTCTTTGAAACAGCCAAGCAACTCAGTACAGCAGCACTGGTAAGTTAATTACCTTTGTGTCTTTGTGGTGACAATTTTTGAACCACAAAGACATAATAATTGCATTGCTGACACATCTATTTTTTATGAGAACTTTTACTGCGATAATCGAACGAGATCCTGACACAAATCTATATGTTGGGTACGTTCCTGGTTTTCCTGGAGCGCATTCTCAAGGTGAAACATTGGATGAGTTAAACAAAAATTTACGTGAAGTAATTGAGATGTTACTGGAAGATGAAAATTTAGCTTTTGATACTGAGTTTGTCGGTACACAGCAAATTGTAATTCGATAAATCATGAGCAACATTCCCGTTCTCAAACCTCAAGAAGTTGTTAGGATTCTGGAAAATCTTGGCTTTGTTGAGGTGCGACAGAAGGGTTCACACAAACAATTCCGTCATTCGGATGGACGAGGTACAACAGTTCCATTTCACAAAGGTAAAGACATATCACCAAGGTTACTCAGACAAATTGCTATTGATATCAATTTGACAATTGAGGAAATGTTAGAAGCACGATGAACTCTAGCGCGGAACATTTAATCTTATTTTTAAATCTTAAAATTTTAAAAAACTTACTATGAGTCAGAAAAGAATTTTAGTCACAGGCGCAAGTGGCTGCATCGGTCATTATATTTCAGAAGCATTAATTCAAAATACAAATCACGAACTATTTTTATTAGTTAGAAACCCCAATAAACTGCAAGTTAATACGCAATATCGTTCAGGTATTACCGTCTTGCAAGGCGATATGCAAGAAATTAAACACTTTGCAGATTTGTTATCAACTATTGATGTCGCAGTATTAACAGCAACGGCTTGGGGCGGAGAAAATACTTACGACATTAATGTCAACAAAACACTAGAGTTGCTCAGTTTATTAGACCCTGAACGTTGTGAACAGGTAATTTATTTTTCAACTGCTAGTGTATTAGATAACAAAAACCAACCTCTAAAAGAAGCAGGCGAAATTGGGACAGATTATATCGGTTCTAAATATCAATGCTTGCATGAAAAAGAAAAACTAGCGATCGCACCTAAAATTACCACTGTTTTTCCCACCTTAGTACTAGGCGGCGATGCCAATAAACCCTATTCTCACCTGACTTCTGGTATACCCGAAGTCACAAAATATATTAACTTAATTCGCTTTTTACAAGCAGACGGCAGTTTTCACTTTATTCACGGAAAAGATATCGCCACAGTTGTGGAATATTTAATCGAACATCCACCCCAAACCCAAGAACAACGCAAATTAGTTTTAGGTCAAGAAAGACTCACCGCCAACCAAGCAATAGAAGAAACCTGCGCTTATCTTGGCAAAAAAATTTACTTCCGCATCCCCCTATCTATCTCCTTAGCCAATTTGATTATTGCCGTCTTCCGCATTCAAATGGCTGCTTGGGATAGATTCTGTATGAATTATCGCCATTTTACTTATAAAAATGCCGTCAATCCTGCGAGTTTTGACTTGCCAAATTATTGTGCAACCATGAGTGATGTGTTGAAAATTAGTGGTGTGCCGAGGAAAAAATAATGTTATTTAAATCTCAAACCTCTTTCTACTCTCTGCGCCTTTGCGCCTCTGCGTGAGATAAATCATCCCACAGTTTCAACCCCAAACACGACTTAAATCCAAAACAGACCCTCGTAAAACTCCTTCACCCAATAACTCCGCCGGATTCTCAAACACTTCCACCACCGAAATTGGGCGATAAATTTCTACACGTCGCTGCTGCGGATCAATTAACCAACCGAGTTTTGCACCATTATCGATGTACTCGTGCATTTTTTCTTGCAGAGTTTTGAGAGTATCAGAACTAGAGCGTAATTCTACTACAAAATCTGGACAGATATTCGCAAAAGTTCCTTTTTGTTCGGGAGTCAGGACTTGCCAACGTTCTTGGCTTACCCAAGAAACATAAGGAGAACGAATTGCGTCATTTGGTAAGACAAAAGCAGTTGAGGAGTCAAACCCTTTACCTGGTTCACCTGCATTCCGCCACCATAAGTATAATTCTCCCGAAATGGTTGCATTAAGTTTCCCAGTCTCCCAGACTGTTGGCGGATTCACGATTAACTCTCCTTTTGCAGTTCTTTCCAGTCTCAAGTTTCGGTTAGCGGCGGCTAATGCGGCGAACTGTTCTGGGGTGACATGTAATGCGATCGCTTTCGGTAACTCAATCCATAAGTTTTCTGGGTTAACGGGTATCTGTACCATCTTGACCTCTTACTTACATCATCAAGCATCGAGAGGCATCATATTTTTATTATCAGACACATAATATTGTCTCGTTAATAATTGCACAGACAAAAACTTTAACGGTAAGCTAAAGCCAATATAAAGTCAATAAGTAATTATTTCCGCTAGAGTGGGATAACAATCAAAGTGTGAGGTCTGCTACTACATGCGAGTTTTATTAGTTTATCCGATATTTCCTAAAACCTTTTGGTCTTATGAAAAGATTCTGGATTTAGTCGATCGCAAGGTTTTATTACCACCTTTGGGTTTAGTGACTGTAGCGGCAATTCTGCCCCAAGAATGGGAATTTAAGCTGGTTGATCGCAATATTCGCCCTGCGACAGAAGCAGAATGGGAATGGGCAGATATAGTCATTTTCTCAGCGATGATTGTCCAGAAACAAGATTTATTGGAACAAATTCAAGAAGCAAAACGACGCGGTAAGTTAGTTGCAGTTGGTGGCCCTTATCCAACTTCCACACCCTATGATGTTCAAAATGTTGGTGCAGATTTCCTGATTTTGGATGAAGGGGAAATCACCTTACCGATGTTTGTGGAAGCAATTCAACGAGGTGAAAAATCGGGAACTTTCCGCACCGCAGAAAAACCAGATGTCACAAGCACACCCGTACCCCGCTTTGATTTATTAGAATTAGATGCTTATGACATGATGTCGGTGCAATTTTCGCGCGGTTGTCCTTTCCAGTGCGAATTTTGCGACATTATCGTTCTTTATGGACGCAAACCACGCACCAAAACCCCAGAACAATTATTAGCAGAATTGGATTATCTCTATGAATTGGGTTGGCGGCGGGGTGTGTTCATGGTGGATGACAACTTTATCGGTAACAAGCGGAATGTGAAATTGTTGCTGAAAGAGTTAAAAGTCTGGATGGAAGAACACCAATATCCCTTTAAATTTGATACGGAAGCTTCTGTAGATTTAGCCCAAGACGAAGAATTACTAGAATTGATGGTTGAGTCTGGATTTTCGGCGGTGTTTTTGGGAATTGAAACCCCAGACGAAGATAGTTTACAACTCACCAAGAAATTTCAAAATACCCGCAGTTCTTTGACAGACGCAGTGCAAACCATTATCAAAGCTGGGTTGCGGCCAATGGCTGGGTTTATTATCGGATTTGATGGAGAGAAAGCAGGCGCAGGCGATCGCATCGTCCGGTTTGCTGAACAAGCCGGGATTCCCTCAACCACCTTCGCCATGTTACAAGCATTACCCAATACAGCACTGTGGCATCGGCTGAAAAAAGAAGGTAGATTGCGGGAAAATACAGAAAGTAACATCAACCAAACCACGTTGATGAACTTTATTCCCACCCGTCCTTTAGAGGAACTTGCCAGGGAATATGTTGAGGCTTTTTGTGTTTTATACGACCCTGTGAAATATTTAGACCGCACCTATCGCTGTTTTTTAATGTTAGGTTCGCCTAAGTGGAAAGCACCTTTTAAAATGCCATCATGGGTAGAACTCAAAGCACTGTTGATTGTAGTTTGGCGACAAGGAGTTGTCAGGGAAACTCGGTGGAAATTCTGGCATCATTTGTTCAGTATTATCAAGCGTAACCCTGATGTATTTGCACATTACCTTGCCGTTTGCGCCCATAACGAACATTTTATTGAGTATCGCCAAATTGTCCGCGACCAAATTGAAAGCCAGTTAGCCGCATATTTGGCACAAGGCGCAGAAAAACCTTATGTCCCTGTGGCTGAAAAAGCAGAGGCGATCGCTAGTTAAATTAAAGATAGGGAATAGGGAGTAGGGAATAAAAAACATCCTCTCCCTAAATCCAAAATCTGAAATCCCAAATCCCAAATTGTATGACTTCCACTGCATCCGAAAAAGTCCGTTGGACAACTGCCGACTTAGAGTTATTTCCTGACGACGGCAAGCGTTATGAGATAATTGATGGAGAGTTATTTGTGACTAGAGCGCCTCATTGGAAACACCAAAATGTTTGTGTCAAAATTGGGACACAATTACAAATTTGGTCAAATCAAACAAGTTTAGGACAAGTTGCCTTTGCACCAGGAATTATTTTTACTGATGATGATAATGTAATTCCTGATGTAGTTTGGGTGAGTAATGAACGTTTATCAGAAATATTAGATGAAGCTGGACATTTAACAGGTGCGCCAGAATTAGTAATTGAAGTGCTTTCTCCTGGCGAAATACAGAAAAAACGAGATAAGCAATTAAAGCTAAAACTTTACTCAGTTCAAGGTGTACAAGAATACTGGATTTTTGACCGCGAAAAAGAAACAGTAGAAATTTACCGTCGAGAAAATGGTGTTTTAAAATTAGCAGCTACTTTATATAAAGAAGATAATTTAACCAGTCCGCTTTTGCCGGGATTTAGTTGTACTGTTAAAGTTTGTTTTAGTTAGCGATCAGGATGGAGAAGAACTTCATACATCGGAGCGAAGGTTTCTCCAATTAGTATACTCGGCTTTAGGGGTTGCTTGATTTTGCTTAACTCGCTCTATTAATCCAGGAATTGCCAAAAGTTCTTGCGTCGCACTTTCACTTTCAGCATTTGCCAAGTAAGCTGCAAAATCAGCAAGCACCTGTAGTCGCTCAGGCGATAGTTGTTTGAGTAAGTCATAAAGCTGGTTCTGCAACTCTGTTACAGATACCAAATCTGCCGACGAACTATCATCCATTGGGGCATTATCTGTAGTGTTCATTGCCTACTTTGCAGTTGCTATATTAGCATCCATTGTAAGGCAACTAATTGTGAGGAATGTTATTGCTTGTCGAAAACGTTAGTTCTCTTCGTAAAACCCCTGTGACGATTGCTTGGTTCAAATCAGCATCGGCTTGGTAGCGAACAATCACGGCTCTACCTGCTGTCTTGCTACTTTAGCCGCTATGAGTTTGTTGTATAAATCAGGATTGCTGGCTTGAAGCGGTTGAGGCATAGAATCAAATGCTGCTTCTTCTGCTGCTAAGTAAGCATCGATTTCAGTGCGATTCGCTAGATAAAATGCGATCGCTCCATAAACCTGTTCAAGTGTTAGCAACGGAAAAGACTGAACAATACTTTCAGGCGATAACCCCTTTCGGAAAGTGTAAACAATTGAGTCAAGAGAAATCCGAGTTCCTTCTACCCAATAAGCATCTTTGCGAAACTCTACGTAAGATTTAGGTGCTAAGACTGCCATAATTTCATGATTAATCAACTGTTTTCAATCATAAATAGAAAATATCAGATAGTCAGTTTCGAGATAGCGATCGTATGAATGAAATTATCAGGCGATCGCCCTCAGTACAAGCCTAAAACTGCCAATTCAGTTGTAATCCCACAACATCTACTGAGCTTTCAAATTCACCTCTAACTGTGCCAGTGGTAGTACTAGACTGATTGATGGGGCTGTCTTCTGTGAAAACATGGCTATAGGCAACATCAAGACTGAAAGATTTAGAAGGACGGTAACTCGCACCCACACCTACCAAAGTGCGATCGCCTCCTGGTAATCTGGCTGTGACAAACTCATCTTTAATGGGACTAGGATCGTAAGTCACACCAGTCCGCAGTGTTAATTTATCGTTCACTGCGTAATTTACACCAAGTCCAAAACGATAAGTATCTTCCCAGTTTTCTGGTTGTACACTATCTGCTTGTCTGGGATTATCAAACTGTACCCGTAATTCTTTAAAGCGACTCCAATTTGTCCAAGTCACATCGCCCACAACTGAAACACGAGGACTCAATTCTTGATATACAGCCAGTGAGAGGATATCAGGAAGATTGACAACAGCTTTAGCCCCCGTATCTGTAAACTGTCCCCTAGCAGTTAGTACTTGTAGACTTTGTGGAACTGTAAAATCAGCATTCCCGCGAATGTCTTGGGTAATTGCAGAACGGTAACTCAAACCGATGCGAGTACTTTTGCTTGGTTCATACATTACTCCCAAGTTATAACCCACACTCCAATCAGAACCAGTTACTTTCACAAAACCATCTGCTTGTTGAGGTCGGGTAGGTAAGCCTGCACTCCGCCCAATTAAGCCAAAGTCAATGGCGTTAGAAAGTGTAGCTTCAGCATACTGGACATTTAACCCCGCACCCACAGAAAAGTTATCTGACAATTTCACCGCCACTGTGGGATTAATATTAATTGTGGCAAGTCTAGATTCTACTGCTTGGTAACGTCCCACCCAATCGTTGCTATATTTAGTCGCTAAACCAAAAGGAACATTGAAGCCAATACCAGCTTTGACAGTATCCGAAAGACTCCAAGCCGCATAAAGATTCGGAACCACAACATCAACGCCAGCTTCACCGCCATTACTCCCGGTTAAGGGCGCACCTGTAACAACTGTTGAACCCTGATTTTGAAATCTCACTGTAGGATAAATCACAAAGGCAGATCCAGTAACTGAATTGCCTGTTAAGTGCGTCAACCCAGCCGGATTAAAAAAAATCGCACTAGCATCATCAATGTTAACGGCTGTTCCCGCATAGCCATTGCCCACATTTTTCACACTTTGTTCATTCAGGGCAAATCCGCCAGCTAATACTAAATTTGCAGTGTTACTAATTGTTAATGTTGTGAGTATTGGGACTAAGTAAAAATGCGCTTGCGATCGCTTCATGATAAAAGATTTTTAAGTACCAATACTTAGTATCTATGAATTTGATACATCAATCGCAGTAATATTTGTGACAATAGGTAAAGTGATTAGTTAATATAACTACATACGAAAAGGTGTATTTTGTGCTATTTAAATTCTTGTGTAACAATCAGATTTATTTGTGCTGTTAAAGATTGTTTTGGGTAGCGATCGCTACTCCAGACAACGAAATCCGATTTCACCCTTCAGCTTGCCATCAAAGTTTACGGTTTCTGTACAATTCAACTGATGTGCGATTGCCCCAATTAAGTAGTCTGAGAAATCCGCTTTACCCTGCTTGTAACGTTGTAGAGCCTGGTCAATAGTAGAACGGTTTTCAAACTCAAAGGCGGGACTGTGCAGCATGGACTCTAGAGTATTAATAATCTCTTCTTTACGAAAACCGTAATTTGAACCTCTGAGTACCCAGAACAATTCGCACAAGACGATATTGGCAATAAAGCAGGGTTGGTTGGACTGAATAAGGGAAGAAGCTTGTTGCCACTGCTGTTCATCATCTTTCGTTAGGTAGCGAACAAGGATGTTGGTATCAAGTCCGATCATTGGCTCCCTCAGAGATAGCCGCTTCCATATCGTCGAGAGTAGCTGGTCGAATGTCTGGTCGATACAGAATCCCTGACAGAGTTTCTACTGGAACATTGAGGGGAAAGATTTTCACTTGACCATCTGCATCGATAACAAATTCAACCCTGCTACCGCTAACTAAATTGAGATGCTTCCGAATTTCTGCGGGGAGAGTGATTTCTCCAGTGTCAGTGACTGTTGTGCTGAACATAACTAACGATGGCTGTGAAGAAGCTTGCATTTATATTTTAACCAAGTCAATCGCTACTAGCTTTATCTATAGACTGGGAGAATCAATTCGCCGCAGATTGAGCTTCTTGATACATGATTTCTTGGAATTGAATCATATCTTTTTGGGGGTCGGCAATACTCACTTTCACTAATAATTGCTCGCCCAAGGTTACAGAACGTTTAAAAATCATTGGTAACTGCAAGCCCAAATCTTCTAATAAAATGAGTGCTAAGTTACTGTCTTCTCGCAACCACATTAAAACTGTGACTGACCAAACTTGCTCAGGATGACGGCGGAGATATTCTAAAGCCCAATATCTGTTAGTTTGTCGTTCCACCATCGTTACTTCTTGGGTAATAGTGGAGACAGTCATCATTACTTCTTTGAGTTGTTCGGCGGAAAAGGGCAGAACTTCGCCGCGCAGGTGGGCTTTTAGTTGAAAATGAGTAAGCAAATCACTGTAGCGGCGGATGGGCGAAGTGGCTTGGGTATAGGTATCTAAACCCAAACCTGCATGGCGTAGAGGTGTGATGCTCATTTCACTTTTGGGCATACAGCGACGCATTGCACAAGCACGCACAAACCCGGCTGGAAGTTGAATTAATTCTTCTTCTGGAGGCAATTCTGGCTGTGGCTGACCACGGAAAGGCAGAGGTATATTATGAGTTTTACCGTAACGGGCGGCTACTTCACCAGCAAGAATCATCATTTCTGCTACAAGTTGCCGCGATGAGGAATCATCTAAAATGTCAATGCTAATATCGTCGCCTTTGACTTTAATCATCGCCTCTGGCATATTGATGCTGATAGCTCCTTGGTTATAACGCCAAGATTTACGTTTTTTTGCCCAATTTGCGATCGCTGCAATTTCTGGTTCTGCTTGCACGCCTAATTCCAGCATCTCATCGACATCTTCATAGGTGAGGCGATATGTCGGTTTAATCAAACTGGCATGAATGCTATAATCTTCTACTGCCCCATTACTATCTAAAATAATCCCAAAACTCAGGGCGCAACAAATTTTCCCCTGTACCAAACTCATCGGCCCAGTCGCCAAGATTTCTGGGAACATGGGAACCATCCCCGTGGGCAAATAAACCGTACTTCCCCGCTTTCTGGCTTCTAAATCTAAGTCATCTTCTGGCTCTAACCAGCGTGTGGGGTCAGCAATATGTACCCACAATCTTTCTCGACCATCGCTGAGTGATTCCCAACTCAGACCATCATCTATCTCAGTGGTACTTTCATCATCAATTGTGTAAACCTTTAGATGAGTCAAATCCAGGCGATTTGCATCCAAGTCTGTTGTTGGGGAATCCAAACGCTGTTGCGCCACTTCTAATACCTTGCTAGTAAACTGAACAGGAATTGACGAACGACGCAGGAACAAGTTTTCATAGGGACTCCACCAGCCCAGGTCTACTAATAATTGAAAAGCTCCTTGGGGGGTTCCCGGCCGCCCCAGCATATTCATCGTTTCTAAGACTGGTGCTGGAGGAGGATACGCCCTTGATAGCGCATCATATTTTACTCCCTCCCGCACAATATCAGCCATTAAAGCTGCATATTTTTCTAATGCTTCTAGGCGGTGACGGTCATGGCGTTGCCATTCTACCGCTTCACCTTTGAGTGCTTGTTCTACTCGCACTAAAAATTCTTGCTGGCCTTTAGCTTTAAGAGTTTCTACTTCTATTTGGTGTTTCCGTTCGGCTACTTGGGCCGTTGTGCGCGGTTCATAAGCATCGCCTTTTTGCTTGAAGTAGAGTTTGTCATCTGATAACAAGCAATGGGCTGCGTAACAAGGGGCTGGTTCTGATTCGGAAAACAGCAGATTTGCCATTTGTGATGGTGTGACTGCTTCTCCGTCCTCCACCAATAATTCCCAAGCCACTTCTAAGCTAGATGGGTCTAAATATGGCTTGACCTCTTCCAGAAATTTCGGAATTTCTAAGGACTTGTAAGTTTGGCCGTTAACTGTATATGTAATTTGTCTTGGCGCGAGGCTGTGGGATTGACCACGTTCATCTACCACAAACCAACGGGTCTTACCATCTGGACGATCTACCACTCCCAGACGGCGATCGCCTTGAACCCTAAATTCAACTAGCGTCCCCTTCTCCACAACTCTCGCACTCTTATAATTTTAGATTTTAGATTTTGGATTTTGGATTTAATAACTAGTATTAAATCTGAATCACAATAATTTTATGTAGGAACCAATTTTACACTTTATTATTCAGATTTGAGATTTTGGACTCAGAAAGACAAAGCTGTTAAATCAGCTTTCCCTGTTAATCCAAAATCTAAAATCCTAGATTTAAAATTGATTTAGCCTTCAGCGTTGATGAACGGTAACAAAGCGACAATCCGCGCCCGTTTAATTGCTAATGTTAAGTCTCGCTGTTGCTGACAAGTCAGCCCAGTAATCCGCCGAGGTAGAATTTTGCCTCGTTCGGTAATAAACTTACGCAGTAAATCAACATCCTTGTAATCGATTGGCTCTCCTGGCTTAATTGGAGACAGACGACGACGATAGTAACTCATCTTTACTTGATTTCCTTGTGAACGGTATGTTTGTTGCAGTGGGTACAGAACTTGTTCAGTTCTAAACGGTTGGTCGTATTACGACGGTTTTTCATGGTGGTATACCGGGACACACCAGGAGAACGCTTGTCAGGGTTGCTACGACACTCGGTACATTCTAGTGTCACAATTATACGGACACCTTTACTCTTAGCCATAATCTTACAAACAGTAAAGCCTGAAGAGAAATTTACACAAATGACTATCTTCGCACATTTCGTTGCAAAGTATCAACTAAACGCTTGATTTTGATATCGAGCGAGTAGCCCCGACGCGATGAAACTATGAACGTTCTAGCGTAACGGTCATGCAACGCTTGTCGTAACTGGGGATCGGAGAAAGCTGCACCACAGTCTATTGCCAGAGGAAGTAATAGCAGTATAGCAGTGGGATTTGCTCTCAGGTTGCCAAGGGCGATCGACACCAACAAAGCACCAAAGCCAATTATAGCTTCTCGCTTCACCAGTGCCAGCAACTCTGGAATTCTCCCTACTACTTGCCCATTTTCCACTTCTAGGATTTTCAAGTCAAAAGCCCAGCGTCCTAAACTTTGCCCTCGATTATTAAATACCACCACTACCCGTAAAATCAGCCAACAAAAGATAAAAACTAAAATTTGGACAAATTGAATACCGAGACTACTACTACCAAATAGGGAACTGACTAACCAAGCACCTAAAAAATCCAGTCCCAAAGCCAGACCACGCCGCCAAATCTCAGCTTTGGGATAGTGTTTTTGCGGAATTCTTTCGATAGTCATATTAAATAGGTGTTTTTATTTAGCGGTTGGGAAATAATCTATGCTTCTATTCTTAATATTAAAGTGATGGCTGGGTACTTGCTTTGCTGAAAAAGCCCGAAATCACGCCTAATAAACATAAAACTGTATGACTGAGGAAAATCAACCAGAAGCGGAAAAGTTTGATCCAGCAACGGATAATAGCGACTGGTCAGCAGCAGCCACAGAATTAGCTTGTTTTGCACTTGCTAGAAGTAAAGGAAAGCGGTTAGTTAAAATTATCAATACTGGAAATGAGCCGCTACCATTTATTTGTATTTTTGAGGATTACCCAGAATGACTTCCACAGGGACAACTGCTAATCAAATCCCCGTTAGCATCATCATTCCGATGCTAAGTGCTATTGATGACCGTGATTATTCGCTTTTTAAAGAATTAGAAAAAACTTTTGTTGCTCAGTATGGTGTTGAGGTGTGGCAAAATGTTTTTAATTTCCGCGTCTTACCAGCCCTTGATCAGCAATCTAATAAATGGCTACTACAATCATGGTGTAGTAATGGAATTATCAGCGTTAAGGATATAGCTTGAATATTTTTCAGTTGCATTATCAGAGTCTTTCACCATGTTGCAAGTCAGCGATGCAGAAGTAATCATTTTAAATTTGGTACAACCGTTAGATGCTGAAGGGGATATAGAAATTGTAGATTTATTGGCGGCAAGCGATCGCATTCTGGCAAACCCCATCACTAGCCAGCTAGACTTTCCCCATTGGGATAACTCCGCAATGGATGGCTACGCAGTCCGTTACGCAGATGTACAGCAAGCTAACGCCCAGCAACCAGCTATCTTAGAAATAGTCGAAGAAATTCCGGCTGGATATCAACCTAAAACCACAATTCAACCAGGACAAGCAGCACGCATTTTTACTGGTGCAGTAATTCCCACAGGTGCGGATACTGTAGTTATGCAAGAAAGGACAAGCCGCGAGGAAAATCGCGTGTTGATTCAAGTCGCACCACAACCGCAAGAATTTGTCCGCCGCAAAGCATCTTATTATCAAGCCGGAAATCAACTGTTACCAGCAGGAATTCAATTAAAAGCGGCGGAAATTGCTGTTTTAGCAGCAGCACAATGTCCCCAAGTCAAAATTTATCGCCGTCCAAAAGTTGCAATTTTTTCTACTGGGGATGAATTAGTGACACCAAATACACCATTACAACCAGGACAAATTGTCGATTCTAATAATTATGCTCTGGCGACTTTGGTTAAAGAAACTGGTGCAGAGCCTTTATTATTAGGCATTGTGAAAGATAATCCTGTGGCTTTACAAGAAACAATTGCTTACGCCATAGCAAATGCTGATATTGTACTTTCTTCGGGTGGGGTTTCTGTTGGTGAATATGATTATGTTGATAAAATTCTGGAAGATTTAGGGGCAGAAATTCATATTCGTGCGGTGGAAATGACACCAGGGAAACCATTAACTGTGGCGAATTTACCCAATCAAAATTCAGCCATTTATTTTGGTTTACCAGGAAATCCTGTTTCAGCTTTGGTCACTTTTTGGCGATTTGTACAACCTGCAATTAAAAAATTAGCTGGACTTGCTGACGGCTGGGAGGCAAAATTTATTAAGGTGCGATCGCGTGATGAATTACGCGCCAATGGTAAACGTGAAACTTATATTTGGGGACGCTTAAATTTAGTTGATGGCGTTTATGAATTTCACAAAGCTGGCGGTACTCACAATTCTGGCAATTTAATTAACTTAGCTCAAACTAATGCCTTAGCAGTTTTACCAGTAGGTCAAACCTTAATTGCAGCAGGCGAAGAAGTGCAAGTTTTATTAATTGCTGCGGTTTAACTTTTGAATTTTTACTTCCTTATGGGTGTGTACACACATCTAAAAGCATCTTCCCTCCTTCCTTCTGCCTTCTGCCTCCTGCCTTTCCTTAACTACAATTCACGCCGCCTTACTTTAATACCTGATGCGTGGGTCAACGTAAGCATTAATAATATCAATTAAAATGCTTGCCCCAACAACGATCGCCCCAAAGAATACCAAGACACCTTGGACTGTGGGATAATCGCGATCGCTGATTGCTTGATATAAGCGATTAGCTAACCCAGGCCAAGAAAATGTTACTTCCGTTAAAATCGCACCACCCAACAACGAGGCAAAGGTCAATCCTAACACCGTAATTACGGGAATTAAGGCATTCTTTAAAGCATGAGAGACTAAAATTTTATTTTCTGCAATTCCTCTGGCTCTCGCTGCTTCTACATAGTCTGCACGCAGGGTTTGTTTTAAATTCACCCGGACAATACGCTCAAAAATCCCACTTAACAAAATGCCCAAAGTCAAACTCGGTAGGGCAAGATGGTGCAAAGAAGCAAAAAACTGCGTCAAATTCCCACTCAGTAAGCTATCAAAAGTATACAGCCCGGTAATTGGGGATGGTGGCGGTAGTGTCGGCGGAAAACGGTTAGAGTTGGGAAACCAACCCAATTGCACAGAAAAAACTAACTGTAACAGCATTCCCGCCCAAAACATTGGTAAAGCATAAGTAATAATTCCAAATAACCGTCCGCCGACATCAAAATAAGTTCCAGGACGAGACGCGGAAAGCGTACCTACCAAAATCCCAACAATCAAAGCAACTGCCATACTAAATACAGCTAACTCCACTGTTGCTGGAAAATATTGTCCGATGATGTCCCAAACATTTTGTCCGCGACTGGTTAAAGAAGTTCCTAAATCAAAGCGCAGTAAGTTTCCTAAATAATTTAAATACTGTAACCAAATAGGTAAATTTAATCCTAATTGCTTGCGTAATTCTTCCTTTGCTGCTTCTGGCGCACGTCCACCCAAAATTGCATCAGCAGGATCTCCGGGTGTCGCTCTTAATAATAAAAATACGATAGTAATGATAGTTAAAAGTTGTAGTGGTGCTAGGAGCAACCGCGAAACAATGTAATATTGTAGGGCTTTAGAACGAGACATCTTTTAGTAATTTGTTATTTGTCATTCGTCACTTGTACTGAGTGAAGCCGAAGTATTGGTCATTTGCCATTCGCTATTTGTGAAGTAGAACACAAAAGACAAAGGACAAATGACAAAGGACTATCAACTATTTTTTGATTGTTTTATAAATCAAATTTTGAGTAGGGTCAAGCTGCACGTTAGTGACACCTTTTTGAGCAAATACATAGTCTTTGTTTTGCCACAGAGGAACGTAAGGTACATCATTAAGTACTTGGGTTTGAATTTGAGCAAAAATTTGCCCTCGTGCGCTAGGATTTTGTTCTTTGCGTTGTTGGTCGATGAGTTTATTCATGGTTTCGCTATAGTAAAACGAACCTTGAGTTTGACTACCGCCATCTTCACAACCTTTCGCATCAGACCCTTTTTGACAAGCTAAGAAAGGTTGAACATAGTTATCAGGATCTAAAAAGTCAGGATACCAATCAAGCAATGCTGCGGGATATAAACCTTTAGAAATGTCTTTAAAGAAAGTCGGCCCTTCAACTGTGTTGACTTCTAGTTGAACAATACCGTCCATTTTAGTATCAGCCAGTGATTTGAGTGTTTGCGCTGCTAAACTGCGAGTCGGTGAACTGGAAGGATACCAAAGAGGAATTTTCACAGGATTATCTTTAGAGTAGCCAGCTTTAGTTAATAATTCCTTAGCTTGATCAAATTTACCGTCACCATATTTATCTTTAAATAATGGTTGGGAAACATTGAATGTAGTCGGAATCATGCTGTAAAGTGGATCAGCTTGACCGTATAAAACTCGCTCATTTAATAGTTGACGGTCGATAATAGCTGCGATCGCTTGTCTGACTTCTGGTTTATCTAAAGGTTTTTGATTGCGATTCAATACCAGATAACTTACTACACTACCTTGGGCTGTAATTGCTTGCCAATCTCCCTTTTTACCACCTTCTTCTAGGCTGCGAATTTGGTCAGGTTGTAATGATAAATAAGCTACATCGACTGCACCTGTCCGAAAGGCATTAAATAAGTTAACTGGACTGGTTTGAATTTGGACGTTAACGCCTTGATTTACTGGTTTTTCTCCCCAATATTTATCAAATACATCCATCCGCAGTGAATCTGTCCCATACTGCGCTAATTTATAAGGGCCAGTCCCAACAAATGTGTTGGGTTGAAATTTACCAGCACCCAATTGATATGCTTTGGGTGAAACTGCACAAACTCCCGAAAATGCGAGTAAAGAAGGAAATGCAGCAAAGGGTTTTTTGAGTTTAATTGTTAACTCATTTTCACCTGTTGCGGTGACTGAAGCTACTGTATCAGCTAATAAAAAAGAAGGTTTACCTTTATTTTCAATAAATCGCTTAATACTAAACTCCATTGCTTTCGCGTTGAAGGGTGTGCCATCGTGAAACACAACTCCTTGACGTAGCGGGATAGTGTAAGTTAAACCGTCTTGGCTGACTTTGGGTAAACTTGTTGCCAGTTGGGGTTTAATTTCTGTGCTACCTGGTTCGTAAGTATAAAGGCGATCGCTCATATTAAACACTAAACCCAAAGATGCCAACTCGTAAGCATCGGCCGGATCTAATGTCCTCGGTTTGGCAGTTGTCCCAATAGTAATACGACCATCACCCGCAGGCGTATTAGCATTACCCGACGGTGTAGTATTCGCTTGTGGTCGCGTACCACAACTGATGACTAAAAACAAACACAGACAGAACAGAGAAACGAATTGAGTCAACCGACCCCATCTTCGTACAGACAAGGGAAATAAAGTCATACTTTGGATAGTTTTCAAGTCAGCGGTCAGTAATCATACTATATGTCTGGCAATCATACCCAATTTTTTACAATTCAGGCAGCCTCTAGTTAAGCAGAAATACTTATTTACTTAGGACTTACCCATAAAAACGAAAAATAACGGGTTTTAGCAAGGGTATAAAGGTGTAGGGTGTAAGGGTTCTCGATACATACACCCCCCTACACACAATATTTATGAGTAAGTCCTAATTACTATACAAACCATCAATGTAATTTGATATTACAGATGCTAAAAGCACAATTATTGAAGTTATATCAATAAATATTACAAAAATTCATTTTGTTGCCTCAGTATTTTAATGTGATATTTTGAACGATTTGAATTTAAAATTCCAGCAGCTTTATAAGACAGTCTGTATATGTAAAAATCCGCATAATTTTACTATTTAATCTGAATTTTACAAACCCCATAAAATTGTTTTAAAAGAATAAGATTTTTTGAAATAAAATTTGTTAAGCTGCTCAATTAGCTCTCATTCTTTACATTTCAACTTAGTCTTTTAACCGATGAGAGTATTGCTGAAAAAGCTTTATCAGGAATTTTGGCATCATAGCTTAATGAGCCAATCTGCTTTATTTAAAACATCTACTGAGTCAATTTTGTGGGTGTAGATATCAAAATTTATAGTCAAAATAGCGAGATAAAACCGTGAAATATTTTTTTCTTTCGGAAGGATGGCATATAGGTAGAGTCTGGTCATCTGATGGGTTGTGGCAAATCACCGCATGGCGACGACAACCAGATATTCAGAAAATGAATATTTGTATAGTAGAAAACAATGAATTACTCTGGCTTTATCGTACAGAAGAAGCTGTTTTAACCATAGAAGTTAAACCCTCAACCTCAGAAGTTGCCACTCAAACAATCGGACAAGTAGTACTCAAGCGTTTAATGAGTGCTGAACAAGTAATTGAACGTCTCAACACAGCCGAAGCCAAGTGTCAGCTACAAAACATCCAGTTGGTGACACAGTGATTTAACTGAGTCAGGAATTGCTCAAAAATCTTGTCTGTTGAGAGTGGGCTTTAGGGATGTAAAAGTGTAAATGAGGCAAACTCATACACCCTTATACCCTTACACCAATTCTCAAGAGACAATTTTTGTGCGTAAGTTTTAGAGAATTACGTAAATGAAATTCTGGTAGAGATTTGTGAGAAAATAACACAGATGGAATACCGATCGCATCGATTTACCCGCTTGCAAACAATTCCATCAATAGTTACACTTTTTAAAACATTCTCATTTTTGTATGGCGATCGCGTAGACGACTACAAGGCTGCTGCCAACAGGGGTAGCTCGCTCGATTACCCGAATACCAACCCGGTATTTGCCGAGTTCTATTAGAACCAGGGAGAGTTTTATGAAAAAATTCTTGGAGAAGACAAGCGATCGCAACCCCAAAAGGTCAAGCAACCGCAGCGTCTAAGTGTTGCCAAAGCCACACAGTCTGTCTTGTAAAGACTGAGCCGTGGTTAAACTCAGAACCCTGGCAATAAAAAAACTCAGAGATTTCTTTAAAAAGCGGTCTTCGCCAATTTAAAGAACTCAGTAAATAAATTGCTTTGTAAACATAACTCTTCGAGGAGGAGCGTAGTCGATGGGACTACCTTGGTACCGAGTACATACAGTTGTTCTGAACGATCCAGGGCGGCTGATTTCTGTACACTTGATGCACACAGCCCTGGTGGCAGGCTGGGCTGGTTCAATGGCGTTATATGAACTCGCTATTTATGACCCCAGCGACCCTGTTCTCAACCCCATGTGGCGACAAGGGATGTTCGTGCTGCCCTTCATGGCACGTCTAGGTGTTACCCAATCTTGGGGCGGCTGGAGCGTCACTGGTGGCCCTGCTACCGACCCTGGTTTTTGGTCATTTGAAGGTGTAGCTGCTGCTCACATCGTACTTTCTGGTTTATTATTCTTAGCCGCAGTTTGGCACTGGGTTTACTGGGATTTGGAACTCTTTAGAGATCCTCGAACTGGTGAACCAGCACTAGACTTGCCAAAAATGTTTGGTATTCACCTGTTCTTATCTGGTTTACTTTGCTTTGGCTTTGGTGCATTCCACCTCACCGGACTTTACGGCCCTGGGATGTGGGTTTCTGACGCTTATGGAGTCACAGGTAGCATCCAGCCAGTAGCACCAGAATGGGGGCCAGATGGCTTTAACCCCTTTAACCCTGGTGGTATTGTGGCTCACCACATCGCCGCAGGTGTAGTTGGTATTATTGCTGGTTTATTCCACCTCACAGTTAGACCACCCGAAAGGTTATACAAAGCCCTACGGATGGGTAACATTGAAACCGTACTCTCCAGCAGTATTGCGGCGGTATTCTTCGCAGCTTTCGTTGTCGCTGGTACCATGTGGTACGGTAGCGCAACCACCCCCATCGAACTGTTTGGCCCTACCCGTTACCAATGGGATCAAGGCTACTTCCGTCAAGAAATCAACCGTCGTGTACAAGCAAGCGTAGCCAACGGTGCAAGCTTGTCTGAAGCTTGGTCACAAATTCCTGAAAAACTGGCATTCTACGATTACGTTGGTAATAGCCCCGCCAAAGGTGGTTTGTTCCGCACAGGCCCTATGGTTAAGGGTGATGGTATTGCTCAATCTTGGCAAGGTCACGCAGTATTCACCGATGCTGAAGGTAGAGAATTGACTGTCCGTCGTCTACCTAACTTCTTTGAAACCTTCCCCGTACTTTTGACCGACAGTGATGGTGTTGTCCGCGCTGACATTCCATTCCGTCGGGCAGAATCTAAATACAGCTTTGAACAAACTGGTGTCACCGTTAGCTTCTATGGTGGCGACTTAGACGGTAAGACCTTCACAGATCCTGCTGATGTGAAGAAATATGCTCGTAAAGCTCAAGGCGGCGAAATCTTTGAATTTGACCGCGAAACCTTGAACTCTGACGGGGTATTCCGTACCAGTCCTAGAGGTTGGTTTACCTTTGGACACGCAGTATTTGCTTTACTGTTCTTCTTCGGTCACTTATGGCACGGCGCTCGGACAATCTACCGAGATGTATTTGCTGGTGTGGAAGCAGACTTAGAAGAGCAAGTCGAATGGGGTCTGTTCCAGAAAGTGGGTGATAAGTCAACCCGCCGGAAGGAAGCCCTCTAATTATTTAGTGCTGAGTAATGAGTAAGTCTTGAACTCAGCACTCAGCACTCATTGACTCTAAGGAGCTTTTGAGATGGAAAGCGTTGCATACATTTTAATTTTTACTTTGTGCATAGGCGTTCTGTTTTTTGCGATCGCCTTCCGTGAACCTCCCCGCATTGAGAAAAAAGACGAGTAGTAGATTACTATTACCAAGCTTTGCAAAACACAAAATATCCGCTGTTATAGCTATAACAGCGGATATTTTACTGAATTTGGCAATGTATAAAAATCTCTTCTAACTTATGGCTGATAGCCAAATGCCATTGTTGATATGATATAATCTTCTATCTGGAAGTTGATATGTGTTAACACTAGCTTTCTACGCTAGGATTAATAAGGGACGTAAGCTTACACTGGTCTTCAGTGGCTTACACAGGCATTATCATTATGTCACAAAACTTTACGGAGACTAGAACCAGGAACAAATCAGCATGGTCAATCAGAACTTAACCGCTACAGAAATTGGATTTACTCACGAAGATTTCGCTGCTCTACTTGACAAATACGACTATCACTTTAGCCCTGGAGATATTGTACCAGGAACGGTTTTCAGTATAGAGCCGCGCGGCGCTCTGATTGACATCGGTGCTAAAACAGCAGCATATATCCCTATACAAGAAATGTCTATCAACCGGGTAGATGCCCCGGAAGAAGTTTTACAATCAAACGAAACACGGGAATTTTTCATCCTCACCGATGAAAACGAAGATGGTCAGTTGACCCTCTCGATTCGCCGTATTGAATATATGCGGGCTTGGGAGCGTGTACGTCAGTTGCAAGCAGAAGATGCAACTGTTCGTTCTGGCGTATTTGCGACAAACCGTGGTGGTGCGTTGGTCAGAATTGAGGGATTACGTGGCTTTATCCCTGGTTCCCACATTAGTACTCGCAAACCCAAAGAAGAATTAGTGGGTGAAGAACTACCCTTGAAGTTCTTGGAAGTAGACGAAGAACGTAACCGCCTAGTTCTATCTCATCGTCGGGCGTTGGTTGAACGTAAGATGAACCGCCTCGAAGTTGGCGAAGTAGTAATTGGTACAGTTCGCGGTATCAAGCCTTACGGTGCTTTCATCGACATCGGTGGTGTCAGTGGCTTGTTACACATCTCAGAAATTTCTCACGAACATATCGATACACCTCACAGCGTGTTCAATGTCAATGATGAAGTGAAAGTGATGATCATTGATTTGGATGCTGAAAGAGGTCGGATTTCTCTATCTACCAAACAGTTGGAACCAGAACCCGGTGATATGATTAAAAACCGTGATTTGGTTTACGATAAAGCTGAAGAAATGGCAGCTAAATATCGTGAGCAACTGTTAGCGAAACAACAAGGTATCACCGCACCTCCTACTGAAGAAACTGTAGCTGAAGAAGAAATTCCAGCAGCTGTTGAAGAAGAGATTCCAGCAGCTATTGAAGAAGAAATTCCCGTAGCTATTGAAGAGTAAGATTAATAGATAATTGCATTCTAGTTTGAAAAAAGAGGGAATATCCCTCTTTTTTTATGACATTTTTTTTTAACCGGGGTGAAAAATTTTGGCAACTATTCAATGTAAAAATATTACTTTTGAGAATATTCAGGCAATTTTTTTTGACAAAAACGGTACTTTAGAAGATTCAGACATTTATTTGCGATCGCTGGGACAAAAAGCAGCGAGAATTATCGATGCTCAATTTCCGGGAATTGGCGAACCTTTATTAATGGCTTACGGTATTGATAGTAATTCCCTCGATCCTGCTGGCTTAATGGCGGTGGGTAGTCGCCGCGAAACTGAAATCGCCACAGCCGCCTATATTGCGGAAACTGGTAGAGGATGGTTTGAATCTCTCAAAATCGCCCGTCAAAGTTTAAACGAAGCCGAAAAATATCTCGAAGCATCTCCCGCACCGCTTTTTTCTGGGAGTTTGGAGTTATTACAATCCCTCTCCACAGCCGGACTGAAACTGGGGATCATCTCAGCAGCCACCACCGCCGAAGTACAAGCCTTTGTGGCTCGGTATAATTTGGGTGATTATCTTCCAGCCCAAATTGGTGTAGATGATGGCCCTGGTAAGCCAGATCCAACTTTGTTTTTACAAGCTTGTGAAGTAGTGGGAGTAGAACCCAACGCCGCACTCATGGTTGGTGATGCGGTTGGCGATATGCAAATGGCAAAAAACGCCAAAGCCGCAGGTTGTATCGGTATTACATGGATTGGTAAATCAGATCATGTCCAAGGTGCGGATGTGGTGATTAATCAACTGAGTGAAATTAAAGTTTTGGAGTAAAGTGCTGAGTGCTGTAAACTGCGATCAACCCTCTTTTAGTAAGCTGATCGAGCATTGAGCGACTTGCCTTGAGCGTAGTCGAAAGGAGTCGAAATGCGTCTTCTATGTGTATCCACCTACTTATAACTCTGATTTAATTTGAACTCCTGCCTGAACTGGGTCAAAATTTGGGGGAAAATGGGTATTGCGATCGCAGTCTGCCTTATCTAGTTTTGTACCTTGAAGATTGGCTTGGCGGAGATTGGCTGACATCAATAAAGCACCCCGCAAGTCTGCATCTGTGAGGTCAGCTTGGGAAAGATCGGAATAACTGAGGTCACTTCCTCTAAGATTTGCACCTCGTAGATTAGCTGTACTTAAGTCCGCGTAACTCAAGTCAGACCCTTTGAGATTAACACCTTGTAAGTCGGCATCACCAAGTTCAGCCCTCTCAAAATCCCGTTGTCCCTCAGCATATTTTTCTAAAAGAGTAGCCACCGCATTAATTGGCTGTTGATAATTAACTTCAGACATAAAACAGCCTCAAAGATTGTTGATTCAAATTCATCATAAAACTGCTGATGCTAAAAATCATCGGATAAATTGCATCAATTTATCAAATTATAGTAATAGTAATTTACAAGAATATTCTCTATCCTCACAAGTTCCTCAAATTCTTTTTATAAGTTCAAAAATAAATGATCATAGCTTTTACTCATCTGTTGAGGTAAAAACTTATCTGTGCCTATCTGTGTCCATTTGCGGTTAGTTTTTTATTTTTACCACATTGTAAATTGGCAAATTTATCATTAATTTTGAGTGCATTAAAGCAAACGAAAAAAATGAATGCAACCGTCATGGTGATTGGTTACGGTAATGACTTGCGGAGTGATGATGGCATTGGTCAAAGAATTGCTGATGAAATTGCCTCTTGGCATTTATCGGCAGTGAAATCTTTAGCAGTCCACCAACTGACACCCGAATTAGCTGATGCTTTAGCAAATGCAGAATTAGCAATTTTTGTGGATGCTTATGTACCTTCAGAATCTTTTGATGTGCAGGTACAATCACTTTCACCTTCTGTTGAAAATACGATCGCTGGACATACCGCCGATCCCCAATCACTGTTAGCTTTGACTAGAACTCTTTACGGCCATTGTCCGCCGGCTTTGTGGGTGACAGTTCCCGGCGTTAACTTTGAATTTGGCGATCGCTTCTCAGAAATCACCGAAACCGGCAAAGCGATCGCCCTCGGAAAAATTATGCAAATTTTAGACAAGTTTAAAAATTTCTGGATGAAATGAACCCAATCTGAAACTCAAGCATAGACTGAAAGCAAAAGCCTAATACTGACAACCAAGTTGCTTTCAGAAATACTATTCCCAGCCTAATTTAGTATCTTTGACTGCAACTCAGCACCTTCAACTCAGCACTTTAAGGAGGATTAATGCAGCAATCTCTCAAGCCCACAAGCGATCGCGCCTTTGATATCTTGCAGGCAGAGAAGCTTAATCCCCTTGATGCCATCTTTGCACCCAAAACTGTAGCGGTGATTGGTGCGAGTGAAACACCTGGGAGTGTGGGACGCACTCTCTTGTGGAATTTAATCACAAATCCCTTTGGCGGGACTGTGTTTCCCGTCAATCCCAAACGCCATAGTGTATTGGGAATCAAAGCCTATCCGAAAATTGCCGATATCCCCGAAACTGTAGATTTAGCTGTAATTGCCACACCAGCACCCACAGTTCCGGGGATTATTGCTGAATGTGTTGATGCTGGGGTAAAAAGTGCGATCGTCATTTCTGCTGGGTTTAAAGAAGCTGGTGCGGCTGGTATCGCTTTAGAACAGCAAATTCTCGCCCAAGCCCGTCGCGGTAACATTCGTATCATCGGCCCGAACTGTTTGGGGGTAATGAGTCCTCTGAGTGGGTTAAATGCTACCTTTGCCAGTGCAATGGCGCGTCCAGGTAATGTGGGCTTTATTAGTCAAAGTGGGGCGCTGTGTACGGCGATTCTAGACTGGAGTTTTCAAGAAAACGTCGGGTTTAGTGCCTTCGTGTCCATCGGTTCAATGTTGGATGTGGGCTGGGGTGACTTAATTTATTATCTCGGTGATGACCCCCGCACCAAAAGTATTGTGATTTACATGGAATCTATTGGGGATGCACGGTCTTTTATTTCTGCGGCGCGAGAAGTTGCCCTCACCAAACCGATTATTGTGATTAAAGCCGGACGCACAGAAGCAGCCGCCAAAGCAGCAGCATCTCATACAGGGGCGTTGGCGGGGAGTGATGCGGTGTTAGATGCAGCTTTCCGGCGCTGTGGGGTGCTGCGGGTGAATAGTATTTCTGACTTATTTGATGTGGCGGAAGTGTTGGCAAAACAACCGCGTCCCAAAGGGCCACGCTTGACCATTTTAACGAATGCAGGCGGGCCAGGAGTCTTGGCGACCGATGCTTTGATTGAAGCGGGTGGAGAATTAGCGACAATTTCACCAGATGCGATCGCTGCTTTTGATCAAATACTTCCCACTCATTGGAGTCATAATAACCCAATTGATATTCTGGGGGATGCTGACCCCCAACGTTATACCCAAGCTTTAGAAATAGCCGCCACAGATCCCAATAGTGATGGCTTGTTGGTTATTCTCACACCCCAAGCCATGACCGACCCCACCCAAACGGCTGAACAATTGAAACCCTACGCCCAAATTCCTGGTAAACCAATTCTCGCTAGTTGGATGGGTGGTGCAGAAGTCACCGCAGGCGAAACAATTTTAAATCGTCAATCTATTCCTACTTATCGCTATCCAGATACAGCCACCCGCATATTTAGTTATATGTGGCAATCTAGCTATAACCTGCGGGGTATCTATGAAACTCCAGTTTTACCAGCAGTTGATCCCCAATCAGGCATACCAGACCGCAACTTAGTCGCAAAGATTATCGCCTCCGCGCGTCAAGATGGACGAACCATTCTTACAGAATTTGAATCGAAGCAAATACTAGCAGCTTATGGCATCCCAGTTGTGGAAACTTGCGTGGCTACAAGTGAAGATGAAGCGGTGAAATGTGCGGAGAGTATTGGCTACCCCGTAGTTGTCAAACTTTATTCTCATATCATTACTCATAAAACCGATGTCGGCGGTGTGCAGTTAAATCTGCGGGATGCGGAAGCAGTCAGACAAGCCTATCGCACCATCAAATCCTCTGTTGAAGAAAAAATAGCCAAAGACCTTCACTACTCAAAATTCGCTACTCAAAACTCAGCACTCTTCCTCGGCGTAACAGTACAGCCAATGGTGAAAACCGACGGCTACGAGTTGATTATTGGTAGTAGTCTTGATCCCCAATTCGGGCCAGTGTTGTTATTTGGTGCAGGGGGACAGCTAGTCGAAGTATTTCAGGATCGAGCGATCGCCCTACCTCCCCTAAACACAACTTTAGCCCGCCGGATGATGGAACACACCAAAATTTACAAAGCCCTCAAAGGTGTGCGGGGACGGCAAAGTGTAGATATGGCAGCCCTCGAACAATTGATGGTTGCATTTAGCCAACTGGTAGTAGAACAACCGTGGATTAAAGAAATTGACATCAACCCCTTGCTGGCAATTCCGCCAACCGCCGTCAACTCTGGAGGATTGATTGCTTTAGATGGGCGTGTTCTCCTCCAACCACCAGATATTACAGAAGAACAACTACCAAAATTAGCCATTTGTCCCTATCCCACCCAATACATTGACAACTGGACAACGAAAAATGGGATGTCAGTAACCATCCGTCCGATTCGTCCAGAAGATGAGCCGTTACTGGTACAGTTTCACCAAACCCTTTCCGAAGAAAGCGTTTATTTTCGGTACTTTCACCTGATTAAATTGAGTCAACGCATCACCCACGAACGCCTCACCCGGATTTGCTTTATTGATTACGACAGGGAAATGGCATTGGTAGTAGAACATCAAGACTCAGAAACCGGAATGCGGCAGATTTTAGCAGTTGGGCGATTGAGTAAACTGCACGGTACAGATGCCGCAGAATTCGCTATGATTGTCAGCGATCGCTATCAGTGTCAAGGTTTAGGTACAGAACTCGTTAGGCGCTTACTGCAAGTTGGTCGTCAAGAACATATCGGCCGAATTACAGCTAATATTTTGTCTGATAATTACGGAATGCAGCGAGTTTGTGAAAAATTAGGCTTTCATCTGCAACCCACCAGCGACACAACTGTGATGCAAGCGGAAATTGCTTTGTGAGCAGACTTTGATGTTAAGCTGAACAAGCAGTTTTAACTTGACCGAAACGGCGATCGCGTTTTTGGTAACTTAACAAAGCTTGATGAAATGCTTCTCGGTCAAAATCCGGCCAGAGAACATCAGTAAAGTACATTTCTGTATAAGCCATTTGCCACAACAAAAAATTACTCAACCGCATTTCTGCACTAGTCCGAATCAGTAAATCTGGGGCTGGTGTATTTGCGGTATAGAGATATTGTTCTACAAGATTTTCATTGATTGCTTCTAGGCTGAGTTCACCTTGTTGTACCAATTGGGCTATGTGGTGACAGGCTTGAGTAATTTCGTGACGACTACCATAATTCACCGCCACATTAAAATGAATTGCTTGGTTATTCAATGTTTCTGTCATTGAACGTTGCATTTCGGCTTGCAGAGATACAGGCAAAACTGATAAATCACCAATAAAAGAAATTCTCACCCCTTCTTGCTGCATCTGGGCTAACTCGCTGCGGAGAAAGCGTTCAAATAAAAGCATCAGAAAATCTACTTCTTCAATGGGACGTTGCCAATTTTCTGTAGAGAATGCGTAGACTGTGAGAACTTTGATCCCCCAATCTTTACAGCAGCGTAATAGTTGTTTGAGAGTTCTTGCACCTTGGCGATGTCCAGCTACGCGCGGTAGTCCGCGATTAGTCGCCCATCTACCATTCCCATCCATAATTACAGCTATGTGTTGGGGGATTGTTTGGGGGTTGAGGTCTAAAGGTAGGGAGTTCATGGTGGTTTTGATGAATAAGAGGATAGTTTCAAGACGCAAATAAGTTGTGTAAATACTCTGGAGTCAGGCTGTAGTGCCACTTCCAAAGACGGTGCATCGTATAAGTGAAGGTGAACAAAAGGGTGGCTTTATTGGTGGGTGTCCAGGCTTTCCAGTTGAGTGTATTCATCATCCGGCGTAGAGTACGCATCAAGTTATTGCGTTCGTAGCTTTGCGAACGGGTTTTGATGAGGGTTGTGGTGATGCGGATGAATCCTGTATCGGGAAAAGTCCAGACTCCGAAGCCCCAAAATTTAGTCATGTGGTTGATTTCATCTTTGGCGAGTTCTTCCAGCACATCTTGGAGTGCGCCTGTTGTGTGCGCCATCAACCACAAATAAAGACAAGTTGCACCATATTCTGTAGCAACGCGGTGTAAGCCGTGGCGATATAAATCTTCGTGAGGATCATCTGTAGGGATATAGCCTCTAACAGTGCGGTGTTTGGGGATGATTTTTTCACCTGTTAATTGGGTGTAAATCTTCATTAATGCGGGTGTATGTTGGCGTTCTTCTTTTTCCCACAAGCCAATTTCTTGCAGTTCACCAGCTTCACTGACTGTTCCACCCACAAACTGCCCCATCTGGGGATGTAATTTCTCTAAATATTGGCGACTGGTTTGGGTATAACCGCGAATTGGCGCTTCTGTATCCATTGCACCTATCAAAATGGATAAGAATACTTCTGGTTTGATCCCAATAATTTGACTCTGGTTAATAGCTTGCCAGTCAATTGGTTTCCAAGGACGTGCTTGGGGATGAGTAAATTGCCTCGGTAAATCTTCTAAGCGTTCCTGTAGCTTTTCGCTGGCTACATAGTTATCTATTAGTGAACAAAGACGCTGCTGTATTTGCCAATAGTTAGGCACAGTATAGCTTTGTCCAGCCAAATCTGCTGCTAATGGGCTGGTAGTATGAACCATATTTGTATGTCTTCAACTCTACGCCCAATAGCCTAAGCGATCGCACTTTATTTTGTCAGTCGGCTAAAGTCGGGTTAAAAGTCGGACGCAAAAAAACATGAAAACTTAAGGTTTTCGAGCAGGGTGTGGGTATTCAAAATCCTTACACCCCATACCCTTGCACCCCTACACCCAATACCCACAGACAATTTTGGTGCGTAAGTCCTGTTAGCATTGCTGAAACAACTCCCCAAGTGTTTTCACACTTGCATCTGGTTTAGCAATAATCTCTACAATCTTATTGCGGGCGGCTGGTTCAAAAAGTGCTGCAACCGAAACTTGGGCAACTTTTTGGCGCGGAATACTACCATCGAATAATGTATCTGCACTTTGCATCACGATAGCATCAGTATTATCTTCGTTTTTTAATCCGCCAGGTCGCACAATTGTATAGGGAAGACCACTTTTTTGAATGTATTCCTCGGCTTGCTTTTTCCAAACTAAAATCAACCAAAACAAATTTAAAGGATGGAACAGCAGAGATGTACACAAGGAAGAAACTAAAACAAAATGCTCAATTCCCTTGGTCTTAGCAGCATCCACTAAATTTTTTGTCCCTTCAAAGTCTACTTTATATGGCCCAGTTGGATCAAAACTCGGTTTTGCGCCAGTCGCACACAGCAATACAGTACTATCTCCTAAAGCATTGGCGAGACTATCTGCTTGCAACACATCACCAAGCACCAACTCCACATCAGGAGGCAAAATTGCTTTAGCTGTCTGGATATCCCGTACCAACGCCCGCACAGGAATGTTACGTGCTACTAACTCTTGGACAATGCGGCGACCTGTTTCACCTGTAGCCCCAGCCACAAACGCTTTCATAAAAACGCTACCTTAAAAAACTAGTATGTGATTTATCCGTATTTTAGTAATTTCATAAAGTTTATGACAGAATGTTAAAGTTTCAGCCAAAATAGAATTTTGCCTACGAAATCACCCAAGTCACCTGGGAATCATAAATCTAGCCAAACGCCATCTCAGAGGGGAATGCTTTGATGCTTTCAACAAACGGCGAATATCAGTCCTTAGATATAAAAGAAACTGTTTTACCTGTAGAAACCAACTTAGTAGAAACTGATGATGTAGTTTCTGATACAAATTTTGACCATCAAACCCGATTTTGTGGTTGCTACAGCGATTATATGGAGATGTATGCTCCAGTAGATCAAGTTGCGGAATATCTCAATGCTCATTCGTCGTGGTTTATCCGTTGTGCTGAACCAATGAAGGTACAGCCACTGGGAGAAAATGGCTATGCTTTGATTATTGGTCGTTTCGGCTCTTTTGGTTATGAAGTCGAGCCGAAAGTTGGTTTAGAACTTTTACCACCAGAAGAGGGAATATATCGTATTCGGACAATCCCCATTCCTGACTATCAAGCACCTGGTTACGATGTAGATTATCGAGCATCAATGCAATTAAAAGAGTATCCCAATGATAATGCTGCGATTTCCAGTACGGTGACACGGGTTGAATGGGATTTAGATTTAAAGGTTTATCTTCACTTTCCCAGATTTATCCAACGATTGCCTCAGTCTCTCATCCAATCTACAGGCGATCGCTTACTAAATCAAATTGTGCGGCAAGTCTCTCGTCGCTTAACTCGCAAAGTTCAAGAAGACTTTCATCAGTCTTTGGGTATACCTTTTCCTGCTAATTCTAAGAAAAAGCGTTGAATCAAATAAAGTCTGAAGTATGAATTATGAAGTCTGAAAAATCATTTGAGACTTCATAATTCAATTGACTGTTAACTAAGCATTACTCAAAATTCTTTGTACAATCTGCACGCCAGTAATAGCCTGCCAAGTAAATAAACCTAAAATCGCAAAATTTAACAAGATGTGCGTGATTCTTGCCCAATTTGCGCCTTTTTGCATAAAAGGAGATAGGGAAGCAGAAAACGCTATTAAACTAGTCATTCCTAGTCCCGCCAGCAAGTGCGGCCCGACAAATAACTTGCCGTTGTTAATATAAGTAACAGCCATCCCACCAACTGCACCGGCTACCATCAAACCTAAAATGATAGATCCGATTTGGTAGTGTTTGATGTTAAATTTGCCTTTAATAAGTTCTTTCTTTTCTTCACCTTGAGCGTTTCTGGTACGCTGTACTTGCAATCCCAAATAAGCAGCATAAAGTGAAAGCGCCAAAAGTACCCACATCATTAGCGGGTGGAAAAAGTTAAGCCAGTATTTCACCGCGGGAGACAGTTCCAGAGCCATCGTGTTCTCGCCCAATTATTAAATCTTAATAAAAATTAGCACAAGTCTAAGGGTAATTCGTAATTCGGAGTTCGTAATTTGTAATTAATTAGGCGTGATGGGTTGCGTTTACGCAGCACTCAATACTTTCCTCAAACAGCCCTATTGCAAAAGTACTTAAAGAATTTCAAACTATAGATGATAAAACCGCCTGGGCAGGATTTGATTCATGACGGAAAACAACGATGTCTTGCTGCTGAAGGCTGCGAAAAGTGGAGATATCAAGCGGCTGAGTGAGATTTTAGCGGCTGGTGTCAATATAGATGCGTGCGATCGCGATGGGACGACGGCGTTAATGTATGCTGCTAATTTAGGCTACACCGAAATTGTGCGATCGCTTTTAGATGCCGAGGCAAATATCAACTTAAAAAGAAAACGCTATGGTTTAACGGCGTTGATGTTGGCTGCAAGTAATAAACAAATGGATATTGTGCAGCTTTTAATCTCCAGGGGTGCTGATGTTAATGCTATCAACGAAGATGGCAGCACCGCTTTAATGGCAGCAGCACTCAAAGGTTATACAGAAATAGTCCAAATATTACTTGCGGCTGGTGCAAAGGTAAATCTTGCCGATCAAGATGATGACACTGCTTTGAAATTGGCAGTCAAACAAGGACACCCCGCAATTGTGCAACTACTAGCACAAAATGGCGCAGATGTAAATCTTCAAGATGAAGATGGCGAAACACTGTTGATGATTGCGGCAGATTTAGGAAATTTAGCAATTGTGCAAGCATTGTTAGCGGCTGGTGCAGATGTTAACTTACAAAACAGCGATGGGGGTACAGCATTATTAGCGGCGGCGGCGGCTGGTAATAGTGCGATCGCTTCTGCTTTACTAGATAAAGATGCCCAAGTTAATCTGCAAGACAAAGATGGTGAAACAGCATTACATATTGCCGTCGTGGAAGGACATCTTGACGTAGTGCAAGTCTTACTCAGTCGCGGTGCAAATGTCCAACTAAGAAATAACTTAGGCGACACACCGATATTAGTTGCAGTCTTGCAAGGACACAGCCAAATTCTCGAAGCATTGCTGCGTTCTGCTGCAAACTCTTATGGAGAATTAGAAATTCCTTTAATGGCCGCCATATCCTTGGGACACACTAAAACAGTCCAAGTATTATTAGACTATGGCGCTAATCCCAATACTTTAGGCAATGATAGCCAGACAGCGTTACTCAAAGCTGCGAAACGCCATCAAATAGAAATAATTCAACTTTTAGTAGCCAAAGGTGCAAATGTCAATTTTCAAGACATAGCCGGAGCCACAGCATTAATGTGGGCTGCCTCTGGAGGCTACACTAAAACTGTGCAGATATTACTCCAAGCTGGCGCAAACCCCAATTTAAGAAATCGTGGCGGTTATACAGCTTTGATGCTGGCAGAATTTAACGGCTATCAAGATATCGTCAAACTTTTGCAAACCGCCGGCGCACAGGAGTAATCTTGTGTCTGGTGAATACCTATCATGAATGACACAATGAAATATTTGTAGCGATAGTGAAACCTAACAAGGTTTGTATGGTGTTGGGTTACGGCGCAATATATATTTTCCGTGTTGCTATCAATATCTTTTGTGCGCCTCCACCCAAACTAATTTTTTCTGTTGATTTTTCGTTTCACTGTGTCAGTTATACAGGTTTATGACAAGCAACTTGATTAGAACCAACACTGTCAGCATTTCCCTGAGAAACATGACTAACTAGTGTTACTTCTCCCTGATTATTAAATACCCAATTTGTTGCAGGAATAATAGATACTGTTTCATTAGTCTTAAGAGGTCTATTTACTTGACTTACTGCACCATTTTGTGGTTTTGCTGCTGTTGTTAAACGAGTATCTGACCACACCACATCACCAGCGAGATTTTCATTAGGGTTGGGGGGTAAACCTCCACGTCCGGTGACAGTGAATTGAGAGCCTGTTTTACCATCAAAAGCGGAACAACTAGAATTAACCAAACCTGCTGTATTGACTGTATCTGCTGGCAATTTCACTAACCCACGAGTAGGGTCAGCATCAGGTGTATTGATAATGATTTCGCCATTAATTCCCGTTGTAGAACTAGCAGTGATATCGCTGAAATTAGTCTCCCCAGGACGTGGTTCGATACCAAAGATACCTTGAGTGTTAATCTCAACTCGACCACCTGCACCGGAGAAAGCATTTGCTGTAATATCGCTGTTTTCTTCTGGTGAAGCAATGATAAAACCTGCACTGATGTTAAGATTACCTCCGTTACCACTAGCCTCAGCCGTACCTGCGGAAGTTGAAATCAATCCGCCACGACGTAAAAGTAAGAAATCACGAATATTCAGGGTGATGTCGCCACCATTACCAGCCAAAGTTGTAGAAGCAATCCCACTTCCTTTTCCATTGATTTCTAGAAAATTAGCATTGATTCCGATCCTTCCTGCCTCACCATTACCTGAACTGCCAGATGTAATTTCAGCATTATTACGTATAATGAGACGATTGGTAGTAATATCTATATCACCACCTTTACCGTTAGCCCTTTCGTCAACTGATGATGAAATACCTGTGCTTAACTCACTATCTGAACCAGTTAGGATAATATTATCAGCTTGCACTTTTATATTACCTGCGTTGCCATTTCCGAAAGTTGCCGATAATATCTGCGATTCTTCTTGGACATTGAATAGTTGAGTTGTGATGTTGATATTGCCTGCATTACCCGTAGCTTCATCATCAACCTGAGTGATGATATTGCTACTTCCACGTAAATTAATTTGATTGGCTTTAATAGTAATATTTCCAGCATCACCTTGGTTGAAGGTTGCAGCAGAAATTTCTCCATTATTGCTGAGGTTTAAGGTTCTTGTTGTAACATCAATGCTACCTCCAGAGCCTATTCCTCCTGCTTGCAGTTCTGCAAATAAACCTGATGGTGCAGGTGAACCATCAAGTCGTATTGGGCCAACCCCATTAATATCAATAGAATCAGTGGCGCGGACTATCACATTACCGCCTTTTCCCCGTCCCAAGATTACCGATGTAGATATGTCTGCACCATTACTTAAGCGCAATCTTTCTGTGTCAATAGTTATTGTGCCACCCTGCACATCTGTATTACTGCCAATAACATCGGAGGAGAATTCACTGATGCGGTAAAAACCACCAAAGCGAGACACCGTTTCACTAAATAACGGGTCAGAAAAAACCTCTTGTAAAAAACTAGGGTCTAGCCCAGTTAAACTCTCCAGGGGTATAAAAGAAAACCCATCTAATTCCACATCTGTGGCACGAATATTAATATTTCCAGCGTTTCCATTGCTCATAAAAGATGTAGCACTTATGTTTCCTCCTTGAGTTAGGGTAAGACGTGGTGTTTCTATAGTTACATTGCCCCCATTACCTGTTGCCCCTAATCTAGTACCACTTGATATCCTACTTATGCTGCCATTAAATGGCGAAGAAACACCACTAATCTCTACATGCTCACCAGCTTTAATAAAAATATTAGCTGCATTCGCACTACTAAAGGTATCTGTACTAATAGAACCTCCATCTTTAAGATGAACTCGCCTGGTTTCAATTGTTATATCCCCTACTGTGGCTTGAGTTGTGCTTCCGGGCCGAACAGATGTAGATATGGTTCCGTTAGTTACTTCAACTGCATTCCGAGCCTGAATGGAAATAGAACCAACACTTCCACTAGCAGTAATAGCTGTCACTCCTCCTTGGGGAAAAGTGTTTTTCACTCGTAAAGTACCCGTTTCAATTCGCAGGTTCCCTGTTGAACCTGAACTCAAGCTGGAGATTCCTAAAAAGCCTTGATTACTTATATCAACTACATCTTTTGACCGCACAACCTCCCGATACAACAGAGACAAAGCCGCCATTGATATTAACAGACTCAGTAGCATTCAGATTAAGATTTCCTCCATTACCACTGCTACTAGTAATTACCGCGATAAGACCGCTATTTTCTGGTATTCCATCCCCTGCAACTGTGATTTTTTTAGAATTGATAGTAACATCGCCACCCGTAGCTGAATTATTGCTAGTAGATGAAATCAAGCTACCGTTTGTAACAGTTACTGCATCGCTGGCTTGAATTTGAATATCGCCGCCATTTGCGGCTCTAGAAGTAATACTCTGAATGCTAGAACCGTTATTTAAATTGAATTGAGTAGCATCAACCCAAATTGAACCGCCTAAACTAGCAATAGTCGAACCTTCTAGTCCTATCTGTCCGCCAAATAGCTCAATTGCACTATTGCCATTTGTAACGATAAAGCTTCCATTGGTTAAATTGATGGGTGCGCGTCTGAGATTTTCTGATAATTCAAATCCTACGGAGGAGCCATTAATATCTAGCCCAAAAGTTGTATCTCCGCCGACGGCTGCCAATTTTATCTGTCCATTTGGGGCAAATAATATACCATTATCTAAAGTAATTTCACCACCAACGAGTGCTAGTGTGCGACTAGAGCCAATAATCAAGCCGTTAACAGCTTGATTAGTAATACTTCCTGGTTGGGAACCAAATTGTAAACCAATTGGGATGTTAATACTCAACAACGATGAATCTTGAATATCGGTGGCGCTAAACTGCAACCCATCAGGAAAAAGTACACTATTTGCTGTTGTCCCAACAAATGCTCCTTTTACATCTAAGCGAGCATTTGGCCCGAATACAATACCGTTAGGGTTGATTAAAAATAAGTTTGCGTTACCACTTACACCTAGTAGCCCTAAAATTCTTGATGGCTCTGTTCCTGTGACGCGGCTCAAGATATTTTGAATTCCGGCTGGATTGGCAAAATAAGCACCCTCTCCACCACGTACATTAAATTGGGAAAAACTGTGGAATAAATTTGTACCTCTGACAGCACCACCTTCAATTACCTGTACGGGAAATCCAGGAACGTTTAATAGTTGTGATGCTTCATTACCCAAGGTATTATCAGGGACAATCTGTGCTGAGGCAGAATTGACAAATCCAGTGATAATTGCATTGCATCCAATCAAAAAACCTAGTAGTTTCCCGGTATTTTGCCACAGGTAATCAGTCATATATATCTATACTCTAGTCTGATAATGATTTAAAAATGGCTACATTTTGTGCTAATGATTCAAAATCAGCCTTGTTTTAACAAAACCAATACTTTAATTTAAGATACAAAAAATAAGCACAAAGGAATATACCCCAAGAATTCTTAATCTTTTGGGGACAAGAAAGACCAAAGTCTTGTGATGTGATATTGTTCTAGACCATAGTGCGATCGCCTACCCATCACCTCTAGGAATCACAAGGGTTTGAGCGGGTCTGGGTGTAGGGGTATAAGGGTGTATGTATCTAAAATCTTTTCACCCATACTCCCAGTCTCCACAAAAAATCTTTGTGCGGAAATCCTAATAAAATAATGCCCTTTGCAATATATCTAAACAAAGGGCGATAAACACTAAAGCTAAGAGGGCAATATATGAATGTAATATGTATCACCTGGAAATGGTAATCTGGCTTACCTTTATGTTTTTTTCATTTGTGCAGAGTGAACAGAAACATATATGACAAGTTTGATACATATTTGTTAAGAATAGTTACAGCACCCGTAACACTAGGAAATATTTCTTCTTATGGTAGACTCCCTTGAGAATAACCCACCGCATCAAGTTGTAATCATTGGTGGCGGCTTTGGTGGACTGTATGCAGCAAAGGCATTGGCTAAGGCTAAGGTAGACGTAACGCTGATTGACAAACGTAATTTTCACTTGTTCCAACCATTGCTGTACCAAGTTGCCACAGGTACACTATCTCCGGCTGATATTTCCTCACCGTTGCGTTCGGTATTAAGCAAAAGCAAAAATACAAAAGTGTTGTTGGGAGAAGTGAATGATATAGATCCCCAAGCACAGCAAGTCTTTTTGGGTGATCAAGCGATACCATACGATACGTTAATAGTGGCTACAGGTGCCAAGCATTCCTATTTTGGGAAAGATAACTGGGAAGATTTTGCTCCTGGTTTAAAAACTGTAGAAGATGCAATCGAAATGCGTCGCAGGATTTTCTCGGCGTTTGAAGCAGCAGAAAAAGAAACTGATCCTGAAAAACGTCGGGCTTGGTTAACCTTTGTAATTGTGGGTGGTGGCCCTACAGGGGTAGAATTAGCAGGTGCGATCGCTGAACTTGCTTATCAAACCCTCAAAGAAGATTTCCGCAACATCGACACATCTGAGGCGAGAGTTTTACTTTTAGAAGGACTAGATCGGATTTTGCCACCCTTTGCACCAGAATTATCTCAACAAGCAGAAGCATCTTTACAGCAATTGGGTGTCAGTGTTCAAACCAAAACTTTAGTCACCAACATTGAAAATGATATTGTCACCCTCAAACAAGGTGATGAAGTGAAAGAAATTGCTGCCAAAACAGTATTATGGGCAGCAGGTGTAAAAGCTTCACCAATGGGGCAAGTTTTAGCAGAACGCACAGGTGCAGAATGCGATCGCGCCGGACGAGTTGTTGTTGAACCCGACTTAAGCATCAAAGGCTATCCCAACATTCATGTAGTTGGTGACTTAGCAAACTTCTCACATCAAAATGGCAAACCTCTACCTGGTGTTGCACCAGTAGCGATGCAAGAGGGAGAATATGTTGCCAAGTTAATTAAGGAAAAAATCAAAGGGAATACCTTACCTGCTTTCAACTATAGCGATCGCGGCAGTTTAGCCATGATTGGGCAAAATCTAGCCGTTGTGGATTTAGGCTTTATCAAACTCAAAGGTTTCTTTGCTTGGCTATTTTGGCTCTTGATTCATATCTACTTCTTAATTGAGTTTGATAACAAACTCGTCGTCATGATTCAGTGGGTATGGAACTATATCACCCGCAAACGTGGCGCAAGATTGATTACTGGGCAAGAAGCTTTGGCACAAGTAGGAAATGAAGCGCCTAGTAAATATTACAAAGCCACGCCACCAAGACAAGCAGTCAACGCCTAAAAAGGTAAAAGGAAAACGCATATCCAGCCTTTTCCTTCTGAATTGTTAATTCAAGTCATGTTTAACTAGTCTCTCAAACCTAACCCCAACCCCTTCCCTACCAGGGAAGGGGAATAAGAATTAAAGCCTCTCTCTTCTTATACCAGTTCACGAAAAAAATGATACAAATTCACGGGTTTTTTATTCTTTCCCCTTGCCCCCTGCTCCCTGCTCCCCTGCGGTCTATTTGTATCAAACTTAAAGTGAAACGGTATTAGGGGTTTGGAGAGGGGTTAAAAATAAATTGCTTACGGCGTTAATTTCTCAAGCAATTGGGGAGTAGAAAAATCTACTCCCCAATTTCTCATTCCGAATCACCTGATAAAATTTGCCTAATCATTAGATAGTAGAAGTTTGGGTATAGGCAAGTTTTGATTTTCCAGTAATTCACTTGCAGGAATTTTATTTACACTTGTTTGCTGTAATACTGTTAATAATTCGGCACTTTGGCTTAATAACTCATCTACATTAATACCGCCATAACTATCTGGATAACGGCGTAGGCGGTTGCTTCCTTCTCCGAGTAAAATAGCTGCACCGCGCAAATTCTCATTTCTGAGATGATACAAAGCTACAGCAATTTGGAGAATGCCCTGGTAAAAAGTTTTTTCGGGTTCAATGGCTTCGATCCACAAAGCCTCTAAAGTGTCATGACAGGCGTAAAACTGTCCAGAGTTGAACTGTTCTACACCTTGCCAAAACTCTTGGGGCATAGTTTCGCTCATGCCATGCTATCTCTTACTTCTTTGATAGTTTCGATTGAGATTTCTTGGCTTTGACCAGCAAATTCATTGTCTGGTGTTAAAAACAGCATACAATGGCATTCTTTCCGTTCTCTCATTGGTACACAAGGACAATTCCAATATGTAGCCTTGACTTCAGCTTCTTTGTCTTCGTAGTGGCGGCAGGGACACAAAGGAGAACCTAGTTCGTCTTTATGTTTGGCTAACCCTTCAATTACCACTGCGGTAACAGAAGGTTCACTACAGAAGTACGTTCCAGTACGCTTGGCGTATTGTTCGGAAAAATGCCGCATTGCTTCTAAGCTTTTATCGCTGGAATTTGTGTTAACTTCTGATGTGATCATGTGGATCGGCCGCTCATAATTTAAATATTTCTTTGCATTGTACCTCAGCCTCAAGGTGCTATTACTGGGGATATCTCCCCAACCTAAGCAGATTCAATGATGATGTTTGACAAAAACCGCAATAAATCAGCATTCATTGAAATATTAAATACATAGCATACTCGTTTAAAATGCTTGTAAAGGTCTTTGTAGTTGAGGTTGTAAAGCTTGTTCGCTTTGTACCACAACACCAGGGCGGTCACGATTGACAACCGTTGATGCTTGAGGTGAGGAATTATTATTCTGCCACAAAATCCAACGACTGCCTTGGGGTAAGGAAGAGAGTGTCAGAGAATTTTGAGTTAACCAAATTAAAGGATAATCTGGTGGTTCTGTGGCGTTGATATCTTCTTGAAATGTTGCCGCCGCTAGGGTTTCTAGAACAATACGATCGCCTTTCACCAAATTTGTCCCAGCTGTCCAGAGTTTGACGGGCATCCCCATACGTTGTGTGTAAAAATACAAGCTGGCTGCGGCAATTACGGCTTGCTCAAAATCATCTTCTTGCCATTTAGCACCACTATCTAAGGCAATAATGATTTCTTGTCCACCTGTGACAACTTCTAACTCCCGGACTCGTAATTCACCATAACGGGCGCTAGTCCGCCAATGAATGAGTCTAGTGGGGTCGCCAATGCGGTAGGGACGGAGCGATCGCACTAATCCCGATGTTGCTGTCTGCAATGGGCGATTGATCGAATCACCTTTTTTGCTTTCTTCTTGTCCCATTTCATCAACTAGCGGACAAGTGGTTAAAGGTAATACAGTCGGGTAAACAATGGCCGTTGCTTCACAATCTCGCTGACGACGACACCAAAATAAACCTAAAGGTGCGCCAGTAGCTAATTCAACTTTGTGCCAACGATAAATACCTCGACGCTGGGTCTGGTGATAATAAATCCAACTGTAACTATTTTTACTCGGAATAATTTCTATTGGCTGTTTGATTGGCTTACCCAAAACAAAAGGCAAAATATCCTCGACTTGCAGCAAACTTACAGATTGTGCTGTGGGATTGTGGATTTCTAATTCTACAGTCAAGTCATCCCCAGCCGAGACAGGCTGAATTGGATTGCGGGTGATAGTTAAACCAACAAGCGATCGTGGCGGTAAAACTGCTGATACTACCAACAGCGCCACACTCACACCGCTAATAGCATACAGCCACCCCGCCATTGTATTGACAGCCGCACCAAAAAAACAAATAGCAATTCCCGCAAGCACCCAACCGCCGTATGTAGGTGTACTTGCCCGATTTTCTAACCAGTTGGTGATAGGTTTGATAATTTTCATGTTTCTTTTTTAACCCAACATCACCGGAAGTTCACAGTGGTGCTGGTGTCATTTCAGGAGCAGAACAATCATAATAATTAGCAAGCATCACCTTGATAATGCAAAAATGTCTAACAAATTCACTCACGTAGAAGAAAGCAACGCAATTCGTCGCCGTGGCGGTATTTACTTCGGTCGAGGAGTAAGAGGTACAGAACAGTTTGTTTATGAACTTGTATCCAATGTCCTTGACTCTTACCTGGCAAATCAAGCAACCTTTGTGAATGTAACTTTGGATGGAGCCACTATCTCAGTTGTAGATGACGGGCCAGGACTGCCATTTGATGAACCCAGTGATATCGAAGGTGTGAGCCTTGCTACTAAGTTTCTCACCACTATTCATCGGACACGCTCATATAATGAACAAGCTCCCCATGTTCACATAGCTAGACTTGGTGTTGGGTTGGCTCCGATTAATGGAACTAGCATTCAATTAACTGTACAAAGTTGGCGTTCTGGAATGCTGTGGGAACAGTGCTTTAATAAAGGAATTGCACAAGGATCTGCCAAGATTATTCAACAAGGTAATGGTCGAGGAACAAGAATTGAAGTCACACCTGATCCTGAAGTTTTTAGGCAAACGCAACCCAGATTTGGAATAATTCGGAGGGCTTTGTTTGACACTGCTCATTTATTTGCTGGGTTGAGAATTGGATTAAATGAAGAGTGTTTTTATGCACCGCAAGGACTGAAAATGCTGGGATATATACTTTTGACTCGGCAAACTCAAGCTAACAACGAGCCATTTCATGTAACTTTGCATCATAATAATATTTTGATTGAAGCGGCAGCTTTTGGCGATAAGCTGCGAACAGGTATCTTTTCAGATAAGCAGCAATTACATACCTTTTCATGGGTGAATGGAGCAAGAACACCAGATAATGGCAGCCATGTTGAAGGTTTTCGACAAGCATTAGCAGAAGTCAACTGGAAACCTGCACTTAGCCTTATCCATGTTGTTATGTACGATCCAAGATTTGCAGGGCCGACACATGGCAAATTGGATGTTCCACATATTAAAGAAGTAATTCAAGAAGCACTGCGCGAACCTTTATTATTCTGGAGAGAAGATCCCAGATGAAGTGTAAGCGGAACCTAATGATGAGAGCCTTTCTTAGAGATAAGTAGATTCATACTTTAATAATTAAAAAATGTCGGTTCTTCAGTACATAGTATGCCAAACTAATAATTAAAATACCAGTTCAATAAACATCTAACTCGAAAGTTATCAAAGTTTCTAAAGCCATAGCTAGAACGTTTAATCAACTTGAGTTTGTTATTAA
>NZ_JACJSD010000047.1 GCF_014697615.1 Nostoc sp. FACHB-280 | reverse complement strand
AAACTTTTTTGCCAAACTCAAGCAATATCGAGGGATTGCGACGCGCTATGATAAACGCGCTACCAACTTTCTAGGTGCAATTTATCTTGTTGCTTCTATTATTTGGCTTAATTGATGACACGCCCTAATATTCGTCTAAGATAAGTAATTTAATTGTTTCATTACATCAAGAAAAGTTAAGTTAATTTTATACTCAGTGTTTGTTCAATGGATTTCAATGCTGATTGGATATCTGCACTCAGCGCATCAGCTTCAGCTTGAATTAAAGTTACACCCTTCCCAATTTCTGTCAGAGATTTTTTGATAGTTCTGATGCGTCCTAACGCAGTGCGAATTTGCTGAAGCTGTTGTTGAACAACACTCACATCTATTTTTGAATGAAAAGTACGCAATTGATTCACTCGTTGTTGAATCACTAGAAACCTGATGGCAATTATCAGAAATGGGTGCGTTGTAGCAATCCAGTAGCCACCTTCAGTCACACCCTCAGCCCAGTCACCAATTTCCTGCCCTAATCCCTCACGCGAATAACTCAAAAAAATTGCCGCATTTGCAGAACGCCGCACCATTGCTTGCTGTAAATGTTGAGCAATTGCTTGGCGACCAAATGGCTTTGACGGTCTGTTTCTTGCTTCAATTACAATTGATAGTTCTATTGCTGCCAGAGATTTGCTGGTCAGTTTCACAAGAATATCGCCAGTATCACCATCATTACCAATATGCTCTACCTCTATGCCATTAGACTTTGACCAATTTTGCAATTCCGCAACAACTAACTCTTCATAGCTAATGCCTTTTGCTGTGGTCTGTTGAAGTGTCTGTTTTGCCACCTGTTGGTCACGAATTTCTCTGGTGAGTTTTTCGACTTGTTCAGCCAGGGGTTTGATAGACTCAGCCACAACATTTCTCACCGCCACCGCTAAAGTACCGTTTTCTTTAGTGACATTTGCCAACGCTGCCTTGAATGCGCCTTGAATAGAATCTGAGCGTTTGGCATCTAACAAATTACGTAACGTTTGAAGGAATCGACCGACAACAGAAGTTTCTCTAGCTGGGTCTATATCCTCTGTCAGCAAGATGCTGACGTTGTTGAGTTTCTCTGTGAGAATCGCAGCAGTGTAGTGAATTTGGTTTTGCAACGGGGCTAGTAATTTTCCGTTATCTGTGCCAATTTGATTGACTAACTCTTGCTGGAAGGACTCAGCAATGACTTGGACTGCTTGCTGAAATTCCACCAAAAGTAATTCCATCTGCTGCTTAACTACTTCGTTGCTATGCCGAGCTTGAGTAGTTTGCAAGCACAGAAATCCCAATTCCAAAGCATCGAAACAAATTTCTTCGTATTCTGACTGGGGAAATTGTTTGAGGTAGCTGATGGCATTTGTGAGGGGTATTGCCATGCGATAAATCAGGACATGAGTGTCTGTAATTTCAATACTGGAGGGCTGATAGTAAGAGTCCTGAGTGGCGCGGTTCATGAATTAGTTGGTAGCTGGTGACAATATTCTGCACCCTACTACCTGCTTTTTATCTTGGTCAAGGAGATGGACAAAAGTTTTGTCAATTTGCAAAAACGCAGCGATTAATTTGGCGGTTGGGAATGATGCCACCCTTCCAATAAAGGTTGAATAACTTCAGCGTTGGTTAGTAAAAAATCAGCGACAGCCATAATTCTCTGGTAAGGTAATCCAGCAGCGCGACGGCTGGCTTGTCCACCTAGCCAGTGATATGTGGTGGATTTTGAGATGGAACAGATTTTGGCGAGTTCTTCATAACCTAATCCCCAACGGTAGCTAAAGTCTTGAGGAGACATGAACATTTGATTGTGCAGTTCTAGTAACTGCTGATGTTGAGCTTCAGGCATGATTGTCTCTAAGTCTTTCCAAGGATGGCTGGTCTAGGGGTTCGATGTCTTCCTCAAAGGCAAAATCGCAGAAGCATATTTCACGAGAAGGGCTGCGCTCATCTAAAAGAACTAAGTAGTGCAAGCCAGTGGCAATGCAACTAGCTTGTTGGGTGTAGATAACGCCAATAATGCGACCAAAGTCGCCATTGGGTACTTGAAACCATTGCACCCATTCACCAAGATGGAATCTTTGCTGGGGTAAGACTTGAGGAATTCGCTCTGGCAAAGCTATCGGTGGTATTGAAAGGGGAGTTTCAGGCATAAATATTTTTGCTTATTACTCTCTTATGTTATTTATACACTACAAAAAGTTATTTATAATCTATAGACAAGTTTCCTGCACTTTCTGAAGATTGTGCAGTGAGTGAAAATAATGAACTAGACATTAAACAACGCTTTGGCAAAGCGGTCAGGCGGCGTAGGCGTGAACTGGATTTATCACAAGAACAGCTTGCAGAACAGGCTGGGCTTCACCGTACTTATATTTCCAACCTGGAAAGAGGTGAGCTAAATCCTTCACTGGAAACCATTGAAAAGCTGGCAATGGCGCTAGATATCTCCATCCCATCGCTGTTTATTGAATACGGTGTTCAGATGGAATGAGTTTGGAAAAAATTATTGAGGTCTGAGGTTGCTACAAAATTACTAACCCAAGTGCCAGACTTTTCAGGAAATAATATTTTTAAACTGTTTAAAAAAAACATACAGGTATAGTCAACGAGATGAAGCTAGATGGGCAGAGTTCTTAGCGCAATTGGGTAACCTGAAAGCGTCTCATCTGGTATACGTTGATGAGTCTGGGATGGATGAACGCGACAACTACCGTTACGGATACTCCGTAGTTGAGCAACGCTTCTACGAACTCAAATCGGGTCGACGGCAGGGTCGCATCAATATGATTTCTGGGTATCGACAGGGGCAATTGATTGCGCCATTTGCGGTCGAAGGGCGTGTAACCGAACTGTGTTTGAGACTTGGCTAGAAACTTGTTTAATTCCGGTCTTGCGTCCGGGTGAGTCGGTGATTATAGATAATGCTCATACGATATTTCATCATGGTGGCTGCATTGCTTCATTAATTGAAGCCACAGGGTGCTAGGTTGTTTATCTCCCCCCTTACTTACCCAATCTCAATCGGATTGAAAAGTGTTGGGCATGGCTCAAAAGTAGGGTTCGTAAGTTGTTACTCAAATCTGATCATCTACGTGATGCAATAGAAACCGTTCTCAAGCAAGTAGTGTCCTAACTAATATGGCTATAGCTATACAAACTCTGATTCCTCTGAAACTGGGCAAAAACAATCAGTTTTAAAAATACCTTTTAGGTTTCCTCAATACCTTTGCCAAAATAAGAGCCTACAAAAATTTTGGCAAAGGTATTGCCTAACAATAAACTTTTTTTATTTCATTGCCGTTAGAGACGATATCCTAAATATTTTTACTCTGTGACAGTCAGTAAAGAACTTTACGAGTCAGTAAAGAACTTTACGAACTAGTAAAGTTCTTTATTGTTTGCGTACATGAATAATTACAACTGAAATGATGCTGTTAAAGCTACTGCTAAAGCATCTGCGGCATCGTCTGGTCTTGGGATTGTATCTAAATTCAACTCTCGCGCCACTGCTGCTTGCACATCAGATTTATCTGCATTGCCATAGCCTGTTAAAGCTTGTTTAATTTGTGCCGGGGTAAATTCTACATAAGGTAAGCGATGTTGTCCCAAAACTAACATGACAACGCCACGAGCTTGTGCTACAAGAATAGTGCTTGACATACGATAGAAGAACAGCTTTTCGATCGCAACCAAGTCTGGTTGCAATTCACTAATCAGGGTGTGCAAATCATCAAACAAGGTACACAGGCGCTGTCCCATTTCTGCATCTGCCGAGGTACTAATTACCCCAAAGTCAAGCATATCTACCGTTGCGTCTTGTACCTTGCTAGAGCCTTGTTTGCAAGTAATTACGCCAAATCCTAAAATGGCTAATCCAGGATCTAAACCTAAAATTCTTTTTTCCATTAAACTAACTTTGACCAAGCCAGGGTATTGTTTTACTGGGAAGACTGGCAACTTTGATGACTGGTTTTCTAGCTGTAGTCACAGAAGTTAGGACACTCGGAAAGCATGAATGTTAGGCATAGTAATACTATTACCTCCTGCTTACATTTGGCCTCTATCTCCTGTCTTCTGCTATAAGTCTCAAAGTACTGAAATACTTAATAATGACACACTTGGTGTTAAAACCAAGGAGTGTAAATTTTCATTTATTCATTTAGTTTTTAGCACTGCTTTCAATCAGGTATGTCAATTGGTTTTCTCAGACAAGCCCTCAACGCCCTGCAACAGCAGTCGCGCAGCCGCACATCTCATCGGGTTAACCAGTGGTTTAAGTGGTTATCTCCAGGGTTATCAGTAAAACGCTGGTTACTTATTAGCGTTGGCGGTGTATTTTTGGCGAGTTTGGGGTTAGCAATATGGGTGAAGTTGACCCCGATTTTTTTGCTGTTGGAGTTGTTGAGGAGTTTTCTGGGAGTAATTACCAACATCCTACCCAACTATATCAGCGGCCCTTTGGTGCTGCTGTGTGGCTTACTGTTGCTGCTTTGGGGACAAACTCGCACTGTGGGTTCCATTACTGCGGCTTTCAAACAACAAGGTGAAACAGAACTCATTGATGTTTTGTTAGCCCATCGCCGCTTGTATCGCGGGCCGAAAATTGTGGTTATTGGCGGTGGTACCGGACTTTCGACTTTGCTGCGGGGACTAAAAACTTATAGTGCTAATATTAGTGCGATCGTCACGGTTGCTGATGATGGTGGTTCTTCTGGGCGGTTGCGTCAAGAATTTGGTGTGCTACCACCGGGAGATATTCGCAATTGTTTAGCAGCCTTAGCAGATGAAGAAAAGCTGTTAACAGAATTGTTTCAATACCGCTTTCGGGCTGGCGATGGCTTGACTGGCCATAGTTTTGGTAACTTGTTCTTAACTGCCATGAGTGAGATTACTGGTGATTTAGAACGGGCTGTGGCGGCGAGTTCTAAAGTCTTGGCGGTGCGGGGACAAGTTTTGCCAGCAACTCTCACCGATGTGCGTCTGTGGGCAGAATTAGCCGATGGCCGCCGCATTGAAGGAGAATCTAATATTCCGAAAGCTGGTGGTAAAATTGTCAAACTTGGTTGCACACCTGCTAATCCACCAGCCTTACCCGCAGCCATTAAAGCGATTAAAGAAGCTGACTATATTATTATTGGGCCGGGTAGCCTTTATACCAGTTTGATTCCTAATTTACTAGTACCAGAAATTGCCAATGCGATCGCCTCCTCCAAAGCCCCTCGCATCTACATTTGCAATATTATGACCCAACCAGGAGAAACTGAGGGCTATACTGTTGCTGACCATATCAAAGCTATTGATGCAGCCTGTGGTCAAAGGCGATTATTTGATGCTGTTATGGTACACAAAAAATCTCCTTCTCCCCAATCCCTCATCCGTTATGCCCAACAAAATTCTCATCCAGTTTTCCTCGACAGAGAAGATGTATCTTTACTAGGGCGAAGAGTTGTTTTAGCAAATGTATTGTATGAAGATGAAACCGGTGTTGTCCGTCACAATCCCCAAAAATTAGCAAAAGTCTTGTTACGGTGGTACAGTGGCGCTCATCATGGCAAGTAAGAATTAGTCATTAGTTATATGTATACACTAATGACTAATGACCAATGACTAATGACCAAAAATGAAAATTGCTCTTGCAGATGTCCAAGCGACCCTTAATTTAGGTATCAAATTAGGTCAAACTTTGACTCCCGGTACTGTCATTTTATTAGAAGGCGACTTAGGTGCTGGTAAAACTACCTTGGTGCAAGGCATTGGTCAAGGTTTAGGAATTAGCGAATCAATTGTCAGCCCCACTTTCACTTTGATTAATGAATACACTCAAGGGCGTATACCCCTTTATCACCTCGACTTATATCGCTTAGAGCCATCAGAGGTGACAGGTTTAAACTTAGAAAGCTATTGGGAAGGAATCGAAATAGAACCTGGAATTGTAGCGATAGAGTGGGCAGAAAGAATGCCTTACCAGCCAGAGAGTTATCTGTGTGTGCGTTTAAGCTATGGTGAAAATGGTAATCGCCAAGCCGATATTACAGGATTACATTGCAACATCAGCGAATTAATTGCTAAAATCTAAATAATTTATTTAAATTTATTGATTAGACTATACAATTTTTCGTAGTTATGCAGCATGAAAGCAAAAAAAAATGGGTAGGTAGAAGTAGTGTAGAGAATCCCACCCAAAAGAAGTTTGAGCGGCAAAATTTGCCGCTCAGAATTCATAATTCATTGCTGTAGGTTGTGAGAGGGTTTTCTGGATGCGGTTCTACATAAATGAACTACAAGGACAACTGTCCAATCCAAAATTAGCCTCACATCGTGATGAGATGATAAAAATGTATCGATAGTCGAGGGCGGATTGTACACTCGTTCTATCTACCACTACCGCGTTCATCGAAGAAATTGACTAACATTACTGCCTTCATTATTCAAAAATCAATGGAATACTGTACAATAGGGGTTTTGGCCTTGATTGACATTTACTAGCGACTGCATTTAGCTAATTTTTGGTGTATGCTCGCAGACAATATTGCCGTAAGTGTCGATAAATCTTGAGTCAAAGCTTTTGAATGAAACAATCCTTTGGAGAGTGATATCTAACAAGCTGCCAGATTTTTGAGTGCGGACACTCAAGGGTAATTACATTCAAATAAGAAGTGACTTTAATTTGTTGTTTAGAGAATCATCTTGGTGAGAAGGCTCATTTACAGATGAGTTTTAGTTAGCCAGTCAGTACTGGGATGTATTACTTGTTTTCTGTTTCTCTTCGTACCTGCCTTTGATTAACTAAGTAAATTGTTTCTTTTAGTGTGTTTAATTAGGATGCTAGTTTTTTGAGACTAACTCCGTTTTCGTTGCTAATGCTGGCTTTTATAGCACCAACTGCTGAGAAAAAATCAATCAGAAGTGTAAAAAATAGGTTTTAAGGTCGTCCAAATTAAGTGCATATAAAATTTATATATGTATAAAACTGAGTTTTCACAGAAATTTGCCCGTTTACTTAACCCTATTAATTCTCTTCGTTTTTGAGTTGAAAAATCCGGATAGTTAAACACAAAAGACTAGTTGAGAAAGGTTAAAAGATTTACGATCGCAATAGTCATCCTGTCATCTATCCATTGACCTAGTATTCCCAAGTTAAAAACAGAATCTGCAATCAAAAAGTAACTAATGATTAAGTTATGAGATAAATTAATTTGAATAAGTGTTCTTTAAAAGAAAATCTTATGCTCATACTGATATATCTTCCAAAAGCCCAAACATTTTTAACCAAGTACCATAGTATTTATACGATTTTAACTCGTATAAACACTCAACTTTTCGCTCCCAAATTTGGAAGCTAGTGTTTATACGTAGTTGCGCTATTGAAAAGAAGTCAAAAGTAAAAAAACCAAAAGTCAAAAGTATTCTTGATTTTTGACTTTTAACTTTTGCCTTTTGACTTACAGCTACCCGGTTGGGACAGGGTGAGAATCTTTAACTCAACACTCAGCACTACTGAATGTTCATGAAGAGAAAGTTAAAGCTTGACCTCGCACGTCAGTATTAACGCGATTTTGTTCATAGACAATTTGTCCACCCACAATTGTGATCACAGGCCAGCCTGTGAGATTCCAACCTTCAAACGGACTCCAACCACATTTAGTTAACAAATCTTCCCGGCGGACTGGACTGTAATTATCCAAGTCTACCAAGACTAAATCAGCATCGTAACCAGGTGCGATCGCTCCTTTGTTGGGAATTTTATAACCTTGTGCCACTGCATAAGACATCCAGTTGGCAACTTGCGCCACAGTACATTTGCCTTGCATTGCCGCAGTTAACATCAACGGTAAAGAAGTCTCGACACCAGGCATTCCCGAAGGTGTATTTGGGTATTCTTGGGCTTTTTCTGCCAAGGTGTGGGGGGCATGGTCGGTAGCGATAAAATCAATCACACCATCCCGTAAAGCTTGCCAGAGAACTTCGTTATCGTGGGGCGATCGCAACGGCGGATTCATTTGCGCTAAAGTGCCAATATCTTGATAAGCACTACTATTTAATAACAAATGCTGTGGTGTCACCTCAGCCGTTACCCAACTCGGTTTGTCTTGACGTAACAACTCAGCTTCTTCGGCTGTGGACATGTGTAAAATATGTAGCCGCCGCTGATATTTTTTAGAAAGATTTAAGGCTTTTTGGGTGGCTAACAGCGCCGCTTGATTATCTTGGATTTGGGAGTGAATGGCTGGGTCATGAATACCAGCAAACTCTTGCCTGCGTTGATTAATGCGTTCTTGGTCTTCAGCATGAACCGCAATTAAGCGATCGCCCTGGGCGAAAATTGTTTCCAGAACAGTATCTTGGTCAACCAGTAACTGACCGTGCATCGACCCCATGAAAACTTTAATGCCGCATGTCGGTTGGGCTGTGAGTAAATCTGGCAAAACTTCTGCGGTTGCGCCAATAAAAAAGCCATAATTCACCACACACTTACTAGCCGCCCGTTGGAGTTTATCATCTAATGCCGCTTGAGTAGTAGTCAGGGGGCGGGTATTAGGCATTTCTAAAAACGAAGTCACACCACCCTTAGCACAGGCACAACTAGCGGTAAATAAATCTTCTTTATGTTCTAGTCCTGGTTCCCGAAAATGCACTTGCGGGTCGATAACTCCTGGCAACAAAGTTAACCCTTGTGCGTCAATCTCTTTGGTGACAATGGTACCAGCAATCTCCGGTGCCACTTCTTGGATGAGGCGATCGCGTATAAGTACATCCCCAACCATGAATTCCCCATTGGGTAGGACAATGCGAGCGCGGCGAATTAGTAAACTTTCTGAAGATGACATGGAGCTAAAAAATTTGAAGGAAAGGAGTTATGTGTGACTGCAAATTTTGATTTTAGGTTAAAATTGCTTGCCCTTTCTATAATCAATTTTTGCAGCTGATTCAAAAAAAGTTTATTTTTAACTTATAAATCTGTCTGTAAAGATGCTAAAACTCACCTAGAGAACTTAATTTTCTCGTTAAAATTAACAGATAGACTTTCCCTGAGCTAGTTAATTTCTACACTTTTCCTTACTTCAGTACTTTCATGCAAAATCAAGTGTCTGATCAAAATTCTAGTCAAAAACCCGATAATTCCTGGATTGCCGAACTGGGTAGAACAGTTGTATTAAGTATCGTTCTTGCCCTAGGGATTCGTACTTTTGTTGCTGAAGCCCGCTGGATTCCTTCTGGTTCAATGGAACCAACTTTACATGGCACTCAAAACCAGTGGGAAGCAGACAAGATTATTGTTGATAAGTTGAAGTATAAGTTTGCCAACCCCCAACGGGGAGATATTGTGGTTTTTTCACCCACTGACGAACTCAAGCGTGAACAATATCAAGATGCGTTTATTAAACGTGTCATTGGCTTACCAGGAGAAACAGTAGAACTGCGTGATGGTAAAGTCTACATTAATAACAAACCCCTGGATGAAGAGACTTATTTAAGTTCTAGCCAGAGTACAGTGGTTGATGTTTGCACCTCTGGACAGCAACCAGCCTTTTTAGCAAAACCACAGACAATACCGCCAAATTCCTACCTAGTATTAGGTGACAACCGGAACAGCAGTTACGATAGTCGTTGTTGGGGTGTTGTACCCCGCGAAAATATTATCGGTCGGGCTGTACTGCGCTTTTGGCCATTAAACCATGTTGGTGGCATTGATAAATCACCCTTATACCCCTAACCAAGTCATCTGGAAATGCCGTACCTAGCCAAAATCTTAATTTACCCAATTAAGTCACTAGATGGGGTAGAAGTGGCACAAGCCGAGGTTTTGTCTAGTGGCGCATTGAAAGGCGATCGCGAGTTCGCTATTTTTGATGCACAAGGTAAATTTGTTAATGGTAAGCGTCATCCCAAAATTCATTTACTGCGAGCGGTTTATCCAAACACCTCTGACAATCAAACAGTCTCTCTGAAAATCCCTGACCAGGATTCATCATTAGTTTTTAATTTAAATACAGACAGAGAAAAATTAACCGCAGCTTTAAGTGATTTTTTTGGGTTTTCTCTTACCATCATCCAAAACTCACTTATGGGTTTTCCTGATGATACAGATTCTCCTGGCCCAACAATAATTAGTACAGCAACTTTAACCGAAGTTGCTTCATGGTTTCCGGGTGTCACTGTCGATGAAATGCGTCGTCGGATACGTGCCAACATTGAAATCGCAGGTGTGCCACCTTTTTGGGAAGATCATCTATTTAGTGAACCAGATAAATTAGTAGCCTTTCGAGTGGGAAATGTGCGGTTTTTCGGAGTCAACCCATGCCAGCGTTGTGTAGTGCCAACAAAGCATCCAGACTCAGCCTTGGTTTACCCCAATTTCCAAAAAATATTTATCCAAAAGCGACAAGCAACATTACCAAACTCAATCAATTTATCCCACTTTAATCATTTTTATCGGTTGAGTGTAAATACCAGATTACCAACATCAGAATCTGGAGAATTATTACAAATTGGTGATGAAATCGAAATTATCTCTGATATTAATTAATAAAATTTAAAATATTAAACTTAAATTTTATTAATATAAATAATTGAATGACTGTTAGGTTATTATGCAATTGTGTTAAAAAAATTTGAATATTGAGGGACTTGCAGAAAATAAAACATCCAATTTCCTAAAAAAACTTTTTGTTTTTCCCTTTGCCCTTAGCCTAAACAGTGACTGTATATCTTTTTTGTTGGCAGTCACTTATTATCAGGCTTTTAGCTGCAAGTGCGATGCTTGTAACCTTTTTACTGGCAATATCTCAATTCAAATTTGCTCCCAAAGACTTGAGTAAATAAGTGTTCATCTATTTTTGATTTTGGCTAAACAGTACCTTTAATATATCAGCAAGCTAGATAAAGTAATGCCAAATTCCAAGATGATTGCAATAGATGAATTACCCAAAAGCTTACCAGTCAATCATGACAAAATTTACAATCCCAAACTCCACAATATTCTAAATTCTGATGCCGTCACCAAGTTTCGTGGCTTAGTATAATCATAAATCTGCTTATTTTATATATGCGTAGAACTTGGCAAAAGTAAATCTTTATACTAAAAATAGTAATATCCTTTATAGGTTTGAACTTAGCAAATAGTAATAACCCGGAGCAAAACATGTATCTGATATTGCTTGAGTTATCCACAATCAGAGCTAGGGAAACATCTAATAACCATGATATCTAAACTTCATCTGGCTCAATCGTTTCACCGCCTCATTACCAATGTTTATGCCAAGATACCTGTGAGATTAGTTATAATTAAGCCCTTTATCTGGCAAATGAGAGTCGTGATGAGTCTGTTGGTTTATCTTTCTTTCATTACAAAATAAAATACAGCGGTAACACAGCTCTTAGCCCAGTTAGAAAACTCAGTATTACTGAATTTCCAGATGATTTTTATCGAACAGGCAAGATGCCTATTTCATCACGGTGTCCAAGTGATCTTACAAATGCAAGGCAGAAAATCAAATCTGCGCTCCCAGGAAAAAATATTTTAAGGATAAGATTACAATCAAATGTGCCGGGTTTTAAACAATTTAGATAATAAATATCAGTTCAAGAAAATTAGGGAATTGAATAGCAGCAAGATGTAATGAACCACCAGCAGTTAGACCCGGATAAAAAAGATATCTTAATAATTGACGACAAGGCAGATAACTTGAGAGTTTTATCCTCCCTACTGGCTAGAAAAGGATACAACGTCCGTAAAGCGTTAAACTGGCAAATGGCTTTAACTGCTTGTCAAACTGTTTTACCGGATCTAATTTTACTTGATATTATGATGCCAGAAATTGACGGCTATGAAGTTTGTCGGCGGTTTAAGAGTTGGGATTTAACCGCAGATATTCCCGTAATTTTTATTAGTGCTTTAGATGATGTTTTCGATAAAATTAAAGGTTTTAGATTAGGGGGAGTGGACTATATTACTAAACCCTTTGAGTTTGAAGAGGTTGTAGTGCGTGTCCAAAATCAACTCGAACTAAGACAAGCAAGATTAGAAATTTTAAGACTGAATACAGAACTAGAACAAAGAGTTAAGTCTCGGACTTGGGAGTTAGAAAATGCTTTGCAAAAACTGCAACGAGAGATTGTTTCTCGGCAACAATTGCAAGATAAATTACTGGATATAGTTCTACATGACGCACTTACAGGATTACCAAACCGAGTTTTATTTTTAAGACAACTAGGAAAAGCTCTTAACCTGGCTAGAGAAGATCAAAACTATCATTTTGCTGTCCTATATTTAGATTGCGATCGCTTCAAAGTTGTCAATGATTCTCTCGGCCATCTAGTGGGAGATGAATTACTGATTGCGATCGCTCATCGCCTGCAATCATGCCTGAATCCTGGTGATACCCTAGCACGACTAGGCGGTGATGAATTTGGAATTCTTCTGGAAAATATTTCAGACGTTAATTCTGCTATTCAAGTTGCCGAACTCATGCTAAAAGAACTATCCATGACATTTAAATTGTCTAGATATGAAGTATTCATGAATGCTAGTATCGGCATTAATTGGGGTTGTAAAGATTACGAAAAACCAGAGTATTTATTACGCGATGCTGACACCGCAATGTATCGTGCCAAAGCTCAAGGAAAAGCCCGTTATAAAGTCTTTGACCCAGCAATGTATCAAGAAGCAATTCAACTGTTAGAAATTGAAAATGATCTGCGGCGAGCAATTGAAAGAGGCGAACTGATTATTAACTATCAACCAATTATTGCATTAAGTACTGGTCAAATTGCTGGATTTGAAGCATTAGTGCGTTGGCAACATCCTGTTAGGGGTTTAATGGCTCCTACAGAGTTTATTCCTATAGCAGAAGAAACAGGTTTAATTAACGACCTTGATATTTGGGTTTTGCAATCAGCTTGTCAGCAATTACGGATGTGGCAAGAGCATCCAGATATTCCTAAAAACTTAACCATGAGTGTTAATTTAAGTGCGCGTCTTTTTACCCAGTCCAACTTAATTACACAAATTGACCAAATTATTCATGACACAAAAGTTAATCCAAAAAATCTAGAATTAGAAATTACTGAAAGTGTGATTATGGAAAACACTCATGTTGTGAGAAGCATTATTGAAGAAATTAAACAGCGTAACATCAAATTAGTAATGGATGATTTTGGTACTGGCTATTCTTCTCTCAGTTATATCCACAGTTTGCCTTTAGATTCATTGAAAATTGATAAGTCATTTATTACCAGAATGCAGTTTTATCAAGATAATCTGGGACTGGTACCAACAATAATTAGTATTGCTAAATCAATGAGTATGACTGTGATTGCTGAAGGTGTGGAAACCCAAGAACAAATAGTAAAATTAAGAAGTTTAAACTGTGACTTTGCTCAAGGTTTTCTGTTTTCTCAACCTTTAAACCCAGAAGCAGTAGTTGACTTTATTACATCTATACCTCAGTGGTAAAGATAGAATCTTTATACTTTATGTTAAAGACAATAGGGAACAGCAGAGCAGTATTTAAACACCTGCCAACGCAGTCGAAAATTTTTTCCTCCTCTCTACTCCCTAATCAAAACATATCTGAGTAATAAAAATTACATGATTTAAAATATAAAGAATATATCGATTTGTTCTCGGTAACACGAGAATTCCTTGCAGCATTTGATTGACATTACCTGTCAAAAGTGAGAGTCTGGTTACTCAGAAAGTCAAAATAGTGTCAAAAAAAATTTTATTGATTAAAGACTACTATTTTCAGTTACATAAAAGCATAATAGAGATGTGACTGATTTGTTTGCCCCTTTACATTCCCTGGAAAACGGTCGCTGGTTCAAGCTCATTTGTGGAGCCAGCTACCAACATCTGCCAGCAGTCAGAAGTTTAACTTTAGCCTACACTTTGGCGGGCACTGACTGTATAGATGTGGCTGCTGATCCGGCGGTGATAGCAGCAGCTAAAGCCGGATTGCAAGCAGCTAAAAACCTGACAAGAGAAGCCCAAGAACGAGGTTTCAACTATCAAGGGAGTTCGCCTTTGTTAATGGTGAGTTTGAATGATGGTGAAGATCCCCATTTTCGCAAAGCCGAGTTTGATGCCGTTCATTGTCCCTCTGACTGTCCTAGACCATGTGAGCGAGTTTGTCCAGCACAGGCGATCGCATTTAACCGGAAACCAGATAATTTTTCCGGGGTTGAATCTCAGAAATGTTACGGTTGTGGTCGTTGCATCCCATTATGCCCTTACGATATAATTTATACTAGATCATATATGTCAACACCAGAGGCGATCGCGCCAATGGTAATTTCCACAGGAGTAAATGCCGTAGAAATTCATACACAAGTCGGCAGATTAGTAGAATTTCAAAAATTATGGCAAGCAATTTCACCTTGGGCTGAACAACTTCAGTTATTGGCTATCAGTTGTCCTGATGGCGAAGGCATGATTGATTACTTAAAAGCAATTTATGACCTAATTATCCCGCGTCCTCATACCTTAATTTGGCAAACCGATGGTCGTCCGATGAGTGGTGATATTGGAGATGGTACCACTACGGCGGCAGTCAAATTGGGACAAAAAGTTTTGGCAGCCAACCTACCCGGATATGTGCAGTTAGCAGGTGGCACAAATAGCTACACCGTTGCTAAGTTAAAGGCAATGGGACTACTTAAGGAAGCAGGGGAGCAGGGAGCAGGGAGTAAGGGAGAAGAATTTTCCCCTCTGCCCCCCGCCCCCTGCCCCTCTGCCTCAATTGCAGGAGTCGCCTACGGAAGCTATGCCCGTGTATTGCTGTCGCCAATTCTCGAACAGTTGGAGAATAAGGAGGTGAGTCACACCAGTGTTAAAGGGAATGTCCGCCTGGAATCAGAACCAGACTTATTGTGGGAAGCTGTAGGGCTTGCCCATTCTCTCGTTTCCCAGATCAAGTCACAGCAAGAGCGATAATCGCTCGTTCGTTATCTCTCAAAACGTCACCATAGAAAGCATGACGATTAAAGACGATCTCCAAAAGTTATTAGACATCTTGCCCCAAGACTTGCGACAAGTACTAGAAAATCATCCTCAGCGAGATAGTTTAGTTGAAGTAGTCTTGGATTTGGGTCGTCGCCCAGAAGCTCGCTTTCCTAATCAAGCTGAGTATCTGAGTGAAACACCCGTAACTCAAGCACAAATTGATGATTGCATTCAGCGAGTCGGCACATTTGGCGGAGATAATCGAGCAGGAATTGAGCAAACTTTGCATCGGATCAGTGCTATCCGCAATCGTAATGGTAAGATAATTGGCTTAACCTGTCGTGTTGGTCGTGCGGTATTCGGTACTATCGGTATGATCCGCGATTTGGTAGAAACAGGTAAATCCATTCTCATGCTGGGTCGTCCAGGTGTGGGTAAAACTACTGCCCTGCGGGAAATTGCTCGTGTGTTGGCAGATGAGTTAAACAAACGAGTAGTAATTATCGACACCTCCAACGAAATTGCGGGAGATGGCGATGTTGCTCACCCTGCCATTGGTCGTGCGAGAAGGATGCAAGTAGCTCATCCAGAACTTCAGCATCAAGTCATGATTGAGGCCGTGGAAAACCACATGCCAGAAGTGATTGTGATTGATGAAATCGGCACAGAACTGGAAGCTTTAGCAGCGCGTACCATTGCCGAACGTGGTGTGCAGTTAGTTGGCACTGCTCATGGGAACCAAATTGAAAACTTGATCAAAAACCCCACACTTTCTGATTTGGTTGGTGGAATTCAAGCTGTGACGCTGGGAGACGACGAAGCCAGAAGGCGCGGTTCCCAAAAAACGGTGTTAGAGCGTAAAGCTCCCCCTACCTTTGAAATTGCTGTAGAGATGTTAGAACGGCAGCGTTGGGTAGTTCACGAAAGTGTTGCTGACACAGTAGATACTTTATTACGTGGACGGCAACCCAGCCCCCAAACCCGCACTGTGGATGACAATGGCAAAGTTGTCATGACTCGACAGCTATCGGTGGTGAATGGTCGTGGTGGTCATCTAGCGAGTGGGGAAGACACTTTCTCCTCTGGGCGACAGTCTGGTGGCTGGCGGGCATCGGGACAGATGGTGGCACTTCCGCCATTGACCCTAGAGCGGGAAAAGACAACTGGACAGAGTGAGTTTGACCGCTTGCTAGAGGAATCCTTTAACTACTCCGACACCATTGATTTCGCAGCCACGAAGAATGCTGGCCCCAACGGGGAAGATTTGCCACTGCATGTTTATCCTTATGGGGTGAGTCGCCACCAATTAGAACAGGTAGTTAGTGTGCTGACTTTGCCTGTGGTCTTGACAAAAGACATCGACAGTGCTGATGCAATTTTGGCATTGCGATCGCATGTCAAAAACCACGCTAAACTACGGCAAATGGCCAAAGCCCGTCATGTGCCTATCCACATGATTAAAGCCAGCACCATTCCGCAAATTACTCGTGGGCTGAGACGGCTGCTCAACATCGACGACCCAGAAATCGCTGATGACCGCGAATTGCAACTTTTTCTGCACAGTGGCAGCGATGACGAAATTGATGCCTTAGAGGAAGCTAGACTTGCAGTCGAGCAAATTGTCATTCCTAAAGGACAGCCAGTTGAGTTACTGCCCCGTTCTCCCCAAGTTCGCAAAATGCAGCATGAGTTGGTAGAACATTATCGCCTCAAATCCCATAGTTTTGGCGAAGAACCTAATCGCCGCTTAAGGATCTATCCGGCGTAATTTTAATTCAGGACTAACGCACAAAGGTTAGTTGTTGAAATGGGGTGTAAGGGTTCTGAATACCTAAGACCCCTACACCCTTCTTCAAACCTGAATTTTTCGTTTTGAGCTAATTTGTTAGGAATTTGGCAAAAAATCTCTCAAACTCTCATTTCTCTGTGACCTCTGCGCCTCTGTGGTTTGTTTTTCCATAACTTTTGCGTAAATCCTGTTTGTAAAATAATTACTCTGTCACCTCTAACCTGTTACCTATCTCCTACTACTTTGCCTGACTATCTCCACAAATTTCCGCACAGTTGAAGATACCTCACAACTACGCCAAATCATTGCAATTGTTACTTTTGGAGTAGATTCTTCAATGTATTTATACACTACTCCTGTTCTTTGCAAATTTTGTAATGATGCTGGCACGATCGCTACTCCCATTTCTGCTGCTACGATACTGACAATGGTTTGCATCTGAATCGCTTCTTGCACAACATTCGGACTAAAACCTGATTGCTGACAAAGACTGATAATTAAATCGTAGAGTCCAGGCGCTAATTTTCGGGGAAATAAAATAAACCCTTCATTAGCTAGGAATGTCAAACTAATTTGAGATTGCTTCGCCAGAATATGCGTCTCTGGTAAAGCTACCACGAGCGACTCTTGAAAAATCGTTTCCCAGCTAAATTTATTGTCTTCAACAGGAGGACGGATAAAACCAACATCCATTCGTCCTTCTTGCAACCAATCTAGTTGTTGATCTGTAGTTAATTCATGTAACTCTAGATTTACTCCAGGAACGCAGTTGCGATAATTTTTGAGTATAGATGGCAAAATATTATACGCAGTGGAACTGACAAAGCCAACTACTAATTTTCCCACTTCGCCACGACTAGTTTGTTGTCCGATTTGAATTGCTTGTTGTAATTGGTGAAGAATTTGCTGTACTTCACCTAAAAATACTTGCCCTGCTGTTGTTAACTGTACATGGCGTTTTGTGCGGTGAAACAGTTCAAATCCTAATTCTGTCTCTAGTTGGCGAATTTGTTGACTGAGAGGAGGTTGGGCAATATGCAGTTTTTCGGCAGCTTTGCCAAAGTGTAATTCTTCTGCCAACGTCACAAAGTAGCGCAGATGGCGTAATTCCATTGGTAAGGACAACTAATATTTTTTAAATATTAATCACAGTATAAAAATATATTGGACATCAATAGAAATCTTTTTTACTGTAGATATTAAGCAATCAACGCACGGAATTTCACTCAATATGAATCAGATTTCGCCATCCAAAGATAATTGGAATGCTTTGCTTTATGAAGATAAACACGCTTTTGTGTGGCAATATGGCGAAGATTTACTGCAATGGCTGAACCCCAAACCAGGAGAGATAATTTTAGATTTAGGTTGTGGAACTGGGCAACTTTCCGCCAAAATTGCCGAGTCTGGCGCTGAGGTGAGGGGAATTGATAGCGCCGCCACAATGATTGAAAAGGCGCGACAAAATTATCCTAATTTACGTTTTGAAATTGCTGATGCCCGTAACTTGCAAATAGACCAACTATTTGATGCCGTATTTTCTAATGCTACCTTGCATTGGGTTAAAGAAGCAGATGCTGCGATCGCATCCATATATCAATCACTCAAACCAGGAGGACGTTTTGTTGCGGAATTTGGTGGTAAAGGGAACGTAGAATTAATAGTCCAAGCCTTGTATGTGGCTTTGGAAAAAATTGGTCTATCTCACCCCCAAGCTTTAAATCCTTGGTATTTTCCCAGCATAAATGAGTATAGTAATTTACTTGAAAAACAAGGCTTTGAAGTTACTCATGCTATCTTATTTCCCCGTCCCACTGTCTTAGCCGATGAGACAGCAGGTATCAAAAACTGGCTGGAAATGTTTGCTAGTAATTTTTTCACTAACCTTTCGGCTGTGGAACAAGTAGAAGTGATTCGTGATGTTGAAGAATACCTCAAGCCTACACTTTACAAAAATCATGTTTGGATAGCCGACTATCGCAGAATTCGCATTATCGCTATCAAAGTGTAGTAGCGTGACCGTGATAAAACAGAGCAAGAGGATTTGGATCAACTTAACCGCAGATAAACGCAGATGCAATTTCTGCTATTGGATAAATTTATCTGTGTCATATCATGTCCGATGCCCCTCTGCTTTCTCTGCTTGCCCATCTGGATCATTTTTTTAGTGAAATGGTATTAGTGGCTTGTTTGTGGTTTGGGACGAAAAGCCTCCAATAGATAAGCTAGAAGCCCATCCCACAATCAGATTTAATCGAAATTTAAAAAACAATTGTCAAGAAAATATCAATTATGAGAGAACTAGATAAAAATAAAAATATAAGTATGAATAGTAATTTAATTTTTGAAAAACAGTACTCCCACAAAATACTCTTTCCTACTCCCGACTCTTAAATCCTTACTCTCAGGCTGTACAGATTATTTCTAAAATAAACTAGATTACTATAGGTTTTATCATTTTAGTTATTCGTAAATAGTTTTTTGGTTTTTACGCTTTCAAATTTTTCTAAAAATAAGTTAGTCCAACTTTACATTTTTTAACATTATTAATGGTGTTTACTGCAATATTTTTTTGAGAAAGATTGATAATTAATGACTTAGGTATATCATTTCGACAGATTATTTGAATAATTAAATAATTCATAAGTATGTTTAACGTTGCCAGTAAATTGAATAACATGGAGGAAATATACTGACGAGGGTATTAGATGGAGCCATTACAAAACCAGATTCTAACTTTGAGCCATAAACTGGATGCCCTCTACCAGGTAATTGAGCAGCTAGATATTAAAGTTGCTCAGGCTTTCTCAGAGTGTTCCTTGGCTAAAGCATCTGTAAAAGATAACTATCAAGAAAATAGCGATACTTTTCCTTATCAGTTAAAAGGACAAATTAGTTTTAATCAAGAACTAGAACACAAGGATGTTCTGACAGATGGCGCTTATATCGATATGAATCGTCAAGGCGGGGATAAGATTTTAACACCAGAAATTCAGATACAAAGACTAACAGCGCAATTAACCGCAGCCTACAATCGGATTGCGGCATTAGAAGAACAATTACTCCGCGAAAGAATTCATTAATGGCTCATTAGTAGATATTCCCAAGGGATTTACCGGAATTTGTTAAGTCCGGTATTTTTGTTTTTATAGCAGAATTCAAGAGTCAGAAGCCAGAATTTAGAATTAATGATTGTTCAACTTACTCAGCCTTTGGAATTGGTCTTCTATAGCTGCTAAAAGTTGAGATTGTTGCCAATTTTGGTAGAGATAAGCTGCTATGCAGGCGGCTCCAGCGCCTACGCCTTCTTTAACAAAACCTTGCTCATAAGCTTGGAGTTGTGGATAACGAGAATTGGCAAAACTTAGCTGTGTAGATAGTAGTGGTGGAATTATACCTTGATGTTTGCTGCTGTTATCCAAACTGAGGGCTAAATCAATAGTTCCGCCTGTGGGATCTTCGGCTACCCAGCGAGTTGTACCGACAATTACTTCCGCAGGTTGCCAAAATAAGTTATACGCTTGGGAAATTGCTGTAGTTAAAGCGTAAACTGCCAACATTTGTGTTCCGCCTGCTAGTAGAACTCCACAACGACGACTAGCAGCGATCGCCATTCCTGCCAATACCACTTGCATCGGATCACCCACAGCTGCCAAAATTTGTAGCGGATCAGCATCATTAGGAATGTGTTGTAAGCCAGATTGAACGACTTGCCATTTTTGTTGATGGTTACAAGTGGGGTGACTGCTGTTAACTTTACCCATCGCATCTATACCTAAAGCCGTGAGTACAGCTAAAGCTGTTGTCGTTCCGCCAACCACACATTCACTCAAAATTACGTAACTTTGCGGAACCTCCGCCGCCAAGCGATCGCCCCAAATCAGCCCTTGTTCTAGCAAGTGTTCGACTGTAGCTAATTCCATCGCCTTACCTGTACTTAAACACTTGGCTGGCGCACCACCCAAATCAATGACTGGTACAGCCGGAAACAAAGGTAATCCCCCATTAAACAACCGCACAGGTATTGTAAGTCCTTCCACCACAGCACGCGAAATTAATACAGGCGATGCGCCCGCCGTCAGTGGTGGTAAAGGATACTGCGGTTGATGTTCAGCACCATAGTATAAAAATTCAGCATCTGCACAAGCCGTATAATTGCGGTCTTCTGGTGTGCGTCCAGCCGCCGAAATTCCAGGAATTAAAGCAGTTTCTGTAAAACCTAAAACACAGGCAAACACAGGTAAACAACCACCATATTTAGCAATCCAGACTTTACCTTGTTCTATTTGAGTATAAATACGAATCATAAATTAAGAGTCAAGTGTCAAAAGTCAAGAGTTAATAGTGAAAAAACTCCTGCCTCCTGCCTCCGGTTGGTGAGCGAAGCCGAACCAATGCCTTCTCTACCCTTCATAATCCATCATGACTTGCACCCAGCGTGGCGGACGGGGAATAGGATTACCTAAACGGTCTAATAGTAGCCATGCCGCTAGATGTACGACAAATAAATAAATAAAGTTATTAATAACAACCAAAGCCAAAGCCCCGACTTGAATCAAAAATACGCTGGGACTGTTTAACAATCCGAGTTTGAGAAATATCCACTCAGAGATTTCTGTGACTTGGTTAATTAAATAAATCCATAAATCTTCCCCGGACAATACAGACAGCAACCACATCCGAAAAAAGAAGCCCAAAGTTCCTAATAAAGTGGCTAAGGTAATCGACACAATCCAAGGAACTCGACGATGCCAAGTTGCGCCTAAAAGTACACCCATGAGCGCAAAAGGCATTACAAATAATAGACTGCGAACAGGCCCCATCAGTACCGATAACAACAGGCCAGAAGTAACAGCCGCCATCCATGACGCTCTGTGTCCCCAACGTAGGTAAACTAGAGCGATCGGCACAGGAAAGAAAATCCGCAATAATGGCCCCAAAGGAAAATAAAAATTAATAAACCAAATTAAACTGGCAGTACTGGCTAAAAATGCCGTTTCTACCATCCGTAAAGGTGCTGCGGCTTTGAGTTGGGGAGGTTTTAACTGACTCTGATTTTGGGGTAACTCCTCTTGGGTAGGTGGTAAAGACGCAGAAGATAAGCTTTCCTCTGGCTCATCGGGCAGAGAATCTACAATACTCATTTTGAAAATTCTTTTACACAATCAATCTTTCCAGGGCTGACACATCAGGAATACAAATAGTTTCTTGATCCCGTTGAATTAGCCCTTTCTTTTCTAACCTAGTTAAGACTCTTGTCACTGTTTCTCGCGCCAACCCACTTAAACTACTTAATTCTCGATGAGGCAAATTTGGAATTTCTGTTCCTGTTTGCGCTCGTTTTCCCTGACCTTCAGCTAAGAATAACAAAGTATCGGCTACCCGCGATTGACTATCAGATTCTCTCAGCCGCAAACGACGGTTGACTTGGCGTAAGCGTCTAGCCATCAACTTGGATAATCTTACACCTGCTAAGGGTTCGATTTGGAGTAACTTGACAAAATCTTGAGCAGGCAAACTACCAATAACAGTAGCTGTGAGAGTAATTACATCGGTAGAACGAGGCACTTCATCTAAAGCTGCCATTTCACCAAATAATTCGCCTTTACCTAAAATATTGAGGGTTACTTCTTTACCCTCCAAATTATAGGTACGAATTTTTACCCAACCTTCAAAGATAAAATATACAGAACCACCCCAGTCATTTTCCAACAAAATCACTTGATTTGCTGGGTGTGTTCGCGTCACAAGATGGGTAAGGGCTGGTTCGACAACAGATTCTGGCAACCCTTGAAAAAAGGGAGCCGTTCTGATCCACGGGTGAAAAGGTTCTTCTTGCAAGCTATATCTGTCTCCCATTACGGCATTTTCATTAAAGGTATTACACACAAAAAGACAAAAAAGTGAATTGCAGCCTAAGCCATCAATGCCAATACTTTTTAAAATACAGAGTTCAGCTAGGTAAACAAAATTACAATAAAAGCATTTGCAGAACAGTCTTACTGACGCAGTTTAAATAAAGCAAAACTTTTGCGAGTAATGTCTAAGTGCCTCTGGGATAATTTTGGAAACTCTAGCTGCATTGCAAAAATATTTACTTAAAAATATAGGCAAACCACATTAATGATACTCAAACTAGTTAATTTTTGCTAACGCCAAATTTTCGGATACCTTCAGTTATCTGGGGATCAGGGATTTAAGGGTGGAAGGGTCAGGACTTACGCAGTAAGGTGAGAAATCAAGGGTATAAGGGCTTCGCTGTGAGCGTCAGCCGAACAGTGTATGTATCCAAAACCCTAACACCCCTGTACCCTGGTTACTGAGCGCAGCGCCGAAGTATACCCCTACACCCGTTTCAAAAGACTCTCTTGGAGCGCAAGTTGATTTGTGTTCTAGTTAACTTGCCATTCCTAGACTCCTTCGCTAGATTAATGGCGCGTGTGGATGTAAAGTGGAGGCAATTTGCTAATTGGGTTCGGACTTCTGGCTGATTTGTTGCATTTTTTTATGTTTTTAATTGTGAAGTCCCAGAGGCTGTAACATCGCCTGTATGGTAAAAGGTCAAACAAAGTACCTAGTCAAATTATTTGGCTGACAATTGGTAAATATTTTTGTATCCTGGTACTTCAATTAGCACTCCAGCTAATTACCGTGATGCCTGATGAAAATGAGGCTAGGGGTTAGGGGCTAGGGGCTAGGGGCTAGAGATGCTTTTTGAATGAGTAAAAATTACTCAGCAACGCCACTTGCTATAACGGAGGGAACCTCCGCAACGCAGTGGCTCCTCAGCACTCAGCACTCAGTACTCTCAAAGCAGTTGCTACCGTTATTAACTTTGATAAGCGTCAATTTCTCACCCAAGTTAAAAATCCAGTTCTAGCTAAGGTAATTCTAAAGTGACTTCCCGCGCTGATGAAATTCAAAAACTGATCGCAGATATTGATAACTTACTCACTAACAATGGTAAGCGACTGCCGAAGTTGCTGTCTGGTCAAGCGCCAGAAGCCAGAGAGGTTTTAGAGAGGGTTCGTAACTTTCTGGTGAATTTGCCAGCAACGGAGGCTTTTTATGGCAATATTCCCCAAACAACGGGACAGGTACAACAGTCATCTTTATTGGCGAAATTTGCTGAACAAGTTAATTACCAATCATCAGGAGAGTTATATCCATCTGAGTCAGCAGACAATAGTGGACTGAGTAGCCAGCTAAAAAGTGACTTGGCGACATTAATTCAACCACTGCAAGCAGAATTAACGGCGTTGTTGCAAGAACGCTCGACTTTGATGCAGGAAATTCGCCAATTAGAGCAGAAACGGCTACAAAATTATTCTTTAAGTCAGCAGTTAGCCAATCAAGAGCAAATTATTGGGGAATTTTTACAGGTGTTGATGAGTCGCCTTGTCCCCACGATCGCACCACATATTAACTCAACACCAGCCCATGATTTTCGTGCTGCTAGTCCTAGTCAGCACAACAGTATAGAATTAAACTCGGCGGCAAGTGCGCCTACATTAGATTCATCAGCGCAATTAGAACAGTTAAATCAGTTTGCGAAGAAATTAGACCAACGTTTACTGTCGCTGGATGGTACGGTAAACGTTGTATTTGATGCACTCCAGCGCAATATTAATACTTACCAAGAGTCGTTATCGCAAGCACTGGCGAGAATGCACAGTACAGGCTTGCAAAGCGAACAGTTGCTAGTGAGTTTTCTGAATAATTGGACTCAGCAATTGCAGCAACAGATTAATAATCTACCAGCGACGGCAGTAGTTAAAGAAACATCAGCAGCAGCGCGATCGCCATTTCCCACTCCCTTAGAAACTGCTACTGTAGAAACTACTCAACCAGTAGTAATTACTAATACTGAAGTTGCTAACCCATCACTCGAATTACCCCAGCCAGAAGTAGAATTTACAGCAGATGTGGCGGCTAATGATTTGGATGCGATGTTACTGGAATTGACTGGTAGCATTCCCCAAGCGACTGATGCGGCTATTCCTTTAGAACTAGAGGGGTTGGAAGATTTAGAAACATTGGCAGATGATTCCCCACAACCACTAACTGCGCCGACACTTTTACCAACGCCAGAAGCTGCGACACCGCCGCCAGAAATCTCTGGTATGTTTAGTGATTTATCGCCACCAAATCTAGAGTTGAATGATGAGGTAGATCAACTTTACGCCAGTTTATTTCATGTTAGTTCTGTAACTCAACCCAGTGTTGTACCAACTCCCACAGAACCAACACCGGATAGTTCTGCGAACATTTCTCCCGCAGAACCAGAAACATCGTTTACGACTGTTACAGAAGATTCTGCTAACTTAAATCTTGGCAACACCCCAGCTGCACCGTTATTTGAGGAAAATATCGGCTTACCAGAGTCGATATTTACTCAGTCAGATGCAGGCTTATTAGAAGCAAATCATTTACCACCGCAAAATACAGCCAGTCATTCGCCGCCATTTATTGATTTATCTTCAGATTTTCAACAAAAGTTATTTTTTGAACAAGAACCTGAGTTTTCCCATACTACACTCAGCTATTCGCCGGCGATCCGGGAAAATGTTCCTGTGCAGCCAGAACATACTGATACAATTACTTCTTTAACTGAACTGTTTGCTGATGCTAGTAGTGCCGAGAATTTATGGCCGGGTTTGTCGCCTGCGGAAATTGCATCGACTTTAGATGAACCTGAACCTACTCCTGATTTGGGAGTGACCTCTGAAACGGAAGTGCGGGAAAACGCATCTGATATCGATATATATATTGCGGCTTCCCCCCAGGAGAATTTGCTTGCGCCAGAGGTAATGCAGTCGGGAAACATACCGGATATTTCTTTAAATGAAGAACAGTTGCGGCAATTAAATCAAGATTTAGCCAACTTTGATGAGTTACTGAACTATCATTTAGCAGATGTCTACAGTTTGGCAGATATAGAAGAACCGCCAAATGTCACCTTACCCAATGCACAAACCCTAGACCATACGCCAAATGTGGCTTCTTCTCGTCCGGCTGTAGCGCCAGTTGCACCCATATCATCGCCACAAACCGAAGCTGATTTAAACTTCTCCCCGTCCAACGAAAAAAAAAAGCAAGAGAAATCGGCTTCCGGTTCCCCAACTCAGATAGAAATTCCAGTAGATGTGCATAACTCGGTTTGGTATTTAGGTATTGATTTAGGCACAACTGGAATTTCGGCGGCGTTGTTAAATCGCACTCAGTCGGTGGTATACCCCATATATTGGTCAGCAGAGAATATTCCTGGTGCGACGGCTTTTCAACATTCATTTCGTTTACCTGCGGAAGTTTATCTCCCGAATGCTTCTGTGGTGCAAGGTGACAGTAATGTTAAAAGTAGTCAATGTTCTGCACAGTTAAAGCCTTATTTACAAATAGCTGTACCTTACAAAGGTGAACAGCAAAAATGGGAACCTGTACTGCAATTCAATGAATTTTCCGCAGGGCCATTGATTTGGGTGGTAAGGTCGCTTTCTAAATTACTATTAACCCTCAAATCCGATCGCCAGAGTACCACCCAAGGTCTGATTGCTATGGCGGTGGGAATTAATCAGCCGACTTTCCACACCATTATGAGTAAAATCGCTGGGGTGATTTGTACTTGTCCGGCAAGTTGGTCAGAACAATATAGATTTAATGTGCGGGAAGCTTTATTGACTAGCAAAATTGTCCAACATCCCCAGCAAGTCTTTTTTGTGGAAGAAGCGATCGCTAGTTTAATTAGTTTATTTGATAAAAGTGATAGCCAACTCATTCAAGTGAGCGATCGCACTGGTTTACGTCCCGTCGAAACCACAGAACCCTTGATTGGCAATACTTTGGTAATTAATATTGGCGCAACCGCCAGCGAAATGGCTTTGGTTGATATCCCCGGAAATCTGCTGCAACTAGCGCACACAGATTTTATGCTGCACAGTTTTCCCTACGCCAGCAAGGGGATAGAACAGGATATTATTTGTCAGTTACTCATCCCGCCAAAATACCGAGAACCACGGAAAAATAACCAAAGCAATGGTCAAAAAAATACTAGTAGTTCTGGGTATTGGCAACCAGCCTTTGCCAATGTTGATAAAATGCAGTGGCAAAGTTTAGGGTTAGATAAATTTGATTTGCCAAGGGCTGGAGAGCCTGATATTGGTGTGCGGATTCGGTTACAGCAACGGTTGGAAAGTTCAGTTTTAGGACAAGCTGCCCTCGAAGCTGCCTTGGCTTTGAAGTTAATTTTGCAACATCAAGAAAACTTCATCCTAGAATTAGCAGATCAACAGTGGACGTTGCAACGGCGAGACTTGGAAAGTCAGGTATTTGTCCCCTTTGTGCGCCGCTTGAACCGGGAATTAAATAAATTACTCGTGGCGCGGGGTATTCCCACAGAAGACATTAATCAAGCCGTGTTGACTGGTGGAGTCGCATCTTTAGGAGTTGTTTATCATTGGCTACGGCAAAAACTCCCCAACGCCAAAATTATTCAAGACCCATATTTAGGGGAGAATGGCGCACCAAATTGCAGCCGAGTTGCATTGGGTTTGGCAATGTTACCCTTGCATTCCCAGATTTTAGAAGAACCAAGACAACAGTACACCGACTATTTTCTGTTTACCGAATTGCTGCGCCTACTGCCAGAGCGGAGTTTATCATTTAACGAAGTGCTTCAGTTGTTTGAGGGCAGAGGAATTAATACCAGTATTTGTCAGCAGAGATTATTGGCATTTTTAGAAGGAGAATTACCAGCCGGTTTGATTCCCACACCACCGGAGTCAGCATGGCTAACCCTAAACTCATCTCAGAATTTAGATTATCAGGCGATCGCATCTGCACCTTTATTTGAAAAACAAGGTAATCTCAGCTATCGTCCCAACGCCCAGCAATTGTCCGCCTTGCGTCGCTATTTAGCCGCCGTCAAAGCCAGCACTCAGCAATCTTTGGAGGAACCATACACGGTTAACTTTGTTCAGGGAGTAGTGAGTAGGGAGTAGGGAGTGGGGAAAAACCAGATCCCCAACTTTTCAAAAAAGTCGGGGATCTAAATGTCCTACTTCCCACTCAAAGGAGTCCAATTACCAGAAGGAACAAAAGCCGCCCAAAATTGCGGTTCGCTATACTCTTGACTATTGAGCAAATCTAACTGTGCAGCCCGCAAAGCTTCGTGTCTCCCCTTACCCGCTTGTAAATTCTGGTAATACTTCACCATTAATTCCTTCGTCGCATCATCATTCACCAGCCACAGACTTAAAACTTGAGTTTGCGAACCAGCAATTACCAAAGCCCGACGCAAACCATAAACACCATCACCAACTTTCACATCACCCTTACCAGTGTCACAAGCTGACAACACCACTAATTGATTAGAACGTAAATCTAAACCAGCCACCTCCAGCGCCGTTAGCACACCATCATCATTGTTATTTGTCACTTGCTTGCGTTGATTAAACCCAGCCAACGCCAACCCAGAACGCAACAGTGGATTTTCCACTTCTATAAATTCTTTTGGACGTGGTGTTAACTCTAAATCTAGTGAAGCGTTGAGATTTTGTTCAATATCAGTAATGAAAAAACCGTGAGTTGCCAAATGTAAAATGCTAGGGTTTTGTAATTGTTTAACAGCCGTTTCCGTTGCATCTTTACCTAACAGTAACTTTGCGTTTGGTAAAACCTTTTTAATTGCTGCGGCTTCTTCTTTAGTAGCAGGTAATGAGTCAAATGCGAGGTTAGCTAACTCACCAGAACGGCGATTTTGGGAACCACGTACACCAGATGGTTTTGCTGAGGCGACAGTTTGGGTTTGGTTGTTGTAGTCAATATCTGCCAACACCACAGGTGCAGAAGCATTGTTAACATTTGAGTTGAAACGCAACAAATCCCTGCCACTGGTGAGGTAAGAAAAAGCATAAATTTGAATCAGGAATTTATCTTGCTCATCTTTTAGAGCTTCAAAAGGAATTAATGTTAATTGCCCATCAGGCGAGATTAAAATATGATTTGCATCACCCAATAAAGGACGAATAGGTGCGATTAATTTTTCATCTAAAGTGCGGGCGAGTTTTTTGAATGGTTTTCCAGTGGCTAACGCTGCACGAAAATCAATGGCTAACTTATCAATTTCTGCCGCTTCACCTAAATCAACCCACTTCGGTTCACCAGAGGAACGCAACACCGCCGCCGCATAACGCGGTTTCCCAAACCTTTGAGCCTCTGTTTTGGCTTTGACGTTTAATGGTTTATACTGAACAATTTCTACCAAGGCTGCATCTTTGGGTATCTTGGCTTGAATTGCTGCTAATTCTAGTGGTTGGGTTTGCTGGCGAAATTCAGCACTTTTAACACTGATAGCTGCTTCTAACTTTTCTTTTTCGGCTTCCAGTTGTTCTAACTGAGCTTTCGGGTTAGCAGTTTGTTTTTTTGATGGGGAAAAGACTAAAGTTGAGAGTTGCTGTTGTACTTGTAGCCATTGAGTGAATAATTTTTGAGTTTCGGGATTTTTATCAAGTTTAGAGCGTAAGATTTGGATGCTGTCGGCTACGGCATCTAACACCAAACCTTTGCGACGGAGTACAGTAGTTAGAGCGAGAGATGCAGCAGTTGAATTGTTGCGAGCTTCTTCCAAGGATAGGGAAACAGTAGCATAAGTTGTCTTTAAAAAAGTTCTAATGTAGCTTTGTTTGCTTTTTTCTGAGCCAGTAGCAAAAATTAGATTGAGATTTTGTGCTTGGATATCCAGTCCACGGCGTAAGAAGTCAGTAACACGAGTAATATCACCCTTTACTAGATAGAGTCCAGCTAGATTATTCAAGCTTTGGGCGACAGTGGGATGTTCTTTGCCCAGCACCTTTTCATTAATATCCAGTGAGCGGAGATACAGGGGTTCGGCTTGTTCATATTTCCCCTGTGCGCGATACAGTTCAGCCAAATTATTCAAGCTTTGGGCGACATCAGGATGTTCTTTACCCAGCACCTTTTCATTAATATCCAGTGAGCGGAGATACAGGGGTTCGGCTTGTTCATATTTCCCCTGTGCATGATAAAGTGCAGCCAAATTATTCAAGCTTTGGGCGACAGTGGGATGTTCTTTACCCAGCACCTTCTCCAAAATAGCCAGAGCGCGGAGATACAGGGGTTCGGCTTGTGCATATTTCCCCTGTGAATCATACAGTGCAGCCAAATTATTCAAGCTTTGGGCGACAGTGGGATGTTCTTTACCCAGCACCTTCTCCAAAATAGCCAGAGCGCGGAGATACAGGGGTTCGGCTTGTTCATATTTTCCCTGTGAATAATACAGTGTAGCCAAATTAGCCAAGTTCTGGGCGACATCGGGATGTTCCTGACCTAACACCTTCTCTCTAATCGCCAGAGCGCGGAGATACAGAGGTTCGGCTTGTGCATATTTCCCCTGTTGATCATACAGTAGAGCCAAATTATTCAAGTTTTGGGCGACATCGGGATGTTCCTGACCCAACACCTTCTCTAAAATAGCCAAAGCACGGAGATACAGAGGTTCAGCTTGTGCATATTTACCCTGTGTATAATACAGTAGAGCCACACCGTTCAAGCTAATGGCAACAGCAGGATGTTCTTTGCCCAAAACCTTTTCATTAATATCCAGAGCGCGGAGATACAGGGCTTCGGCTTGTTTATATTTCCCCTGTGCATGATAAAGTGTAGCCAAATTATTCAAGCTATTGGCGACAGTGGGATGTTCTTTGCCCAGAACCTTTTCATTAATAGCCAGAGCGCGGAGATACAGAGGTTCGGCTTGTTTATATTTCCCCTGTACATAATACAGCAGAGCCAAATTATTCAAGCTAGTGGCGACAGAGGGATGTTCTTTACCCAGCACCTTCTCTCTAATAGCCAGAGCGCGGAGATACAGAGGTTCGGCTTGTTTATATTTCCCCTGTGAATTATACAGTGTAGCCAAATTATTCAAGCTATTGGCGACAGTGGGATGTTCTTTGCCCAGAACCTTTTCATTAATAGCCAGAGCGCGGAGATACAGAGGTTCGGCTTGTTTATATTTCCCCTGTGAATTATACAGTGTAGCCAAATTATTCAAGCTATTGGCAACATCAGGATGTTCTTTACCCAGCACCTTCTCTCTGATAGCCAGAGCGCGTTGATACAATGGTTCGGCTTGTTCATATTTCCCCTGTGTATAATACAGCAGTGCCAAACTGTTTAAGCTAATAGCAACATTGGGATGTTCTTTACCTAGCACCTTCTCTCTGATAGCCAGAGCGCGTTCTGCTAAAGGGATGGTGCTACTGTAATTACCTTCTTGGTATAACTTAATTACTTGTTGATCCAGTTCTTCAGCTTCCTTTAAAGCTGCTTGTTCCTCGGCTGAATATGCAGGGGTTTGTTGTTGTGCTATCCCCTCAACTGGCATACTTAAAACTAACCCTGTTGTTATTGCACCCACCACCATCCAAGGCGCAAGACAAATACCCGCAGTATTAATTGCACTGAATAACTTTTTCACAGTCAACTCACAAGCTTGTATAAGTCAGTTATCAGTTATCAGTTATCAGTTATCAGTTATCAGGGTTTTAGTTGGAGATTTGACTCTTGTTGGCTACCACCTTTGACAAGTGAGGGACTTTAAAAGATATTGCTGATTACTGTTTACTGTTCACTAATGACTGTTAAGTAAATCATGCCGGATTCAGCAGTTTTTGCAAACCAGTTGTTAAAAAATTCAAAACTCTCCCTTTTTTCTTTGCGTCTTTGCACCTCTGCGTGAGGAAATTTAACATTCAACAACACCCTACGCAGAAAATTTCCTAACACTTCCACCTCAGAGCCTCAGCTTTCACCCTCAGAACTTCAACATTCGAGCAAAAAGGCTCAACATTCAGCCTCTGAACTTCAACGTTCGAGTAAAAAGGTTCAACGTTCACTCTCAGAACTTCAACATTGAGCTTCATAACTCCATTTACCACACAATTTACTTGAATGATGGCAAAAAAAGTAATCATGAAAAAACCAGAACCCCAGTTTTGACAAAAACGAGGTTCTGGTTGCTTAAAAAGACTTGATGACTACATCAAAATTACTTGGTGCTTTCAGCAGGTTTACCAATCATTTTGGCAGCATTTTCTTCACTTTCGAGAATACCGAACTCAATCAACAATTCTTCCAATTCTTCCATTTCAATTGGGGTAGGAATTTTGAGATTGTCGTTGTTGATGATTTTGTTAGCCAAGGTGCGGTATTCGTTAGCCTGGTTGCTGTCGGGTGCATACTCGTTAACTGTCATCCGGCGCAACTCAGCGTGTTGAACAATATTGTCGCGGGGTACGAAGTGAATCATTTGGGTGTTCAACCGTTTTGCCAAGGTTTCGATGAGTTCGTGTTCCCGGTCTGTTTTACGGCTGTTACAAATCAAACCACCCAAGCGTACACCACCGGAGTGAGCGTATTTCAAAATACCACGAGCGATGTTGTTTGCAGCGTACATCGCCATCATTTCACCAGAGGTAACGATGTAAATTTCTTGTGCTTTGTTTTCGCGGATAGGCATTGCGAAACCACCACATACAACGTCGCCTAATACGTCATAAGATACGAAGTCAACATCTTGGTAAGCGCCGTTTTCTTCTAAGAAGTTAATGGCGGTAATAATACCACGACCAGCGCAACCTACACCGGGTTCTGGGCCACCAGATTCTACGCACTTCACACCACGGAAACCGGTGAGCATTACTTCTTCGAGTTCTAAGTCTTCTACTGCACCACGTTCAGCAGCCAAGTGTAATACTGTAGTTTGTGCTTTAGAGTGCAGCATCAAACGGGTGGAGTCAGCTTTAGGGTCGCAACCTACAATTAGGATGCGTTGACCCATTTCCGCCATTGCTGCCAAGGTGTTTTGGGAGGTGGTAGATTTACCAATACCGCCTTTACCGTAGAAAGCGATTTGTCTGATTTTTTGGTCAGTACTCATGGTTGGTGTTTTCCTACAATTAATTTGATTGCAAAGTTCGAGAGTCAATAATGGTTAAAGGCGGCCTATATGAGAATTTGGATTGTAGAAATATTGCAAGTCTTACCAAATGCAGGTTTCAATGACACCAATTTGAGAAAAATTGGACATAAACTTTACAGGTTGGTGTAATTAAATCCCCATCGGTTGCTCAAGCCTTAAGAATGGTGATAGTGACAATTGACATTTCCCTGGGTTTTGATAAACCCAACCAACCAAAATTGCACTCCACTCTGAATGGCTCTTATTTACAACTTTCCTGTTTTGGATGTGTCACAAATTTTCAAAATTTATGCTGGTAATTCCTACTTTGATATTTTTGACAATGATTCCTACTCAATTACTCAACCTGCTGATCACTAATGCAGTAAAATTAATCTTTCATGACAAAGATAGAGTTAATTTAGCTTGCATTATTTTCAGTAACCATGCTGATTTTTTTTAGAATGCCAGCTTGTACTAAGAGTCTTTCTTCCTAGGCTCATAGAGTAACTTTATCTGGCTGATAATACTAGCTTGTATAGCCACTTATTACTAGTAATTATCTAAGCAAGTTATCACTGACTTCAAGTTTGTAATGAGGTTACAATCCTGTTTACCTGGCTAATTTCTACCGTTAGCAAAAGCGTCACGATATTGAAGTGGATTTACCAGAGCAAAAGGACTTTATTGAGGTAAACTCAATCTTTTTCTTGAAGTCTTTTGCGTTCTTGCTTTTTGATTCCTATAGTCAGCTTAACACTGTTTGATTAATTTATTTATCAAAGTTTGAAGTGTTTTTGCTTTTAGTTGATGATGCTGAATAAATATTTTACTTAGATATGAGTGCTGTCATGAGATTGGCGAGATTATAAAGTTTTGCCTGACATTTTAATTTTTCTGGTTTGTTTGATTTGAACTTATAACACAAGTCAGTTAGAAGTCTGAATGTTACTGGATTTACATACTTTGACAAGATGATATTTTACCTAATTTTAAATGTATCTTTATTGCTGTTGTGATCCGTTCGCTCTACTATCCCGATATCATCACGTCATTCTGTAAAAGCTAATGAAAACAATTATGACTGGGAGCCAAACAAGTGCAAATCACTAAGCGCAATGTCGAGTTAAGGGTAGATGACAGCTTAATGCGGGTGTATGTCGCCTCTCCCAAGCCAGCCGGAACTTACCCAGGCATTTTGTTTTACAGTGATATCTATCAATTAGGTAGTCCGATGATTCGTCTAGTCAACTACCTAGCCGGGTTTGGTTATGTTGTCGCCGCACCCGAAATTTTTCATCGTCTTGAACCTATTGGTGCTGTTATTGAACCGGATGATTTGGGGAGAATGCGCGGTAATGATGATGCACGCAGAACAGCGATCGCAGAGTATGATGCAGATTGTCGAGCTGTGATTGATTTTCTGAAAACCGACGCGGCTGTTAACCCCGATAAAATTGGCACTCTCGGCTTTTGCATCGGCGGACATTTATCTTTTCGCGCCGCCTTCAAACCTGAAATCAAAGCTGCTGTTTGCTGTTACCCGACTGGTATCCCCAGTGGCAAACTTGGTCAAGGCATAGCAGATACTATTCATAGAGTTAATGAAATTAAAGGCGAATTACTGCTGATACTCGGTACTCTTGATCCTCACATTCCCGAAAGCGATCGCCATACATTAATTAAAGCAATTACAGAAGCCAATATACATCATCAAGTATTTTTATACGAAGCCGAACATACATTTATGCGCGATGATGGTTATCGCTACGATGCTGTTGCAGCTACCTCCGCTTGGTCAGAAATCACCACGTTCTTAGCCAAAATTTTTCCTTAGAGATCATAAGGGTGTGGGAAGTGTGGGAAGTGTGGGAAGTGTGGGGGGTGTGGGGGGAAAGATTTCTTATTTATTCACCATCCTACGATTTCTCCCACACCCCTGGATTTCTCTCTTGTGAGAAGAAATCCAGGTTTAATGAAGGGTGACTGCCCTCATTCAATCTCACACCGTCTATGTTATTGTTTCACCAGAAATATTAGGATGCTTTACGCTTTGCCTCCATGACTGGGAGGCATTTATTTTGGGAATAATACTGCCTTGAAAGTAGGGAGTCGAGAGTAGGGAGTAGGGAAAAGAATAAAACTTACGCCAGAACAAGAAAAATTAGGATTTTAGAGCAATACGGTTCAGTTAGTGAAATTTAAACATTGCAGATCCCCCTAAATCCCCCTTAAAAAGGGGGACTTTGATTCTAGTTCCCCCCTTTTTCAAGGGGGGTTAGGGGGGGATCAAAACCTTAACTGAACCGTATTGGTTTTTAGAGAAGAATTTAGAAGTATGAAGGTGTAAGAATGCAGGTGTTCAAAACCCTTACATCCCTAAAACCTCAATCAAACCTTTAATTTTGCCTATCACTGCATAAATCCTACGCCCTATTCCCCACTCCCTATTCCCTCACTTTTAACTGCAATGTAAGACAATAGTCTAAAATCTAAGTTTACATATCCAAAATCAATGGATCGACGCTCATTTTTACTCAGTATAAGTGGATTGGCACTGTCGCAACTGCTGGTGGGGTGCGAGAATAAAAACCAAACCAAACTCAGCGTTCAGTTATTAAAAAATTCTATTCCTGCTCAAGTAGTTGATCAATTTAGCCAACTTTTGCAGCCAAAGCCAAAGTTAAAATTCTCTCCAGTTGAGCAAATTTCAAATTTATATCAACAATTGCAACGTTGGCAAGAACCACCAAAAACCAACGATAAACAAAATTGGACGCGCTGGGTTCCATTTATTAATTCCCAAACAACTGATGTAGTAGACTTGGTAAGTTTGGGAGATTACTGGTTAAAAAGTGCCATTGAGCAAAAATTAATTCAACCGCTAGAAGCAGCAGAAGTCCAACAATTAAAATCTTGGTCGAATTTGGACGAAAGATGGCGACAATTAGTAACGCGCAATGAACAAGGAAACTTAGATCCTCAAGGAAAAGTCTGGGCTGCGCCTTATCGTTGGGGTAGTACAGTGATTGTATACGATCGCCAGAAATTTCAAGAACTAGGCTGGCAACCCCAAGACTGGAGTGATTTATGGCGGGATGGGTTGCGATCGCAAATTTCTTTACTAGATAATCCTAGAGAAGTCATTGGTCTAGTATTGAAGAAACTTGGACAATCCTACAACACAGAAAACCTCGATACCGTACCCAACCTGGAAAAAGAACTGCAAACTTTAAACCAACAAGTAAAATTCTACAGTTCTAACAACTACCTCGAACCTTTAATTACAGGAGATACTTGGTTAGCCGTTGGTTGGTCAAGTGATGTATTACCAATTTTGTCACGTTATCCCCAACTTAATGTAGTCATTCCCAAATCAGGAACAGCCATTTGGGCAGATTTATGGGTACGCCCCACTAAAGCCAGTAAAAACGACATATCATCTAAGTGGATTGACTTTTGTTGGCAACAAGAAATCGCTAAACAAATCACCACCAAAACCAAAACTAATTCCCCAATTATTTCTGATATTAAAATTACTGATATTGCTGAACCAATACGCAATTTATTACAAACAAATCAGCAAGCTTTCCCGAAAAGTGAATTTTTGCTGCCATTATCAGTATCAACAGCAAAACAGTATGAATCTCTGTTTACTAAAATCAAGACAAGTTAATTAAATAGTTGGGAAAAGGCAGGAGGCATTGGTTCGACTACGCTCACCAACCGGAGGCAGGAGGCAAGATAATTTTAGTTTAATTAACCTAAAAATACTAATAAAATTTTCACCTGTAACCTATCACATATCACCTATAACTCAGATGATTGCTGTAATACTAATCTATTTAAAGAATTAATTTGAATGCGGCATGATGTTGGGTTAGTTTGAAAATTACAGGTATAACTCCCTAAAAGTTCCTGCTGATAATTAAACACCCGCAAATTATAAACATCCTTTCGGGCAACATTGCCGAGGCGATTTACAAAACTGTAGCGTTCTAGATAATCTAGTATGCTCCAAACTTGTTGATTAACAATGACATCTACTCTTCCAGGGGTGTTTGCAGTAGCAGGATAAGCTATCCAATTATCCAATAACTTACTTTCAGAATTAGCTTGCGCTAACCATAAACTTGGAGTTGTTAATCCTTGTGGGTTAATGGTGTTAGCTGTAATTACGTTGCTGTTAGGTTTAGTTAATAAATCTAGTTCTAAAGGCGCATCTGAAGGTAAGGGAACAGCAGCTATTTCTGCTAATGCAGGAGAGAATGGTAACAGAAAAATTGCACCCAAGCTGAAACCTAAAAGTATTGGCAAAGATTTTTGGCAAGACATAGACTAACACCCTTTGCTGATTTAGCAGTCCTATTTGATGGGGAGAGGAGAGGGACAAGGGAGACAAGGAAGAGGAGAGGACAAGGGAGGGTATTTGATATCTAAAAAAGTTGTTTATTTGGTCATTTATTAAGAGTTTCCAGCCTATTCTAGGTTGCTTCACCTAGTGCGGTGCAATTACCGACTTACTACTACCTTGTCTTCCTTGTCCTCCTTGTCCCCCTTGTCTCCCTTATCCTCCTTGACAACATCAATTCTTGATTCCCGTTGTCGCAATTCCCCGAATAAATTGACGCTGACCAATTAAAAATAGTGCCATCACTGGTACGGTTGCAATAGTTACTGCTGCCATCATCAAAGGCCAGTTGTTGGTAAATTGTTCTTGAAACTCGGCCAATGCCAACTGTACAGTTCTTAATTCGGGGCGTGTGGTAAATACCAGCGGCTTAAACAAATCATTCCATTCCGCGATAAAGGTGAACAAAAACAGCGTCACCAAAGCGGGACGAGCTAAAGGTAATAACACCCGCCATAAGATTTGTAACCTGTTTGCGCCGTCAATTATGGCTGCTTCTTCTAGTTCTACAGGAATTGTCTGAAAATATTGGCGTAAAAGAAATATGCCAAAACCATTAACAGCCGTGGGTAAAATCAGCGCCCCATAGGTATTAATTAAGTGTCCCCACTTCAACACCAAAAATATAGGTATAACCAACAGCTGAAAAGGAATCACTAGGGTTGCTAAAACAACTAACAGCAATGCTTGTCTGCCACGAAATTTCAATCTTGCCAAGGCGTAACCAGCCAAAGCAGAGGTGACTAGCTGAAATGCGGTGACTGCGATCGCTACTACAGTAGAATTAGCAAAAGCTAAGAGGAACTTCCCGCGCTGCCACGCATCATTGTAATTACCTAACGACCAATTTCGCGGCATCGTGATGTCTGGAGTCGCGCCAGGGGGTGCAAAAGAAGTGAAAAAAACGACAAACAGCGGTAACAAGACAATGAATGCTCCTAACAGGAGTACCGCTAAACTAACAATATCGCCAGATTTGAGATTCCAACTAGATTTCATCATAAGTGTGAGATAGCAGAGCTTAGGGGCGAGGGGATTTCCAATTCAAAAAATATCCCATTGATGGGGTAGGCAAGGGAGCAGGGAGCAGGGGGTAGATAGAATTATCACTTGATTAAATTATTGACCATTGACTCTTGACGATTAAATCGACTCTCTGCATTTGTTTCTTTAGTACTAGAGCATCGCCCCCAGCAAAAGCTAATCTATTACATAGTGACTTGTTAAGTTAAATTAAACAACAGTGAAGATTGCCCTAAAATGACAGGGTAAATTAAGCGTTAGTATCAAATGATTCATTTTACAGGAGTGACGATACCATGCAGCAGTTGGCAGATGGATTAGAAATAGATTTCCAAAGTGAAACATATAAAGATGCCTATAGTCGGATTAATGCGATCGTGATTGAAGGGGAACAAGAAGCTTATGAGAATTACATTAAACTAGCTGAACTGCTGCCTGATAATCATGATGATTTAATTCGCTTGTCGAAAATGGAAAGCCGCCATAAAAAAGGCTTTGAAGCTTGCGGTCGCAATTTAAACGTGACACCAGATTTGCAATTTGCTAAGGAGTTTTTTGCACCTCTGCACGATAACTTTAAAGCCGCCGCCGCTCAAGGTAACGTTGTCACCTGCTTACTAATTCAATCTTTGATTATTGAATGTTTTGCGATCGCAGCCTACAACATTTACATCCCCGTAGCTGATGCTTTTGCCCGCAAAATTACTGAGGGTGTAGTTAAAGATGAATATAGTCATTTAAATTTTGGTGAAGTTTGGCTGAAAGCTAACTTTGAAGCCTCCAAAGCTGAACTAGAAGAAGCAAACCGCCAAAACTTACCCATTGTTTGGAAAATGCTTAACCAAGTGGCTGCCGATGCTGAAGTATTAGCAATGGAAAAAGAAGCTTTAGTTGAAGACTTCATGATTCAATACGGTGAAGCTTTAAGTAATATTGGCTTCACAACCAGAGATATCATGCGCTTATCAGCCTACGGCCTCTCAGCTGCCTAAACAAGTATGAAGGATGAAGCATGAGGAATGAAGGTTAACCAATAACTCAAAAGTCAGAATCAAATTCATCATTTTGCTAAAATTTCAGACTTTACACTTCATACTTCATACTTCAGACTTCACACTTTGTTGTATTTTTAAGGTTAGGTATTCTCACTTACCCACTCAATTCCACGCTTTCGACGCAGCAAACGCCTAATACACACTACATGTTTGGTCTAATTGGACATCTGACTAGTTTAGAACACGCTCAATCGGTAGCTCAACAATTGGGATACCCAGAATATGCCGATCAAGGGTTAGATTTTTGGTGCAGCGCCCCGCCGCAAATTGTTGATCACATTAAAGTTACCAGTTTGACTGGAGAAACAATCGAAGGCAAGTACGTAGAATCATGTTTTTTGCCAGAAATGCTGGCAAATCGCCGCATCAAAGCGGCAACTCGCAAAATTTTAAATGCAATGGCTCATGCTCAAAAGCATGATATCGACATCACAGCTTTAGGCGGTTTTTCATCAATTATTTTTGAAAACTTTAATTTAGAGCAGTTCAGCCAAGTCCGTAACGTCACATTAGAGTTTGAACGCTTCACTACAGGTAATACACACACTGCCTACATTATCTGTCGGCAAGTAGAGGCGGCTGCAAAACAAGTTGGAATTGAACTGTCGAAAGCAACAGTTGCTATCTGTGGTGCAACTGGGGATATTGGTAGTGCAGTTACACGTTGGCTAGATGCCAAAACAGATGTCAAGGAAATTCTGCTCATTGCTCGGAACCAAGAACGCCTGCAAAATTTACAAGATGAACTAGGGCGGGGCAAAATCATGGCGTTAGAGGAAGCCTTGCCCGAAGCTGATATTGTGGTTTGGGTGGCAAGTATGCCTAAAGGTGTCGAAATTGACCCTAAAGTGTTAAAGCAACCTTGTGTCCTGATTGATGGCGGCTATCCCAAAAATTTAGCGACAAAAATTCAACATCCTGACGTTCATGTACTCAACGGTGGCATTGTTGAGCATTCTTTGGATATTGACTGGAAAATCATGAAAATCGTCAATATGGAAGTGCCAGAACGTCAGCTATTTGCTTGTTTCGCCGAAGCGATGCTACTGGAATTTGAGAAGTTACATACGAACTTTTCTTGGGGGCGTAATCAGATTACCGTAGACAAAATGGAGCAGATTGGTCAAGCATCGGTGAAACATGGCTTTAGACCTTTGCTGCTTTAACAACGTTAAAAGTCAAAAGTTAAAAGGTAAAAGAATCTTTTTACTTTTGCCTTTTTACTTTTTACTTGTTTAATCCCCAATCCCTAGTTCCTCATCCCTAAATATGGCCACAACCGAGCGTAAACCACTACTGTTGGATTTTGAAAAGCCGTTAGCCGAACTCTCAAACCGCATTGAGCAGATTCGGCAACTAGCAGAAGAAAATGGTGTTGATGTATCTGGCGAAATTCGCAAGCTAGAAGCACGCGCCACAAAACTGCGTGAGGAGATTTTTAGTACATTATCTCCGGCTCAAAAGGTACAAGTTGCCCGTCATCCCCGTCGTCCCAGCACACTGGATTATATTCAGGCAATTACTGATGAATGGATGGAGTTGCATGGCGATCGCTGTGGGACTGATGATCCGGCTTTAATTGCTGGTGTTGCTCGTTTAGGGGGGCAGCCAGTAGTGATGTTAGGTCAACAAAAAGGGCGTGACACTAAGGATAACATTGCACGGAATTTCGGAATGGCGGCTCCTGGTGGTTATCGCAAGGCAATGCGGCTGATGGAACATGCCAATAAGTTTGGTATGCCGATTTTAGCTTTTGTAGATACACCAGGCGCTTTAGCCACCGTCGCCGCCGAACATCAAGGTGCAGGCGAAGCCATTGCCTATAATCTCCGGGAAATGTTTAGCTTGGATGTACCAATTATCTGCACAGTGATTGGCGAAGCAAGTTCTGGTGGGGCGCTAGGGATTGGCATTTGCGATCGCCTACTGATGTTTGAACATGCTGTTTATACTGTGATCAGCCCTGAAGGTTGTGCCGCAATTCTCTGGAAAGATGCCAGCAAAGCACCCCAAGCTGCTATGGCTTTAAAAATTACTTCCCATGACTTAAAAAATTTAGGGATTATTGACCAAATTCTGGCAGAACCCATTGGTGGCGCTCACTCTGACCCGCTAGAAGCCGCAACCACCCTCAAACAAGCCCTTTTAGATAATTTAGATGAACTCAAACAATTAACATCCCAAGAAAGACGGCAACTGCGTTACGATAAATTCCGCAAAATCGGTGTTTTTACAGAAATTCCCCACTAGCAAACTAAAGCTGGGTCATTAATTCAAGACAATGTTATAATTGCCTGTGGTTCTTAAAGATTTTTAACAATCTTTTTAACCACAGGCATTTGTATTTGTGATAAATCGACTCACTTAAATGAGAGATTGCGTGTAGTTTTGCGTAACTTACTGCGAGTAGACAGCCTAAAAATCCAGATGAAGACTGAAGTTTCATCCTGGGGAGGTGTTTTATGGGGATAATTTCCCATATTGACAATTCAATATAGCAATTGTCAAAAAAAATTATCGGAATTTAAGGTTACTTTAATGTAGCCCATCCGAAAGACTTAAATAATTTGGTGGCAAAGGGCTGGGGCCACTGCCAAAAAAATGAGGGGAAAGTATGGGTAGTAAGCAGAAACAACGCGCCCTGATTACTGGGGCGAGTAGTGGAATTGGCAAAGCAACAGCTTTGGCATTTGCTAAAGCTGGCATAGATGTTGCCTTAGTCAGCCGTTCTTTAGATAAATTAGAGGCGGTAGCAACAGCAGCCAAGCAAAGCGGAGTAGAAGCTAAAGCATACACCCTAGATTTAGCCGATTTACCCCAAGTAGAAGCGAAAATCACCGCGATCGCCCAAGATTTTGGCAACATAGATATTTTGGTGAATAACGCCGGAATAGGCTATACAGGTAATTTAAGCGAAACAAGCTTAGAAGACTGGCAACAAGTTATTAACATCAATCTCACCAGTGTATTTGAGTGCATCAAAGGAATTTTACCGGGGATGCGCGATCGCAGCACAGGCACAATTATCAACGTAGCCTCAATCGCTGCCAAGCAAACCTTTGCTGGATGGGGAGCCTATTGTGTTAGCAAAGCCGGACTTCTAGCCCTTTCTCAAACCCTGGCTCAAGAAGAACGCGCCCACGGTATCCGTGTCACGGCCATTTGTCCTGGTTCTGTAAACACAGAAATTTGGGACACAGACACCGTTCACGCCAACTTTGACCGTTCAAAAATGTTAACTCCAGAAATTGTGGCACAATCAATTCTCCACACTGTCTTATTGCCACCACAAGCAGTGATTGATGAATTGGTTCTGATGCCCAATACAGGCACATTTTGAGTGCTGAGTGCTAAGTGCTGAGTATCGCAAACATCCAAAAACTAACTAAAAATTACATCATGACTATTGCTAGTTCTAACGGTTCCAATCGTATTCAATCTCCTCTGATTTCTGACTTGGCAGATGCCATCAATACCAGACCCGATCGCAACACCCACGACGGTAGACAACCAGATTTGCAACCGCCTTCTGAGGAACATATGGAGCAAATGATGGATGCCGTCAGAAACATCATAGTCGGCGTTGGGGAAGACCCAGAGCGTGAAGGATTGCTGAAAACTCCCAAACGTGTTGCGGAAGCAATGCGGTTTCTTACCAGTGGCTATAACCAATCTTTAGACGAACTATTGAACGGTGCCATTTTCGATGAAGGACATAACGAAATGGTACTCGTTCGAGATATTAATTTCTTTAGCCTTTGCGAACATCACATGCTGCCTTTTATGGGTAGAGCGCATCTTGCTTATATTCCCAATCAAAAAGTTGTGGGCTTAAGTAAGTTAGCCCGGATTGTGGAAATGTACTCCCGCCGTTTGCAAGTTCAAGAAAGATTGACCCGCCAAATCGCCGAAGCAATTCAAACGATTTTGGAACCTCAAGGTGTGGCAGTAGTTATGGAAGCCACTCACATGTGTATGGTAATGCGGGGTGTGCAGAAACCCGGTTCTTGGACTGTTACTAGTGCCATGCTGGGTGTATTCCAAGATGAACAAAAAACCCGCGAAGAATTCTTGAGTTTGATTCGCCATCAACCATCATTCTTCTAGAAGTCTGAAGTGTGAAGTATGAAGTCTGAAATTTCACACTTCATACTTCACACTTTGGTCTTCAATCTTTCAAATAGTAGTGCGACTTTATTTAAATCTTTATCTCCTGGTTGAATTTCGACACCACTAGATAAATCTATACCGTTAGGGTTGACCATACTTAAAGCCTCTAAAATATTTGCTGGGGTTAATCCTCCGGCTAAAAACCACGGCGTACTGGGGTGGAATTTTTCTAGCATTGTCCAATCTAACGTTTGACCTGTACCCCCTAACTGTTGGGGATGATAGGCATCAAGTAGTAAAGTATCTACGTGTTCAGCATAAATAGCAGCTTGTTGCAGGTGGTCAAGACTGCGTATCCGCAATGCTTTGAGAATTTCAACATTGGGGATATTTTGCTTTAATTGGTAGCAAAAATCCGGTGATTCATCTCCGTGTAACTGTACACCAGTTAAACCCGCATCTTGAACTATCTGCTGAATTTCCTGAATGTGAGCATTAGCAAAAACGCCAATTTTATCAATGTTATCTGGTAATTGGGTGACGACTGCGCGGATTTGCGTTGCAGTTACGTAACGAGGTGAAGTAGGTACACAAATGAATCCCAAGGCTGTTGCGCCTAAAGATGCGATCGCAGTTGCTTGTTGTGGTTGAGTGATGCCACAGATTTTTACCCGCATATAGTTCTAAAGAGCGAATTTTTGCTAACTATTTTTGGTTGCTGACTCACTAATTCTATAATTTTGAAGGTTTTATGAATTTTTTCATTTAGGAGACCAAACGTTGATGTTATCAAATTTACTGGCAGCAGCAGCTAATGTCCCCGCTACCCCTGCGTGGACTCCTACCGTTGGCATCATTATCAGCGTTACCAGCGTGGTGATTCTGTTGCTATCTACCCGCATTGAGCAGCCTCAAGTTGGGCCTAAATTACCAGGGTTGCCCGTAAGTGTTACTACCTTTATCGCGGCTATGGCTTTTGGTCACATTGTTGGTATTGGTATTGTTTTAGGACTGACTAATATTGGTCGCCTGTAAATCCCAGATAACAGAGGAGTGAGGTTATCATCCAATCTCATCCTCTGGGACTCATTGTTTTTCTTTCTCCAGCAATGTAACTCTCAAATCTAGGTCAGTTGAATTTGGCGATTTTTGTTACCTTAAAGACAGAACTCACAGCAACTTCATCATGACAACTAAATTGATAGTTCTTGGCTGGAGAAAGAAACATCAAGGTGAGCCAATTGGGTTTGGTAAGTAAGTTGATGCAAAATAAACTACCTCAAATTATTTGGTTAGCTTCAGCAGCGATCGCACTTTTGGTAAGTGGCTGCGAAGAAATGCTCAAATATGCCCCGCCATTACCCGACATTGAATTACCATCTCAGCAACCACCCCAGCCTGTAATTCCGCCAGCCTCTGCCAAAATTGCAGACATGGAAGCCGCAATCCGCCAAGGTATCAACAAAGTACGGCAAGAAAACGGACTTCAGCCTCTGCAAAATAATGACAAGCTCACTCAAGTAGCCCGCAACTACAGCCGTCAGATGGCGCAGCAAAAATTCTTTAGTCACACTGGTGCCGATGGCAGCACCTTAAAAGACAGAATACGTACAGGGAGAATCTCTTATTTGATGGTGGGAGAAAACTTATTTACCTGTACAAACGTACCGCAACCTGTACCAGCAGCCATTAAAGGTTGGATGAATAGCCCCGGACACCGAGCCAATATTTTGCGTCCGGTGTTTCAAGAGACTGGTGTGGGAATTTGGCGCGTTGGGAATACATACTATATGACTCAGTTATTTTTACGCCGATAACCTGTAAGAACGTGTCTGTCCACATACTTGTTATTAAGGCAACTGAGGAGAGGGTTTAACGTTTCTGTACAGATTTACCGAATCACAACTAATTAACCGAATATGATCAGCTCAAAAACATTTAGTTTGCATATCTAAAATTAAATTAAACTCTTGTGGGGTGGGCATCTTGCCCGCACATATTATGCAAGTTAAATGTGCAACAGCTTATAACCTGTAACCTGTAACCTATCACCTATCACCAGATAGGTGCAGCGATCGCAGATTCAATTTAAAATACAAACGTATTACTTTGGCAGGAGTCGTTGTGAAAGCTCGATGGATAATTACAGCAGCTTCAGCAGCCTTGTTTTTTGGCGGTAGTTTGTTCACATCGCTACGCGACCCTTGGTTTCAAAATCTGCAACGTCCTAGTTGGTTAACTTTTGAATTTCTCATTCCCTTTATCTGGACTTTCATTTGGGTTTGCATTACGATTTCTGCAATTATCGTCTGGGAGAAAAGCAGTAAGAAAGGTTCTCGTCCTTGGGGGTTGCTGCTAGTTTATGCGGCCATTGCTTTACTGACATCGCTGTACAGCCCGGTGGTGGTAGAACTCCGCAGTTTGATTGGTGGTATCATTGTTGGCGGTTTAGCAACGCTTTTGGTCTATATTCTGGCTTTTGTCGTTAAGCCAATTTCTCAAACAGCTTCGTGGCTATTTCTTCCTTATGCACTTTGGGGGCCTTTCGGCACTTATCTAACTTGGTTATTACTCCAACTCAATAGCCCCATCAACCCATAATGAAACGTCTGATTTTGCAACTCTCGGTTTATCTAACTGTGCTATTAACTGGATGTGTTGCCAATAGAGATATCAAAAATCCTTTAGTCACAGCAACACTCAATCCAGCATCACCAATTAATGCTAATCAAGATCCAAATTACATCACTCAAGTAGTGCAGAAAGTTGGTTCAGCCGTGGTACGCATCAATTCCACTCGCACTGTTGCCGTATCTCCCCAAGACTCTTATTTAGGACGTTTTTTTAGCGAACAAGTACCAAATCGAGAAGAAGTCCAACGGGGGATTGGTTCAGGGTTTATTATTAGTAGTGATGGGATTATTTTGACTAACGCCCATGTAGTGGCAGATGCAGATAACGTTGCAGTTGTGTTGAAAGATGGTCGTAGCCTTCAAGGTAAAGTAGTAGGAGTTGACCGCGTAACTGATGTGGCGGTAGTTAGAATTAAAGGTACAGGATTGCCAACAGTTAACTTAGGTAACTCCGATAATTTGTTACCAGGGCAATGGGCGATCGCCATTGGCAATCCATTAGGATTAGATAATACAGTCACCCAAGGAATTATCAGTGCCACTCAGCGTTCTGTTGCTGATTTAGGAGTACCCACAGAACGAGTCGATTTTATTCAAACAGATGCAGCAATTAACCCTGGTAATTCTGGCGGCCCCTTGCTCAACGCTCAAGGTGAAGTAATTGGGATGAATACTGCTATCATCCAAGGAGCGCAAGGATTAGGCTTTGCCATTCCCATCAAAACAGCCCAAAGAATTGCCAATGAATTAATCGCTAAAGGACGGGTAGATCATCCTTATGTTGGTATTCAAATGGGAGAGTTAACCCCCGATTTACGCACCAAAATTAATCAAAGTGATACTGGATTAAAAGTTAATCAAGATACAGGTGTGATTATTTTAGGAGTTGCAGCTAACTCTCCCGCTTCCCGTGCTGGCTTGCGTCCGGGCGACATTATTGACAGTATTAACGGTGTAGCAATTCAAGATATTAGACAAGTGCAACAACAGGTAGAAAATACCAAAGTTGGTGATATGATGCAAATTACCATCAATCGTAACGGCAGAAAACAGGCGATCGCAATTCGCACAGTCGCCTTACCTGCAAGAGACGTTAGTTAATCAAGAATTCAGGAGTCAGAATGACAAATGACAAATCACACCTTAATTATTTATCTTTTTAATATCGCCATAGGCGCGATAAAAGCCACCTCTAGCTGACTCGCGGATTTCTTGGACGAGATAGCAGCAGCCTGCTTGGCGAATATCTTTAGGAAACTGCACATTCCAGTCAGAATTGTAGCCTGGGGAAATAACTCTGACGCGCAGTTTACGGCCATCTTGAAAACACTCGACAATTACCCCACTAGTTGTATCTGTAGTAGTTTCCAGAACAGCCGAAGGTGTAACTCCCTCAGTTTTTGGCGCTTTAATCACAGTTGCTTCGGGAATTGTACCAGCTTGAGCAGAGGCGATCGCATTTTCACTCGCATCAATACAAGCTAAACTCCCATCGGTAGTGACAATATAAATTCGAGATTCGTAAAACTGCATAGATAAAGCAGAACCACAACCAGTCCCCAACTTCCACAGTCTTTCCCCGGCTTGGTTAAAGCAGTAAATCGAAGAATTATCATCACCAGCAAACACATATTTACCATTTTGGGCTGTAGCGCAAGAATAAACCGAGGAATCACACTTGTATACTGTTAGTGGTTGACCTTGCTTACTAAAACTATAAATTTTGCGATCGCTTGCACCTGCGTAAACTGTGGATGCTTCTTGCCAACCAAATAATACACTCCCAGCAGTTTTTTGATGCCACAACATTCGACCTTCCTGATTATCGTACATAGTCACCCCTTGACTATGACCGTGATAAATTCCGGCTTCATCACAGCGAACCATCCAACCAGAACTACCTTGACTCAACCGCGTCCATTGTGATTCATCATCATGATCTATAGTTGTCACACCACCATTTGCATCAGAGACAGCTAATAAACCATCTTTAATATCAAGCCAAAAAATATCCACATTTTCATCAATTTTGTAAGCAACGCGGGGTAACTTCCCAGTCAAATCATAGACGTTACCATCATCACAGCCAGCGTAAATCCAGATATCATCAGCAACTAAACATTTCACCCCATCAGGTAATTTAAACTGATTGCTAACTTTCCCTTCATGGTTTAAGGCAAAAACTTGACCTGCTTGATTACCCAGCCAGCAACGGTTAGCATCAATAAAAATTCCAAAAGCTGCGGAATTAGCCGCAAACTTCCACAAGATAGGCGCTTGTTTGGCTGTCGAAGCAGTACTAGTAACTTGGCGGCGAGTTACAGAACGCTTTTGACGCACACCCATCACAGCTTTTTCATAGCCTTTTTTCAGCTTTTCGTTAATTTTTTTCGCCGCTTCCACCTGTGCTTTTTCTGATGTCGGATAAGTTTTTGTTTGCGTCTGTCCTGCGTCACCAATGCGACCGTAGCGGATGCTTACTTGAGTATCTTCAACAATCACCTCATAAAACTTGTGGGAACTTCCACCATCTTCAGATAACTCTAAGTATGTTATTTCTTTAGCCATGATATTTTCCCGTTAGAACTGAATGTAAGTCTACGTAACTTGACCATCCCTCATCGGTTCTAACTATTACCAAGGTTGTATGTCCATAATACCTTGTTTAATACACCCAAATTCACCGAAAAAGAGCTAATATTTGTTTGTTACGATAAAGAAAAACACAGTAATCAGTCAAGATAAAAGCAGTGTAAAGCTTGCTATGTAAGGCTTTTTTTCAAAGCGGGCGATGGGACTCGAACCCACGACGTTCACCTTGGGAAGGTGACATTCTACCACTGAATTACACCCGCGAATAATGGCTATTAGCAAAGTCAAAGCTAACAGACATTATACCATAATTGATTAGTTTTGGATTTCCGATACAGATGTGTTATTTGGCGATCGCATCCCCCTAACTTCTGTTTCTTCCGCAGGTGGTTTTTTACCAAAACCATAACGCAATGTGTTCAAAATCCAAGTTTGGAAGTTATCAATATAGCTAAATATCACTGGTACTACTACCAAAGTCAGCAATGTAGAAGTGGTAAAGCCGCCCATAATGGCAATGCCCATTGGTTGACGCACTTCGGAACCTGCGCCAATACCCAAGGCAAGGGGAAGAGTACCTGCAATTGTGGCTAAGGAAGTCATCATAATTGGTCGCAGACGTGAAACACCAGCTTCAATCAAGGCTTGGCGTTGATTCTTGCCTTCCTGCATATTGATGATTGTGTAGTCCACCAAGAGAATTGAGTTTTTGGTGACAATTCCCATTAACAACACAATCCCAATCAAGGCGTAAATTCCCAAAGGTTTTTGGGCAACCATCAAGGCGACTAATGCACCACCTAAGCAAAACGGCAATGCCGCCATAATCGATAAAGGATGCAGAAAATTGTTATATAAAAGTACCAGAATTGCATAGATGCACATAATAGCTAAAGCTAATGCACCGCCGAACCTGCCAAAAATTTCCTGCATAATTTTGGCACTACCAGAAGGTTGCTGAACAACTCCTGGTGGTAAGTTTTGCATTGCTGGTAGTTGATTCACAGCTTTGACTGCTTCTCCCAAGGAGATACCTTGTAAGTTGGCTTCTACCGCAACTTGACGGGCGCGGTCGTAACGGCTGATGGTGGCGGGGCCACTACCAAACTTGATATCGGCCACAGCTACAAGGGGAACTAAACTCCCGTTTTGGCTAGGAACTTGCAAATTTTTGATAGTATTGATGTCTGCGCGGGCTGTTGGGTCAATTTGTATGCGAATGGGGATTTGCCGATCGCTCAAGTTAAACTTAGCCAAGTTAGCATCATTATCACCAATGGTAGCTAAAGAAGCTGTCCGGGCGATCGCTTGCACTGTTACACCCAAATCGGCGGCGCGTTGCGGGTTGGGTATAACTAAAATCTCTGGTTTGACTAAACTGGCAGTCGAAGAAACTTCCACTAATCCCGGTAAGTTCCGCATTTGTTTTTCCAAGTCATTAGCCGCTTGGTTTAAAGCTACGGGGTTTTCACTCCGTAGCACAATTGATAAACCTTTGCGGCTATCTCCTGGACTTTGGCTTTGAAAGCTAATTCTCGCCCCTGGAATTTCTTGAAACAACGGACGGATTTGTTCTTCAAACTGTTTTTGGGAAATATTGCGTTCTTCTTTGGGCTTTAACTGAATTGATAAGGTAGCGGAATTTATTTCTTCTGTAGCTAACACCTTTTCTACAACTGGGTTTTGGCGAATAATATCAGTTGCTTGAGTAACTACTTTATTGACATCTTCTAAGGTGGAACCGGGCGGAACTTCAATCGAAACATTAGAAATGCCAAAGTCACCGTCATCGACAAAACCCTTGGGAATCAAGGGAACTAACATCAAACTGGCAATGAAAAACGCCATTGCGATCGCAATTGTGGTTAACTTATGGCGTAATGCAGTTTGCAATAAAGACTTATAAGGCTGAAACTGGTGTTTTGGTTGTGGCTTTTTGATTTGACGATAAAAAATTTGACTTAATCTGTTCTTAGCGTCAGTAGCACTAGATTGATGTTTTTTATCCTTTAATAAATATGCCCCCATCATTGGCGTAATCATCCGCGCTACCATTGTGGAAAAAATTGTAGACACCGCCACAGTTACACCAAAGGGTTGAAAAAACTGACCAGGAACACCCCCCATAAACGCCACAGGCAGAAACACCGCAATAATTGTTGCGGAACTGGCCATCACCGCTAATCCCACTTCGTCGGAAGAGTCAAAAGCTGCTTCCCAAGGAGATTTCCCCATTGCTATATGCCGTTCCATATTTTCAATTTCCACCACGGCATCATCTACCAAGTTACCAACAGCCAAAGCCAATGCCAGCAAAGTCATGTTGTTGAGGGTATATCCCAAAGCTTGCTGCACGGCAAAGGTCGGAATCATCGATAAAGGTAGGGCAACGGCAGTAATTAAAGTTGCTCGCCAATCGCGTAAAAAGAGTAAAATCACGATGATTGCCAGCACTGAGGCTTGAATCAACTCATCAATGGTGCTTTGATAAGATTGGCGAATAATATCGGCTCTGGTAAAAATTAACTCGATTTTGATATCTGGGGGCAGAGTTTTTTGCAGTTCGGCGACTGCGGCTTTTACGCCTTGTTCTACACTCACAACCACACTGCCAGTACTCCGCAATACTTGAAAAGCTACCACGGGTTGATTATCCAAACGGGCAGTTTGTCGCACATCCGCGTATTTATCTTCCACCGTACCCAAGCTGGATAAAGGTACAGAACCACCACTAGGTAATAGAATTTCATAAGTTTGCAGCAGATTCACACTGGTAGCACTACCAAGGGTGCGAATTGTTTGTTCACTACCGCCAAGTTCGGCGCGTCCACCAGGTAAATTGATGTTAAAAGCGCGAATTTGGTCGTTTACTTGGGTGGCGGTGATGCCTAAAGATTGTAACCGGTCAGGGTCGAGGTTAATCCGAATTTCGCGGTCAACGCCACCAATGCGCTTGACTTGTGCCACACCTTTGACAGTTAACAAGGCGCGGCTAATAGTTTGGTCTACGATGTTGCTTAATTCTTCAACAGAACGCTGATCTGATTTGACTGCATAAAAGATAATCGGGCCACCGGCAAACTCTAAACGTTGTACTACGGGGTCATTGATATCTTGGGGCAGATTTTGGCGGATTTGAGCGATCGCATTTCTGACATCATTAGTGGCGCGATCGCTATTGGTTCCTAAAACAAAATTAATCGTGGTGGTAGACTTACCATCACTGACACTAGAAATCATATTATCGATGTTGCCCAACCCAGCGACAGCATCTTCAATTTTTTTCGTCACTTGCGATTCCAGTTCTGCTGGCCCTGCACCCGGTTGGGTAACAGTCACAGAAACCGCCGGGACATCAATGTTAGGGTTGGTGTCGATTCCCAATGAAATGAAAGATAACCACCCAACAACTGTCAAAATTAGGAATAAAACAATGGTGGGAACAGGTTTTTTAATTGACCAAGCCGAGATGTTGAAGGACATTTTTGGTGTGGGAGTGAGTGGGGAGTGTGGGGGGTGCGGGGGGTGTGAGAGGTGTGGGGAGTGGGGGGAATGTGGAGGGTAATTTTTTGGATACTTAGCTAGAAATACCACATAAAATTTCGTTCACCCAGACAAGGGAGACAAGGGGGACAAGGGAGAACAACAAATGACTCTTAACTCTGTAACCTATCACCTATCACCTGTCACCTTGACGCGATCGCCATCTTTGAGATAACCTGCACCATCAACGATGACGCGGTCGCCTAATTGCAAGCCATTTTTAATTTCTACGAGTTCGCTATTTATTGGTTCTCCGACTTCTACTTTCTGGCTTTGGACTAAATCATCACCGGAGAGGGTGTATACAATCGCACTACCATCGGCTTGGGGTTGTACGGCTTTTTGTGGTATTGCCATTGCCAGTGCTGTGTTTGTTGTAATAGCCGCACGGGCAAACATCCCTGGCCGGAGTAAGTTGGTTAAAGGTAAGTCGATTTTGACTGTTGCTTCTCGTCGTTTATCGTTCACTAAAGGTTGTATTTCTCTGACTCTGCCTTGCAACTGCACGCGATTGTCAATATCGGAGGTAATTTGTACAGCCGCGCCAATTTCTACTTGTGCTAGTTGAATTTCGGGAACTTCGGCTTGCAGTTCTAACCTGCCATCCCGAATAATCGAAAACAGTTTTTGTGTTCCCCCAATCACTGTCCCTACTTGGGTTTGAGGCGGAATACCTGTCACATCACCCACTCTGGCGAGTTTCTCCGCCACAATTCCCGAAATCGGGGCGCGGACTACTGTTTGTTTTAACTGTGTTTGTATTTGTATCACCTTAGCAACGCTAGTCCGCACATCTGCTTGGGCTTTATAAATATTGGCGACAGCACTTCCAGTATTAGCTTGGGCGCTAATGACATTAGCTTGGGCGCTGCGAATATTTTCTTCAGCCAGCCGCACCGCCTCGGTAGCTGTTTTAACTGTGTAGGCGCGAGTATCCAGTTCTTGCAGACTAATCGCCCCAGCCATTGCCAATTTGCGATAACGCAGATAATTCTTTTGGGCTTCTTCTAACTTGGCTTTAGCTTGGCCTAAATCAGCTTTTTTTTGCCGCACGATCGCTTCATAAGATGCGACAGTGGCTTGTTGTGAGACTACACCTGCCTGTTTTGAACCCACATCAGCTTGTTTGGATTCTACCTCGGCTCTGGCTCCACTCATTTGGGCTTGCAACATAGAGTCATCTAAAATTGCCAAAACTTGTCCCTTTTTGACATAAGTACCTTCCTTGATATCTTCAGGAATGATTTTGACTTGTAAACCATTGGCTTGGGGCAGAACTGGAATTAAATCACGGGCGGCGATCGTACCTGTAGTATTTAAGGTACGAGAAACACGGGTAGTTTCCACTGGGGAAACAGTCACCGTCAGGACTGGGTTAGATTTAGGCGTGATTTTATTCGCTACAGCTTTGTCTTGCCGCGCTGGTAATTGAGTTAACACACCCATACCACCTAATGCGATCGCTATCCCCAAACCAACACCCACAAACATTGGTGTTAGCCAAGGGCGAGTCGGTTGACTGGCTGATTTCTGCCATACGTTAACAACTTCTTCTCGTTCCAGTTCTGGAATACTTTCATCACTCAAGGGACGCACCTCCACTGCGGAAACACACAAATGTTAATTATTTTTAAAAAAGTTTGCGACTAGTTACTGTATATTAAATTTGACTTCCATCTTCAGTTTTGACTGTAATAATCCCCAATATGACAACCATGACACAAGTCATGTTTTTTATTATAAATAAAAAGAAAAAACCGTAATTATACGGAAGTTTTTACTCTGTCTGACTTTGTATTTTCATCACATACGGGGTCTTATTAACGTCACAGATCCTTTGTATGCAGATCACAGGATGGTGTGCATAAATATGAAAAACTGATGAGTGTAGGATACGCCAAATAGTATCTGTTGACAGTCAACTAAGAAAGTATACCTATCATGTGATCGAGATTTCCAGCAACTAGCATTCACAGCCTTATCTGGGTTAAAAAAGATGAATATACTTTTCAATACCAACTAAAGCCTTAATTTTGGGAATCTTAATCACAAACAAGAAATATTCTGATTGGAACTGAGCAACCAATATGTTCAACGCCACTGAAATTTTAATAGATGCTTTTGTCAAGCAAATTCGAGAAGGCTACAGTCGTACTTATGGCTGTCTCAAAAATGATTATCAAGACATCATAGCCTGGGCTGGAAGTATGGCGTTGGAAAATATTGCCAATAGCGATGCCCTATATCACAATGTCGAACACTCTATTTTAGTCACCTTGGTAGGGCAAGAAATTTTACGTGGCAAACACATCCGCGAAGGTGGTGTTTCAAGTGAAGATTGGTTGCACTTTATTATCTCCTTAGTTTGCCACGATATTGGTTATGTCAAAGGAGTTTGCCGCCAAGACCAAGAAGCCGCGAGTTTATACGCCACAGGTAAAAACGGCAGAATGATTTCCCTACATCCTGGTGCTTCTGATGCCAGTCTGACACCTTACCATGTTGATAGAGCAAAACTATTCATTGATGAGCGTTTTGGTGGTCATAAACTCATAGATGCTGAAGTAATTAAAAGTAACATTGAATGGACTCGCTTCCCTGTACCCGCAGCCGAAGATCATCACGATACTATTAGCTTTGCCGGCTTAGTACGGGCGGCTGATTTAATTGGACAATTGAGTGACCCCCGTTACTTAAAGAAAATTACCTCGTTATACTACGAGTTTGAAGAAACTGGGATGAATAAAGTCTTAGGGTACGAAACCCCAGCCGATTTACGCAAAAATTACGCCAAGTTTTATTGGAATGGGGTACATCCTTATATCAAGGATAGTCTGCGTTACTTATCACTCACCCAACAAGGCAAACAAGTGATGGCAAATCTCTACTCCAATGTGTTTGTCGTTGAACATGAAAAAATCCAAGAAGAACAAATGTACATGATGGAGCAATTACATGCTTAGATTGTAGTCATTGGTCATTAGTCATTAGTCATTAGTAAACTTAAACAACAAATGACCAATGACAAAGGACAAAGGACGAATAAATTATGAATTGGTGGCAAAGACTCAAGAAAAACCCTTTGGCGCGGTTCGGGGCGATTTTGCTGTTAATTTTCTATGTAGCAGTGATTGCAGCTGATTTTGTTGCTCCCTATGACCCTTATGTATCACAACCAAATGGTTCACTGCTACCACCAACAAAAATTTATTGGGTTTCCCAAACCTCTGGTAAATTTATCGGCCCCCATATTTACCCGACGACTCAAGGTAACACTGATATTAAGACAGGCGATCGCCAATTAATTGTAGACTCAACAAAGCCATCTCCTCTGCGTTTATTTGTCTCTGGGCCAGAATACCGTTTGTTGCAGTTGAGTTTACCCCTACCCCCCAAATGGGATGAAGTCACAATTTTTCCCGGTATTCCCTTAACTTGGCATTTATTTGGTGCAGATAACAACGCTAGATTAAATATTTTCGGGACTGATGACCAAGGACGCGACCAATTTAGCCGCTTGCTACATGGTGGTCGTATTAGTTTATTTATTGGGATTATTGGTGTAATTTTTACCTTTCCCCTCGGTTTGTTGTTGGGAGGAATTTCTGGCTATTTTGGTGGTTGGTTAGATAGCGTCATTATGCGCTTGGCAGAAGTATTAATGACTTTTCCTAGTATTTATCTCTTGGTGACATTAGGTGCAGTTTTACCACCAGGGTTAAGTAGTACCCAACGCTTTTTATTAATTGTGATTATTACATCTGTAATTAGTTGGGCTGGTTTAGCGAGAGTAATTCGCGGACAAGTACTTTCGATTAAAGAACGAGAATTTGTCCAAGCTGCACGGGCAATGGGTGGAAATCCCCTTTACATTATTGTCCGTCACGTTCTGCCGCAAACTGCTACATATATCATTATTTCTGCAACTTTAGCCGTTCCGAGTTTTATTGGTGCTGAAGCAGTTTTAAGTTTAATTGGTTTAGGAATTCAACAGCCTGATCCTTCTTGGGGAAATATGCTTTCCCTCGCCAGCAATGCTTCAATTTTGGTACTCCAACCTTGGTTAATTTGGCCGCCAGCCGTGCTGATTATTTTGACAGTATTAGCATTTAACTTACTGGGTGATGGTTTAAGAGATGCCCTTGATCCTCGCAGTTTGCAAAGATAAGAGAAAATTTGCAGTCTGAAGTGTAAAGTCTGAAGTGTGAAATGTCATACTTCAGGCTTTTGACTATTGACCATTGACAAATGACAAATGACAGAAACTGTGTCGTGTCATAATAATTCAAGCAATCCTCTTGTAAGAGATTGAAACCTAGACCTGAACTGAATTATAGTGCAATAAATCATGCAGCCTGAACCCAAAGTCAACATCCTTTTGGTAGATGACAAATTAGAAAATTTGTTGGCACTAGAAGCAATTTTAGAAAGACTGGGAGAAAATTTAGTTAAAGCAACCTCTGGTTCTGAGGCTTTGCGGTGTCTGCTGCATCAAGATTTTGCTGTCATTTTGCTAGATGTACAAATGCCGGGAATGGACGGCTTTGAAACTGCTAATTTAGTTCGTAGTCGAGAAAGGTCGCGTCAAACTCCTATTATTTTTCTTACCGCCTTTAGTACCAGTGACCAAATGCTATTTAAAGGTTACGCACTAGGAGCGGTGGATTATTTGCTTAAGCCCATAGATACGAACATATTAATATCGAAAGTTACTGTATTTGTGGAGCTATTTAAAAAGACACAAGCAATTAAAGAACATGCAACTCAACTAGCATCTGTAAATGCAGAACTACGGCAAAGTGAAGAACGTTTTCGTTCTCTGAGTACTTGTTCGCCAGTGGGGATTTTTGAAATAGATACAGCAGGAAAATGTAAATATACTAATCCTCACTATCAGGCAATTTGTGGTTTAAATGCTGCCGAAAGTTTAGAAAAACAATGGCTAGAATTTGTCCATCCTGATGATAGAGAAAGAGCGATCGCTACTTGGTCAAAATACTTAGACAAGGGTTGCCAAAACTACTCAGAGGATTTTCAATTTCTCACAGCTAATCATAGTCGGCGTTGGGTACAGGTGCGTTCATCCCGGATGGTTTCGGCGCAAGGAAAACTACTTGGCTATGTTGGCACACTAGAAGACATCACCGAACGCAAACAAGCTGAAGAAGTCCGCGCTCAAATCATTCGAGAACAAACAGCCAGACAAGAAGCAGAAGCAGCCAACCGGATGAAGGATGAATTTTTGGCTGTGCTTTCTCACGAACTCCGCACACCTTTGACTTCTATGTTGGGCTGGTCAAAAATATTACGTTCTAAAAAACTGGATGACAAAGCTACTGCTAAAGCTTTAGAAGCTATAGAACGTAATGCGACATCTCAAGTGCAATTAATTGAAGACATTTTAGATATATCGCGGATTATTCGTGGTCAGCTAAAACTGAATTTATGTGTAGTGAACTTAGTAACTGTCATTGAAGCTGCCCTAGAAGCAGTGCGTCCCTTAGCTGAGAGTAAACATATTCAAATCAACACAATTCTTGATTCTGCTATTGGTTCAGTTTGTGGTGATCCAGTACGTTTACAACAAATAGTCTGGAATCTGTTAAATAATGCAATTAAGTTTACACCACAAGATGGTAAAGTTACTGTCAATTTAGAACTCATCCAAGAAACTGACACAGAGCCTAGAGATCCAGTCCCATCAAGGGAAATTGTCCTATCTTCTGGCGTATCTCCCATTCGGTTTGTTAGTTCATCTTATGCTCAAATTCAGGTAATTGATACAGGAATTGGAATTGAACCAGACTTTCTCCCCAAAGTATTTGAAAGGTTCCGCCAAGCAGACAGCACTACCACGCGATCGCACAATGGTTTAGGATTAGGACTAGCGATCGTCCGTCACTTGGTAGAACTACACCACGGCATCATTATCGCCGACAGCCCAGGTAAGGGACAAGGCGCGACTTTTACCTTAAGACTCCCCTTAATGCCAAGTCCAAGTCTTGATGGTAAGGCGGAAAACTCGATTGCTTGTGTAGCCGGGAATACACCCTTAGTAGGTTTGAAAGTTTTGGTTGTCGGTGATGAAACAGACAGCCGCAACTTTTTGGCCTTTATGTTTGAAGAGTATGGCGCAAATGCTACAGCAGTCGCATCAGTTGAGACTGCACTGGTAATCATTGAAGAGACAAAACCAGATATCTTGATTAGTGACCTCAGTCTCTCAAACCAAGAAAGTTATAATTTCATTCAACAAGTCCGGGGTTTAGCACCAGAAAACGGTGGTCTTGTTCCAGCGATCGCTTTAACTGCATTTTCCCACGAAGAAGACCGCTTAAAAATTCTCGCCGCCGGCTTTCAGCATTACTTGACTAAACCTGTTGACCCTGAAAATTTAATTAATGTAGTTACTAGCGTTATGGAGAAGAAGTCAGAAGTCAGAAGTCAAAATCATCTTGAACTGTAGAGAGGTTTTACCCTATGTCTCTAAAACAGCCTATAAATTGCCTCTTTATCAAGAAAATATTAGACCTCATAGGTTGTCAATAAACTCCTCAACATTGACTTGTGCTTGCTTAAGAATGCCACTCAAAGTCCCAACCCTGAAGGGGTGACAGAGAAGTTATAAAGCAGACTGGATAAGAGTCATAGCCCGTAAACCTTGCTGAAAATAGGGTAGTTTATGGGGCTTGAGGCGCATCAATTCATCAGCTAAATCAGCCCAAAATT